>NZ_JAGKJJ010000001.1 GCF_020329505.1 Bradyrhizobium semiaridum
GTCGGCGACCACGAGCGACGGAGCCGAGAGCACCTTGACGCTGGTCAGGGTGGAGAGCGCGTTCAGCACCAGCTTGGGATTGGCCTCGGCGCCGAGCAGCAGGTTGAAGCCGGGCAGCACGCGCGCGAGCAGGGCGGTCTGCGCCGTCGACTGCGCGGCGCTGAACAGGCCGACCGATCCCTTATCCTGGCCGGCGCCGGCATTGGCGCTGGTCAGATAGGCCTGCACGCCATACTGCAACTGATCCGTCAGCGTGACCTCGGCGACCATGGCGTCGACGGCGACCTGCAGCCGCGGGCGGTCGAGCTGTTCCAGCGCGCGCTCGATCACGAGATAGTCTTCCTGGTTGGAGTAGACCATCACCGAATTGGTCGACTTGTCGGCGGTGATGCGGACATTCTGGAAGACGCCGCGCGGAAGGCTCCCCAGACTGGTTCCGCCCGCGCTTGCGGTGTCTTGGTCGTCGTCCTTGCGGTCGGCAAATCCGACCTGGGTCTTGCCGCTACTGGCATTGCCTGAGTTGTCGGTGCCGCCCTGGGTGGTCGTGCCCGAAGCGTTGTTGTTGCTGCCACTGCTGCTGGTGAGGGTGCCGCTGCCGAGCGAGTCGAGTCGCGACGTCGCCCCGGTTTGTCCGGGCGCGGTCGGGCCGGTCTGGTTATCCTGCGCCGACTGCGAGGAGCGGCCGACGAACATCTCGTTGAGGATCCGGGCGATGCTGCGGGCGTTGCCGAAGCGCAGGCTGTAGACCCGCACCGTCGTTCCGGTCGGATCGGAGCGGTCCAGCCGCCGCACCCATTGGGTGGCGCGCTCCAGCACCTTGCTGTTCTTGCTCACCGCCAGCACCGCGTTCATCCGCGACACGGGCTGAAACTTGATCACGCCCTGTCCCTGTCCGCCCTCGGCGGTATCGAACACCTTCTCGAGTTCGCGGATCATGGTCTCCGGCGCGGTCGATTTCAGCGGATAGAGCGCGACCGACTGGTTGCGCAGCCACTCGACGTCGAGCGTGCCGATGACGCCCAGCGCGGCCTGACGCTCCGAAGCGGTGCCCTGGATCAGCAGCACGTTGCGGGCCTGGTCGACGCGCACGGCGCCGGGCCGCGACAAGAAGTTCTCCGCCGTCTTGGCGATCGCCGCGGCGGACACGTAGCGCAGCGGAACGATCGACACGCCGTAGCCGGGCTGCCCAGCACCGATGGCCGAGGCACCGGCGCCTGCGGCTTCCGGCAGCGGCACGATGCGGACCAGATTGTCCTCGCGCAGAACCGCCGCATTCAATATCCGCAGCACGTTTTCGAAGATCGGCAACACGTCCTTGCGCGAGATCCGCTGCGCCGAGGCCAAGGTGATCGTGCCCTGGACGCGCGGATCGATCACGTAGTTCAGTCCGAGCCCGTCGCCGAGCACGGATTTCACCACGGTCGGCAGGTCGGCGTTGTCGAAATTCAATTCGACGCCGTCTTCACCGGCCACATCGCCGTCCACGGCGGTCGCCAGACGCGTCATTGCGCCCGAGCCGGCGGTGCGCGACGCCGGTTCCGGAAGTGGAGCCTGGTCGACGCCGGGAAACACCATGGGCTGCGCTGCGCGGGCAGATGCCGTTGCACCGGACGTGCCGCCGACCGGTCCGGTCCAGCGCGCGCGCAGATCCGCATCACGGATCGGATCGGTGACCTGGTCGCGGCCGGGCAGGTCGATGCCCTTGTCCATCATGCACCCGCCAAGCAGGCTGCCGAGGACAAGCCATGCACCGGCCGCGGTGCCGAGCCTTACGGTGCGCGGGAAATTGTGATGTTCGGGACGCTGCACGACTGTTCTCCCTTCGCATCGCGGGCACGCGCCGCCGCCAGCTCCGCTGTCACCGCGCATCGTTCGCGGCCTTCCAGCGACGATCGGCGGGCGCAAGGCTGCTGCCGGCCAGATTCTCGACCTCGCGGACCAGCGCCTGGGCGCGGCCGATCAAGGCGTGGGCATAGGCCGCGCTGATCGGCCGGCGCGCGAACGCCGCGCCGTTGAGCTGCGCGTTGATCTCGCGCGCCAGCGCGTTTCTCCGTGCGGTGATCGTGCCGATGGTGTCGAGATAGCGTTGATAGCCGCCGTCGTCGCCCCTGATGGCTTGCGTCGCGAGGGCAAGGCTGTTGCGGGCGAGCTGACCGAGCGGGTCGTTGAGCGTCTTGGCGGCGCGCGTCAGCGCGGCATAGGTATCGGGGTCGCCCGCGATTGCGGCCGGCAATGCCGCGGGCTCAAGCGCGTCCACCAGCACGGCGCCGTCATGGACGTAGCGGTCGGTCAGCCCCAGCAGCGCCAGCAAGGTAGGGCGCAGGTCCGCGTGATTGGAAACGATGTCGGCCGTCTCGCCGCGGCGGCGAACGCCCGGGCCAACCATGCCGAACCAGCTGCCGCCGAGGCTCTGCCGGATGTCGCCGCGCATCCATGTCACGTCGCGATTGATCGCGATGCATGCCGGTGGCGCGGCGCAGTCGGCCCGGCTCGCCGTTGTCCGATTGAGATAATCGGGATCGGCAAACATGATGATATGTGGAGTGCGTGCGGGGCTGGCCGTGACCAGATGCATCAGCTGCATCTGTGCGCGGTCCGCGAGCATCGATGTCAGACGGTCGGTTTTGCCGGTCACGGGGTTGAGGGCGGTGAGCTTGCCGATGTCCTGCGCCAGGATGCGGGTCAGCGGATCGGTCGGCTGCGGATTGCCCTGGATGTAGAAGGGCGGCGCGTTGCCGGATTGCACGTCGAACGCGGTGACGTTGCGGCGTTCGGTTGCGAGCAGCCGATCGATGGCGACGTCGATCGCGCCGGCGGGCCCGTAGCTGCAGGGCACCGCAAGCCCGTCGCACGCGGCCGGGTTCGGCTGGCCCCCGACAAAGCGGTCGGCGCCCGTGGGCACGACAATGAACAGCGTGTTACGCGTGGTGATCCCGCTCGCGGCGAGCCGGTCGATGAAAACCTTGAACGCCGCGTCGTCGGCGGCGAGCCGCGCGACATGGTCGCGCTCGCCGGGGCCGTATGCGCGGCGGCGTGCGGCCGCAGTGGCTGGAAGATGCGCGTTGCCGATCCCGACATAGACCACGGGGACGCCGGCTTCCAGCATCGCCGCCGCGTAGCCCAGCGACTGGCTTGCCGTCGTCGCCGCGGCACCGGGAAAGCCGGGGCGTCCGGTGTCATCGGCGATGATGCGGCCGCCGAGGTCCTTCAGCGGCCCAGCCGGCGAGATCGCCGGTTGGATATTGCGATTGCCGAACAGTGCATTGTAGCCGGCATAACCGCCGGGCTCGTCCGGCAACAGGTCGGGGCGCGCATTGGCGTTGCTGCACAGCGTGCTGCCGCGCGCGCAATGGATGGCGGCGCCAAACCAATCGGCGCGCGCCTTCAGCGGATCGCTGGCCGCGCTGCGCGCCTCGGAGGCGCCGAGGGTGCTTGCGACATCCAGGCCATGCTGCAGCGTCAGGCCCGTCATTGCGTAGGCCCCGACATCGCAGCCCGCGACGGTGAACGGCACCCAGGGGGCCGGGACGATCCGGCCGGTGTCGGCCAGCATCAACGGCTTGCCGTCGGCACTGATGGCGGTCCAGTACGCGAACGCGCTGGCGAAACCGACACTGCCATCGCTGCGGAACGTGGCGTTGCCGTCGATTGGCACGCCCATGCGGTCGCCAAACAGGCCGGTCAGGACGGTGAGGGCGTCAGTCGCCGTCTGCGCCAAGGGCGAGATCTGATGATTGCTGCCGATGATCCCGTCGCGCATGAGGAACTCGCGCAGATGCGGCATCAGCTCGAGATCGGACGGAACGTCGGGACTGTCGCGGCGCAGGTGGACGTTGTCGAGCTGGATCTGCACCACACGTGCAATTGCACCGCCGCGTGAACGCAGCTCGCACGCGGCCAGCGCCTGACCGGATCCTGTGCTGCACGCCAAGATGCAATCCAGAACCAGGAACAGGGCGCCGCGCAACAGCGGCACGAGGCCGGCAGGGATGCAACTCGAACGCATGACGCCACGTCGTCGATATCGATGTGTTTCGTCTCGGTGGTCTTCGGGATCGATTCAGGCTGCGGAGCCGCCAAGGATGCCGTATGCCGCAGCGCGCGGACTGTGTGCGGCTTCGATGACGTCGTCGTAACAGCAGCCGCGGCGTGGCGCATGGCGACAATGTGTGGTTGTGATTCGTCTTCACAGAGTTGACGCATACACGTTGCGCTGCGCGGTATTTTTGCATCACGCATCATCAGCGGGCTTGCAACGCGCGCGCACCCGGCACAGGTTGATCGTCGCACGCGCCGATGACGATCGGTCGACGCTGGTGCAAATCGATGCAAGAGACACCTGGGCTGGGATCGCATGTCGATCGCGTTGCAAGTGCTGATGGTCGTTGCGCTTTGTCTCTGTGTTCCGTTGGCGCGCGCCGCGGAGACATCGGAACGCGACGACGCCCTCGCCAACAATCCGGTGGAGCTGCAGCCGTTGCAGCAGTTGAGTGCGACCAAGGACAAGCCGCTGTTCTCGCCGACGCGGCGTCCGCCGCCGAAGCCGGTCGCGCCGGTGGCACGGCAGGAACCGCCACCACCACCTGCGCCGCCGCCGAGTGTTGTGGTGCTCGGTATCGTCAGCGAGAATGGCGGCGGACGCGCGGCGATCCGCACCGCGGGCACGAGCGACAAGGTGGTGCGCGTGCGCACGGGCGACGATGTCGACGGCTGGAAGGTCGAGCGCATCGAGCCGCGCCGGCTGGTCCTGACCCAGGGCGAACGATCGGTCGATCTTGCGATGTTCGGCGGCGGCGCGAAGCCAACAAAGCCCACCAAATCCGCCGAACGCCGCATCCCGCGGCTCAAGGTCGTCACACCCGACTGAAATCTCGTTGTCCTTCAACCAATTATGCTGACGCCGCCGACGGCGTCCGAAATCTTAGGTGCAGCTTAAATTTTTTTTGCGCGATCGCTGCGCGTCAGCCCGCCTCAAACAGTCTTAGTAGGAGAGGTGTCCCGGATTGTCGGGCGTGCCCGCCTGTAACAGGCGATCGCGCGGCGATGCCGTGCGCCTTTCGTTGACCTGTCGGCGCCGATCCAGACTGGTTTCAGCCTGGCCGGTGCATCGTCGTGTCATGTTCGTTTGGCATCACCTGGTGCATTGGAAGGCCTCGCATGCAATCGCTTCCCGGCTCTCGTTCGACGTCGCGCCGCGCCCTGTTGCTTGCAGGTGTAAGTTCGATCGCGATGGCGATGAGCTCGTCGGCTGACGCCCGTCCGTTCGGCACTTGGGGCGGCGGGAATACCGCGGCGACGCAGGCGGCGATGACTGCGGCGCAGTCCGCGGCACAGCAGGCGCAACAGGCGGCGCAGAACACGCAGACGTCGATGACGCGAGCGGCGCAGGCGATCCAGGCGCTGCGGGCGGCGCAGAGCGCGGCGCGCGGCATCGCAGCGAGCACGCCGAGCTCGGTTCCCAACGGCCTCAATGCCGGCGGTCTGGTGCCCGACAGCGGCCTGAAAGCGCCCGGCATCGCCAATCCGGTGACCACGTGGGTCGGCGCCAATACACCGACCCAGACCACGAGCGGCGGCCGCACCACGGTCAATATCGACCAAACGCAGTCGCAGGCCGTGCTGAACTGGCAATCGTTCAGCGTCGGCAAGGACACCACGGTCAATTTCAACCAGCAAGGCAACGCAAGCTGGGCGGCGCTCAACCGGGTCACGGCGAACATGGCGCCGAGCCAGATCCTGGGCGCGATCAAGGCCGACGGCGCGGTCTACGTCATCAACCAGAGCGGCATCATCTTCGGCGGCACTAGCCAGATCAACGTCCACACCCTGATCGCCTCGACGCTGGATCTGTCGTCGAAACTCAGCGCCAACAACTATCAGGGCTTCGTCCAGAGCGGGTTGTTCTCGCTGCTCAGCGACGTGCCGACAGCGGCTGGCGTCAGCGGTTCGGGCGCGGCGATCTTCAACCAGGGCAACAAAGGCAAGGTCGTCGTTCAGCCTGGCGCCATCATCGATACCAGCAGCAAGATCACCTCGACCGGCGACGGAGGTTACGTGGCGCTGCTTGCCGACGGCGGCGTCAGCAATGCCGGCAGCATTACAACCCAGAACGGGCAGATCATCCTCGCCTCGGACAGCTCTGTCTATCTGGTCACGCCGCTGTCGAATTATGTCGGGACCAAGACCGCGATCCAGGTGGTGGCCGGCGGCGGCCTCGTGAGCAACGAGGCTGGCGGCCTGCTTGTCGCGAATGACGGCGCCGTGACGCTCGCCGGCGGCGGGATCAACCAGCTCGGCGGCATCGTCGCCACCACCAGCACCACCCGGACCGGATCGATCAGCCTCAACACGCAGTGTCCGCAAGGCACCTGCGCAGTCGGCGCCGACGGCAACATCGTGCTGGGGGCGGCGAGCCTCACCGCGGTTCTGCCGGACGAGACCAGCGGCACGCTGCCGACCGCAACGGCCAACTCGACGGTGACGGTCAACGGTGCCAACAGCGCGGCGGCGTACTTCAACGCCGTGCTGCAACCGACGATCAATATCCGGGCGCGGGGGAGCGTCGACGTGCAGGGCAGCGGCGCCGGCGGCGATGGCGCGCTGATCAAGGCGCCGAGCGCCGCGCTGACGATCGCCGCCGGCGACACCGGCACGGTTCTGCTCGAGAAGGGCAGCACCATCGATCTGTCCGGCATCGCCGGCGTGACGCTGCCGATGTCGATCAACGAGATCAGCATCCTCGTCACGACGGCCGAGGTCGCCGACAACCCGCTCTCCAAGAGCCTGGTCGGCAAGACCGTCACCATCGATGCGCGGGTCGGTTCGCCGATCCTTAATGTCAGCGGCTACACCGGGCTGATCCCCCAGAGCATCGACCAGCTCCTGACCGCCGGCGGCAGCCTCACGACATCGGGCCTCAACGTGGTGCAGCAGCCCGGCGCGGTGATCGACGTCTCCGCCGGTTATGTCCAGTACACCGGAGGCGTCATCACCACCTCGCGCCTGGTCGGTGCCGACGGGCGCAGCTACGACATCGGCAGCGCCAACCCCAACATCGCCTATGTCAGCGTCGGCGGCGGCTTCACCGTCCTGCACAAGATCAACGGCGTCGTCGACGACCGCCTGACCGAAGTTTACGTCAACCCGCTGAGGCGCGGCGGCGGCCGTTTCGAGCCGGGCTACGTCGCCGGCGCCAATGCCGGCAGCGTGACCGTATCGGCCGTCAATCCGATCATCTCCGACATCATCGGCAATCTGGTGACCGGCGAACGCCAGCGCGCGCTGGCGGGATCGTCGAATCTCGCCGCCGCCGACAAGATGCCTTCCGGCGCGTCGCTGAACATCAACTTCACGAGTCCGTCGCCCAACACGGCCAACCAGAACAAGGTGGTGCTGCTGCCGCAGGCGGATGTCGGGTCCGATCCGTATGGTCTTGCCGGTTTGAGCTTCGCCAATGCGTCCACCTGGACGCCGGTGCTTTCGAACGGCGTGTTCCCGATCTTCACCGACGTGCTCTCGAACGCATCGCTCGGTGCCGTCTCCATCAAGGGCGCACTTCAGCTCGACATGGCAAGCAATGCCACCCTGTCGGTGCGCCCCGGCGGCAGCATCACGCTGGATGGGGTCGGCACCATCGACGGCACGCTCAGCGCGCCTGCCGGCAGGATCAGCCTGACCGGATTCACCTATGCCAGCGGCACGCCGCAGCGGCCGTCGACGCCCGCCGTGGTGATCGGGTCGAACGCCGTGCTCGACGTGCGCGGCCGCTGGGTCAACGACACCGGCCTGTTGCCGGATCGGCTCGAGGGCCAGGCCTTCGTCAACGGGGGCAGCGTGAGCATCTCGACGCTCGCCGCCGGCGCGGCGTCGGACAGCGGCGACGGGAGCTTTGTCGACGCCACCCAGAGCATCGTGCTGTCGCCGGGCAGCGTGGTCGACGTGTCCGGCGGCGGCTATGTCGATACGACCGGCAAGTTGAAGACCGGCTCCGACGGCCTGCCGGTCGGCAAGGGCGGCAGCCTCGCGCTGCAGACCTACATGCCGGATGCTCAGGGCAATCGATGGACGATCAGGCAGGTTGATGCCGGCAGCGTGAGAGTCGTCTACAACGTCATTCCGACGGGGACCAACCATCCCGATCAGGCCAATGTGCTGCTGGGCGGAACGATCTATGCGGGAAGCTTTGACGGCGGCGGCACGCTGACGCTGCAAGCGCCGACGATCGTGATCGATGGCGCCGCGGCGGATGTCGTTTCCTATGTCCCGACCGCCAAGGCGGACGCGATCACAGCTCAAATTGGCGGAGCGCCCACGGGCCTCGCCGTGTCGGACGCGAAGGCCGGCCAGCTGGTTCTGCCGGCATCGTTGTTCACCAGCGGCGGATTCTCGAAATACGCCCTGAACGACATTTATGGCGGCACCACAGTCACCGCCGGCACGCAGCTGGTGCTGCAGCAGCCGACCGCGGTACTGACCAACGTTGGGGCCGGCCAGATTCCGACCGGCGCCGCGGTGCGCGACTTCGCCAGCACAGCATTACTGCCCGACGGCCTGCGCAAGCCGGTCAGCCTGATGCTGGACGGCACCAGCGTACTCATCGACCGTGGTGCGGCCATCGTGACCGATCCGCAAGCCACCGTCACGCTGGTCGCCGGGAACGCCGTCACGGTTGGGGACACCAATGTCACGCGCGTGCTGGGCGACGTCACCCTGCTCGGCAGCGTCGTCGCGCCGGCGGGCGTCATCAACCTGTTCGGCAATACCGTCTCGATCGGCTCCAATGCGCTCCTTGATGTCAGCGGTACGTTCGTGCCCGATCCGACGGTCGTCGGTTTCTCCACCGGCTCGGTGCTCGGCGGCGGCACCATCACGCTCGGCGGCCGCACCGTCGTGGCGCAGCCCGGCGCGCAGTTCGATCTGCAGGGCGCGGCCGTCACGGCGGACAGCAACCTGATCCAGGTGCGGCAGTCCGGTTTGACGCCAACCCCGGTCGGGCAGGCGGCGTGGAGCAACGGCGGCAATCTGCAGCTCGTTGGTACCAGCGTCTACTTTGCGGGCAGCGTCGATGCAGCCGGGGGAGCGCCGCTCGCGACCGGCGGCACCCTGACCATCGGCGATGTGGCCGTCCCGAGCGCGATCGCAAGCATTGTGCCGTTGAATTCGTTCGACAACCTGCCCCAAGCAATCGTGATCGAGCCGGGCGGCCGCGTCGCGGCGAACCTGCCTGCGGCCGGCGCGTCTCCTGTATCGGGTGCGTTCATCGGCGCCGATACCCTCAGCAACAGTGGATTCGATTCCGTCACCCTGAACGCCAACCTCGCCGTCGCTTTCGCCGGTTCGGTTGACGTGGCGATCCCCGGCGCGTTGATCTTGCGTGCGGACGCCGGAAACTTCGTATTGCTGCCGGCGCGTAGCGGGCTGATGCCCGCGGGCATCAAATTCAACGATCCGGCGACCTTTGCGTCCGGTTGCGGAGCTGATTGTATTCCCGGCATCGGCGGCACCACCGTGAACCTGAGCGCCGGCTACATTCGCCTTGTTGGAGCCGACCCGCGCTTCGGGGCTGGGCTTCCAGTCCTCGCCGACGGCACATTGAACATCTCGGCGCAATGGATCGATTTGCAGCGCACGATTGCACTCGACAACGTTGCCGCCGCCATCTTTACCAGCACATCCGCCATTCGGCTGCTGCCGGACGACTTCGGTTTTGTCACGAGCGGGGGCAGTGGGCTGGCCAGCTTCGCCGGAGCGCTGCTTGCGCCAGGTAACCTGACGCTGCAGGCAGCCGAAGTCTATCCGGTCAGCAACACCGACTTCCTCTTGATGTCGACCGGCACGCTTCCTGCCGCCAGCACAATCACCATCGTACAGAACGGTGTGCCGACCGCACCGCTTTCGGCTGGCGGCAGCATGGTGCTCAGCGCGCGGAGCATCGAGCAAGGCGGCACGCTCTGGGCCCCGCTCGGCAGTATTATCTTGGGCGTGCGGACCAGCAGCGATGTCCCGACCGACATTACCGCTGCGCTGCTCGGTATCGGCAGCGTCCTGACCGCAGGGGCATTCACGCCGACCCAGAGCGTGACGCTGAATGCAGGCAGCCTGACTTCGGTCTCGGCGGCGGGCCTCGTCATTCCAGACGGCTACACGGTCGATGGCGCTACCTGGTACGAGGGTGCCCCAAACGGATCGACCCCAACCAAGGTGATACCGCCGGTTCTCACCGCGCCGCCGGCCAAGTCGATCAGCCTGTTCGGCAACAAGGTGACCACCAGCGCCGGAGCAACGCTCGACCTCAGCGGCGGCGGCGACATCTATGCCACCGAATTCGTGGCGGGTACCGGCGGCACCCGCAATGTGCTGACGACCTACCAGCAGGACCCTGCGACCGGTGCCGTCACGCCGACCTTTGCCGACGGGCGGCAGGTCTATGCGTTGGTCCCGAGTTATCAGGCACCGGTTGCGGCCTACGATCCCAACTTCGCCTATGCGCCGAATTTCTCCGGCGTGAGTGCGTCGGCCAACGGGACGTTCCCCAATGGGATCGCACCGGGCCAGACCGTGACGATCGGCGCCGGCAGCGGCATTCCCGCCGGCACCTACACGCTGCTGCCCGGCATGTATGCGACATTGCCCGAAGCGTACCGCGTCGTGCAGGTGGCGAGCAATGTCAATCCCGGCACGGCGAAGAGTACGACCAGCCCCGACGGCTCGCAATATGTGCTGGGCACGCTCGGCAATTCGCTGACCGGCGCGCGGTCGTCGCAGACCGCGGTATTCCAGCTGCAGTCGCAGGCGGTGTGGTCGCAATATTCGCGCATCGATATCACCTCGGGGACCAGCTTCTTCGGCAAGGAGGCGGCGGCCGCGAACCAGAATCCGCCGCCGCTGCCAATCGACGGCGGCGTGCTGGTGCTCGGCGCCGTCAACTCGCTCAGGCTCGCCGGCACCAATTTGTTTGGGCCGGGCACCAGCGATCTCGCGCCGGGCCTGGTCGGCGGCGGCGGCCAGGTCCAGATCGGCGGCAGCCAGATCCTAATCTCGCATCTGAATTCCGGACAGTCCGCTCCTGCGGGCTATCTCGTGCTCGACCCCGACCAGATCTCCAATCTCGGCGCCGCCTCGGTGCTGATCGGCGGCACGGCCAGTGTGGTCGACGGCAAGCAGCAGATTTCGGCCACCGCGCTCGACCTCGAAGTGAAGACCGACGCGGACCATCCGCTGACCGGACCGGAGCTGCTGCTGGTCTCGCTCGGCGGCAGCGGCCGCGGCGTGGTGATCGATGACGGCAGCGTGATCCGCGCTGTCGGATCGGTGCCGTCCGGCACCGATCGCGACATCGTCTTCGGGATCAATCCGGTTGCAATACTGAACAACGGCAACATCACCGGATACACTGCCGGGGTCACCGGCGACGGCGCACTGTTGCGCGTCTCCAACGGCAGCGTCGTGAACGTGACGCGGAATTTCGTGGCCGGGCAGTACAACGGTCCCGGTACGCCGCCGAGCGGCACGGCGAGGGGCGCGTTCTCGGTCGGCGCCGGCGCGGTCCTCGACGGCGGCAACGTGCTGACGCTCGACACCAGCGGCAAGGGTACGCTTGCCTCGAGCGCCATCTTGAACGCCAGGAACTATGATATCGCCGGCTCCGTCATCAATATCGGAGGCGGCTCGTCCGGCGTGGTGCTGAGCCCGACCGTGCTGGCGAACTTCAATGACGCCGTGTCGGTGCGGCTGCGCAGCGGCTCCGTGATCAATCTCTACGACGCCGCAGGTCTCCAGATCGGCAATGCCGCGCATCCGATCGGCACGCTGACCTTCGACAGTGCCGGGCTGTACGGGCAGGGCGGCAATACCTCGGTAAATGCCACCAATATCAATCTCGCCAACAGCCATGGCGTCGCTGGTACAGGCATCGCCGGGGCCGGCGGTACGCTGACGCTGAATGCGTCATCGACGATCACCGAAGACCTCGGCACCAAGAGCGTCGGCGGCTTCAGCCAGGTCAACTTCAATGCCGGCCAGGCGATCGCGTTCAGCGGCAATGGCAGCCTGGATTCCGGGCCGGTCGGCGCGGCGTCGCTGCTCTTCAACGTCAGCGGCGTCACGCTGGTGAACGGCGGCAGCGGTTACACCAGCGTTCCGACCGTTACGGTCAACGGCACCGGCGGGTCCGGCGCGCAGGCCACGGCCTCGCTCGGTGTCGTCAGCATCGCGGTGAGCGCGGGCGGCACCGGCTACAGCAACGGCGATCCGGTCACCATCAATGCTGATGGCACCGGCTTCACCGGCACCGCCATCGTCGACGCGAGCGGCGCGATCACCGGCGTCAAGATCAGCGCGGCCGGCTCCGGCTTCACCGGTCCGATCACCTCGGTCGATGTCACCAGTGCCACGGGCTCCGGGGCGACGCTGACCGCCTCGCTCGGCGTCGTCGGCGTGTCCGTCACCAATGCTGGCGCGGGCTACACCAGCATTCCGACGTTCTCGTTCACCGGCGGAGGCGGCAGCGGCGCCATCGCGCAGGGGCTTGCCGCCGTGACCGGCATCACGCTGACCAATCCCGGCGATGGCTATCTCGGCTCGCCGACGGTGACCATCAGCGGCGGTGGCGGGTCCGCCAGCACCGCGGTCGCCACGGCGTCGGGCGGCGTCGTCACCGGGATTACGCTCACCAAGGGCGGCACCGGCTACTCCAGCATGCCGACCGTGACGTTCTCCGGCGGCGGCGGTGGCGCCGCGAACATGACGCTGTCCGCACCCGTGATCATGGTCAACAGTGGCGCATCGCAGTCGCTCTCGACGCGGGGCCAGGTCGGCCTCGTCACCGGGGCCGGTACCGCGCCGGTGAGCAATCCCTCCAATATCGGCGGCGCGCTCGCCGTCACCGCCGCGTCGATCAGCGACAACGCGACGATCCGCGCGCTGTCAGGTACGGTCAACCTGGCGGCATTCGCCGGCGACGTCGTGCTCGGGGCAGGGGCCGTGATCGACGCGTCCGGCTCGCGCATCCAGATCCTCGATCTGGTGCAGGACGCGCCCGGCGGCAATGTGCGGCTGATGTCGACTGCCGGCAACGTGGTCATCAATCCCGGCGCCAGCGTCAGCGTCGCGGCGGCCGGCAACGGCTTTGCCGGATCGCTGTCGATCCTGGCCGCGAACAATGCGGTGCTCAACGGTACGCTCGACGGCCGCGCCGCGTTCAAGAGCGTGGGCGGCGATTTCACGCTGCAAGCCGGCTCGATCGATCCGTCCAGCACCTTGCCGCTCGGCGCCTTCGCCGGCAGCTTCACGGTGCGGCGCGCGACCGGCGACATCACCATCGACGGCGCGCTGGCCTCCAACCAGGTTCTCCTGGTCGCCGACACCGGCAAGGTCACCGTGAATGGCACCATCGATGCCAGCGGCGGCAGCGGCCAGATCGCGCTCTATGGCGGGACCGGCGTCACGATCAACGGTAGCGCCGTGCTCGATGTGTCCTGGAAGCCCTACAATCCGGGCGATCCGCTCTACGGCAACGGTACGTCGGCGCTGGTGCAGAAGGGCGGCATCATCACGCTCGGCACCACCGGCACGCCTGATGGCACGCTCAACGCCACCTATGGCTACCAGAACGTGGTGACCTCAGGCGCGATCAACGTTGTCGATGGCGCCGTGTTCAATGTCAGCGGTGGTCCCGGGGGCACCAATATCGACAACACCGGCGGCTCGGTGATCCTCCGCGCGCCGATCCTGACCAGCGGCAACGTCAATGCCAGCTTCCGCGGCACCGTCATCACCAACGCCGACGCGGCCGGTAATGCCAGCGGCGCCGGCGTTGTGCTCAATGCCTATGCGGTGTGGAGCACGACCGACGGCTGCACGCTGCTCGCGGGCGGTTGCGGCGCGGTCACCACCGTTGCCGCCTACAACGCGCTGACGCC
Organism: Bradyrhizobium semiaridum; assembly: GCF_020329505.1. Lineage (GTDB taxonomy): Bacteria > Pseudomonadota > Alphaproteobacteria > Rhizobiales > Xanthobacteraceae > Bradyrhizobium > Bradyrhizobium semiaridum. Next base: position 13,920 of record NZ_JAGKJJ010000001.1, read on the forward strand.
GGACCAGCAGGCGCAGCTCGATCGTCACTTCGACGGCGTGATCGATCCGGCCGGCTTCTTCGATGCGACGCTGACGGGCGGCAAGCCGAGCCAGATCATCCTTGCCGACAGCAACGGCCTCTATCCGGTCTCGACCCCCGACAAGCCGGCGACCGGGGCCTACATGCCGCATGTCAATTTCTACCAGAGCGTCTTGCAGGGCTTCGTCAACACGCCGTTCGACACGGCGGCCGTGACGGCGAACTTCGCTGGCGCAAAGCTCAAGGTCGGCAGCGCAGTCGCGACGGCGCTGCCGTCATCGATGCTGCATCTGCGGCCGGAGATCGACCCCGTCAATCCCAGCACGACCATCAACAACGGCAACATCACGGTCGCCAGCAACTGGAATTTCGGCTCCGGCGCCACCGTCGGCGGCACCACCAAGCTCTACTACCGCACCAGCGCCGCCGGCGAGGCGGGCACGCTGCTGCTGCGCGCGCTCAACAACGTGCAGATCAATGCCACCATCAGCGACGGATTCTATCTGCCGAACAATCAGCCGCCGCCGGGTGTCACGGCGGCTGAGGCGTATGCCAACGAAACTGGGCAGGACCCCACCGGAATCTACAGCCTTTACGAGAGTTTGTTCCAAGGCGACGTGCTGCATTACAGCGCATCGATCGATCAAATCATCAGCATTGGTGTCGACCAATCGCCGGTGGTGAACGCGGCGTTCTTTGGCCTCGACGGCACACCCGAGAATCTCGCTTTATTCAATTCGTTGCAATTCCATCTGCAGGCGCCGATCGCTATCACGAGTAGCGACCCCCGGGTTATCGATCAGTACAACCAGTTCTACGTTCAGTACGTGAACATGTATCACGCCTACATGGTCGAGATCGTACAGGGCAACACGAATGCAGCTTCCACTGTGGTCGGGCCGGGCTTTGGCGGGTACTACACTTATGCTGACGCAACGAACATTCTTCTTGGGAGAGGCGGTCTTTTCATCGCTCCGCCGACGCCCGTGGCGGCCCCAAGTGCGACAAACCCCTATCTCTACTACAATATCTCGGGAAAACCTGGCGCCCCGACCGACTACGTCACGCAATGGCAGAGTTACTTCTTCGGTGTCATCGACGCGAACATACAAGACAATACCGGTCTAGGCGGTCCCGCAGACTTGGCAACGGCGTTGGGTGGTCGGACGCCCACTCTTGCCAACGCCGCCGGGATCGACGCTCAGTATTGCGCGCCGTGTTTCGCGGTCACGCCGCCGTCTGCGCCACTCGCATATCAGACTCTGTTTCAGGATACGTATACGCCACCAGCCCCCCCGTCGCCGTCAACGGCGCCGCCGGCCAACCAGATCGCCAACAATCCGGCGGTGGGTGTCGGTAACACCACCGCGGCGACGCCGCTGATGACGGCAGGTCTTGGCGGAAGCAAGGGCTCTTTCTCCTACAGTTTCGTCGCCGGTGCTGCCTTCCGCCCGGACAACACGCCAACTGTCGATCCCAACGCCGTGATCCCGAGGTCGTCGCTCTCCCCAACAGTCACAGGCAACGTCACTATCGACGGGCATACATCGTACGCGAACAGTCAGGCCACGCCCATCAATGGGCTTCCGACGGTCATCAACATCCCGACCCTGGTGCGCACCGGCACCGGCTCCATCACCATCGCGGCTGCCGGCAATGTCGAACTGCTCGACCAGGTGGCGCCGGGCGCGGTCTACACGGCCGGGGCCGTCGCGGCCACGCCGGCGGATTTCAACGCGCCGACGCTGCCGGCGGCCTACACGAACAATCCGAACGGCCTGCTCAGCGCTCCGGTCTGGACCACCGGCGGCGGCGCGGTAACGGTGACGGCCGGCGGCTCGATCATCGGCATCGAGATGCCGACCGATACCGACGGCAGCCAGACCGGCATCGTCGGCGGTCCGACCGGGCAGATGTGGAGCGCCTGGTACATCCATTCCGGCAAGTCGAACGGCAGCGCGACGCCGTTCGCGGACTGCGCGGCTGCCGGCTCGGTCGCCTGCCAGACCGCAGCCTGGATCAACTACGCGACCTTCTTCCAGGGTTTTGGCGCACTCGGCGGCGGCAACATCATGCTGTCGGCGGGCGCCGATATTGTCGACGTCGGCGCATCGCTGCCGGAGACCCTGGCGGTCGGCGGCGGTTTCAGCGCGGCCGATCCGGCGAAGGCGACCTGGTACGGCGGCGGCAATCTCAGCGTGACCGCCGGCGGCAATCTCCAGAGCAGCAATTTCCTGGTCGGCCGCGGCACCGGCCTGATCCGGGTCGGCGGGGCGGTCGAGGCGACCACGAGCAATCCGCTCAACCAGGGGAAGCCGACCAAGGGCATCACGGTTGATCTACTTGGAAACGTCACCGGCTCGTACGCGCTGCCGCTGCTGCTGGCGGTGCAGGACAGCTTCGTCACGCTGACCGCGCGCGGCGCGGTGACGCTCGGCAACGTCTACGATCCTGCATCATTGCCGCTCAGCGCCGCGGCGCAGACACCGGTGGAGTCTCTGCCCGGTGGAAGCGGTTCGATCTGGAGCAATCTGTTCACCAGCTATGGTCCGGATAGCGGCGTTTCCCTGACCAGCCTTACGGGCGATGTGTCGGCTTTGACCGCTTCTTCTTCGGCATCGAGCGCCGGCCTCTTTGCGATCAAGAACCCGACCAGCAACGTGCAGAGCAACAGTATTGGGCGAATGCTGCCCGCTACGCTCGATCTGGTGGCGCTCAGCGGCGACATTGCCTTCAGAGGCGGCGCAAACGCCAATCTGATGTCGTATCCGACCCAGAGCGGCGACGATACCGGGACCTTTACCGTGATCGCCGCCGGCTCCATCGGTTTCAGTGGCGGCCTGACGATGCCCGAAGGTGGAGGTATCGATCAATATGTCGGCGGCGCGCCCTCATTGAACAACTACATCAGTCCGCTCGGGATGCCACCTTCCAACCTGACCATCGCGCTGCACGCGAACGATGCCAATCCGGTCATCATCGCGGCCGGCAAGGATATCGCCCTTACCAGCCTCACACTGATCAAGCCGGCGCAGATCGAGGCCGGCAACAACATCACTATGGGTACGATATTCGTCGGTCAGAACAACAACGCCTCCGACATCACCAGCATCGTCGCCGGCAACGATCTGGTCGGCGGCTCGTATGCCCTCTATGGTCCCGGCACCTTCGTGCTGCAGTCTGGGCACGACCTTGGGCCGTTTGCGGAGTCACCGGCCAACCCGGCGCCGCGGACGAGCACAACCTCCGGCGTGGCCACGCTCGGCAACGGTAGCGCGGTCGGCAGCACATTCGGCTTCCTGCCTGCCAAGCCCTATCTGCCGGCGCAGGGCGCCGAGATCGACCTGCTGTACGGCGTCAAGCCGGGCATTGACTATGCGGCCGCGATTGCGCACTACGTCAATCCGGCGCACGCCGGCACCGGCGGCATCGATTTCCTCACCGACATCGCCGCGATCCTCGGCCAGCCGCGCGATCAGGCCTGGGCCACCTTCCAGGGTCTGTCGCCGGCGCGGCAGCAACTCCTCGTCAACCGCGCCTTCCTCGATTTCTTGATCCAGGTCGGCAAGGACTACAAGAACTCGGCAAGCCCTTACTTCGGGCAGTATGCGCGCGCCTATACCGCGATCTCCACGTTGTTCCCGGCGGGCCTCGGCTACACCGACAACAGTCTGAGCGTCGACGGTAAGGCCGCGCCGAAGATCGCGACCGGCAAGCTCAACATCGCAGCCTCCGTGCTCGAGACCCAGATGGGCGGCGACATCAACATCATCGGGCCGGGCGGCGGCATCACTGTCGGGCACACCTCGCTCGACAAGCTGGCGCCGAACCAGGAGGGCATCCTGACGCTGGCCGGCGGCAGCATCCGCGCCTTCACCGACGACTCGATCCTGGTCAACCAGAGTCGCATCATGACCCAGCAGGGCGGCGACATCGGCCTGTTCGTCGCCAATGGCGACATCAACGCCGGCTCGGGGCCGAAGACCTACGTCTCCAGCCCCTCGATCAGCGAGATCTGCACCACGGGTGGCTATTGCTACACCAATCCGCAAGGGCTGGTGACCGGCGCCGGCATCGCGGGCCTCGTCACGCTGCCGGGCCAGGATCCGACCAAGAGCAACGTCACCCTGGTCGCGCCGCGCGGCACCATCGATCTCGGCTCGGCGGGCATCCGCGGCAACGACATCACGCTCGTGGCGCTGGTCGTGCTCAACGCCTTCAACATCCAGTCGACCGGGACGGTGACGGGGCTCGCCTTCACGCAGCCGCCCAACACGGCGCTCGCCACGGTCAACAACAACGCGACCGCCGCTACGCAGCAGGCCGGGCAGCCGACGCAGAGCAAGAGCAACGATCAGCCTTCCATCGTCATCGTCGAGGTGTTGGGTTACGGCGGCAGTGGCGGCGACGAAGCTGCGCCGGATAGCGGCGACGACGAGCGCCGGCGCAAGCAACAGCAGCAGTAGGTTTCCGTGGTGACACTAGGCCAATCGACCGCGGTTGCGGCACCCGCACCATCGGCAGAAAACGATCGGCTGTGGACGTTGCTGGCGCCGCAACGTCTCACCGCCGTCGTTGATATCGGCGCAAATCCGATCGGCGGGGATCCACCCTACAAGCCCATGCTCGAGAAGCGGCTGTGTCGCCTGTTCGGCTTCGAGCCGCAACGTGCGGCATTGGCCGAGTTGAACGCCCGCAAGAGCGAGCTCGAGACCTATCTTCCCTATGTTGTCGGCAACGGCGAGCGGGCTCGTCTGCGTGAATGCGCTTCACCGGGCATGACGAGCCTGCTGGAGCCCGACCGCAACGTGCTGAAGCACTTTCCGGGTTTCCTCGATTGGAGCCGTGTCGTTGCCGACAGCAAGATCGACACGCGCAGGCTCGACGATATCGGCGAGATCGACGCGATGGAGTACCTGAAGATCGACGTGCAGGGCTCCGAGCTCGCGATCTTCCAGAACGGCCGCGGCCGCCTCGCAGACGCCGTCGCGATCCAGACAGAGGTCTCGTTCCTGCCGCTGTACAAAAAGCAGCCGGTGTTCGGCGAGATCGACCTGGAGCTGCGCAGCCAGGGATTCATTCCCCACGCCCTGACCTCGATCGACCGGCGGATGATCTGGCCGATGGTCGGCGCCGACATGTTCGCGGCGCTCCATCAGCTGATCGAGGCCGATGCCGTCTATGTGCGTGACTTCACCCAGGCCGACAGCATCGGCACCGAGCCGCTCAAGCACCTCGCGCTGGTGGCCCATCACTGCTATGGATCGCACGACCTCGCGGCGATCTGCATCCAGCACCTGGTCAATCGCAAGGCGGTCGCCCGCGACGCGGGCAGCCGTTACTTCGATCTGGTCCGTGCCACGCGCGCCGGCACTGAGCTCCGCAATGCGGTGCCGCCGACGGCCTGAGTGCCGCGCGGTGTTTGCGTGATTTCGGAATATTGGAAGATTACCCCTGAGTTGCCCGACATGTCAAGCGGCTTCTCTTGAGCGGACAGCGGCTTCTTGAGCGCCGGCCGTCGCCGGCTCCTTTGCATGGGGTTGTTTTCGCCATTTTGACGGAGCGCGGCCCCTGTGGCGGCCGCGCGAGGGTGAGGCGCGGGCGCTCTCGCCAAATCATGGCGCCGGAAAAAAGACGGCCGGTCTCGAACGAGGCCGGCCGCCGTAGTCTTGATCCGAGCCGATTAGCTCGGCTCACGATCTCATGCGCGCTTATTTGGCGCCGCCGCTAACGCCCTGGCAGCCGTCGGTCTGCGCACCCGACGGGTTATACGCCGCGATCGAGCCTTGCGTGCCGCCCGTGGTGCTCGTGCGCAGGTAGACGCCGAGAACGTTGGTGGCCCAAGTCGGGTCGAGCTCGTGGAAGCCGTTGTTGCGGATCAGCTGCGCGACGTTCGGATCGTAGCCGGGATTGCTCGCATTCGACGTCGCCGGGTTGTAGGCCGGCAGCGCCGAGACGGATCCGCCGTAGAACCAGGCCAGCCAGTTCTTCAGGGTCGGCACCCGCGTGCCGCTGGCATCGGCATAGCAGCTGTAGACGTTGACGTAGCTTGCGCCGGTGAGCGCATAGTCGCTGGTCGACACCAGCGGGATGCCGATCACCGACAGGTTGCTGTAGTCGACGCCGCCCAGCACGGTCCCGACGGCATAACGCTGCGCATAGATGTTCCAGGCATTGTAGCTGCCGCCGAGCGACGGAGCCGCGAGGCCGCTGAAGGCCTGCGCGACGTTGTCCGGGGTCGGCGCGACGAAGTTCTGCGCGGTCCCGGTGACGTCGGTCTGGCCCGGATGATAGACGCCGAAGATGCGCAGCGCCTCGTTCTGGATGCTGGCCGACAGCGGAGCCGCAGCGGAGATCGTGGTGCCGGCGATCTCCTCGGTCGCGGTCTGCGCATAGGGCTGGGTGAAGTCGGCGCTGAGATAGCCGATCCGCCCGGCGAAGCGCGGATCCGTTCCGATCTTCAGCGCTTCATGGTTGCTGCCCGAGGCGCTGATCCAGCGCGGATCCGGCCGCTCCTGATCGTCGTCCACATCATAGGGGTCGCTGTTGTCGGACGCCTTCACCGCCTTGATGTTGTTGAGCAGGCGCGAGAACTTGCTCGAGGGCAGGTTCGCCATGGTGCTGCCGTCGATGCCGACGCCGGTGAATATCTTCTTGTAGTTGTAGGTGCCGGTCGGATCGAGCAGCGGGCAGAGGTTGGCGAGATAGTTGGTGAGGATGTAGCTCGTGCCGGCATCGTCGGCACGGTAGACCACCTTGATCGGCAGGCGGCCGCTGGTGTAGGCGACCGGCGTCAGCGTGCCGTTGGTGTTGTCGTCATAGAAATGCTGGAACTGCTGCGTGCCGTTGGCGTCGAGATAGGGGATCATGGTCGAGGTGTCGTGCCAGTCGGTCACGGTCGCCGAGAAGATCGCGCAGAGCTGCGCGGTGGAGAGCTGGATCGCGCCGCCGGCCTGGGTGTTCGGCGACAGCGCCGACTGGTTGGTCCAGGTCACGCCCGAGGCCGAGTTCGAGGTGTTGACCGCGATCGCGACCGGGACCTCCATGGCGGGGACCTGGATCGGCGCACCGACCGACGCGGTGTTGAAGCTTGCGGTCGACTTGCTCAGCGCCGCGATCAACAGCGTGTTCTGCCAGTTGGTCGATGGCAGGAAGTTGCTGAACGAGATCGTGGTCAGGCTCGAGACCGAGCTGGCGAGCGGCAGGTCGCTGGTGGCGAAGTCGAGCCGCGGGTAGGGATAGCTCTTGAAGTTCGGATTGGCGGTGTCGCGGAACGGTGGCTTGGCCGACGGCTTGCGCACCAGCGCCGGCGCCGAGTCCGGGCTGCCACGGAACAGCTGGTGCGGATCATTGGCGATGTAGGCGCGCTGGCCGTTGCCGGCGCCGACCGCGGCGAACATGCCTTCGACCGGGGTGGAGAACTGCGTGCAACTCGTCGGCAGCAGGTTCGGGCTCGGCGGCGCGATGGTGAAGGCCGGCGAGAAGCTCTGGCCGTCGCCCGCGACCGTGGTGCCGGCATAGCAGTCGAACAGCTGCCGCAGCGCCAGCGACGACAGCGTGCTGCCGCCGCCGTAGATGCCGTTCGAGATCGTGGTCTGCGCCGCAGCGGGGTGCTGCGCGCCGAGGATGGCCGCCGCCGACAGCACGACCAGCGAGGTCGTGCCCAGCAGGCGCCCGGCGAAGGATGTCGTCTTCATGTTCTTAACTCCCTGTTTGACGATGTGATGCAGCGCCGCGCGACCTGTCTCACGGTCTCGGGATTTGAAGATCGTGCTCGACGTGATGAATTGATTGACGATGAAGACCTTCGCGGAAGTCCCTAAAACATGGTGCAGCAAGACGCGCAGGGCAGAACCCTCCGCGCCGTATCGACGACGCCAGTGCAGTGCTCACACCTCTTAGACAATTTGAATCGATGCGAAGCGCAGCGGCGCTCGTCTAATTTTTGCCGCGAGGATCAGTGTGCCTGGCGCGCGCAAACAGCTGCTCCTTGGCCGCTGATGATCGATGCATAGCATACGGCGAGCTTTAGTCGCGCGCGTCACTGTTCGGCTTGCCTGCCGACTTCGATGTTGACTGGATCGCTGGTCTTGCCGGATGGAGAGGAATTCGAGCGTGCGAGAATCTCATTCCCGACGTGGGGCTGGGCGCCTCAATCGGCGCCCAGCCGTGGTGGTGTTCTAGGTCGTCAGCAAGTGGCTTACAGCGCGCCGGTGGCGGTGACGCATCCTGTTGCAACCGTCCCCGCCGCCGCGATCCGATTGGCGCTCAGGGGTACCAGATACTTGCTTCTGATGAGAGAAGCATAGCTGGCCGGCACGGGGTTGTACCCGGCAGACCGTATCAGCGTCATTGGGCGGGTGTCGGTGGCGCTATAGAACCAGTTCAGGAAGTTCACGAGGCTGGTGACGCGGTTGGGGTCCGCCGTGGTGCTGTAGCAGCTGTAGAGGTCGAGGAAGGTGGTGCCGCTGAGCGGATAGCCACCCGCAACGTTGTTGAGCGGCAGCACCGATTGGCCAAACAGCACCAGGCCGCCCTGCGTGGTCGTGGTGCTGAAGGTGTGATTGTAGATGTTGAAGTCGAACGAATCCGAGGTCGGAGTTCGGAGCCTCGTGTCGCTCCAGGCGGCTTGAGCCGCGCCCGGGGTCGGAGCGATGAATTCGAGCGTGTTGGGCGTGGTGTTGTCCGGAACAGTGGTGCCACTGATACGGAGGTTCTCGTTCTGCAACGCCGCCGAAAGCGGGGCCGTGACCCCGGCAACAATGGTTGTGTAGGGATAGGTAAAGTTGGCGCCGACATAGCCGACCCGGCCACCCTTGGCGGCATCGTTGGCGCTGACCGCGGACGCAACGCCGCTGCTTCCGACTGCGCCGATCCAGGTCGCCGTAATGGTCGAGCCACTTCCGCGGAAGGCATTGATGTTGGCGATCAGGTTGGAAAACCTGGAGCTTGGGAGATTCGCTGCCCCGAAGATCGACCTGTACTTAATATTGTCGTTTGGATCGAGCAGCGGGCATACCATCTTGAGGTAGTTGGTCAGGATATAGCTCTCGCCACTTGCATCAGTGTTAAAGACCACAACGATGGTCTTGGGCGCGGACGAGTAAGGATCTGTTCCCGAGCCTGCCGCGTTCCTATTGGCGTCGCTGAAGGCGCCGAGCGCGGGCACGCCGTTGTTAGGGGGAGCAAGATTGCCAGCAGTGAGGTAGGGGACTTTGTTGGCCGTCGTGTCACTCCAATCGGTCACGAGGCCGGAGTAGATCGCACAGAGCTGTGCCGCCGTGAGCTGAATGGCGGCGCCCTGGTCGGCCTGGGTACCCGGCAGCGTGGTGCCAGTGCGGGGAACGGAGGAGTGCAATTGGTCGAGTCCGCCCGTGTTGACCGCGATCGCGACGTTGACCTCGAACGCCGGGACCTGGATCATCGGACCGAAGGCGGCCAGGTTATAGCTGACGACTGCTGTGCTGCTGCTGACGGTCAAGACTGATAGTGCGCCGGCCGGGGTGAGCCAGCCTTGCGTCGGGCTGAGGCTGATCGACACGGCCGTCAGCGTGGTCGCTCCGGGAGAGATAGCCAGCGGTGCTTCCGAGAGTCCGGCATCGACGCGCGGATACGGATAGCTGCCGAACACAGTGGCCGGCGATCCAGTATGGGCGAAATCGATCATCGACGGCTGAGTTGCAGGCAGGAACGAGTTGATCGACGCAGTGCCCGATGGCGGCGGCGTGATCGTGCCGCCGTACCACTGCTGCGGGTTGTTGGCGATGAAGCCGCGCATGCCGTTACCGGCGCCGACGCCGGCATAGAGGCCGTTCACCTGCGTCGTCGTGATGGTGTTGCAGAAGGTTGGCAGCGAGAAGCCGTCGCTGTACGGGGTGCCGTAGCCGACGATGCCGTGTGCGTAGCAGTCGAAGATCTGGCGGAACGCCAGCGAGGCGAGCGTGCTGCCGCCGAAATAGATCGGCCGTGTGGCCAACGTAGCCTGGGCGTGCACGGGCGTGCTCGACGAGGCGAACAGCGCCGTCACCGACAGCGCCAGCACGGAGGTTGTATCACGGAGGTGCGTCGCCAACGATTGCATCTTCATTGTCATGCTCCCGGTTGTTGGTCAGGCAGGCGCGGGATTTGTCGCGCCCCACACGCACTGCTTGCACCTTCAAGACAATCTCACGCGGCGTGATGCGCAGGTGTCTCTCCGGTTTCGTGCCCGTGTCTGCCTTCCGCTGCGCAACGGAGATCGGGCGGCCCCGACCGCATGGTTTCAGCCATTGCTTCGGCCAAAAAAAACGAGCGCCTCGATCGAGGCGCCCGGTCGTTGTCGTTGGATGTGATGCGTTGGCTTACAGCGCGCCGCTGGCGCTGGCGCAGCCAGTGCCCGCCGTGCCGCCCGCGGCGATGCGGGTGCTGGCGAGGCTGTTCAGATACTTGCTCCTGATCAGCGACGAGTAACCGGCCGGGACCGGGTTGAAGCCAGCGCGCTGCATCACGGTCGTGGGCCGCGTATCCGACGTGCCGTAGTACCAGCTCAGGAAGTTGACCAGGCTGGTAACGCGGTTGCTATCCGGCGCGACGCCCGCCGTGGTGCTGTAGCAGCTATAGAGGTCGAGGAAGGTGGTGCCGCTGAGCGGATAGCCACCCGCAACGTTGTTGAGCGGCAGCACTGACTGGCCGAACAGCACCAGGCCGCCCTGCGTGGTCGTGGCGGTGAAGGTGTTGTTGTAGATGTTGAAGTCGGCCCAGGTCCAGGTCGTAGCGGTGGCCCGGAGCCTGGTGTCGCTCCACGCCGCGAGGGCGCCGCCCGGCGTCGGGGCGATGAACTCGAGCGTGGTGGGCGTGGTGTTGTCCGGAACTGTGGTGCCGGCGATGCGCAGCTGTTCGTTTTGCAGCGCCGCCGAGAGCGGCGCGGTGACGCCAGCAACCGTCGTGGTGTAGGGGAAGGTGAAGTCGGCGCTGACGTAGCCGACCCGGCCCCCCTTCGCTGCGTCGTTGGCGCTGACCGCAGATGCCACGCCGCCGCTGCCGTTCGCGCCGATCCAGGTCGACGTGATGGTCGAGCCGTTGGTGCGGAAGGCGTTGACGTTGGAGATCAGGGCGCTGAAGTTGTTGCTTGGCAGGTTCGCTGCACCGAAGATCGACACGTACTTGTTGTTGTCGTTCGGATCGAGCAGCGGGCAGACGCTCTTGAGATAGTTGGTCAGGATGAAGCTCGTGCCGCTGCCGTCCGAGCGATAGACGATCGTGATGGCCTTGGACGTGGACGAGTAAGCATCCGTTCCGGAGCCGGTCGGCTTGCCATTGGCGTCGCTGAACGCACCGAGCGCGGGCTGGCCGTCACCGGCCTGAGCGGGATCGTGACCACGGGTGAGGTAGGGCACCTTGTTGGCGGTGGTGTCGTTCCAGTCGGTCACCAAGCCGGAGTAGATGGCGCAGAGCTGCCCCGCGGTGAGCTGGATGGCGGCGCCTTGGTCGTTCTGAGTGCCTGGCAGGGTGGTGCCGGTGCGGGCGACGGCCGAATGGTTCTGGTCGAGACCGCCGGTGTTGACCGCGATCGCGACGTTGACCTCGAAGGCCGGGATCTGAATGACGGGGCCGAAGGCGGTCGGGTTGTAGCTGACCGTCGACGTGGCCGAGGAAACCGTGAGGTTGGCCAGCGTGACATAGGTGGTCGGGCTGGTCGACGGAACCATCCAGCCCTGCGTCGGGGTGAGGCCGATCGACACCGTCGTCAGCGTCGTGGCTCCGGAGGCGATCGCCAGCGGCGAGTCGGAGAGGCCGGCGTCAACGCGCGGATACGGATAGGAGCCGAACACCGTCGTCGGCGTGCCCTTGTTGGCAAGGTCGATCAGCGACGGCTGCAGGGCCGGCAGGTACGCGGTGACGGTCGCGGTGCCCGACCCGGGCGGAGTGATCGTGCCGCCGTACCACTGCTGCGGATTGTTGGCGATGAAGCCGCGAACGCCGTTGCCGGAGCCGACGCCGGCATACAGGCCGTTCACCTGGGTGGTCGCGATGGTGTTGCAGGTGGTCGGGATGATGCCCGGCGTCGCAGCGGTCCCGAACTGGAAGCCGTCGCTGTAGGCGGTGCCGGAACCGACAATGCCGTGCGAGTAGCAGTCGAAGATCTGCCGGAACGCTTCCGAGGCGAGCGTGCTGCCGCCGAAGTAGATCGGACGGGTGGCTGCGGAAGCTTGGGCATTGGCAGGTGTGGTGCTGGCCGCCGAAGCGAACAGCGCGAGCACCGAGGCGGTGCCGAGCAGGGCTTTGGATTGCAGTTTCATTTCACTCATCCTGTGGGTTGGTCACCGGACGCGCGTCGTCATCCCGCCGTTACGAGATCGCAAAGTAATCTTCAGATTAGTTGAAGTTGTTTGCTACTTTCTTCGTGAATCCTTGCTTGATTCAAAGAAGAAATAGGTATCTCGAACGTCGACGTGATGCCCTAGTCGCCGATGATTGTCTTCACACCTGATAGACAACTCAATCTTTGGCTATGCGCAGAGATTATTTTCAATCTTTGACTGAAATAATTCTTGGCAATGCGCCGCAAGTTGATCTATGGACTCCCGGTCTACGGCACGACCTTCGCGCGATCTCTCAAGCGGGGCCTCCCACATGGAAGACAATTCGAGCGGGCGACTTGCGATTCACGTGGAGCATGGCGGCCATGCGATTCTGGCGCGACCTGTGCTTCAAACCTTCACAAATACGCCACGTGAACTTCCCTCATCCAACCTTCGGCGCGCGCAGGATCTGCATCAGCAGGGCGTCGCGCATGCACGACAGGATCGCTGGCGCCAGGCGCTGCGCGCATTCAACGAGGCGGCGCGGCTGGCGCCCGAGCAAGCCGGTTTCAACTACTGCAAGGGCGTCGCGCTGTGCCGCTTCGATCGCTTCGACGATGCGCGCGAGGCATTCATGGCCGAACTCAGGGTGACACCCAGTCACGCCCCGGCACTCGCCGAAATCGGCACCTGCCTGGCGCGCACCGGACGCACGCGCGACGGCATCCCCTATCTGCAGGAGGGCCTGCGGCTGATGCCGAACATGCCGCTCGCGCAATACAGCCTCGGCCTCGCGTTCCTCACGGAAAGCCGGCGCGGCGAGGCGATCGAGGCGCTCGACAAGGCGATCGCGCTCGATGCCGGTTACGTCGAGGCCTATCGCACCCGCGGCCTCGCCCATGTGATGGACGGCAAGTTCGACAAGGCGGTCGACGATCTTCGCGCGGCTTCGACGCTCGACAGCCAGAACTACAAGGCGATCCTCGAACTCGGCATGAACTTCGGAGCCGCCGCACGCGAACAGCAGGCGGGACGGTTGTTCGAGCTTGCCGCCGACGGCGCGCCGAATGTCGCCTTGCCGCAGTACCTGTTCGGCCACTTCCTGATCAACCATCGCCAGTTCGAGCGCGGGCTCGGCTACATCGACCGCGCGCTCGACATCGATCCGCTGCGCGCCGAACATCATGTGGCCAAGGGTTTTGGCGTGCTCGGGCAGGGCCGGGTCGAGGAAGCCGTCGCCGCCTATCGGCGCGCCGGCGAGCTCGATCCTGCAAACGCGGCGGTCGCCGGCACCCTGCTGTTCGCGCTCCAGCACAAGCCCGGCGTCACCCGTGAGGAGTTGTTGCGCGAGCACAAGCGCTGGGCGGCGCTTTATCGCCCGCAGGCGCCGATGGATCGTCTCGCCTTTCCGAACTCGCCGGACTCGATGCGAAAGCCGCGGCTTGGGCTGGTGTCGGCCGACCTGCATCGCCATGCCGTGTCGTTCCTGGTGTTGCGCGCGTTCGAAGCGCTGGCGGCGCTCGGCTACGAGATCTGCTGCTACAAGACCGACAGCAAGCGGATGGATGATGATTTCAGCGAGCGCTACAAGGAAATCTCTGTCTCGTGGCGCGATGTGTCCGGAATGGATGAGGCGACGCTGGGCCAGCAGATCCGCGACGATCGCATCGATGTGCTGTTCGATCTCGCCGGCCACACCGCCGGCAGCCGTCTCTCCTTGTTCGCCGCGCGTGCGGCGCCGATCCAGCTCGGCTGGGCCGGCTATGTCGGAACCGTCGGGCTCGATACCTATGACGGCCTGATCGCCGATCCCGTGGAAATTCCGCCGGAGCATGACGCGACCTATGTCGAGCGGCCGATCCGCTTGCCGGACTGCTACGTCTGCTACCACCCGCCCGAGACGGCCCCCGATGTAGCGCCATTGCCAAGCTTGAGTGGCGGCCGCTTCACCTTCGGCTGCTTCAATCGTCCCGCCAAGCTCAACAGCGAAGTCGGCAGGGCCTGGGCGCGCATTCTCGAGCAGGTGCCAGACTCGCGTATCCTGATGGTCTATGGCGGTCTCGGTGAGACGAGCACGCGCGAGGCCATCTACCGCGTGCTGGGCGAGGGCGGGGTGCCGCCCGAGCGCGTCGAACTGGTGGGCGAGGCCGAGCAGCCGAAGTTGCTGCAGGCCTATGGCGAGGTTGATCTCGCGCTCGACCCGTTCCCTTATTCGGCAGGCGTGACCACGCTCGAAGCGATGTGGATGGGTGTTCCGACGGTGACCTTCGTCGGGGATACCTTTGCCGGCCGCCACTCGGCCGCCCATTTGACCGCGGCGGGGCTCGGCAACTTCTGTGCCCACAGCATCGACGACTATGTCGCGAAGGCGGTCGGCTGGACGCGGCGGCGCGAAGAACTCGACGAGTTGCGTCGTGGCCTGCGTGACCGCGTCGCCGCCTCGCCGTTATGCGACGCACCGCGCTTCGCCGGCAACCTGTCGCGCGAATTGATGCGGCTGTGGACTGATTGGTGCGCGGCGCGCATCGCACGCGATGCGGCGTAGCAGGGGATAAGTCCGACCAGCGCTGCGACAGCCGAACGGCCAGGATCATGCGGACAAGCGAGGGATAGGACCGCACCGATGTCAGAGGCAGCGATCAGCGAGGCGCAGGCGTTGCGCGCCGGCCTTTCCATGCTGAATCAGGCTCCGTCCGAACGACGCCTGGAGTTCATCCAGACCATCGCCAATCGTGCAGGGGCGCTGTTGCGCGAAGGGCAGCTCGACAGCGCCGAAGTGCTGCTCGAAACCATCGCGCAGGAACCTCTGGTGCGGCAGCGTCTGCTGCATCTGCGCGGCTTGATCGCGTTGCAGCGCGGGGAAGATGAGCAGGCGCTGGACCTGCTCGACGAGGCAATCAGGCTGGATCCCGCAGACGGCGAGGCGCATGCCAATCTCGGTGCCCTCCTGCTCAAGGCGCGCCAGTATCCGCAAGCGCTCGCCGCCTATGCGGCCGCTTTGACACTGCAGCCGAGCAATGCCACGGCGCTGCTTGGCATCGCCCGTGCGTTGGTCGCCGTGCACTTGACGGATTTCGCCTGCGACGCCTTCAGCGAGATGCGGGCAGTCGCGCCGGAAGATATCAGGCCTGTGGTCGATTTTGCCTCTCTGCTGAATGACATCGACCGCAGCGATGAGGCGATGGCGTTACTGCGCGATGCGCTTGCGCGGCATCCGGAGCGCGCCGACCTGCACACCATGCTGGCCATCTGCTTGTTCGCGCGCGGCGACTGGCCGGCGGCGTGGGCGGAGTTCGAATGGCGCCTGAAGGAGCCGCAGCTCAGCAAGCATCTGCTGGCGACCGATTGTCCGCTGTGGAAGGGCGAAGATCTCGCCGGCAAGGCGATCCTGCTGCAATTCGAGCAAGGTTTCGGCGACACCCTGCAGTTCGTGCGCTACGCGCCGATGGTCAAGGCGCGTGGCGGCCGCGTGATCCTGCGCGCGCAAAGGGCCTTGCTGCCGTTGCTGCGAACCGTCGCCGGCGTCGATGACGTCCTTGATGCGGACGAGGACGCGCCGGCATTCGACGTGCACATCCCTCTGATGTCGCTACCATTCATCTTCGCAACGCAGAGCGATACAGTTCCGGCAACGGTTCCTTATGTCGCGGCTGATCCGGACCTGGTCCTGCGGTGGCACGAGCGGCTGGGAGCCTACTCAGGCTCATCCGTCGGCCTGGTTTGGCAAGGCAATCCGGCTCACGTCCATGACTCGCATCGTTCGCTGCCGTTCGATCGACTGCGGCCGTTGCTCGACTGCCCGAACGCACGCTTCGTCAGCCTGCAGGTCGGACCCGGACAAAACCAGCTGACTGAATTCGACGATGCCATCGTCGATGCCGGCGCGCAGATCGACCCCAGCTCCTTCGCCGACGCCGCCGCGATTGTCGCCAATCTCGATCTCGTGATCACGGTCGACAGCGCGATCGCGCATCTCGCCGGCGCGATGGGCAAGCCGGTCTGGATCCTGCTCGCCAAGGGCAGCGACTGGCGCTGGTCCAGGGGCTGCGACGATACGCCGTGGTATCCGCAGGCACGTCTGTTCCGGCAGATCAATTCGGGCGACTGGGGCGAGGTGATCGGACGGCTGTGCAAGGCGCTGTGGTCGTTCGTCGACGCTGCAGCGCCTCGGTCCGAGGAGCAGACCAACGATCCGGTTCTCGCATCGGCGTTGCGGATGGTGGCGCCGCGGCGCGTGCCGGATGATCCGGTGCTCTGCGACGCGCTGTTCGTCGAGGCTTGCCGACACCAGAGAGCTGGCAATCTCGATCGTGCAAGGAAGCTGTTTGAGCAAGTTCTCGTCTTCGATCCCCGGCACGTCAACACGTTGTGCAATCTCGCTGCGCTCGAGATCGATTCAGGCCAGGGCACGCTTGCGCTCAAGCGCTTGCGGATCGCCGCGGACCTTGCTCCCGGCCTCGTGCCGGTAAGGATCGGGCTAGCCGAGGCATTGATGGCGGCCGGCAGAACCGAACAGGCGTTCGCCGAGTACACCCGGGCAATTGCACTCGCACCGGAGAATGCCGACGTGCATGCGGCCTACGCGATGGCATTGAGCAAGCTCGGCGATCACGGTCAGGCGGGCCTGGACGCGGGCATGAGGAACCGGCTCATTCGTGAGCACTACGGGAGGGCGCTGGAACTCGCGCCACGCAGCGATGCGCTGCATTCCCAATATGCACTAGCTCTGTGTCAGCTCGGCGATCTCGATGACGCCATGAACCATTTCCTGGCGGCGACCAGGATCAATCAGCGGCAGTCGTCGGAATTCTATGAGGCGCTGGGCCGCACCTGCGCCGCGCGCGGCAATGCGCAGGGCGCGGAAATCAGCCTGAAACACGCGGTTGCGCTCGACCCCAAGCGCCTGTCCGCGCATTGCGCGCTTGGCGAGCTCTATCTCGTGCTCAATCGCGCCGACGATGCCGCGAGCAGCTTCCGCGGAGCGCTGATCATCGACGCGGAAAGTGCTGAGGCCGTGCGCGGAATGGAACGCGCACAAGCATCCAGCCGGATCGCGGTCATCAACGGTGTGTCGTGACATGCGCCTCGTTGTGAACCAGCGCAGTCACGCATGTGCGGAACATCGCGGTGCCGATCGAGCGGGCAGATATGTGCCCGCCGTCGATACGCGCCCGGCTTTGTCGCAACTTGCATGGGCCAGAATCGATCGAATGCGTGTCGCCGGTTGTAGCGAGGTGTGTCATCATGCAAGTGCTCGCTGTGGTTTCATTGCCATGTCATTAACTGCGGCTAGAAGCGGCGCGACCGAATGGAAGCGTACCAGATGCTGCGGTTGGGGATCGGGTCCCTGCAATGAGCGACACCACTCGAGCGGCGTTGCTCACGCTCCTCGTCGCAACTTACGACGATCTCAAACAGCGTCTGACGCGGCGGACTGGATCTGCCGATCTCGCCAACGAAGCCCTGCAGGATACGTTCCTGCGATTGAGCAATGCGGATGGCATCGGTCCCGTTCGCGATCTGCAGGCATATCTGTTTCGCGTCGCGATGAGCGCCATCAGCAACCGGCGCGTCGCGGAACGGCGTCGCCGCACGGTGCGGGAGGTCGATCCGCTGTTCGATTTGCCGGACGAGGCACCCGGGCCGGACAGGATCATCGAGGCGCGGTCAGAGATCGACGCGCTCAAACGTTCGATCCAGGAACTGCCGGCCCGTCGTCGGGAGATATTCATGGCGATATGCGTTGACGAGACGCCGTTGCAGCATGTGGCGGAGCGCTTCGGCGTCAGCGTGCGTACGGTGCAGGTCGAACTCAAGCAGGCGCTGGCACACTGCGCGGTCTGTCTCGATCGCAACGCGCGGATGCGCGGCGACGCCTTGCGGCGCCGGAGCCCGTTCGGCCGGAGGGATCGTGCGCTGCGCGTGCCCTCGGTCGACGATAATACGGCGCTCGCGCGGCGATGGCCGCTGGGTGAGGGCAGGTGACGTGCCATGGGAAGGTCAGCCTGCATCCTCAGATGCGCCGAGACGGTCACGCCTCGCGCCGCGCTTGACGCGCGCGGTTTTCACCGCTCGCATCGGACACGTTCAGATCAGGGGCGAAGCCGCGAGCATTCGCAAGGCGTAGTCGACCAGCCAGAGGGCAGGGCACAGGAAGGCGCCGAACGGAAGTGTGGCCGTGCTTACAATGGAACCGGTACGCAACCGAGCCAGCAGCACGGCGACCAGGGCGGCACAGCTCGCCAATGCGAAGCACAACGGCACCGCATCGAGCGGCAGCCACGCTCCCACGGCGGCCGCGAGCTTGACGTCGCCGAGGCCGATACCTTCGCGCTGCCGCAGCCACTGGTAGATTGCGCGCATCAGCCAGAGCGCGGTGCCGACCAGGATGGCGCCGCCGATAGCCGCCATCAGCGCGCTCCGGCGATCGAGCGGATCGAATGCCGCGGCGGCGACGAGCCCGGCCGCCAGAGCACCCCCGGTGACGAGGTCGGGAAGCAGCAAGCTGCGAGCGTCCACATCGGCGCCGGCAACCATGAGCGCGCCGAGAATGGTCGAGGCCAGCGCGTCGGGCCAAGGCAGCGTTGCCGCGGTCAGCAGCGCCACGGCCGCAAGGCCGCAGACGAATACCGTGCGGTTGGGAAGCAGAGTCCCGGCTGCTACATCCCCGTTGGCGTGGCCGTCGATCATCATCGTCTCATGTCGCTTCGTGCGCCGGCGCAGAGCGGCGGTTGGCTCAGGCCCGATGGAGCTGTGCGATGCTAGCGCCTGAAAGCAATGCGCCTGCGACACCAGCGGTGCCGCCGATCGATTTCATGACGTATCTTGCGGGCAGGGGAGCGTTACGCGAAGGCCAGAAGGAGGACAGCGTCGGCCGGGCCCGGACCGCCGACGGGCCGGCCGGTAGTGTCGACTGGGGCGCGATCACGAAGCTCACGCCCTCGGCGCTGGCCGACGAACTGGCCAGCTTCTATTGCTGCGATCGGGTCCGCCGCGACGACCTTGTAGATGGGCGGTTCGCCGGCGGTGAGATGTCGACGCGATTTCTGCGGGAGGAGCGTCTCTTCCCTTACGAGGGCGCCGGCGGGACCCTGCGAGTTGCGGTCGCCGCCCCCGTCGATGATGAGACGTTGCGGGCGGTTGCGCTTGCGCTGCGCCGATCGATCGCGCTTGCGGTGGCGACGGCCGACGACCTGGAGGCCGCGCTTTCGCTGCGTCTGGAGCCTGACCGGGCGAATGACGCCGCGCCGCAGGCCAGTGCGGCTGCGGGTGAGGACGATCTCGATAATCTGCGCGACCTCGCACGCGGTGCACCGGTGGTACGGGCGCTCGACGATCTGCTGCGTCTCGCTGTCGAGCAGCGCGCGACCGATCTGCACATCGAGCCGGCCGGAAACGCGCTGCAGGTTCGGCTGCGCGTCGATGGCATGCTCAAGAACGTGCCGGCACCGCCGATCAGCATGGCCAAGGGCATCCTGTCGCGCCTCAAGATCATGGCGGGCCTCAACATCACCGAGCGCCGCCTGGCGCAGGACGGTCGGGCGCACATCGTGGTCGGCGGCAGCGAGATCGATCTGCGCGTCGCGACCATGCCGACGATGTACGGCGAGTGCGCCGTCATCCGCCTGTTGCGCAAGGGGGCCGGCCTGGTGACGCTTGACCAGATCGGTCTCAGCACGCACGACGAGGCGGTGTTGCGCAAGGCGTTGCTGGCGCCCTACGGCATGGTCATCGTCACCGGGCCGACGGGATCCGGCAAGACCACCACGCTTGCGGCGTCACTCGCTGTCATCAACGAGCCCACCCGCAAGATCCTGACCATCGAGGATCCGGTCGAGTATCAGATTCCGGGCATCACCCAGACCCAGGTGCATCCCGGCATCGGGCTGACATTCGCGTCGGCGCTCCGCTCGTTCATGCGGCTCGATCCCGATGTCATCATGGTCGGCGAGATGCGCGATTCAGAGACGGCTCATATCGGCGTCCACGCCGCGCTGACGGGCCATCTGGTGCTGACGACGCTGCACACCAATACCGCGGCGGGTGCCATCACCCGCATGATCGACATGGGGATCGAGAGCTTCCTGCTGGCATCCAGCGCGCGCGTGATCGTGGCGCAGCGGCTGGTGCGGATCCTGTGCGACCATTGCAAGGAAAGCTACGCGTTGTCGGCGGCCGATATCGCCGCGGACGAGCGCTACACCGCGCTCGGCATCGAGGCGGGCGAGGTGGTCTGCCGGCCCAAGGGGTGCGACTGGTGCGGCTCGACCGGCTTCCGCGGACGCAAGGGCGTGTTCGAGATCATGGAGATCGGCCCTGCGCTGCGACGCTCGATCGGCCCGAAAACCGACGCCTCCGACCTTGAGGCTGCGGCGCGGCGCGCGGGCATGACCTCCATGACCGAGGACGGTGTCGGGAAACTGCGTGCCGGGCAGACCACGCTTGACGAAATCTTCCGCCTGACCATGAGCCTATAGGGCAATCATGCCGCACTACCGCTATCGCGCGTTGACCAAGGCCGGGGAGATCATCCTCGGTGACGTCGACGCGCCGACGCGCGAGGAGGTGCTGCGGCGGATCGAGTATCTCGGCCACCTGCCGGTCGAGGCCGAGATTGCAGGCCGCAAGGCGCTGCAAGGGGCTATCTCAAGTGGGGCCCTGCCCCGACAGCGCGAACTGACGACGTTCCTGCGCCTGCTGGCGCTGCTGCTCCGCTCCGGATTGACACTGGAGGCGGCGCTGCAGACGCTGGAGGAGGACACCAACAAGGCGGTGTCCCGCTTTGCCGGCGGGTTGCGCTCGGCGGTCTCGGGCGGCGACGGCTTCGCCGAGGCGCTGGACCGCCACAACCACATCATCGAGCCGATCTACATCGCGATGGTGCGCGCCGGAGAAGCCTCCGGCAAGCTGGAAGTGGTGTTGCGGGCAATCGTCGAGGACCGGACGCGGCGCGAGCAGCTGTCGCAGCGGATCTCGGCCGCGATCCGCTATCCCATGTTCCTGGTCGGATCGGCGCTGGTCATTCTGTTCTTCTTTCTGCTCTACGTGGTGCCGCAGTTCGAGTCCGTGTTCACCGAGCTGCGCGGAAAACTCAATTCGGGTGCCGCCTTCGCGCTCTCGATGTCGACCTGGCTGCGCGCCAATCTCGAAACCTTTTTGGGGAGCTGCGGAGCGGTGTTGCTGCTCGGCTGGCTGATCCTGCGCCAGCCGGCGGCGCGGGCCTGGCTGATGAGCGTGCTCAGCGCCATCCCCGGCGTGTCCGGGCCGATGCACGACCGCCGCACCGCGCGCTTCATCGGCACACTGGGCCTCCTGGTCGAGAACGGCGTCGCGTTGCCGACCGCGCTGAAGATCCTGCGCGATATCATGACCGAGCCGCGCTACGCGGCAGCAGTCGAGCAGGTGCACGAGCAGGTGCGCAACGGCCGGCGTTTCATCGAGGCGCTGGCCGAGAGCGACCTGGTGCCGCCGCTTGCGGTTCGCATGCTCAGGGTCGGCGACGAGACCGGCGACCTGTCGGCGATCGCGCAGCATGCGGCGGAGCTCTACGAGCAGCGGCTCGCCATCGGGCTCGACCGGCTGATGGGGGCGATCGGGCCGATCACCATCATCGTCGTCAGCATCGGCATCGGGACGCTGATCGTGTCGATCATGAGCGCGCTTCTCAGCATCACCGAGCTCGCGATGTAGGGACCGATGACGCGAACCACGACCACCGGATCCTGTGCCGGCTTCACCCTGATCGAGATGATGGCGGTGATGCTGATCATCTCGATGATGGCGTCGCTCGTGGTGGCGATGGTTCCGGGCACCGGGCGCGGCAAGTTGAAGGCCTTGACGCTCGAGACCGCCGCGCTGCTGCGGCGCGAGCGGCTTGCTGCGGTCCTGACCGGACAGAGCCGGTTCATATCGCTCGACGGACCTGCGCGGACGCTGGTCGGACAGAGCGGAGCAATCGAGATTCCCCGCGACGTCATGGTCGACGTGACCGGCGTGGACGAGCGTTGGTCGGGACGGCGAGCGGTCGTCCGGTTCGAGCCGGACGGCGCCTCCACCGGCGCGGTGTTGAAATTCTCCTGGGAGAATGTGCGCTATGAGGTCAACGTCAACTGGTACAACGGCCGGGTTGCGGTCGATGTGCCCTGAAGCTCGCGCGGCACGGGCCGGGTTCACCCTGATCGAGGCGCTGGTGGCATTGGCGCTGCTGCTGGCGTTCGTGTCCGTGCTCGGTCCGCATCTGTTTTATGCGCGCCGCATTGCAGACAGGCTCGACGGCCGCATCGCCGCACAGACCCTGTTGCGCACCATTCTCGACGCACCGCTGGATCGCGCTGTTCTCGCAAATGGGACGCGTGACGGCGAGACCGGCGGCTTGCGCTGGTCGGTGACGGCCGAGCCGATGTTCATTGACGCAATGGTCGCCAAGCGCGAGGTGGCGGCGCCGATCGCGGCGGACAAGAAGGAGCGGCCAGGCGACAAGCCTGTGAACTGGATCGCGTTCCATCTCGTTGCGTCAGTGTCGTGGGGACCGGGGCAGGTGGTCCGCGCCGATACCCTGCGGCTCGGATTGGGAGCTGAGGAATGACTGCAACCGCCCGCCGGCGCTGGCGTGCCGCGCACGGCTTCACGCTGATCGAGGTGCTTGCGGCGCTGGCCATCGGCTCGGCGGTGATCATCGCGACGGCGGCGCTGATCAACAACGTCGCGCTGAATTTCGACCGCAGGACGGGCGTGGTCGGACGAGCGGACCAGCTGCTGCTCGCCGTCGACCGCCTCGCGGCGGACTTGGGGGCGGCTCGCCAGGTGCAACAGGCTGGGGATGGCGGCGACGCGGCGGCCGCGTTCGACGGCGACGCCTCCGAGGTGAAGTTTGTCTCGGCCGGCGCATCGGTCGCCGGGGTCCGCAGCGAAGAGATTGTCAGCCTGCACGTCGAGCAGGCCGAAGGCGTCAGCTATCTGGTTCGTCGCCGCGCCCGCTGGCGCGGGCCGCAAACGCCATTCGCGAGCGCCGCGCTGCAAGACCCGGTGCGTTTGATTGAAGGGCAGGTCGACATCAGTTTTGCCTTTGCCAGCCCGGATCCGGATGGCGCGCTGACCTGGCGCCGGACATGGAGCGGACAACCATTGCTGCCGCGGTTGGTGCGGCTGACGATCCGCGACCGCGCCAGCGGCGCCGATCTCGTGCCTGGCCTTCAGTTCGTCGTTCGCGCCGACGCGCCGAACGACTGCGCCCAGCCGGGGGCCAGCGCCAAATGCGTAGCCGGAGGCAAGTCGGAGCCGGCCAAGGAGCCGACTGCGGCCAAGGATGCGCCAGCCGGAGAACGCGGATGAGCAGCCGTCACGGCCAGCGCGGCATGATCCTGCTCGCGGTGCTGTGGGCCATTGCACTGTGCTCGGCGCTCGCCATGGCGACGTCGACGACGTTTCGCAGCCTCGTCGGTATCATCCGCATCGACCGCGATCGCGTGCAGGCCGACGGGCTGCTCACGGCCGGGCTCGAGGCTGCCGCCGGCATCGTCAATGCCCTGAAAGACACGCAGCTGACCGAACGCGGCACAACGCTGACTTTCGCGACCGGATCGGTGCGCATCACCGTGAGCGACGAAGGCGGCCGCATCGACATCGGAAAGGCTCCCGCCGAATTGCTGGCGTCGTTGCTGCGCTATGCCGGTGCAGACGAAGGCGATGCCGGCGCCGTGGCGCAGCGGATCGTGGCGCTTCGCGCGACGGACGCGCAGGCACCGCCAAACGATGGGGCGAAGCCGCCGGCGGCCAAGCCCGACCAGCCGGCCGCCGCCTCACCGTTCACCGACATCGGACAGCTTGCGGGTGTTGCCGGCGTGCAGCCGGAATGGATCGCCGCGATCGCGCCGCTGGTCACCGTGTTCGGCAGCGAAACCGTCAATCCGCTCACCGCCCCCGTTGCGGTGCTGCGGGCGTTGCCGTCGCTCGATGCGGACCGGCTCGAGACGTTCCTCGAGATGCGCAGCAAGCCGTTTGCCGATCCTGAGCGGCTCGCGTTCGTGCTCGGGGCTGCGCAAAAGTACCTGAAGGTCGGGCCGAGGCATGTCGTTGCGGTCGATCTCGTCGCCGGCACCACCGACGGCTACACCGCCGCGGCCAAAGCGTTCATCGTCGTGCTTCCGGACGACAAGCAGCCGTACCGGGTTTTGGCATGGACTCCGGTGTCGCCGTTCGTGAGGACGGGCTCCGTGGCATCGCTGGAGGGGCGCTGATGGGCATCGATGCGATCGTGCGGCGCTGGTTCGATATCTTGGCCCGCCTCTTGCTTAGCTGGCAGGAGCGGCGCCGCGCCCGGCAGTGGCTGAAGGTCAGCAGAGACGGCGGCGAGTGGGTTGTTGCAGACGCACGGAGAACGGTCAGGACAGGCTCTGCGGCCGGAGCCGCTCTGCCCGATGAGGTCGTCCGCGCCGCGCAAAAATCCTTCGTCATCCTCGAGCTGACAGCGTCCGATATCGTCTCGCGCGCGGTGAGCGTTCCCGCGCAGGCAAAAGACCTGCTGGCCGGTATCGTGCGCAATCAGATCGAGCGGCTGTTTCCCTGGCGGGCGAGCCAGGCCGTCTACGGCTTCAATGTCGTGGCTGGCGCGGATCCAGGCGTTCTCAATGTGCAGGTCCTCGCCACCTCGCGCGCCACGCTCGACGAAGTCTGCAACGAGCTCGGCGCGCTGGGGCTTCGGATCGATCGCGTCGTCGCGGGGGCCGGCCGCGGCGACGCTGCGCCCGCGATAACCCTGTGGTCCCGCCTTGCCGACGCGACCGACACCCGTCTCGCGCGGACGCGCGGCATGATCGGAGGCATGATCGGCGGGGCGATCTGCCTGACACTGGCCGTGACTATCTGGGCTTTCATGGCGGCGGCATCGGCGGACACCGAAAGCGAGGCTGTCGAGGCGCGCCTCACGACGCTGCAGCGTCAGATCAAGGGCAGCACATCGCGCGGCCCGATTGCAGCGCTAGCCCCGGCTGAACGGGCGCGCGCCCTAAAGGAGACGTCGCCGGTTGCGGTGGTCGTCATCGAGGCGCTGGCGCGCGTGCTGCCGGAGACGTCCTACCTGACCGAATTGAACCTGGATGGGCCGACGCTGCGCATCGTGGGTCTTGCCGACGATGCGCCGTCGCTGATCGCGCCGCTGGAGCGCTCCGGGCACTTCAAGGAAGTGCATTTCTTCGCTCCGACGACGCGCAATGCCGATGGCGGCCGCTTCGTGTTCCACATCGAGGCCCGGGTGGAACCGCACGTCCGGATCGATGGGGAGTGAATGGTGTTCAAGCTGAAGCCCAACTTGAATATCGATCGGGATCAGGTCTTCGCGGTAGGCGCGCTATGCGCGCTGCTGATGATCGCCGCGGTCACGGTAGCGGGAGCATTGCAGGCACGGTCGGGCGCCTTGCAGCATCTCGCCGAGCTGCGCGATCAGCTTGCAGCCCTGGAGACGCGGTCGCGGCCGGCAGCCACCAATCGGCGCGCACAGATCAGGAATTTGCCAGCTCCGGCGATCGCATTCCTCGACGCGCCGACCAGCGGCCTCGCCACGGCGCAATTCCAGGCCTATCTGTCCGACCTCGTCGCGGGTCAGCACGCGGTGCTGGTCTCATCGGGGGTTCCGGCCGATCGCGACGACAAGAGCGACGCGATCAAGCTTCAGATCTCCCTGAACGCCACGCTGTCGGCGCTGCAAGCATTGCTCTACCGCCTCGAAAGCGGAACACCCTATGTCTTCGTCGACGCATTGCTGATGCAGCCGGGCGGATCCGGCGAACGAGCCGCCGCCGATCCAATGCTGAAGGTCAATCTGACAGTGCATGCGTTCTGGCGTCGCAAGACAGCATGAGGCTCACCGTGCAGCCATCCGCCAACAGCCCCGCGCCAGCGACAATTACAACGAGCAATGCCACAAATCTGCAAGATGTGGATGCTATGCTGTTTTGGCGGCAGAAGACTGCAATGAAAGCACGCAGCGCATCATCCGTCATGCATCAGACACGGTATCGGCAGCTCATCTTGACCGCATTGACCGCGGTGTCCTGTTCGGCCGCGAATGCTGCCGAGTTCACCATCGTCAATGGGTCGAACGTGCCGCTGCAGCAACTTTACGTGTCGCCATGCGGGGCAGGGCAATGGGGCCCGAACCAGCTGGCGGGGACGTTGCCGCCGTCGCGAGGCTTTACCGTCTCCAACATCACGCCAGGCTGCTACGATATCCAGTTCGTCGTGGCGCCCTGGAACAACTGCGTCATCGCCGGCGCTGCGCTGCGCCGCCACGCAGTCTGGAAAGTGACCCAGTGGACCGTGTTCGGTTCGCAGAGCGGCGATTGCTCGCATGTAGCAGGTTACGTTCCCGCCGGTCGGCAGCCGTGGACCTGGCAACCGGCAGCAAGCTCGGACATGAAGAGAGAGTGACGTGGCAAAGGTGTTGGTGACCGGCGGCGCCGGATTTCTTGGTTCGCATTTGTGCGAGCGGCTGGTCGGGCAGGGGCATGACGTGCTGTGCGTCGACAACTATTTCACCGGGAGCAGGGCCAACATCGCCCATCTGATCGGCAATCCCCGGTTCGAGATGATGCGCCACGACGTCACGTTCCCGCTCTATGTCGAAGTGGACCAGATCTACAATCTGGCGTGCCCGGCGTCGCCGATCCACTACCAGTTCGACCCGGTCCAGACCACCAAGACCAGCGTTCACGGCGCCATCAACATGCTCGGGCTCGCCAAGCGCGTGAAGGCAAAGATCCTCCAGGCCTCGACGTCGGAGGTGTACGGCGATCCGGAAATCCACCCGCAGGTCGAATCCTATTGGGGGCACGTCAATCCGGTCGGGCTGCGCTCGTGCTATGATGAAGGCAAACGCTGCGCCGAGACGCTGTTCTTCGACTATTGGCGGCAGCATGGCTTGAAGATCAAGGTCGTTCGGATCTTCAACACCTACGGACCCCGGATGCACCCCAATGACGGCCGCGTCGTGTCCAACTTCATCGTTCAGGCGCTCGGCGGCAACGATATCACATTGTATGGCGACGGCAGCCAGACCCGCAGCTTCTGCTATGTCGACGATCTGATCGAGGCGATGATCCGGACGATGAACACGCCGAACGATTTCACCGGGCCGATCAACATCGGCAATCCGCGCGAGTTCACCATCCGCGAATTGGCCGAACAGGTGGTCGCGATGACGAGGTCACGCAGCAAGCTGGTGTTTGCGCCGCTGCCGTCGGATGATCCGCGACAGCGCCAGCCGGACATCTCGCTGGCCCGCGCAGTGCTCGGCTGGGAGCCGACCATCGATCTCAGGGACGGGCTCGAGCGGACGATCAGCTACTTCCGTAGCCAACTGAGAGCGGCCGCGGAGTAACAGGTTCACTCAGCATGACCGTCGCGCGTCACGGGAGCACGCCTCTCCCGGAACGGCGCGCACTCATCGGCGAATAGGAACCTACGGCATGACGCAGGCTTATGCCACGATCAGCGTGCTGCAAGGACCGATCGAGCGCGTGAAGGAAAAAGCCCGCGCATCGCAAACCAGGTCTCAAGCGCGCTCTCTCGAGCTTGAGGTGTGATCATGGCATTTTCGCCGGACATGAACCGATGCATCGAGACCTGCCTGTCCTGTTACAGGACTTGTCTCGGCACGGCCATGAACCATTGCCTCGTTACCGGCGGCAAGCACGTCGAGCCGGCACATTTCCGGCTGATGATGGCCTGCGCCGAGATGTGCCGTACGGCGGCGCACTTCATGCTGATCAACACGCCGCATCACAAGCACACGTGCCGCGAATGCGCCGAGATTTGTGCCGAGTGCGCCGAGGATTGCGAGCGCATCGGCGGCATGGATGAATGCGTCGCGATGTGCCGCGCCTGCGCGGAATCCTGCCGGAAGATGGCAGCCTGACTGACGGTGCGGTTTTGCCGCGATCGCGGCAGGCGGCCTATCTCATCAGAACGTAGACGACGCTGATGATCACCAGCGCGATCATTGCCGACGTGATCATCATACCATAGGGACGGTTTTGCCTTGCTTGCCTGATCTCTGTGGCGCTCGGCGGAGCTGGTTCAGCGGGACCTTCACGGACCATGGTTGGTGTCCTGCTCATGACAACTCAATTCCGACGCCACTGATCCAGGTTGGTTCCTAATCCGTGTCGGCACGGCGAACGCTGCTAGGAACCCACTTCGGGACATGCCGTTGAGACCTCATTCGGGGTGCGCCAATGCACGAAGCCGGGACCGTTGTTACGCATTCGGTCAATCCGGATTGAGGCGCGACGAACCTCGATCATGGAGACTGGCAGTGTCAAACATGCTCGAACAGAAGCTGCGTGAAGCGGTCATCGGCGAATTGAAGCGGCAAGCCGCCAACCGGCCGGACCTGCTGCGCGTGCATGATGCGGGGGAACTGTCGATTGACGGCAGGATCGATCTCGACGCCCTGGTGATGGTGATTGCCGGTTCGGTGGCTGGCGGGCCGTGAGGACGGCCGGCTTAGGAACGCATTGCAATGGCGGCGCTTCTGTTCAGGAGGAGATCGTAATGAACAGGAAACCCGTAACTCAGGACCCAGGCCGGCCGAGCGACTGGGGTCCGCATACGCAAACCGACAAGCCCTGGAAGGGTAATCCCGAAAAGGAGCAGCGCTCCGGAGACGAGAAGCCTGATCTGGAACGATGGCATGAATCGAACACGCAGTGATGCGCAAATTCGCCGCGCATGATTGCTTATGGCGAGTGCGGCGAGTGACATCCCGCCAAATGACAGGCGGGCTCTGGAGAGATCGATGGATATGGGTCTGGAAATCATTTACGGCATCGGAGCGCTCGTGCTTCTGACCGCCCTGATCTTTGCGGTGTTGCAGCATTATTTCCGCAACAGGCGAGCGGTGCAGGTCGGCGACGAAGTCGTCCGCGAGCGATACGAGCGGAACGAGACGTGATGGCGATTGAGCGCCATCCTGGCTAAGGAGGAGACCATGGGACTGGCTCAATATGCCGTGATTGCGGCCGGCGACGAATGGGGCGTTCTGCACGACGGCAATCTGAACGGCGGATACGCAACTAAGGAGGCCGCATTCGAGTCGGCCGCCGCCGCCGCCACGCTGGCGATCCGAATGGGCCACGAGGTCCATGTCAGTGTGCCCGGGCGTGAGGAGGGCGAGGCAGCCCTGACCAGGCGGGCGGATCGATCTAATCCGAGCTGACGTAGTGGGCGCGCCAAAGCAGTGCGGTGACGACCAGCGCGGCGATCCCGGCGGCAATCAAAATCCACGGAATATAGTCGGCCATTGGCACACCTTGACGCACGCTCCGCTCCGCCGGCAGCAGCCGCGGAGCGGAGCGCGAACCTTTAGGGCTGCGCGTGCTGGGTGCTGGGCCGTGAGATCTGGCTGAGTGCCATGCCGGTGCCGTCATTCGCCTGCACCAGGGCGATGTCGCCAAGCGCGATGATGCCGACGAGGCGCTTGTCCCGGTTGAGCACAGGCAAGCGGCGTACCTGGATCGAGCCCATGTTCTGGGCGATGTCCTCGAGCTCCTGGTCCTCGAAGCAATACTTCACCTCGGCGGTCATGACGTCGCCGACCCGCGCGTCCGGGCCGCGGCCCATGCCGACGCCGCGAAGGGCAATGTCGCGATCCGTGATCATCCCGACCAGTCGCTCGTTGTCGGCAACCGGCAGCAGACCGACGCCGAGCGCGGCCATCGCTTCTGCGGCATCGCGCAGCGTGTCGTCAGGGGTGCAGAGCTGGACGTCCGGTGTCATCACGTCGCAAACCTTCATGATAGCCTCTCCATTGGCTGGTTGCTTCAACCGCCAACGGTGACGACGACGGCGCGTTCCTAACTAATCCCGACGCCGTCGTCCCCGGCTTGAATCCAGCAGGGTGCAGAGTTTCTTCGCGTCAGCCGGCGCGGCGCTCTTCTGATCATTGTCGAAGTAGACATAAACGTCGCACCCCTGTCGCTGCCAGCCGCGGATGCGCTTCGCCCAGTCGGCAAGCCGGGCAGAACCGTAGTGTCCGCGGTATCGCCCGCCAGGACCATGGCCGCGCAAATAGACGAAATCGGCGGTGCGCCTCCAGGGCGACGGTGCGTCGTGATGATCGGAAATGCAGAGTGCAATGTTGCGCGCAGCGAGGAGCTTCATGATGCGTGGCTGGTACCAGCTGGGATGACGGAATTCGAAGGCGTATCGCCGGCGCCGCTTCAGGAGCTTGAGGAACGATTCGAGCCGGTCGGCGTCCGCCTCGAAATTCGGCGGGAGCTGAAACAGGACGGGCCCTGCCTTGTCGCGCAGCAGGGAAAGGCGGTCTTCCAGCAGTTCCAGGCTGTTGACCGAGTTGCTGGACAGCCGCTTCCAGTGCGTGATGAACTTCGACGCCTTCCACGCGAAAATGAAATCCTTGGCCGTCGCATCGCGCCAGCCCGCCACCGCCTGTTCGGTCGGCGTGCGGTAGAAGACCCCGTTCAGTTCAGTCGTGCGGAATTGGCTGGCGTAGTAGTCAAGCTGGCGGTTGAGCGGCAGGCCCTCGGGGAAGAACGGGCCGCGCCAGGACGGATAGTGCCAGCCGGATGTGCCAATCAGGACGCGCGCCATGCTGATGAACCGGGCGATCGATCAGGAGTTCCTGCCGGATTTGGTGATCCCGCTGGGGGCGACAAGGTCGGCTTCCCAGCCGAACACGGAGCGGCCATCGAGGGCAGGGGACCGGGCGCGCTCGTCGGCCACGAACGCGTCGAACGACGGGCCCCTCGCCGTCCGCTCCAGCCGGCGCGCCTGATCATCGAGCCGCTTCAGCGCCTGCATCTCCTCGTCGCGGCCGAGCTTGGCCTGCTGCACGGCCGACTTCAGCACCCGGATGGTCTCGTCATAGACCTTGATCGGAACCGGGAAGGGATGGCGATCCTTGCCGCCATGGGCGAGCGAGAAGCGCGCCGGGTCGCGGAAGCGATACGGCGTGCCGTGGACGACTTCGGCGACCATCGCCAGCGACTCCACGGTGCGGGCGCCGACGCCGGGCGTAAGCAGCAGTTCGGGAAAATCCAGTGGCCCGCGTTCGGCGGCGGCCGCGAGCGTGCCGTGCAGGCGGCGGATGAACACATCGCTCGAACGCACGTCGTGGTGCGCGGGCATGATCAGGTGCAGCAAATCCGGCTGCGCCGCAGTTTGCTGCGTCAGGTCGGCAAGTTCATGCGTGACGCCGTCGGGCCCGAGTTCGGCGAGCAGGTCGAGCTGCGCCTTTCGCGCGCCCTCGGCGCGGTGGTCGGTGAGGTTGATGATCTCGCCCTGTGTCGGACCATCGATCGCGCTGTGCGGCTCGTCGACGAAGCTCCGCAAGCCCTCGGAGTGCCAGTGATAGCGCCGCGCCTGCCGCTTGTCGCCGTTCATGCCCTGCTGGACCACGGTCCACGTGCCGTCTTCGGTGACGAAGAAGCCGTGAAGGTAGAGTTCGAAACCGTCCTGCACCGCGGCGCTGTCCACCTTTGCGACCAGCCGGCTGGCGCGGGTGAGGGCCGATCCGTCGAAGCCGGTGCGGTCGCCGAGAGCAGTTAATTCGTCCGGCGTGCGGCGTGAATGCTTGCCGCGTCCGCCGCAAACATAGATGCCCAGTTCGTCCTGAAGCGGCGCGAGCCCGCGTTTCAGCGCGCCGATCACGCTCGTCGTGATGCCGGATGAATGCCAATCCATGCCCATCACGGCACCGAACGACTGGAACCAGAACGGATGCGACAGCCGTTGCAGGAACGCGTCGCGGCCGTAGTGGTGGACGATGGCCTGCGTGATGACGGCGCCGAGCGTCGTCATGCGCTCCGCCAGCCATGGCGGAACGCGTCCGCCATGGAGCGGGAGATCGGCGCTGCCGCTGCGTCGGGCCATCAGCCTTTCCGGACACTGAATCGACGGGCAGCCTACCAGCAAAGCGCTGACGCGCCCACCGCCCCAGGGGCCTGCCCGGCGCAATTACTTCCGATTCTTGTCCATCTCCTGCGCCATCTCGAGATGATGCTGAAGCGCGGGCAGGGTCTTGCCGGCCCAATCCTTCAGCTTCGGATGGTCGCCGCCCTTGGCGTAGCGCTCGAACAGCGAGACCGCGTCCTTGTGCGCGCTGACCTGCATCGGATCGTACTCGCTGGCGAAGCTGTCTGGTTTGGCGTTGCGCAGACGTTCGAGCTTCTTCTCGGAGCTGTCATCGAGCCTGGTCGGAAGCGCCGAGCTCATCTCGCCGCTGACCATTTGCTTCAGCTCCGAACTCGTCTTGGTGTGATCGGTGGTCATCTGCTCGGCGAATTTCTTCTCGGTCGCATTGCCCTTCTGCTGGGCAATCTTCGCCGCCTCGATCTCCAGCATGTCGCTCATCGCGGCTTCCTTGATGAAATCCTCCGTCTTCGGCGCGACGCCGAGGACGGAGTTGACGCCGGTCTTCTCACCCACGGATTGGGCCAGCGCGCTGGAGGTCAGTGCGCCGGCGACGGCAATAGCCAGAATGACGCGTTTCATGGCTGGTTTCCTTAGGCGGCTTCGGCGTTGATGGCGGTGAGGGCGAGCTTGCTCAGTGCCTCATCCGTCTTCTTCTCCTCGGCCAGCGTCTGGTCGATGAGCTTGACGGCGTCCTTCATGCTGAGCTTGGCCGCCCAGGCCTTCAGCGTGCCGTATCGGGAAATTTCGTAGTGTTCGACGGCCTGCGCCGCGGCGAGCAGGCCCGGATCGAGCGCCGGCGTGTCGGCATACTCTTCCATGATCTCCTTGCCCTCGTCGATAATTCCTTCGATCGCATCACACTTCTTGCCGCGTGCCGGCTTGCCCATCAGCTCGAAGATCTGCTCGAGCCGTTCGATTTGCGCTTCGGTCTCGTCGTGATGCTTCTCGAAGGCTGCGCGCAACGCGTCGGACTCGGCGGCCTTGGCCATGCGCGGTAGCGCCTTGTAGATCTGCTTTTCAGCGTAGTAGATGTCCTTGAGGGTATCGAGGAAGAGGGCGCTGAGGTCTTTCTCCGGCATCGTTCGCTCCATTCATTTCGCGAGTTGGGCAGGTTGGTTCAACTGTTCCAACCTGCACCCGTGAGCCAAGTTCCTATCTTTGATGCTTGTCACGATGGCTCCGGCCGGCGGTCCGGACACGCCGTGGCTGCGGCCGCGCGGTATGTTCACTTTGTAACTGTTGCGCTTCGACGGCATTGCGAAATCTTGACGCAAGCTCGTTGCGGAACGAAAGCGTCGGCGATTCCGTTGATCGGCATCATCAACGGAGGATTGCCATGGATTGGAATCGCGTCGAAGGCAACTGGAAGCAGGTCAAGGGCAAGGTCAAGGAGCAGTGGGGTAAGCTCACCGACGACGACCTCGATGTGATCGCCGGCAAGCAGGACCAGCTCGAAGGCCGGCTGCAGCAGCGCTACGGTTATGCCAAGGACCAGGCCGCCAAGGAGGTCAATGACTGGTACGGTCGCCAGAAGTGGTGACCCGGTCGGTGGGTCTACACCTGCAACCCCCTTTCGCGGGGCGGCCATCACGCGGCCGCTCCGCCTTGAAGGCGGCGCGCGGGCCGCTCTGAGACCATGGGACAACTCCTCAGTGCACCCGGTCCCCAGGCGGTGCACCTCTGCATCGATATGCAACGTCTGTTTGCGCCGGGTTCGCCATGGGCAACGCCATGGATGCCGCGCGTCCTGCCGCGCATCGTCGAGCTGACACGGCGCGCACCTGAGCGGACCGTTTTCACACGCTTTGTGCCGCCACGTTCCAAGCTGGACGCACGGGGCACCTGGCGGCTCTATTACGAAAAATGGGAGTGCGTCACCCGGGACCGGATAGATCCTGCGCTGCTCGAACTGGTGCCCGAGCTCGCCGTGCACGCGCCGCCGGCGGCCGTCATCGACCGGGTGACCTACAACGCCTTCGGCAACGGCCGCCTGCAAGCTCATCTGACCGCGCACAAGGTCGATACGGTGATCGTCTCGGGCGGGGAGACCGACGTATGTGTGCTGGCCACTGTGCTGGGGGCGATCGACATCGGCTACCGGATCATCATCGCCGAGGACGCGCTCTGCAGCTCGTCGGATCAAAGCCATGACGCTTTGCTCCAGCTTTACGGCGAGCGCTTCAGCATCCAGATCGAGGTGGCGTCGACCGCCGACATCCTGCGCATCTGGAGCGTTGACGACTGAACTTCTAGAAGACCCATTCGGCCCGGCGGTGCGGAACTGGCTCGCCTAGCCACGCTCGATGCCATTTTAGCATCATATGATGACTAGGCGACCTCGGCTTTTCACAGCAATGTTCCGGGGGCATCGACTTTGGATCGATGCCGCCCTGCCGGCCGGGAGGCGCTCTGGACGCTGAATTCTGTCCCGAGACGTCGCTCGATGCAGGCGCGCCGCGTTAGCGGTGCCGAATGCAGATGGAATGCGGTATGTCAGGCCTGAGTTTTGTCAGATGGACTGTCGCCGGGCTCTTCGCAGCAGTGGCGTTTTGGGCGGCCCCGACGGCCGAAGTGCTGGCCTACCAGTCTTTCTCAGCAAGCGCTTTTCATGAAGGTGCCTCTGTCCGACCGGTCGGAACCCGGATGGCAGAGCGCATGGGCAGCACCACGAGCGACGGCCCTCATTCGCCCTATAGCGATGCGAGGAAGAGGAGAGGGCCGAAAAAAACTCAGGCCCCGCCGCCCTCGAACAATCGCTGGATTTGCGAGCAGAACTGCCCCTTCCCAAGCGGTTCGTCGAAACAGGAGGCATGCATCCAGAAGTGTCTAAGCAAAATCAGGAGATAGCGACAAGACCGCTCCAGCTCCGATTGCCCGGACGACTAAGTGCGCGGACGACCAAGACCTGCACCGGCGCAGGCATTTGCGCTGATGGCCGCTACGAAGCCTGAATCGATATATCTGAATCCATTGAGCCCAGGGTGAAAGATAATGAACGACAGCGATAGGAAGCAACAGGCAAATGCGCTTCAGCGCGAACTTAGCCAAACCGGCTTGTCGAGACGAGCTTTCCTGGACCGGCTGGCGGTTCTCGGCGTGAGCTTCGGTGCGGCTTCGGTGCTGGGTCTCAGGAATGCCGACGCGCACAACGTGATGGATCAGTCGGTGAGCGTTCAATCGACCGACCCCGCGTTGAGCAAGATCATAGAAGAAGGTCAGCCGGACCAGGAAGCATATCAAGACGTTGCGCAGTATGGCGGTACACCCGGACAGCCAGGCACCGGTTGGGGCGGCGGATCCAGCGGCGGTGGCTATACCGGCAACGACTATGGCCGCGGTGGCGGGTATAGCCGAGGCTACAGCCGCGCAGCCTATGAGCGGTACGCTCGCTACACGCGCTACGACCGGGCCTACACGCGTTATGACCGGACCTACGCACGCTACGCGCGCTCCTACAGCCGTTACGGGGGTGGAGGAGGTGGCGGCTACGGTGGTGGTAGCGGCGGCTGGGGAGGCGGCGGTGGCGGCGGCTACGGTGGCAGCGGCACGCGGTGAGCGTCGACCAATAGGTCGAGCTGACGATAGCTTCGGTCGCGCCGGCGAAGCGCGGCCGGACTGGGCAGGCCCGGTAGCAGGCGAGCAGTCATGGCGAACGTCGATACGCTCGAGGCGATGGAGCGAACGCAAGGCCGGTTCGAGAC
The DNA here is from genome assembly GCF_020329505.1 of Bradyrhizobium semiaridum. Classification (GTDB taxonomy): domain Bacteria; phylum Pseudomonadota; class Alphaproteobacteria; order Rhizobiales; family Xanthobacteraceae; genus Bradyrhizobium; species Bradyrhizobium semiaridum. Next base: position 49,851 of record NZ_JAGKJJ010000001.1, read on the forward strand.
GGAGCCGAACCAGAAGCCTCCCATTGGGTTCGTGCTGGTGAAGCTTGCATCTCGCTGCAATATCAACTGCACATATTGCTACTGGTTTCGCGACGCGGATGTCTACAACCGGCCCTCTCTGCTGACCCTCGAGGCCGAGGACGCATTCTGCCGTCGGCTGGAGCAACACATCGGTGAGTTTGGTCTCAATCGCTTCCTGCTGATCTTTCACGGTGGTGAGCCTCTCCTGTTCCCGAAGCGTCGTTTCGTGGCTTTGCAGGAGAAATTGCTCGGCATAGAAGAACGAACAGGTTGCCGGATCGACCGTGCAGTCTGCACCAACGCAATTCTCGTCGATCAGGAATGGGCGCGTCTCCTGAAGCGCTATGACGTTGGCGTTAGCGTCAGCATCGATGGGCCGCCCGAGATCCACGACAGGCATCGGGTCGACTTCAAGGGCAACGGCACGATCGCCGATACGTTGCGGGGACTCGAAAACCTCCGGGAGGAGGGCATTGAACCGGGACTTATCTCTGTCTGCAATCCCGCGACCGATCCCGAGCAGGTCCTGGCCTATGCGGTGGAGAAACTTGGTATCGGTCGGTTCGACATCCTGCCGCCGGACGCCACGCACGCGGACAATCCGCCTCCGATTGCCGATTATTTCATTAGACTCTTCGATGTTTGGTACGACCGATACGCGTCGAAAGGCGTTCGCATCCGGACATTGGATGCGATGATCCACGGTCTCGTTGGAAACTTCTCGGTGTCCGACACCATCGGTCTCGGTCCGACCGACACTGTCACGCTGATGCCCGACGGCGCTTTGGAGCCCTTGGATGTCCTGCGAATTGCAGGACATGGCAGTACCAAGACCAACATGTCGGTTTTCAAGAACGCGATACAGGACGTACAAGACGACCCGCGCTGGAGCGAGGCGTTCCAGGCCAGCCTCCATCTATGTGAAACGTGCAAATCGTGCGAGTTTCTCGACTCATGCGGTGGCGGGCACGTCGCGCATCGCTGGTCGAACGAACGCAGATTCGATAATCCAAGCGTTTATTGCGACAGTTGGAAGCGCATTTTCGAGCATGTGTGGAGGCGGATCTCGCCGACGTTGACGATCGAATACGGCGGACCGCGAATGTCCACAGCGCCCGCGCGCGAATAGCGGCGGCCTCGACGGCAAACCGGTCTCATCCGCAGGCCGGATGTTTCTCCGGTATTTCACCGCTGGAAGGAATGTGCCGACTTCAGCAGGGCGACAAGCTGACTTTGCTGGTTGGTTCCGGTTTTGCGGAAGATGCGATTGAGATAGGTGCGCACGGTCGAGAATTTCAGACCGGCCTCAGCTGCGGCATCCTTCAGGTTGAGACCCTGCGCCAGCGCGGTGGCGAGCTGCACTTCGGCCCGCGTGAGATCGAACAGGGCAGTCAGTATGGTCGGCGAGGGCACCAGCGTGCTGGCGCCGATCACGGTGGCGACAATGAGCAGGTCGCTGCGTTCCAAGGGTTCATGCGCGTCTCGTTTGAGCGGCAGGACGTGCACCACGACAGGCGAAGGCAGCGCATTGTGTAGGGGGATGGACCGCAAGACGGCCTCACCACCGCCGGCCTGCAAGGCCATTTGGAACAGGCGGTTGCTTTCAGGCTCGGCGATGGCGACACCACCGGATACGGTCGCCACGAAAAGCGTTGTCTCGCGATCGAACAGAGGGTTCGTTGCCTTGACGGAGCCGTTCGCCGAAAGAACCGCCGCGGGCAGCCCGATCACGGCCATGGCCTCGACCGTGTTCCTCGCGCGCTTCAGGCCCACGCTCGCGGCCACGAGACCGCGCTGTGCCATGTTCGGCCGCGTCCGATCGAGAGGGGCAAGGTGCTCCGGCGCAACGTTGTCTGCGAGACAGTCCTGCAACACCCCAATCGAACTCAATCGCGCAACGAGCTGACTCTGCAGGCGCGCATCGGTCTTGCGAAAAATGCGATCGAGATGAAGTTGCGCGACGCTGAAGCTGATGTTCTCGCAGATCGCAATTTCCTTCAGGGACAATCCGCCGACCAGCGCGAGTGCAATCGAAGTCTCTTTTCCCGTCAATCCGAAAGTCTTACGCAGTTGAGCACGAATCGGTGGCGAAAAAGCATCCCTTGATTCGCGCACCAGCACGACCGCGCAAGGCTCCGCTGACAGGCCGAACATCTCGCCTGCGGGCAACAATCCAATTGACAACACCGCCTGGCCGCCGCGCTGCGACTTGACGATCAGATCGGCGCCCGAACCCGGAAACGAGCCTTCATGCACCCGACAAATTCGCGCGACCACCTGTTGCAACGCATGGGTCTGCGCGGGTTCGGCGGTCGCCAGATGTCCAGCACGCGCCGTTAGTAGGGAAATCGGCCGCGTCAAAAGCCGTTGCGCGGCGTCGTTCATGTCAAGGATGCGCGTTCGCGCATCGACCGCGATGCCGGGGAAGGGCAAATGACCAAATAGCGATTGCGACCCGGTTCGGCCCTTGAAGTGCTGGCCGAGATCGACGGCGCGTTGCAGATGCGGCGTAACCAGAGCCAGCATGGCGTGATCGTCGACGTCAAACGCCGGCTGCTTCCGGCCGCGCTGCACGTCGAAAAACCAGTAGCTCTTTTCCGAAATGTGCAGATTGCAGAACATGCCGCCATACATATCCTGCGGCAACATCCACTCGTTCCAGACCGCGGTGCTTTCCACCCGGCGCCGGCCGATCAGGAAGATGTCGCCGAAAACTTGCCCGACCGGCATCGCGACGCGCGGGGCGAAGAGTTCGTTGCCCGCGAAGCGGTCGAGAAAGAGCCGGTCGAAATAGGCGTCGCGGCTCGGTGAGACGCAAAGACTGTTCTCGGTATCGGTCCAATCCATGCCCGCGAGACAGGCTTTGGAACCGTGAAAAGCGTCCTGCAACTGGCGAACGGCATCGAGCCATGCTGATGGATTGTAGGCCGCCTCATATATGCGACCGATCGTCGTTGAAAGGGTCTCGTGAGAAATGGAGTATCTCATAAGGCCTGGCGACAAAGTTCATCAAAACGACGATTCAACCTATCATCGGCTCGTGACACGGGCCACACTGGATACGCCCACGCTGGGCGGTCTCAGCGACAAATGGCAGCAAGGTCGAGGCGGGGTGAATCGCCCCACAATCCAACTGCTTCAAACGGCCGGTTACAGGAGGGGCAAGCCCCAAGTCGAGGCTGAATGGCAGCCGACGAGCAACGGCTCAAGTGCCCAGCTATAGCAAAGCCAAATTCGCATAAGGTATATTATGGAATATTTATATCTGCAAATGGATCAGATATTTAGAGGGATTTCCTCGCGCTTGCCTAGAGCTGCGCACTCTGGACGGACCGGCGCGCGCGCCTTTCGATTGGGTCCGCGACCCGCCGGCCCGACGCCCACGTTCTCATCTGAAAGCCGATATTGCCGCGACGTGCCGACGCTGCAATAAGCGCGGGGCGTTTACGCAGAGATCGCTGGTGACCCCACGGCATCAGGTCCGTATAGGATTGGCATCTCAGAACAACAACAAGCCTCTCTAGGGAGACACCAATGAGCTTTTCACGACGCACGCTGCTGAAGGCCACCGCTGCTTCCGCCGTTCTGGGCGGGGTCGGCGCACCTTATGTCGCGCGCGCCCAGAACGCCGAGTTCACCTACAAATTCGCCAACAACCTGCCTGAGTCGCACCCGTTCGTGGCGCGCGCCCGGGAGATGGCCGCGGCGATAAAGACCGAGACCAACGGCCGGTTTGACCTACAGGTGTTCCCGAACAGCCAGCTCGGTTCCGATACCGACATGCTGAGCCAGGTGCGCTCCGGCGGCGTCGAGTTCTTCACGCTGTCCGGCCTGATCCTGGCGACCCTGGTGCCGGCGGCCTCGATCAACGGCATCGGTTTCGCATTCCCTGACTATCCCACGGTCTGGAAGGCCATGGACGGCGACCTCGGCGCCTATGTGCGCGGCGAGATCAACAAGGCCGGCCTCGAGGTCATGGACAAGATCTGGGACAACGGTTTCCGCCAGACCACGTCGTCGACCAAGCCGATCACCGGGCCGGACGATCTCAAGGGCTTCAAGATCCGGGTGCCGGTCTCGCCGCTGTGGACCTCGATGTTCAAGGCGTTCGATGCCTCGCCCGCCTCGATCAATTTCAGCGAGGTCTATTCGGCGCTGCAGACCAAGATCGTCGAGGGCCAGGAGAACCCGTTGGCGCTGATCTCGGCGGCCAAGCTGTACGAGGTGCAGAAGTACTGCTCGCTGACCAACCATATGTGGGACGGTTTCTGGTTCCTGATGAACCGCCGCGCCTGGGCGGCACTGCCGGCCGACATCAAGACCATCGTCGCCAAGAACGTCAACGCGGCGGCGGTCAAGGAGCGCGAGGACACCGAGAAGCTCAATGCGACCGTCAAGCAGGAGCTTGCCAGCAAGGGCCTCGTGTTCAACCAGCCCGAGGTCGGGCCGTTCCGCGACAAGCTGCGCGCCGCCGGCTTCTATGCCGAATGGAAGGGCAAGTACGGCGAGAAGGCCTGGGATCTCCTGGAAAAGTCGGTCGGCAAACTGTCCTGATCGGCCAGTCAGGAGGCATGCCGGGAGACTTACTATGGCTCATGTCGACATGACGCCGGCCGTGGCCGGCGAGGCGGCAGCGAAGTCCCCTCGCCGCCGCTCCGTGCTCGGTTCGATCGACGCGGCGCTTGGGCTTCTGGTCGAGATTCCGGCGGCGATTCTGGTCGTCGCCGAGATCGTCATCCTGTTCGCCGGCGTGGTGGCGCGCTACGTGCTGCACACGCCGCTGATCTGGTCCGACGAGTTGGCCTCGATCTTGTTCCTGTGGCTCGCGATGCTCGGCTCGGCGGTGGCGTTCCGCCGCGGCGAGCACATGCGCATGACCGCGATGGTGGCGAGCGCCGGACCGTCGCTGCGCGCCTATCTCGACGTCGTCGCGACCTGTGCGGCGCTGGCGTTCCTGATCCTGATCGTGCATCCGGCCTATGAATACGCCTACGAGGAAAGCTTCATCACGACGCCGGCGCTACAGATCTCCAATACCTGGCGCGCTGCCGCGCTGCCGATAGGCACCGGCCTGATGGCGCTGTTCGCGCTGCTGCGGCTGGCCCGGGCCGGCGACCTCAAGATGTTATTGCTGGCCGCGATCACGGTCGTGGCCCTGATCGGCCTGCTCTGGCTGGCGCAGCCGGTGCTGCGGCCGCTCGGTAACCTCAACCTCGTCGTCTTCTTCGTCGGGGTGGTCGGCTTCTGCGTATTCGCCGGCGTGCCGATCGGCTTTGCCTTCGGCCTGGCGGTGTTCGGCTATCTGGCGCTGACCACGCGGACGCCGCTGATGGTGCTGATCGGCCGGATGGACGAGGGCATGAGCCATCTGATCCTGCTCGCGGTGCCGCTGTTCGTGTTTCTCGGCCTCTTGATCGAGATGACCGGCATGGCTCGCGCCATGGTCGCGTTCCTGGCGAGCCTGCTCGGGCATGTCCGCGGCGGCCTGCATTACGTGCTGGTCGGCGCCATGTACCTGGTCTCGGGCATCTCGGGCTCGAAGGCCGCCGACATGGCCGCCGTCGCGCCGGTGTTGTTCCCGGAGATGAAGCAGCGCGGCGCCAAGCCGGGTGACCTCGTCGCCCTGCTGGCGGCCACCGGCGCGCAGACCGAAACCATTCCGCCGAGCCTCGTGCTGATCACGATCGGCTCGGTCACCGGCGTCTCGATTTCGGCGCTGTTCACCGGCGGCCTGCTGCCGGGCGTGGTGCTGGCAATCACGCTGTCGGCGCTGGTGTGGTGGCGCTACCGCGGCGAGGACCTCAGCCACGTCCAGCGCGCCACCGGCAGCGAGATCGGCAAGGCGCTGGTGTTCGCCCTGCCCGCATTGGCCCTGCCCTTTGTGATCCGCTACGCGGTGGTCGAAGGCATCGCCACCGCCACCGAGGTCTCGACCATCGGCATCGTCTACGCCTTCATCATCGGCCTCCTGATCTACCGCCAGTTCGATTGGCGTCGGCTGTTGCCGATGCTGATCGAGACGGCATGCCTGTCGGGCGCGATCCTGTTCATCATCGGCACCGCGACCGGGATGGCCTGGGGCCTGACCCAGTCCGGCTTCTCGCGCGCGCTGGCGGCGGCGATGACCGGGCTGCCAGGCGGCTCGGCGACCTTCATCGCGGTCTCGATCCTGGCCTTCGTGGTGCTCGGCAGCGTGCTCGAAGGCATTCCGGCCATCGTGCTGTTCGGGCCGTTGCTGTTCCCGATCGCCAAGGCGGTCGGCGTCCACGAGGTGCACTACGCCATGATCGTCATCCTGGCGATGGGCATCGGATTGTTCGCGCCGCCGTTCGGGGTCGGCTATTATGCCGCCTGCGCCATTGGGCGCGTCGATCCGGCCGAGGGTATCCGGCCGATCCTGGGTTACATGTTGGCGCTGTTGATCGGCCTGATCATCGTCGCCATCTTTCCCTGGATATCGATCGGCTTCCTGTAGATTTTTGAGATGAGATCGAGCCATGAGTGCAGCTCAAAATCAGTACTCAGTCGGACTGGACAAGACGCCGGCCAATTACGTGCCGCTGACGCCGCTGAGCTTCCTCGCACGTTCGGCCGCGGTCTATCCCGACCATCTCAGCACGGTCTATGAGGGCCGCAGCTTCACCTGGAAGCAGACCTACGAGCGCTGCAAGCGCCTTGCGTCGTATCTCGCCGGCCGCGGCATCGGCCACGGCGACACCGTCGCGGCGATGCTGCCGAACATTCCGGCGATGAACGAGTTGCACTTCGCCGTGCCGATGACCGGCGCGGTGCTGAACGCGCTCAATATCCGCCTCGATGCGCCATCGATCGCATTCCAGCTCGACCATGGCGGGGCGAAGATCATCCTCGTCGATCCCGAGTTTGCCCACGTGATCGCGGAAGCCTTGAGCCTGATGAAAGGCACAAGGCCGTTCGTGATCGACGTCGACGATGCGACGTTCACCGGCGGCAAGCGGATCGGCGAGATCGAGTATGAGACGGCGGTCGCGGCGGGCGATCCTGCCTTCACCGAGCGGCCGCCCGCCGACGAATGGGATGCGATCGCGCTCAGCTACACATCCGGCACGACGGGCAATCCGAAGGGCGTGGTGACGCATCACCGCGGCGCCTACCTCAACGCCGTCAGCAACATCCTCGCCGGCAATCTCGGCCAGCATCCGGTCTATCTGTGGACGCTGCCGATGTTCCACTGCAACGGCTGGTGCTTCCCGTGGACCATCGCGGCGGCCGCGGGCGTCAATGTCTGCCTGCGCAAAGTCGATCCGGCAAAGATCTTTGAGCTGATCGGAAAACACGGCGTCACCCACATGTGCGGCGCGCCGATCGTCTACAACACGCTGATCAATGCGCCTGATGCGCCGCAGGGCGGCAAGGCGAAGCCTGTGATCGGGCTGATCGCGGGCGCGGCGCCGCCGGTCGCCGTGCTCGAAGGCGCCGAGCGCATCGGCATCAAGCTGACCCACGTCTACGGCCTGACCGAGGTCTATGGCCCCGCCTCCGTCTGCGCCGAGCAGCCGGGCTGGGACGATCTGTCGGCCGACCAGCGCGCGCAATTGAAACGGCGCCAGGGCGTGTCCTATCCGCTGCAGGAGCGCGTCACCGTGCTCGATCCCGAGACCATGCGCGAGGTGCCGCGCGACGGCGAGACCATCGGCGAGGTCATGTTCCGCGGCAACATCGTGATGAAGGGCTATCTGAAGAACCAGAAGGCGACCCAGGAAGCTTTCGCCGGCGGCTGGTTTCACACCGGCGATCTCGGCGTGCTCGACGAGCACGGCTACGTCATCATCAAGGACCGCTCCAAGGACATCATCATTTCCGGCGGCGAGAACGTCTCCTCGGTCGAGATCGAGGACATCCTCTACAAGCACCCGGCGGTGCTGTTCGCGGCGGTAGTGGCCAAGCCCGACCCGAAATGGGGCGAGGTGCCCTGCGCTTTCGTCGAACTGAAGGACGGCGCGAAAGCGACCGAGGCGGAAATCATCGCCTATTGCCGCGAGCACATGTCGGGCTTCAAGACTCCGAAGTCGGTGGTGTTTGGGGTGATCCCGAAGACGTCGACGGGCAAGATCCAGAAATTCCTGCTGCGCAACGAGGTCGGCTCGGCGAAGGCGATTTCGGCGTGAAGCATGATCCGGAAAGGTGCGCAGCGCTTATCCGGAAAGATCATGCTCAAACGGTTTTACCCGAGCTCCAGCCGCATGCCGTCATAGGCCGGAATGACGTTAGCCGGTAGCGATTGCCGCAGCACTTCATAGTCGAGGTCGGAGTGCAGGTTGGTGAGGACCGCTTGCTTCGGCTTGAAGCGCTCGATCCACGACAGCGCGTCGGCAACGCTGAAATGGCTGGGATGCGGCGCATAGCGCAAGGCATCGACGATCCAGAGGTCGAGGCCTTCGAGCGCAGGCCAGCTCGCCTCGGGAATGTCGTGCAGATCGGGCGTATAGGCCGCATTGCCAATACGGTAGCCGAGCGCCGGGATCTTGCCGTGCTGCACCAGGAAGGCCGCCAGCTTCAGCGGACCGCCCTTCCCTTCGGTGGTATGGCTCTCGCCGGCCTCGATCGAATGCCGCGTCAGGATCGGCGGATAATCGCTGCCCTCCGGGGAGATGAAGCAATAGGAGAACCGCGCCATGATATCCTTGGCGGTCGACTGGTTGAAGTAGACCGGGATGCGGCGCCGCTGGTGCAACACGACCGAGCGCAGATCATCGATGCCGTGGGTCTGGTCGGCATGCTCGTGGGTCAGGAACACTGCGTCGATGTGCTCGACATCGGCATCGATCAACTGCTCGCGCAGGTCGGGCGAGGTGTCGATCACGACCCGCGTGGTGCCGTGAGCGCCGGTGCGGTCAGCCATGATCGAGCAGCGGCGCCGCCGGTTTTTTGGATTGCTGGGATCGCAGGCGCCCCAGCCGAGCGCCGGGCGCGGCACGCCGGCGGAAGAACCGCAGCCCAGAATTGTCAGGGTCAGCGTCATGCGGCAACCTTTGGCGCCGGCACTTTGGAAAACAGCCGGAAGAAGTTTTCGGTGGTCTGCCGCGAGATCTCCTCAGGCGAGACACCGCGCGTCTCGGCCAGCACCTTGGCGACCTCGACGACATAGGCCGGCTCGTTGCGCTTGCCGCGGAATTTGCCGGGCGCCAGATAGGGCGCGTCGGTCTCGACCATGATCCGGTCCGCCGGCAATTCGGCAGCGAGCTCCCGCAGCGCCTCGGACTTCTTGAAGGTCAGGATGCCCGTGAACGAGATCGACAGCCCCAGCGAGATCGCCTTCATCGCAAGCTCGCGTCCGCCGGTGTAGCAGTGCAGAACCGCCTTGAACGGGCCCTTTGCCACCTCGTCCTCGAGGATGCGGCCGCAATCCTCGTCCGCTTCGCGGGTGTGGATGACCAGCGGCAGACCGGTCTCACGCGCGGCAGCGATATGGGCACGAAAGCCGCGCTCCTGCGCTTCGCGCGAGCCGTGCTCATAGAAATAGTCGAGCCCGGCCTCCCCGAGCGCGACGACTTTCGGGTGCCTGGTCAATTCGATCAGCTCGCTGGCGGGGATGCCATCCTCTTCATCGGCATGATGCGGATGGGTGCCGACGGAGCAGTAGACGCCGGCAAAGCGCTCGGTGATCGCCAGCAGGCCGCCGAGCCGCTTCACCCGGGTCGAGATCGTGACAATGCGGCCGATACCGGCCGCTTCGGCGCGCGCGACGATGCCGTCGAGATCGTCGGCAAAGTCGGGGAAATCGAGATGGCAGTGACTGTCGACCAGCATGATGTCCGAACCGCTCACTCCGTCTTCGGTTCCACATAGCGCGGGAACACGCCTGTGGGCGCCGGCAGCACCGTACCCGGCTTGATCCGCTCGGCGAGCGCCGCAAAGCTGCGGGCACCCGCGGCGATGCCGAGGCTGTCGAGCATCTTGCCGCAGGACTCCGGCATCACCGCCTGCGCCATGATCGCGATCTGGCGCACGACTTCGGCGGTGACATAGAGCACCGTCTTCTGTCTGATAGGATCAGTCTTCGCCAGCGCCCACGGCGCCTCGCCGGCAAAGTAGCGGTTGGCCTCGGCGACCACGGCCCACACCGTGTTGAGCCATTGATGGATCTGCTGGGTCGCCATCGCGGTCCGCGACGTCTCGAGCATGGCGTCGGCCTGCGCCAGGATCGCCTTGTCGTTGTCGCTGAACTCGCCGGGCTCCGGCAGCACGCCGCCGAGCTGCTTGGCGATCATCGACAGCGAGCGCTGCGCCAGGTTGCCGAAATCATTGGCGAGGTCGGCATTGATGCGCGCGACGATGGCCTCGTGGTTATAGTTGCCGTCCTGGCCGAACGGCACCTCGCGCAGGAAGAAGTAGCGCACCTGATCGACACCGTACTGCTCGGCGAGATTGAAGGGATCGACCACGTTGCCGACCGACTTCGACATCTTCTCGCCCCTGTTGAACAGGAAGCCGTGGGCGTACACGCGCTTTTGCACCGGAATGCCGGCCGACATCAGGAACGCCGGCCAGTACACCGCGTGGAAGCGGATGATGTCCTTGCCGATGATGTGCACATCCGCCGGCCAGTAGCGCCAGTTCGCATCACTCTCGTCGGGATAGCCGACGCCGGTGATGTAGTTGGTCAGCGCATCGACCCAGACATACATCACATGCTCGGGGTCATTCGGGACCTTGACGCCCCAGTCGAAGGTGGTGCGCGAGATCGAGAGGTCCTTCAGCCCGCCGCGCACGAAGCTCATCACCTCGTTGCGGCGCGAGTCCGGGCCGATGAAATCGGGCTGGCTCTCATAGAGATGCAGCAGCCTGTCCTGATAGGCCGACAGCCTGAAGAAGTAGCTCTTTTCCTCGACCCATTCGACCGGCGTGCCCTGCGGGCCGCGGCGGACATTGTCCTCGCCGACGACGGTTTCCTCCTCGGCATAATAGGCCTCGTCGCGCACCGAATACCAGCCGGCATAGGTGTCGATATAGATATCGCCATTCTGCTGCATCCGATTCCAGATCGACTGCACCGACTTGTGGTGCGCGGGCTCCGAGGTGCGGATGAAGCGGTCGAACGAGACGTTGAGCCGCTCGTCCATTTCCCTGAAGCGCGCGGCGTTGCGGGTCGCCAAGGCTTCCGGCGTCATGCCCTCGCCCTGCGCGGTCTGGATCATCTTCTGGCCGTGCTCGTCGGTGCCGGTCAGGAAGAAGACGTCCTTGCCGTCGAGCCGCTGGAAGCGCGCCAGCGCATCGGTCGCGATCGCCTCATAGGCGTGGCCGATATGCGGCTGGCCGTTCGGATAGGCGATCGCGGTGGTGATGTAGAAGACGTTGCCGCGATCTGCGGCCGGCGCGGATGTCGGCGCCGCAGCCGGCGCAACTGCGGCGGGCTTGGGCTGCTTCCGCGCGCGGGCCGGCTTCGGGGGCTCGCTCGCTGCCGGAGCCTTCGGTGCAACCGGCGCCGGTGACGCCGGCGCAGCGGCCTTTGCAGCTGCAGGCTTGGACGCAGACTTGGCGGCCTTCTTAGCAGCCTTCTTCACAGCTTTCTTGGCAGTCTTTTTCGCAGCCGATGTCTTGACGGCCTTCTTGGCAGCCCTCTTCGCTTTCTTGACGCCGGACTTGCTCGCCTTGGCCGCGCGCGACTTCGCCGCGGCCTTCTTGCTCGCACGGGCGGGCGGCGCCTTCGTCTTCTTCGTTTTCTTCTTCGACGATTTTGTCTTTGCGGTCGCCACCACGGAATCCTTTGCAGATCGAAACGAGATTGTCGGGAGTGTCGTCAGATGGAGCGTCTATCGGGTTGCGTCCGCAAGCATCGAGAACACCGAGAAAACCAGCGGCTTACGCTCCAGATTGTAGGCTTCGGTATCGCGCGCGGCGCGGACGATCTTTTCCCATACCTCCGCCAGCCGTGCAAGGCGCGGCAAATTGGCATTGGCATCGCCCGTGCGCAGGCGCTCGCTTATCCAGCGATCGATACCGTCGATGAAGGCGGCGAGCGCGACGCGGTCGCTGGTGCCGAGCGCGTCGCCCAGCGCATGCAGCTCGCGCGGGTCGACGTTGGGCAGGGTCGCGAGCAGCGCCGCGGTACGCTGCTGGAGTTTCAATGCATCACCGCCAAGCAGTGACAGCGCCCTGCCCACGCTGCCTTCCGATGCTGTCGCGGCCTCAATCAAAGCGGGATCGGCGGCGTCGATATCTGTCGCAGCCGTGGCGGCACGCACCACATCAGCCGTATCGAGCGGGCGCAGCAGCAATTTGCGGCAGCGGGACAGGATGGTCGGCAGCACCCGTGACGGCGCGTGGCTGACCAGCAGGAACAGGGATTGCTGCGGTGGCTCCTCGAGGATCTTCAGCAGCGCATTGGCGGCATTGGGATTGAGCTCGTCGACAGTGTCGACGATGCAGACGCGCCAGCCGTCGACCGCCGCGGTCGAGCCGAAGAACGAGATCGTCTCGCGCGTCTCGTCGACCGTGATCACGGTGCGCATCACGCCGCGATCGTTGAGGCCGCGCTCCAACACCAATAGCCCGCCATGCGCACCGGCCGTGATCTGCCGCGCCACCGGATCGTTCGGGTCGACGCGCAGCGTCGGCGCCTGCTGGACCTGCGAGGCAAGCGGATTGCGGAACGCCAGCACGAAGCGGGCCATGCGATAGGCCAGCGTCGCCTTGCCGATGCCCTGCGCACCGCCGATCAGCCAGGCATGCGGAATCCGCCCGCTGCGATAGGCATCGAGCAGCGTAGCTTCCGCCTCGCGATGCCCGAACAATTCGGCCGCCTCGCGCGGATGCCGGATCGCGATCTCCTGTTCGACCTTGCGCGCGCTCATGCGGGGCTCGCCGTCGTCATCGACGTGCGCAGATGCTCGCGCAGCGCGGTCCATATCGCGTCCGCGACCGTCTCCTGGTCGGCGGTGGCATCGATCAGGACGCAGCGCTGCGGGTCTTCGGCTGCGATCTGCCGATAGGCCTCGCGCAGATCCTGGTGGAACTTGACGTCCTCCGCCTCGAAGCGGTCGGCAACAGCGTTGCCGCGGCGCGCGGCGGCGCGCTGCAGGCCGACCTCGACCGGCACGTCGAGAATGAACGTCAGGTCCGGCTTGAGATCGCCGATCGTCACCCGCTGCATGGCGTTGACGAGGCCAGGCAGCACCTGCCCGAGCTGACCCTGATAGGCGCGCGTGGAATCGAAGAAGCGGTCGCACAGCACCCAGATACCCTGATTGAGTGCCGGCAGGATCACGGTCCGGACATGGTCGTCGCGCGCCGCGGCGAACAGCAGCGTCTCGGCGTCAGGGCCGAGCAGCTTGCCCATGCCCGACAGCACGAGATGGCGGATGATCTCCGCGCCCGGCGAGCCGCCGGGCTCGCGGGTCACAATCGCGCGCAGCTTGACCGCATCGAGCCGCTCGGCGAGCTTGCGGATCTGGGTCGACTTTCCCGACCCCTCACCGCCCTCGAAGGTGATGAAGCGACCGCGCAAGCTCGGCGGTTTGACTGCTGCTTCCGCCATGTCAGAGCTTCGCGACGCCGGCGCGGAACAAGGCGACGACGAGCTCGCGGACGCCATCGAATGCGCGGCGCATGGTCGATCCGGTGCCGACGGACTCGGCCGCGTACACCGGCGATTCCATCGCGACGTTGCCGCCGCGCCAGACCCTGACCACGCCGATCTTCTGCCCAGCGGTGATCGGCGCCTTGACCGGGCCGCTATAGACGATGCGCGCGAGCAGCTTGTCGTTACCGCTCTTCGACACCATGACCTTGATCGGATCGGGACTGACCAGCGCGACCGAACCGCTGTCGCCGCCGAACACCCGGGCGTAGCCGATCGGCTGGTTGGCCGCGAGCAAGGTTCGCGTCTCGAAGCTGCGGAAGCCCCATTCCAGCATCTTCTTGGCTTCGGTGGCGCGGTCCTCGGAATCCTCGAGCCCGTTGATCACAACGATCAGCCGCGTGTCGTTCTGCACGGCCGAGCCGACCATGCCGTAGCCGCCCTCCTTGGTGTAGCCGGTCTTCAGCCCGTCGGCGCCCGGCAATGCATTGAGCAAGGGATTGCGATTCTGCTGGCGGATCTTGTTCCAGGTGAATTCCTTCTCGCCGAACAGCTGGTACATGTCCGGATAGGTCAGGATGATGTGGCGGGCGAGCACCGCCAGTTCCCGCACCGTCATCTTGTTGCGGGGATCGGGCAGACCGTTGGAATTGCCGAAGGTCGATTTGGTCAGGCCGAGCTCGCGGGCGCGCTTGGTCATGAAATCGGTTGCGAAGGTGTACTCGTTGCCGGCGATGCCCTCGGCCAGCGCAATGCAGGCGTCGTTGCCGCTCGGGATGATCGCGCCATGCAGGAGATCGTCGACCGAGACCTTGCTGTGGATCGCCGCGAACATCGTCGAGGTGCCGGACGGCGCGCCGCCGCGGCGCCAGGCGTTCTCGCTGATCCGGTACTCGTCGGTGAGCTTGATGTCGCCTTTCTTGATGGCGTTGAACACCACCTCGGCCGTCATCAGCTTCATCATGCTGGACGGCGCGCGCAGCTCGTCGGCATTCTTCTCGAACAGCACGCTGCCGCTGGACGCCTCGACCAGGATCGCGGTCGGGGCGTCGCCGTCGAAACCGCCCTCTTCTTTCTTGGCGCCCTGGACGCTGTTGTTGGCGGCGTAGACCGCCCCGCCGCAGCCGATTGCCAGCACGACGACGGCCGCAATCAGGCCGCGCCAGTTCCGCCCGGCGCGAGCGGCGAACGTGCGGGGAAGTGCGGTCTCTGTTGCCATCGGCGATGTCCTGAAAGGCTGCGTTCTATCAGGTGGAAGTACCGCAAACAACTGAGGTTTTTGCGCTTGTCCACGAGCGCCGCGATTGCTGGATGCGGCAAACGCCCGTAATCTCCGAGCCAAGACGAGTGCAACAGAACCGGCAAACAAGGCGGAAACGCGATGTCCTCCTCCCGCATGATCTCCGCCAACGGCATCGACATGTTCGTCCGGGAGGCCGGACAAGGCCCGCTGGTGGTGCTCTGCCACGGCTGGCCGGAACTGTCCTATTCGTGGCGCCATCAGATCACCGCGCTCGCTGCGGCCGGCTTCCACGTCGTCGCTCCCGACATGCGCGGTTTCGGCCGGACCAGCGCGCCGGCGGACGTCGGCGCCTATACGATCTTCGATACCGTCGGCGACATGGTCGCGCTGGTGGCCGCGCTCGGCGAAAAGCAGGCGGTGATCGTCGGGCACGACTGGGGCGCGCCGGTGGCCTGGCACGCGGCGCTGTTCCGGCCGGACATCTTCACCAGGGTCGCCGGCCTCAGCGTACCGCCGCCGTTCCGCGGCCGCGGCCGTCCGCTCGAGACGCTGCGCGAGAGCGGCATCACCAACTTCTACTGGCAATACTTCCAGCCGCCGGGCGTGGCGGAGGCGGAATTCGAGCGCGATATCGCCAACACCATGCGCCTGGTGCTCGGGCGTGGCGTGTCCGATCCAAGCTCGATGTTCGTCGACGAGGCCAAGGGTTTTCTCGGCAAACTGTCTGGCGGAAAGCCGCTGCCGGCCTGGCTGACGGAAGCCGACATTGCCGAATTCGCCGAGAACTACCAGCGATCCGGCTTTCGCGGCGGCTTGAACTGGTACCGCAATCTCGACCGCAACTGGGAGCTCACCGCACCCTGGCAGGATGCCCAGATCCGGCAGCCCTCGCTATTCATCGCCGGGTCTAAAGATTCGGTGATCACCGGGCTGATCGGCGCCAAGCGGGTCGCCGACATGGAACGCGTCCTGCCCAACCTCAAGCAGAAGCTGATCATTGAAGGCGCCGGCCACTGGATCCAGCAGGAGCGCCCCGACGAGGTCAACGCGGCGCTGATCGCGTTTCTCAAATAATCAGGCGAAGTCGCTGATTCAGTAAAGGCCGCGCCCGCTCAGGACTTCGGCCGGCCCCCGTGCATCGATCGGCACATAGGCCGCGGCGGGCGCCGGGTTGGCGGCATAGCGCTCGTCATTCTCATAGGACACTTCCCGCCGATTGTTCAGCGCGCGACCGCGGGACCGGCCTGAGGCCGACATCTCGGAGGTGGCGTTGATCGAGGCATAGTCCGCCGAGGTGTTTCCGAGGCTGTAGGGCCGTCCCTCCGGCAGCGGGACATCGCCGCGAATCCGGCCGGCGGAGGATGGCATCTCGGGCACGAACGAGCGCGCCGAGGCGACCCGGACCATCGAGGGCGACGGCGCCGGCGTGCCGGTGCGCAGGGTCGCCAGCAGCTGGCGATCGTCGGATCCTTCGAGGGGCGCCCGGCCGACATATTCGACCCGGACGCGGGCGACGCCATTGCCTTTGAATTCAAGCAGTTCGGCGGCCTTGTTCGACACGTCTATGAGGCGATTGCCGTGGTACGGCCCGCGGTCATTGACGCGGACCACCAGCGACTTGCCGTTGCTCAGATTGGTGACCCGCGCGTAGCTCGGCATCGGCAGGGTTGGATGGGCGGCGGTGAGCGCCCCCATGTCGAACACCTCGCCATTGGCGGTCAGGCGGCCGTGGAAATCGTTGCCATACCAGGACGCCACGCCTTCGGCGCGATAGTTGACGTCCTCCTCCGGCACATAGGTGCGGCCGGCGACGACGTAGGGCTTGCCGATCCGGTAGGTGCCGCCGCCCTTCGGCACGGGGTCGCCAAACGCCACCACGCGCGGGCTCGAGGACACCCCGTATTTGGGATCGACGCGGCTGGCGAACTTGTTCGACGAGGCGCAGTTGGCAAGGAGGAGGCACGTGGCCACCGCAACGGCGCCGCGCGCCGTCCGGATCATCGAATCTGGCCGTTTATTCCCCATCTGCCCCAAGTACCATTCTGTCGGACCCGCGCCTACTCCGAGGCGTCACGGTCACATCCCCACGCGATACGGCCCACCTCCGCACCTGATGGTGACGATATCGCAACCGGAACACGGCGGAAATGGGGAGAGCCCTCGGCCGGTGACCCTTTGGTGAATCATCGGTTGTGCGTCCCTACGTTGATCTACGGACTGCCCGCCCCTCAACTGTCCCGCAATCAGACACACTGTTGCAGCAAATCATCAGTGCTGCCCGATCTTGGATTCCAACAATTGAATCTTTTTGACTGTGCAAGCCTGCAATCGTTCTCTCTCGCGTGTGGGGCGCAAAGGAAGTTTGCGATGATCGAGACGGTTACGGCGGTTATGGGCCTGGTGAGTGCAGCCATCTTCTTGGCTCACGCCGTGGAAGGCTATCTGTCCCGGGCCTGAGGGCCCGTCGAACTGGAAAGACGCGTCACCTCTTTCCAGAAGTGACTTCAAAGGGCGACTTTCGAAAGAGCGACTGTTCGGAAAGCTTTAATAAATTCGGACGAGCATCGGATTCACAGGCAGGTGTATCATGCGTAGTCACGATTTGGTCTCCGACGGGTTTCTCACACTGACCGCAGCAAGCCTCGTGCTGCTGTGCTCCAGCCTGCTGGCTTTCGCGTTCGGCTGAACGTCCGCGCCGGACCAGCGCCCGGCCGCGAGGCTTCGATGCCTCCTGTTACGGCTCCCCGACATACCCGGCGTGAACGCGCCTGATTGGCCGTCGTGAGCATTGGCCGGCAAACGCGATCGCGTGTGCGCATCCGCACGTCTGATTCAGGAGCGAAGATGTCGCGCAGCTTACATCGGCGCAACCGTGGGCAATTGGCGGAAGGGGTGACCGTAGCTTTGTGCCGTCACGCGACGTCACTAGCGATCACGAGCGCACTTAAATCTTTGAGCGTGTTTCACTATCCCCAAGTTTAGACGATCATGAGCGATCATGAGGAAACAGGCGTAAAGAGCAGTGGTGAACTCGGAAAGGTGAATGTCTAGCGTGGCGATTAACCAGCGAGGTCGCCAGCAGTGCACGCACCAAATCCCCATAGAGCCCAGCCAGCAAGCCCTAGAAAAGGTCTCACCCTTAAAACGATTCAAGCCCTTGTCCAAGCCGCCCAGCCGGGCATGTGGGCGCACGAACGGGGGCTGTGCCTTGCGGTCGCCAAGAGCGGTTCGGCCTTCTGGGCGCTCCGCTATTCCACGGCAGCCGGTCGGCGGCGGCTGATGACTTTACAGCAATACGAACCGATCGATGCAGCCGGACTGAAGGCCCTCGAATGGCAGGCTGCGGAACTACGCAAGCTGATCAAGGCAGGACGCGATCCGTTGGCCGAACGAGACGCGGACAACGCCGTGACCGCTACGGCGGCCACGACGGTCAGTCGACCAGCCGTTGATACATTCGAAGAAGTAGCGCGCGACTACATCGCTCAACACAAGGATGGTTGGAAAAATGCCAAACACCTCCAGCAATGGGAAAATACGCTGGAAACTTATGCATACCCGATCATCGGCAAGTTACTCCCGCACGAGATCACGACCGAAGACGTGTTGAAGGTCTTGCGACAGGATCACGAGCGCGCTCGAAAGAAAGGCACGCTTTGGATAGGCGCACGCGAAACAGCATCGCGCGTCCGTATGAGAATTGAAACCGTGATCGGCGCAGCGAAGGCGAAAGGGATAACCAACCCCGACACGCGCGAAATTTGGATCAACCATCACAACCCGGCGCAATGGAAGGATCATCTTGAACATTGGCTAAACGGAAAGCAATCGAGAGGACATTTCACCGCGATGGACTGGAAAGACGTTCCCGCATTCATGACCGAATTGCGCGAGAAAACCGACTACAGCGCAAAAGCATTAATGCTGACAATTCTCTGCGCAACTCGCACAAACGAAACGCTAAACTCCCGATGGACCGAATTCGATCTAGACAATGCGATCTGGATCATTCCTGCGGAACGTATGAAAGCAGGCGTTGAACATCGCGTCCCTTTGTCGGACGCCACTGTTCTGCTATTGCGGACGCTGCCAACGGTCGATGAAAACCCCTACGTGTTTCCCGGTATGAAGCGTGGCAAGCCGCTTAGCGATATGAGCATGTTGGAGATGCTACGCGGAATGCGCGAAGGCTTCACAGTACACGGCTTTAGATCATCGTTCCAAGATTGGGCGGAAGATACAACTGTGCATCCGGACGTGATCACCGACATGGCACTCGCGCACACCATCAAGAACAAGACCAAGCGGGCCTATCGGCGGGGCAATGCATTCGACCGTCGTCGCGATCTAATGCAACAATGGTGCGATTATCTCCTAATGGACGCGTCAACGTACAAAGCGAAATGGGAAAAGCTGATCGCCTGAAAGCTGATTGTGTATAATGCCCGGAAGAAGCCCGTTCGCGGGCTTTTTCTTTTTGACGCGTCGTGCGCGAATATGAGAGTGCTTGGCTGGTCGCGCAGTCGGATGACAGCGGCGTAAGGGTCGGATGGCCTGAGTTGCGGTAAAGACGCAGCGTACTGGGTGGATGCCCTGCAATGCCCATCATTTCAAAGCAGGACCGCGCCATATGTCCCAGGACAGCACGACTATTCTGACCACCGATCAGGTTTGCCAGCGCCTTACGATCTCTGCGCCAACGCTGCGCCGCTACGCCAAGGCGGGCCACGGCTTTCCTCCCAAAATACCCTTAGGCCCGCGCCGTGTTGGCTATCTCGCCAGCGACATCGAGAACTATATCGCGAACCGACGCAAAGCGGCCCTCGCCACAACGGGCGGTTAGTCGTTCCGGTTAGTGGCGACAGTTTTGTGAACTGTATCAAAGCACAGGGCGGAACGTTCATCCGCCGCACAGAGAAATAGGTCCCGGCAAGTTGCGACCTTGGCGGGACCTCTAGCTAACTTCGCTTCTAGGAAAGCAGTATGATCATACACGAACCCGCGTCGCATCTCAACTGTTGCGCGCCGCTACACCGTATTGCCCTGCGCGCGTTCGATAGTGGGACGCCATCCCCTCACCTCGCCGACCCTCTCGCGGGGCTGAAAGCCCTTCCGCAATGGGTGCTGTGGCGACTTGAGCAATACGATGGTGAACCGAAACCGCGCAAAATCCCATACGATCCGAAGACGCTTCAACGCGCCGACACGACCAATCCGACCACATGGGCGAGTTTCGAAACCGCAACAGCGATCGCAACCATCAATCCGGAATTCCGCATCGGTTTCGTCTTCACC
The DNA here is from genome assembly GCF_020329505.1 of Bradyrhizobium semiaridum. Lineage (GTDB taxonomy): Bacteria > Pseudomonadota > Alphaproteobacteria > Rhizobiales > Xanthobacteraceae > Bradyrhizobium > Bradyrhizobium semiaridum. The sequence continues at coordinate 69,968 of NZ_JAGKJJ010000001.1, forward strand.
TTGAATGATCCGTATATTTTTGTTGACTTAGATGGCTGCCGCGATCCGGACACCGGAGAATACAACGATGAAGCAACGCATATTTGCACACGCCTATTTCCGGGCGTAGCGGCAGAGGTTAGCCAATCAGGCACTGGTCTGCACCTGATCATGAGAGGCGACAAGACGCAATTCGGCAATCGTCGCAACAAATGGGGGGGCCGATTTGAATTTTATCAGAACAACCGGTTCGTCGCGATTGCCGGCAACGAATGGGTTGGCAACTCCGACTTAGAGCAGACAGCATCACTGCAAACCTTTCTGCCCGTTCGCGAACACGACCGCGACAATCAGGAAATCGAGTCCATCCGCGACCCACGATGGTCCGGACCGGAAGATGATCAGGAATTATTGGCCCGCATGTTTGCATCCGATGATAAACTTTCATCCGAGCGGATTGCCGAGTTGAACGACGCGATCATGCGTGATCCGAGCAACTTTGTCGCGAAAGCCCAATTCGACATCTTAAGCCGCCGCGTTCCGTTTGCCGCGCTATGGAGCGGCGATGCAACGACACTAAACCAGTTCTATCCATCGTCGGCAGGAAAGCCATTCGACCACAGCGCAGCGGATTTAGCGCTGATGAACAAGTTGGCGTTCTGGACCGGCAAAGATCATGTGCGAATGCTCCGGCTTTTCAGCATGTCCGCATTGGGGAAACGCGACAAATGGTGCAATCGGGCATACTATCGCAACAGAACAGCTAGCAGCAGCAACGTGGCATGTCGCGACGTATATCGCGGCACCAATCAGGAGCGACGCGACAAGCAACGCAAAGAAAACGAACGCATCGGCGAACAACTTGAATTCGACATCACGACAAGGCTGATCACGCTCGATGAAATGATCAATGATTTCTATTTCGTTAGCGGCGTCGGTGCGTCGGGCGGCGTGGCGAACGCAAAGACGCTGAACGTTCTATCTGTTGCGGTTGCGCGCAACGAATACGCGCCATCAAAGCATCCGGTTGAATACACGGACAAGCGAACAGGCGAAACGAAAACGAAACTCGTTCCTGCGTTTGAGCAGTGGCTACCGCACGAAAAGCGGAAGCGCGTCGATAGCGTTACATGGAAGCCGGAGGGCGGCCCGATTTGCGACGTTCCGGAAAAGGTTGGTCTAAGCGGATTCAACACGTGGCGCGGACTGATCAAACCAACGTGGCATGATCATTTCATCAACGACGATCAACTGCGCGAAAGATGGTTGACCAAATGGCGAGAACACCTCGCCTATCTTGTCCCGATCGAAACCGAACGGGACCTGTTTGAGCGCTGGCTTGCGCACATTTTGCAGCACCCCGGCGAGAAAGTCGAAACCGCATGGTGCTTCGTTGCTAACATGACCGGCATTGGTCGCAATTGGCTTGGTAGCGTTCTCTCGCGGGTGGTGCGCGGCTACGTGCTGAACAATGCGATCTTAGACGTTGTTCTAGACGGCAACTTTAACGGTCGAATGTCGCGCAAGCTGCTGATGATCGTGGATGAAGCCAAAGCGGGAATGCGCGGCCCAAACACATGGGCGCTGTCCGAAAAGCTGAAGACGATGGTCAATCCTGACTTTCGCGAGATCAACGAGAAACATGGATTGGAATGGGTGGAACACAACGCGATGCGTTGGCTTGTGTTTTCGAACAATTGGGACGCGCTTCCAATTGAGCGCGACGACCGACGATGGAACATTGTCGAAAATCCGACGAAACCGCAATCAACCGCATATTACAAGGATATCTATGACCTAGTGCGGCGCGATGAATTCATTGCGGCGGTATGGGCGCATTTGTCTACACGATCACTCGCAGGCTTCAACGTCGGCGACCGCTCGATAAGCAATGCCGCGCGTGAAAGGATGCTCAACAGCGTTTCGACCGACCTTGAACAGGCGCTAAAGGAATTCAAAGACCAATGCAGCGCGCAAGTGGTCGATTACATCGCTATCGAAAACTTTCTCAGGCAACGCGCACCCGGTGAACAACTCAATAGAGCCGCGATCCGACGCAACTTGATGAAGCTTGATATGATCTATCTCGATAAACGCATTGGCACCGGCAATGACAAAAGGCGCATGGTCATCGTTCGCGACCTGAAACCCGCCGATGTTTACGACAACCCGGCCCGCTGGCTGGCGCTCGCAACTCACAATGCAGCAGCAACCTTTTTCAACCCACCATCTGAATAGTCACCAAGCCCGGTCACAGTGGCGGCGTCCATAATTTTCGCCTTCCCTCTTTCTGGACAGCTTGGGCAGCCTCTCTACTCCCCTACAAATAAATACATCAGACATGTTTTACGGCGTAGGGGAATAGGAGACCTGCCCAAGCTGTCCAGAATCGGCATGGGCGGAGAAACCCTCCGCCAGTCTTCGTTGAAATTGCTGCGAACATCGGCGCGCGTATCGCTGACTAACCAGTTTCATTCACCGGTCGCGCCTGCTCAACGCGCATCGCGACGGTGATTGCGTTCATCGTCGCGATGGTCAAGTGATGATCGCGCAGCATTACTTGCCGTGTTCGGCGCAATACTAGTCGCGTCACTGGTAAAGCGATGATAATCCTGTGAATACAAGTAAATACAGTAATATAGCGATGATTATCGCGTTGAACGATTTGCGCGAAGCACCTACACGTCAAACGATCACTGAGCCGATCACCGGCCCGGATCAACGCGTCAAAGGATCACCGATGCCTCTCCAAGCCAACATGCAGGACACACCGCACGGTCGCATGTCCGTGGTCGTAAGCACCGAAACTGGAGCTTCCGCGCGGGCGTTCTATCGGAACGACTTTCCACCGGAGCTTTCCAAGCCCATCGCGACGTTGATGGCCGCCAACGAGGGCTTCAACGGCATCGTGAACAACAACGCGAACACGTTGCTTCCAACTGTGGTGGATCAGCACAATCGAGTGGCCGTGGTGAATACGCTCCGTGCGCCGTTTGGAGCAACGCAGGCGGCTCTAATCACCTATGGACAGGTGACAGCCAAGGCACAGATTGAGGCTATGAGCGTCACCCCCGCGAACGCTTCGAACCAGCCGATCCGAAATCGCGCTGTGCTAGCCTTCGACAACGCCAACATGCCCGACAAGGCGAGAATGCTCATGGAGGCATCTTTCCAGCAGCTTGCGGGCCTCGTCGAAGCAGGATGTTTCGACAACATCCCAGGCACGGCCAACCCCCTCCCCGATGACCTCGTTGCTCTCGGGAAAGACCGGTACATGCTTTTCAATCACGCCGCCAAGACCGGAATGGCCGCCGATCATCCCTTGAAACCTACAGCCGACAACCCCGCACAATTCGGCGTGGACGAAGCAGCCGTGCTTGCCGATGCACAAACGGGCCTCGATAATCTAAAGGCGCGTTCACGTCATTTCGCCAACGGTTCGCAACTGTTGCGCGATGTCATCACGGCCGTCAGCGTGGCTTGCAGCGTGAACACCAACGACGCGTTCGCTTTGCTCACTGGCAACTAATCCACGATGCGAAGGCTAGGACCAACATTGCCATCGTCCGTAACGCTACGGACGGGGCACTACATAGAAGCCGGAGAATTGCGCCAAGCACTGCGATGCTCGCGCTCAGTGCTCTGGCATTGGTCGGAACGTTATGGCTTTCCAAAAGCTACGATGCAGCATGGCCGCACCACACTAACCGATCGCGCGGCGGTTGCCGCGTGGCTTCATAAATTCAATGTGCCGACACGGTGGATTTGATGACCACACCGCCCAACCTCTCCGTTATTCACGGTAAATCAACGGTCGCGAAAGACGAACGGGGCCGCTTCGTATCCGGCCCAGCCAACACCGGGAGGCCGGTTGGTTCTCGAAACAAGCAATCCGCTGAGTTGATGAAAATCGTTCGCGCGATGGGCAATCGCGCTGCTGCCAACCTATCCGATGCTTTGGACGCTAAAGAGCAGTGGGCAACAACCTTGGTGCTTCGCTATTGCCTCCCGAGCGCGCGCACGCAGGAAATGCATGGCGCGGACCCGGAAGACATCAAGGAAGCGTTCATTGCGGGCGACATTTCAGCGGATGAAATGAAAGCGATCGCAACCGCAATCGAGAAACTGAAATCAGTTGCAGACATCGACGACCTACGCAATCGCTTGAGCGAATTGGAGCAACTGCTCAATGCCGGTAAGTGATCGCGATCGCAACAGGCTAGCCGCACTTGTTGCGATCGTGAAGCCTGCCAATTCGCTTGCTGCACGACTGGACGCGATAACCGATGAACAACGCGCTTACTACGCTACATGGGAAGCACGTTATGAGCGATGGATTGAGTGGTGCAAAGCGCAGCACGACGACGAAATCGAAGTTGATGCACGTCCATATGCTCGCATGCTTGAACACGATACGTCACCGCGATTACACCGCGACGTAGAAGCCGCACTTTTCGACGAAACACCAAAGATACTATTGAGCGACACGGAAGAAACCGCTGCCCGAAAGTGGATGGATCAATTGCAATGCACATAGACAGTTCAGCGCTTCGCGATGTGCGCCTCTATAAAGTTTTTCACCCCGCACCGATGATCTACTCGTTCAATCGCGACGGCTTGATACATTTTGCGAGTGCGACGGAATACGATCGCAAGGAAGGCAAATACGCGTCCAACAACAACCGCGTCATCAGGAAATGCGACGCGCTTCATTTGGACGAACACCAGCGCGAACCGGCACTTGAAGTGCAGTGGTTTGCCGCGAGTGAACAACCCGATCTCTCGATTAACGGCGAAACGCTGCTGCGCATCATAAATCAGCGCGTGTTGACCACGCCGGATCACTCGTTTGAAGCGCCGAAGGACTTGCTGCTGTTCTTCGAGAAACACACCAACTCGCTCAACAACGCTGAGCGAGTGTTCAATAGCTATGTTGATCAACTAGTGACGCGCTTTCCGGACAAGTGCCATCACCGGCGCAAATAGATCGGCCAATCGGACAGGCCGTGTTTCATCGTCCGAACAACAGAAGGCAACTTACCCATGGCAACGAAACTGCTTAGCCACAATGACGACCGGGAAGCCGGTAAATCGCATCTCGAATACATGCGCGAACTGCTGTCGAAGCACGGCGACGAAGCCAAAATCGATCTGCATGCCGGCCACATGCGATCCCTGCTCGCGTTCGCGTCTCCCGACAAACGTTGAATGGCCCGGCAAAGGTTTGGTCGCTTCTCCATTGCCGGTTCATGCCCGGGGCGCGCTGTCGGATGTACACAGCGCGCCCCGGGGTTTGTCTTGAATAGCGGACGCGCCCTCCTCCCGGAGCGTTGCCGCCGCTCATGAAATTCGTCCACTCACCAAATTGATTAGCCATGCAGGCCATCGGGATAGCGCTTGGAGCCTCGACGAGGGGCGGACACCTCGTCCCAGTTTTGGCTCGGAATGGGGCAGGAATTGAAGTCGCCCACGAGAACGATTGAGAGCAATGACGTGATTTGGCCCGCTCGTGCTGAAGGGCGCTCAGATGATCGCCGTTATCTTAATCGCAGGCAATCAGATCGATGCTGGTGATAGAAGGATCGGGCACCGCTCGGCCCCGAGACGTCGTTAGCTGAAAGTGGCGTTTGTTCAAATCGAACATTTACGATAGATAGCGCAGGAATTGTACTTTTGCGGGTGCTTGGCCGGGGGGAGTAAATGTGGGATTTGGCGTTTCCGGGGACTGTCATGGTGCTGAAGCTTCTATTCAAGCTTTTTATCGAACAGCAAGTAAAGCCTGTAGATGTTGCTAAGGCAATATTGGCGTTCCCTATCGATATCGCTTTCCTATCTTTCTCTTTCGGAGCTGCCATCCTCTACGCAAAGCCTCCGTCAACGATTCACACTGGAACCGTCAGGGAAATGTTCGTCGTTCTACTGCTCTCGATCATGGTCCTTATGCTCTGCACCGTTCTAGCCAAAAAATCAGATATGGCTTTCACGCTGAATAAGTTCGCTATGATGTTCCTGTTGGTAATTCTTGCCTATGTCGTTTCGATCGTTGCCGTCTGGGGCGCGCTGAACGTTGGAGCCATCCAGTGGACTTGACTGTCACGAACAACCAGTTCTGGTTTATGTTGATCGGTTCGGCGCTTTTCATGCTGATCATGGTCTTAATACTCGCCGCTATGACTTGGATAGTATCTAAAAATAAGGAGTCACGGTACGCGGCTGAGTATCAGCGAGCGGTACTCTCCTCAATGAGAGAGTCCTACGAGCCTCAAATTGCGAAGCTGAATAGAGAAATGACGGCGACGCCCGAGCGATGGCGCGATGCAAACCATCTGCTGATTGCTGCGCAGAATGCAAAGTCCCAGGATTCCGCTGAGCGGTTGCAGCCGCCGAACGAGTTTCTCCGCTCATTCAATTTGGGCACACGGGACCTTGTCATGGACGACACGTTGATATTCGTCTTGACGCCGTTTGCAGAAGAAGAGCGAGATGCTTTCGATACCATCAAGGATGTTTGCACTAATGCCGGATTTCGGTGCCTTCGAGGCGACGAAGATAATGCCACCGGTGACATTCTCGGCCACATCGTTCGTCTCATGGTTAAGGCTAGGATCGTGATCGCGAACGTGGAAACGCGAAATCCGAACGTCTTCTACGAACTCGGAATTGCCCACGCATTAGGAAAGCAGACTATTCTCATTTCGCGATCGTTAGATGCCGTGCCGTTTGATGTGCAGACGCGGCGGATTTTAAGGTGGCAAAACACGCCAGATCTAAGGGATAGCCTGAAGGACGCCTTGCTCCGAACTGTCGCAGCCACGCCGTTGGGTTAGGCCAAGGGTAGGACGACTATAACATGGCATCTGAATGGGCAATGAAGCGGGATGCGCTGGGAAATGGTAGAAGTAGCCAAAGCGGAAGCCGTCAAGGTCGAGGAAATAAAGCGTCGGCAGACGATGCTGTTCGAGGCGTTTGGCCATGAAGGCGTGTACGGCGGCAAGTATTTCGCGCCCGTTGTCGATAAAGAAGAAGAAATCGGAGCGGTATTCAACAGCACTTATCGTGGCTCCCGCATCCTGACGGACTGCTTTCTGGACTTTTTCGGCCAGACGCTGTTGGAGCAAATCGAGCTGAATAACGAGAAGGGTTGGCCGCAGGCCGAAGCGAATTACGCGACGTGCGTGCTGATGTACCTAACCATTTTCCGGAGCGTGCGCGCTTCGGATGTTTGCGCCAGTAACGCCTACCCGTTGCAGGGCTATATCATTCAGCGTAGCATCAAAGATCAGACGTTCATCCTCTGTGCCGCTGCGAACAATATGGCAGATTTCGCAACCCTGTTCGGATGGAAGGGTTTGCCAGATGATAAGCCTTGGACGGACGAGGACAATAAGACGGCGATCAAGAACCGCCGAACGATCGAGAACCAAATCCGTGAAAAGATCATCGGATCAAAATCCGGCCTAAAAAACGAGACAATCAAACTTCTGGTCAAAGTGGATGGGATGTTCAATACGGAGGCCCACAGGGGCCTTTTTACGCTGTTTAGCGAATCTCATAAGCTGCTCGTGGAGCACAAATTGGATGTGAGCTTGGTATCTGGCCCGAATAAGAACAGCGACCCCATGTTTGTGAACCGTGCGACGGAAACGAACTGGATGATCCACCGGCTCGTCCCGTTCATGCGCCGCAAAGACACACCGAAAAACGAGACGTGGGACAAGAATTGGAAGTTACTCGACGATCATTTCCACTGGATGGTCGAGGGATTGGGCGCGATCGGCAAAGAAATAGCGCCTGCCTATCTCGAAATGATCGATGCCAAATTCAAATTTGACGCGAGCACCTACTACACCGAGCCCACGGGTTGAGCCGGACTGAGCATGGACATTGGGCTCAATCCGCTACGTTTCGGAAGGCGGAAACATCATCCGCAATCTGAATTGCAACCATTCGAGATTTTTCACCGCTCACCAGCACTACTGACCATTTGGCGTGAAAACTTAGCTCAAGCCAAAGTCGCGGATGCCTTCGCGGTTGGAAGTTGATCCCACGTTCGCCCGTCCAACACCCGACCGGTTTGCTTCTTTTGCACTCCACCCCACTGCTTAAAATGGAAGGCGACGCCCGCGTCTACGCATTGATCCCGAATCGATCGCACCCAATCCGGGTTCATCGGGCGCGCGGCTGGCCCGCTTTCGCCACCCGCAATAGCCCAGTCGATGCCTTCAAGATCGAGGTTCTCAAGCGGACCAAGCAACGGTTCGAGGCTCAGGAACTTAATGAATGCCGGTGTCGAACGCAGATGGTCAATTCGATCGGTATACTCGCCGTTTTCAACGCTTACGCCCATCCAGACGTTATTCGGCCAGGGCAGCTGCTTCGCAACGCTAGCGAGCCGTTCTGCACGTTTGGTCAAAATTTGAAACGTGTGGTGTCGAGCACGTTGCATCACATCGAAAACTTTGCCGATGAACTCCAGCGGCACGTTCTCGTGGAACAAGTCCGACATCGAATTGACGAAGATAACTTTGGGGGTCTTCCATTTCAGCGGTATGTTCAAGGCAGCGTCGTCTAGAACGATCTTGCCGTTCCATTTGGCGCGTCCACCAGAAACGCGCGTTGTGCCCGCGTACTTTGGTTGTCCCATGGCCTCCAATCGCCTAGCAAGTCGCATCGCATAGCAATTGGTGCAACCCGGTGACAGGATCGTGCACCCTGCCACCGGATTCCATGTCGCTTCTGTCCATTCGATTGGTGAGTTGGTGGCCATCGCAGCATTCCTACTTGAACGTAACCTTTACGTGGTCTGCGAAGGTGACCGAGCCCGCCCGTTTGGGTCGCTTCGCTGCTGGTGGATCAGCTGTGATCACTCCTGCTGCCTCAAGTTGTCGAAGAGCCTCTTTGTAATTCTTGTCGGTGTACGGGGTATCAACGGAATGATTTTCGTAAATCTGGCGCATCGTTAAAGTCTTGCCTGAAAACACCTTGGGCAAATCCGCTAGTAGCTTGTCGAACGGTTGCAATAGCGAGAACAACAGAGGTGTGGAAGCGTCTGCCGGGGAGTAGGCGAAAGAAGCAACGCCCTGATCCTCAGTCGAGCTTTCGCCCGCCATAATCCCCTTCATGATTTCATAGCCTTTGAAGGCCTTCGATACGAAGATCAAACTATGCGACGTTCGCGCGCCACGCTTGAAACGAAACGGAAGCACGAATTTTCCGCCCATGCCTTTGATCGCCTGTGATAGCTCTTCAAGGATTAGCGTCTCACGCGCATCCGGCGATTTTCCTTCGATCTTCTTTCGCAAATTGTCTGCACGTTCCACACCGAACAGCGCATCCATATGTTGTTTCACTTTATCGTTCGATAGCCCGGCATTGATGCGTCCATAATTGAAGAAAAATACGCAGTCGCATCCCCAATCCTTGATAACGCCATTCACAATCTTCAGCGAAAGGCCCTTGTAACCAAACGGATCAACAAAGGTGAACGACGGAATTATGTTCCGTTCGGCAAAGAATTTCTCTGCGTCCGCTCCGACTTCGTTGCACTGAACGTCCGGTTTGAATTTCAGCTTCTCAATGCCCGGCAGCGCGTTGATTTCCTGCTGAAGATTTGAGGAGTGGTCCTTACTGGCGTCGTTGAACAACGTCACCAGCATCGAACACATATCCTTGTCATTGATGGCGTGTTCTAAAACCAACAGCGGTGTCGAGGCTGCGCCATCTTTGTATCGGCCCGGTCCAGCATAGAGGTCGATGTAAGCGATCTTTCCGCCGTGTTGCTTCGTCGTGGGAATAATTACTTTTGCCCACGCGTAGAAGTATTTCTGGATGATCCTCGCTTTGGTTTCCGATTGATCGGTTCGTTCATCAAAAAATTTTGCACCTGCCAATGGAGTATTTCCTTGCACAGCTTCGAGTGGATTCGTTGCCAGCATGCACGTTACTCCGCAGATTCGACACGCACTATATCGTTCGCTATTTGTTCCGTCTAGGTAGTTAGACCTTGGCTCCCCAAGCGCAAGCTACGGTGTTGGTTAGTAGCTTTTGGTGAGTAGAAACCACACGATATTGAAAATATTGGTTTTTTGGCCTTGACTGGCGGAAGGGGTGGGATTCGAACCCACGGTACCCTTGCGGGCACGCCGGTTTTCAAGACCGGTGCCTTAAACCACTCGGCCACCCTTCCGACTTCACGTATGCCCGTCGCTTACCGTAGGCCGGCATGGAACGCAATGCGGGGACTGATCCGCCCCGCGGAAGTGGGTCTCGCCGCCGACGGTTCTTGGTGCCGAACGACACAACAAGCGCATCCGAGGAGCAACAGCCCGTCATGACCATGGAGAACGACGCTCGTTTCTGGGACAGGTCGGCGCGGAGATACGCGGCACGTCCGGTTGCAGATCAAGCCGAATATGAGCGCACGCTCGAGCGGACCCACGCGCTTCTGAAGCCGAGCGACAAGGTGCTGGAGCTGGGCTGCGGCACAGGAACGACCGCACTTCGGCTGGCGGGCAGTGTCCAGAGTTATCTCGCGACGGACATCTCCGCGGCCATGATCGCGATCGCCGAGGAGAAGCATGCCGCCGGCCCTGTCGCCGGCCTCGTCTTCCGCGCCGCGACGGCCGAAGCATTCCCGCCGGGTGCCGCGCCGTTCAGTGCTGTTCTCGGTTTCAACTATCTCCATCTGGTCCGCGATCTGCCCGGCACGCTGCGTTGCGTCCACGCCCTCCTTGCACCGCAGGGGCTGTTCATTTCCAAGACGCCCTGTGTCGGGGATATGAACCCTCTGATCCGGCTTGCCGTGCTCCCGGCAATGCGTGCGATCGGGAAGGCGCCCTATGCCGGTGTGTTTCGCGCAGCGGAGCTCAGCCAGCTTCTGTCAGCCGCAGGCTTCGATATTGTCGCCACGGAATGCCACGCAACGAAAGGCAACGACAACCGCCTCTACATCGTGGCCCGCAAGGGCTGACGGCAACGCACCCTGCCGTCCAGCCGATCGCTCGCCCGCAAGCAACCAAAGCTTAACGCTCGCTGCCGCAGCATGCGGCGGCTGGGAGGATTCGACGATGCAGACATTCCGGATTTCGCTGAGCGATGGGACGCGGAAATTCCACACGGTGATTCAGGCGCCGGATTCCGCTTCCGCGCACATCAAGGCGACCTACTTCTTCGACACGTCGAAGTGGCGGATCCTCAGCGTGTCACTGACCGGGGCCAACGCGGTGGCGGCGTAATCGCGGCCCGTCTCAGCCCCCCATCAGGTCGAGCTCGGCAGCCGCTAGTTTTGCGATCGCAAGGTCGATCTCGGCCAGCGGATCGCCGTCGCCGAGAAACCACGTCGCCGACAGCCCGGTCCACGCGACGATCCATGACAGCAGGCGCCTGCGGTCGAGCTGCGAAGCCTCTACGACGACATCGAGACGGCGTGCAAAGCGGCCCGGTTCAGTCGCGACCGGACGTGTCGGGTCGGCAAGGTCGGGATTGGTGAAGATATTGGCAAAGTCGAAGCTGCGCTCGCCCACGAGGTGCTTTGGATCGATCGCGAGCCAGCCGCGGGCGCCGAAGTCGAGCACGTTGTCGTGGTGCAGATCGCCGTGCAGGACCACGATCTCGCGCTGGTCGCCAAGCAGGGCTTCCGCGATTTCAGCCGAGCGGCGCAGGATGCCACCATGGGATCTGGCAGCAGGCCAGAGCTCGCGAAACCACAGCTTGAGCGGCGTCAGGTCCGGCCGTGGCGTTGCCCTGGGGGCATGAAGGCGGGCGGCCGTCGCGCACAGGATCCTGCAGGCCTCGTCATCCCGCCCTGTCCGCGCCATCTCGCTGAGGGAGGCGCGCCCTGTGGCACGCTCCAGCAGCAGTGCGGCGCCGTCGCGGGCCAAAACGCGGGCCGCCCCCTCGCCGTCCCACCATGCCATCACGATGCCACCGAGGCGCTCGTCTTCCTCGGTGGACACTTTCAGCATCGCCGCTTCGCCGTGGCGTCGGACCGGCAACAGCCGCGCGGCGTGCGTCACGATCGGCGTGCCGTCGGGGACGAGGCTCCAGGCAGAGAGAAAAGGCTCGAACATCTGGCGCGGCGAGCTCGCGGGGTGTCCGGCTGATCTAGTCGTTGTCTGCGCATCGCACCATGCGCGATCTCGGCGCATCTGCAACGAACAATTCCCTCGCCTCGCGATGATGTTGGCTGATGACAGCCCCCACCCATCTGGCGTTAGAATGCCGCGCCGGTGGTACGGAGGTGTGGTGATGCCGAGAAAGGGAATTACCGGACACGACGACTGGGTGGTCACCGAGGCGCTGGCCACGGCGCTGGTCGCGCTCGAGCAGCTTCCGTCGAAGCATCAGCCGCGCGCGCATATGGAAGACGTCCGCAAAATCCTGACCTCCAGATGTGAGGCCGGTGCCGTGACTCTGCATCTTGCGCAGGCCAAATGCAGGTTGTTCCCCGACCACGATCCCCTGATCATCTACGAGGAATACGGCCTCAAGGACGGGCTGGGGTAGCCCGCCGGCTCCTTTGCATGGGGTTGTTTTTCGGTATTTTGGCCGCGCGCGCCTGCGGCGGGAGATTGGCTACTCGTGGCTGATGCGCCAGATCGTGCCGTTGCCGTCTTCCGAGACCAGCAGTGCGCCGTCGCGCGCCACGGTGACGCCGACCGGACGGCCCCAGACCTCATTGTCGCTAATGACAAAGCCGGTGACGAAGTCCTCGTACTCGCCGGTCGGGACGTCGTCCTTCAGCCTGATCCGCACGACCTTGTAGCCGGTCCGCCTGGCGCGATTCCACGAGCCGTGCTCGGCCGCGAAGCCGTCGCCGCGATACTCCGGCGGAAAGTTGCTGCCGGTGTAGAAGGTCAGGCCGAGCGAGGCTGAATGGGCCTGCAGCAGCACGTCCGGGACCGTTACCTTGTCCTTCAGGTCGGGGCGCACGCCGACATGGGCCGGGTCTTCGTTGGCGCCGATGTAGAACCACGGCCAGCCATAGAACGCGCCTTCGCGAATTCGCGTCACATAGTCCGGCACCAGATTGTCGCCGCGGCCATCGCGCTCGTTGGTCGAGCACCATGGCGTCTCCGTTGCAGGCTGGATCGCCAGGCCGACGCAGTTGCGGATGCCGGTGGCGAACATCTTCTGGTTCTTGCCGTCGGGGTCGAAGGCCAGCACCGCGGCGCGGTCGGTTTCAGACCCCCAGGCGGCGCCGAGCGCGCGGTCGCGGCTCCACGCCTCGATGCCCTCCGGCGGCCGGCCAAGCCCCTCGCCCGCATTGCCCGCAGATCCGACCGACACCAGCATCCGCTTGTCGTCGGGCGTGAACACGATGTCGCGGGTGGAATGACCGTAGCTGCCCGGAAGCCGGGCGACTACCGTTTCCGGCTTGCCCGCGGCCTTGAGATCGCCGTTCCGATAGGCGAAGCGCACCACGCTGTCGGCATTGGCGATATAGAGCCATTGTGGATTGTCGCCGTTCGGGAAGAACGCAATCCCGAAGGGCCGGCTCAGGCCCGTTGCATAGACCTCGTTCGTTGCAGGCGTGGTGGCGCCCGCCGCACTGCGCAGCACGCGGATGCGGCCACCGCTTGTCTCGGCGACAAAGATATCGCCGTTCGGCGCGGCCCGGATGATCCTCGGCCCGCGCAGACCTTCGGCAAACAGCTCGATCTTGAATCCCGGCGGCACCTGCGGAACGGCCGATGCGGGCCTAGTCACGACGCGCGACGCATTGCTGCTGGACGGTGTCGCGCCGGGTTTCGGCAGATCCTGCGGCGTGATCAGCCTGACGGTGCCGGGCTTGTCGCGCCGCCAGTCGCCGAAGGCATCCGCGCCTTTCAGCACCGGCTCGGCGCCGGATCGCGTGCTGCTCATTGCAATCGCGATCGCGACGGACATGCTCGCGCCGACAACACTGGCTTTGGGCATCGTTCTCCTCGCGCGATTTTCGGCGATGGTCCCTGCGTCAATAGCGTATCGTAAATCGGTAGCAAGCTTGCGTCACAATGTCGTCTGCTTCAACGTGGCATTCAGTGTCCTTTCGGCGGTGCCGTCAGGTCGATCGGCCTGATGATCAAAGCCAGCGGAATCATCGCAAGACCGATCAGCGAGAGCATCCAGAATACGTCGATATAGGCGAGCAGATCGACCTGCCGCTGCAGGGTCTGTCCGACCCAGGCGATCGCCTGCGACGCGGCATCCGACGCGTTCGAGCCCTGGGCCTGGAAGTAGCGCGTCATGGTGTCGATGGTTTGCTGATAGCCGAGGTCTGAGGGCGCGGCGTGCTCGACCAGCCGGCTTTGATGGAATTGCTGGCGCTGGGCGAGCGCGGTCTGGGCCAGCGCAACACCGATCGATCCGCCGATGTTGCGGGCGACGTTGATCAGCGCCGACGCCTGGTTGGTCCTGTCCGGCGGCACGCCGTCATAGGACGCGGTCGTGACCGGCAGGAACAGGAACGGAAGTCCCGCGGACAGGAAGATCCGAGCCGTCGCGGCGTAGCCATAGGTGATGTCACCGGTCAGCCCGGTCAGATGCCACATCGCATAGGCGACGATGACGCCGCCGATCGCAATCAGATATTTGGGCTGCACCCGGCCGACGAGTATGCCGACCACCGGCATCAGCACCAGCGTGACGATGCCGCCGGGCGATAGCGCGAGCCCCGCGAGCAGCGCGGTGTAGTTCAGTTCGGTCTGCAGCAGTTGCGGCAACAGCTGCGTCGACGAGATCAGCACGGCGCCGGTGCACAGCATCACCAGGAAGCACGATCCGAACTGGCGGCGTCCCAAAAGGCGGATGTCGACGATCGGGTCCTTGCGCGTCAGCTCCCACGGGATCAGCGCGATCAGACAGAACGCGGCGGCCAATGCAAAGCCGAGGATCATGTTGGAGCCGAACCAGTCCTTGCGCTGGCCCTCGTCGAGCACGAATTCGAGCGAGCCGAGTCCGACCGCAACCAGCACGAACCCGACGTAGTCGACACGCAGGCCGTTGCTCAGCAGCTCCTTGCGCTCCGCTTCGGCGCCGGATGGCTCCTTCACCAGCGTGCCGACCAGGAACAGCGAGAGCAATCCCATCGGCACGTTGATCAGGAATATCCAGTGCCAGGTATAGGTGTCGGTGATCCAGCCGCCCAGTGTCGGACCGATCACGGGCGCGACCACCACCGCGACGCCATAGATCGCAAAGGCCTGGCCGCGCTTCGCGGGCGGAAAGGAATCGGCCAAGATCGCCTGCTCGCTGGTTGCCATGCCGCCGCCGCCGAGACCCTGGATGATCCGGAACAGGACCAGGGCCTCCAGGCTCCAGGCAAATCCGCACAGCAGCGAGGCCGCTGCAAAGGTGGCGACGCAGATCATGTAGAAGCGCTTGCGGCCGATCACGGTCGAAAGCCAGCCCGAGATCGACAGCACGACGGCATTGGCGACCAGATAGCTCGTGATGATGTAAGTGCTCTCGTCGATGCCGACGGCGAGCCCGCCGGCGATGTGGCGCAAGGCAACATTGGCGATCGTGGTGTCGAGCACCTCCATGAAGGTCGCGATCGAGACCACGAAGGCGATCAGATAGGGATTGTGTCCGCCGGCGGCCGAACGCTCCGCCGACCACGACGCGCCCGCGCCCTCAGCGGCATCGCTCATCGCACCCTGGTCCAGGGCACGACCGACATGCCCGGTCCGACCGGCACGTCGTCCGGCCAGTTGTCGACCACGATCTTGACCGGCACGCGCTGCACCACCTTGACGAAATTGCCGGTCGCATTCTCCGCGGGCAACAGGCTGAACGCGGTGCCGGAGCCCGGCTGGACAGAGGCGACATGACCGGTGAGCTTGCGTGCCGGATAGGCGTCGATCCTGATCTCGACCGGCTGGCCCGGACGCATATCCGTGAGCTGCGTCTCCTTGTAGTTGGCCGTGATCCAGACCTCGTCGGGAACGAACATCATCAGGCTCTGGGCCGGCGCGACGTAGGTGCCGACCGCGCCGCTCAGTTTGACGACGCGACCGGATTGCGCGGCGACCACGCGGGTGTATTGCAGGTTCAACTTGGCCTGATCGAGCTGCGCCTTCGCCTGCTCGCGCGATGCCTGACTGCTCTTGCGCTGCGCCTCCAGCGTCCTGACGCCGAGCTCGGCCGCGGTCACGGCGGTCTTGGCACGGATACTGTTGGCTTGCTGCGCATCGAGATCGGAGCGCGTCTGCTGTTGCCGCTGCACCGTACCGGCGCCCTTCTCGACCAGGTTCTGCGCGCGCTCCGCCTCCTCCTGGGCAAACTTCAACTGGGCCGCGGCCTGCTGCGCCTGCGCCCTCGCCTGCTTGATCTGCTCCTGCTGGCTGTCGATCTGCGCCTCGACATTGGCGATGTTGGCCTCGGCGGCCGCCAGCTGCGCGCTGGCCTGATCGATTGCGATCCTGTAATCGCGTTCGTCGATCTGCGCCAGCAGGTCGCCGGTATTGACATGCTGGTTGTCGGTGACGGGGACGTCGACGACATAGCCGCCGACCTTTGACGCCACCGCGAAGCTGCGCGCTGCCACGAACGCATCGTCGGTTGATTCATAGTGGCGGATGTTCAGCCACCAGGCCACGCCGCCGATCAGCGCGATCAGCAGCAGGCCCGCACCCGCGACGGCCAAGATCCAATGCTCGCGTAGCCGCGCGCGCAGCGAGGGCTTGTCGTCCGCGGCCTGCGTCGGTTTCGAACCCTTGTCCGGCGGGGATTTCTGTTCCGAAGTGTGCTCCGGCAGCCGCGGCTTCTCCACGGACGGCCCGCGCTCTCGGGCTTGGGTATCCAAGGCAGCACCTCAAACTCATGAACGGCGGCGATCGACCTCGTTAACCGGAAGGTCGGACGCTTGGTTCCTGCTGAGTGGGTGGCTAGACGGCCCTGGAACTGAGCACAGGCTGCCGCTCGGGCGTCGCCATATCGCGATAGGTCGCGCCCTCGGCGACGCCGGCCTTGAGCGGAACGCTGAGGCGGCAGATCAGGCCTTCGCTGCGCCAGTCGAAATCGGCGCGTCCGCCGAGCTGGGTCTCGATGCTGGCGATCACGCTTCGCGTGCCAAATCCCTTTTGCTTCGGCTTGGTCACCTTGGGGCCGCCGGATTCCACCCAGGCCAGGATCAGCATCTGGTCCTGCACGTCCCAGGTGATCGCAAGTCGGCCCGACAACACCGACAGGCTGCCGTATTTCGCCGAGTTGGTGACGAGCTCATGCAGCGCCAGTGCCAGCGTTTGTGCGGTCGCGGGCTGCAACTGCACCTCGGCACCGTCGATCTGGATCTGTCCGGCCTCGGAGTAAGGTGCGATCTCCTCGGTCACCAGCCGCCTGATCTCGGCGCCCTGCCAGCTCGACAGCGACAGCACGGTGTGGACCCGCGCCAGCGCGGTGATGCGGCCCTCGACGGCGCGGACATAGGCGTTCATGTTCTGCGCGCGCGTCAGCCGCACGATTGATTGCGCCAGCGCCAGCGCATTCTTGGCGCGGTGATCGACCTCGCGCGTCAACAGGTTCTGGCGCTCCTCGGCCTTCTTGCGGTCGGTGATGTCGACAGTGACGCCGCTCACCCGCACCACCTTGCCGTTGTGATCGCTGGTCGCAGCCGCGGTGCCGACGCACCAGCGCACCTCGCCATCGGGCCGCATCACACGGAATTCGGCTTCATACGAGGTCTGCCCATTGCCGAAGCCGGCCCAAGCTTGCCGAAGGTCCTCGACGTCGTCGGGATGGAATAGCCGCTGGATATTCTCGGAGGTCAGCTCGAAAGATTTCGGGTCGACGCCGAAGATCTTGTACTGCCCTTCGTCCCACATCCAGTCGCCGTTGACCCAGTCCCAGTCCCACGACCCCATCTTGCCTGCGGCGATCGCCATGCTGCGGCGCTGTTCGCTCTGCACCAGCCGCGCGGTCGACTGCTCGAGCTCGGCGGTGCGCGCCCGCACGCGGTCTTCGAGCTCGGAATTGAGCCGCTCGAGCTGCCGGGTCTTGCGGTAGAGCTCGGCGAACACGCGGATCTTCGCACGCAATACTTCGGGCACCACGGGAACCGGCACGTAGTCGACCGCGCCCATCTCATAGCCGCGCAACCGGTCGATATCGCTGACCTGGATCGCCGAGATGAAGATCATCGCCGTCTTCTGGAAGCGCGGATGCTCGCGGATCATCGCCGCAAGCTCGAAACCGTCGAGCTCGGGCATGCAGACGTCGACCAGGATGACCGCGACCTCGTTCTTGAGCAGGAATTCCAGCGCCTCGCGGCCCGACGAGACGGCCACCAGACTCTCGCCGAGCTCCTTGAGGATGACCTCATAGGCCAGGAGCTTCGCCGGTTGGTCATCGACCAGAAGGATGTTGACCTTTTCGTTATCCATCATGTTCGATCGCCGATCAGCGGTGCAGCCACATGCGGATCGCAAGCAGCAGCTGTTCGGTATTGACGGGTTTTGCCAGGTAATCCGATGCGCCTGCTTCCAGGCATTTCTCGCGGTCGCCCTTCATCGCCTTCGCCGTCAGCGCGATGATCGGCAGCCGCGCGAACGCGGGATTTTGCCTGATCGCACCGATGGTCTGGTAACCGTCCATCTGCGGCATCATGATGTCCATCAGCACGATCGCGATCTTCGGATTGGACTCCACCAGCGAGATTGCTTCATGACCCGTTGTCGCAGTCAGCACCTTCATACCGCGCCGCTCGAGCACGCTCGACAGCGCGAAGATGTTGCGGGCGTCGTCGTCGACCAGGAGCGCGGTCTTGCCAATCAGGTCCTCGTCGGAGCTGTTGAGCTTCTCCAGCATCCTCTGTTTTTCGAGGGGCAATTCCGTGATCACACGGTGCAGGAACAGTGACGTTTCGTCGAGCAGCCGCTCCGGCGATTCCACGCCCTTGACGACGATGCTGCGCGCCATCGTGTGGAGTTCCGCATCCTCCTCGGCGGAAAGTTCCCGGCCCGTGAATACCACCACGGGAATATTGGAGAGCGCATCGTCCTTGCGGATCTGGTCAAGCACGTCGAAGCCGCTCATGTCGGGCAGCCGCAGATCGAGCACCACGCAATCGCAGGGACTTTCACGCAACGTCGCAAGCGCCCCGGCGCCGGTATCGGTGGTGACGATCTCGATGTCCTCGTGACCGAGCAGCTCCCTGATGCTGAGCTGCTCGGCGGCGTTGTCCTCGACGATCAAGAGGCGCTTCCGGCGTGGCTTGGCGTATTCCTTGATCTGCGCCAGCGCCGCGCTGACGCCTTCGGTCGTAGTCGGCTTGTTGACGAAGGAGAACGCGCCGCGCGCGAGCGCATGCTGCCGGTCCTCGTCGAGCGTGATGATCTGCACCGGGATGTGCCGCGTCAGCGGATTGTGCTTGAGCTGGCTCAGCACCGTCCAGCCCAGCATGTCCGGCAGGAACACGTCGAGCGACACTGCAGTCGGCTGGAATTGCTTGGCGAGGTCCAGCGCCTCCGCGCCCCGGGTCGCGACCAGCACCTTGAAGCCCTTGTCGCGGGCGAGGTCGATCAGGACCCGCGCATAGTGCGGATCGTCCTCGACGATCAGCAGGATGGTGTCGCCGGCCTCGAGATCGAGCCGGTCGTCGGCAAGTTGCTCAAGCGCCCGCTCCTGCCCGGACGACGTCTGCAGCGACGGTGCTGCGGTGTGCGGTATTGGCACAGGCTGAACCTGTGAGCGAAGCGCCACCGACGGTCCGGCGTATTTCAGCGGCAAATAGAGCGTGAAGCTCGAGCCCTTGCCGGGCGCGCTGCGCAGATGGATCTCGCCGCCGAGCAGGCTCGCGAGCTCGCGGCTGATGGCAAGGCCAAGACCGGTACCGCCATATTTGCGGCTGGTGCCGGCGTCCGCCTGCTGGAACGCCTCGAAGATCAGCTTCTGCTTGTCCTGCGGAATGCCGATGCCGGTATCCGACACCTCGAACGCGACGACGGCCGGCGCGGTGTTGAGGATCGGATGCTCCGCGCTCCAGCCGCCGACCGCGGCCGACACGGTCAGGCTGACGCCGCCTTCCGCGGTGAACTTGAACGCGTTCGAGAGCAGGTTCTTCAGCACCTGCTGCAACCGTTTGGAATCGGTCACCATGCTGCGGGCGAGATTGGCGTCGATATCGATGCTGAAGGACAGATGGCGATTTTCCGCCTCGTGGCGGAACGGCCGGCCGACGGTCTCCAGCAGGCTCGATGTCAGGATCTCCTCGGCGTCGACCGTCACCGTACCGGACTCGATCTTGGAGAGATCGAGGATGTCGCTGATCAGGTTCAAGAGATCGGTGCCGGCACCGTGAATGGTGCGCGCGAATTCGACCTGCTTGCTGGTCAGGTTGCCGTCGGGATTTTCGGAGAGCTGCTGGCCCAGGATCAGGATCGAGTTCAGCGGCGTGCGCAGCTCGTGCGACATATTGGCGAGGAATTCGGACTTGTACTTCGAGGTCAGCGACAGCTCGGTCGCCTTCTCCTCCAGCGCGCGGCGGGCTTGCTCGATCTCCTGGTTCTTGCGCTCGACGTCGACGTTGCGCTCGGCGAGCTGCTGCGCCTTCTGCTCGAGCTGGTCGTTGGTCTGCTGCAGCTCCTTCTGCTGGGTTTGCAGCTCGCCTGCGAGCTGTTGCGACTGCTTGAGCAGCGCCTCGGTCTGCATCGTCGCCTCGATGCTGTTGAGCACGATGCCGATGCTGTCGGTCAGCTGTTCGAGGAAGGTGATCTGCGACGTCGTGAAGGATGAGATCGAGGACAGCTCGATCACGGCCTTGACCTGGTTCTCGAACAGCACCGGGAACACGACGAGGTTCTTCGGCATGATCCGCATCAGGGCCGAATTGATCGGTACGGCGTCGCCGGGAATGTCCGAGACCAGGCGCTGACGCTTGTCGAGCGCGCATTGGCCGATCAGTCCCTCGCCGAATTGGACGATCTGCGGATGCGGATTGCTGCTGTCGTTGGCATAGGCCGCGAGCAGGCGGAGCTGCGGGTTCTCGGGATTGTCGACCTGGTAGATCACGCCCATATGGGCGTTGATCAGCGGCGCCAGCTCGGTCAGCAGCAAGCGGCCGACGGTCGCGAGGTCGCGCTGGCCCTGCAGCATGTTGGTGAAGCGCGCCAGATTGGTCTTCAGCCAGTCCTGCTCGGTATTGCGCTCCGTGGTGAGACGGAGGTTGCCGATCATGGTGTTGATGTTGTCCTTCAGCTCCGCCACCTCGCCGCGGACGTCGACCTGGATCGAGCGCGTCAGGTCGCCCTTCGTCACGGCGGTCGCCACCTCCGCGATCGCGCGCACCTGCGAGGTCAGGTTGGCGGCGAGCAGGTTGACGTTGCCGGTCAGGTCCTTCCACGTGCCGGCCGCGCCGGGCACGTTGGCCTGACCGCCGAGCCGTCCCTCGACGCCGACTTCGCGCGCCACGCTGGTCACCTGATCGGCGAAGGTCGCCAGCGTCTCGGTCATGTTGTTGATGGTGTCGGCGAGCGCCGCCACCTCGCCCTTCGATTTCACGGTGAGATTTTGCTTCAAGTCACCATCGGCAACAGCGGTCACCACCTTGACGATGCCGCGCACCTGCTCGGTCAGGTTCGCCGCCATGACGTTGACGGTATCGGTGAGATCCTTCCAGGTGCCGGCAACGCCGGGCACTTCGGCCTGGCCGCCGAGCTTGCCCTCGGTGCCGACCTCGCGCGCCACGCGCGTCACCTCGCCGGCGAACGCGTTGAGCTGGTCGACCATCGTGTTGATGGTATTCTTCAGCTCGAGGATCTCGCCCTTCACGTCGACCGTGATCTTGCGTGACAGGTCGCCGCGCGCCACGGCCGTGGTCACTTCGGCGATGTTGCGGACCTGCGTGGTCAGGTTCGCGGCCAGCAGATTGACGTTGTCGGTCAGATCCTTCCAGGTGCCGCCGACGCCGGGCACCACGGCCTGGCCGCCGAGCCGTCCCTCGGTGCCGACCTCGCGCGCCACGCGCGTCACTTCGGCCGCGAACGAGCGCAGCTGCTCGACCATCGTGTTCAGGGTGTCCTTGAGCAGCAGGATCTCGCCGCGGACGTCCACCGTGATCTTCTTCGACAGGTCGCCGCCGGCGATCGCGGTCGCGACCTCGGCGATGTTGCGGACCTGCGCCGTCAGGTTCGACGCCATGAAGTTGACGTTGTCGGTGAGGTCCTTCCAGGTGCCGGCGACGCCGGGCACTTCGGCCTGGCCGCCGAGCTTGCCCTCGGTGCCGACCTCGCGCGCCACGCGCGTCACCTCGCCGGCAAAGCCGTTGAGCTGGTCGACCATCGTGTTGATGGTGTTCTTCAGCTCGAGGATTTCGCCCTTCACGTCGACCGTGATCTTGCGCGACAGGTCGCCGCGCGCCACGGCGGTCGTCACCTCGGCGATGTTGCGAACCTGGGCGGTCAGGTTGCCGGCCATCGAGTTGACGTTGTCGGTGAGGTCCTTCCAGGTGCCGGCGACGCCGGGCACCTGGGCCTGGCCGCCCAGCCGGCCTTCAGTGCCGACCTCGCGCGCCACGCGCGTCACCTCTCCCGCGAAACGGTTGAGCTGGTCGACCATCGTGTTGAGGGTTTCCTTCAGCTGAAGGATTTCGCCCGACACGTTCACGGTGATCTTGCGCGATAGATCGCCGCCGGCAATGGCGCTCGCGACCTCGGCAATGTTGCGGACCTGGCCGGTCAAATTGCCGGCCATCGAATTGACGGAGTCGGTGAGGTCCTTCCAGGTGCCGGCGACGCCGGGCACTTCGGCCTGGCCGCCGAGCTTGCCGTCGGTGCCGACCTCGCGCGCCACGCGCGTCACCTCGCCGGCGAAGGCGTTGAGCTGGTCGACCATCGTGTTGAGGGTTTCCTTGAGCTGAAGGATCTCGCCCGACACGTTCACCGTGATCTTCTTCGACAGGTCGCCCTTGGCGACGGCGGTCGCGACTTCGGCGATGTTGCGGACCTGCGCCGTCAGGTTCGAGGCCATCGAGTTGACGCTTTCGGTCAAGTCCTTCCAGGTACCGGCAACGCCGCGCACATTGGCCTGGCCGCCGAGCTTGCCTTCGGTGCCGACCTCGCGCGCCACGCGCGTCACCTCGCCGGCGAAGGCGTTGAGCTGGTCGACCATCGTGTTGATGGTGTCCTTGAGCTCTAAGATCTCGCCGCGCACGTCTACCGTGATCTTCTTGGAGAGGTCGCCGCCGGCGACCGCAGTCGTCACCGCGGCGATGTTGCGGACCTGCGCCGTCAGGTTCGACGCCATCGAGTTGACGCTTTCCGTCAAGTCCTTCCATGTGCCGGCAACGCCGAGCACGTTGGCCTGGCCGCCGAGCTTGCCCTCGGTGCCGACCTCGCGCGCCACGCGCGTCACTTCGGACGCGAAAGCGTTGAGCTGGTCGACCATCGTGTTGAGCGTTTCCTTCAGCTGAAGGATTTCGCCTGACACGTTCACCGTGATCTTCTTCGACAGGTCGCCGCCGGCGATCGCGGTCGCGACGTCGGCGATGTTGCGGACCTGCGCGGTCAGGTTCGACGCCATGAAGTTGACGTTGTCGGTGAGGTCCTTCCAGGTGCCGGCGACGCCGGGCACCTGGGCCTGGCCGCCGAGCTTGCCCTCGGTGCCGACCTCGCGCGCCACGCGCGTCACTTCCGAGGCGAAGGCGTTGAGCTGGTCCACCATGGTGTTGATGGTGTCCTTCAGCTCGAGAATCTCGCCGCTGACGTTGACCGTGATCTTGCGCGACAGGTCGCCGCGCGCCACCGCCGTGGTGACGTTGGCGATGTTGCGGACCTGCGCGGTCAGGTTGCCGCACATCGCGTTGACGGAGTCGGTCAGATCCTTCCAGGTGCCCGCGACGCCGGGCACGATCGCCTGGCCGCCGAGCTTGCCGTCGGTGCCGACCTCGCGCGCCACGCGCGTCACTTCGGAGGCGAACGAGCGCAGCTGATCGACCATCGTGTTGATGGCTTCCTTGAGCTGCAGAATCTCGCCGCGGACGTCGACCGTGATCTTCTTCGACAGGTCGCCGTTGGCGACCGCAATCGTCACCTCGGCGATGTTGCGGACCTGGCCGGTCAAATTGTTGGCCATCGAGTTGACGCTCTCGGTCAGGTCCTTCCAGACGCCGGTCACCTCCGGCACCTGGGCCTGGCCGCCGAGCTTGCCCTCGGTGCCGACCTCGCGCGCCACGCGCGTCACTTCCGACGTGAACACCGAGAGCTGCTTGATCATCGTGTTGACGATGTTCGCCGACTGCAGAAATTCGCCGCGCAGGGGCCTTCCCTCGACGTCGAGCTGCACGGTTTGCAGCAAATCGCCCTGCGCCACCGCCGCCACCGCGCGCGTCACCTCGCGGGTCGGCCATAGCAGGTCGTCGATCAGGGTGTTGACCGAACTTTCCATGTCGGCCCAGGCGCCGCTGGCAAGTCCGAAATTGACGCGCTGGCGGGTCTGGCCCTCGCGGCCGACCACCTGCCCGACGCGCGCCAGCTGCTGTGCCATCCGTTCGTTGGCGGCGGCGATCTCGTTGAAGGCGTCGGCGATCTTCCCGTCGATGCCGAGATAGTCGCCGCGCATGCGGACCGAAAAATCGCCACCGCGCATCGCCTGTAGCGATTGCAGCAGATCATGAGAGGAGTCGAGATTTCCGTTGGGCGGATTGGCGCGGCGGGCCTCACTGCGGGGACGAGGCGGCGAACCGAGATCGGTCATGGAATTTTCCCTACGCGCGCTGACGGCAAGTCCACAGACTCGGAAAAGCCAGCAAGACCATAAGAGTGACTGCCCGTAATCAATTCAAGCTAGAAAACAGTTTAACCGCGATTTACGACGCAAGCCGAGCGAGTTAATCGCCGATGGAACCAAAAGTTCCGGTTGGGCTGGAACTTTTTGCGGCGTCGGAGTAAGCCTTTGGTATTGCGTCGAAGTCGTTGTCCTTTTGGAACAAAGCCGATGCCGGGCGCGTTGCGAGGCGGCTGGCAGGATTCATAATGGTTAAAAAGTCGGGACGCCTCGAACGCGGCATTTTCGAAAGTGAGCGCAATTTCCGGCTGCTGGCTGGAGGGGTCGTCGACTATGCGATCTGCATGCTCGATCTGGACGGGCATGTCATCAACTGGAACAAGGGCGCCCAACGTATTACGGGGCACAAGACCAGGGGCATTCTCGGCAAGCATTTTTCGCTGTTCTACCTGCCTGAGGACCGCGCTTCCGGCGCTCCCGAAAAAGACCTGCAGAGCGCCCGCAAGACCAAGCATTTCGCGACCGAGGGTTGGCGAGTCCGCAAGGACGGATCGAAGTTCTACGTGTCCGCCGTGATCGATCCGATTTATGAGAACCGTCGCCACGTGGGTTACGCCATGGTGATCCGCGACACCACCGAGCGGCGTCGGGCGGCGGCCGATCTCGAGGCCAGCGAGAACCAGTTTCGCCTGCTGGTGAGCAACGTCACCGACTATGCGCTCTACATGCTGACGCCGGCCGGTATCGTCGCCAACTGGAATGCCGGCGGTCAGCGCATCAAGGGCTATGCGCCCGAGGAGATCATCGGCCAAAGCTTCGCGCGGTTCTATACGCCGGCCGACCAGGCCTCCGGGAAGCCGGCGCGCGCGCTCAGGATCGCGGAAGAGACCGGGCATTACGTGGAAGAAGGCTGGCGGGTCCGCAAGGATGGTTCGTTCTTCTGGGCAAGCGTCGTGATCCATCCGATCCGCGAAGCGGATGGCACGCTGGTCGGCTTCGCCAAGATCACCCGCGACATCTCCGAGCGCCTCGAGGCGCAACAGAAGCTGGAGCAGGTTCAGCGTCAGCTCGCGGAATCGCAGAAGATGGATGCGCTGGGCCAGTTGACCGGCGGCGTCGCGCACGACTTCAACAACCTGCTGATGATCATCTTGGGCAATCTGCACCGGATCAAGCGCGAGGTGACGAGCGAGCGTGGCCGGCTGGCACTTGGCGCGATCGAAACCGCCTCCCAGCGGGCTGCGTCGCTGACGAACCAGCTTCTCACCTTCGCACGGCGGCAAAGCCTCAATCCGCAGACCATCGATGTCGCGGAAAGGATCGCGTCAGTGCGCGAAGTCCTGAGCAGCGCGCTTGGCAGCAAGATCCAGTTGAGCGTCGAAATCGAGGCGGATGTCTGGCCGATCTTCGTGGATCCGGGCGAACTGGAAACCGCGCTGATCAATCTCGTGGTCAATGCAAGGGACGCGATGCCGGAAGGCGGCATGCTGACGGTCTCGGCCCGCAACGTGCCCGACGCCGATCAGGTGGTCGTGAGCGTCAAGGATTGCGGCCAAGGCATCCCGAGTGACGTGCTGGGCCGGGTCTTCGATCCGTTCTTCACGACCAAACCTGTCGGCAAAGGGACCGGCCTCGGCCTGTCCCAGGTCCACGGTTTCGCCCACCAGACCGGCGGCAAGGTCGAGATCGCGAGTGCGCTTGGCGAAGGCACTACCGTCAGCATCTATCTGCCGCGGGGGACTATTGTGGATCATCCCGAAATCGAGGACCGTCCGGTGCATAAGCCCGCCACGATCCTGCTCGTCGAGGATAATCCCGCGGTGGCTGACGCGAGCACGGGCTTGCTTGAACAACTCGGCTACACCGTGCGCTGGGCGTCGAGTGCCGAAAGCGCCTTGCAGGAACTCGAGAGCAACGGGATTGACGTCGTGTTCAGCGACATCGTCATGCCGGGCAAGATGGATGGCTTGAAGTTGGCGCGCACGATCAGGGACAAGAAGCCCGAATTGCCGATCCTGCTGACCACCGGTTACAGCAACAGCGCGCGCCAGGTGAAATCCGATTTTCCCGTCTTGCGTAAGCCGTTTCACATTCACGAGCTCAGCCGTGAACTGTCAAAGCTGACTGGCAGCCCGTCTGAGACCGCGGACGATGCAACCGCGGGTCAGGAAGATGCCCCGCGGGCGAAAGCCAAGGCCGGGTGCTAAGCGCAGTCCGGATGGCGCAACGTCCCCTCTCCGCGAGCATTCTGTCTGAACAAGGTGCCGGAATTCACGCCAACCCATCGCGGTCGGCGGCACCTTAAGGCTCGGCAGGCCAGCGGCGCCGCACCAGTTGCACCTGCTCGATGCGGCCGCACTGCATGCATCGGTACTGAATGATGTCCTTGCCTTCGGTGCCGGGATAGCTGGTCTCGAGCCGCATTGTCCTGTTGCAGCTGATGCAGGAGATCAGCGTCAGCAGCGGACTGCGGTCGTCATTCATTGATGCCCGTGGTCGCACGGTCGGATCGGCGATCATTGCATTTGACGATGCCATGGAGTCGGACCACACGACGAGAAAATGCCGATCCCCGCGGCTTGGTTCCAGCCGCGAAACCCCGCTTACGCCGTTTCAACCCTGCGGCATGGCGCAGGCAGCCGCCCGGGACCGGTTCAGACCCGCGCGTTGCCCCGGGTGGCGCCGGGTTTGCCCTTGCCCGGCTTCGCCTTGTCGATCGGGCGATCCGCGGAGGAGCGATCTGCGGAGATGCGATCCGTATAGGTTCGGCTCAAGCGTTCGCGAACCGTCGGCAGGCGGTCGCTGCCGCCGGCCGCTTTCCAGCGACCGATCAGCTCAGCCACTTCAGCCCGCATCGCCATCAGCCGCAATGACGCCTCAGTGCAATCGACGTCACGATTGATCTGGTCTCGGACAGCAGCCTCGACCAACGTCATTTCGGCGCGCAAAGCGCTGATCCTTCGGCGAATTTCGTTGATTTTGTTGTCCATGGCTTGCTAGAACAAAAATAGAACACATTGTCAAGTTACGAGTTGGCGAGCGAGGCGGAATATGAGCATGGCAGCAGTGAAATTTGGCGGGGTTGCCGAGCGCATCGATGCGCAGATGACCCGCGCCCAGGCCGCCCGGCTGAGGAGCCTGGCCGAGGAGGCGTATCAGCCCAACCAGTTCGCGCGCGACCTGACGTTCGAGGAAGCGGAACGGCGCATCAGTGCGCTCCGGGCGGAGATCGCGCTGGCGGACTCGTTCTGAAGCGGCCTCGCCTGGGACTACGGGCCGCCACGTCCCCTTAACACTTGATATAGCCTGCGCAGCTAGGTCTGTTCCCGTGGTAGCCGTTTTGCCTCGGGGGTGTTCACGTGCAGGAACTGGAGAAGCGATCGGCGCTCGCCTTCCCGATCATCATGAAGGACGGGCGGACGCTCGCAACCGTCGGCGATGCCGCCGACTATCTGTCCAGGCTGAATGTGGACCAGCGCGAGCGCTCCTACTGGAAGACGGCGATCCTGATGTTCAACAACGCGATGCGCGAGCCGCGCTATCTGCGGATTGCGACCATCAATATCCGTTCGGCTCTTGTGTATGACCGCCTCGTTGACGATGCCGGCGCCTAATTGTGGTGCCGCCGCTACAGCCGAATCGGCCGCGCTTGCGTACAGGCGGTTTCCGTATGGCCGCAAACAAGGTAACGGCGGTACACACCACGGCCGCGCGCTGATCGCGCTCCGGCCGGACTCTGGGGCCGCCTGGGAGGGCCAAGGCGGCCCATTTCTTTGGTGAGACGCCCGAGCGGATCAAAGCATCTTGGAACGGACGAACAGGGCACGCAGCGCGTTGGTCGCGGGAATGCTCAGCATCGCGTTGCCGGCGGCTCGCTCCAGCGCGACGACGGCGTCATCATGCAGCGAGCGGAACTCCATCCATTCGACGGAGCTGAGATTGGTGATGAAGCGGTAGGCTTGGCCGACGGTCGCGAGCGTCACCGTCTCGCCGTTCAGCCGCACCTTGAACGTCGCCTTCAACGGCGTGTCGGATTTGGATACGTCAGCCATGCCGCGGTTGTGCTCTGCGGCGCGACAATGTCAATCGAATTTCTTTGCGGCCCCGCCGCTGCGCCGGCCCCAATCATGGCGATGTCTGTTAGCGTCTGATGGGGGTGATTCGTGCCTGATCCTGCCAACGCAACCTATCTCGATGCGCTCAATCCCGAGCAGCGCCGCGCGGTCGAGCACGGCATCGGGCCACAGGGAACCATCGGCGCTCCGCTGATCGTGATCGCGGGCGCCGGCTCCGGCAAGACCAACACGCTGGCGCATCGCGTCGCGCATCTGATCGTCGCCGGCGCCGATCCGCGCCGCATCTTGCTGATGACATTCTCGCGGCGCGCGGCCGGCGAAATGGCGGCGCGTGTCGAGCGCATCGCACGCCGGGTGCTCGGCGAGCGCGCCGGCGTCATGACCGATGCGCTGAGCTGGGCCGGTACGTTCCACGGCATCGGCGCACGCCTGCTGCGCGAATTCTCCGAATACATCGCGCTCGATCCCGCCTTTTCGATCCACGACCGCGAGGACTCCGCCGACTTGATGAACCTGGTCCGCCACGACCTCGGCCTGTCCAGGACCGAAAGCCGCTTTCCGACCAAGGGCACCTGCCTTGCGATCTATTCGCGCTGCGTCAACGCGGAGCTGCCGATCGAGGCGGTGCTCGGCCAGTACTTCCCCTGGTGCGCAGGCTGGGCCAGCGAACTGAAGCGGCTGTTCGCGGCCTATGTCGAGACCAAGCAGCAGCAGAACGTGCTCGATTACGATGACCTCCTGCTCTACTGGGCGCAGATGGTGACCGATTCCGCGCTGGCCGACGAGATCGGCGGCCGCTTCGATCACGTGATGGTCGACGAATATCAGGACACCAACCGCCTGCAATCCTCGATCCTGCTGGCGCTCAAGCCCAAGGGGCGCGGCCTGACCGTGGTCGGTGACGACGCGCAGTCGATTTATTCGTTCCGCGCCGCGACCGTGCGCAACATCCTGGACTTCCCGGGCCAGTTCAGCCCTGCGGCCGAGATCGTCACGCTCGACCGCAACTATCGCTCGACGCAGCCGATCCTTTCGGCTGCCAACGGCGTGATCTCGCTCGCCAAAGAGCGCTTCACCAAGAACCTGTGGACCGACCGCGTCTCGACGCGCAAGCCGCTGCTGGTCACGATCCGCGACGAGGCCGATCAGGCCCGCTACATCGTCGAGCAGGTGCTGGCGAGCCGCGAGGAAGGTGTGCTGCTCAAGCACCAGGCCGTGCTGTTCCGCACCTCCTCGCATTCCGGACCGCTGGAAATCGAGCTGACCCGGCGCAACATCCCATTCGTGAAATTCGGCGGCCTGAAATTCCTCGACGCCGCCCATGTCAAGGACATGCTGGCGCTGCTGCGCTTCGCCGCCAATCCGCGCGATCGCGTCGCCGGCTTTCGGATCCTGCATTTGTTGCCGGGCGTCGGACCGGCCTCGGCGCAACGGGTGCTCGACCGCCTCGCAGAGGCTGCCGATCCGATCGCGGCGCTCGTCGCACTGCCCTCGCCGCCTCGTGCTGGCGCCGATTGGCGGCTGTTCGTCGAGACCATGGAGAACCTGCGCCACTCGGAATGGCCAGTCGACCTCGAACGGGCGCGGCTGTGGTACGAGCCGCATCTCGACCGCATCCATGAGGACAGCGAGGTCCGCCGCGCCGACCTGATCCAGCTCGAGCAGATCGCGGCCGGCTACCCGTCGCGCGAGCGTTTCCTCACCGAGCTGACGCTCGATCCGCCGGATGCCACCAGCGACCAGGCCGGCGTGCCGCTGCTGGACGAGGACTATCTGATCCTGTCGACGATCCATTCCGCCAAGGGCCAGGAGTGGAAGTCGGTCTATGTGCTCAACGTGGTCGACGGCTGTATGCCGTCCGACCTCGGCGCCGGCACCTCGGCCGAACTCGAAGAGGAGCGCCGCCTGCTCTACGTCGCGATGACCCGCGCCAAGGACGATCTGCACCTGATGGTGCCGCAACGCTTCTTCGTCCACGGGCAGGCTGCCAAGGGCGATCGCCACATGTACGCCTCGCGCACCCGCTTCATTCCGGAGAAGCTGCTGCCGGCGTTCGAGCGAACCGTCTGGCCGCGCGTGGCTGCGGCGGAGCCTGGCTCGGCACGCCGCGCTCCGCCAATCGACATCCACGCCAGGATGCGCGGCATGTGGCGCTGACGCGGCCGCGCGAAAATCGTGGCGGCCGCCGGAACGAAGCCGCCCCTCGTTGCGTTCATTTGGCGTTCGTAATCGGCAAACGACATCCCTGACGGCTTCGGCGCGCGATCGACAAGGACGCGCCGAGGTCGTCTTTTGCAATGCACCCTTTTCTGATCGTCAGGCGGTCGCCACGAAACTCAGTCCGACCCGGGTTTTCTTGGTCCAGATCACCTGGCACTCATAGATGACCGAAGCGTCATCAGCCATCACCAGGCGAAAGCGATGCGGGACATAGGCCGGGTTGTCGACCTCGATGGCGGCCCCTTCGGGGGAGATATTCACGACGACGCAAGGCATCACCGAACCACCCGACGAAATGTAGGCGGGTTCGTTGACCTCGGCACGCGGATGTTTGCGCTTCTCATCCATCCGGCTTTGGCCCGTGAGCGTCTGCGCCAAGGCTTGGCGATTGATCCCGACTGAGTCAACTCCTGGCCCGATCATCCGCCTTTTGCACCGCGATTTGTGCGCAGCAGTAAGCGCCTCGCGTATCGCTTCAATGCAGATGAGCCCCGCGCCGGAGCGGGCTTGTCGTTCGCAGGCCGGCAACGATAGCCTCGCCTCATCCGTGGAGCGCTGGCGCGACGCCCCGGTCAAGAACAATGAACAGGCGCCATGGGGAGACGCCATGTTCGAGATTCTCGATCGCCGGACGACTCTGACCGGCAACCAGATCAAGATCCTTGCGGCAGCCATCATCGGTGATGCGCTCGAGTTCTTCGACTACTTCCTGATCGGCTTCGTGCTCGCCTTCCTGATCGGCCCATGGAAACTCACCTTCGGCCAGTCGGCCGTCGTGCTGATGAGCTCCGGCATCGGCGCCATCCTCGGCGCCTATGTCTGGGGTTGGCTGGCTGACCGGGTCGGACGCCGCATCGTCTTCATCGGCACCGTGCTGAACTTCTCGATCGCGACCGGCCTGCTCTATTTCACGCCCGACAATGGCTGGATCTATCTGGCAATCCTGCGCTTCTTCGTCGGCACCGGCGTCGGCGGCCTGTATTGTGTCGACTTGCCGCTGGTTCAGGAGTTCATGCCTTCGCACAAGCGCGGCTGGGTCGGCGGGCTCGTCACCTGCGTGATCCCGCTTGGAGTCGGGCTCGGGGCCGTGCTCGGCGCCGTCATGGGCTCCGACCAGTGGCGGCTGCTGTTCGCGATCGGCGTACTGCCCTCGCTGATGGTGCTGCTGGTCCGGATCTGGGTTCCGGAGTCGCCGCGCTGGCTGTGCCGGCAAGGTCGTTATGAGGAAGCCCGCAAGTCGCTGGCGTGGGCGCTGCAGGTGCCGCCGTCGGAGCTGCCGCTGCCGAGCGCGGCCGACGCCGGCCCGATCGTCAGGACCAACTGGTTCGACCTGTTCAAATACCCGCGCAGCCTGATCGTCTCCTGGTTCGGCAATGCCGGCGCGCAGACCGGCGTTTACGGCATCACGCTGTGGGCCCCGGCGCTGTTCGTGCTGCTGCTCAAGGTCACGCCGCAGGAGGCCGCCAAGATGATGATCCTGCTCAGCGCCACCGGTTTCATCGGCCGCGTCTCCTTCTCCTATTTCTCCGAGTTGATGGGCCGGCGCATCGCCGGCGGCCTGCTCGGCTTCGGCGCCGGCGCGCTGACCATCATCGCCGGCTATCACTACGATTCGACGCTGTTCGGTCTATCGGCATTCTGGCTGGTGCTGGCCGCCGCGTTCTTCTTCGCCGACGGCGGCTTTGCCATCGTCGGGCCCTACGCAGCTGAGGTCTGGCCGTCGCACCTGCGCACCACCGGCATGGGCTCGGCCTATGGCTTCGGCGGCATCGGCAAGATCATCGGACCAGTCGGCCTTGCCCTGATCGTCGGTTCGAACAACTACCTCAAGCCGGATGTGCCGATGACGCAGATCCCGACCGCCTTCGTCTATCTCGGCTGCTGGTTCCTGATGGCGGGCGCCGTTTATTTCTTCCTCGGCATGGAGACGCGCGGCAAGTCGATCGAGCAGATCGACCGGGAATTGAACGCCACGGCCGACGTCGCGGCTGCCGCGAAGATCCGCCAGGCGTGACGGTGGCAGCCATGAACACTACCTCCGCCGATCTTGCGGGCGATCAGGACGTGATCGCCCGAGCCGAGGCGATCCAGGATGCCGTTGCGGCGGCCTCCGACGATATCGAGACGACCCGGCGCCTGCCGCCCGACCTGCTGGACCGGCTGCATAAGGCACGGCTGTTCCGCCTGCTGCTGCCGCGCTCGACCGACGGGATCGAGACCGATCCCGTCACCTTCTTCCACGTCATCGAGGCGATCGCGAAGGCCGATGCCTCGACGGCGTGGTGCCTCAGCCAGGCCGGCGGCTGTGCGATGTCGGCCGCCTATCTCGACCTGCCGGTGGCACAGGAGATCTTCGCCGACCCGCGCGCGGTGCTGGCCTGGGGGCCCGGTCCGAAGGTCAAGGCGATCGAGTGCGAGGGCGGCTACCGCGTCACCGGCGTCTGGGCGTTCGCCTCGGGCGGACGGCACGCCACCTGGCTCGGCGCGCACTGCCCGATCTATGCCGCGGACGGCACGCCGCGCCGTGACTCCAATGGCGAGCAGCTCGAGCGCACCATGCTGGTGCGCACCGAGGACGTCGCATGGACCGACATCTGGAACACGGTCGGCCTGCGCGGCACTGCCAGCGACCAGTTCGCTCTGAACGATTTCTTCGTGCGGTCGGATCATTCCATCACCCGTGAATTCGACCGCGAGTGCCGCGAGACCGGCCCGCTGTACCGGATGAGCAACCACACCTGCTATCAGGTCGGCTTCGCCGGGGTCGCCTGCGGCATCGCCCGCAGCGCGCTGGATCAATTCGTCGACGTCGCCCGCAACAAGGTGCCGCGCGGCATGAAGAAGACGCTTCGCGACAACGCGGTGGTGCAGTCCGGCCTCGCCCAGGCCGAGGTCAACCTGCGCGCCGCCCGCGCCTTCCTGCTGCAATCGATGGCCGACATCTGGAAGGACCTGGTTGCCGGCAACAGCATCACGGTCGCCCAACGCATCACCATTCGGATGGCGGCGACGCACGCGATCCACAAGGCGCGCGAGGCGGTTGACTTCGCCTACAATGCCGCTGGCGCCACCGCGATCTTCGATGGTCATCCGCTGGAAAGGCGCTTCCGCGACATCCATACTGTGACCCAGCAATTGCAGGGCCGGCTCAGCCATTTCGAGACCGTCGGCGCCTGGATGCTGGGCGCCGAGGCCGACCTCAGCTTCGTGTGATCCGGTTTCTCAAGGAGACGAACCATGCCATTGGGCGGACTACAGCATTACACCATCGAACCGCAGGATCTTGAGCGCACCAAGGACTTCTATTGCGATGTGCTCGGGCTCGAGAACGGTGATCGGCCGCCGCTCGATTTCCCCGGCTACTGGCTCTATTCCGGCGGCCAAGCCACCGTCCATCTGATGGGCACCCGGAAGCCCCGCGAGGGCATTGTGGTCCGCGGCACCGAGAAGAAGTATGAAGACACCGGCCGCCTCGACCACATCGCCTTCGCCGCCACCGATCTCGACGGCGTGCGCAAGCGCCTCACGGCGAGGAACGTCGCGTTCCGCGAGCAGATCGTGCCGCGCACCGGCGACACCCAGATCTTCCTCTACGACCCCGACGGCATCGGCGTCGAGCTGAACTTCCCAAAGGCCTGAATCGCCGTCCGGAATCTCAGTGATCGGCCGGCTACTCACCGGCCGATTGCAGTTGCACAACCGGTTCCCGACAACGCCGCGACTCGGCCATCACTCGGGCGCGATCCGGTCGGCTTTTCTTCAACATTGAATGACGATGTAACCGCGCCGCGCCGCTGCGGCAGAATAGCCGGGTGCCGCGCCTTTCAACCCCTACCCCAGGGCCTGGTGGCCCGGCTATTCGTCCCCACTTGCCTCGGCAATCAATCCAGCCCGCGCTCGTGGCTGAGGCGAACCATTTCCGTGATGAACACCTGCTTCTGCTTGTCGTCGAGGCTCGCATACAGCGGCTCGGCGGCATCGGCGACGTTACGCTGATCGACCGCCCGGTCGTTGAGGAACTGGGCCTCGTTGCGCATCTGCTCGATAATGTCATCAGGCGGATCGCGCTGCGCGCGCGCGATCCGCAAGTTGAGCCGGTCGGCGCCGTTGTGGCCGAGATAATGCATCGCGCTGTTGAATCCGGCCCAGTGCTCCTCCTGCTCCGGCGTCAGGTTGAGCTCCTTCTTGATCCGCTCGATGTTGGCGTCGCTGTTGGCCACGATCTGCTCGGCCGTGAGCTGCGGCGCCCCAGGCTGGGTCAGCACGGTCGGTTGCGGCTTGGCGCCCTTGTCCTTGCCGGCCTTGGCGGATTTGCTGCCTTTGGCACCCTGTTTGTCGCCGGTTGCCGGCGCGTTCTTGCCATTGGCAGCATTGCTGCTTGGCGTGTTGCCATTGTTGCCGGTGAACACGCCGGTGACGCCGGTCACCACCCCGACGACGCCGCCGATGGCCCCGCCGAGAACGCCGCCGACCGGTCCGGCCGCCTTGCTGCCCTCGCGTGCGCCCTTTTCGACGCCCTGCACGATTTGCGCCTCGGCGATATCAGGCGTGGCGCCAAGCGCGACGGCGGCGGCCCCGAGCGCGACGCACAGTTGCCATCGCATGCGCAGTTTCGCTACCGGGATGGGCATGATCGGATCTCCATGATCGATGGTGGAACGGCTCAGGGTGGGACGTCGACGAATCCGGATGTTATC
This sequence comes from Bradyrhizobium semiaridum, assembly GCF_020329505.1. Lineage (GTDB taxonomy): Bacteria > Pseudomonadota > Alphaproteobacteria > Rhizobiales > Xanthobacteraceae > Bradyrhizobium > Bradyrhizobium semiaridum. The sequence goes on from NZ_JAGKJJ010000001.1 coordinate 105,639, forward strand.
GTCCCGGACTCCATCAAGTCTATCGCCCGCGCCGTCGGCGGTGCGATGACGACCGCGCTCCGACCGGTGCGGCCTGCGGCTCAACCGCGCACCGTGCCTACCCGATGATTGCGCTGTCGTTTGCGTGCGGCGCAGCATGAAACGCGAGACATCACAAACGGCCTGCAATTGCAGTCCTGCAAGACGCGCTGCCTGCGTTTTGACCACAACATTAGTTCTACGCGCACGAGCATCTGCTTTCTCGACAGACGGCGGCAATTCTGTTCTGATTACAACAACGAGGTCTCGAGACGCCGCGAACGCGGCGCATAAAAAAATAAAACAACCGAGATTTCCAAAGTCTTTGTCCGTCGGCTCACCAGGGAGGGAACGCCATGTCACGGAAGAAGCTTTCACGACGACAATTCGTTGCTGCGACAGCGCTATCATCGGCCGCGCTGATAACTGCTCCTTACGTGCGTGGCGCGTATGCTGCCGGCAAACTCTCGATGGCCTTTTGGGATCACTGGGTGCCCGGCGCCAACAAGGCGTCCGAGGAGCTCGTCAAGGCATGGGCCGAGAAGGAGAAGGTCGAAGTCACGATCGACTACGTGCCCAGCCAGGGCAACAAGAACATCCTGACCATCGCCGCCGAGGCGCAGGCGAAATCCGGTCACGACATCTTCGCGATGCCGACCTGGTGGTGCCACTCCAATTCCGAACAGCTTGAGCGCGTCGACGACATCATGGGCCCGATCATCGCCGAGAATGGCGCGGTCAACGGCACGGTGCAGTATCTCGGTCAGCTCGACGGCAAATGGCTCGGCGTTCCCGCCTCCGTCGGCAGCCAGATCAAGGGCCCCTGCTCGCGCATCGACCTGATGAAGAAGCATGCGGGCATCGACGTGCAGGAGATGTATCCGGCCGGCAGCCCGCCGAAGGCGGACAACTGGACGTTCGACACCTTCCTCAAGGCGGCCGAAGCCTGCCACAAGGCCGGCTTCCCGTTCGGCATCGGGCTCGGGGAGACCAGTGACAATGTCGATACCGCCGGCGCGATCTTCCAGTCGTTCGGCGCACACCTCGTCGACGCCAAGGGCAACCTCACCGTCAAGACCGACGCGGTGCGCCAGGCGCTGGAATTTTACAAGAAGCTGATCGGCTTCCTGCCGCCGGATGTCTCGGCATGGGACGACGCGTCGAACAACAAATGGCTGGTCTCCGGCAAGGGCGCGCTGATCATGAATCCGCCGAGCGCCTGGGCAGTTGCCAAGCGCGATGCGCCACAGGTTGCCGAGCAATGCTGGACCCACGGCTTCCCGGCCGGCCCGAAGGGACGATTCGCGCCGTATCTGCCCTACTTCTGGAGCATCTGGAACTTCTCCAAGAACAAGGAGGCGGCGAAGAGCCTGCTGGTGCATCTGTCGAAGCCCGCCTCGATCGAGAAGATGTGCGTGGCGAGCGGCGGCTACGACCTGCCGGCCTACGAGAAGCTCACGACGTTGAAGGTCTGGCAGGAAGAAGGGCCGCCGAAGGGCACGCTCTTTCACTACCCGAACCCTTACAAGCACCAGACCCTGTCGATCGCAGCCTCGCCGGCACCGCCCAAGGTGGCGCAGCAGATCTACTTCCAGGCCACGCTCACCAAGATGTGCCTGAGATATCACCAGGGCGAGGCGATGGAGAAGACGCTCGCCTGGGCCGAGGGCGAGTGCGAAGGCTTCATGCGGAGCTGACGGACGCAAGCCTGCGTGCGGCTGCCGGCGCGGCGGCCGCACGCGCTGCGCCGTCCCGAAATGTTCGCCGACCGGGCCGAGGGCCTGTTCGACCAACCCACGCGAGGAACCTGTGTCATGGTTGATGTGACATTCCAGCCTAACCGTGTCGCGGGCGCCCAGGCGACGCGCAAGCGCGGCGGCTTGCGCAACGCGCTGCGGCGCAAATCGACGGTGGCGTTCGTGATGACGCTGCCGCTGATCCTCCTGATCCTGATCCTCGTGGTCTACCCGGCCTTCTATTCCCTGCATCTGGCGACGCTGAACAAGTCGATGGCGAAGTTCGTCGGCTTCGGCAATTTCGAGTTCCTGTTCAAGCGCGACACCTTCTGGCTGGTCGTCAAGCAGTCCTGCATCTTCGCAATCTCGGCGGTGGTCTTCAAAGCGCTGATCGGCTTCATCGTCGCGCATTTCGTCCACAACGTGCCCGCCAAGAAGCAGCGCAAATGGCGCGGCATGCTGCTGGTGCCGTGGGTGATCCCGCCGGCGATGTCGACGCTGGCCTGGCTGTGGCTGTTCGACCCGTCCTACAGCGCCTTCAACTACACGCTGTCCTTCTTCGGCATCGGACCGATCCCGTGGACCGGCGATGCGATGTGGGCACGCTTCTCCGTCATCCTGGTCAACGTCTGGTATGGCGCGCCGTTCTTCATGATCATGTATCTGGCAGCGCTGAAATCGGTGCCCGAGCAGCTCTATGAGGCGGCGGCGATCGACGGCGCCAATTGGTGGCAGCGCATCTGGTACGTGACCTTGCCGATGATGCGCAACATCATCGCGATCACGACGCTGTTCTCCTTGATCGTGACCTTCGCCAATTTCGACATCGTGCGCATCCTGACCGCCGGCGGGCCGCTCGACCACACCCACATCTTCGCGACCTGGGCGTTCCGCGTCGGCATCGAGGGCAGCGACGTGCCGCTCGGCGCCAGCGTGTCGCTGTTCATGGTGCCGATCCTGGCAGTCGCGGCGATCTTCATCCTGCGCGATATCTCCAAACGCGGGAATGAAGCCTGATGAGCACGATGACGATCGACAAGTCCGGACCGACCCGCAAGGTGAAGTACGGCAGCATGAGCCGCGACCGCGCCTGGGCGCTGCGCTGGTCGTATTTCTTCCTGGTGCTGTTCGCGATCTTCTCGCTGACGCCGCCACTCTACATGCTGGTCACGTCGCTGAAGAGCAGCGCCGAGATCTCGGCGGCGACCAATCCGTGGTGGGTCTACCACCCGACGCTGGAGAACTATATCGGGCTTCTGACGTCGAACCAGTTCCTGCGCTTCTTCTGGAATTCGGCCTGGGTCTCGATCATCGTCGTGACCATCACGATGCTGATCAGCGTACCGGCGGCGTTCGCGCTGGCGCGGATGAAGTTCTGGGGCTCGGCGACGCTCGCCACCGGCGTGTTCCTGACGTACCTCATTCCGGACACCCTGCTGTTCATTCCGCTGTTCAAGATGTTCGCGGTGTTCGGCGACTGGACGGGCATCCAGCTGATCAATCGCTGGTACGTGCTGCTGCTGATCTATCCGACGCTGACGGTGCCGTTCTGCACCTGGATCATGATCGGCTATTTTGCCTCGATCCCGAAGGAGCTCGATGAGGCCGCGATCATCGACGGCGCGAGCTGGTTCCAGACGCTGACGCGGATTTTCATCCCGGTCGCGCTGCCCGGCCTGATCGCGGCGACGATCTTCGCCTTCACGGTGTCCTGGGCCCAGTTCCTCTATCCGCTGGTGTTCACCACCTCGACCGACCAGCTGGTGCTGCCGGTCGGCATCATCACCACCCTGATCAAGGGCGACGTCTTCAACTGGGGACAGATCATGACCGGCGCCCTGCTCGGCGCCGCGCCGCCGCTGATCATCTACGCCTTCCTGATGGACTACTACATTGCCGGCCTGACCGCCGGTGCGACAAAGGGTTGAACACGAGGTAAGGATTCATGGCTGACGTGACGTTGCGCAAGGTGGTGAAGCGTTATGACGACGTCGAGGCGGTGCGCGGCATCGATCTCGACATCGCCGACCATGAGTTCGTGGTGCTGGTCGGCCCGTCGGGCTGCGGCAAGTCGACGACCTTGCGGATGATCGCCGGCCTCGAGGACATCTCCGACGGCGACATCATGATCGGCGGCGACGTCGTCAACGACGTGCCGCCGAAGGACCGCGACATCGCAATGGTATTCCAGAACTATGCGCTGTACCCGCACATGACGGTGGCCGAGAACATGTCGTTCGGGCTGCGGCTGAAGAACTACCCAAAGGCCGAGATCAAGAGCCGGGTCACCGAAGCCGCCCGCATGCTCGACATCACCGACCTGATCGACCGCAAGCCGAAGCAGCTCTCAGGTGGCCAGCGCCAGCGCGTGGCGATGGGCCGCGCCATCGTGCGCAATCCGAAGGTGTTCCTGTTCGACGAGCCGCTGTCCAACCTCGACGCCAAGCTGCGCGTGCAGATGCGGATCGAGATCAAGAAGGTGCACCAGAAGGTCCGTACCACGACGGTCTACGTCACCCACGACCAGGTCGAGGCGATGACGCTGGCCGACCGCGTCGTGGTGATGAACCACGGCAGGATCGAGCAGATCGGCACGCCCAACGAACTCTATCACAAGCCGGCGACCAAGTTCGTCGCGAGCTTCATCGGCTCGCCCGCGATGAACTTCGTGCCGTGTCGGCTTGAGGATGTCGGTGGCAAGCTGCATGTGCGGCTGACCGACCGCCTCGCCTTCCCACTGCCGCCGGCCCGCGCCGCGCGCTATCAAGCGGTGCCGCGAACCGACAAGCTGCTGCTTGGCATCCGGCCCGAGCACATCACCGAGGCGCGGCCGCATGCCGAGCCCGGCATCGAGCCGTTCGATGCGGTGCTCGACGTCACCGAGCCGATGGGCATGGAGACCCTGGTCTATTTCACGCTCGAAGGCACCCAGGTCTGCGGCCGGGTCAATCCCAATGCCGGGGCGCAGGATGGCGGCCCACTCCGATTGGCTGTGGACCTCAACAATATGCATTTGCTAAACGAGGTGACCGGCGCCGTGCTGTGACGGCGCACAAGAAACCTCATGGGCAGGAAATGGCCACCAACAAGAAGAAGATCTTCATCACCCAGACTTTCTCCGCGGGAGCCCGGGCGCTTCTCAACGAACGGGACGACCTCGAGGTCATCGAGTTTCCCAACCTGATCTCGTCGAAGGATTTCCAGGCCATGCTGGCCCAGCATGCGCCGGTCCATGGCGTGGCGCTCGGCGCTACTCCATTCGGCGAGGCTGAGCTCGAGTCCTCGAGCGGCATGCTGGTGGTGACGCGGATCGGCGTCGGCTTCGACGCGGTCGACGTGCCGGCGCTGTCCCGCCGCAAGGTGCCGCTGATGGTCGCGGGCACCGCCAATTCTCCCTCGGTCGCCGAGCAGGCGCTGTTCATGATGCTGACGCTCGCCAAGCGTGCGCAGGAGATGCATGGGATGGTCAAGGAAGGCACCTGGGCGAACCGGCTCGGCGTGCTGCCGTTCGATCTCTATGGCAAGACGGTGCTGATCGTCGGCTTCGGCCGCATCGGCACCCGCACCGCGAAGCGCTGCCTGGCGATGGAGATGAACGTCCTGGTCTACGATCCCTACAAGCCCGCCAGCGAGATCACGACAGCCGGCTGCGAGGCGGTACCGAATCTCGACGCCGCGCTGTCGCGCGCCGACTTCGTCACCATCCATTGCCCGAAGACGCCGGAGACCGTCGGCATGTTCAACGCGGCGCGGCTGCGCCACATGAAGCCGACCGCCTATCTCATCAACACCGCGCGCGGCGGCATCGTCGATGAGCGGGCGCTGTACGACGCGCTGGTGTCTGGCAAGCTCGCGGGCGCCGGTCTCGACGTGTTCGAGGTCGAGCCGCCGCCGGTCGGCCAGCCGCTGCATGCGCTGCCCAACGTGATCATGGCGCCGCACGTCGCCGGTGTCACGGTCGAGGCGGTCGAGCGCATGAGCGAGCAGACCGCGCGCAATATCCTGAGTGTGCTGGACGGCGCTCCGCTGCGCCAGAACGTGATCAATCAGGACGTCCTCGGCTGAGTTGTCAGCCATCCTCGTTCACGCCGGGACCGATGCGCAGCAGATCGGCCCGGCGCCGCGGAGCATGCCCATGAGCTTCAAGGAATTCGGTAACTATGACGCGGTCGGTCTGGCCGAGCTCGTCCGCAAGAAAGACGTGACGCCTAAGGAACTGCTCGACGAGGCCATCGCCCGCACCGCGAAGGTCGATCCGCAGATCAACGCCGTCGTCGTCAAACATTACGACTACGCCGAGCGTCAGATCGCACGCGGCCTGCCCGACGGTCCCTTCACCGGCGTGCCGTTCCTGCTGAAGGACCTCGATCCGCTCGATGGCACCCGCACGACGTGGGGCGCAACCCTGTTGAAGGACTTCGTCGCCGATCACAATTCCACGCTGGCCCAGCGCTTCCTCGATGCTGGCCTTGCGATCTTCGGCAAGAGCGCGAGCCCGGAATTCGGCCTGATGCCGACCACGGAATCCCGCTTGTTCGGCCCGACCCGCAATCCTTGGAATCTCGACCATTCTTCGGGCGGCTCGTCCGGCGGCGCCGCTGCCGCGGTCGCAGCGCGTATCTTGCCGGTGGCGCATGCCAGCGACGGCGGCGGCTCGATCCGTATCCCAGCCGCCGCCTCCGGCGTATTCGGCATGAAGCCGACGCGGGGGCGCAATCCGGTCGGCCCCGATCGCGGCGAAGGCTGGGGCGGCTTCGCGGTCGGCCATGTCGTCAGCATCAGCGTCCGCGACAGCGCGGTGATGATGGACGCGGTCCACGGTCCCGAGCCGTCGAGCCCCTATGTCGCGCCGCCGCCGGAGCGGCCGTTCTCACAGGAAGTCGGCCGCGATCCCGGCCGCCTGCGCATCTGCTTCACCGACAAATCTCCCTATGGCGATGCAATCGACCCGGAGATCGCGGAAGCGATCCGCGATGTTGCAAAACTGCTGGCGGGGCTCGGCCATCACGTCGAGGAGCGCGCCCCGCCGCTCGCCGCCGACCCTGCCGCCGCGATCACCACCATCGTCGGCAGCAACACCGCGCTGACGCTCCGCCTGCTCGAGCAGCGCATGAACCGCACCCTGACGAATGATGACGTCGAATACCTGACGCTCGCGATGGCGCAGAACTCGCTCAAGCTGACGCCGGTCGACTATGTCGCCGCACAGCTCGCCGCGTTCCAGATCTCGCGCGCCCTGGCGACCTTCTTCGAGGGCTGCGACATCTTCCTCAGCCCGACCCTGTGCCTGCCACCGGTCCGGATCGGCGAATTGAACACGATGTCCGAGGACCTCAGCCATGTCGCGCCGCTGCTGCGCCGCTACATTCCGGGCACCTCGATGTTCAACATGTCCGGCCAGCCGGCGATGTCGGTGCCGTTGGCCTGGAACAAGGCCGGACTGCCGCTCGGCGTGATGTTCGCCGCCAAGCTCGGCGAGGAGGGCCTCCTGTTCCGCCTCGCCGGCCAGCTCGAGCAGGTCCGCCCCTGGAAGGACAAGCGCCCGCCGGTCTGCGCCTAGCTTACAAAGCGCAGTCAGATCAGGTAGATAGGAACAGCGTCGGCGCGACTCGGCCGGCGGCCCTGTGCTGGGAGACTGAACCGTGAATGATCCGACCGACAATGCGCTTGCCGCGATCGCAAGCATTCTCGATCAGACCACTGCCCCGCCCAAAACGGCGGACAAGGCACTCGACAAGCCTGCCGAGAGTGCGCCCGCTGCACCCGCTGCCGCTGAGGAGCCGCCGGCGGTCGCGATGCCGCCGCCCCTTCCCGACTCCATCGCACCGGAGGCACGGCCCGAGCCGGCGTCAGCATCCGCGCAGGGAGAACCCGAGCCGCCGGCGCCTGAATCGCAACCCGAGCCCGAACCGGTCCGGCCGGTCGAGGCCAATGGCTATTCCAAGGTCGGCCCCGGTCCGATTGCCGCGCTGCGCTTCCGCTGGACGGTGCGCGAGGACGCCGGCCGCTACTACGTCGACGAGACCTTCGGCGAAGGCTCATCCCCGCACGTCAACGGTCCGATGGACCGCGACGCCGCGATCAGGTTCGTCGACGACCGCGAGGCCGCGGCGCGCCAGCGCTTCGAGCATTTCAAGCAGGAGATGATCAGCCGAACGGCGCCTGCCGCTCTCACGCCGGAGCGGGAGAACGGCGGCCAGGACTAGTCTAGCTCCAACTATTTTTTCTCTTCTACCGTCCCGATGTGCAGCTTCACGCTGCTGGCCGATATTTGCCCGCCAGATCGACGCAGCGCCACTAATACTCGGGGGCCCGCGGATGCAATGGGTCCCCACTCACACTGCCGCCCCTGGGATACTGGATCACTCGGTTCAAGCCGGGTGATGACACCATGGTTGGGCCGGTCTAAATGCTCGGCGACGACATGTCATCGGAATTGACGGAGAAATTGATGCTTCGCGCGCTGACCGCCCTCGCTCTGGCTTTGCTGGTATCCACCGCCCAGGCGCAGCAGGCTCCCTCCCGGCTCGATGATATCGTCAAGCGCGGCACGCTGCGCGTCGGCATGACCGGCGACTACCTGCCCTTCACCTCGCTCGACAAGGAGACCAAGGCGTTCCGCGGCTTCGACGTCGACATGGCGCAGGCGCTCGGCAAGGCGCTCGGCGTCAAGGTCGAGTTCGTGCCGACCTCATGGCCACAGATGATGAAGGACTTCGAGGCCGACAATTTCGACATCGCGATGGGCGGTGTCTCCATCACCTTCGACCGGCAGAAGAAGGGCCTGTTCTCGACCGCGATCATGCGCGAGGGCAAGACGCCGATCGCGCGCTGCGCCGATCAGGCCAAGTACGAGACGCTCGCCGAGATCGACAAGCCCGGCACCCGCGTCATCGTCAATCCCGGCGGCACCAATGAGCGCTTCGCTCGCGCCCATGTGAAGAGCGCCGACATCCGCATGTTCGACGACAACACCAAAATCTTCGACGAGATCGCCAAGGGCGATGCCGACCTGATGATGACCGACGCGTCGGAGACGCGCTATCAGCAGAAGCTGCATCCTGGCGTGCTCTGCGCGGTGCATCCCGACAAGCCGTTCGACTTCTCCGAGAAGGCCTATTGGATGCAGCGCGACTTCGCGCTCAAGGCATTCGTCGACCAGTGGCTGCACATCGTGCGCGAGGACGGCACGTACAAGAAGATCTACGCGGCGTGGTTCGAATAGCCGCGCGACGAGCGCGGTGCCTCGCGCTGCGAACAATTGCCGCTGCCGTGCAACTGAAAACAGGCTCCGATCCGGCCATCGAACCGGGGCCCGCTGCACCACGACTTACGTCCTTGAAGTGATTTGGATCACGTTCCGAGATGCGCCGGTTCGCATAGGTTCGAGCCCGGGGTCCCTGCATCCGATGTTCTGCGGCGCCAGACCTGAACGCGGGTGAATTGAGCTTTGCCGTAGCCCGGATTTCGCTGCGCTCCATCCGGGCTTGCCTTCACCCGACCTTGCCGTTGTATTCCTCGTCGGTGACGTGCTCCATCCAGGTCGAATAGACGCCGTCGAGCGCCTCCTGCATGGCGATATGGGTCATGCTGTTGCCGGGCGAGGCACCGTGCCAGTGCTTCTCGTTCGGCGGGATCCAGACCACGTCGCCGGGGCGGATTTCCCTGATCGGACCGCCCTTGGCCTGCACGCGGCCGATGCCGGAGATCACATAGAGCGTTTGCCCGAGCGGATGGGTGTGCCAGGCGGTGCGCGCGCCGGGCTCGAACGACACCCGCGAGGCGTTCAGCCGCGCCGGCGCAGGCGCCATGTTGATCGGGTCCTGGAGGACCGTGCCGGTGAAGTTCTCGCTCGGCGCGCGACGGGTCGGCCGCGTGCCGGCAACGTGGATATCCATGAGGTTACCTCGCTCTCTTGAAGTTATTTCTTGCTGGCGGCGTAGCGCGCCTTGGTCTCGGCATTCATCGGATAAAGGCCCGGCAACTGGGCGCCATTGTTCACCTCGTTGACGATCCAGGCCTCCATCCGTTCCTGCTCCGGCCCTTCGGCCAGCACGTGATCGAGGAAGGCCTGCGGGATCAGCACCGCGCCGTCCTGGTCGGCGACCACGACGTCGTTCGGGAACACCGCGACGCCGCCGCAGCCGATCGGCTCGCCCCAGCCGACGAAGGTCAGGCCGGCCACCGATGGCGGCGCGGCGTAGCCGTCGCACCACACCGGCAAGCCGGTGCCGAGCACGCCTTCGACGTCACGCACCACGCCGTCGGTGATCAGCGCGGCCACGCCGCGCTTGACCATGCGCGCGCAGAGGATGTCGCCGAAGATGCCGGCGTCGGTGATGCCCATGGCGTCGACCACGGCGATGCAGCCTTGCGGCATCGCCTCGATCGCGGTGCGGGTCGAGATCGGCGACGACCAGGACTCCGGCGTCGCCAGATCTTCGCGGGCCGGCACGAAGCGCAGCGTGAAGGCGGGTCCGACCAGCCGCTTCTGCCCCGGCTTCAGCGGCTTGGTGCCGCGCATCCAGATGTTGCGCAGTCCCTTCTTGAGCAGGACCGTGGTGATGGTGGCGGTGGACACGTGCGACAGCGTCGCGATCGCTTCGGCGGACAGGGACATCTGGAAAGAGTGCTCCGATGGGAGGAAATGACGGGCGCATGTTGCCGGGCAAGGCCCTCGCGTCAAGGGCTCGAGGAAAATCTTGCGATCATCCAAACTTATCGCCTGCATGCCGATTAATTTATTGAAGTTGCTGCACCATTTTGCACGAGGCGAATTCCTTCCGGCATCGAAACACGCTAGCTTGATGGCCAACGAGTCCGCTTGATCCGATGCCTGAAACCCTGAGCCCTCCCCGCCTTCTGCCGAGTGGCGATGCCGCCATCACGGTGGAGTTCAGCCGCACCATCGACGATGCCGCCAACCGGCGCGTGCTGGCGCTCGACCGCATCATCGCGGCCGAGCCGATCGCCGGCACCACGGAGACCGTGCCGACCTATCGCTCGCTGCTGGTGCACTACGATCCGGTCGAGATCGGCTTCGACGCACTCGGCGAGCAACTGCTGGCGCGGGCCGCCAAGGCGCTGCCGACCGCGGCCGGAACGCGGCGCTGGCGCATCCCGGTCGCCTATGGCGGCGAGAACGGCATCGATCTCGAGGACGTGGCGAAGGCCCTGAACACGACGCCGGACGATATCGTCGCGCGCCACGTCGCCGGCGACTACCGCGTCGCCATGATTGGCTTCACGCCGGGCTGGTCCTATCTCAGCGGGCTGGAAAAATCCCTCCATATGCCCCGCCGCAAGGATCCCCGGCTGCTGACCCCGGCCGGCACCATCTCGATCGGCGGCATCCAAACCGGCGTGCAATGCCTCGCGGGGCCCAGCGGCTGGCATCTGCTCGGCCGCACCGCGGTCAGAACCTACCAGCTGCACCGCGATCCGATCTTCCTGCTCGAGCCGGGCGACGCCATCACCTTCACGGCGGTGGACGCCAAGACGTTTGCCGAGCAGGACCGCGCCGCCGAGGCCGGGGAGCTGATCGCCGAGCAGGTCGCGCCATGAGCAAGCTCGTCGTCACCTCGATCGGCCCGGCCAGCTCGGTGCAGGACGCCGGACGCCCCGGCTCGCAGCGCTACGGCCTGGTGCCGAGCGGCGCGATGGACCGGCTGGCGCTGGCCGCCGCCAACACCTTGGTCGGCAACGAGCTGTTCGCCGCCGCGGTCGAGATCGGCCCGTTCGGCGCCGCCTTCACCGCGCGCGGCGGTGCCGTGCGCATCGCCCTCGCCGGCGCGGCGCGCAACGCCGACATCGGCGGGCGGCCGGTCGCATCGCACAGTTCGGCGACACTGGCCGATGGTGAGACCCTCAACCTCGGCTTTGCCCGCGGTGGCTCGTTCAGCTACCTCGCGATCGAGCACGGCATTGCGGGCGAGCCGATGTTCGGCAGCCTTTCGGTCAATGCGCGTGCCGGGCTCGGCAGCCCCTATACGCGGCCGCTGCAGAGCGGCGACGAGCTGACGACGCAGCCTGCGAGCGGCACCGCCGAACGCCGGATCGAACTGCCACCTGCCACCGACGCGCCGATCCGTGTGTTGTTCGGTCCGCAGGACGACGAGTTTGCCGAGGATGCAAAGCAGCTCTTCCTCGACAGCGAGTGGAAGATCTCGGCCACGAGCGACCGCATGGGCTACCGGCTCGAAGGTCCTGTGATCAAGCACCTCGATGGCCACAACATTGTCTCCGACGGCACCGTGAACGGCAGCATCCAGGTGCCCGGCAACGGTCAGCCGATCGTGCTGATGCCGGACCGTGGCACCAGCGGCGGCTATCCGAAGATCGCGACGGTGATCTCGGCCGATTTCGGCCGCTTCGCGCAGATCTCCGCCGGCCGTCCGTTCCGCTTCAAGGCGGTGACCATGGCGGAGGCGCAGGCCGAGGCGATCAGGTTCCGGCAATTGCTGAACTCCCTGCCCGACCGCCTTCGCGCCATTGAGGATTTCAGCCTCAACATCGAGGCGCTGAGAGATGCTAACGTCGCCGGCCAGGCGGTCAGCGCCGTCGACGCCGCGACCTGGCAGGTAGCCGTCCCCTAGCGCGCGATCCGGAAACGTGTGAAGCGGTTTTCCGATGAGATCATGCGCAAACAAGAACGTTCAACAACAAAAGGATCGATCGTCATGACCTCAACCATCGACCTCAATTGCGATCTCGGCGAAAGCTTCGGCCCCTGGGAAATGGGCAATGACGCTGCGATGATCGAGCTTGCGACCTCGGTCAACGTCGCCTGCGGCTATCACGCCGGAGACGCCGACATCATGCGCAAGACGGTCGAGCTGGCAAAGGCGCGCGGCGTCAGCGTCGGCGCCCACCCCGGCTATCGCGACCTGCACGGTTTTGGCCGCCGCCCGATGCCGGGGCTGACCTCGTCGGAAATCGAGAACCTAATCGCCTACCAGATCGGCGCCTTGCAGGCGATCGCGACCGCGGCCGGCCACAAGGTCACCCACGTCAAGGCGCATGGCGCGATCTCCAACGTCGCCTGCGAGGATGACATGACGGCCAGGGCGATCGCCAATGCGATCAAGGCGGTCGACTCGAATCTCGTCTTCGTCGTGCTCGCCAATTCGAAACTGGTGCGCGCCGGAGAAGCCGCCAATCTGCGCATGGCGCACGAAGTGTTCGCCGACCGCGCCTATGAGGACAACGGCAATCTGGTGTCGCGCAAGAAGCCCGGCGCGGTGCTGCACGATCCCAAGGCGATCGCCGAGCGCGTGGTGCGGATGGTGCAAGACGGCGCGGTGGTCTCGGTCACCGGCAAAGTGATCAAGATGCAGACCGACACCGTCTGCATCCATGGCGACACGCCGGGTGCCGTCGAGATCGCACGCGGCGTGCGCGAGGCGCTGAAGAGCGCGGGCATCACGGTGGCGCCGTTCAAGACCGCGCATTGAGTTGCGTGCGCGCAAAGCGAACGGGCCGGCGGCGGCGCCGGCCCTTTAGATTCCGTTAAGAGTCTTCTTAAACCCAAACTTGCCGTTTGATTGATAGGTGCAGCTTCCGAGCCTTCACGTTCCTCTCAGAACATTGGGTACGAAGCATGTTCCGCACCACCTTCTCGATTGCCATCGCCGCGGTTGCCACGGCCGCGTTCACCAACGCGGCCTCCGCCGGCTGCTACAGCTGCTACACGCCGCCGCCCCAGCCCTGCACGACCTGCTATCAGGTGCAGACCGTGCCGCCGCAGTATCGCACGGTGCAGGAAACCGTAATGGTGGCGCCGGGCCGCGTCGTCACGCATCGCACGCCGGCACAGTATCGCACCGTGATGGTGCCGAAGACCGTGATGGTCGCGCCCGAAGGCATCGCCTATGAGCGCATCCCGCCGCAATACGCCACGCAGGAACGCGTGCAGATGGTCTCGCCGGGCTATTCCTACTACGCGCCGGTGCAGCAGACCTGCAGCACCTGCGGCGGCGGATACGGCTACGGCTATGGATACGGTTACGGCTATCGCGGCTACTGATCGCGAGGACATTGCGTAGGGCACGCTCCGCTTCGCCCGCCCTGCGAAGTCGATTTACGTTTTCACAAACGAAAGCCGCCGTCTGAGGCCATCAGACGGCGGCTTCCTGGTTTCTTGACGCCTCAGAACGGATGGACGGACAACGTCCCGAACACGATGGCCGCAATCACCGCGAACGCGCTATAGAGCGCCGCGGTATGAACGCCAGTGCCGGTCTTCCGTGAAATGTTTCGCGCGTAAAGGTGCAGGCGGGCCTCCGCCGATAGTTCGCGCATGGTCGATCTCCAACGCCCCATTTGAAGCCATATGGAATATCGTTCACGCGCGGTTTCAAGCGGGCGGCAAAAATAGCGGTCCGCCCCTCCGGGAACTCGGTTCCGAGAGGAATATTCCTCCCGGCTGCGAGGGCCGAGAATTCTATTCGGTCGGATTTGACGCGTCGGGAACCCGCCCGGACCCTCACGGGGTCCAGCGCCCGATCCTGAACGCCGCAAGATGGCCGGCGACATCGTTCGGATCGAATGGCGGCCCCGCGAAGGCGCTGATTGTCCTGACACCATCGGCGGGCGCCGTCCCTGTGGCGGCATCGTACAGATCGGGCCTGAACACGGCCATCACGGTCCTCAGCGCGTCCGCGCGGAATGGCGTCTGTCCCCAACGGACCATCTGGGCGTAGAGCCACGCCGCTTGCGCGGGATCCGGCCGCGCCGCCGCCTCGCGCCCGACCAGCAGATAACGGCTGCTTTCGCGCATGGTGCCGTCGGGCGAGATCTTGAGCCGGCCGTCGAGCGTGCGCTGGATCACCTCGGCGTCGACGCCGATGCGCTCGGGCTGCGCAAGCAGGCGTGCCACCTCGGACCGGTTCTCCGGCTGCTCGATGAAATCAGCGGCCCGCAGATGCGCTCGCACCAGCGACGTCACCACGTCGGGATGCTTCTCCGACCAGTCTTGCCGCACCGCCAGCACCTTTTCGACGGCGCTGGGCAGGATGTCCGCGACGAAATGCAGGATGTGGCCGACGCCGAGATCGACCGCGATCGAATTCCAGGGCGCGCCGACGCAGAACCCGTCGACATGGCCGCTGGCGAGACTGTCCACCATGTAGGGCGGCGGCAGCACCACGAGCTGGACGTCCTCGTCGGGATCGACGCCGCCGGCGGCCATCCAGAACCGCAGCTGGTAATTGTGGGTCGAGAACGGGAAAGTCATGCCGAAGGTCAGCGGCTCCGTCCCCTCCTTCCTCCGCTTCGCCACCACGCGGGCGAGCGCGCGCGAGGTCGCCATCGGATCGAACCGGTCGCCGTCGATCTCCTCCATCAGCGCGGCATGCAGCGCCGGCGACACGGTGATCGCGTTGCCGTTGAGCCCGAGATTGAAGGGCGCTGCGATCGGCACCTTGACATGGCCGAGCCCGAGGCTCGAGGCGATCGCGACCGGCGCCAGCAGATGCGCGGCGCCGAACAGGCCGATATTGAGCTTGTCGCGAACGTTGGACCACGACACTTCCCGCACCAGGGTGATGTCGAGGCCTTCGGCCGCCGCAAAGCCTTTGTCGACGGCGACAATCAGCGCGGCGGCGTCGACCAGCGGAATGAAGCCGATGCGCAAGGGTGTGGTCATTTCAGCAGCTCCGACGCCGTCAGGATCGATTGCGCGATCTCGCCGATTTTCTTCTTCTCGCGCATCGCGGTCGAGCGCATCAGCACGTAGGCCTCCTCCTCGGTCAGTCCTTTCAGCTTCATCAGGATGCCCTTGGCGCGGTCGATCACCTTGCGCTCTTCCAGCGCATGCTTGGTGCGGTCGAGCTCGTCCTGCAGCTTGGAGAACGCGTTGAAACGAGAGACGCAGAGGTCGAGGATCGGCTTGATGCGCTCCTTCTTCAGGCCGTCGACGATGTAGGCCGAAACCCCCGCCTCGACCGAGGCCTGGATCGAGGCGGCATCGCTCTGGTCGACGAACATCGCGATCGGCCGGCGCACGGCGCGGCTGACTTGGAACATCTGTTCCAGCACGTCGCGGCTGGGGTTCTCGAGGTCGATCACGATGATGTCGGGATCGACCGCGTAGATCCGCGAGAGCAGGCTCTGCATCTCGCTGATATGAACCACTTCGGTAAATCCGGCCTCCCGCAATCCCTCCTCGAGGATCGCCGCGCGGATCGGGCTCTCGTCGACTATGACGATCTTGGGAGACGATTCAGCGCTCATCGACCACTCTTAGGAACCCGGCAAGACTCATCCATATCATGCCGAGGCGGTGCGGAAAGGGTTGTAATTCTCGGCAATTGGGACTAGCTCCTGCCCATCAATCAGGCAGATTCAGAGATATGCAAGAGGCCGCCGCGCCGAAAGTGAGCTTTGTGTCCTTGGGGTGCTCCTGAGACAACGAATGTAAACTTTTTGGGCCACCCACTCACTTCCCAAGAAGAGCCACCCACTCACTTCCCAAGAAGAAATGACACAGGTTATGAGTTCTGAAAATGGCGATGAACTCAGAAATTGAACGGCTGATCCAGCGATTTGTGTCCGGCACGGACTGCTCCATCGGTGCCGCGAACAAGATCGAGGTCGCCTTAGACGATGGTTTTCCAGACGATGACTATGTGCAACAGACTGTTGAAATGCTCGCGATGTATCGGCCTGAGGGTGGGCAGTTTCTGTTCGATACGATTGCTATGAGACAGCGACTGATTGAGACCGTCGAGCACCTGCAGAGGACCGCTTAGCCTGCGGCAGATCGACGCCTGACGACCGCTGGTCTCAACAACCCAGACATATCCACGAGTTGACTACATGGAAAGAGCGCCGCGTATTTCATTCACATCACTCGGTTGCCCCAAGGCGCTGGTCGATTCCGAGCGCATCATCACCCGGCTGCGCGCGGAGGGCTATGAGCTCGCGCGCAAGCATGACGGCGCCGACATCGTCATCGTCAACACCTGCGGCTTCCTCGACAGCGCCAAGCAGGAATCGCTGTCGGCGATCGGCGAGGCCATGGCCGAGAACGGCAAGGTCATCGTCACCGGCTGCATGGGCGCCGAGCCGGAGCAGATCGCATCGGCCTACCCCGGCGTGCTGTCGATCACTGGTCCGCAGCAATATGAGAGCGTGCTGGAGGCCGTGCACCGCGCGCTGCCGCCGGCGCACAATCCGCATCTCGATCTGGTGCCGCCGCAAGGCGTCAAGCTGACGCCGCGGCACTACGCTTATCTGAAGATTTCCGAGGGCTGCAACAACCGCTGCAGCTTCTGCATCATCCCGAAACTGCGCGGCGACCTGGTGTCGCGCCCGGCCGACGACGTGTTGCGCGAGGCCGAGCGGCTGGTGAAGGCCGGCGTCAAGGAATTGCTGGTTATCTCGCAGGACACCTCGGCCTATGGCGTCGACCTGAAATATGCCGAGAGCCCCTGGCAAGACCGCAGCGTACGCGCAAAATTCTTCGACCTAGCGAAGGAGCTCGGCGAACTCGGCGCCTGGGTGCGGCTGCAATACGTCTACCCCTACCCGCATGTCGACGAGGTCATCGGCCTGATGACCGAGGGCAAGGTGCTGCCCTATCTCGACATCCCGTTCCAGCATGCGAGCCCGGACGTGCTGCGCGCGATGAAGCGCCCCGCGGCGCAGGAGAAGACGCTGCGGCGAATCCAGAAGTGGCGCGAGCAGTGCCCGGATCTGACCTTGCGCTCGACTTTCATCGTCGGCTTCCCCGGCGAGACGGATGCCGATTTCGCCTACCTGCTCGACTGGCTCGAGGAAGCCCAGATCGACCGGCTCGGCTGTTTCAAATACGAGCCGGTCGCCGGCGCCGCGTCGAACGCGATTCCCGATGCCGTGCCGGACGAGGTCAAGCAGGAGCGCTGGAACGCGCTGATGGCGCGGCAGCAGAAGATTTCGGCGCGGCGCCTGAAGCGCAAGGTCGGCACCCGCCAGCAGGTGATCGTCGACGAAGTCGGCCCGACGGTTGCAAAAGGTCGGTCAAAGGCCGACGCGCCGGAGATCGACGGCGCCGTCTATCTCTCCAGCCGCCGTCCACTCAAGGTCGGCGAGATCGTCACCGCGAAGATCGAACGCTCCGACGAATACGATCTGCACGGCAGCGTCGCCGGGTTCTGACGCGCTCACCCCATCCTGCCAACGGCTTAGTCTAAGCTGAAGCGACAAACTCTCTCCGCGTCAAAATGATAGAGCGCCTTCCCGCGAGCCACCAGGCGCCCACCGGATCGTGCTGATCCGTCCGGCATCAACATCCGCAACCGCCTGACATCCGATAGCCGCCCCGGAGACAGCCTGCCAAGATAGGCGGCGTCCGGCGGATCACCGTATTGACCGGAGAAAAGGGCCTCTGTGTCAGATACCGCAAACGTGTGGCACCCGGCTAGATTTGTCGTACGAAAACTGACCTCGAAATCCCGATCGATCCGACATATCGGAAACTTCGTGTAGAAGAAAGCTATCGCGTTGGTTCCAGACACGTTCAGTGCATAACAATCCGCAATCGAGTAGGAGTGGTTATTCGGAAATTCCCAAAGCTTTTCGCCGGCGTCGGAGAAGCAAACAAGCCCGGCTGCGCCAACCGGTGTCGGCCTGCTCCCAGACCCCCAACCAAAATTGCCGAACACGCCTTCGTCCAGGTAGCCGACCCAGATGCGGCCAAGGTCGTCGATCTGAACGGCGCTGATGCCGTCCCCCAGCAGTATTCGGGCGACCTGTCCGGTGGCGGGTTGGACGACCGCGCCATTGAGATCGAAATCACTGTCGCTTCGCCATTCACATCGCGGTCCCGCGACAAGAACTCGCCCGTCAGGAAAGACGTCAACCTCGGGAAAGGTCAAATCGAGCTCTGGAAGCTCGATCGTGTGCGATGCCGCCGGCGTCACCCTCACGAGACAAAGTCGCGCCGCGGCTGCCGCACGCGTTCGTGGAAACACGCCGATGCCTTCCTCGTAAGTCTCAAAGAGAGACTTGGCAGCAGACATCTCGGCAAACAGGAACAGCAGCGAACCGTCGTGCGCTACGGCATTCCTGACGATGGAAAAGCCTGGCAGGGTCGGGATCGCGCAGATCTCCTGGAATTGGATCGGTGCCGCCAAAGGCCCACTCCATGATGCTGTTTGTCCCGGAATACCGGATTGACCGTCACCTGCAAACCAGGGCGCATCTAATCCTGTCGAACACTCGTCCTTGACACCACCGCCCGTTCGGCTGTATGGGCACGCGCCATGAAGCTGAACCGGACCAACCGCCGCACCATCAACCGCCGTCGCATCCGCGACGATGATGGGCCGCGCCATGTCCGACGCCAGCGCTGATTAACTAGATCAGCCCAGGTTTTCGAGAAGGCCGCGCCCCAAGCGCGGCCTTCTCGCTTTTCGGCCTGCCCTTATCCCCCACCTGACCCCAGAGGAGATCGACATGACCAACGCTACCCATCCGTTCGACGCGCTGATGGACATCACCGCCCGCCCCGAGGTCGTGTTCGTGCGCGGCGCCGGCTCGTACCTGTGGGACGACAACCGCAACCGCTATCTCGATTTCGTGCAGGGCTGGGCCGTCAATCCGCTCGGCCATGCGCCGGTCGCGGTCGCCGAGGCGCTGGCCGCACAAGCGAAGCGGCTGCTGACGCCGAGCCCGGCGTTCTACAATGGACCGAGCCTGCAGCTCGCGAAAGCGCTGGTCGCGCAGAGCTGCTTCGACCAGGTGTTCTTTGCCAATTCGGGCGCGGAGGCCAACGAAGGCGCAATCAAGCTCGCGCGCAAATTCGGCGCCAAGTACAAGAACGGCGCGCATGAGATCATCACCTTCGAAGGCGGCTTCCACGGCCGCACGCTCGCGACCATGTCGGCCTCGGGCAAGAAGGCGTTCGAGCCGCTGTTCGAGCCGAAGGTCCCGGGCTTCCGCAAGGCGCGGCTCAACGACATCGAGTCGGTGCGGCGGCTGATCACGCCGGCGACCGTCGCGGTGATGCTTGAGCCGATCCAGGGTGAAGCCGGCGTATGGCCGGCGAGCGATGCGTTCCTGCAGGAGTTGCGGGCGCTGACCCAGCAGCGCGGCCTGCTCCTGATCGTCGACGAGATCCAGACCGGCATCGGCCGGACCGGCAAACTGTTCGGCTATCAGCACGCCGGGATCGAACCCGACATCATGACGCTCGGCAAGGGCATCGGCGGCGGCGTGCCGCTCGCGGCCCTGCTGGCGACCGAGCATGCCTCCTGCTTCGATCACGGCGACCAGGGCGGCACCTTCAACGGCAATCCGTTGATGTGCGCCGCGGGCCTCGCCGTGCTCGACCAGGTCGGCCAGCCGGGCTTTCTGAAGTCGGTGGTCGATACCGGCCTGTTCCTGGAGAGCGAGTTGCAGCGGCTGTCGGCGCGGCACGGGCTCGGCACCATCAGAGGCCGCGGCCTCCTGCTCGCGCTCGACCTCAAGATGCCGATCGGCGCCGCCGTCGTCGCCGAGGCCTTCGCCGCCGGGGTGCTGATCAACTCGCCGCAGCCGGATACGCTGCGCTTCATGCCGGCGCTCAACGTCACGCGCGAGGAGATCCTCGCGATGACCGACTGCCTGGATACGGTGCTGACGAAGGTCGGGGCTGCACGGCGGGTTGCGTAGCCGAAGCGACGAAGCAATCCATCTACTCGCAGATGCGGATGATGGATTGCTTCACTTCGCTCGCAATGACGGCAAAAACTACGGCCGCAGGATCGCCGCGCCCGTGGTCGCCCGGCTTTCCAGATCGCTATGCGCTTTCGCGGCGTCCTTCAGCGCGTAGGCGTGGTTGATCGGCACGTGCAGCTTGCCGTTGATCACGGCCGCAAACAGCGTGTCGGCGCCTTCGAGCAGCTCCTTGCGGGTGCCGACATAGTCGTTAAGCTTCGGCCGGGTCGCGAACAGCGAGCCGTGGTTGTTGAGCTCAGCAAGCGGGAACGGTGGCACTGGGCCTGAGGCGTTGCCGAACGAGACGAACAGACCGCGCGGCTTCAGGCAGGACAGCGATCCCGGGAACGTTGTCTTGCCGACGCCGTCATAGACGACGTCGCAGAGCTCGCCGCGGCTGATCTGCTTGACGCGCTCGACGAAGTTTTCCTCGTTGTAGAGGATGACGTGGTCGCAGCCATTGGCGAGCGCGAGGTCGGCCTTGGCCTTCGAGCCGACCGTGCCGATGACATGCGCACCGAGCGCCCGCGCCCACTGGCAGGCGAGCAGCCCGATGCCGCCGGCCGCGGCGTGGATCAGCACGCGATGGCCGTGCTCGACCTTGAAGGTCTTGTGCAGCAGGTACCAGACCGTCAGCCCCTTGAGCATCAGCACCGCGCCCTGCTCGTAGGTGATGTGGTCGGGCAGTTTCACGAGCTTGTCGGCCGGGATGACGCGTTCCGACGCATAGCCGCCGAGGTTGTAGTAATAGGCGACGCGGTCGCCGGGGTGGAAATTGGTCACGCCGGGACCGACCGCCAGCACCTCCCCCGCAGCCTCGTTGCCGGCGATGAACGGCAGGGCGGGCGCCTTGTAGAGGCCGGTGCGGAAATAGACGTCGATGAAGTTGAGCCCGACCGCGTGCTGGCGAATCCGCACCTCGCCGGCGCCGGGGGCGCCGACCTCGACGTCCTCATAGGTCAGGACCTCCGGTCCGCCCACCTTGTGCACCCGCACAGCCTTGGTCATGTCGTGCTCCCCTCAAAAATCGCGTGACGCGAGCGAATGCCATCGGCGCCGCCTTGTCAACCGAGCGGCCGGAACCGGCTAGCGCGCTTTTCGGCGGTTACGCCGGGCCATCACGTTGAACATCTCGACCGCGGCCGAGAACGCGATGGCGAAATAGATGTAGCCGCGCGGAATGTGGAATTGGAATCCGTCGGCCACCAGCGCGACGCCGATCAGCACCAGGAACGCCAGCGCCAGCATCTTGGTGGTCGGATGCTCGGCGACGAACCGCGCCACCGGCCCCGACGAGATGTACATGATGATGCAGGCAATCACGACCGCCGCGATCATGATCTCGATGTCCTGCGCCATGCCGATCGCGGTGATGATCGAATCCAGCGAGAACACCAGGTCGATGACGATGATCTGCACGATCACCCAGAAGAACGCGTTGGGGCTCGGCTTGTCGCTCGCCCCACCCTCGCGCGCCTCGACCTCGCCGTGGATCTCGTGAGTCGCCTTGGCGATCAGGAACAGGCCGCCGCCGATCAGAATGATGTCGCGCCATGACAGTGCGATGGTCTTGATGGTGAACACGGGCTGAGTCAGGCCGATCAGCCAGACCAGGATCGAGAGCAGCAGGATGCGGAACAGCAGCGCCAGCAGCAGGCCGATCTGCCGGGCGCGGTTGGCCTGCGCAGGAGGAATCCGCGACACCAGCACCGACAGGAAGATCACATTGTCGATGCCGAGCACGATCTCCAGCGCGGTCAGGGTCAATAGCGCAGCCCAAGCTTCCGGGCTGGTGATCAATTCCATCATGACTTGAGTGCCTTCATCCGGCGGATCACGGTATCGCTGCCGACGATGTAGGCGGCGATGGCGCAGAGTCCGAAGGTAATGGGCCCGCCGACCACGAAGTCGTTCGCCAGCGTGTACATGCCGAGCGCCGCCCAGGCCGCGAGCAGCCACAGTGTCAGCCAGCGCAGCCGCACCACGCGGAACGGGTGCAGCACATGGAACGGGGCAAAGGTCAGCGCGATCAGCAGCGCCACGATCAGTGTTGAGAGCACCGGCGACAGGTGCAGCAGGAACAGGTAGAACGCCGCCGCGTTCCACAGCGCCGGGAAGCCGCGGAAGTGGTTGTCATCGGCCTTCATGCGGCGGTCGGCGAAATACAGCGCGCTGGAGACCACGATGCCGATGCCGAGGATCGGCGCCGCCAGCGGCAGCAGCATCCCGCTCGCGGTGATGGCATAGGCCGGCACGAACACATAGGTGACGAAATCGACCACGAGGTCGAGCACCTCGCCGGACCAGTTCGGCGCCCGCCGCACTACGTCGAGCCGGCGCGCCAGCGGGCCGTCGATGCCGTCGATGATGAGCGCGACGCCGAGCCAGCCGAACATGTTGGCCCAGTGCTCGCGCACCGCTTCTAGCATCGCCAGCAGCGCGACCCCCGCCCCGAGCGCCGTGAAGATATGCACGGAGAATGCGGCGGTCCGCATCCGTTCGGGCAACGCGTCCGGCGGGGTGGCATTCTCCATTTGGCAGAGTGCTATCAGGAATCACCCCGGTTTGCATATGCACTCTTGCGGCGTTCCGCCGCGCAAGCTGCCGGAAACTTTCGAAGGTTACCGATGGCTTGAAAATGCCGCCAACAATGTCAAATGTCCTGATATGACCGACACCCAGCAGGTTTATGACGTTATCATTATCGGCGGCGGTCCGGCCGGGCTGACGGCCGCGATCGCGCTCACCGATGCCGGCGCGCGGACTGCGCTGGTGGCGCGCCGGCTGCCCTATGCCGACAACCGGACCACCGCGCTGCTCGGCGCCTCCACCGATCTGCTGGAACGGTTGGACGCCTGGCGGCGCTGTAGCGCGCAGGCCGCACCGCTGAAAACCATGCGCCTCGTCGACGACACCGGCCGCCTGATCCGCGCGCCGGAGGTGCGCTTCTCGGCCGAGGAGATCGGCCGCGAGCAGTTCGGCTTCAACATCGACAACCGCTCGCTGGTTAATGCGCTCGAGGCGCGCGCCGCCGAACTGGCGATGTTGACCCGGTTCGACGACGAGGCCGCGGCGATCCAGCCGGATGGGGCCGCGGTCGCTGTCACCACACGGCAGGGCCAGTCGCTGACAGGGCGGCTGGTGGTCGGCGCCGATGGCCGCAACTCACTGTGCCGCGAGGCCGCCGGCATCGAGGTCACGAGCCGCGAGCTCGGCCAGTCCGCCCTCACCTTCAACATCACGCATTCACGGCCGCACCGGAATATCTCGACCGAGTTTCACACCGAGCACGGCCCCTGCGTGTTCGTGCCGCTCAGCGGCAACCGGAGCAGCGTGGTCTGGGTCTCCGCGCCCAAGCAGGCCGAGCGGCTGATGGCGCTCGACGACGCCGAATTGTCTGATGCGACGGAGAAGCAATCGCATTCGATCCTCGGCCGCGTCGAGGTTGTGCCGGGACGTCACGTGTTTCCGCTGGCGATCGAGCGGCCGCGGCAGTTTGCGAAAAACCGCATCGCCCTGGTCGGCGAGGCCGCGCATGTGCTGCCGCCGATCGGCGCCCAGGGCCTCAACATGGGGCTGCGCGATGCGGCCGATATCGCGAAGGTCGCCGGCCAGGCGCTCGCACGGGGCGAGGATCCAGGCGGCTCTTCTGTGCTGTCGCGTTATCAGGCGGCGCGGCGCCCCGATGTCACCAGCCGGACCTGGGCGATCGATCTCGCCAACCGGTCGCTGCTCAGCGACTTCGTCGGCATGCAAACCATGCGCGCCGCGGGGCTGCATTTGATCGGATCGATCGGCCCGCTGCGGCGGCTCGCAATGCGCGAGGGTCTCGCGCCGTCATGGCGGCGTTAGCAAAGCGTTTTTCGAGCGAAGTGGGCACCGGTTCGCGTGAAGAAAACGCGTCAATAAAAAGGGGCCTAAGGAAACACCAGCCGGCCGGACTGCAGCAGCCACATCACGCTGGTCAGCGTGACGACCGACGCGAACGTGCCGATCAGCACGGCGACCGACGCCGGCTCGATCCAGGTGTCGTTCTGCCGCGCGATCACGAACACGTTGAGCGCCGGCGGCAGCGAGGCCATCAGCACCGCGGTCGCCGCCCAGGGCTGCGCGAAGGGGCCGAACAGCAGCATCAGGCCGAACGCGATCAAGGGATGGATCAGCAGCTTGGCCGCGATCACGCCGGGCACTTCCCACGGCACCCGCTCGAACGGCCGCAGCGCCACCGTGACGCCGAGCACGAACAGCGCGGTCGGCGCCGCCGCGTTCTGCAGGAACTGGATGGTGCGGTCGAGCGCGACCGGCAGCGGAATATGCAGCGCCGCCACCAGCGCGCCGAGCACGGCCGACATGATCAGCGGGTTCTGCACGATCTGCCGCGCCACCACGCCGAGCGCATGCAGCAGCGAGGGATGGTCGCGGTCGCTGAGCTCGATCAAGAGCGGCACGATCGAGAACAGGAAGATGCTGTCGCAGCAGAAGATCAGCGCGGTCGGCGCCGCCGCCTTGGTGCCGAGCACGGCGAGCGCCAGCCCCGGCCCCATATAGCCGATATTGCCGTAGGCGCCGGAGAGCCCCGCCAGCGTCGCCTCGCGCAGCGTGAGGCGGCCCATCAGCTTGCCGATCAGCATCGCCAGGAAGAACGCGAGCACGGTTCCGAGCGTGGTGGCGATGAGGAA
Organism: Bradyrhizobium semiaridum; assembly: GCF_020329505.1. Lineage (GTDB taxonomy): Bacteria > Pseudomonadota > Alphaproteobacteria > Rhizobiales > Xanthobacteraceae > Bradyrhizobium > Bradyrhizobium semiaridum. Next base: position 130,750 of record NZ_JAGKJJ010000001.1, read on the forward strand.
TGGCGGGTTGTTCAGCTCCGAGAACGGCGTCTTCGACATGATCTCGAACAGCAGCGCCGGTAGCGAAACGTAGAGCAGGAAGAAATTCATCCAGGCGAGCCCGCTCTCGGGCAGGCCCTTGGCCTTGCCGCACGCATAGCCGACAAAGATCAGGCCAAAATACGGCAGCGCCAGATTGAGGATATCGAGCATTCTGAAAGTGATTTCTCGGCCGGATTCGGGGGCCGGCAGGCCCGCTGGAATGGGTAAACTGAGGGTTAATTCGCGTCCATGCCCCTAGCATCGGCCACGATGTTGGTCTATCGACGAAGCATGATCAAATCGCGCACCGCCAAATTCCAGATCGGCCAGATCGTCCGGCACCGGGTGTTCTCGTTCCGGGGCGTGATCTTTGACATCGATCCGGAGTTCAACAACACCGAGGAGTGGTGGCTCTCGATCCCCGAGAACGTCCGGCCGCACAAGGATCAGCCGTTCTATCACCTGCTCGCGGAGAACGCCGAGACCGAGTACGTCGCCTACGTCTCCGAGCAGAACCTGCTGCCGGACGAGTCCGGCGAGCCGATCCGGCATTCGCAGGTCGCCGAGATCTTCATCAAGGACAAGTCGGGCGGCTACCGCCCCCGCAATCCTTCGCTGAACTGACGACCCGCGCCTGACGAAGGCCCGGCTGCTCATACGCCCTCGCGCGCAGCCAGCGCCGCAGCGATCGCCCACACCGCAAAACCGGACAGCGCCAGTCCCGCGCCGACCAGGCCGGTCGACGTCCAGCCATAGCCGGCCGCAACCGCCATGCCGCCGACCCACGGCCCCAGCGCGTTGGCGATGTTGAAGGCGGAATGGTTGAGCGCCGCAGCGAGGCTCTGCGCTTCGCCGGCCACGTCCATCAGGCGGGTCTGCAGCACGGTGGCGAGCGCACCGCCGAGCCCGATCAGGAACACGTCGGCGCTCAGCGTCCAGAAGTTAACAGCCGCCAGCGGGTACAGCGCCAGCGTCGCCGCCGACCACAGCAGGAGGCCTCCGGCGGTCGCCATCAGCGCGCGGTCGGCGAAGCGCGGCACGATGATGTTGCCCGCGGTCAGGCCCGCACCGAACACACAGAGCGCGACTGGTACCAGGGCCGGCGACGTATGCGTCACCGCCAGCATGGTCGAGGCCAAGTAGGTGTAGACCGAGAACAGCCCACCAAACCCCACGGCGCCGATCGCCAGCGTCAGCCAGACATGCTTGCGGCCGAGCGCCGAGAGCTCGCGCAACGGGCTCGCGCCGGTCGTCACGGTGTCGCGCGGCGCGAAGATCAGGACCAGCAGCGCGGTCAGCAGCGCGAGGCCGGCGACGATCGCGAATGCCCAGCGCCAGCCGATCGCCTGCCCCACCGAATTGGCCAAGGGCACGCCGATCGTGGTCGCCACGGTCAGGCCGAGCAGCACCCGCCCGACGGCGGCGGTGCGCTTGTCCGTCGGCACCAGCGATGCGGCGACCAGCATCGCGATTCCGAAATAGGCGCCGTGCGGCAGCCCGGCGAGGAAGCGCAGCACCAGCATGGTGTGATAGTCGGGCGCAAGGCCCGAGAGCCCGTTCATCAGCGCGAAGAATCCCATCAGCGCGATCAGCAGGGTCCGCCGCGCCATCCGCGCCGACAGCACGGCGATGACCGGCGCGCCTACGACGACGCCGAGCGCATAGGCGCTGATCGCATGGCCGGCCGCGGGCTCGCTGACATGCAGATCATGCGCGAAGAACGGCAGCAGGCTCATGGTGGCGAATTCGGCAATGCCGATCGCGAAACCGCCCATCGCCAGCGCGAGATGAACGATGCCGGGATGGATCGCCCCAGCCGCGTTGTCCTGCGTCACGCGGACATCGATCCCCGGCGACACCTCGCGGATCAGCGGTTTCGGCGACGGGGATGGCGGCTGCCGCCGCTGTGTGCTGAGACGCTGGGACATCAATCCAATTCCATGACTGCGACACGCTCCGTGCAGCCCCGGTCGCATAGCGCCATCACGTTCCTGCACGGCCGGCCAGGTTCGCAGCACGCATGCGCGTGCCTGCGTCGCGAAGGCGCGGATTCGCGCTTTCGTCTGGCCTCCCGTGCCGGTTCTTGATTGTGCTTTGATGCGCCGGAGTCGCCCGGACGGGATCACGACGACGCGCGAGGTGGATGCGCTCGAGACGTGTCCCTGGTTCAGACCCTCGCATGCGAGGCGCGCCATCACCAGCCCGGCAAACCACTATCAGCCAGACCCAATCGCATGGCCGAATCGAAAAGGCGCCCTTGCGGGCGCCTTGATTGCGATGTCTCGTGCTTGCCCGGAGGCTTACTTGGACGCCGGGTTGGCCGGAGCCGGCGCCTGGGCGGCGCCCTGGCCGGCGCCTTCGAGCTTCTTGCGCTGCTCTTCGGCGCGCTTCTGCAACTCTTCCTGGAGCTTCTTCGAGTTCTCCTCGAACACCTTCGGATCGGTCGGCGGACCGTCGAACGCCTTGGCGAATTCCTGGTTGAGCGGCAGCGGCAGCGTCAGCGGCGCGCCGTTGGCGTTGATCGCCTGGACCACCAGGTTCTGGCCCTTCTTCATGTTGTTGATCAGCTCAGGCGTCGCCTCATAGTCCGACATGCAGCCGTTCTGGAAGCAGATCACGTAGGGCGACTGCTGCGGCGGGTTGTTGTCGACGATGATGCGGGTGCCGTGCACGAGCTGCATGCCGAGCGGCAGCGTCACGCGCAGGATCTTCTTCGGCTCGCCTTCCGGCTCGATGATGACGGCGGCGATCACGGGCTGGCCGGACTCGATGCGACCGTCCTTGCCGGTGAAGCAGACCTGCTTGGCGTTGGCGTCCTGGCCCTTCAGGCAGAACTTGGTCCAGGGCGCGTAGATCAGCTGGATCTGCTGATCCTGGGCCGGCGGCTGGCCGGCCGCCGCAGCGGGCGGCTGTCCAGCTGCCGGGGCCTGGGCCGCCGGGGCCGGTGCTTTCGGAGCAGCCTTGGGTGCCGCCTTGGGCGCAGCCTTAGGAGGGGCCGCGGGCGCCGGCGCTGCGGGCTGCTGGGCCTGTGCGGCAGGAACCAGGAACGCTGCAGACAGGGCCGTCGCCGTCATCAGGGCGACAATTCGCCCCCGCGACCGGACCGGGGCGGCCAAGATACGGAAATTCATTGCGGAAAACCCTTTCTGAACGGGCAGCGCCCGAAACCGCTGCAGGCGCCGACACATAGCCGTTTGGGCGGCTGTCTCCTAGTGAATTGAGGCGGATACGTGACAGGCGTCGCCGCCCGGTCAGTTGCACGCTTTCAATACAGCGGCGAGCGGAAAGATCAATGGTGACAAGCAGATTTGCACGCACGTTACGGCGAGTTCGGGCCGCCTGTGATAAAGCTCCAACGTGACGTCTCGCGAATCAAATCCGGTGCCTCGCGCGTGCGTTCCCGGGCGCTCCGCGCTGGCCGGCGCATCGCTCTGTTTGTCGCTCGCATTCGCACTTCTGACGACGGCCCCCACCCCGGCCGAAGCGGCCGAGAGCTATGCCATCGCGATGCATGGCGCGCCGGCCCTGCCGCGGGATTTTTCCCACCTGCCCTACGCCAATCCCGACGCGCCGAAGGGCGGACGCCTGGTGCAGAGTCCCCGGGAAGGCACCTTCGACAGCCTCAATCCCCTGATCGTCAGGGGGCTCGCCGTGCAGCAGGTCCGCGGCTACTCCTACGAGCGCGGCTTTGTCTACGAAAGCCTGATGGTGCGGAACAACGACGAGCCGTTCACGCTCTACGGCCTGCTGGCCCGCAGCGTCGAGACCGACGACGCCAGGAGCTACGTCACGTTCCACATCGATCCGCGCGCCCGCTTCTCCGACGGTGAGCCGGTCACGGCCGACGACGTGCTGTTCTCGCTTGCGTTGCTGCGCGACCACGGCCGGCCTGCGCATCACCAGTATTATTCGAAAGTGGCAAAGGCGGAGGCGCTCGACCCGCTGACGGTACGGTTCGATTTCGGCGGCGTCGCCGACCGCGAACTGCCGCTGATCCTCGGCCTGATGCCGATCCTGCCACGCCACGCGACCGATCCTGCGACCTTCGAGCAGACGACGCTGGCGCCGCCGATCGGCTCCGGCCCCTACCGCGTGACGGCGGTGCGCCCCGGCGCCAGCGTGACCTTCACCCGCAACCCCGAATACTGGGGCCGCGATCTGCCGGTGAACCGCGGGCTGTGGAATTTCGACGAGATCAGGCTCGACTATTACCGCGACGCCAACGGCCAGTTCGAGGCTTTCAAGCGCGGCCTCTATGACTTCAGGACCGAGCCCGAGCCGCTGCGCTGGCACGACGGCTACGACTTCCCGGCGGTAAAGAGCGGCGAGGTGATCCGCGACAGCATCAAGATCGGCACGCCGCAGCCGTCGGAATTTCTGGTGTTCAACAGCCGGCGGCCGAAATTCGCCGATATCAGGGTGCGCCAGGCACTGGCGATGCTGTTCGATTTCGAATGGATCAACCGCAATTATTATTTCGGACTCTACGCACGCTCCGGCGGCTATTTTGCGGGGTCGGAATTGTCGGCGTATGGCCGCCCTGCCGATCCGCGCGAGCGCGAGCTGCTCAAGCCCTGGCTGTCGCATATTCCACCCGACATTCTCGAGGGCCGTTACCGGCTTCCCGTCACCGACGGTTCGGGGCGCGACCGCACCACGCTGCGCAACGCGCTGGCGCTGCTGTCCGAAGCCGGCTACGCGCTCGACGGTACGGTGCTGAAGCAGAAGTCGACCGGGACGCCGTTCCGGATCGAAATCCTGGTCACGACCCGCGAGCACGAGCGCATCGCCCTCGCCTACCAGCGCGACCTCAAGCGCGCCGGGATCGACGCTGCCGTGCGGGTGGTCGACGCGGTGCAGTTCGAGCAGCGCCGGCTCGCCTACGACTTCGACATGATCCCGAACCGCTGGGACCAATCGCTGTCGCCGGGCAATGAGCAGTGGTTCTACTGGGGCAGCCAGGGCGCCGATGTCCAGGGCACCCGCAATTACATGGGCGCGAAGGATCCGGCGATCGATGCCATGATCACCGCGCTGCTGGCGGCGCGGGAGCAGCCGGCCTTCGTCTCCGCGGTGCGGGCGCTGGACCGGGCGCTGATGTCCGGCTTCTACGCTATCCCCCTCTTTAACATGCGGGAGCAATGGATCGCGCGCTGGAATCGGATAGAACGGCCATCGACGATGGCGTTGACGGGCTACCTGCCGGAGACCTGGTGGCAGAAGGCCGGCGCGCAGCCGAAGTGAATGCGTCCTGAAGCGATACGATCCGATCCAAGCGATGCAACCGACGTTGACCCTGTGAACCAGCAGATCAGTTCGCCGACGCTCGATACCCTGTTCAGGCGCACCTTGGCGCGGCAGCCCGACGCGCTGGCGCTGGTCGATCCGCTCAACAAGCAGCGCATCACCGGGCAGACGCGCAAGCGCCTGACCTACGCCCAGGCCGACCGCGCGATCACCGCGATCGCGGCCCACTTCATCGAGAGCGGCCTGCCGGCCAACGCCGTCATCGCGGTGCAATTGCCCTCGACGGTCGAATTCGCGCTGACCGTGCTGGCCGCGCATCGCGCCGGACTGGTCGTGGTGCCGCTGCCGCTCTTGTGGCGGCAGGCCGAACTGACGTCGGTGCTCAACCGCACCGCGGCGCGGGCAATCGTCACCTGTAGCAAGATCGACGGCATCTCCTATGCCGACATCGCGATGAACGCTGCCGCGGAGGCGTTCTCGATCCGCCATGTCTGCGGCTTCGGCAGCGATCTGCCGGAAGGTATGGCCTCGCTCGACGAGGCGATCCTGCAGGACCTGCGGCCGGCACGGGCCGTGCTGCAGGACGGCCGCAAGGCGGCGCTGATCTCCTTCGACGTCACCAGCGAGGGATTTCGCCCGGTGCCGCGCGCGCATTACAGCCTGATCGCCGGCGGGCTTGCGATGTCGCTGGAGAGCGATCTCGCGCAAGGCGCCACCATCATGTCGGCCTTCGCGCCGATGTCGTTTGCCGGGTTGTGCGCCTCGCTGGTCACCTGGCTGCTGTCCGGCGGAACGCTGGTGCTACATCATCCCTTCGACGAGGACGTGCTGCAGACCCAATGCAACGACCATGCCTGCGACACGCTGATCGCGCCTGCGCCGCTCGCTCTGCGGCTCGACGAACGGGGATTGACGGAACGGCTGCCGAGCCTGCGCAACGTCCTCGGCCTCTGGCGGATGCCGGAACAAGTCGCCTCCAGCGCGCACTGGGCCGCAAAGCGCGCCATCATGACCGACGTTTATCTGTTCGGCGAAGCCGGACTGTTCAGCGCCCGCCGCACTGCCGCTGACGGCGCGCCCGCCCCGATCAAGCCGGGCCCGCACAGCGCGCCGCGCGAAGCTCCGGGGGCCTCGATCGCCGGCGAGATCCTGTTGACGCCGAAGGGCACGCTGGCGCTGCGCGGCCCCATGGTGCCGGTCGCCGCCTACGCACCGCCGCCGCCCGCGGGCGACGGTCTGATCGCCCCGCCGCAGCGCGACTACGTCGACACCGAATACGCTGCGCGGATCGATCGCGTGAACGGCGCCATCAACATCACCGCGCCGCCGGCCGGCGTAATGACGGTTGGCGGCTACCGCTTCCTCGCCCAGGACTTGCAGGAATGGTCGCGCCGCCTCGGCCAGGGCGCGCTGTTGACGGCGTTGCCCGACCGCCTCAGCGGCCATCGCCTGGCCGGGCGGGCGCAAGACAATGCCCGAGCCCGCGACGCGCTCACGGAACTTGGGCTCAACCCCTTGATGGTCGAGGCTTTTCGCGACCGCGGCGGCGTCGCGGCGGGTTGAATCTTATCAATGCATTAGTCTTAGCATTGCGTTGACGCTGCATTAAGCGATGCCAACTAGCATCGCGGCCATTGCTTCCAGCGCATTGGTTCCGAGCTTTCGCATGTCTCAACAGGGTCCGGTCCTCATCGTCTCGGCGGCGGCAAGGCCGTCCTTTGCCGATGTTCTCGATGAGACGAAACTGTTTCCGGTGCTGGTCACCGACTGGAACGAAGCCGGGCGGGCCATCGAGCAGGTGAAACCGGCGGCGATCATCGCCGCAGCCGAGAGCATCGATTTTCCGGCGCTTGCAACGCTCGCCAAGCGCGCCGCCGCCCGCGCGCCCTATCTGCCGCTGATCGCGGTCGATCCCGTGACCACGTTGCCGGATACCGCGATCGCGTTCTTCCAGAAGCGCGGCATGCCCGACCGGCTGATCGCGCGGCTCAACGCGTCCTTGCGCGTGCGCGCCCTGCACGCGACCGTGATGCGGCGCCTGGTGCCGCCGGCCCCGATCGCACTCTCGGATGTCGATCCGGTGGGCGAAGCGACCACGCTGCTGATCGGCCGCGGCGGTGCCTATCCGGCGCTGTCGGTCGCACTCGGCGAGCGCGCCGGCGTGGTCGGCGCGCTCAGCATTGAGGCGGCGGCCAAGCATCTCTCCAGCCGCGACATCGACGGCATCATGCTGGCCGAAGGCTTCACGCCGCGGGTGATGGACGCGTTCCTGACGGTGCTGACCGAGGACGTCCGCTTCCGGCCGCTGCCGGTGATCGTCGTCTCGAACGAGCTCGCGCCGCGCTACGACCTGCCCAATCTCGAGATTATCGCCGCCGGGCCGGCGCGGATCGCCGACATCGCGCTGCCCTTCATCCGGCAGCACGCCTTCGAGGCGCGGCTCAGCCGCATGCTGCGCGCGATCGACGCCAAGGGGCTGATCGATGCCCGCACCGGCCTGCTCACCAAGGCCGCATTCGACCGCGACTTCGCCACCGCCGTTTACCAGACCGCGGAGCGCGGCGGCAGCCTCTCGGTGGCGCGGTTCACCTTCGACACCACCACGCCGCGCGCACAGTTCGACGGCGCGCGGATCATCAGCCGCCTGATGCGCCAGGCCGATTTCGGCGCCGTGCATGACGACAAATCGATCGTCGTGGTGCTCACCGGCACCGACCAGCGCAATGCCCAAGCGATCACCCGACGGCTGGCGAGCGTGATGCGCCACACCAGCCACGGCCGCCGCGACACCCGCAGCGAGCCCGCGGTCAGCGTGACGTCATTGCTGCCCGGCGATTCCGCGACGTCGCTGCTGGCGCGTCTGTTCGAGATGCCGGAGCGCGCGGCGTCGTAACCGAGATCATGCAGATCGCGTAGGATGAGAGGGCACGCAGAGACATGCTCGCCATCCTTGCTCTCCCCTCTCCCCGTCATTGCGAGGTGCGGAGCGACGAGCAATCCATCGCTCCGCATATGCGGTGCAATGGATTGCTTCGCGGAGCCTGTCATCGGGCGCGGATTCGCGCGACCCGTTGGCTCGCAATGACGTGGATGGCTCAATGCATGCTCACGCCGCCTTCTTGCTCTCCGCAAGGTTCGCGAGCTGCCGCAAGATCTCCGTCGTGCCGGCGAGCCGCTCTTCCGGCGTGTCCCACTCCTGGAAGAACACCACCTTCATGTCCGGCCGCACCTTGGCGGCCTGGCCGTGCTGACGGATGAAGGTCACCAGCCGTTCCGGATGGGCAAAACTGTTGTCGCGGAATGCGATCACCGCGCCCTTCGGGCCGGCGTCGACCTTCTCGACATTGGCTCTGCGGCAATAGGCCTTGATCGCCGCAACCTTGAACAGATAGCGGACCTCGTCCGGCAGCACGCCGAAGCGGTCGCGCATCTCGGCAGCAAAACTGTCGATCTCCTCGTCGGTGTCGAGATCGGCGAGCCGCCGATACAGCGACAGCCGCACGCTGAGGTCGTTGACGTAATCCTCGGGGATCAAGACCGGCATGCCGATGGTGATCTGCGGCGACCAGCGGTCGGCGGCGGGCTCGGCAACGCCAGCCTTGAGGTTGACGATCGCCTCCTCCAGCATCGACTGGTACAGCTCGAAGCCGACTTCCTTGATGTGGCCGGACTGCTCCTCGCCCAAGAGATTGCCGGCGCCGCGGATGTCGAGGTCGTGCGAGGCGAGCTGGAAGCCGGCCCCCAGTGTCTCCAGCGATTGCAGCACTTTCAGCCGCCGCTCCGCCTGCGCGGTGATCTTCTGCTGCGCCGGCAATGTGAACAGCGCATAGGCGCGCAGCTTGGAGCGGCCGACGCGGCCGCGCAGCTGGTAGAGCTGCGCGAGGCCGAACATGTCGGCGCGGTGCACGATCAGCGTGTTGGCGTTCGGGATGTCGAGGCCGGATTCGACGATCGTGGTCGACAGCAGGATGTCGTATTTGCCGTCGTAGAACGCGGACATGATGTCCTCGATCACGGTCGGCGGCATCTGGCCGTGGGCGACCGCGACCTTCATCTCCGGCACGTTCTTGTCGAGGAAATCCTTGACGCTGGCGAGGTCCTCGATCCGCGGCACGACGTAGAACGCCTGCCCGCCGCGATAGCGCTCGCGCAGCAGCGCCTCGCGGATCATCAGCGGATCATGCGGCGCGACGAAGGTACGAACCGCGAGGCGATCGACCGGTGGCGAGGCGATGATCGAGAGCTCGCGGACGCCGGTCAATGCCAATTGCAGCGTGCGCGGGATCGGGGTTGCCGACAATGTCAGCACGTGGACCTGGGCGCGGAGCTGCTTCAGCCGCTCCTTGTGGCTGACGCCGAAATGCTGCTCTTCGTCGACGATCAGAAGGCCGAGGTCCTTGAACTTGATCGCCTTGCCGAGCAGCGCATGGGTGCCGACCACGATGTCGACGCTGCCGTCGGCGAGCCCCTTCTTGACCTGGTTCAATTCCTTGGTCGAGACCAGCCGCGAGGCCTGCGCGACATTGACCGGGAAGCCTTTGAACCGTTCGGTGAACGTCCTGGAATGCTGCCGCGCCAACAGCGTGGTCGGCACCACGACCGCAACCTGCCGGCCCTCCAGTGCCACGGCAAACGCCGCGCGCAGCGCCACCTCGGTCTTGCCGAAGCCGACGTCGCCGCAGATCAGGCGGTCCATCGGGCGGCCGATTTCGAGGTCCTTCAGGGTCGAGGTGATGGCGCCGAGCTGGTCCTCGGTCTCCTCATACGGGAAGCGCGCGCAGAATTCGTCGTAGACATGCGGCTGCAGCGGGAATTTCGGCGCCTCGTGCAGCTGCCGTTCGGCGGCGATCTTGATCAGCTCGCCCGCGATCTCGCGGATGCGGTTCTTGAGCTTGGCCTTGCGCGCCTGCCACCCGCCGCCACCGAGCCGGTCGAGCTCGACATTGGCGCTGTCGGAGCCGTAGCGCGACAGCAGCTCGATGTTTTCGACCGGCAGGAACAGCTTGGTCTCGGCGGCGTAATGCAGCTCGAGACAGTCATGCGGCGCGCCCGACACTTCCAGCGTCTGCAGGCCGACGAAGCGGCCGATGCCGTGCTCGACATGGACCACGAGATCGCCGGTCGCAAGGCTCGTCACCTCCGAGATGAAGTTGTCGAGCTTGCGGCTCGCCTTGCGCGGCCGCACCAGGCGGTCGCCGAGAATGTCCTGCTCGCTGATGACGGCGAATTCGTCGGTCTCGAAGCCGGACTCCATGCCGAGCACGGCCAGCATGGTTTCGTTGCGCGGCGTCGCCTGCACCATCCGCCAGGTGTTGACGCTGGTGGTGTTGAGCAGCTTGTGGTCGCGCAGCATCGCGCCCATGCGGTCGCGCGAGCCCTCGCTCCACAGCGCGATCACCACCTTCTTGCGCTGGCTCTGCAATGCGCCGACATGGCCGACCACGGCCTCGAACACGTTGACATTGCTGTCGGCGCGCTCGGGCGCGAAATTGCGGCCGGCCCGCGCGCCGGCATCGAACACCTCGGTCGAGCCTTCCGGCACCGCGAACGGCGTCAGCCGCGCCACCGCCGCCTCGCCGAGCAGCTTGGTCCATTCGGCCTCGGTCAGGTACAGCCTGTCCGGCGGCAACGGCTTGTAGATCGCGCCGCTGCCCGGATGCTCCAGCGCCTCGCGCCGCGCCTCGTAGTAGTCAGCGATCTGCGTGAAGCGCTCGCGCGCGGCGTCCTCGGCCTGCGGCTCGATCGCGACGGTGGCGCCGTCGAGATAATCGAACAGGGTGTCCATTCGCTCCTGGAATAGCGGCAGCCAGTGCTCCATGCCGGGATGGCGGCGGCCCTCGGAAACCGCTTCATACAATTGGTCGTCGCGCTCCGGCGCGCCGAACGCTGCGACATAGCCCATCCTGAAGCGGCGGATGGTTTCGGTGGTGAGCTGGAATTCCGACACCGGCACCAGATCGAGCCCGCGCATGTCGAGCAGCGTGCGCTGCGTCTCGGCGTCGAAGGTGCGGATCGACTCCAGGCTATCGCCGAAGAAGTCGAACCGCACCGGCTGCTCGAGCCCGGCCGGAAACAGATCGAGGATGCCGCCGCGCACCGCGTATTCGCCCGCCTCGCGCACCGTCGACGAGCGCGTATAGCCGTTGTGCTCGAGCCAAGCCACGACCGAATCCATCGGCACCACGTTGCCCGGCGCGACCGACAGCGCCTGCGCCGCCACCAGCTCGCGCGCCGGCACCCGCTGCACGGCCGCGTTCACGGTGGTCAGCACGATCAGCGGCTTGTCGCTGCCGGCGAGGCGCGACAGTTTTGCCAATGTGGTCAGGCGCTGCGCCAGAATGCCGGCATGCGGCGAGACGCGGTCATAGGGCTGGCAGTCCCAGGCCGGGATCTGCATCACCGCGATATCGGGCGCGAAGAACTCCAGCGCGCGGGCGAGCTGCTGCATGCGTGCGCCGTCGCGGCAGACCACGGCGAGGCTCACCGCGGCGCGCTTCGGCCTGGCTGCGATCGCCCGCGCGAGGTCTGATACGACGAGCCCTTCGGCGCCCTCGGCGACATTGGCGATGGTCAGTACGCGGCCGGGCGCGAGCATCGCGGCGGGCGATTTGGCAGGCTGTTTCATGCGCCGTGATCCGCGACCCGGAACGCCTTGATGCGGGCATAGAGTGCGGTGGCATATTCGGCCGGCAGCACCTTGTCGCCGGTCAGCGCGGCATAAAGGTCCGGGTCCGGCACCTCGATCAGGTGCTCGAGTTCGCCGAGTTCCTGCTCGCTGAGATCGGCGATGGTCGCGTCTGCAAATCGGCCGAGGATCAGATCCATCTCCCGGGTGCCCCGATGCCAGCAGCGAAACAAAAGCCGCTTGCGGCGGTCATCGAGCCCGCTGCTCGACCGTGTCGATCCCGTCATGTCGCAAAATCCATACAACGCCAAAAGCCCGGACGTGCCGGGCGGGGCTTGATATAGCGACGGCAATGGCCGATGTCAGCCCTCATCTGCCGACTGCGAGCCATGCCGTCGTTGCCGGGCTTGCCCGCCCGCCGACGCTTTGGCGAGGCGGGACCCGGCGCTGCACGCTCGCTCTAAAAAAGACGTGGATGCTCGGCACAAGGCCGGGCACGACGGAGTGGAACGGACTTAAGATTCTCCCCATGCGCCCCAGCCTGCTCAATCCGCTGTTTGCCCCGGTCACGACGCTCTCCGGCGTCGGCCCGAAGCAGGACAAGCTGCTGCGCTATCTGCTCGACCGCAGCGAGACGCCGCGGCTGGTCGATCTGCTGCTGCATCTGCCGGCCAGCGTGATCGACCGCCGGGCGCGGCCGAAGATCCGCGACGCCGCGGTCGGAACCATGGTGACGCTGGAGGTCACCGTCGATCGCCACCGTCCCCCGCCGCCGCGCAATTCGCGCGCGCCGTACCTCGTCTATGCCAGCGACGACACCGGCAACGTCGTGCTGACCTACTTCCGCAGCCCGCCCGGCTTTGTCGAAAAACTGCTGCCGGTCGGCGAGAAGCGCTACGTCTCCGGCACGCTTGCGATGTATGACGGCATCCCGCAGATCGTGCATCCCGACCGCGTCGTCGACGAGGCCGGCTTTGCAAAGCTCTCCGGCATCGATCCGGTCTATCCGCTGACGGAGGGCCTTGCCATCGGCTCGCTCCGCCGCGCCATCGCGCAGGCGCTGACCAAATTGCCTGACTTGCCGGAATGGATCAGCCCCGAGGTGCTGCGGCGCTGCAAATTTCCGCCGATCCGGGAGGCGCTGACGCGGGTGCATGTGCCGGTCGAGCTGACCGACATCCTGCCCGACGGCCCGTTCTGGTCGCGGCTGGCGTTCGACGAGCTGCTCGCCGGCCAACTCGCGCTGGCGCTGATCCGCGCCACGTTGCGGCGGCCCGCCGGCGTCCGCAATGCCGGCGACGGCCATCTGCGCGGCAGGATCATCGACGCCCTTCCTTACGCGCTCACAAAGTCGCAGCGCGACGCGGTTGCCGCCATCACCGAGGATCTGCGCCAGCCGGTGCGGATGCTGCGGCTGGTGCAGGGCGACGTCGGCTCCGGCAAGACGGTGGTCGCGCTGCTCGCCGCCGCGGCGGTCGCGGAAGCCGGCAAGCAGGCCGCGCTGATGGCGCCGACCGAGATCCTGGCGCGCCAGCACATCAAGACCATCGCTCCGCTCGCCGAGCGCGCCGGGATGCAGGTTGCGATCCTCACCGGCCGCGAGAAAGGCAAGGAGCGCCGCGAATTGCTGGCGCGGCTCGAGGCCGGCGAGATCGATCTGTTGGTCGGCACCCACGCGCTGATCCAGGACGACGTGATCTACAAGGACCTCGCGCTCGCCGTGGTCGACGAGCAGCACCGTTTCGGCGTGCGCGAGCGCCTCGCACTGACCACCAAGGGCGCGGCCGTCGACGTGCTGGTGCTGAGCGCGACCCCGATCCCGCGCACGCTGGTGCTGACCTATTTCGGCGACATGGACGTCTCGGAGCTGCGCGAAAAGCCTGCCGGCCGCCAGCCGATCGACACCCGCGCGGTGCCGATGAGCCGGATCGAGGACGTGATCGACGGCGTCGGCCGCGCGCTCGGCGCCGGCAAGCTGGTCTACTGGATCTGCCCGCTGGTCGACGAGTCCGAGGCCGAGGGAACCGAGCATCTCACCAATGCGACCGAGCGCTTCGAGTCCTTGCAAAAGCGGTTCGGCGATCAGGTCGGCCTGGTCCACGGCCAGATGAAGGGCGCCGAGAAGGATCGCGTGATGGCGCAGTTCGCCGCGCACGAGATCCAGCTCCTGGTCGCGACCACGGTGGTCGAGGTCGGCGTCGACGTGCCGGCCGCGACCATCATGGTGATCGAGAACGCGGAACGCTTCGGCCTCGCACAGCTGCATCAGCTGCGTGGCCGCATCGGCCGCGGCTCGGAAGCCTCGACGTGTCTCCTGCTCTACAAGGAGCCGCTCGGCGAGATGTCGAAGGCGCGGCTGAAAGTGATCCGCGAGAGCACGGACGGTTTTCGCATCGCCGAGGAAGATTTGAAACTGCGCGGCGAAGGCGACGTGCTCGGCATCCGCCAGAGCGGCCTGCCCGGCTACCGCATCGCCCGCTCCGACGTCCACGCCCAACTGATCACGCAGGCCCGCGACGAGGCGCTGCGCATCATGAAGGACAACCCCAAGCTGAATGGCGAGCGCGGCGACGCGCTGCGTTGCCTGCTCTATCTCTACGAGCGCGACGAAGCCGTGCCGCTGATCGGGGCGGGGTAGCGCTGGAGCCGCCGTCATTGCAAGCGAAGCGAAGCAATCCATAGCACCGCATATGTGGAACGATGGATTACTTCGTCGCTATCGCTCCTCGCAATGACGGGGATAGAGCGCCGTGCCCTACTCCACCTTCGCCGGGGCGGCCGGCTGCAGCGAGGCGGCCTGGTTGGCGATGCGGGCGGCGTTGGCCATGCCGGCGAGCGCTGCGGCGCGCTTCTGGTCGGAGCCGCCGGGCTGCACCACGCCGCACGACATGATCAGCGTCGCGGCGTCCTCGGTGCTCATCTCGATCTCAATGACCTTGCTCTTCGGCACGTAGAAGAAGAAGCCGGTGGTCGGGTTCGGCGCGCACGGCAGGAATACCGAGATGTGCTCCTCGGCGCCGGGCAGGCTGGTGGCGAGTTCGGCGTTCGGGGCTTGCGAGATCAGCACGATCGACCACATCCCCGGCGAGGGAAATTCGACGAGGCCGACGCGGCGGAAGCTCGAGCCGTTGCCGGAGAACAGCGTCTCGAACACCTGCTTGAGGCCGCGATAGATCGCGCGCACCGCCGGAATCCGGCCGAGCAGCCGTTCGCCCAGATCGACCAGGGTTCGCCCGATCAGGTTGGCGGTGAGGAAACCGAGCAGCGTCAGCGCGATCACGGCGACGATCAGGCCGGAACCGGGCAGTCCGAACGGCAGGTACGTCTCCGGCCGATAGGCGGTCGGCACGAACGGCCGGACCAGATTGTCGACCCAGTTCACGAACCACCAGGTCAGATACAGCGTGATCGCGACCGGTCCGGCCACCACGAGGCCGGTCAGGAAATAATTGCGAAAGCGCGCCATCAGCCCGCGGGGGGCATCCGGGGGCAGATCACCTGGCGTCACGGGAGGCACTTGAGTGGACGTCATTGCGGTTCCAGGTCGTCCCAGCGGGCGTAATTCCTGCGCATGCCCCGGTAAAGTATTCAGCGGCTTCCGGAAAAGATCATGCGCAAACAACAGACTAAAGCGCGCTTCTGATCGCGCCCCAGACAGCTATGCCATCCTAGCAGCTTTTTGAAGAGCTGCGTGATGTCGTCACTTGCGACTATTCGACCGTGACGGATTTCGCCAGATTCCGCGGCTGATCGACGTCGGTGCCCATGACGACGGCGGTATGATAGGCGAGCAGTTGCACCGGCACGGCATAGACGATCGGCGCGAAGGTCGCCCCCATGTCGGGCATCACGATCGTCACCAGCGACTGGATGGTCGCCTCCGCCGCGCCCTTGGCGTCGGTCATCAGGATGATCTTGCCGCCACGGGCGGCGACCTCCTGCATGTTGGAGACGGTCTTCTCGAACACCTTGTCGTAGGGCGCGATCACCACGACCGGCATGTGCTCGTCGATCAGCGCGATCGGGCCGTGCTTGAGCTCGCCGGCGGCGTAGCCCTCGGCATGGATGTAGGAGATTTCCTTCAGCTTCAGCGCGCCTTCGAGCGCCAGCGGATAGGAGGTGCCGCGGCCGAGATAGAGCACGTCGCGCGATTTCGAGATCTCGCGTGCCAGCTTCTCGATATGGACTTCGGTGGTTAGCGCTTCCGACATCAGTCGCGGAATCTCGACCAGCGAGTGCACCAGCTTGCTCTCGTCCTCGGCGGACAGCTCGCCGCGCGCCTTGCCGGCGGCGACCGCGAGCGAGGCCAGCACCATCAGCTGGCAGGTGAACGCCTTGGTCGAGGCGACGCCGATCTCGGGGCCGGCCAGCGTCTGCAGCACGGTCTCGCTCTCGCGCGCGATCGTCGAGGTCGGCACGTTGACGACCGAGAGCGTGTGCGCGCCCTGCGCCTTGGCATAGCGCAGCGCCGCCAGCGTGTCGGCGGTCTCGCCGGACTGCGAGATGAAGATGGCAAGGTCGCCCTTGCGCAGCGGCGCCTCGCGGTAGCGGAATTCGGAGGCGACATCGAGCTCGACCGGCAGCCGCGCCAGCCGCTCCAGCCAGTATTTTGCGACGAAGCCGGCATAGCTCGCGGTGCCGCAGGCGGTGATCGAGACGCGCTGGATATCCTTGAAGTCGAACGGCAGCTTGACCGGCATGGTGACGCGTTCGGTCGCCATGTCGACATAACGCGCGAGCGTATGCCCGACCACCTCCGGCTGCTCGTGGATTTCCTTGGCCATGAAGTGGCGATAGTTGGCCTTGTCGACCAGCGCCGTCGCCGTCAGGTGCTTGATCGCCTCGCGATGGACGATGGCGTTGTCCTTGTCGAAGATGGTGGCGCCCTTGCGGTTCAGCACCACCCAGTCGCCGTCCTCGAGATAGCTGATCGTGTCGGTGAACGGCCCGAGCGCGATCGCATCCGAGCCGAGATACATCTCGCCGTCGCCATGCCCGATCGCAAGCGGCGGGCCGTTGCGGGCGCCGATCATCAGATCGTCCTCGCCCTCGAAGATGAAGCCGAGCGCGAAGGCGCCGCGCAGCCGCGACAGCACGGCCCTCACCGCCTCGACCGGCGCAACGCCGCCCTTCAGCAGGTTGTCGACGAGGTGCACCACGACCTCGGTGTCGGTCTCGGTTGAGAACACCGTGCCCTTGGCCTCGAGTTCCTCGCGCAGCTCGCGGAAATTCTCGATGATGCCGTTATGCACCACGGCGACGCGCTCGGTGGCATGCGGATGCGCATTGTTCTCGGTCGGCCGGCCGTGGGTGGCCCAGCGGGTGTGGCCGATGCCGGTATGGCCGCCGAGCGGCTTGGCCTCGAGCCGGGCCTCAAGATTCTTCAGCTTGCCCTCGGCGCGGCGCCGCGCCAGGGAGCCGTTCTCGAGCGTGGCTACTCCGGCGGAATCATAGCCGCGGTATTCGAGCCGCTTGAGCGAATCCACCAATTGCTCCGCGACCGGAGCGCGTCCAAGAATGCCGACGATGCCGCACATGCGGTTCAATGTCCCCAAATCGCCGAAAATTTGCCAAGGCGGCGACACGGTCCCTTAACGGGAATCGCCGGCCGCACGATACTCAATAATTATTGCGGATTGCGACAGTCTTAAGCGGCGAGATCGATGCGAAAGGCTGGTTAATTCGGGCTAACCATGGTCGCGTAGGCGCTCCTCACCACGCGTAGCGCACGACGCCCTTGCCGGCATAGGAGCGCGTCACGTTGGAGAACTCACCCTCGAAAGTCGCTGCCGCCGCCCAGCCGTTCAGCCATTTCATCTCGGCCGCGCCGGTGACGAGCGCGGAGTCCGATGCCTGTGCCGCACCGTTCACCACGAAACTGGCGCCCGGCAGCGCCTGGAACGTCGCGGCGATATTGCGATCGGGATTGAAGTCGTGCGCCCAGGCGGCGCGGCCGCGCAGCGTCAGAATGGCGTCCGGCATCGCGAACGACTTGTCGGTGCGCAGGCCGAGCTCGCTGCGGCTGTCGGTCACGCTCCTGGCGGCGTAGCCGAGCGCAAACGCGCCGCCCCCGGAGATGACCGTCTCGGCGTAGCTCGGCAGATCGAACGTCGTGAATTGAGCGGCGGCGTAAGGCGTCAGGCCGATCCACGGCGCAGCGAACCGGTAGCCCCCCTCGAGCCGGCCGGACCACGCATTGGCCTTGAACTCGGCGCGCAGCCGGTCGGGGCCGGCGACCGTCACGGTGCGGTCGGTGGTGATGTCCTGCCAACCATAGGCCAGCGCGCCTGAGAGGTAGGTCGCGCCGACATTGTGCCGGATGAAGGCGCCGGCCTGGAACAGGTCGGAGCGGCCACCGCCGAGATTGTTGACACTGAAATTGGTGCCGCCACCGGCGATGGCAAAGCCGGCCAGCGTGCGTGGCGACAAGCGGTAGTCGGCGCCGACGGCGGTGCCATAGATGCTGCTCGTCGTGTTGGTCGATCCGGCCACGGTATTGCCGCCGGTCTGCTGCGAGCCGCCGTAGCCGGCCGCCCACACGCTCCAGCGCTGGTCGAAGGACGGCGCGAGCGACGGTGCCTTGCGGTACATCGCGGCACGGGCATCGCGCTCGCTCCGCGAACCGCCGCGCGCGGCATAGGCCAGCACATCCTCGTCGGTGAACGCACTCGGGTTGCTGCCCGCCCCGACCGGATCGCCGCGCCCCGCCACGAACGGATCGGTGATCAAGCCCAGGAACAGGTCCATCGCCTTGAACGTGGTCTGCTGCGCGGCGGTCGCGCCCTCGCCCGACGCCTCGGTGAGGCCGGCCGGCGTCAGGGTGCCGTAGACCATCGGGATGCCGCCGGTGCTGTTGAAGAAATTGACCAGCGTATTGGCGACCGCCTGCTGGTTGAGGTTGAGACCGCTGCCGAAACACGGCGGCGTGAAGCTCAGCGTCAGATTGAGATAGGCGTTGCTCGCATCGTAGCTCAGGCTCGGCGTGAAGCCCGACGGCAGGTTGGTATTGACCAGCGAGGAGAACGTGCCGATCACACTGCCGGCGCTGACGATGGTGTATCGCTTCTCCACATAGCTGCCCGGCGCGAACGCCGCAGTCACCGCTGCGCCGCCGAGCGTCGCCGTACCGGTGACATTGGTGAGCGATGAGGCCACTGGATTGAGCATCACCAGATACTGCGCCGCCGACTGGAAGACGAGATTGCCCGTCACCGTCGTCGACGCGCCCGGCGTGCCGTTGCCAGGTGCGAAGGTGCCGCCATTGACGGCAAGGCCGGCGATCGAACCGGTACCGGTCAGCACGCCGCCGTTGATGACAGCGCCGCCGTTGAACGCGCCGTCGTTGACCACCGTGCCGCCGCTGGACGTGATCAGTCCGGACACCGTCGCGCCGGCATCGTTGGCGAACGCGCCTGCGTTCGTGATCGAACCGGTCCAGGTTCCTGCGTTGCGGATCGTCGCGCCGTTGTCGAGCACATTGCCCGTCCAGGTGGCGCCAGCCGCATTGAAGATGACGCCGGCGCCGTGGTTGCTGGAGACGTCGGCATTGTAGATCAGATTGTTGGTGACGTTGCCCGCAT
Organism: Bradyrhizobium semiaridum; assembly: GCF_020329505.1. Taxonomy (GTDB): domain Bacteria; phylum Pseudomonadota; class Alphaproteobacteria; order Rhizobiales; family Xanthobacteraceae; genus Bradyrhizobium; species Bradyrhizobium semiaridum. The sequence continues at coordinate 150,223 of NZ_JAGKJJ010000001.1, forward strand.
TGTCGAGCGCATCATCGATGCGGCCGTTATTGACGATGACTGCGCCGGCGCGATTGAGAAGGCCGCCGCCGGCATTCAGAAAGCCGCCGGCATCGACGACGATGCCGCCGCCCCCCGCCCGGGTGCCGGAGTTCGCAAGCTGACCCGTCACGGTGTAGATGGCACCATTCAACACGTGCAGGAGCGACGTCGCCGCGGAATTGGTGAATGTGTTGTCGCTGGTTACGGCACCACCGACGACGAAGGCGCCGCCGTTGTTATTCACGGCACCGTTGAACGCTCCGCCGTTCGCATTGATCGTTCCGCTGTTCGTCGTTCCGCCGCTGGTCGAACCGGCCGTCTGGGTGTACGTGCCGGAGTCATTAATCAGGCCGCCGGCAACGGTTCCGCTCGTGGTCATGATGGCGCGCAGACCATTGAACACGGCGCCGTTGAGCACACCATTGTTCGTTGCACTGCCTGAATTCTGCAGGATTCCGGATACGATTCCGCCCGACGAATTCCTGAACGTCCCGCTGTTGGCGACGTTACCTGCCGCCAGCGTGCCAGCGCTGCCCGCTATGCTGCCGGAATTATCCAGTTCTGCCCCGGGCGAAACCAGAATGTTGGATGTAATCCCGCCACCTGCGGCGATGATCAATGTGCCAGCCGTGACCGACGAAACACCCGTGTAGGTGTTTGCACCCGAGAGGGTCATGGTGCCGGTGCCGCCCTTGGCAAAACCGCCGGTGCCGAACATGACGCCGGAATAGGTGGTCGAAGTGTTGTTGCCTCCAACCGTCAGGATGGCGTTGCCGAGGCCGATGTTGCCGCTGCCGGCCAGCGAACCTATCGCCTGATTGAATCCACCGAGATCAAGCATGCCGCCGCCATTGACGGTCGTCGCGCTGGCGGCGCTGAACGCGTTGGCGTTGGCGGCCCGCAGGGTTGCGCCATTGTTGACCGTGGTCGCGCCGGTATAGCCGTTCGTGCCGGACAGCAAGGTCGTGCCGCCGTTGGCGCTCAAGCTCATGCTGCCGCTGACGTCGACGATGAACCCGCCGCCTGACGTGACCGCACCTGCCAGCGTGCCGTTGCCCAGCGTGCCACCAGTGAGCGCCACATTGTTGATAGTCTGCGCGAAGCCACCGAGATTGAGCGTGCCGCCGGCATCGACCGCGGTCGCGCTGAACCTGCTGAACGTGCCGGCCGCGCCGGCCATCAGCGTGCCGGCCACAACATGCGTGGCACCGGTGTAGTTGTTGGCCCCCGCCAGGGTGAGGGTACCAGCGCCGACCTTGGTCAGCGCCAGCTCGGCAATGGGAGACTGCGTGATCTGGCCGGAGAATGTAGTCGACGAACCATCCTGCCCCGTCGTGAGCGTTGCGTTCCGGCTTGCGGTGACCGTTCCACCCGAACCCGGCATGGCATCCGCCAACGAGCCTATCGTGGCTGCCGAGGTATCGAGGTTGAGCGTCGCGCCGCTTGCGACACGAAAGGCCGAGTTCGCTGACAAGCCAGTGTTCGAAATTGCGTAGAGCGTACCGCTGGTAACCTGCGTTGCCCCGAAATAATCATTGTTGCCGCCAAGTGAGACAAACTGTGTTGCCGCGACCGTAAGCCCGCCGGCGCCGGTGATGTTTCCAGTCAAGATGAAACCGGTCCCACCGTCCTTCACGGTGCCGCCTGGCGCGTTGAGTTGTACCGAATTAGTCAAAACCGAATTGAAGCCCGTGGCGTTGACCAGCGTCCCTCCGTTGAAGCTGACCGCCCCGCTGCCCAGCGCGTCGACATTCTGGGCGGTGGCGTGTGCGACTTCCAGCGTGCCCGCATTGATGCTGGTTCCACCGGAATAGGTGTTGACGCCTGACAGCGTGACGGTGCCCGCGCCACTCTTGGAAACCGACCCGTTCCCGGTGATGGTGTTTCCAACGCTTGTATTCGCAACCGTGGTGCTGAGGTCCAGCACGCCGGTCACCGCGACATTGCCGATCAGGCCGGAGGTCGCGCCACCAAACCGCAGCGAGTTGACACCGCCGGTGAAGGTGACCGCGTCGGCACGGGTGACGCCATCGCCGCTGATGCCGCCGAAGATTGAACCGCTGTTGACGATATTGAGGTTGGCGCCGATGACGCCGGCGCCACCTGCACCAGCATTGCCGTCCGCGCCATTGGAGCCGGCCGCACCCTTGGCCCCACCCGAGCCGCCTTCGATGACGCCGGTGTTGGTGAGGTTGCCACCAGCCGCAAAGCTGACACCGACGCCGCCAGTGCCGCCATCACCGCCCGCGCCGCCGAAGAGCGGACCACCACCGCCTGCGCCACCCGCACCACCGACGCCACCAATGACGTTGCCGTTATTGACGAGAGTGGCGCCTCCAGTGAAGTCGATGCCGTCGCCGCCGCCGCCACCGCCCCCGCCATCACCGCCGGTCGAGCCCACGGGAAATGCGCCGCCGCCACCACCACCATTGCTGCCAGATCCGGCCAGCACGGTTGTTCCAGAGTTGACGGTGAAGCTGCCGCCAGCAGAGAGCACGCCTCCGCCACCCGCACCACCTCCACCGCCACCGCCACCAAACGAGATCGGGCCGCTCGTCCCGTCCTGGCCGCCTGTACCACCACCGCCCGTAGCGTTTCCGATCACGCCGCCGACCGGATTGACCAAGCCGTAGCTGCCGCCGTTGCCGCCATTGCCACCGGTTCCTCCGGTGCCTCCCGGCCCACCGAGGCCCCCCGCGCCGCCTGCGCCGGTTATCACGCTGGCTGCACCGCCTCCGCCGCCGCTGCTGCCGGTTCCGTTCGCAGCCGGGCTGGTACCTGTGCCGCCCGCACCGCCGGTCGATGCCGCGGCGGCGCCCCCGGTGCCGCCGACCGCCTCCGCCGAAGCTGGGGTGCTGAGGAAGAGCGACGTACCGGCGAGCAGCGCCGCGATGGTCACGGAATCGCGCGCGCGGTTCGGCCTAGGCATTGCAAAATCCAATTTCAAACAATTCCAATCTGGCGATAACTATACGCCCGAAAACATGGAGACCATCGCTAGGCATGCTCGTCGCCCGTCGATTTGGGCAGTGGTGTGATCGCCAGGCAACAACCGGACGTCAACCCACCCATAACCCGTTTCGGCGAGCCTTCCCGCGCTCGGCGATGGCCGATGCAAGCTGCGCAACTCGACGTCCTCGACACGCCGCGCGAGCTGGCCTTTGATCGTCTGACCTCGCTCTGCCGCAAGACCTTCCGCGTGCCGATGTCGACGCTGACCTTCATCGACGGGCACCGGCAATGGGTCTCGCCCGGCCAATGCTTCGACAACATGCTGCGCAACGCGGATTGGCGATGTACGGCGCCAAGCAGGCCTCCCGCAATCAGGCGCTGGCCTGGGTCGACCCGGCGCCGTCGATTGCGCCAACCGCACGGCGTGTTCAAGGCCGGCGCGATCAGCTTCAGCGCCGGCCACTCAACGCTCAGCTGCACCGTGCGCGGCCTGTCGCGCGACAGCGCGACGCTCGAGGTGACGTCGACAGCAGGCATTCCCGAACAGTTCAAGCTGGCAATATCAGCCGATGCGCTGTCACGCGCCTGCCCGAATCACGGCGAAGGCCGACGACCGGATCGAGGTTGCTTCGCACGAGTCCGATCAGGCTGCACGGCGCTCGCGCTCGGCCAGTGCGGCCTCTATCCTCTGCACGATTGCCGCCGTCGGCTGCCCTTCGCGCTGCAGACGGCGAAGCTGGTTCCAGAGACGGATGATGCTTCGATCTATCTCGGCGTTGTCGGTATCCATCTCGCCACCCGCGGTCATATCAGTCATGACCGAATGTGAACGAAGCAGGAACAGTTCGCAAGCCCCAGATGTCAGTCCCCGGGCGACCAGCGAAGCCTTGCGTTCGGAGCAACTGCGGTACGGCCCGAACCTCACGCGTTCTCGTACCCACAGATCCCTTGACCGTTCAGGGTCTCGCATTCGCTGATGTATCGCTCATACTCCCCGATGGCGCGGTTCGCCATGCGGATCTTGTTGGTCTGGCCCTGCTCGACCATCGCGGCCAGATGCTGCGCGAGAAACACGCAGATCTCGAATTCATCGCGGATCGCACCCGTACGCAAGAGATAATCGTACGCGATCTCGTAGGCTTCGCTGGCCGCCGGTTCACGGAAGTCGCTGAAGATGATGTGCGTCATGATTGGCAAGGCTGGATCCGCGCACAGCGTTCCTATGCGAGAAGTTGGTCGTCGCAATTGTGGTTTCAGCGACAGATCACTCTGTGTCGGCGTTAGGAACGGCGACGCGCGGCTTCTGTTGTGGGTCGATATGAGACGCGCAGGAGAATGCTCATGAGTTCCAGCGCCGTTCCGGTCTTCGACCGGACTCACGCACGTCTGGCTGAACGAGGTCGGCGAAGAGCTCGGAACGGACGACCAGCTATCGTGGCGTGTGCTGTCCGCAGCACTGCATGCCATCCGTGATCGGCTCCCGGTCGGCCTCGCCGCGCATCTCGGCTCGCAGCTGCCGCTGCTGGTCCGCGGCGCCTACTATGATCAGTTCCGTCCCTCCGAATTGCCGAAGCGGACGCGTTCCCGGGACGAGTTTCTCGAGACGATCGAGCAGGAGCTACACTTCTCGCGGCCGGTAAATGTGGAGGACGCGCTGCGCACCGTGTTCCACGTACTGTCACGGCACCTAACGGCTGGCGAGGTCGGCAATGTCAGGGACGCACTGCCTGAGGAGGTCCGGGCCTCGTGGGATCAGAAACCTCCTCCTGTTGGGCGCGCCTGACCGAACTAGAGGCCTGCCTAAACGAGGAAAACGAGGAGAAGCCTCATGACCAAGATGCCGCCAGTTCCGCCGGCCAACCAGAGCCACAAGGGAACGGGAGACGACAAGCAGCCGAAGCCTGGCGTGGGTACGCCAGGCGGGCCCCACGCTGAAAATCCCGATCAGCAGGGACAGCAAGCCAACATCAAGCAGAACACCACCAACCAAGGCTATCAGCAGGATCGTTGAGGGACCGTCATGTCGACATCCACCAAGACGCCGAAAACCATTCGCCAGGGAGGTCCGGGTGCCTCGCACGAGAACGCCCAGGCTCCTCTGGAGATCAAGAAGCCGCCGGCCGATGACCCGCACCGCAAGCACAGCCGCGTTTCCGGCGGCGGCGGAGAGCGCGATCGCCATCACACGCACGATCCCGACCAGAAAGGCAACTAGCGCCATGAGCAACAAGCAGCCCAAGCCGAAGCGCCCGAGCGCCAAGGATTTTCGCGACAATCCGCTGATCGGCGCGTCGAAAGGCGCGACCATGGCCGGCGCATCGAACGAGGACATCGACGAATTGCGCGGCGCGAACACACTCGAGGGCGATCTCGATAACGACGTGAACGCAGCCGGCGGCATCGATAAGGCGGTCGCAAGGAGCGGCACGCATCGGCCGCACCGCTGACGAAATGGAGAAGCGTCATGCCAGGCAGGAAGACACATGAACAGCAGCAACGCAGGTTCGAGCGCAAGGCCGACGTCCCGGATGCGCGCGAGGTCGAACAAGCCTCGGGCCGCAATCCAGAGGACCATGCGGTCCACGTGCCGCGGCGAGAGGCGCGACAGAGCGAATTTCCGGTAAGCCGGCGCGGCCTCAACCAGGAAAGCGACCACAACAAGCACAACGACGCCGGGCAGCGCGGCCATGCGCCGATCAAGCCTTCGGCGGCACAGCAGAAGCATTGAGCGGGCAAGGCTCGCGAGCGAGGGAGGTTACATCATGCCAGGCGGACATGGCAGCAAGACGCAATTTCGATCCGGGATGCACGCCAAGGGCGACGGTAGCGGCGCTCGCACCGATATTCCGAAGGACAAGATCGGCGACAACATGGTGCTGTCGAACCGCGACAAGGGCCAGCATTCGGACAGCCGCGGCAAGGACGGCAAGTCCATCCAGACCGACCAGTACCAGGATCACGCGGCGAACCGGCTCGTGGAGGATGACGAATAACAGGACGGCGTGACACGGGAGACAGTCCTTGTCCGGCGCTCCGTTTGGGGCCGCTGGCCTCGGTCGCGAGCCTGTAGCCTTCATCCCTTGAAGCAGATCAATAACACCCGGCATTCTGGGGAGCGCGCCCCTTGTGCGCGCCTCCAAGGAATCGGTTCGGCTTTCGGCTGTTGGGCCTCGATCCGCTGCGCGGGCACCTCGGGACGAGGAGAACGCGAACGCGTCTTCACTTCGCCTTGGCGGCCTTCGCCTTCAGCTTCACCTCGCGGTAGCGCGCGGCGCCGCCTTCGCGGATCATCTGCTGAGCGCGCTCCACCGACAGCGCGTCGTCGGGCACGTCCTTGGTGATGACAGAGCCCGAACCGATATAGGCGCCCTTGCCGATCTTGACCGGTGCCACCAGCGACGAGTTGGTGCCGACGAAGGCGCCCTCGCCGATCAGGGTCTTGTGTTTCAGGAAGCCGTCATAGTTGCAGGTGATGGTGCCGGCGCCGAGATTGGAATTGGCGCCGACATGGGCGTCGCCGACATACGACAGGTGGTTCACCTTGACGCCGGCCTCGAGCGTCGCCGCCTTGGTCTCGACGAAATTGCCGATCCGCGCGCCGTCGCCGAGCGATGTGCCGGGCCGCAGCCGCGCATAGGGACCGACCGAGACCTTCTTGCCGATGCTGGCCTCGACGATGTGCGAGAAGGAATGGATCACGGCGCCGTCGTCGATCGAGACACCGGGGCCGATCACCACGAACGGCTCAATGGTGACGTCCTTGCCGAACCTGGTGTCGGCCGCGAGATAGACGGTGTCGGGCGCAATCAGCGTCACGCCGGCCTCGAGCGCGGCCTTGCGCAGGCGCGCCTGCATCACGGCCTCGGCCTCCGCGAGCTGCGCTTTGGTGTTGATGCCGCGCACTTCGTCTTCGCTGGTTTCGATCACGACAGCCTCCAGTCCGAGATCCCTGACGATGCCGACGGCGTCGGTCAGATAATATTCACCCTTGGCATTGGCGTTGCCGATCTTCTCGATGATCGATAGCGCCGTCTTGCCGTCGAACGCCATCACGCCGGCATTGCACAGCGTGATCCTGCGCTCTTCCGCGCTGGCGTCGACCTGCTCGCGGATCGCAATCAATCTGCCATTCTCAACCACCAGCCGGCCATAGCCGGTCGGGTCGGCGGCATGGAAGCCGAGCACCGCAAGCGCCGCGCCCTGCCGGAGTGGCGCGCGCATCCGCGCAAAGGTCTCGGCCGAGATCAGCGGCGTGTCGCCGAATGCGACCAGGAGATCGTCGGCGCCGCGGGCGATCGCCTCGCGCGCGGCAAGCACCGCATGGGCGGTGCCGAGCCGCTCGCGCTGCACGAAGATCTGCGCATCGGAACGCACCCGGCGCGCCTCGTTGGCGACGGCCTCATGATCCGGACCGATCACCACCGCGAGCTGCGATCCCTCGCCGGCCGCCGCGGCGCCCAGCACGTGCGCGAGCAGCGACTGTCCCGCGACCTGGTGCAGCACCTTCGGCAGCGCCGAGCGCATGCGCGTGCCCTCGCCGGCCGCAAGCACCACCGTCAGGCTCGATCGTGCAGTCATTCGCAATCCTCAAAATCTCGCGCAGCATTCTGCGCCGGGCCGTCTTAATTGTTTTCCCCGGGAGAAGAAACCGATTCGCCTCGGTGACGGCCCGGATTCAAGTTCCCGGTCGATTTCCTGTTAATCTTTACCCTGTGATTCGGCGGGCCTTGAGGAGGGCCAAGCGCGCGTTGGCCAAGGATACCGACAAGCTTGCGGCGGATATCGACGCTGAAGGCGGCGGCCTGCTGGCCGAGGAGGAGGCGTTCGACCGCCGCCTGCTGTGGCGGCTCGGCTCGTGGGGCCTCGGCGCGGTCGGCGCCGTGACGATCGCCGTGATGGCAAACCAGTCGGCATTGACGTTGAAGCGCGACCAGGTCGCGGCCGCCGACATCGCGCGCCAGGCCCAGCAGTTGCAGACGCTGGCGAAAGAAAGCCACAATGAGACGCGCCGGCTCGCCGCGGCGATCGATACGCTGAACGGCGACCGCGACCGGCTCTACTCGCGCGTCACCACGCTGGAGCAAGGCCTCGATTTCGTGACCGGCACGATCGCCAAGCAGGACCGGGCGCCTCTGCCGGCAGCAACGACCATGGCCGCGGCACCTGCCTTGTCGGCGGCCCCCGCCAGCGCGCCGCCCGTCGTCCAGGCGCCCGCCCCCGTCCCGGTAGCGGCCACGGCGCCGCCCGGGGCACCGGACAAGCCTGCGCCGCCCGATAAAGCATCCGCCGACAGCAAGCCATCCGGACCAGCTGAGACGGCCGCCGAAAAGAAATCCGCCGCGCCAAGTGCGAGCCCGGCCGCCGACGAGGCCAAGGCTGCCGCGCCGGCGCCGCCGGCTGTGCCGGTCGCCGACAGACCGATGATCGCGATGGCTGAGCCCGCGGCCAGCAAGCCGCTTGAGCCGGTCAAGCCGCCGACCGCGCGCGATGTATCCGCCGCACCCATCGCACCGCTGGTGGTCGCCCCCGACCCGGATTCCGAACTCGAGGACGATGCCGTCCCGCCGAAAGCGATCCAGCGTACCGAGTTCGGCATCGATCTCGGTACCGCGAACTCGGTCAATGGGCTGCGGGCGCTGTGGCGCGGGCTGCTCAAGTCGAAGGCCAACGCGCCGCTGGCGGCGCTGCGCCCGATCATCGTGATCAAGGAAAACACCAACGGGCTCGGCATGCAGCTCCGCCTGGTGGCCGGGCCGCTGAACGATGCCGGGACCGCGGCCAAGATCTGCGCCGGCCTCAGCCTCAACCAGCGGACCTGCGAGACCGCGATCTACGACGGCCAGCGGCTCTCCTTGAAGGCCGACGATCCGCCTGCTCCGAGCCGGCCGGCGCACCGGCGGGCCGCGCCGCGGCGTGCCGTCGCGCCGCCGCCACCGCCGGTCGCCGAGGAGAAGAAGCCGGAGCCCGCGACATTCTCCTCGATGTTCCGGCGGAACAGCCAATGATCAGGCGCAGCAAAGCGTTGCGGCCACACTTTCAACCGGTTTCGCTGCTTAAGGCGTGAGCTTGTCCTGCGTCGCTTTCCCGACCATAGTGCCGCGATGAAGAAACCTCCGTTCCGCATCTCCCCATATCAGGTCCAGTTCCTGCTGGTCGTCGGCTTCCTCACCGTCGGCTACGCGCTTTACCTGCGCTATCTGGGCATCGAATTCTCCACCGTGGCGCTGGCCTGCGACGCCGGCGCGCAGAGCATGATCTGCAAGGCGCGCGCGCTCTCGACCGTGCTGTTCAAGAACTCGGTGTTCGGGATCACCGCGCTGGTGATTGCGGTGCTGAATCTGATGCGGCCGTCGATCGTGCTGCTGACCGGCGGCCTGATCGCCGCGGGGCTCGGGATCGTGCTCTACAACATCGTGCTGTCGGGGCTGGCGATCGGCCTGTTCATCCTGGGTTTTGCGCGGCCCGCGCCCGCCACAGCGTAGCGGCGAGCAGAAGGTACATCGCGCAGGTCCAGTCGGACTGCCAGTTGATCGTGCCCTCGTTGTACAGGATGTAGAGCGTGCCGATCGCGAGCAGGCCGGCGAACACGGACTCGGCGATCGGCCGGACGCCCTCCTTCGGGCGGTTGAGCATGGTCAGCAGCGCGAACGGCACCACCGCCATGGTCAGCGAGGCATAGGGGAAATCGCGGTAGCGCGGATCGAAGGTGAAGCCGAGCGCGGTCTCGGCCGCGATCACCGTGGTCACGGCAAGCACGATCGCCAGCAGCGCCATCAGCGCGCCCTTGCTGCGATAATCGCGCGGCCCGACCAGCTCGAGGAAGGTCGGCAGCGAGCGCCCGGCGATCAGCGCATGCGCCGACAAGAGCGGTGCGGCGATCGCCGCCGCCAGCAGCGCGCCCCAGTGCAGCCAGCCGCCGACGCCGTAGCTCTCATAAGTCATCTTGTCGGCGGCGATCCCGACCAGCGTCCCCGCCGTCGTGGCGGAGATCGCGACCGCGAGCCAGGCCGACGGCCGCGGCGTCCAGGGCCGGCGCCGCAACGTCAGCCACGCCACCAGGAAGGTCGCGGCGCTGAGCGCCATGCCGCAGCCCATGTACAGCTTCCAGGCCGGGAAATTGCTGATCGCCACGCCCGGCGGATACTTCACCTGCCGGTGCACCGAATCGAACAGGCCCCAATAGCCGCCAACCGTGCCCTCCAGCATGCGCTTCCAGGGCTGGTCATAGGCCTCGATCAGGTTGACGCGAAATCCCTCGCGCCTGGCGAGATCGAGGATTTCGGAAACGACGCGCGCCTGGTTGGTGCGCGAGGGCAGCGCGCCCTCCCGCATCCGCCCGGCGCTCGGCCAGCCAGTCTCGCCGATCAGGATCTCCTTGCCGGGAAACGCCCCCGCCATCCGCTTGCGGATGTCATCGACATGCGCGGCGGCGAACTTGGCCTTGATCGGGATGTCCTCCCAATACGGCAGGATGTGAATGGTGACGAAATCGACCGCGTCGTAGATCTCGCGGTTCTTCAGCCAGTATTCCCAGACATCGGCATAGGTCACGGGCACGTTGGCCTGCGCCTTCACCGCGCGGATATTGGCGGCGAGGTCGGCGGTCGTCATCTCGCCGCGCAGCAGCACCTCGTTGCCGACGATCAGCGAGGTGATGACGGTGGGATATTCCTTGGACAGCCGCACCGCGATCGCGATCTGCTGCAGGTTCTTGAAGCGGTTGCTGCCGAGCCAGATGCCCTGCATCACCTTCAGCCCGACCTTGGCCGCGACGGCGGGGACCTGGTCGAGGCCGTTCTCGATCGAATAGGTGCGCACGCAATCGGTGACCTTGACGAGGCCGGCGAGGTCCTCCTCGATCTGCTCGACCGGGATCTGCGTGGTCGGATCGAGCGGCGTCTGCGCGCCGCGGAACGGCGTGTAGGAGACGCATTGCAGCTTTGCGTTGGGATCGATCGGCGCGCGCGCAAGCGTAATCGGTGTGGCGAGCCACCACCACACGGATGCGATCACGGCGAGTGAGATCAGGAGAAGCGCCAGCGGCGTACGAAGCGAAATCGGTTCCATCCTCCGGGGGACCGTCGACTTAACCGGTCACGGCCCGTCTGCCAATAGCGGGATTCGGTCAATACCATGGTTGTCCTGCGACAGTTTTGCGCTGCTGCGATAAAGTTGTGAGTTTGCTGGACAAAATTTGAAATTCCAGTCATGGGATTCCGCGGGAGTCTCCGCCGCACTGGAGACCTATTTGGACGGCATCACGCGAGCCGTTAGGATGATGATCCCGCGGGGGCAGGAACATATTCGGGGAATACATGCGTCGACGGCTGCTTGAGTTGAAGAACACTGGTTTGCGCCACCTTGCCGCAGCGGGCCTCGTCACGGCCGTTGCGCTGTTCATTGGAGCCGGCGGTGCCCTCGCCCAGAGCGGCTCGCCCAATCCGCAGGATCAGGCCAAGCAGCAGCCTGGCAATCCGGCCGACGCCAATGCCAATGCCGCGCGGGAAGCCAACCAGCGCAAGGTCGAGGAATTCACCGAGGCCCAACAGGCCATCAACGGCCCGGGCGGCAACCCGGAATGCGTCTGGCTCGGCCGCCGCGTGGTGCGGCTGATGTGGAACGACGACCTCGACACCGCATTCCGCCATCTCGACCTCTATGATCGGTTCGGCTGCCCCGGCGGCCACGTCCAGGCGGCGTTCCGCTGCCTGACCCGGTTCGGGGCCCAGATCGACGACAAGGTGCGGGGCAGCCTCGACGGCCGCATCCACGCCTGCTGGATCAATCCCGGTGCCCAGCCGCAGGCCGCGGCGGCAGCTTCTGCGCCGTCCCCTTCGCCCACGCCGGCGACCGCGGGCAACGCCACGCCGGCTCCGGCCGCCGCACCGACACCTGCGCCGACGCCATCGGCCTCACCGGCCCCGCCGGCGAAATAACAAAGGCCGCGCCGGCGATGGATTTTTTCGCCGGCGGAGCGGCTTGCGCCCTACAAACGCCACCGCGGCATACCAGTTGTTAAATCGTCTGGCGGAGATATCCTTGCATCCGCCGTTGGTCCGGCCGAACCCAGGGGACGGGTTCGCTTAGTCCTCAATATCAGGCCCCGTATGGTTTAACCCACGATGCGCGCCGTCGTCGCCGTCCTGTTGCTTGTCACCGCCGCTCACGCCGCTCTGTGGGGCCTGTTCCAGGAGAAGCAGTCGGCGCCCGATTACCGTGGCACGCTGCCGAGCCTGTCCTACGCCCCGTTCGAGCCCGGCCACATCACCGTCGACAGCGACGCCGAGAAGGTGCGCGCCGACCTGCGGAAACTGTCCACACTCACCAAGGCGGTCCGTCTCTATTCGTCGACCGAGGGCAACGAGCTGGTGCCGCCGATCGCCGCCGAGTTCGGCATGAAGGTCACGGTCGGCGCATGGATCGACAAGAACGGCGACCGCAACAGCCGCGAGCTCCTGGCTGCCATCAATCTCGCCAAGCGCAACAGCAACGTCATCGGCATCATCGTCGGCAACGAAACCGTGTATCGCGGCGAGCAGGTGCCGATCGAGAATCTCGGACCGTTGCCCCGGACCGACCCGAAGGCCGATCCCAAGGCCGAACCCAGCCCGGAAGAGGTCGAGCGCTTCCGCGAGGAATTCGCCCGCTTCATGCGCGACGACGCCCCGCGCATCCTGCGTGAGGAGGACGCGCGGCTGCACGATGCCGAACTGCAGCCCGAGGACAAGCGGTCCGAGGCGATGAAATGGGCGATCGCCGAAAACAACGTGCACCGCCTGATCAAGGTGGTGCAAAGCGTCAAGAAGTCGGTCAACGTTCCCGTGACCACAGGCGAAATCTGGAACATCTGGCGCGACCATCCGCAGCTCGCCAATTCGACTGACTTCATCGCCGCCCACGTGCTGCCCTATTGGGAAAACTTCACCGACAAGCAGGCGGTGGACCAGGCGGTCGACCGTTACAACCTGCTGCGCGACTCCTTCCCCGGCAAGCGCATCCAGATCGCCGAGTTCGGCTGGCCGAGCCAGGGCTACAATCTGCGCAATGCCGACCCCGGCCCGTTCCAGCAGGCCACCGTGCTGCGCAACTTCGTCTCCCGTGCCGAGGCGATCGGCATGGATTACAACATCGTCGAGGCGATCGATCAGCCCTGGAAGTTCTTCGAAGGCGGCGTCGGTCCGTATTGGGGCATCCTCAACGCCGACCGCGAGGCGAAGTTCGCCTGGACCGGACCGGTCACCGACCTGAACTACTGGAAGCTCGCGCTGGTCGCCGTGCTGGTCGGCCTGTTCATGTCGCTGCCGATCCTGCGGCTGGATTCGCCGACGGTGATGCAGGCGCTGGTGCTCTCGGCCGCGGCCAACGGCGTCGGCGCCTGGGTCGCCACCGTGTTCGCCTACTGGACCACGCATTACTTCGTCTGGGGCTCGGCCTTCGCGCTCACCCTCGGCCTGATCCTGCTTGTGCCATTGGTCCTGATCGCGATGGCGCGGATCGAGGAGATCGCGGCGGTCGCGTTCGGCCGCGGCCCGCACCGCCTGATCGCAAAGACCGCCCCGCTCGCCCCCGCCACGATCGGCGAGAACGTCGCATTCCCGAAGGTCTCGATCCACATCCCCGCTTATTTCGAGCCGGTCGAGATGCTGAAGGCGACGCTCGATGCGGTGTCGCGCCTCGACTATCCCAACTTCGAATGCGTCTGCATCATCAACAACACGCCCGATCCTGATTTCTGGCGGCCGATCCAGGATCACTGCCGTCAGCTCGGCGAGCGCTTCAAGTTCATCAACGCCGAGAAGGTGCAGGGTTTTAAAGCCGGCGCGCTGCGCATCGCGATGGAGCGCACCGCGGCGGACGCCGAGATCATCGGCATCATCGACGCCGATTATGTCGTGCATCCGGACTGGCTGAAGGACCTCGTGCCGGCGTTCGCCGATCCGCGCGTCGGCCTCGTGCAGGCGCCGCAGGAGCATCGCGACGGCGACCGCTCGCTGATGCACTACATCATGAATGGCGAATATGCCGGGTTCTTCGACATCGGCATGGTCCAGCGCAACGAGTTCAACGCCATCATCGTGCACGGCACGATGTGCCTGATCCGCCGCGCCGCGATGGACAAGGCCGGCGGCTGGTCAAGCGACACCATCTGCGAGGACACCGATCTCGGCCTCACCATCCAGCAGCAGGGCTGGCTGACGCACTACACCAATGTGCGCTACGGCGAGGGCCTGCTGCCCGACACCTATGAAGCCTTCAAGAAGCAGCGCCACCGCTGGGCCTATGGCGGCTTCCAGATCGTCAAGAAGCACTGGCGGCGTTTCCTGCCGGGCGCCAGCCGCCTGACGCCGGATCAGCGCCGCGAGTTCTCGCTCGGCTGGCTCAACTGGCTGGGCGCCGAAAGCCTCGGCGTCGTGGTCGCCATCCTCAACCTGATCTGGGTGCCGATCGTCGCCTTCGCCGACATCGCGATCCCCGACAAGATCCTCACGCTGCCGATCATCGCCTCCTTCATCGTCTCGCTGGTGCACTTCGTGGCGCTGTACCGGCTCAGGGTGAACATCAAGGCCGGCCAGATGCTGGGCGCGATGATCGCCGCGATGAGCGTGCAGTGGACGGTGTCGCGCGCGGTCGCGCAAGGCCTGATCACCGAGCACCTCGCCTTCGCCCGCACCTCCAAGGGCGGGCTGTCGCGGATGTCGATCGAATTCCAGGCGTTCTGGGAGGCCGTGATCGGCGTGCTGCTTTTGGTCGGCGCCGCCGTGCTGGTCGCCACCAACGGCTTCAAGCAGGTCCGCGAGATCTACATCTTCGCCGGCGTGCTGGTGCTGCAGAGCCTGCCGTTCCTCGCCGCGGTGTCGATCGCGATCCTGGAGAATTCGCGGATCAACGAGTTCGCCTTCTGGCGCAACAGCGCGATCCGCACCGCGGAACTGATTGGCCTGCGCCCGGTCAGCCTGCCCTCGGTCGCCGCCCCCAGCCAGCCCGCCGGCTCCGAAATGCGCCGCGACGGCTGAGCGGCGGCCTGAAGCCCGTGGATGGCGGGGTCGGCCAACTTCAAGAAGCAGCCCTAACCGCCAGTCCCCTCAAGGCAAATCCGGCCGGTATCGACATGCGATTGCGGCGCGTCGGCTATTGACCCGATGGGCCCCGCCCCCTACACAGCGCGGGCTGGAGCATGATCCGGACGATGCCCCCACCTCCGGCATCCCGGACGCATAGTTCAGGTGAGTGAGCGCGTAGCTCAGGCGGTAGAGCACGTGACTTTTAATCATGGGGTCGAGGGTTCGAGTCCCTCCGCGCTCACCAAAATTCCGGCAGACCTCCAGGCTGATCAAAGTCTCGTAACCTGTCTTGCAGGATAGCGAACTCTTCGTCCTCCTGAGACTTTCGGGACACGCTGCCCCACCGCATACGCCTCTACGAGTGCTCGTAGACGGCTATCATCTATCGCGATGAAGCGTTACTTATAGTCTCGCCTCAAAACGCTTCCCTTGCCCCGCAGCGACTTCTCCGTAAACGACGACGAACTGTGAAGGTGATTTTTTAGTCGCTGGCGCAGCCCGTGCTTGCCTCTGATTGTCCTACCGACGTGGGCTACTCGTCCCTTCGGAGAATAAATCACGTAAACGCCGTGAAGGTCCGGTACATCCAACCTATCCCTGGCTTCGGGAAAGCTCGCCAGCGGCACCTTCAGGAGCTGCGCGTACTTCACCTTGACGGCCTTGGGCTCACCCTTCATGGTGCCTCAATGCAGAAATCGCGGCACGACCATGAGCCCCACGATAACGATGGCGGCAATGATCGCCATCCATCCCTTGGCGTTGAAATCGAAGAACGGCCCTTTGAAGCGAAGTTCGTGGTCGGACATGACACAGCTCTCCATTAAAACCCTAAGAGCTGCCCTTCGGAGGAATTGAGATATGTGACCTACGGCGTGACTCCTGCGCAAGAGTCCAAATGCGTTTCCTACTCGAAACGTATTTTCAGTTAACGACGAGGCCAGAGTTCTCAATGGGTTAAGTGTCTCACAGTCCTGAGTTATCAACAGGCAGTCCAACCCGCGCCTGGTACTTCTAGGCCTTCAGATCGCCTCACTCACCGATTCGGATACGTGCCAAGATCGGCCAGCATGCAGGGTCATGCACATTCCACGACGCACATCGCTCGGGGTAACAACACGATCAACCAACAGAACGGCCCCGGTGCGGTCGGCACACCGAGGCCGTCATTCCCGCTCCCGGCGGGGTTGGGGGGCTGATTGCCGGGAGCGAAACAGAATACGCCCGATATCGGCCGCGCGTTCCTCGGAGCTTCCGTGCGCAAGGGGCGCAGAGGGATTACTCCCTGGCGGCAGACATCGCAGCGCTCGGGATTTCAACGTCCCGGTTCAGGAAGGACATGCCGCCGGGCGTGTCGTCTGGCGCCGGCTCTCCTAATGCCTGTTCTGCGACTTGGTCCGGCGCGTGGCCTTCGGCTTCGGCCGCGCAGGCGTTGCCCGCCGACGGGGAGATGCGGCTTGTGTCTTGCGCCGGGGCGAACGCGGCGAGGTCGGCGACTTCGAACCGCTCGGCGTGCCCGAGAACGCTTGGCCCGAAAACATCTGGGACAGATCCTTGATGGCCTTGAATTTGAGAACCGACGGTTCATCCAGCCGGACGATCGTCGCCTTGCTGCGTTCGCTCGGAAGCATCACCATCGCGCGAGCCACTGCGGACCGCAGTTTCATCAGACCATGGTTCGAAAGCTCGACAAACTCGTCCGGGTTTACGCGCATCCGCCGGTTCCTCAGCTCACAAGGACCCCCTTGCCGTGAAGAACGCCGATGGCCGGTCAAGGTTTCATCGCGATCGACACCGCCGACCAGCGATGTTCGGGCTTACGTCAGCATCGAGATGATCGTCTGTACCTGATCCGACGCCGACGCCACGAGCCCGTCGAATGACGTCTGTCCGTGCGCGGCCGCTTGCAGGATGTATTCGGCAAGCGCGGCCTTGAGGCCGAACACGACCTGATCGCGTGGCACGGTGGTCATCACCGCTTCCAGTGCGTCGCGCATCGTCTGGATCAGTTCGGAGCTGTATTTCATCGCTGCCCTCCGCATCAGCAGAATAGCCGGGCGGACTCCGCCTGCCACTCACAAGCGTGCGACGCAACGTTGCCATTTCTTAATGAGCTGATCGGCTCGGGGGCCGCCCTTGCAGACAGAAAATCAATCGCCTAGTCCTGAGATCAAGATGATGCGTTGGAATCGCGAGACGTAGATTTGGTGCCCTTCGAGCGCCTCGCCCGAAGGGTTGCGGACAGGACGGCAGCTTTGGCTTTGTTCAACCAGATGCGAAAGCGGGATTGGGCCTTCGTGGCGCTTTGCGTCGCGGGCTCACTCGTGTTCGGCGTCTGGAGCGTCCGGATGGGGATCGCGTTTCACCGAACGCACAGCGCGACCGACCTCAGCAGTTCGCATCGGCGTAGCGAGCCGGCCCCGGCGCCGGATGCGCCCGCCGCCGTCAACACGGATGTCGATCGGCAGTCGGGCCGTCCGCAATAGGCGTTGGCACGGGAAAGCCGGCAACACCTTTCCGGCGGACTATGCGAAGGCCAAGCCAGGCGCGACGGCAGCATCATCCGCGTCATCTGTCGCGCGCGTCGCCCGCTTGCGGCGAGTGCTGTCGCTGGCGCGGCGGTGACGGAGATCGAGCCTGCGCAACGCCGCCGGCAGGATCCTGCGCGCGCGATCGGCGGCCTGCCTGACCACCACCACGATGGTCGACAGCCGCGTGAACAAGCCGACCAGGAAGATCACCGAGAAGATATCGATATAGGCGAGGAGATCGCCGACCAGCATCAGCTCGGGCGGGATCGGAATGCGGTGGGCATAGGCAGCAACCACGAGGACCAGCGGGATCAGCGCGATGATCCGCCGCAAGGTCAGCCGGTCGAGGAACGCCGCGAAGTCCACGACGAAGACCTGCCACAACAGGTCACCGAACGCCGCCGGCTTGTCGATCGTCCATCTCAGCCAAAGCCGTTTCCACATCGCCCGCCCTCACCGCGCGTGCGCAGGCAGCAGCCAACCAGATGGGGCGGCGCGCGACCGGTTCAATGCCGGCGGGCGGCTCTACGGCTCGGACGACACCTGCGCGCCGTCACGGTCCGGGTGGCCGTCCTGCTGGTCGCCGGAATCCGCCGATGGAAAGACGCGCTCGTAATTGGCGCGGGCCTCGCGGATCAGGCGCGCGCGCTCGAGTTCGGACTTCGAGATGAACCTGATGACCTGGCCCATGTGTTGCTCCAATCGAGACGATCAATGCGGCAGGCGGTGCAATGATTGTGCCGGATGGCAGGTGGAACCCCGCTTGCCGCGTCGGTATCCGGCTCTCGATCTAGGATGCGGAGCGCGTGCCCGCGAGGTTTCGGGCGGCCCGCCTCACCTAGCCGTGAGGCTGCGGGCCGGATGGCGCGGCTGCGCAAATGGGGCTTGTTTTTGTCCCGGCGAGAGAGGTGACGGGGTGCGGCTGAATCCGCGCGTTTCGGTCATTCGGCAATGCGACGCCGGTCGGCGCAAGGCCGCAATTGAAAAACACGAGGCCCGGTGTGCCTAGGAGACCGGGCCTCGTGTCTAGCGTCCCCCGCCTCACGTGGCGGATCGCGGGCTGCGTGTTACGTCACTCCGCCGTCGCGATCCATTCCGGACGACTACGGATGACGAACTGCCACGCCCGCGCGCGAGCTGTTTCACTTGCTATAGCTGTAGAAGCCCTGCCCGGTCTTGCGGCCGAGATGACCGGCATCGACCATCTCCTTCAGCAGCGGCGCCGGCCGATACTTCGGATCATTGAAGCCGGTGTAAAACACCTCCATGACCGACAGCATGGTGTCGAGCCCGATCAGATCGGCGAGCGCCAGCGGTCCGATCGGATGGTTGCAGCCGAGCTTCATGCCGGCATCGATCTCTTCCGCGGTCGCGATGCCTTCCTGCAACGCGAAGATCGCCTCGTTGATCATCGGGCACAGGATGCGGTTGACGGCGAAGCCCGGGCTGTTCTTCGCCGTGATCGCGACCTTGCCGACGCGCTTGGCGAAGGCTTCGGCCTTGGCGACGGTGTCGTCGGAGGTCTGCAAGCCGCGGATGAGTTCGAGCAGCGCCATCACCGGCACCGGGTTGAAGAAGTGCATGCCGATGAAGCGGTCGGGGCGGTCGGTCGCGGCGGCAAGCCTGGTGATCGAGATCGACGAGGTGTTGGTCGCGAGCAGCGCGCCCGGCTGCAGCGTCGCGCAGAGATCCTTCAGGATCTTGACCTTCAGCTCTTCGTTCTCGGTCGCCGCTTCGATCACGAGATCGCAGGCGGCGAGCTTGCCCTTGTCGGTGGTCGCCGTGATCCGCCCGAGCGTCGCGTCGCGATCGGCCGCGGTCATCTTCTCCTTGCTGACCAGGCGCTCCAGGCTTGCCCCCACCGTCTTCAGGCCGCGCTGCACCGCGGCGTCGGAGATATCGACCATGGTGACGCCGAGCCCGGCCGCTGCACACACCTGGGCGATGCCGTTGCCCATGGTCCCGGCGCCGATGATGCCAACCGTCTCAATCATGCGTTCGTCCTTCCGTCGCGTTGTGCCGCCCCGCGGCCGCTCTCGCCAAGCCATGCGGGCCTGTCGCCCGCCGATGGGCCATGCATAGCAGCCCGGTCAACCCTGAGCGTCGGTATTTTAGTAATGCTATTCGGGACGCGGCGGCGATGGCCGCCTTGGCGGCGTGAGGGTGCGCGGCGGAGCATGGGTCCGCGGCGGCTCGGCGGCGCGGGACGGCTCGAGCACCCGGTTGAGGCGGACGATCCACCAGGCCAGCCGCCCATAGCTGCGGCGCAGCGCCGGCACAATCCCCTCGTCGTGGTCGTTGTTCCCGTCCATGGCGCCTTGCCTAGCGCCGATCCTTGAAGGAACAGTGTGACGTGATCACGCGCTGGGCGGCTCCTGCTTAGCGGTTCGCTAACCAATCTTGGGCCGGACCGGCCGCCCGGCTCCTTTGCATGGGGTTGTTTTTCGACATTTTGGCCACGCCCACACTTCTTCCGTGGCGATGCGGCTTTCTGCTGCTTCCACGCGAGCCGCCACATTGCTAATTGTTGAGAATTGTTGCCGCTCTGAAGCGGGGTTGCGATGTTTCAATTGGTCAACTGGTGGAAAACCAGCAAATTGCCTCTGGCTTGCCCGAATTGCCGGGAAATGGCCTCGCCTCAGGTGGTGCGGCGTGGGCGATACCTGGTCGGCGGCGCGCCATTGCGTTGCGAATCATGCGGCGTGACTTCAGCGGTGACGCTGTGGCGCTTTGAGGGAATGTCGCGAAGCGCGGCATCCGCACCCCCCGCCGCCACGTCACGGCACCCGGTCTCTTCGACACCGCACGCCAGCTGAGGCGGCAAGGCGCCATCGGCCGCGGCGGCACGAGCAGTAATCCAACGGATTGAACTGGAATGCGCTCGCGCTGCAGCATCGAGATGCCGGCGCGACTCGCATTTAGTTGATTGAATTTTGCGCGTGAGCGCAGCGACGAAAGGAAACAGATCACGAGGGCTACGCCCATGCTTGCCGAAAAATTCTTTCTGTATCTCGAGACTTTGCTCAAGAGCCAAAACTATCCCGACGGTGGCCAGCGCGTGGTCAGCACGTCGCCCCACATCCCGGTCAGCCTGCCGCGCAAGGCCAAGTCCTGAGCACAAGTCCTGAGCGCAATTGACCGGCTGCAGGAATGCTGGCAGCCTTCTCGGACTGCCCCGACCAGTCCGGTGAGGTGAGGAGATGAAACCCGCTTTGGCGGTTGCCGCCGCCCTCACCGTTTCGGCCGTCATGGCGCTGCAGGCGCAAGCCGGCGAACTCCGGCCGACCATTCCGCCGGAACTGGTCACGCTCTGGCCGCTGCCGCCGCCCGCGATCCCCTATCGCTGCAGCACCGGTCCGGTGACCAACGCCTATCACGGCGCGCTCTACGACGCGCCGCCGGCGATCTACCACGGCTTCGCCTATCGTCCCTACTACCGCTACACGGCCAATCGCGTCGTCCCGCCGACCTATGTCTGCGCGGAATAGATCCGCGACGTGGGCAACACGGCGCTGGAGAGCCAGCTCATAAGCTTCTCATAAGCTTCGCCGCGCATTCTGTCGCGCAACATCGCGCTAGGTGAAACCGCGCGAATCGGCGTTACTGCGTCACAGATCACAACTTGAGATTTTCGGCATGACCCAGTCCGAAGTCTTGGATCGGAATATCCGCGAGCTGCAGGAGTGGATGCGCAACGCGTGGATCCAGCTCGCTGATCCCGCCCTGACCGCCTTCTCCCGCCGCGAACTGCGCAACCAGATGAAGCAGCACGGCGCCGACCTGCGCGCGTATCTCCAGGCGGCATCCGAGCGTCCGCCGGAGCCGTCGGCCGCGCCCTCAAAGCAGTTCGCCAAGCCCGAACTGCGCCTGCTGGCCTGGAGCTAGCCGCGCCGGCGATCCGCGCGTCAGAATGCCGCGATGACCTGCGGGCGCGCATCATGCGTAGCGCCGCCGCCGCAGCGGCCCACAATGCACAGCAAAACCACGCCGGTCCGTCTATATAGGGGCATCGTGCGCGGCGAACGCCGTCGAAGGCTTAAGGGACCCTCGTGTTATATCTGGAACTTGCGATCGTGGCGGTGTTGATCGTCGTCAACGGTCTCTTGTCGATGTCGGAGCTCGCCATCGTCTCCTCACGCCCGGCGCGGCTGGCCGGGCTGGTCGAGAAAGGCGTCAGCGGCTCGCGCCGCGCGCTGGTGCTGGCCTCCGATCCCGGAAAATTCCTCTCTACCGTGCAGATCGGCATCACGCTGATCGGCGTGCTGTCCGGCGCGTTCTCGGGCGCAACGCTGGGCGGGCGCCTGTCGCAATGGCTGTTCGAGCTCGGGCTGTCGCCGAGCGTTGCGGACGCGGTCGGCGTCGGCCTCGTCGTCGGCCTGATCACCTATGCCTCGCTGATCGTCGGCGAACTGGTGCCGAAGCAGATCGCGCTGCGCGATCCCGAGTCGATCGCGGTGAAGGTCGCGCCGGCGATGACGCTGATGGCGAAACTGTCGCTGCCGCTGGTCTGGCTGCTCGACCGTTCCGGCAAGCTGCTGCTGTGGCTGCTCGGCCATCGCGAGGACGCCCAGGACCGCGTCAGCGAGGACGAGATCAAGACGCTGGTGGTGGAGGCCGAAAATGCCGGCGTGCTGGAGCCCGGCGAGAAGGAGATGATCGCCGGGGTGATGCGGCTCGGCGACCTTCCCGTCGGCGCCGTGATGACGCCGCGCCACGAGGTCAGCCTGATCGACCTCGCCGCCCCTGCAGCCGAGATCCTGTCGACGCTGCAGAAGAGCAGCCACTCGCGCTGCGTAGTGTTCGAGGGCAACCGCGACCACGCGCTCGGCATCGTACAGGCCAAGGACGTGCTCGACGTCTACCTCGCCGGACAGAGCCCCGACATCCGCGCGCTGACGCGCGATGCGCCGATCATCCCGGAGACCGTGGATGCCCGCGATGTGGTCGCGATCCTGCGCGACTCCGCGGTCCATATCGGCCTCGTCCATGACGAATACGGCACCTTCCAAGGCGTCGTCACCAGCGCCGACATCCTCGAGGCCATCGTCGGCGCGTTCCACACCGAACAAGGGCCGGCCGAGCCCGCCTATGTCCGACGCGACGACGGCTCCTATCTCATCTCGGGCTGGATGCCGGCGCTCGAGTTCAGCGAACTGCTCGGCATCGCACTGCCCTCGCCGCGCCCCTACCAGACCGCGGCGGGCTTCCTGCTGCACGAGTTCGGCGCGATCCCCGATGTCGGCGCCAAGACCTCGGCGCAAGGCTGGGAGTTCGAGATCGTCGACCTCGACGGACGGCGCATCGACAAGGTGCTGGTGAGCCGCCTTGTGGCGGACTGACATTGCCAGCCGGCCGCCTTGTTGATAACCGGCACCGCGACGAAACAGTCCGTCGCACTGTGCTATCGGCATAGCAGTCCCTCGAGCCGTCCTGGCGAACCCTCACGGAATGAATCCCATGCGCATTACCCTCGTCGGTTCCCGTCATTTCGGCGTGACGACCCTGAACATGCTGCGCGACCATGGCATCGAGATCGCCAGGGTCGTGGTCCATGACGGCGAGGACCGGCTGGCCGCGGCCGCCAGAGCGGCCGGCCTCGATGTCGTGGTGCAGGCCGATCCAAAGATCGTGGCGGCGTCCGAGATCGCGCCAGGCACCGAACTGATCGTGACCGCCCACAGCCATGCCCGTGTCAGCAGGGAAGCCCTGGCGGCGAGCCGGCTCGGCGGCATCGGCTACCATCCGTCGCTGCTGCCGCGGCACCGCGGCATCGCCGCCGTGGAATGGACCATCAAGGAGCGCGATCCGATCGCCGGTGGCACCATCTACCATCTCGCCGACCGTATGGACGCCGGTGCCATCGCCGCCCAGGACTGGGTGTTCGTCAAGAAGGGCGAGACCGCTCGTGAATTGTGGGAGCGGGCGCTGGCGCCGCTCGGGCTGCGCCTGCTCGCCCAAGTCATCGACCATGCCAAGACCCACAAGACCCTGCCCGCCGAGCCGCAGGACGAGGAATTCGCCACCAAGGCACCCAGTTTGACGGACGGCAAGCACTAGTCACGGCAGAACCGGTCTCTAATTACCGGCTCGCAATGTATAGCAACGTGATTTACCGTTCCGGACCCGGGCCCGGATTCACGTTGATGTGTTTAAGTCCACAGGAACTTTCGCCGGTTCCTGCGCCGCACAAATTTTGAACACAATGTGACACGATAAGCCCTCCCATCACACGAAATGACAGGGATTTGATTCAATGCGTTTGATCCGCATCCGCGACCTGCTTTTGGCCTCGTTGGCCGCCTCCGCCACCCTCGCCGCCGCTCCCGCATCCGCCCAGCAGCCCTATGACGGCCTTTGGCAGGTGACTGTCGTGACCAAGACCGGCAGCTGCGAGCCGTCGACCAGCTCGACCGTGACCGTCAGCGAAGGAAAGATCTCGGCCCAGGGCGCGGCGATCTCCGGAACCGTCGGCAGCGGGGGACTTGTGCGAGTCTCGATCAATGGTGCATATGCGAACGGACAACTCAGTGGCAAATCCGGATCGGGGAAGTGGAATGGGGCATCAGCTGGCGTACCGTGCAGCGGTCGATGGGAAGCGTCCCGTCAGTAAGATCGGCAGCGCATTTTTCTCGGCGCGATGGCCTGCACTCGCAGCCGTCGCGTTTTTCGTGACTGCACTCGCAACTACCGCCGGCCACGCTCAGTCCGGTCCGTTCGCCGGCATGGCCGGCACCTGGTCCGGCGGCGGCTCGGTCATGCTCGATGACGGCTCCAGCGAGCGCATCCGCTGCCGCGCGACCTACCATGTCGCCGGCCCGCGGATGACCATGAGCCTCACCTGCGCCAGCGACTCCTACAAGTTCAACCTGGCGGCTGACGTGCAGGCCGAAGGCAACGCGGTCAGCGGCTCCTGGAGCGAGTCCAGCCGCAATGTCAGCGGCTCGATCGAAGGCCGCGGCGGCGGCGGCAACTTCCAGGTCCTCGCCAGCGGGCCCGGCTTCAACGCCAACATCTCGCTGCAGACCCGCGGCAACAAGCAGTCGGTGACGATCCGGGCCGACAGCCAGTTCCGCGGCGCCAACATCTCGCTGACGAAGTAATCGATTGCACCGACGAAAAAAGCCCTCGGGGTCCGTCCCGAGGGCTTTTTGCTGTCCGTTGCTTCGACCGCGAGCGCTATGCCGCGGGCACGAACGCAGTGACCTCGATCTCGACCTTCGCGCGCTGATCGACCAGCCCGTCGATATAGAGCAGCGTCGAGGGCGGGAAATTGCGACCGAGCGTCTCCTTCCACGCCGCCCCGATGCCGGGCCCTGCGGCCTCGTATTCGCTGCGGCTGGTCAGATACCAGGTCAGGCGGACGATGTGCTCGGGCCCCGCCCCAGCTTCGCCCAGCAGCCTGACGATCCGCTTCAGCGCGGTGCCGATCTGCGCGGCCATGTCGGGCGCATACTCGCCCTTCTCGTCGCCGCCGGTCTGGCCGGCCAGCACGATCCAGCGGCCCGGGGCGTCGAAGGCGACGCCGTGCGAGAAGCCACGGGGTTTCGACCATTCGGCCGGTTGCAAGACACGCATGGGCAGCTCCTCTTGCTGACATCGTCATTCCGGGCGACTCGAACGGCCAGCCTCGAACGAACCCGTTGGTTGCGTGCTGCTTAGCATCGATCGCATGGACGGCGCATCCGCGCCGGCAGAATTGCGCGTTGCAAATTCATCACAACTCGCCGATACCGGCGATCCCTTCCACCTCGTTCCCGTCATGGATCGCACGCCTTCAAAGACCCGCGCCGCGCTGTGGATGTCCGGCTGGCTCGCGCTGATGCTGATCGTGACCGTGGCCGGCCGCGAGGCGACGGAAGCGGTGAACGTATTCCAGCTGATGCTGGTTCGCGGCGTGCTCGGCTTCGCGATGCTCTATCCGATGATCCGCATCAACGGCGGCTTCGCGATCTTGAAGACGGCGCGGGTGCACGTGCACATTGTGCGCAACCTGATCCATTTCTGCGCGCAGTTCGGCTGGTTCTACGCGCTGACCTTGATCCCGATCGGCCAAGTGGTTGCGATCGAGTTTACCATGCCGATCTGGACCGCGATCCTCGCGGCAGGTTTCCTCGGCGAGCGGATGACGTCCTGGAAGGTCATCGCGATCGTGCTTGGGGTCGTCGGCGTGGTCGTGATCGTGCGGCCGGCTGCCGGCGAGATCAATCCGGGACAGCTGATCGCGCTCGCTGCGGCGGTCGGCTTCGGCGTCTCGATCGTGATCGTGAAGTCGCTGACACGCACCGAGCAGGCAGTAGCGATCATCTTCTGGCTGCTGATGGTGCAATCGGTCGTAAGCCTGCTTCCCGCGCTCTACGTCTGGACCTGGCCGCCGCTGCAGACCTGGGGCTGGCTGGCGGTGATCGCGTTCTGCGGCACGTACTCGCATTACTGCATGGCGCGCGCCATGCTGCATGCCGACGCGACCGTGGTGATCCCGATGGATTTCCTGCGCGTGCCGCTGACCGCGATCATGGGCTGGCTGATCTATTCGGAGCGGCTCGATGCGCTCACGCTGCTCGGCGCGGCACTGATCCTGGCCGGCAATTTTCTGAACCTGAGGCCGAGCAGCTCAGTCCCGGTCCGCACCGGGACGTGAGCCTGGCCTCCGCCGAGCCTACTTCCCGGCCGCCTTGCGCAGCGCTTCGTTGATGCGATCCTGCCAGCCGGGACCGCCCTCCTGGAAGTATTCCAGCACGTCCTGATCGATCCGCAGCGTGACCTGCTCGCGGACGCCGGGGACAGCGACCGTCTTCGGCGGCGCGGCCGCGACCTTGGTGGTGGCGCGCTTGAACGCCGCCTCCGCTTCGCTGCGGGCGTCGTTCAGGGTTCGCGGTCGCCTGGGCTGATCGGCCATCTGTCAGATTCCTTCGAAGAGCACCGTCGACAGATAGCGCTCCGAGAATGACGGCACAATCGCCAGGATGGTCTTGCCGGCCGCCTCTGGCCGCTTGCCGATCTGCATCGCCGCGGCGATCGCAGCGCCCGATGAAATGCCGCCAGGAATGCCCTCGTTGCGCGCCAGCGCCCGCGCCATCTCGACGGCAGTCGAGCTGTTGATCTTAACGATCTCGTCGATCACCGAGCGGTCGAGAATGTCGGGCACGAAGCCCGCGCCGATACCCTGAATCTTGTGCGGCGTGTGCTGGCCGCCCGACAGCACAGGGCTTTCCTCCGGCTCGACGGCCACGATCTTCAGCGACGGTTTGCGCGGCTTGAGCACCTGCCCGACGCCGGTGATCGTGCCGCCGGTGCCGACGCCGGCGACGAAGTAATCGATATTGCCGCCAGTATCGTTCCATATCTCCTCGGCGGTGGTGCGACGATGAATCTCCGGGTTGGCGAGATTCTTGAACTGCTGCGGCATCACTGAATTGGGTGTCGTGCGCACCAGCTCCTCGGCGGTCGCGATCGAGCCCTTCATGCCCTGCGCAGCCGGCGTCAGCACGATCTCGGCGCCGAGAAAGGCCAGCATCCGCCGCCGCTCGATCGACATCGATTCCGGCATCACCAGCTTCAGCCGGTAGCCGCGCGACGCCGCGACATAGGCGAGCGCGATCCCGGTATTGCCCGAGGTTGGTTCGATCAGCACGGTGTCCGCGTTGATGATCCCGGCCTTCTCCATCGCCACGATCATCGCGGCGCCGATGCGGTCCTTCACGCTGGCGGCCGGATTGAAGTATTCCAGCTTGGCGAGGATCGTCGCGTTGACTCCATTTGCCTGCGGCAATCTGCGTAGACGCACGATCGGCGTGTTGCCGATCGCATCGACAATGGAATCGAAGACGCGGCCGCGTCCAGGTTGCAATGCACTCGTTGTCATCGACGCGTCCATCAAGCGGCTCCTCTGGCCAGAATGTGCAGGGGTGATGCGGATTTTCTTCATTAGACGCAGTGCGGCAACGACGCGCAAGCGAGAAACCAGCGGATCGGGAATTCGTTGCAATGCAAAATCAGAATCTACGCAAATAACGTAAAACCTACGCATTTGTGTTGCGACAAGGTCAAACAAATTGGGCTATATACTCGGACCAGTGCAGCTCAGAACGCAGAGGAGGTCACGATGCCAGCGCTTGCTGAAATCTTGTCGACCGTCGCGTCTAAGCCCGATCCACGTGGCAGTGACCTGCCGACCTGCCCGGTGTGCGCGGATTCCATGGTCGCGGCAGAAGCGTCCGCGTACCTCTACGAGAATTTGATCAGCTATCTCTGGACCTGCGACACCTGCGGATACGGCTTCGTCACCAAGCATTCGGTGAAACCGATCGTCTGCAACTGATCACACAGAGCTCACATCGGAGCAATGTCACCGCGCGCCCATCCGGCGCGCGTCCTCATTTTGAACTCTTCGAATGTACCGCTTGCGATTGCGTCACGGATGCCCTGCATCAGCTCTTGATAGTAGGCGACGTTGATTTCGGACAGCAGCATTGCCCCAAGCGTCTCACCTGATCGCACCAGGTGATGCAGATAGGCGCGCGCATAGCTGCGTGTCGACGGCCAGGGACTTTCCTCGTCCAGCGGCCGCGGATCATCGACATGCCGGGCGTTGCGCAGGTTGATCTGCCCGAACCGTGTGAACGCCATGCCGTGGCGTCCGTTCCGCGTCGGCATCACGCAATCGAACATATCGATGCCGCGCGCCACCGCCTCGAGAATGTCCTCGGGCGTGCCGACGCCCATCAGATAGCGCGGCCGGTCGACCGGCAGCGCCGGCGCGGTCTCCTCGATCATCGCCAGCATCACCGCCTGCGGCTCGCCCACCGCGAGCCCGCCGATCGCATAGCCGTGAAAACCGATGCTGACGAGCTCCCGCGCGCTGACATGCCGCAGCGCCGGCACGTCGCCGCCCTGGACGATGCCGAACAGCATGTAGCCCTCGGGCGCAGCCTCGAATGCGCGCTTGGAACGCTCGGCCCAGCGCAGCGACAGCTGCATCGCCCGCTCGATATCGGCGTGCCCGGCCGGCAGGCGGACGCATTCGTCCATCTGCATCGCGATGTCCGAGCCGAGCAGCCGCTGCACCTCGATCGAGCGCTCCGGCGACAGCTCCACCTTGGTGCCGTCGATATGGGAGCGGAAGGTCACGGCCTTCTCCGTCACCTTGCGCAGCTCCGACAGCGACATCACCTGGAAGCCGCCGGAATCCGTCAGCATCGGTCCACCCCAGCCCGTGAACCGTTGCAGCCCGCCGAGGCCTGCGATGCGCTCGGCGCCCGGCCGCAGCATCAGATGATAGGTGTTGCCGAGCACGATGTCGGCGCCGGCCTCGCGGACCTCGCGCCAATGCATGCCCTTCATCGCACCGGCGGTGCCGACCGGCATGAACGCCGGCGTCCGCACCAGCCCGTGCGGCGTGGATAGGCGCCCGGTCCGCGCACTGCCGTCGCTAGCGAGCAACTCGAAATGATTAGGGAGACTCATGCGGCTGCTTATTGCGTGCCGGCCGTGTCCGATCAACCCGGGGACGCGAAGGTCACGCGGCTTCGTGAACGCCGGCCGCCCGACGCAGGCTTGCACTGGGCTGGCTACTCCATTAAACAAAACGAAACAGTATCGTTTTATGTCGGGATTGAGGCGGCGAAACATCGCGCCGCACTGCCACGCTCGCAAAGGACAGCCAACCTCCGATGTTCTCCTCCTTGCGGGTCATGGCGCCCGCCCGCCCCGGCCATCGGATGACGGTAGCCCGCGCGATCCGCCGAGCCGTCCTTCTGTGCGGCCTCGTCTTCGCCTTGGCCGCCTGCAGTTCGCTGCCACGCACGCCGTATACGGCGGCCGATGCGGCCAATTCCCGCGTGCTCGATCTCGATGGGCTGCGGCGCTTTGCGGACGAGCCGGCGGCGAAATTCCGCATCGAGAAGGAAATCCCGACGCGGGAGATCAAGACCTATCTGGCGCTCTCCGGCGGGGGCGCCGACGGCGCCTACGGCGTCGGCGTCCTCAACGGCTGGACGGCAGCCGGCACGCGCCCGACCTTCTCCGTCGTGTCGGGCGTCAGCACCGGCGGCCTGATCGCGCCGTTCGCCTTCCTTGGACCGGCCTATGACGAGACGCTGAAGGAGGTCTACACGTCAGGCATCGCGGAAAGCCTGCTGCAGGATCCCAGCATCATGCGGGTGCTGTTCGGTTCCGGCCTGTTCGGCAACAAGCGGCTGCGCGAACTGGTCGCCCGCTATGTCGGGCCGGACATCCTCAGCGCCGTGGCGCGCGAGCACGCCAAGGGCCGCAAGCTGCTGATCGTCACCACCGATCTGGACACCCAGCGCACGGTGATCTGGGACATGGGACGCATTGCCGCCGTCGGCACGCCCGAGGCATTGCAGCTGTTTCGCGACGTGATGGCTGCCTCCGCCAGCATTCCGCTGGTGTTTCCGCCGATCATGATCGACGCCGAGGGCCAGGGCCGCCGCTTCCAGGAAATGCATGTCGACGGCGGCGTGACCGCCCCGGTGCTGACGCTGCCGGATGCGCTGCTGTTCCGAGAGCGCGGCTGGCCCGCCAACGGGCGGCTCAACATCTACATCCTGGTCAACAAGAAGCTCGAAGGAAACTTCGAGCTGGTGTCGAACTCGACCATCGATGTCGCCTCCCGCAGCATTTCCGCGATCACGCAGGCGCAAACCCGCTCGGTCATCCTCTCGACCTACGATTTCGCCAGGCGCAACCGGCTCGGCTTCCATCTGTCCTATATCGAGCGCGACTATCCCGCGCCGGAAACGCCGGGATTTGACACCGCCTATATGCGCGCGCTCTACCAATATGGATACGAGAAGGCCGCGTCCGGCCGCGCCTGGGCCTCGACACCGCCGTGAGCGGCGGGGCCATGCACCGCCCGAATTGGACGAATCCGCGCGCCGCGGGTTATAGACCGGCCAGACCCGTCCGGCGTGCAACCAAGTGAATGGGCAATGGGATTGACGGCAACCAAGGCCAAGGCCGCCAGGCGCGGCGTTGCGAAATCGCGCGGCGGGCGGCCCACCCGCGACGCCGCGATCGAGCGCGACCAGCGGCTGATCGAGGTCGCGACGCGCCTTTTCCTTGAGCGCGGCTTCGATGCAACCTCGATCGATGCGGTGGCCGAGACCGCGCGCGTCAGCAAGCCCACCGTCTACGCGCAGTACGGCGACAAGCGCGGCCTGTTCACCGCGGTGCTGAGGCGCGAGATCGCGCGCTGGCTGGCGCCGCTCGCCGCCGCGGCGACCGAGATGCATCTCGACCATCCCGCGGACTGTTCGGTCGAGGAGCGGCTGATCGATCTCGGACGCCAGTTGCTGACGCTGAATTGCAGCGCGGATTCCATTGCCTTCAGCCGCATCCTGACCGCGCAGGCGATCAATTTCCCCGACGTGGCCAAGCTTGCCGTCGACGAAGGCTGGTCGAAAGCCGTCTCGACGACGGCCGATTTTTTCGACCATCTGGCTGCATGCGGCGCCCTCGACCTCGAGGACACCACGATCGCGGCCGAAACGTTCCTCAACATGGTGGTCGGCCATACCCATCGAATGGCGACGTTCGGCATCCCGATCGACATGGCGAGCGCCGAAAAGCGAATGGAGGTCTCGATCCGGCTGTTCCTCGCCGGTGCCGTCGGGCCGCCGGACCGGCTCCGCGGCACAGCCAAGACCCGGCGCCGGCCGGCCCGCTGAGGGTTCCCTCGCGCGTTCTGGTTCCAACTGAGGATTGCGACAATTCGGTTCTTGACCGAAACAAAACGACACCGTATGGTTTTATTTATAAAGAGACGCGGGATCCGCTGCAACAAGCCCCCCAAAGGATTCCGCGTCGCCTGACAAACTTCGATCGCCGCAGCGGAGCTAAAACCGTCGCTCTGTCTGGACGTTCGGCGGCCGACCTCCCACCTAAAAGGTCGGCCGCGCTTTCTCGGGTTCGAGACGGCTCTTCGACGCGCGAGGGCGGCGACGCGAGACGCGTAGAGTTCGAAACGCAAGAGATGCGCATGAGTTCGACGATGACGACTGGAATGCGCAAGCAAAGGCGTTGGACATTCGGTGCCCCCTTGCTGGCAATTGCCTTGGCGGCCCTGCCCTTCACTTCGTCGGTCCATGCGCTCGCGACCACGGATGCTGCGACGACTGCGCCGCAGAACGACGATAGCGAGCAGTTCGATGCGCGGGCGGTTCGCCGCGAGCTCGACAACTTCCAGGCAGCACAGATCTCGCTGCGTCAGGCCATGACGATCGCCGAGCGGCTGCATGCCGGCTCGACCACCGCGGATATCAGCTTCGACGGCGGATCGGAGCCGGCGGTGTTCCGGGTCAAGACAGTGCAGCGCGATCGCGTTTGGCGGCAAACCATCAATGCCGCGACAGGCCGGGTCATCGATGCCGAGGCCGCCTTGCCGCTCACGGAGCTCGATACCGAGGACCGCGGCAACCTCGTCGTGCTGAGGGCGCTCCGGCATCGCCTCGCGGATGCGGTCAGCGTCGCCGAGCGCGCAACCTCGGGCAAGGCGATCAGCGGCGGCCTGATGCGCGAGCGCGGCAGGCTCAACTTCGTGATTGTCGTGGTCGCCGGCAGTGACCTGAAACAGGTGATCCTAGAGCCGCCGGGCGCCCGCTTGCGCTGATCGGCCAGGATTTTTGCCCAAAAGCCGTTGACGGGCGCCGATACCTCCCGCATAAGTCGCACCATGATTAACGCGACCAAACGCACGACCAAAACCACCAAGCCCTCCGGGGCCTCGGGAGGCGTGCGCGCGTAGTCGGTCGTATCGCATCATCTTCACCCGAAGCCCCGCCTGATGAAGGTCCGGGGCTTTTTTGTTGCCTGCAGCACACAGCATGATCCGGAAAAGTGGGAACCGGTTTTCCGATCAGATCATGCTCAACCGAGACTCAAATGGAGGACACAGTGAGTAACGATCCCGTCGTCGCGATTGTCGGCGTCACTGGCGCCGTCGGTGCCGAGTTCATCGCCACCATGGACAAGCGCGGCTTGCGCGTCGGCAAGCTGAAGGCGCTGGCGAGCGCCCGCTCGGCCGGCAAGACCGTTGCCTTCCGTGGCGAGCCAGTCGTGATCGAGGAGCTCACCGAGCGCGCCTTCGAGGGCGTCGATATCGCGCTGTTCTCGGCCGGCAGCAGCATCTCGAAGAAGTACGCGCCGATCGCCGTGAAGTCGGGCGCCGTGGTGGTCGACAATTCCTCGGCGTTCCGGATGGATCCGAACGTGCCGCTGGTGATCCCGGAGATCAATGCTCATCGCATCCGCGACCACAAGGGCATCATCGCCAATCCGAACTGCGCCGCGATCACCGCGCTGGTGCCGCTGTGGCCGATCCATCAGAAGAACCGCATCAAGCGCGTGATCATTTCGACCTACCAGGCCGCCAGCGGCGCCGGCGCCGCCGCGATGGACGAATTGGTGGAATCCACCCGCGCCCATCTCAACGGCCAGGTGTTCACGCCGAAGGTGATGCCGCATCCCTACGCGTTCAATTTGTTCAATCACAATACCGCTGTCGATCCCGAGACCGGCTACAACGACGAGGAGACCAAGGTCATCAAGGAGACCCGCAAGATCTTCGAGGACGAGAAGATCGCCGTCGGCGTCACCTGCGTACGCGTGCCGGTGCTGCGCGCCCACTGCGAGGCGATCACCTTCGAATGCGAGAGGCCGATCACCGAGGACCAGGTGCGCGCGATCCTCGCGGCGGCGCCCGGCGTCAAGCTGGTCGACGACCGCGCGAAGAACTATTTCCCGATGCCGATCGACGCCTCCGGCCAGGACGACGTGCTGGCCGGCCGCATCCGCAAGGATCTCAGCGATCCCTCGGGACATTCGATCTCGATGTTCGTCGCCGCCGATCAGTTGCTCAAGGGCGCCGCACTCAACGCGGTGCAGATCGCCGAGCTGCTGCCCGAGCGCGCGATGGCGTGAGGCAGTTTTGTGCGATCGAGTGTCAGATCGTGAGAGGGTGTGAAGCTTGTCCTCACCGCTGTCATCGCCCGGCCTGTGCGCAATTGCGCACATCGACCGGGCGATCCGGTATTCCAGAGGCAGCCGTTATCGAACCGATAGGCCGCGGCGTACTGGATCGCCCGGTCCGGGCGATGACAGCGAGCATGTTGAGCAAATCCAACCCGTCATCCTCTCAGCGTGACGGTTCCGGAGTGGTCGCGATCGTAGGCTGGGCAAAGCGCGAGCGTGCCCACCTTGCGGCTCTACAAATCGTGGTGCGGTTCGTGCGCCCGGAACAGCAGGCACGCATCGCCGTACGAATAGAACCGGTAGCCGTCCTTGATCGCGTGCGCGTAGGCGCGCTGCATCGTCTCGAGGCCCGAGAAGGCCGAGACCAGCATGAACAGCGTCGAGCGCGGCAGATGGAAATTTGTCAGCAGGATATCGACCGCGCGGAAGCGATAGCCCGGCGTGATGAAGATCGAGGTCTCCGCCGAGAACGGCTGCACGGTGCCGTCTGATGTCGTCGCACTTTCCAGCAGCCGCAGCGAGGTGGTGCCGATCGCGACGATGCGGCCGCCCTTCGCGCGGGCGGCATTGAGAGCGGACGCGGTCGCGGCGGTGATGCAACCCCATTCGGCGTGCATCCTGTGCTCGGTGGTCTCCTCGGTCTTTACCGGCAGGAACGTCCCTGCGCCGACATGCAGCGTCAGCCGGTGCAAGCCGACGCCGCGGCTCTGCAGGGCGGCCTCCAGCGCCGGCGTGAAATGCAGCCCCGCGGTCGGCGCGGCGACCGCGCCTTCATTGGCCGCGAACATGGTCTGGTAATCGCTGGCGTCCTGCTCGTCCGGCGTGCGCTTCGAGGCAATATAGGGCGGCAGCGGCGTGACGCCGACATCCGCGATCGCCTGGTCGAGCGTCGGGCCGTGGAACGAGAACGACAGCGTCACCTCGCCCTCCTCCCCCTTGGCCTCGACCTGCGCGTCGAGATGGCCGAGCAGGCAGACCCTGCCCTCATTGCCGAAGCGGATGGTGTCGCCTTCGGCAAGCTTCTTGGCCGGCTTGACCAGCGCCTGCCAGCGCGAGCCGTCGAGCCGCTTGATGAGCGTCGCCTCGATCTTCGGCTCGGTCTCGCGTCCGATGCGGCGGCCCTTGAGCTGCGCCGCGATCACCTTGGTGTCGTTGACGACGATCTGGTCGCCAGCCTCGAGCCAATGCGGCAGGTCGGCGATGGTGGCATCGCGCAACACGCCGTCGGGATGCACGACCAGCATCCGCGCGGAATCGCGCGGGCTCGCAGGGCGAAGTGCGATGCTGTCGGGCGGAAGTTCGAAATCGAAGAGGTCGGTGCGCATGGTGCAAGGTGTCATTGCCGGGCTTGACCCGGCAATCCATCATCCAGGAACGGAGTTCTTCAAAGCTCGATGGATGCCCGGGTCAAGCCCGGGCATGACGATTTCAATGTTTAGGCCGCGTCAGCAGCCATCCGCGCCTTGACGATCTTGTCGGGGTTCTGCACCGGCTCGCCGCGCTTGATCTTGTCGACGTTCTCCATCCCCTCGGTGACCTTGCCCCAAACCGTGTACTGGCCGTCGAGGAACGAGGCATCGTCGAAGCAGATGAAGAACTGGCTGTCGCCGGAATCCGGATTGGCGGCGCGGGCCATCGAGGCGGTGCCGCGGACATGCGGCTCCTTGTTGAACTCGGCCTTCAGCTTCTTGCCGGAGCCGCCCATGCCGGTGCCCTGCGGACAGCCGGTCTGCGCCATGAAGCCGTCGATCACGCGGTGAAACACGATGCCGTCGTAGAAGCCTTCGCGCACCAGCTCCTTGATCCGCGCGACGTGGCCGGGCGCGAGATCGGGACGCATCTCGATAGTGACCGGGCCCTGCGTGGTTTCGAGGATCAGAGTATTTTCGGTAGCAGCCATGCTCGTCTCTCCTGGCTTCGGGGTGGATATTTCTTGTTCCTGAACGGGATCGCAAACGGGCGGCCGGCGACCGCACCTCCCAGGCTCTCGGTAAATGGCAACGGCGTGCAGCGTTGCAACGTCTCCATCACGGCGAGGCGGTATTGCAGTCGGTCGTTGTCGGTCGCGCCCTGCGTCTCATAGCTGATCCTGGGATGGCCGAGGATCGCGCCGGCGCGGTTGAAGCTGACGATCACGGTGATGTCGATCGGGCCGGCCTTGTCGGCCGGCGGCGGCCGCCAGCAGCGGTGGATCGCCAGCACGATATCCTTGATGCTGTCGAGCCGCTCGGACTCGGCCGCCGCATTCGCGGTCAGCGCGAGCCACACGAGCGGCGCGGCAGCAAGGGACAGTCGCCTGCTGCGCGCCGCCGCCATGGATCACTTGATGTCGGATGCGACTTGCACCTTCACCATCTTGTCGGGATCGGTGACGGCGCCGCCGGGCGAGCCTGCAGACGCCTTCTTCAGCTTGTCGACCACGTCCATGCCGGACACCACCTCGCCGACCACCGTGTACTGACCATTGAGGCTCGAGCCGTCGGCGAACATGATGAAGAACTGCGAGTTGGCGCTGTCGACGCTGTCGCCGCGGCGGGCCATGCCGACTATGCCGCGCTTGAACGGCACGTTGGAGAACTCCTGCTTCAGGTTCGGATATTTCGATCCGCCGGTGCCGTTGAAGTTCTGGCCGTCGCCGGTCTGCGCCATGAAGCCGTCCATCACGCGGTGGAACGGCACATTGTTGT
Source organism: Bradyrhizobium semiaridum (assembly GCF_020329505.1). Lineage (GTDB taxonomy): Bacteria > Pseudomonadota > Alphaproteobacteria > Rhizobiales > Xanthobacteraceae > Bradyrhizobium > Bradyrhizobium semiaridum. Next base: position 186,463 of record NZ_JAGKJJ010000001.1, read on the forward strand.
AGAAGCCCTCGCGCGCGAGCTGCTTGATGCGCTCGGCGTGCTGCGGGGCAATGTCGGTGCGCAGCTTGATGACGATGCGGCCCTTGGTGGTGTCGATCACGATCGCATTGGCCTTGTCGAGATTGGCGGGCAGCGGCTGCGCCACCGCGGGCACGACGCAGAACAGCGCGGCAACGAATGCGAGAATGCGGATCATGGAAACTCCGGATCTGTGACGTTCTGGATATGGCGGGCCGCCGGCGTCAGCCGGCGAACTTGGCCTTCAGACTAGCGGCGACCGATGACGGCACGAATGCAGAGAAGTCGCCGCCCATCTGGGCGATTTGGCGCACCAGTGTGGCGGTGATCGGGCGGACAGCCGGCGAGGCCGGGACGAACACGGTATGCACCTCGGGCGCCATTGCCTCGTTCATGCCGGCAAGCTGCATTTCGTAGTCAAGGTCGGTGCCGTCGCGCAGACCGCGAATCATGATGGTCGCGCCCAGCTTGCGGGCGGCCGTGACCGTCAGATTATCATAGGTGGCGCATTCCAGCACGCATCCGGCCTGCTGAACCACCGGGCCGCAGACCTGGCGCAGCATCTCCAGCCGCTCCTCGGTCGTGAACAGCGATTTCTTGCCGGGATGCACGGCGACCGCCACGACCAGGCGGTCGCACAGGGCCGCGGCCTGCCGGACCACGTCGAGATGGCCATTGGTGACGGGATCGAAGGAGCCGGGATAGAGCGCAATACGGGGCATGTCCCCTCCTAACCCGCCCCGCGCGCTCCGGCAAGCGCCCCTGGTTCCATGAGAGGCCGGCGACGATTTTCACTTGGTCCAATGAACGAGCCCTGGGATGCCAGCGGGGGCGAAGTGTTTCGTCGCCCGGGGGCGGACGAAACAAAACCGGCCCGGGACGAAACCATTTTCGGCGGTGGCGAAGACACCAGGAAACTTGCGGCCGGTACAGCTTGGACAACGAAGCGACGGGCCCGGGGGCCCGAGCATAGGGGGCCGTCAATGATCAAGGCACTTTCCGCCATCGCTGTTGCCGCCTTCATCGCCGCCGCGCTGACCGTTCTTCCCGGTTTCGCTCCGACGGTCGAAGCCTCGACTCCGCAGCCGCTGGCCAAGGCCGACCGCCTCGACATCCATTCGGTCGGCAAGGGCTGCTCGCAGCAGGCCTGGCCGAATTTCGAAGCGTCCTGCTTGCGCAACGCTGGCAACAAGTCGGTGGTTCGCGAGGCCCGCCTCGTCACCGCCGACCGGACCCCGTAGTCAGCCAGGGCCTGGCAGAGGCCTTCGCTCAAAATCGTCACGCAAATCCCAATGGTATTTCGCGACGTCTCGTCGCAGACTATCGCCTGAGGCGCCCGCCCGGAATGAAGCCGGCGGGCGCGATCCATCGGGGGATTGCCGTGACCAGTACGCCTGCCATCGTCTCCTCCGGCCACCCTCCCAGCAGCCCGCTCCCGGTTGCGGTCACGCTCGGCGCGCTTGGCGTCGTCTATGGCGATATCGGCACCAGTCCGCTCTATGCCCTGAAGGAAGCCGCCAAGGCTGCCACCCATGGCGGGCTGCTCACCGAAAGCGCCGTGCTCGGCGTGGTCTCGCTGATCCTGTGGGCGCTGATCCTTATCATCTCGCTCAAATACGCCATGCTGATCCTGCGCGCGGACAACCGCGGCGAAGGCGGCATCGTCGCGCTGCTGGCGCTGCTCTCGGCGCGCAACGCGGCGCCCGGCACCTGGCGCGCGCATCTGTTGGTCGTCGGCCTGATCGGCGCCGCGCTGCTTTACGGCGATGGCGCCATCACGCCGGCCATTTCGGTGCTGTCGGCGATCGAGGGCCTCAAGGTCGACGCGCCGTCGCTGTCGCCCATCGTCGTGCCGATCACCTGCGTCATCCTGATCGGCCTGTTCATCATGCAGAAGAAAGGCACCGGCTTCATCGGCCGGATCTTCGGCCCGGTGATGCTCGGCTGGTTCTTCGTGCTCGCCGCGCTCGGCATCCACGGCATCGTCAAGGCACCCGGCGTGCTGGTCGCGCTCAGCCCGTGGTATGCGTTCGATTTCCTGATCCACCAGAACTTCCATGTCAGCTTCGCGATCCTCGGTGCCGCTTTCCTCGCGGTGACCGGTGGCGAGGCGATGTACGCCGACATGGGGCATTTCGGCCGCTTTCCGATCCGGCTCGCCTGGTTCGCGATCTGCCTGCCGGCGCTGGTGCTGAATTATTTCGGCCAGGCCGGCGAGCTGATCACCGATCCCAACTCGATCGACAACCCGTTCTTCCAGCTGGCACCGGACTGGGCGCATTATCCGCTGGTCGCGCTGGCGGCGGTCGCCACCGTGATCGCGTCGCAGGCGATCATCTCCGGCGTGTTCTCGCTGACCCAGCAGGCGATCCAGCTCGGCTTCCTGCCGCGCATGCATATCGAGCACACCACCAGCGACGCGATCGGCCAGATCTACGTGCCGCTGGTGAACTGGCTGCTTGCGGCCGCGACGCTCGGCGCGGTGATCGGCTTCGGCACCTCGGACGCGCTGGCCGGCGCCTACGGCATCGCAGTGTCGCTGCTGATGGCGATCACCACGCTGCTGGCGGCCTTGGTCGCGATCCAGTGGGGCTACTCGCCGATCCTGGTGGCCGCAGTGAACGGCTTCTTCTTTGCAATCGACGCGATCTTCTTCGCGGCGAACTCGATCAAGCTGTTCGAGGGCGGCTGGTTCCCGCTGCTGCTCGCCGGCGCCGTGGCGTTCCTGATGCTGACCTGGCGCAGCGGGGTGAAGCTGGTCGAGAAGGCGCGCAGCAAGCTGCGCCAGCCGGAAGAGGACCTGATCGAGACCGCGGTCAACAAGTGCAAGGCCCGCCTGCCCGGCACCGCCGTGTTCCTGGCCTCGGCGCCCAAGGGCGTACCGCTCGCGCTGACGCAATTCGTCAAGCACAATCACGTGCTGCATGAACGCATCCTGCTGGTCACCGTGCAGATCGAGGAGCGGCCGCGGATCTCCGATGAGGACCGCGCCGAAGTGGTCGAGATCAGCACGGGCATCACCCGCATCATCCTGCATTACGGCTTCATGCAGTATCCGACGATCTATGAGGGGCTGAAGCTCGCCTGCCGGCAGGGCAAGCTGCCCGGCATCGATCTCTCGGACGTAACCTATTACATCGGCCGCGAGACCATCATTCCGCGCGAGGATGTGCCGGGCATGTGGGTCTGGCGGGAATCGCTGTTCGCCTTCCTGCAACGCAACGCCGAACGCTCGGCGGCGTTCTTCGGCGTGCCGAGCGGCCAGGTGGTGGAGTTCGGCACCGAGATCGAAATCTAGTAGCCCGGATGGAGCGAAGCGCAATCCGGGGAAGTCTCTCCGCGGACAGTCCGCCCCGGATTTCGCTTCGCTCCATCCGGGCTACGGATCTCGTTCCGGGCCACGTACTACCCGGGCGCCGGCGGCGCTAGCCGCCGTTGCCGTTCTCGCCGTTTTCCTCTTCCGGGATGTGCTCGACCGAGACCACGTGCTCGTCCTCGGCGGTGTCGAACACGATCACGCCCTGGGTGGAGCGGCCGGCGACGCGGATGTCGGCGACCGGGCAGCGGATCAGCTGCCCGTTGTCGGTCACCAGCATGATCTGGTCGGCGTCCTCGACCGGGAACGAGGCGACCAGCTTGCCGTTGCGGTTGTTGACGCTCATCGCGACGATGCCTTTGCCGCCGCGGCCGGTGGTGCGGTACTCGTAGGACGAGGTCCGCTTGCCGTAGCCATTGACCGAGACGGTCAGCACCACCTGCTCCTTGGCCGACATCTCGGCATAGCGCTCCTGGGAGAGCTGGATCGCGCCGGTCGGCTCCTCGCCCTCGGCATCCGCCGGCTCCTCGGCCACCGCCTCGCCGGTCACCGCACGGCGCATCTTCAAGTAAGCCGAGCGCTCGTCCGACGTGGTCTCGACATGGCGCAGGATCGCCAGCGAGATCAGCTTGTCGCCTTCCGCGAGCGCGATGCCGCGTACACCCATCGAGGTGCGGCCGGTGAACACGCGTACATCGGTGACGGGGAAACGGATGCACTGGCCGCCATCGGCGGTCAGCAGCACGTCGTCATGCTCGGTGCAGATCTGCACGTCGACGATCGCCTCGCCCTCGCCGAGCTTCATCGCGATGATGCCGGAGCGGCGGACGTCGACGAAGTCCGACAGCTTGTTGCGGCGGACAGTGCCGCCGGTGGTCGCGAACATCACGTCGAGATTGCCCCACGAGGATTCATCCTCCGGCAGCGGCATGATCGTGGTGATGCGCTCGCCCTGCTCCAGCGGCAGGATGTTGATCAACGCCTTGCCACGCGCGTTCGGCGCCGCCATCGGCAGCCGCCAGACCTTCTCCTTGTAGACCTGGCCACGCGAGGAGAAGAACAGCACCGGCGTGTGGGTGGAGGCCACGAACAGGCGCGAGACGAAATCCTCGTCGCGGGTCTGCATGCCGGCGCGGCCCTTGCCGCCGCGGCGCTGCGCCCGGTAGGCCGAGAGCGGCACGCGCTTGACGTAGCCGGCGTGCGACACCGTCACCACCATGTCCTCGCGCTGGATCAGGTCCTCGTCCTCGACCTCGCCTTCCTGCTCGACGATCACGGTCTTGCGCGGGGTGGCGAACTGCGCCTTCACCTCGGCGAGCTCGTCCTTGACGATCCCCTGCACCCGTGCCCGCGAGCGCAGGATGTCGAGATAGTCCTTGATCTCGGCGGCAAGCTTGTCGAGCTCTTCGGAGATTTCCTCCCGGCCGAGCGCGGTAAGCCGCTGCAGCCGCAGGTCGAGGATCGCCCTGGCCTGTTCCAACGACAGCCGGATGGTGCCGTCGTCGTTGATGCGATGCCTGGGATCGTCGATCAGCGTGATCATCGCTTCGACATCCCGCGCCGGCCAGTCGCGCGACATCAGGGTGTCGCGGGCGGTGTTCGGATCGGGCGAGGTGCGGATCACACGGATCATTTCGTCGATATTGGCGACCGCGATGGCGAGGCCGACCAGGATATGGGCGCGGTCGCGGGCCTTGCCGAGCAGGAACTTGGTCCGGCGCGTCACCACCTGTTCGCGGAACGCGACGAAGATGGTCAGCAGGTCCTTCAGAGTCATCGTCTGCGGCCGGCCGGAATCCAGCGCCAGCATGTTGGCCGGGAAGCTCGTCTGCAGCGGCGTGAACTTGTAGAGCTGGTTCAGCACCACGTCCGGCACCGCATCGCGCTTCAATTCGATCACGACGCGGTAGCCCTCGCGGTCGGACTCGTCGCGCATCTCACCGATGCCCTCGATCTTCTTCTCGCGGGCCAGCTCGCCGATGCGCTCGACCATCGAGGCCTTGTTCACCTGATACGGAATCTCGGTGATGATGATCGCTTCGCGTCCGCCGCGGATGGTGTCGATCGTGACCTTGCCACGCATCACGATCGAGCCGCGGCCGAGATGATAGGCCGAGCGGATGCCCTGGCGTCCGAGGATGACGCCGCCGGTCGGGAAATCCGGTCCCGGAATGATGTTGATCAACTCGTCGATCGTAAGCGCCGGGTTGTCGATCAGCGCCACGCAGGCATCGACGACCTCGCCGAGATTGTGCGGCGGGATGTTGGTCGCCATGCCGACGGCGATGCCGCCGGCGCCGTTGACCAGCAGGTTCGGGAATCTCGCCGGCAGGACCGACGGCTCCTGCTCGGAATTGTCGTAGTTGGGCTGGAAATCGACAGTGTCCATGTCGATGTCGGCGAGCACGGCCAGCGCCGCCCTGGTCAGCCTCGCTTCGGTATATCGGTAGGCCGCGGGCGGATCGCCGTCGACCGAGCCGAAATTGCCCTGCCCGTCGATCAGTGGCACGCGCAGCGAGAAATCCTGCGCCATGCGGACCATCGCGTCGTAGATCGACTGGTCGCCGTGCGGATGATACTTACCGATCACGTCGCCGACGACGCGCGCGGACTTGACGTATTTCTTGTCCGGCGTGTGCCCCTGCTCGTGCATCGAATAGAGGATCCGCCGGTGCACCGGCTTCAGTCCGTCGCGCGCGTCGGGCAGCGCGCGCGACACGATCACGCTCATCGCGTAATCGAGGTAGGACTTCTTCATCTCGTCGAGAATGGAAACGGGACGAATATCGGAGGGCGCCGGCTGCTCGCCGGGCTTGTCGTCTTCGCTATCGGACAAAGGGGAAATCCGGTCAGTTTTACTCGGGAATCATATAGCGCATCGGAGCCCTGAAAACCACCCTCGCGGGGACAAGGCAAGCCGTTTTTCCCTTCGTTTTTTCATGTACTTACGGTCACCCTTGCAGGGTTCCTCGAGGGCAAGCCTGCGGTCCGAACGGGAAGCGGCAAGCGGCGATCGAATCCCGGCCCGCGACGCGCCTGTCGCCAACGCATTCAGTGTCCGAAAACCGCCGCGTGCATGATGCGCCCGGGCATGAAGGTGAAGAGGCCCGCGATGACGAGCGCGCCGAAGAATATCCCGATCATCGTGAACTTGTGGCGGCGCACGTCGTGCGACCGCGCGGCCATCACGCCGAGCGCCAGCATCGTCAACGAGAAGATCGAGAGCAGATGGATCGGGCTCCAGGGTCCAAGCAGGCGGATCTCGTGGATCCAGAATGAGCTCAGCGCCACGACCAGCATCAGGATCACCCAGATCCAGCCCAGCGTCCGGTGCGGCAGCGTCCCCTTCGGCGCCGCGAGCTGAATCGAACCGAGCACGAAGGCTGCCATCGCGGCAAAGGCGTGAAGCGGGATCGCAGGCGCGGCGTCGAGCAGAGGCGCGAGGCTCATGGGGCAACCCTCGATCTTCGATCGCGCCACGGCAACGCCGCCGGCGCGAGCTGATGTAAATATCATTAACATCAGCCTGTGTCAAAGTTCGCGGAACTCAAGCATGGTTCCACGAGAATCGGCAGGTATGCTCCGGCGTTATGGAGTTATCCTCATTGTCCACATGAAGGATTTGGCAGCACGCCTCACCGCCCTGCTCCGTGAGATGAAACGTCACGGAGCAAGCTGGCCGATGGGATGTTGAAAAGCGCGACCTTCCCGTCAGAACGGGATGTCGTCGTCCATGTCGCCGTTGCGCCCGCCGGCGGCGGCGACCGGACGGCGTGGCGCCGAGCTGACGGGACCTGCGGACCCGAAATCGCTGCCGCCATCATCCGAGAAGCTGGCGCCGCCACCGCCGCGTCCGTCGAGCATGGTGAGGTTCGAGTTGAAGCCCTGCAGCACGACCTCGGTCGAGTACTTGTCGACGCCGCTCTGGTCGGTCCATTTGCGGGTCTGCAGCTGGCCCTCGATGTACACCTTGGCGCCCTTCTTCAGGTACTGCTCGGCGACCTTGCAGAGACCCTCGTTGAAGATCACGACGCGGTGCCACTCGGTCTTTTCCTTGCGCTCGCCGGTGCCCTTGTCGCGCCACGTCTCAGATGTCGCGATGGAGAGGTTTGCGATCGGACGCCCGTCCTGCGTCCGCCGGATCTCCGGATCCTTGCCGAGATTTCCGACCAAAATCACCTTGTTCACGCTTCCCGCCATCGCTTCATCTCCACTCACTGGACCGCCGGACATCGGCCACTCTCAACCTTCGCCACTTACTGCAGGCGTCGCGAACGACCCTATACGCCGATGCCCGGCTCGCCGCCTTCGCCGTCGCGCGTCTATTCCGCGTTATCCACATATAGCATCGCAGCCGACGTTGTTCCAGTTTTGTTCACTACAACCGGCCATAGCGACGAGTCGGCCGCGGAGCTGCGGCAGGTCTCGCCCCAGATCGACAGGCTTCCCAAAAAAACACAGAAGAAACAGCGGCTTATGCCCACCGCACTTCTTCCGCAACTGTTGCATTTGGGAGACGGTCTTTTCGGTTGAATCAGCGTATAGCTACGATCAATGGCGCGGGCGCTCGCGTCTGGGATCGTTGCTTCAGGGACAATTGCGAAGCCGATCGGGAGCTGGGAGATTGATCATGAAGAAGTTTTTGCTGAGCACGGTCGCTTTGCTGGCTTTTGCCGCTCCGGCTGCTGCTGCCGACCTTGCCGCCCGCCCTTACACCAAGGCGCCGGCGCCGGTGCTCGCACCGGTCTATGACTGGACCGGCTTCTACATCGGCGTGAACGGCGGCTGGGGTTCGAGCCACAATTGCTGGAATCAGACCCCGGGTAGCGTGTTCATTGGATCGGACGGTTGCCATGATGCGACCGGAGGCACCGCCGGTGGCCAAATCGGCTATCGCTGGCAGGCCGGCACCTGGGTGTTCGGCCTCGAGGCGCAGGGCAACTGGGCTGACTTCAAAGGCAGCAACAGCGCGGCGCTGTTCCCTGGCATCTTCACCAACCAGACCAAGATCGACGCGTTCGGCCTGTTCACCGGCCAGATCGGCTACGCCGTCAACAACGTGCTGCTCTACGTCAAGGGTGGCGCGGCGCTGACCGACAATCGCTACCGCACCTACTTCGCGCCGACCGGCGTGCTCGCTGGCAGCGCCGACGACACCCGCTGGGGTGGCTCGGTCGGCGCCGGCATCGAAGTCGGCTTCGCGCCGAACTGGACCGCCGGCATCGAGTACAACCATCTGTTCATGGAAGACCACGACTACACTTTGAGGACCCCGGCCGGTGCGCTGTTCAGCACGATCCGCGAGCGCCAGGACGTCGACCTCGTCACGGTCCGCGTGAACTACAAATGGGGTGGCCCGGTCGTTGCCAAGTACTGATCCAAGGTACTGATCGCGCGATCAGATATATGCCAACGAAGAGGCCGGCCTTGTGCCGGCCTTTTTGTTTGGCCCCGCGACAGCCGCAGGCGCGCCACCTGCGCGAGACGAATCGAGATCGATCAATTCTTAATTAACTGTAAATAGTTCAGCAAAATCAAAAAGTTACATATGTTGCACGCGGGTGACGGCGACTCGCAACCTCAGATGGTAGCCTGACTGCAATCCATCGATTCGAAGCGGGGTTGCATCCCATGAAACAGCTTCTTGTTGCAGCAGCAGGTCTGGCTGCTCTCGGCGTTTCCTCAGCGACCGCAGCGGACCTCGCTGTGCGTCCCGCGAAGGTGCCGGTCGTCACTCCTGCAATGACCTGGGAGGGGTTCTATCTCGGCGCCCAGGGCGGCGGCGGTTGGGGACGGAGCAAGGAGACCTATCTCGGCGCACCGAATGATCCGGCCTTCATCGGCACGCAGAGCTACACCACCAGCGGCGGCTTCGTCGGCGGCGTGGTCGGCTACAACTGGCAGGCCGGCCCGGCCGTGTTCGGCCTCGAGGGCGATTATCACTGGTCCGACATCAACGGCCGCTCCGCCATCATCAACGTCGGCCCGCCGAACGTGCTCGACACCTACTACACCGCGCTGCGCAGCTTCGGCGACATCAAGGGCCGGCTCGGCTACGCCGACGGTCCCGCGCTCTGGTTCGTCAGCGGCGGCGCCGCCGTCGGCGATATCCAGCACCGTTACAGCGCCGGCTTGGCGCCGCCGTCCTTCGCCGCCAGTCAGATGCGCTGGGGTTGGACCGCCGGCGCCGGCGTCGAATACATGTTCGCACCGAACTGGTCGGCGAAGGCGGAGTACAATTACATCGACCTCGGCAAGGCCGCTCCGATCCAGTACACCGCCGATCCGACCGACCGCTCGGAATGGAGGGACACGTTCCACACCGTCAAAGTCGGCCTCAACTACCATTTCAATTGGAGCGGCCCAGTGGTCGCAAAATACTGAGGTCGACTGAAACCGATGGCGACCGGTGTGCAGCCGATCGCCTTCAGGCTCGGACAAGAAAGTCTCGGCCGGCGCAGCTGTATTCAGAGCAACGGCTGCACAAGCACTGGTCCCCTCGCTTCCCCCTGAGGCTGTGAAGTCGCTGCAATGGCGGTCACTCAATTGAAGCGTACTTCTATGCTGGATTGCAATCTAAAATAGTTGATGTATGATGTCCGCGTTGTCGAAATGAATTTCTCCCATCCGGGGCAGCCGCGTCCTGGTTTCGATTTTGTTGGCTGATTGGAAGGAGCGTGTTTTGGCCTCCCTATCCAGCAGGCGCTTGCCGACCCTCACCGCACTTCTCAGCGCCTCCATGATTTTGTCGACGCTGCCCTGTAACATGCAGGCTCAGGATTTACCCGGCGACGGACCGCAGTACACGTCGGACGGAAACCTCATGCTCCCCACAGGCTTCGAGACCTGGGTGTTCGTCGGCTCGAACCTTGGATTGTCCTACAAGCACGACTTGGCCGCGACGACAGCGCGGGAAGCCGCGCGCGCCGATCCGCAGCAATTTCACAACGTGTACATCGCAAGGAGCGCTTACTCCCACTTCCTGGCGAACGGCAGTTTTCCGGACAGGACCATCCTGGTGATGGAAGTCTTTGCGGCCAACGGCGCCGAGCCCAAGAACATCCTGTCGAACGGTGTCTTCAACGGACCGCGAACCGGCGTGGAGATCGCGGTGAAGAATCTGCACCGCCCCGACGGCAAGACGACGCCGTGGGCCTATTACGACTTCACTGATCCGTCCGACCCGACAAAGACGCGGCCGGTGGCAAACGCCTTTCCCGACGAGGCCTGTGAAAGCTGCCATCGTGCGCATGCGAACCTGGATAACGTGTGGGTGCAATTCTATCCGACGCTGAGAGACAGGAAATAGGTCGAGGGAGCACGTCATGACCGCGCGGGTTTCCGGATTCGGCAACGGCATTTTTCGACGCAACCAGCAAGGATACTCGGCGCTGAATTTTCCATGAATCGAGTTCTGCTCCTCGAATTGACAGGTGCTTCATGACCGGAATTGCAAAGACGCGGCCCTTCTCCAAAGTCCTGTACGCACTGGTCCTGATCGGAGGCGTCGCCTCGGGTGGCCCTATCGAGTTTGGCGCACCCGCCCTTGCGCAGAACATCAAGCCCGAGCCGATGCCCCTGCCGCCGTCCGAATTCCCGACGCCAAGCGCCGACCTCGAGGCGCTGATCGCGCGCAACGATGCCGTCGCGCTTCGCAAGCATTCCTGGCTGCTCTGGTCGGGGCTGACCGCCGATTCAAGTCAAAGCTTCAACGGCCGGGTCTTGCCGGTCTGGGAAACCTGGTTGTCGGAGGAGGAGGCATTTTCTCCCGTCAATCAACTGGTGGCGGCAGCCGCGGCGCCGCGGCCCAGAATTCTCCGCCCGTTCGCGCCTCCCCGTCAGTTCCAACATGGCGCGTCCACACTGGCAAGGGCACTGGCGGCCGGCACGTCTCCGAGGCAAAGGCTGCTGGCTTTCGTGAAGATGAGCCCGGAAGCTGCGAGCTTTCTCGCAGCTTCGCACGAGACGCCTGCAAAATCCGGTCAGTCCTATAGCTACGTCAGCGCCTCGGACCTTGCGCAGCTGAATGCGGCGTTCGACCAGCACAACACCGCCGTCAAGGATCGCAAGATCATCGATTTCCCGGCGGCCGGCACCGACCTGAAGATGGTGTTTCTGCCCGTCAAGCCCACAGGTCTCTCTGCGATTCCGATCTGGAACGGCGCCGCCGATAGCAGCGATCCTGCGCAACCGACGCCGGATTCATGGAAGACATGCGTCGCCGTCGATCCGACCAACAGCCAAACGGGAACGGCAGCGATCAGCTGCAACGGTCGTCAGGTCCAGGCGGAGATCGTCCCGTTGAACGCATTTTATTCCGTGCAGATCGATGCAGCGGAAGCAGCGACCATCAATTCGCTGTCGAAGCTCGCCGGGGCAGCGGCAGTTCAGGCGGGAGAATTCCAGGTTCTGGTCGCAATGCACGTGACCACCAAGGAAATCGCGAACTGGACCTGGGCGACATTCTGGTGGCAGAACGGAAGGAATCCGCCCAACGATTTCCCCGGCAGCGTCGCTGACATGCCGGATGCGTCGAAGGTCAAGGGGCCCTGGCGCAACTACGCCATGTGCATCAGCGACTCCATGGTGGTGCCGGCGACCGATCCCAAGGGAAAACCGGTCGTCTGCTTCAATCCCTATCTCGAGACCAACCAGACCGACGGCCTGAACTCGAACTGCATGTCGTGCCACGCCATGGCGCGCCTTCCGCTTACGGCCGCCGCGAGTCCGTATCCGCAGACCTACCTGCCGAACGGTTTCGTGGATCTGGCAGACCCCAACATCTTCGGCGGCGCCACCAAGACTGATTTTGTCTGGGCCATTCCACAATCGGCCCACTGAATGCCCGGACAGGGTGGGCGATGGCCGCCTATGCGCGCTGTGCGGGGAATGCCGATACGGACAGCGCTCGGAAGGTCAATCGCATCAGGCGGCATCCGTGCCGGCCCGCAACTGGCTCGCCGGGTCGGCATCTGCCAAACTTTGGGCCCAACCCGGGCGGTTCCATGTCACTCAGTGAATGGCTGTTGCCCCGAAGCGACAGTCGCCCCAAGCCTCGCGTGATAGTTGTTGACGATAGCGGAATCGCCAAGGGGGGACACCCATGATGAAATTCCTGATTGCAGCCGCTGGCCTCGCCGCGCTCGGCGTGTCGTCCGCATCGGCCGCCGACCTTGCCGCGCGGCCCTACACCAAGGCGCCGCCGCCGGTGGTTGCGCCTGTGCTGACTTGGAATGGCTTCTATCTTGGTATCCAGGGCGGCGGCGCCTGGGGCCGCAGCAAGGAGACCTTCTTCGGCGCGCCCAACGCTCCGGGCTTCCTCGGTACCCAGAATTACGACACCGACGGCGGCTTCGCTGGCGGCGTGGTCGGCTACAATTGGCAGTTCGGCAACACCGTGCTCGGCCTCGAGGGCGACTATCACTGGTCTGACATCAACGGCCGCTCGGCCGAGGTGAATACGGGCCTGCTCGACACCTACAACACCAAGCTGCGCAGCTTCGGCGACATCAAGGGCCGCCTCGGCTACGCCGCAGGTCCTGCGCTGTGGTTCGTCAGCGGCGGTGCTGCCGTCGGCGACATTCAGCACCGCTACGATGCCGCGCTGAACGGCGGCGCGGCCAACTCGTCGGCGACCAGCGACACCCGCTGGGGTTGGACGGTCGGCGCCGGCGTCGAATACATGTTCGCACCGAACTGGTCGGGCAAGGTCGAGTACAACTACATCGACCTCGGCAAGAGCACGCTGCAGTTCGATCCGCTGATCGCAGCCAATCGTTCGGAGTGGAAGGACACCTTCCACACCGTCAAGGTCGGCATCAACTACCACTTCAACTGGACCGGCCCGGTGGTCGCGAAATACTGATCGCGCCCGATATCTTCAGCGAAAAGGCCGGCCTCGCGCCGGCCTTTTTTGTTGCCTCGAAAAACAGTGGACCACCTGCGGCCGCACACCTGAGGTTGTGCGTTTTCCGCCCATTGTTGTTTGCCGGTTACACAACTTCCGGCTTTATCCGTGTAGACACGGGGCAACGTCCGGCAACACGCCGACGCCCCCTTCAAAGGCTTGAAGGGGACCAACAAGAAAACGGGACTGGGAAGTTTGAAAATGAGGACTTTTCTGCTGGCATCGGCCGGCTTGCTCGTACTGAGCGCTTTCGCACCGGCCCGCGCCGCCGACATGGCGGCCCGTGCGCCCTACGTCAAGGCTCCTCCGCCTGTCGCGATCTACAACTGGACCGGCTTCTACATCGGCGGCTTCGGCGGCTATGCCACCGAGAATTCGGACGTCGATCCGAAGCTGAGCGGCGGTTTTGCCGGCGGCACGATCGGCTACAACTGGCAGACCAGCAACATCGTGTTCGGCATCGAGGCCGACGGCGGCTGGGCCGACGTCGACGCGTCGATCACGGCCCTCGGCATCACCGCCAAGAGCCGCATCGACTCGCTCGGCACCGTGCGCGGCCGGCTCGGCATCGCGGCCGACAAGGTGCTGTTCTATGCCACCGGCGGCTATGCCTGGGTCAACAACGAGATCAGCCTCTCTGCGCTCGGCGTGACCGCCAGGGAAAGCCATTTTCACTCCGGCTGGACCGTCGGCGCGGGCATCGAGGCCTTCTTCGCTCCGCAGTGGTCGGTCAAGGGCGAGTATCTGTTCCGGAGCCTGGACAGCGAGAACTATTTCGGCGTTCCCACCGGAACGGCCGAGTTGCACAGCGTCCAGGTCGGTGTGAACTATCACTTCGGCGGCCCGATCGTCGCCAAATACTGATCGCTCGTCTGCGGGCGGACGATAGAAGGGCTGGCCTCGCGCCGGCCTTTTTTCTTTGCCGGTTTCCTAGCCCGGAACACCCGCTGCTGACGCCTGCTGCCATCGAGCGAACTATCCGTTGATGGACTCAATATGGCACTGGAAATTCGCCGCCGTTCTTCCTACGTTCCAGTCTTCACACCCATCGGCGCATGATCCCGGCATCACCGGTGATGCGCGCCCAAAAAGGCGCTCACTCCGGCGCCCGGAACTGTCGCTATGGATGAAGTGCTCAAGGCGAAGCGCCAACAGACCGCCGGCTCCTCATCGCGTGCCATCACGATCCGTGGCGCGCGCGAACACAATCTGAAGAACATCGACGTCGAGATCCCGCGCGACAAGTTGGTCGTGTTTACGGGCCTGTCCGGCTCCGGAAAATCCTCGCTGGCGTTCGACACCATCTATGCCGAGGGCCAGCGCCGCTACGTCGAATCGCTGTCGGCCTATGCGCGCCAATTTCTGGAGATGATGCAGAAGCCGGACGTCGACCAGATCGACGGCCTCTCGCCGGCGATCTCGATCGAGCAGAAGACGACCTCGAAGAACCCGCGCTCCACCGTCGGCACCGTCACCGAGATCTACGACTATATGCGCCTGCTCTGGGCCCGCGTCGGCGTGCCCTATTCGCCGGCCACCGGCCTGCCGATCGAGAGCCAGATCGTCTCGCAGATGGTCGACCGCGTGCTTGGTTTGCCCGAGGGCACCCGCCTCTATCTGCTGGCGCCGGTCGTGCGCGGCCGCAAGGGCGAATACAAGAAGGAGCTCGCCGAGTACCTCAAGAAGGGCTTTCAGCGCGTCAAGATCGACGGCACTTTCTACGAGCTGTCGGAGGCGCCCACGCTCGACAAGAAGTTCCCGCACGACATCGACGTCGTGGTCGACCGCATCGTGGTACGTTCCGACCTCGCCCAGCGCCTCGCCGAAAGCTTTGAGACCGCGCTGAAGCTCGCCGACGGCCTCGCCGTGATCGAATACGCCGACGCGCCGGCAGCGGCCGCTACGGCGGACGAGACGAAAGGCGACAAGAAGAAAACGGCAAAGATCCACGACAAGAGCGGCCCCGAGCGCATCCTGTTCTCGGAGAAATTCGCCTGCCCGGTGTCCGGCTTCACCATCCCTGAGATCGAGCCGCGCCTGTTCTCGTTCAACAATCCCTATGGCGCCTGCCCGGCCTGCGGCGGCCTCGGCGTCGAGCAGCATATCGACGAGGACCTCGTCATCCCCGACAAGGAGCTGCCACTGGGCAAAGGCGCGATCGCGCCCTGGGCGAAGTCGTCCTCGCCCTATTACATCCAGACCCTGACCGCGCTCGGCAAGCACTACAAGTTCACGCTGAACACCAAGTGGAAGGACCTGCCCAAGAAGGTGCAGCAAGCGCTGCTGCACGGCTCCGGCGACGACGAGATCAAGTTCTCCTACGAGGACGGGGTACGCTCCTACGACACCAAGAAGCCGTTCGAGGGCGTCATCACCAACATCAACCGCCGCTATCGCGAGACCGAGAGCGAGTGGGCCCGCGAGGAGCTCGGCAAGTACTTTTCCGACGTGCCCTGCGCCGGCTGCAACGGCCACCGGCTGAAGCCGGAAGCGCTGTGCGTCAAGATCGGCGGCAAGCATATCGGCGAGATCTCCGAGCTGTCGGTCAAGCGCGCCGGCGAATGGTTCGAAACGGTGCCCTCGGTGCTGAACGCGCAGCAGAACGAGATCGCGACGCGCATCCTCAAGGAGATCCGCGAGCGCCTCACCTTTTTGCTCGATGTCGGCCTGAACTACCTGACGCTGTCGCGCTCGTCCGGCACGCTGTCGGGCGGCGAGAGCCAGCGCATCCGCCTCGCCTCGCAGATCGGTTCGGGGCTGACAGGCGTGCTCTACGTGCTGGACGAGCCGTCGATCGGCCTGCACCAGCGCGACAACGCCCGCCTGCTCGATACCCTGAAGCGGCTGCGCGACCTCGGCAATACCGTGGTCGTGGTCGAGCATGACGAGGACGCCATCCGCCTCGCCGACTACGTGCTCGACATCGGCCCCGGCGCCGGCATGCACGGCGGCAACATCGTCGCCGAAGGCACGCCCGACCAGATCATGCGCAATCCGAAGTCGCTGACCGGCAAATATCTTACCGGCGAGCTCTCGGTGCCCGTGCCCGAGCGGCGGCCGCCGAACCATCGCCGCACCATCAAGGTCGTCAACGCCCGCGGCAACAATCTGAAGAACGTCTCGGCGGAGATTCCGCTCGGCCTGTTCACCTGCGTGACCGGAGTCTCCGGCGGCGGCAAGTCGACGCTCTTGATCGACACGCTGTACCGCGCCATCGCCCGCAAGCTGAATAACGCCAGCGAGGGCGCGGCACCGCACGACCGCATCGAGGGCCTCGAACATATCGACAAGATCATCGACATCGACCAGTCGCCGATCGGCCGCACCCCGCGCTCCAACCCCGCGACCTATACCGGCGCCTTCACGCCGATCCGCGAATGGTTCGCCGGCCTGCCGGAAGCCAAGGCGCGCGGCTACGAGCCGGGCAGGTTCTCCTTCAACGTCAAGGGCGGCCGCTGCGAGGCCTGCCAGGGCGACGGCGTCATCAAGATCGAGATGCACTTTTTGCCGGACGTCTATGTCACCTGCGACACCTGCAAGGGCAAGCGCTACAACCGCGAGACGCTCGAGGTGCTGTTCAAGGGCAAGAGCATCGCCGACGTGCTCGACATGACCGTCGAGGAAGCCGCCGAATTCTTCAAGGCGGTGCCGCGCGTCCGCGAGACGTTCCAGACCCTGCACCGCGTCGGCCTCGACTACATCCATGTCGGCCAGCAGGCCACCACGCTGTCCGGCGGCGAAGCCCAGCGTGTCAAGCTTGCGAAAGAGCTGTCGAAACGCGCCACCGGCCGCACGCTCTACATTCTGGACGAGCCGACCACCGGCCTGCACTTTCACGACGTCGCCAAGCTGCTCGAAGTGCTGCATGAGTTGGTCGCCCAGGGCAACACTGTGGTGGTGATCGAGCACAACCTCGAAGTCATCAAGACCGCCGACTGGGTGATCGACCTCGGCCCCGAAGGCGGCGACGGCGGCGGCGAAATCGTCGCCTGGGGCCCGCCCGAGGATATCGTCAAGGCGCCGCGGAGCTATACGGGAAAGTTTTTGGCTCCGGTGCTGAAGAAGGCGAACAGCAAGCCGAGGAAGAGCGGCACGGCGAGCGAGGCGGCGGAGTAGCGCAAGCCGCCACGTAGCCCGGATGAGCAAAGCGATATCCGGGGGTCGCGGATCATCGACAGCGACCGGTCCCGCATGGCGCTTCGCTCATGCGGGCTACAAGCGTCGATTCGCCCTCGCCGTTATACCGCCCAATAGTTCGGATGCATGTACGCCCTTGAGCGGTCGCCCCAGTCGAATTCATCGCCGTCGAGTTCGCAGGGGCCGGCCTGCAGCTCTTCCAGTGTTGCGTCGGCCTCGTAGGCCAGGCGCTCGCGATCGTATCTGAGCGCGCTCCACCTGATGGGATAGTGGCGGTGCGTGCTCAGCAATCCGCCGGTCCTGATCACGGCATAGGCGACCGTGCCGGTCAGCTTGTCGAGCATCAGCCGTTCGATCGATCCGAGTTTTGTGCCATTGCGGCCGTAGACGTTGACGTGCTCAACGTGGTCACTGGGCACCAAGGTATGATGCATGGCGTCCTCCCAGTTTTGGTTCGTTCCGGCGAGACTATAGCACAAATGGCGGGCATAGGGCGGATTGGCGAGGCGTAACCCGCCGCCCTTGCAACGACCGCGGTGCGTAGCCCGGATGAGCGACGCGACATCCGGGGGCCGCTTGTCCCGCATGTCGCTTCGCTCGTGCGGGCTACGGCCCTACTCCGTTCTTCTCAAGAACGCCCCGAACGCGCGCGGGCCGTCGCCGACCTTGATCTCGCCGATCACCTTAAGCTCGGCGGCGTCGATCACGCTGAGCGTGTTGCTCTCCCAGTTCGCGACCACGATGCGCTTGCCGTCCGCCGTCGCTTCGATGCCTTCGGGATAATCGCCGACGGTGATCCGCTTCATCGGCTGCAAGGTCGCGAGATCGAACACGCTGACGGTACCGTCATATTGATCGGTCACAAACCCGCGCCCCTGCGCCAGCGCCACGGCGTAGGGGCGCAGGCCGACGTGGACGCGGCCGGTCTCGCGCGCGGCGGCGATGTCGACCACCGAGACGTCATTGCTGCCGACATTGGCGGTATAGGCGCGCTTGCCTTCGGCGTCGATAGTGATGCCGAATGGCCGGGTGCCGACCTTCACGATCCCGCGCCGCTCGCGCGAGGCGGTGTCGATGATCGACACGCTGTCGTCGTCGCGGTCCGCGGAGAGCAGCAGGTGCCCGTCCGGCGTCACGGCGAGGCCGGATGGCGAGGCGCCGACCGCGATGCTGGCCGCGACCCGTTGTACCCTGGCATCGATGACCCGCACCGCGGCGGCGTACCAGTCGGCAACGTAGACCGTCGCGCCGTCGGGCGCGACCGCGATGCCGAGCGGGCCGCCGCCGACATCGACCCGGCCGACGACTTTACGCGCTGACGCGTCGACCACGGTCACCGCCTTGGCGTCGGGGCTGGTCACATAGGCAAAACGGCCGTCCGCCGTGACGGCGACACCAGCCGGCTTGCCGCCGATCGCGATCGTCGCGACCGGTCTTGATGTCGCGAGATCGACGACCGTGAGGTCATCGCTGAGCTGATTGGTGACGAAGGCCTCCTCGGCTTGCGCGGCGCCAGCGCAAGCGAGCAACAATCCGATGATGACCGGCCGCACGTTCAGCTGCCGCTCTCGATCTTCTTTTTCAGCCCTTGAAGCCCCGCCTTGTACAGCCCGCTCACCGCCTTCACCGCAGCCTCGTCGCTCAGCTCGGGCGGCGGGTCGTTGTTCGGGAAGCCGCGGTAGAACGCACCGGCCCATTCCACCTTGGCCTTGCCGTCCGGCGCCGGCGACACCGTCAGGGTCGAGGAATAATTGGTAACCGGCAGCACCCTCACGTCGACGGCCGTGATCCGATAGGAATAGCTCAACATGTCCGGCTCGTATTTGTAGAGCTCCTCGTCGACGGTGGCGCCGGGCCCGAGCGTCAGGCGCCGCGTCGCGCCGATCTCGTTGCCCTTCTGGCCCTCGGTGCTGGTGACGCCGGCGAGCCAGCTCATGTCCTGGAAATTGCCGATCACCGCCCAAACCTTGGCCTGCGGCGCGTCGATCTCGATCGATTCCCGCACCTTCTGGCGGGTCGGCCCGTGCGCCCACGCGGCTCCCAGCACAGCCAGCGCCGCCCCCACGACGGCAGCCTTCGCGATCGTCCTCCTCATCCCGTCTCCTCGATATGTGTTCGGCCCGCGCCGCCCAGCGCCGACCGAGTTTTTTGATCCGGTCATTTTGGACCGGACGGAAACCGGATGCTTGCACCAGAGCGAAGTCGCGGCCGTCGGCTTCCCCGACAGGCAAGCCGCGCGTACCAGGCATTCACTCCTCGATCGCCGCCTCGACAAATCCACGCGGGTCGGCGCAGAACTCGCGCATGACCCGGTAGTGATCGGTCTGCTCCACGTCGACCGGCTCGAGCCCGTATTTCGACAACCGCAGCAGCGTCGCGTTGGGATAGGCCATCAGCAGCGGCGCGTGGGTGGCCATGATGACCTGGCAATAGCCCGATTGATCCATCCGTCGCAGCAGCTTCAGAAACTCGATCTGGCGTGACGGCGACAGCGCCGATTCCGGCTCGTCGAAGATGAAGATGCCCTGCCTGTCACAGCGTTCGTCGAAGAAGCGCAGGAAGCCTTCGCCATGTGAATAGGACAGGAAGTCGGGCGGCAGCGCTCCGACGTCCATCGCCGCCTCGTCCAGATATCTGGCGACCGAAAAAAAGCTCTCGGCCCGGAAGAACCAGCCATTGGTGATTTTCGGCAGCCAGCTCGCGCGAAGCGCGGTAGCAAGCGAGCCGCCCGTTTCCTCCAGCGCCCTTGAATGATCGACCGGCCGGTAACCCTTACCACCACCGGCATCGTCGAAACCCGCAAGCACCGCAATGCCCTCCAGCAGCGTCGACTTGCCGGTGCCGTTCTCGCCGACGATGATGGTGATCGCCTTGTCGAAGGCGAGCTCGAAATCGCCGCGCAGCAGCGGCAGCACGAACGGATAGACCTTGCGATTAGTGATCCGCGCGGGATCGAGCCAGACGCGCTTCAAGTACGGCGCCGGCATATTGATCGTGCGATTTCGCCGCGCCACTCGCCCACCCTGATAGTTACGCAATTGCTGCTGCACAATCGCAGATCGGGTTGCCCACGTCAAGAACATAACAGGAACATTGTACCGCAGGGGATCGCGCCGGGTTTTCCGCCGTTCAATGCTGGAGACATCGACGATCGGAGACGAGCCGACCATGCCCAGCGCCTACGCCCTCTTCCGCAAGGCGATCCTCACCGAGCAGCAAGTCGTCTGCAACTATGACGGCCGCCCGCGCGAGCTCTGCCCGCACATCATCGGCCACAACAGAAGCGGCGAAGAGGTCGTTCTGGCCTGGCAGTTCGCCGGCGCTAGTTCCGGCAGGCTGCCGCAATGGCGCTGCCTGCGGCTCGCCAATGTCAGCGACATCAGCCTGCGCAAGGGCCGCTGGCACGAGGGCGGCTCGCATCGCAGCGAGCAGACCTGCGTCAGCGAGATCGACCTCGACATCAACATTCATGTGCGGAAGCGGCGGTAGTGTCGCGATCGCGGATTTGCCGGCGGCCCTCATTTCTGTTTTGCCGCACCATCGTTCGTATTTTCCGAATTAGCTCTTGACAAACACCCCAACTCGCGGATTTAATGCGCGCCGTCTCACGCGATCGAGGGGCGCTGCGCATCGTCACGGTGTTGCGGTGAGATGCGGTGGACGCCGCGCGTGTCAGTGACGACAGCACGCGAGGCGGACGGTGAAATCGTGCAGGCCGGACGCCCTAGCGGCAGGTGTCCTATCGCAAGACGCGCAAGCGTCTTTGCGGAAGCGGTGACAAACAAGCCCAGTCTCGCCGGGGTAAGCACGTATAAGCCGTAACCCATCGCGCAGGGGAAGCCGGGTTGTTTCCGGTTACACCTGTGGTCCTACCCCCGAGCTTTCTACCCATTGCTCGGGGCCCATGGGTGCGATCGGCACCCGGCTTTCCCTGCGCCCTCTGCTCTCAGGGCGGCGAAGCGACAAGCAAAGCTCGGACAAAAAATGTCGCGAGAACGCGAATGTATGACTCAGCGGCCGTGCAACATGTTCAGTGTCGTCCTGGCGAAAGCCAGGCCCCATTACCCCAAGTATCAATTGCTGCGCGACGAGGCCGCCCCTCTACGGGCGCTCCGCCTCCTCCAGCACTTCGAGCACGAGCTCCATCGTCATCAGCACCGGATTGTCGCCGCGCACCAGGCGGCCCTCGGCGATGCCGCCGAGATAGTCGACCAGCGCGACGTCGAGGCTGGCGCGCAGGCGGCGGTTGGCGTCGGGCGCGATCGCACCCGCGATCACCGCGAGCTCGGTCGCGAACGGCACCACGCTGCTGCCGTCGCTGAAGACGGCGCCGATCGTCGAGCCGACGCCGCCATGCAGCCGCGCGCGCAGGATGCCGTGCTCGCGGCAAAAGCCCTGCAGCGCGCAGGCGACATCCTGGTTCGGCCGCAGCCGCAGTGCGAAGGCGCGGCTATTCGTCTTCGCGCCGGTCGGCGCAGCCGCAACGGGACCGAACAGCTTGAAATTGGTCTCGCTGTCGGGCTCGGCCAGGAACATCGCGCCGTCGATGCCGAAGGCGCTGACCTCGAACGGCTCGGCGACCACCGTCTCCTCAGGCAGCATGTGCCCGCCGTTGAATCGGCCGTCGGCTTCGGTCCACAGCCCATGGCAGTGAAAGAACGGCGCACCGTCGCGGATACCGAACGTCAGCGCCGCGAGCTTCAGCCGCGTGACGCCGGCGGGACGAAAGGTCTCGCTGTAGAAAGCGGCGTTGGCGCCGTCCTTCGACAGCGCCGGCATCACATAGGCGAATGGTCCGAGCGCCCCGCCCTTCGCGCTGAGCACGCCGCTGCAAAAGCCCTCCGCGGCGAAGCCGCGCCTGACAGCCTCGAGCAAGGGAATGCCGGCCTCGAGCGTGAACGAAAAGGCCCGGCCGCGCGCCGCGACCCACTGGATGCGCTCGGCGAGCGGTGCGCCGGGCTGGGCGATGCTGCGCATCGGCTCAGGCGCCCGTCGATTTGGCGATCACCTCGAGCAGCCCGCGCGACTCGAGCTCGTCACGGATCAGCCGCTTCGGCACCTTGCCGTAGCCGGACTTCGGCAGCGCCTCCCAGAAGAAGAAGCGCTTCGGCATCTTGTAGCGCGGCACCTTTGGCGCGAGATACGCCGCTAGCTCCGCCTCGCTGACGGCCTCGGCGCCCTCCCGTGCGACGCAGACGGCGACGCCGACCTCGCCCCAGAACGGGTCGGGCACGCCGAGCACGGCGACCTCGCCGACCGCGGGATGGGTCAGGATCTTCTCCTCGATCTCGCGCGGATAGATGTTGGAGCCGCCAGAAATGTACATGTCGGAGGCACGGCCGGTGATGTAGACGAAACCTTCCGCGTCGATGTGGCCGAGATCGCCGGTGCGGAACCAGCCGTCGCGAAACGCCTTCGCATTGGCCTCGGGGTTGTCGTAATAGCCGGCGAACACGCCGGGCCCGATCACACAAATCTCTCCGGTCTCGAACGGCTTCAACTCGCGCCCGTCATCGCCTTGGATAGAGACCTGCATCCCGGTGCGCTCGAAGCCGCAGGTGCCGATCCGTGCATGCGGACCATCCTCCGGATCGTGCAACGCGGGCGGCAGCACGGTGATGTTGCCGGTGACCTCGCCGAGCCCAAAGTACTGCACCAGCACGCCGCCGAGCTTTGCCAGCGCCGCTTTCTGGTCCTCGCGATACATCGGCGCGCCGGCATAGATGATGTAGCGCAGCGAGGAATGGTCGTGCTGGTCGGCCGCGGGATGCTCGACCATCATCTTCAGGATGGTCGGCACCGTGAACATGTTGCTGACGCGGTGTTTTGCGATCAGCCGGTACGCCTCCGCGATGTCGAATTTCTCCGACGGCAGCAGGATGGTCGGCACGCCGCGCGCACTCTGCACCAGCTGATGCACGCCGGCGCCGTGCGACAGCGGCGCCACCACCAGCGAGGCGTCCCGCTCGGTGGTGCCGGGCATCAGGTCGGCGAGATGATTGGTGATGACGAAGGCCATCTGGCCATGGGTCAGCACCGCGGCCTTGGAACGGCCGGTGGTGCCGGAGGTGAAGAAGAACCAGCAAGGATCGTCGTACTCGACCGGGGTGTTCTCGACCTCGGCGCCGGCGTGTCTGGCGATGACGTCGCCGACCGTCGCTTCACCGAAGCTGCTGCCCTCCTCGCCGATCCGCCAGGTGAATTCGAGCGCAGGATTGGCCGCCGCCCCGGCGTGCTCAGGAAAGTCGGCATGGCACAGGAACGCCTTGGCGCCGGAAGCCGCGGCGAGATAGGCGACCTCATCAGGCATCAGGCGGAAATTGGTCGGCACCCAGACCGCGCCGAGCCTGAAGGCCGCGAACATCGACCAGAACATCTCGTCGCAGTTCTTGGAATGGACCAGAATGCGGTCGCCCTTGACGATGCCGCGCGCGGCGAGCGCCGCCGCCAGCGCCGAGACATTCTGGTCGATATGGCGCCACGACCAGGCCTTCTCGTTCCAGATGAAGCCGGGCCGGTCGACGTGGCGGCGGGCGTTCTGGGTCAGGATGTAGGCGAGGTTCATCACCCGCCGCGACACCCGCGCGATGCCGCCGCGCGGCGCGGTCGAGGCTGCTCCGCTCATCGCCGCCGGCCCGCCGATACGTGCAACACAATGGGCAAGGTCAGGACGGTCATCAGCTGTTTCCTCGGTCGGGACCGGGCGTCTTCAAGCGCCGCAAGGGGGATCATGCGACCCGGTTTATCGCCAAGCCGCAGCCTCCCGCAAGGCCCGCGCGACGCCCGCCGTCCCGACCGAAAGCCCGTCTGCCTATTGCGGATGCTTGGCCAGCTCCTGATCGCTCAGGTTCCAGTCCTGCCAGAGCTGCAAGGCGCCGAGCACCACGACCAGCGCGCCGAGCACGATGTGCCAGAGCTGCAGCGCCTGGTCGCCGGCATAGCCGAGCACGAAGGGCGACGCCATCAGCCAGAGCCCGATCACGATGCTCGCCACCTCCTCCCAGCGTTGCAGCGCGACATATTCGAGCTGGGCAAGGCCCAGCACCAGCATGCCGACCACGAAGCAGTTGAGGATCAGGTGGCTGCGTTCGACATCGACGATGTCGCGCGCTTGAAGCGGAAACCAGGGCGAGACCATGATCAGCACGCCGAGCAGCATGCCAGCCCAGTCTTCCCAGGGACGGTGTATTCTGAAGAAACGCATGTCCGACATGACGAACCTCCTCCGAAAAGGGGCATACGTCGGCGGCCGGCAAAACCCACTCCGTATCAGACGACCATCCGGCCGCAGCGGGGGCGTATGTCTGGCATCAAACGTAATGGAAACCTATTGGCTCGCAAGGCCTGAGGCGCAGTGTGCGATGCGGCAACGGCGGCCGAGCGTCATCGTGTCGCGCGGAGGCGTGCCAGCGCCTCCTGCGCGGTCTTCAAGTCCGGGCGCAACTCCAGCGCCTTGCGCAAATCGGCCGCTGCGCCCTGCTTGTTGCCCAGCCGCAGCTTGGCCTGCCCGCGGTTATTCCAGGAGTAGGCGTCGTCCGGATCGTATTGCAGCGCCTTGTCGTAGTCCGCGATCCCACCCTTGTTGTCGCCCTGGAACAGGCGGATCATGCCGCGGTTGCGCCAGCCGCGCGCATCGGTCGGCGCGATCTTCGCCGCCTCGCCATAGTCGGCGGCGGCGCGGTCGAGCTGCTCGGTATCGCGATAGACGTTGCCGCGATTGATGTAGGCGAGCACGTTGGGCTCGAGCTTGATCTCGGTGCTGAAGTCGGCGATCGCGTGCGCGGCATCGCGCTTGCGGTAGTAGAGAAAGCCGCGATTGCCGTAAGCGGTAGCCAGCTTCGGGTTGTACTTGATCGCGAGGTCGAAGTCGGCCAGCGCGCGATCGAGATCGCCCTTATTGAACCAGGCATCGCCGCGATTGTTATAGGCCAGCGCGAAGCTGGGATCGATGCGGATCGCCTCGTCATAGTCGGCGATGGCGTGATCGAGGTCCTTCTTGAAGGCATAGACGCGGCCGCGATTGGTATAGGCGCAGGCATAGGCCGGATCGAGCTTGATCGCCTCGTTGAGGTCGGCGAGCGCCGCATCGAGCTCGCGCTTCTCGGTCAGACCGTGGCCACGGTTGCAGTAGGCTGCCGCCAGCCGCCTGCCGGTCTCGGTCCGACCCTCGATCACTGCGTTGCAGGCCGCCACGCGGTCGCCCAGCGGCGTCGCCGCACCGACACAGGCCTGCCAGCTCGGATCGTCGCCCGCGGATGCTTGAGATGCGCTCGAGATGATCACGAGGGTCCCGAGCAAAACGATGGTCAGGCCAGCCAGAATGCGCATATCGACAATCCACAAATGCCAATTTGCGGGTTGGTCGCAGCTTCCCAGGTTCGGGTTCACACGCTTAGATCAGGCAGAGTGAATCAACCGGCATTTTGCGATGGCTGCCGTCCGAGACAACAGGGCCGAAAACCGCTTCGAGCTCGACACCGAAGGCGGCCTCGCTTTTGCGAATTACCGGCGGACGCCGTCGGCCGTCATCATCACCCACACCGAGACGCCGCGGGCGCTGCGCGGCCGCGGCATCGCATCGGAGCTGGTCAAAGGGACGCTGGAGTTGATCCGCGCCGATGGCCACAAGGTGATCGCCGGCTGCGGCTTCGTGGTGGACTACTTGCGCAAGCATCCGGAATACGCAGACATCGCGGGCTAGCGCCCTGCCCGTCAGACGATCTTGATCGACATGTCGGGCAGGCCCTCGAGCTTGCACAGCAGCACGTCGCCCTTGACGACCGGGCCGACATTTTCCGGCGTGCCGGAATAGATGATGTCGCCGGCCTTCAGCTCGAAGGCCTCCGAGAGTTTTGCGATCTGCTCGGCGACGCTCCAGATCATGTTCTTCAGGTCGGAGCTCTGCCGCACCGTGCCGTTGACCGCGAGCGAGATCGCGCCCTGCGTGAAGTGACCGGTCTTGCTCGCGGGGTGGATCGGTCCGAGCACCGCGGCGTGGTCAAAGCTTTTGCCGATCTCCCACGGCTTCTTCTCGGCGGCCATGCCATTCTGCAAATCGCGGCGCGTCATGTCGAGGCCGAGCGCGTAGCCGTAGACGTGATCGAGCGCCTTGTCGGCCGGGATATTGGTGCCGCCGGATTTCAGCGCGGCGACCAGCTCGACCTCGTGGTGATAGTTCTTGGTCAGCGACGGATAGGGATGATCGGCGACGATGCCGACCGCAACGTTCTGGATCGCGTCCGTCGGCTTCTGAAAGAAGAACGGCGGCTCGCGGGTCGGATCGGAGCCGCGCTCGATCGCATGCGCCGCATAGTTGCGGCCGATGCAATAGATGCGGCGGACCTGGAACACCTCGGCCTCGCCGACGATCGGGATCGTCACCGCCGGGACCGGAAACATCGCCTTCGGTCCGGCCTGCGCCTGTACCGGTGCGGATTGCACGGCGGCGCCGGCCAGCGCCAGCGCGCCGGTCGTCAGCACGGCGCGGCGGTCGAGATCAGTCATGGGCGTTCTCCTTGTTGTTGTTGGCCGATCTATAGAGGCTCGGCGTTCGACAAAAAAGGGCCCGCGCTGCGGCGGGCCCTGGTTCACGTGCGCGATGATGATCCCGTCAGTGCTTGATGTCTGCCGGCAGCTTGCCGCCATTGGCTGCGAGCTTGGTCATCACCTGCTTGTGCAGCCAGATGTTCATGCTGGCGGAATCGTTGGTGTCGCCGGTGTAACCGAGCTCCTTGGCGAGCTCCTTGCGGGCGGACAGGCTGGAGTCGATGTCCAGCGCCTTCATCAGGTCGACGATCGAGGTGCGCCATTCCAGCTTCTCCCCTTTCGCGGCAACCGCCTTGTCGAGGATGGGAGCCACGTCGACGGTCTGACCGGGCGCCGCGGCCGGCGCTGCTGCGGGAGACGATGCGCTGCCGGCGGGGCCACCGGCGGGAGCTGCGCCCGCAGCCGTTCCACCGGCGGGCGCTGCGCTCGCGCTGCTTCCGAAGATCGCGCCCATGATTTTTCCGAAAATGCTCATCGTTCGCTCCCACTGGACTTGAGATGGTGTGAAGGTCGGACGGCGCTGGGACGTCCGACCGCGGTCGCAGCTAAACTGTATCGCTCCATCCATAGCTTGCCAATGCGACATTCACTTGCGCGTGAATCCCTTTGGCCCAGCCCGGTTTGGGTGTACCCTTCGTTGCACAGTTCGCGACATGGCCAGTTCCTGCTTTGTCTTTCGCGTCTGGCTCTGCTCGTGATCGCTTCGAGAGCGGCGCGCTTGTGCCCGCGTGCGGGCGCAAGATGCGGCCGCCAGGGAGACAACGACCATGGCCACGTCATATCAAGGCAATGTCCCATTGATGACGCAGGGCGAGCAAAGCATCGCCTCTGCGCCAGTGATCCGTACCATCGGCCTGTCCGATCTGCATCAGGCGCTGCGGCTCGGCTGGGAAGACTTCAAGGCGATCCCGACACACGCCATCATCCTGTGCCTGATCTATCCCGTGCTCGGCCTCGTGCTGGCGCGCACG
Organism: Bradyrhizobium semiaridum; assembly: GCF_020329505.1. Classification (GTDB taxonomy): domain Bacteria; phylum Pseudomonadota; class Alphaproteobacteria; order Rhizobiales; family Xanthobacteraceae; genus Bradyrhizobium; species Bradyrhizobium semiaridum. Next base: position 214,358 of record NZ_JAGKJJ010000001.1, read on the forward strand.
GTGCACGGCTATTCCGTGCTGCCCCTGCTGTTTCCGCTGGCCGCGGGCTTTGCCTTGCTCGGTCCGTTTGCCGCAATCGGCCTCTACGAGATGAGCCGCCGCCGCGAGAACGGCGAGGAAGCCTCCGCCTGGGATGCCATGGAGGTGTTCCGCTCGCCCTCGTTCGGCGCGATGCTCGGGGTCGGCACGCTGCTGTTCGCGCTGTTCGTGACCTGGATCGCCACTGCGCAGGCGATCTATACGGCGGTGTTCGGCTACGAGACCGCGGCCAACATTCCTGATTTTGCCGCGCGCGTCCTGACCACCCAGCAAGGCTGGTGGCTGATCGTGGTCGGCTGCGGCGTCGGCTTCCTGTTCGCGCTGGTGGCGCTCTGCATCAGCGTGGTGGCGTTCCCGATCATGCTCGACCGCCAGGCAAGCGCCGGCGAAGCAATGACGATGTCGATGCGTGTCGTCGCGCAGAACCCGGTGCCGATGCTGGCCTGGGGCCTGATCGTCGCCGTGCTGCTGGTGCTGGGGACGATCCCGTTCTTCCTCGGCCTCGCCGTCGTGGTCCCATTGCTGGGCCACGCCACCTGGCATCTGTATCGTGCGGTCATTGTCAAGGATCCGAATGCGCGGCCGGTCATTCCGAAAGCACGCGCGCGGAAGCCGGCGGCTGATTTCCCGGCCAACCTGTTCCCGTGGCGCCGGAGCGATCGCGGCTAGCGATCTGCTCCGATCGTGAGCGGTCCGGGTTCGACATCCACCGCCGGCCGACTCTCGGCCGGCGGTTTTTCGTCGCACAAGGCTTGGGGCAGCCGTCAACGGGATGTGAAGCTTGCTGCGCTATCTGAGATCATGGATCGAATGCGGGCCTTTTTTTGGCCGCGGTTGCTGCGAACATGCGCGCCAGGTTCCGCGACCAATGTCGATGACTGCGCAGCCTTTCGGAGTGAACGGCCCTATGACCTCCCGTCTTTCCCTTTCCACGATCGCCCTTGGCGCCTGGCTCGTGACATCGGTCGCGCCGGCCCTGGCCGCTCCCTGCGGCACCGGGACATTCGAGGCCTGGCTCGACGACTTCAAGAAGGAGGCGGCGGCCAAAGGCATATCGCAAAACGCGATCCAGGCCGGCCTCGCCGGCGTCACCCAGGACAAGGCGATCCTGGCACGCGACCATTCCCAGCAGGTGTTCAACCAGACCTTCGAGCAGTTCTCCGCCCGCATGGTGCCGCCGCGCCTCACCCGCGGCTCGAACATGCTGAAGCAATACGGCTCGGTGCTGTCGCGGATCGAGGAGGCTTACGGCGTGCCGCCGGAGATCCTCGTCGCGATCTGGGGGCTGGAAACCGACTTCGGCGTCAATATCGGCAAATTCTCCACCATTCGCTCGCTGGCGACGCTGGCCTATGATTGCCGCCGCTCCGACATGTTCAAGGCCGAGATGCTCGATGCGCTGCGCATCATCGATCGCGGCGATCTGACGCCGCAGGAGATGCGCGGCGCCTGGGCCGGCGAGCTCGGCCAGACCCAGTTCATGCCGTCGTCCTACATCAAGTTCGCGGTCGACTTCGACAACAACGGCAAGCGCGACCTGTTGCGCAACGTGCCCGACGTGCTCGCCTCAACGGCAAACTTCCTGAAAAGCTACGGCTGGAAGAAGGGCAAGGATTGGGAGCCCGGCAGTGAAAACTTCGCGGTGATCCAGCAGTGGAATAAGAGCGAAGTTTACGCCAAGACCATCGCATACTTCGCCACCCAGCTCGCCCGCGCGCCCGGCCATCGCTTCCACCGCGGATTCGGTCTTGGTCAGATTGTCACCGCTGCATCCGACGCCGCCACCCCTCTTGGCGGCGTGAGCGGGAACGACAGCGCAAGCAACGGCAGCCACTGCGGCTGCGCCGATCAACGTTCTGATCATGGGCATCATCCATCTTTTTTCTTAGGCAGAAACCAGCGTGATTGCGGAATCTGCGAAATGATTATTCGCCTGTTCCCGCCAGCGTTCAGAATGAAATCCGCGCGATGCAAATGTGATGAGCGCTGCACGCGTAGCGCGCATGCGTTGCATAGCGCTTTGATTACATGTCGGTAAGGAAGTGCGGCCCAATCAGATCTGCTGCGGCGCGATCTCGTTCGAACGATCCGATCGTTCGCAGCTGTGATACTCGGCAATACACCCTGAGCGATCATCCGCTCTGGACCGAGATCTTTTGCTGCCCGGCCTGAGGAAAATACCTCTTAGGTCAATGCGACCGATTGACGCCCGGCCATCTCGTGTAGGTTTCGACGCCATGTAATGAATATAAAATCACTATTATGCCGGTTAGTGCATGCGGATCGCGCATGGAACCTGCCCAAACCAAACTAGCGGCTGAGACAACCAACGCTTGCTCCAGCGGTCCTGAAGTACCATCTCTTCAACGTTCGGGACAACACCGAAAACCTGCGTAACGCATTGATCCGATGCAAGTTGTTTCAGGAGCGCCAAGGCCCTTGAGACCGCCTTTCGGGGACGGATCAGAAGCGACCGAAAGTTTTAATCAAATCTTACCATCGGCATGCGTTTTTAGCCTAGCTGCATCGCAACATCGGAACTACCGCGCTGCACCATATCATCTATATTCACTTCAACGATGAGGCTCTGAAAGGCTGAATCCGAACTACTAGGAGACTACCATGTTGCTCTCGCTCATCCGCATGATCCAGGCTTTCCGGGATTATCAGCGCAATGTCAGCGAACTGTCCCAGCTCAGCGATCGCGAGCTGGCCGATATCGGCCTCGATCGCTCGGACATTCCGCGCGTTGCGGCCGGTACCTACAACGGCTAATCACCGGCAAGCCATCTGCAAGCCATCTGAATGACGGATAACGCCCGCTCCTGCAGCGGGCGTTGTCGTTTCCAGGGCCTTCCGTTCCGATTGGACACGGGAGCGGCGGTATCCACGTCGCTGGAAGGACCATGGCTCGGTTTCAGATGCGCACGGGATCAAAACGCGCTAACGCTGCGCGATGACACCGCATCACTCTTCTCTCCAACCCGTGCACATCGTCGGCGCGGGGCTCGCCGGCTCGGAAGCCGCCTGGCAGGTCGCCAATTCGGGCGTCCGCGTCGTCCTGCACGAGATGCGCCCGCAGCGGATGACCGAGGCACACCGCACCGACGGCTGCGCCGAACTCGTCTGCTCGAATTCCTTCCGCTCGGACGACGCCGCCAACAACGCCGTCGGGCTGCTGCATGCCGAGATGCGGCGGCTGGGCTCGCTGATCATGCGGTCGGCGGACGCCAACCAGGTGCCCGCCGGCGGCGCACTGGCGGTCGATCGCGACGGCTTCTCCGCCGCCGTCACGCGGGCGCTGCACGAGCACCCGCTGATCGAGATCAGCCGCGAGGAAGTCGCGGGCCTGCCGCCGGCCGACTGGAGCAACGTTATCGTCGCAACCGGCCCCCTCACCTCGGCACCGCTCGCCGATGCCATCGGGCAGTTGACGGACGAGAATGCGCTGGCGTTCTTCGACGCGATCGCACCGATCGTGCACCGGGAGTCCATCGACATGTCGGTGGCCTGGTTCCAGTCGCGCTACGACAAGGTCGGGCCCGGCGGCACCGGCGCCGACTACATCAACTGCCCGATGACCAGAGAGCAGTACGACGCCTTTGTTGCAGCGTTGCTCGAAGGTGAGAAGGTCGACTTCAAGGAGTGGGAGACCAACACGCCTTATTTCGACGGCTGCCTGCCGGTCGAGGTGATGGCCGAGCGCGGCCACGAAACGCTGCGCCACGGGCCGATGAAGCCGGTGGGACTCACCAATCCGCACAATCCGACCGTGAAGCCGTATGCGATCGTGCAGCTCCGGCAGGACAACAAGCTCGGCACGCTCTACAACATCGTCGGTTTTCAGACTAAGCTGAAGCACGGTGCGCAACAGCGCGTGTTCCGGACCATTCCGGGGCTCGAAAAGGCCGAGTTCGCGCGCCTCGGCGGGCTGCATCGCAACACCTTCCTCAACTCGCCAAAGCTGCTCGATGCGCAATTGCGCCTGCGCGCGCAGCCGCGGCTGCGCTTTGCAGGACAGATGACGGGCTGCGAGGGCTACGTGGAATCGGCCAGCGTCGGGCTGGTCGCAGGGCTTTGCGCCGCGTCGGACGCGCGGGGCCTCGCGCTGACCCCGCCGCCTGCGACGACCGCGCTCGGCGCTCTGCTCGGCCACATCACCGGCGGCCATATCGAGACGATCGAGAGCGGCCCGCGCTCGTTCCAGCCGATGAACATCAATTTCGGCCTGTTCCCGCCGCTCGCCAATCCGCCGACCAGGAAACCGGACGGCTCGCGGCTGCGCGGCAACGAGAAGACCGTCGCCAAGAAGCAGGCGATGAGCGCTCGCGCGCTTGCCGATCTCGATCACTGGATCGCAGAGCACCTGCGCGTCGCGGTGGCGGCCTGAGCATCATGAGCCTGCCGAAAGACGACGCGGCCACCCTGTCGGCGCGATGGAGCCAGGGCGTGCTGCTCAAGCGCGATGTGTTTTCCACCGTCGAGCGCGGCCGCTTCCGCGCTGAAGATGGGGAGGTCGAGGGCGTGCTGCGCCGGCTCGACCAGGTGCCGTTCTGGTCGTTCGGACTTGCGCTCCATCTGTTCTGGCGCGAGCGCCGCGCGCTGACCTTGGCGCGCGATCTCGACGTCGGACCACGACTGCTGTGGGCCGGGCGGCGCGCGCTGGTGCGCGGCTTCATCGACGGCGTGGCGCTGCACTTGGCCAAGCCGCGCGGCGACGTCGCCTATTTCCGTTCGGCGAAGGCCGCGCTGCGCAGGCTGCACCGTGCCGGCATCTGCCACAACGATCTCGCCAAGGAGCAGAACTGGCTGGTCGGCCACGACGGCCGCGCCTACGTTACCGACTTCCAGCTCGCCGCCTGCTTCAAGAGCCGCAGCCGGCTGTTCCGCATCGCGGCCTATGAGGATCTGCGTCATCTCCTGAAGCACAAGCGCAGCTACGCGCCCGAGGCGCTGACGCCGAAGGAACGCAAGGTGCTGGCACGGAAATCCCCGTTCGCCAGCATCTGGCTCAAGACCGGCAAGAAAGTCTACCAAGCGATCACGCGCGGCATCTTCAACTTCACCGACCGCGAAGGCGGCGGCCGGCGGCTGGTCAACGATGCGCCCGTACTGGCCGACCTGATTCGCAAGAACCCTGACGTGCGCGACACCGCGATCGTCGCCTTCGCCGACCGGCGCGTCGGCGTCGGACTCTACGCCTTCGTCGAAGCCGATCAGTCCGCGCTGGAGAAGACGCTGCGCAACGAGCTTGCGGCGGCGAGAGGCGTCAAGCCGCCCGAGCATATCCAGATCGTGCACGCGCTGCCGCGCGATGCCGCCGGCAAGCCGCGCACCGAGATCCTGCAACTCGTCGCCATGAATCAGATCGACCTCATCGAACCGATGATGCGCAGCGACGCCGACCGCGAATTCCTCAAGGACATTCTCGAGCAGCGGAAAAATCTGCGCGATCGCTTCAATTTCGAAGTCGCCGAGATGGATCGCGCGTCGCGCTGAACAGGCGCGCTGCGGCCCTCGACAAATGCGTGGCGAAACCGCACTCTTGCAGGCGGCTAGCGCGCTCAAGGGACAAACTTCATGCCACTGACCCGTGGCCGTATCGGGGGCTACGATTCCGAACGCCTGGCGTTCGGTTTCACCATGATGAACGGCGATCAGGAAATCGAATGCCAGATCAGCGATGCTGCGATGGACGAGCTGGCGGGCACCAAGGGAACGCCGAGCATGGCGCGCCAGGCCCAGTTCATCGCCCTGCGCGATGCTATCGAGCAGATCGCATCCGACCTCTATGACAGCGGCCCGGTAATCAAGGGCGCGACGATCCGGCTGTTCACCAAGCACATCGAAAAAGGTCGAAGCTAAGCGCCGAACTGCCGCCCGCGGGCGGCGCGCCACAAGGTCCAGAGCACGCGCAGCCGCGACGCCGGCTTGGGCAGGAACGGATCGTAGTCGGCCCGCGCCATCAGCGTGAGCTCGCGCCGGACTTGCGCCAGCGGCAGGAAGACGCGCCTGACTTCGGAGGGCACATCGGCGAGCAAGTCGAGCGCGGTCGCGAGATGACGCTGCGCCTCGCCCGCGAGCTGAGCGACGGATGCGCGGATTGCCGGCGTCGGCTTGCCGGCAAAGACCTCCGCCGTGCTGCTGCCGTGCTGCTGCAATATCTCCAGCGGCAGGAATAGCTGCTGCCGCGACGCATCGCGCGCCAGCGTCGCGATCACCTGCGCCATGCCCTGCGCGAGGCCGGCATGGCGCGCCAGATGATCAATTGCCTCCGACGGCCGCGCCATCACGCGCGCGACGAGCAAGAACAGCGCCGAGGCAGTGGCCTCGAGATAACCCTCGAGCGCGGCCAGCGACGGCATCGGATCGTTGTAGAGGTCGAACTGGTGCTCCTCGACCAGGCGCGACAGCGCCGATACCGGCAGGCGGTGCTTGCGGATGGTCTGCAGCAGCTCGGCCGCGACCGGATTGCCCTCGATGCTGCCGTGCTCCGTGCCGGCCAGCATGTCGCTCCACCATTGCAGCCGCATCTCGCCTGGCAGTGGCTGGCTGACCAGCTCGTGCACCCGCGTGACCTCGACGTTGAAGGCCCAGATCGACAGCAGCGCCCGGCGCTCGGGGGCAGGCACGAACAAGGTCGATGCGTAGCGCACGAAATCATGGGTCCGCACCAGATCGGCGCAGATGGCCGCGCCGTCCTTCGGTGCGTCGGTCGCCGTCATGGCACCGCGATCAGCGCCGCCGCGACGCGCCGCCGCTCGCCCAGCATGACGTTGTAGGTGCGGATCGCGGGACCCGTCTGCATGGCGTCGAGCACCACATGCACCGCACGCAGGGCCTCGCGCAGGCGCTTTGGCGGGACCCAGACCTCATTGCCGGTGCCGACGATCAACGTGTCGATCGCGTTCGCTGCCGCAAATACCTTTTGCAGCGAATATTCGTCGATCTCCCGCGGCCCAGTCACCGGCCACGCCCACATCGAGTCAGGCAGGCACAGCAGCGAGCCACGATGCGACATATCGGCGAATGCGAAGCCACCTTTGCCGTAGGCTTCGATCGGCGCCGACCTCGGAAGATGGGGAGCGTCCGAGGGATTGCTCATGACCAGCTACTTCTTGGCTGCCGCGCCCGGCTTCTGCTCGGCCGCCTCCGCCGCCGACTCGCCCCGCGTGGTGTGAACGCCGAGATAGATCAGGATCGGCGCCGCAATGAAGATCGAGGTATAGGTGCCGACCAGCACCACGCCGAACATCATCACCGCGGTGAAGCTGTGGATCGCCGTGCCGCCGAACAGCAGCAATGCGAGCAGCGCCAGGGTCACCGTGACGTGGGTGATGATCGAGCGCGACAGGGTCGAATTGATCGATTCGTTAAGCAGCTGCGGCATCGGCATCTTCTTGTAGCGCCGCAGCATCTCGCGGATACGGTCGTAGATGACGACGGTGTCGTTCAGCGAATAGCCCAGAATGGTCAGCAGCGCCGCGATGCTGGTCAGGTCGAAATCGACCTGGGTGATCGACATGAAGCCGATGGTCAGCACGATATCGTGGACGTTGGCGATCATGGCGCCGAGCGCGAACTGCCACTCGAAGCGGAACCAGAGATACATCAGGATGCCGACGATCGCGAACATTAGGCCGAGCATGCCGTAAGCGAGCAGCTCGCCGGAGACGCGCGGCCCCACCACCTCGACGCGGCGGTAATCGACGGAATCGCCGAGCGCGCCGCGCACCTTGGTTACCGCGTCCTGCTGCGCCTTGTCGCCGCCGGGCTGCTCGGCGACGCGGATCAGGACTTCGGCCGGGCCGCCGAACTGCTGCAACTGGACTTCGCCGAGACCGAGACTGCTCAATGTCGTGCGCATGCCGGCGATGTCGGCGGTGCCGGACTTCGCCCGCACCTCCAGCAGCGTGCCGCCCTTGAAGTCGATGCCGAAGTTCAGGCCGTGGGTGAAGAACAGCGTGATCGCGAGGATCGAGAGCAGCGCCGACACCGGGAAGCTGATGCGGCGGAAGCGGGTGAAATCGAAATGCGTATCGTCGGGCACGATGCGCAACGACGGCATGAGGCCGAGCGCCGCGACCACGGTCAGGACGGCGATCAGGATACCAAGGCCGATGAGAACGTAATGAGTCACAACAGGCCTCTCAGATCGGCACGGTTTGCGGCCGCTTCCAGCGCACCCACGCGGCGACGATCAGGCGCGTCATCGTGAAGGCGGTGAACACCGTGGTGATGATGCCGATGCCGAGCGTCACGGCAAAACCGCGCACCGGTCCGGTGCCGATATAGAACAGCACCGCAGCGGCAATGAAAGTGGTGATGTTGGAGTCGAGGATGGTGGCGAGCGCCCGCTTGAAGCCGGCGTCGATCGCCGAGATCGCGTTGCGCCCGCCGCGCAGTTCCTCGCGGATGCGCTCGTAGATCAGCACGTTGGAGTCGACCGCGATGCCGACGGTGAGCACGATGCCCGCGATGCCGGGCAGCGTCAGCGTGGCGTTGAGCAGCGACAACAGGCCGAAGATCATCGCGACGTTGATGACGACGGCGATATTAGCGAACACGCCGAACAGCCGGTAGGTCACCAGCATGAACACGATGACGAGGATCGAGCCGACATAGGCCGCAAGCTCGCCCTTCTCGATCGAGTCCTGGCCGAGGCCGGGACCAACGGTGCGCTCCTCGACCACGGCGAGCGGTGCCGGCAGCGCGCCGGCGCGCAGCAGGATGGCGAGATCGTTGGCAGATTGCACCGTGAAGCTGCCCGAGATCTGGCCCTGCCCGCCGGTGATCGGCTCGCGGATCACCGGCGCCGAGATCACCTTGTTGTCGAGCACGATCGCAAACGGCAGGCCGACATTCTCCGAGGTCGCCTGCGCGAATTTGCGGGCGCCCGAGGTGTTGAACTTGAAGCTGACGATCGGCTCGCCGGTGCGCTGGTCGAAGCCGGGCTGCGCGTCGGTCAGATCGCCGCCGGAGACCAGCACCTGCTTCTTGACGACGTACGGCACCGGTGGCGGCGAGGCGCTCATCAACAGTTCGGAGTCGGGCGGCACCCGGCCCTGCGTGGCCTGGTCGGGCGACACCGAGGTGTCGACCATGCGGAATTCCATCTTGGCGGTCTTGCCGAGCAGCTCCTTGAGCCGCGTCGGGTCCTGCAGACCGGGCACCTGCACCAGGATGCGGTCCGAACCCTGGCGCTGGATCACGGGCTCGACGGTGCCGAGCTCATTGACGCGCCGCTCGACGATCTGGATCGACTGCTCGATGGTCTTGCGCATGCGGTCGAGCATCGCGGCCTGCGGGATCGTCAGGCGGATCACGCCGCCGCCGGCATCGGCTACCTCGAGATCGCGCTGGCCGCCCGATCCCATCAGGCCGCCGATCGGCTGCGCGAGGTCGCGCAGCTTGGACAGCGCGGTCGCGGCTTCGGTGTCGCGCGTGACGCGAACCTCGACGGCGTCATTGCGGACGGCAAGGCCGGTATAGGCAATCTTGGCATCGCGCAGCACGCGCCGCACATCGTCGCGAACGGCGTCCAGCCGCTCCTTCTTCACGTAGTTGGCGTCGACCTCGAGCAGCAGATAGGAGCCGCCCTGCAGGTCGAGGCCGAGGACGAGGCGCCGCTGCGCCCAGGCCGGCCAGGACTTGACCTGCTGCTCGGGGAAGAAGTTCGGCACGGCGCACAGGCAGACCACCAGCGCTGTGAGAATGATCGCCAGCGCCTTCCACCGCGTGAAATACAACATGGAGTTGACCTGTCAGATTCCAGAAGCCGCGGCGATCACTTCGCGGGCGCCTCGTCCTTGGTGTCGCCCTTCGCCGGCTCGCCCTTGGCGCGCACGCCGGAGATCATCTGCCGCATCTGCCGGACCCGGACGCCGTCCGAAATCTCGAACTCGATCTGGTCGTCGTCGACCACCTTGGTCACCTTGCCGACCAGGCCGCCCGAGGTCACGATGGTGTCGCCGCGGCGGATGTTCTTCACGAGTTCGGCGTGATCGCGCACCTTCTTCTGCTGCGGACGCAGAATCAGGAAGTACATGATAACGAAGATCAGCGCGAACGGCAGCAGCGACATCAACATGCTGTTGGCGTCGCCGCCCGCTCCAGCAGCCTGGGCAAACGCAGGAGTAATCAGCATTCGGACGATCCTCGGGTAAGACGGGAAAGAACCGGCAGCGCGCCCTGTCCCATGGGCGGTATGGCGGTCCGGACAAATTCGCGCGGACTATAGCGGCCGCGGTCCCAATTGCAACGTTAACGGCCGTCCATTTAGGGCGCTTGCGGGCGGAGCGCCAGCCCGATAAGGCTGCGCCGTCAGGAACTGGAAAAATGCCGAAAAAAACCAACAAAACAGCCAGCAAGCCCGCGTCCAGAGCCGCCGCCAAGACGGCCGCAAAAGCCGCGACAAAACGCCCGGAAGCAGCCTTCGATGGCATGACCGCCGAGCGCATCGCCACGGCTCTCGAGAGCATCGCCATCCTGCTCGCGGAGGCCGCCACGGACATAGAGCCGGAGGCGGCCGAGTCGTTCGCCGCCGCGGACGCCTTCGTCTGGCATCCCGATGGCCGCCTCACCCCGGTGCCGCGCGTCAGCCGGGTCGAGATCAGCCTGCTCAAGGGCGTCGACCGGATGCGCGACATCCTGATGGAGAACACCGAGCGCTTCGCCAACGGCTACCCCGCCAACAATGCGCTGCTGTGGGGCGCGCGCGGCATGGGCAAGTCCTCGCTGGTGAAGGCCGTTCACGCCAGCATCAATGTCAACCGCAAGCCGGCCGACCGGCTGAAGCTGATCGAGATCCACCGCGAGGACATCGAGAGCCTGCCCGGCCTGATGGAGCTGCTGCGCAGCTCATCCTTCCGCTTCATCGTGTTCTGCGACGATCTCTCGTTCGACGGCAACGATGCCTCCTACAAGTCGCTGAAGGCGGTGCTGGAAGGCGGCATCGAGGGACGCCCGGACAACGTGATCCTCTACGCGACCTCGAACCGGCGGCATCTGCTGGCGCGCGAGATGATCGAGAACGAGCGCTCGACCGCGATCAATCCGGGCGAAGCGGTCGAGGAGAAGGTGTCGCTGTCGGATCGCTTCGGGCTCTGGCTCGGCTTCCACCGCTGCAGCCAGGACGAGTACCTCGCGATGGTGAACGGCTATTGCGACCATTACGGCATCAAGCTCGCCGGCGACGAGCTCGAACGCGAGGCCCTGGAATGGTCGACCACCCGTGGCTCACGCTCCGGCCGTGTCGCCTGGCAGTTCGTGCAGGAGCTGGCCGGCCGCTTGGGCGTGCGGCTGAGCGGCAAGTAGCGGCACACGCCCGCATGGAGCACAGCGCAATCCGGGACAACATTATCCGCGGACAAAGCGGCCACGGATTGCGCTTCGCTCCATCCGGGGTACGAGCTGCCCCCGCGTGCGCTGCTGTCATCCTCCGCGAAAGTGGGGGATCCAGTACGCCGCGGCCTCTCGATCAATCACCACCGTCTCTGGAATACCGGATCGCCCGGTCAAGCGGGCGACGACAGTAAGCATGATGCGAAAACAAAACGGGGGAGGCTCGCGCCTCCCCCGTTGTCTTTGTTGTGAGCATTTGGAAGTGCGACGCGTGACTTACGCGCCGTTGAGGAACTGGAGTGGATCGACCGGCGATGAGCCCTTGCGGATCTCGAAGTGCAGCTGGGGCGAGCCGACCTCGCCGGACTGTCCGGACTTCGCGATCACCTGGCCGCGCTTGATGGTGTCGCCGCGCTTCACCAGCACCTCGCTCGCATGAGCGTAGGCGGTGACGTAACCGTTGGAGTGGCGGACCAGCACGAGGTTGCCGTAGCCTTTCAGCTCGTTGCCCGAATAGGCGACGACACCATCTTCGGCGGCCTTCACCGGCGTGCCCTCGGGCACTGCGACGTTGATGCCGTCATTGACCTTGCCGTTGGTCTTGGAGCCGTAGGCCGTGATGACCTTGCCGCGCACCGGCCAGCGGAAGGTCGGCAGCGCGCCGGTGGCTTCGCTCGACTTGGTGACGACGGGAGCCTCCGCCGCTGCGGCCGGCTGTTCGACATTGGCCGTCGGCTGCGCCAAACGGGCGCTCTGCTGCGGCAGCGCTGTGGCAACGACCTTCGGAGCCGCCGCAGCAGGCATCGGTGCCGCTGCGACCGGCGCGGGCGCTGCGGCCGGAGCCGCCGGCGCGACCGCCGCGGTCTTGGCACCGGGCACCGTGAGCTTCATGCCCGGGCTCAGCCGCGCCGTCAGGTCGAGATGATTGGCCCGCGCCAGCTCGGCCACCGGAATGTGGTGCTGGCGGGCGATGCTGTGCAGCGTGTCGCCGCGATTGACGTAGTGGAGACCGGCCGGAGCGGCGGCCACTGCAGCCGGCTTGGCCGCCGGCGCAGCGATCGCGGGCGCCGCAGCCGTCGCAGTCGGACGCGGGATGATCAACTGCTGCCCGGGCGACAGCGCGCGCGGTCCCTTGTAACCGTTGGCGCGCAGGATATCCGCCTTCGAGACGTTGTAGCGCTTCGAGATGATATCCAGCGTATCGCTGGTGCCGACGATGATCGTGGTGCCGTGACCGGAATGTGCCGCGGCGACCGAACGCGGCACGGTGCCGGTGGATTCGATCTGCGGACGTGCCGGGGGCGGCGTGTAGGACGCAAGCCCGCGCCCTCCTCCGGCAATGCCACCACCGCCACCCGACACCGGATAGGACTGCGGCGCGGTCGCGACCGGCGGCGGCAGCGGCTGCGACTGATACTGCGAATATTGCGGCTGCGACTGCGGCCTCGAATATTGCGGCAGCTCGCGCGGCGGTTGCTGCTGCGGCACCGCGCCGGTCGGCTGCGGATCGAAGGCGAAGGGATTTTGCGAATAGGAGTTTTGCGAGAAGCGCGACGACATGTCGGCGCTGCAACCGGCAAAAGCCATGGACATCAGCGCCAGCACCGCGACCTGCGGCACGCGACGCGAGCGAAGCAACTCAACAACCCCGGACATGGTTACTCACTCGTACGCAACAAAAGACTGTTTTGAGTAAACACGTACCGAGTAAATAACCGCTTAACCCTGCGAATAAGGCGTTGGCGGCAAGCCGCAAATCCGCAATTTTTACAGCTCCCGCGCAACGCCCGGCAGCGCCGGCACGAAGCGCACATCGACCAGTTCCTTGCGGTCGAATCCGGTTTCAGTCCGCACCACGCGGACCAGCGTCTGGGTGCCCTGATGCGGCCCGACCGGGGCGATCAGAATGCCGCCGGGCTCGAGCCGCTCCAGGAGCTTGTCCGGGATCTGCTCCATCGCCGCGGTGACGATGATGCGGTCGAAATCACCGGCGCCGGCCGGCACGTCAAAACCGTCGCCGAGCAGTACCTCGACGTTGTAGTAGCCGAGCTCTTCGAGGCGCTTGCGGGCGCTGTCGGCCAGCGTCCGGTAGCGCTCGATGGTCAGCACATGCTTGCAGAGCCGGGACAGGATCGCGGCCTGGTAGCCCGATCCGGTGCCGATCTCGAGCACGCGGTGGTCCTTCTGCAACTGCAGGCGCTCGGTCATGTAGGCCACCACGAAGGGCTGGCTGATGGTCTGCCCGCAAGGGATCGCCAGCGCGCTGTCGCGATAGGCCTCGTCACGGTCGCGGGGCTCGACAAAGACCTCCCGCGGCACCTCCTCCATGGTCCGCAGCACGGCCTGGTCGCTGATTCCGCGCCGCCGCAGGGTGAGCTGAAACATCATTTTCTCGGGCGGCTTCGGGTTCACGGCCATGCTCATCAGCGGTCTCTGGGCGGCAAGATGCGTCGGTTTACACCCCTTGATGCCACTCGAATCAAAATGCCGCGTTAAGGAAAAATTCCCTTCATTTTCCGTTCCCGGAACGGAACCGGGCTCCGGTTTCAGCTTGGCATCGGCGGCCACCGCCTCCATATGATTGGCCACGAGGCGCGGTGAAAGGCCCAGGAGTGAATCTGCCCCGACATTCAACCGCCGAACGAGCCGCACCGGAGCGGCGGCGGCAGAGGCAGAGGAAGGGGGGCGCGGGCGACAGGCCCATTCACGGTTGCGCGTTGCAAAATCCGGCAAATTCCAAACGTTTGCGTTGCACCTCCTGAGGTTATTTGCGAGCTTGGTTTGGAAGGGCAAGGATTCCATTCATGACAGCGATACGGCCGGCGGGCTGTTCAGTTTTCCTCGTGGAAGACGAGGTCATGATCCGGATGATGGTCGCCGATATGCTGGAGGAACTCGGCCATAGCGTTGCAGCCGAGGCCGGCGAAATCGGCGAAGCCGTCAAACTCGCGCAATCGACCGAGTTCGACCTCGCGATCCTCGACGTCAACGTCAACGGCAAGGTGATCACTCCGGTCGCCGAGCTGATCAACGCCCGTAACCGCCCCTTCATTTTCGCCACCGGCTACGGCTCGTCCGGCCTGCCTCCAGAGTACCGCGACCGCCCGGCGCTGCAAAAGCCCTTCCAGCTGGAAACGCTGGCGCAGGTGATCAGCAGCGCCATGAAGGGCGCTCCGGTCTAACCAGAACAATGCTGCGTAGCCCGGATGCAGCGAAGCGAAATCCGGGATCGGCTTTACTTTAACCGCGAAGAGAACCCCGGATTGCGCTGCGCTCCATCCGGGCTACAAAATCACTTCAACGTCTCGACCAGCGCTTCCGAGAATACCTCATCGGTGCGGTCGAGGCGCAGCGGCGTCACCGAGACGTAGCGTGCGGCAAGCGCCGCGAGATCGGTGCCTTCAGCCGGCGTGTCCATCATCGCCGCGCGCTCGAAACCGATCCAGAAATAGGGATTGCCGCGCCCGTCGTGACGGCAGTCGATCTTCAGAAAGCCCTGGTTGCGCTTGCCCTGCCGTGTGATCTTGATGCCCTTCACGTCGTCGGGCATGCAGGACGGGAAGTTGACGTTGACCACGGTATTCCTGGGCACGCCGGCGCTGATGACCTTGCGGATGATGTCGGGTCCGAATTTCAGGGCCGTGTCCCACAGCGGCGCGTTGCGCGTCTCGATGGAGAATTCCTGCGACAGCGCAAAGGACGGAAAGCCCAGAATGGTGCCCTCGAGCGCGCCGGCGATGGTGCCGGAATAGACCACGTCCTCGGCGACGTTGCGGCCCTTGTTGACGCCGCTCAGCACGAGATCTGGCAGCTTCTCGCCGAGGATGTGGCGCGCGCCCATGATGACGCAATCGGTCGGCGTGCCGCGCACCGCAAAGTGCCGCGGGCTGACCTCGCGCAGGCGCAGCGGATCGTTCAGCGACAGCGAATGCGAGACGCCGGACTGGTCGAGTTCGGGGGCGACGATCCAGACGTCATCGGACAACGCCCGCGCGATCTGCTCGACCACCTGCAGGCCCGGCGCGTGGATGCCGTCGTCATTGGTGCAGAGAATTCGCATCCGTCTCACTGCCTCTCGTTCCGATTCGACGCGGAATTTCTTGAACTTGCAGGCCGTCTTAACCGGCTAGGGCGGCGGAGGCAAACCCGGCAGGGTCCCTTTCCAGCTCGTCAGCCTGGCGCGCCAGGGCCGGACGAATCTGGCGCTGCCGGCGATCTTGCGCTCGAACACCGGCCATTCCGGCTTCGGCCCTCCCACTGCCGCCTGACGCGCCGACCGAATCCTCTGCACCACGGGCGTCGGCGCGACGGGCTGAATTGCTACCGGTTCTGCCAATACGGCAGCGCGCGGTTCGGGTTTGGCAGGTTCCGGCTTCGGGGATTCGGGCGCGAGAGATTCAGGCCGCGGAGGTGGGGACTGGAGAGACTCGGATTTGACCGCCTTGAGCCTGGGCAGTTCGGACTTCGAAGCATCAGGCTGGAGCGGTTCGGAATTGACAGGTTTGAGCCTGGGAAGCTCGGCTTTCGGAGGTTCGAATTTGGGAAGCTCCGATTTGGCAAGCTCGGATTTGGGGGCCTCAGGCTTGAGAGGCGCAGGCTTCGCCGCTGCAGCCAAGGGCGGCTCGCCGGCGGGTGCCGCCGGCGCTGCCGCAGGGCCAGTGGACCTCGACTTCAGCTTGGCCAGCAGCTCCTCGAGCGACGGTCCCGATGGCGGCCGGACCGGAGACGGCTGCGCGGGGGGCTGCACGTCAGGCGGCTGTGACAGCGTTGCGGCCGCGGCGAGCGGCGGCGCACCTACCTGCCCCGGACCGGCGAATCTGGCGCGTGCGATCTCGACGGCCTTGTCGAAGTCTGGCCGGTTGATCCACGCCTTGGATTGCATCGCCTCGATGACGCCCGGCTCCCAGAGCCGCGCGACCTCGATGTCGTAATAGCCCATCTGCTTCTGATTGATCAGCTGCAGGCCGTGGCCGGTGACGGCCCATTGTCGACCAAGCCAGTGGATGTCACGGTGGAGCGGCATCGCACTGGCCTCGCCTTACATGCCGTGCTCGATGACCTTGCGCCCGCCCATATAGGACTGCAGCACATCGGGCACCGCGATCGAACCATCCTGCTGCTGATAGGTCTCCATCACGGCGATCAGCGCGCGGCCGACCGCCGTGCCGGAGCCGTTCAGCGTGTGCACGAAGCGCGGCTTGCCGTCGGGACCGCGATAGCGCGCGTCCATGCGGCGGGCCTGGAAGTCGCCGCACACCGAGCAGCTCGAGATCTCGCGATAGGCGCCGCCCTCGCCCTGCCCCGGCATCCACACCTCGATGTCGTAGGTCTTCTGCGCGGAGAAGCCCATGTCGCCGGCACACAGCGTCATCACGCGGTAGTGCAGGTCGAGCCGGCGCAGCACCTCCTCAGCGCAGGCCAGCATGCGCTCGAGCTCATCCTTGCTGTTTTCGGGCGTCGTGATCGAGACCAGCTCGACCTTGGAGAACTGGTGCTGGCGGATCATGCCGCGGGTGTCGCGCCCCGCGGCGCCCGCCTCGGCGCGGAAGCAAGGCGTCAGCGCGGTGAGCCGCATCGGCAGCTCTTTTTCATCGAGGATGGATTCGCGCGCGAGGTTGGTCAGGGAAACCTCGGCAGTTGGAATCAGCCCGAGGCGTTCGCTGCGCAGATCGGCATTCGGCGCCGCGAGCAGTTCGCCCTTGATCGCCCAGAACTGGTCGTCCTCGAACTTCGGCAATTGCCCGGTGCCGAACATTACGGCGTCGCGCACCAGCAGCGGCGGATTGATCTCGGTATAGCCGTGCTCGTTCGTGTGCAGGTCGAGCATGAACTGCCCGATCGCACGCTCGAGACGCGCCAGCCCCTTCTTCAGCACGACAAAGCGCGCGCCGGACAGCTTTGCGGCCGCCTCGAAATCCATGTCGCCAAGCGCGGTGCCGAGATCGTCGTGCAGCTTCGGCGCAAAGCCGTAGTCGCGCTTCTTGCCGTACACGTGGTGCTGCACGTTGCCGTGCTCGTCGGCGCCGTCGGGCACCTCGTCGAGCGGCAGGTTCGGAATTGACGACAGCTGCTTGGCCAGCTCCTCGTCGGCAGACTTCGCCGCCAGTTCGAGCTCCGGCATCGTGGTCTTCAGCTCGGCGACCTCCGCCATCAGCTTGGCCGCACGCGCCTCATCCTTGGCCTTCTTGGCGTCGCCGATTTCCTTGGAAGCCGCGTTGCGCCGGGCCTGGGCCTGCTCGGAGGCCAGGATCGCCGCGCGCCGCCTCTCGTCGATCGCCAGCAGCGACGGCGACAGGGCCTCGATGCCCCGGCGCTTGAGGCCGGCGTCGAAGGCTGTCGGGTTGTCGCGGATCGCTTTGATGTCGTGCATGGTCAGTCCTGGCAGCTACGTGTTGACCACCTACCGATAGGTCGACGGTCAACGTTCCCCTACCACACTGGTCATCGCCCGCGAAAGCGGGCGATCCAGTATTCCGGAGACGCCAGCGTGCGGCCGAGAGGCCGCGGCGTACTGGAGACCCCGCTTCGCGGACTATGGCGCCGGTTATGTGACGAAAACGGCCCTACTCGGCCGGATTGGTCGCCGACGGCGCCCCGGACGAGGCGGTCGTGGTGGCCTTCTTCTCCACCATCCGCACCGCGATGATGGCACCCTCATAGAGCGCGAGCAGCGGGATCGCCAGCGAGGCCTGGCTCAGCACGTCGGGCGGCGTCAGCACCGCTGCGATGATGAAGGCGATGACGATGAAATAGCGCCGCTTCTCGCGCAGCATCTTCGAGGTGACGATGCCGATGCGGCCGAGCAGCGTCAGGATGACAGGCAACTGGAAGGCGATACCGAAGGCGAAGATCAGCGACATCATCAGCGAGAGATATTCGCCGACCTTGGGCAGCAACTGGATCTGCGCGGTCTCCGCGCCGCCGGCCTGCTGCATGCCGAGCGAGAACCGCACCAGCATCGGCAGCACCACGAAATAGACCAGTGCGGCGCCCATAACGAAGAAGACGGGAGTGGCGACCAGATACGGTAGGAAGGCGTTGCGCTCGTGCCGGTAGAGCCCGGGCGCGACGAATTTGTAGATCTGGGTCGCGACGATCGGGAACGAGATGAAGCCGGCGCCGAACAGCGCGAGCTTGAGCTGGGTGATGAAATATTCCAGCAGCGCGGTGTAGATGAACTTCGAGTTTTCCGGCCCCGCGATCCAGACGAACGGCCACACCAGCACGTTGTAGATCTGCTTGGCGAAGAAGAAGCAGAAGATGAAGGCCACGCCGAAGCCGAGCAGCGCCTTGATCAGGCGCGAGCGCAGCTCGATCAGGTGGTCCATCAGGGGGGCCTTGCTGGCCTCGATATCTTCGGCGCTCATGACGCTTTGGCGTCCTTGAACACGCTGGGCTCGGCCGGCGTCACATCCTGCGCCACCGGCTCGGGCTTGACCTCACTGGTGATCGCGAGCGGCTCGCCCGTCGCAGCATGGGTCTCGGCCTCGACGAAGGTTTCCGGCGTTGGCCGGGCCGGCGTCGTCGGTGTCACCGGTGCGTCACTTGACGTCACCGGTGCGTCACTTGACGTCACCGGTGCGTCGACCGCGGACGCGACCTGGGCGTCGACCGGCTTGTCGATCTGCAGGGCGTCGCCGACGTCCTTCTGCAACGAGGTCATGATGTTGCCGCTGGTGATCCCGGTGGCGGCTTCCTTGACTTCGTCAAAGCTCTTCTTGAGATCGGCCATTTCGGCCTCGCGCATGGCCTCCTGGAACTGGCCCTGGAATTCGGCGGCCATCTTGCGGGCCTTGCCCATCCATTGCCCGACCATGCGCAGCACGCCCGGCAGTTCTTTCGGGCCGATGGCGATCAGCGCGACGACCGCGATGACGACCAGCTCACTCCACCCGATATCGAACATGAATGCTTCCGCCTAAGCGCGCCGCAACGGCCCCATCTACCTTCTAGAGGAGTTGGGACCATCGACCTGTTTCTCAACCGGCATAGCGCTTTCGAGCGACGACGTCACCGTTTCGCGCAACAAAAACGTCAGAATATTCCGTCAGGACAAGGTCCTTAGACGGCCTTGCTGCCGACGTCCTGACGCGCGGCCGACGGCGCCGCATTGTGATCGATGGCCTTGGTGGGCTCGGTCTTCTCGGCGACCTTGTCGTCGTCCTGCATGCCCTTCTTGAAGGCCTTGATACCCTGGGCGACGTCACCCATCAGGTCCGAAATCTTGCCGCGTCCGAACAGCAGCAGGACCACTGCGATCACGACGATCCAGTGCCAAATGCTAAGCGAACCCATCCTGCAACCCTCCAGAAATGGCCGGGCGAACCGGCCTGGACTTTGCCCGGAAGGTAGGCCCGCGAGGCGTCAAAAACAAGGACTTCAGCCGCGGCAAATCGCTGTCGCAGCTACGTAATATTGCTAGCCTTAACCGGGAATATTTCGGGGCTAATCGCCCTTTTCCTCGGTGCCGGCGTCACCGTCTTCGTCGCGGTCGCGCGCTTCGGCTTCAGAGGCCTCCGACTCAGAGGCCTCATGCTCCGCGGCTTCAGCCTTCGTGGCATCAGGCGCTGCGGCTTCCATAGCTTCCCCCTCCGGCGCAACAGCTTGCGGCTCGGAGGACGGCGCGAGCAGCAGTTCCAGCGTGTCGCCGGGCTCGAGCGGATCCTCGTCCTCGCGCAGCGTCGCGTCGTCCGACGGCGATGGAACGGAGAAGCCGGTCGGCAGGCGCGAGTCGAGCAGACCCGTTCCCTTCAGTTCCTCGAGCCCTGGCAGGTCGCTGAGCGCTTCGAGGCTGAACTGCGACAGGAACCCGTCGGTGGTTCCGAAGGTGAGCGGGCGACCCGGCGTCTTGCGACGGCCGCGCGGGCGGATCCAGCCGGTTTCCAGCAGCACGTCGATGGTGCCCTTCGAGGTGACAACGCCGCGAATCTCCTCGATCTCCGCGCGCGTCACCGGCTGGTGATAGGCGATGATCGCCAGCACCTCGATCGCGGCACGCGACAGCTTTCGCGTCTCCGTGCTCTCGCGCGTCATCAGCCACGCCAGATCGCCCGCGGTGCGGAACGTCCACTTGTTGGCGACCTTCACCAGATTGACGCCGCGGGGGGCGTATTCCGCCTGCAACTGTGCGAGCGCCGCCTTGACGTCGACGCCGTCGGGCATCCGCTTGGCCAGCGTCGCCTGGTCGATCGGTTCGCTCGATGCGAACAGCAGGGCTTCCAGGAGCCGCAATTCCTCAGGACGCGCAATCGGATCCATCGGAGAAACCTCCTCCTCGGGTTCGTCAATGCGCACTTCCGCCAAGCTTGCCATGGGCTTGCTCTCCTTCTTCCACTTACTCAACCGAGAGGTCCGGCGCAGCCATCGCGGCCTGCGCTGGGCGCTTTCGGAAATAGATCGGCGCGAACGCCTGCTTCTGGTTGATCTCCATCTCGCCTTCGCGGACCAGTTCGAGGGCGGCGGCGAAGCTGGAGGCAAATACCGTCGCCTTCTGCTTGGGATCTGCGACGTATTTCATCAGGTATTCGTCGAGGCAGCTCCATTCCTCGGCGAGGCCGACCAGCCGTTCCAGCGAGGCGCGCGCCTCGGCCAACGACCACACCGTCCGCTTCGCCAGATGCACGGAGGTCAGCACGCGTGACGCGCGTTGCGTGGCATAGGCCGACAAAAGGTCGTACAGCGTCGCCGTGAACTTCGGATGCTTGATCTCGGCGATCGATTCCGGATTGCCGCGCGGAAAGATATCGCGCTGGAACTGGGGCCGGTTCATCAGCCGGTTGGCCGCCTCGCGGATCGCCTCCAGCCGGCGCAGCCGGTTGGCCAGCGCCGTCGCCATCTCCTCGGCGCTCGGCCCCTCCGCGCTCGGCGGTTCGGGCAGCAGCAGCCGCGACTTCAGAAAGGCGAGCCAGGCCGCCATCACGAGATAATCGGCCGCGAGCTCGAGGCGAATTTTTCGCGCAGCCTCAATGAACGACAGGTACTGATCGGCGAGCGCCAGGATCGAGATCTTCGCGAGGTCGACCTTCTGCTGCCGCGCCAGCGTCAGCAGAAGGTCAAGCGGGCCCTCATAGCCCTCGACATCGACCACCAGCGCCGGCTCGCTTTCGGCGAGATCAGCCGGCCGCCCGGTCTCAAACGATAGAATTTCTGCGGTCATGCCGTCCCTACCCGATCCAGTAACGCATCCAGTTCCGCGCGCGCCGTCAGCCGGTCAAATGGCTGAGGCTGCTTTCGCGCAGCCAGCGCCGCGCTGGCGCGCTCCAGCGCCTTGCCGGTCAGTTGCGGCGTTTCCCGCGCGACCTCACGCATCTCGTCGAGATCGCCGTTGCAGTGCAGGACCATGTCGCACCCGGCGGCAACGATGGCCGCGGTCCGCTCCGCGATCGATCCGGCCAGCGCATTCATCGACACGTCATCACTCATCAACAAACCTTGGAACCCGATCCGGCCGCGAATCACCCGTTCGATGATTGTCGCAGAAGTCGTCGCGGGATGGACGGGGTCCAGCGCGCTAAACACAACATGTGCGGTCATGGCCATCGGCAGGTCCGCCAGCGGCTGAAACGCCGCAAAATCCGTCCGCTCCAGCTCGGATTCCGCCGTATCGACCGTCGGAAGCCGAAAATGACTGTCCGCCGAGGCCCTTCCATGGCCGGGAATATGTTTGAGAACCGGCAGCACTCCGCCCTGTTCCAGGCCCTCCGTGACCGCGCAGGCGATGGCGGCGACCTTGGCCGGCGCGGTTCCATAAGCCCGATTGCCGATCACGGCGTCGGCGCCAGGTACCGGCACGTCGGCCAAAGGCAGGCAGTCCACGGTAATCCCGAGATCGATCAGATCGGACGCAATCAGGCGTGAGCTGAGCCGGGCTGCAGCCAGGCCGAGCTGCGGGTCGATGTCGAATAGCGCGCCAAAGCTGGCGCCCGGCGGATAGACCGGCCAATGCGGCGGGCCGAGGCGCTGCACCCGCCCGCCTTCCTGATCGATCAGGACCGGTGCGTCCTCATCGCCGGCCGCAACCCTGAGTTCTGCAACAAGCGCAGAGACTTGTTCCGGGGTCTCGATGTTGCGCTTGAACAGGATGAAGCCCCACGGCCGCTCGGCGCGAATGAACTCGCGTTCGGCGTCAGTGAGGACGGTGGCAGATACGCCGGTGATGAATGCGCGGTTCGTCATGCGGCCGATTAGGCCGCATGCCGCCCGTGGGTCAAGGAAACGGCCGTTAATTCCTTTGGACGACGCACTGTCCGCCGGCAGATTTCAGATTGCCGCAGAACTGCGAGGCTTCTTCGGGCGATCCGAACGGCCCGACCATGGCGCGGTAATAGACGCCCTTCTCGCCGAGGTCGGCGCGCCTGATCACCGGCGCATGCGAGCCGAGCACGCCCGGGAACTTGCCTTGCAGCGCCCGGTACGACGCCTGTGCGTCGGCCTCGTTCTTCTGCGAGGACACCTGAACCATGTAGCCGCTGCTGACCGAGGCCGTCGTCGTCGACGCCAGCCGGGTCGGAGGTGCAGCCGGCGCAGGCGCGGCTTCAGGAGCCAGCGACATCGGTGCGTTCACACTGGCGTTAGCGGCGGCCGGGTTGCTGCGGGACGCCGGTGGCTGCTTAGCGGCAGCCGGCGGCCGGGCCGACGGGGTCGCGGCGGCCTGCTGCGCTCCGTCCGGCGTGTCGCCCTTGACCGACAGGGTCCGGATCTTGCGCGGCTCGTTGTTCGGCAGCGTCCCGTTGGCTGTGGCCGGCGGCGGCGGAGGCGGCGTGGTCTGCACGCTGGACAGCGGTGGCGGATTCGGATTCGCGACCAGCGGCACGACGCGCGGTCCGGTGGCCTTGGTGCTGGGATCGACAGGCGTCTCCTCGCGCGACACGATCTTCTCGGAGCCGTCCCCCGCTGCCATGCGATCGGGTGTCTTGGCGGACGCATCGGCCTGCGCCGGGATCACCTTGGTCGGCGTGTTATCGGCCTTGATGATCGGCGGCTCGCCACTGCGGGGCGAACCGACATAGGTACGGTAGGCGTAGGCGCCGCCGACCCCGAACACCGCAAGCGCCAGCACCGCGGCGACCGTGAGCAGACCGCGGCTGCGACGGCGCGGCTCGGGCTCTTCCTCGTAGCCCTGATAGGCATAGGGATCATCGGGATAGGCGGGCTCGCGCTGCAGGTCCTGCGGCTGGCCGGATTCCAGCTGCCCGTAGAGCGCATCGTCATAGCGCGACGGATCGTGCTCATGATGGCCGGCGCTGTGGTGCTGCGGCTCGTCGTCATAGGCCGAGACCGGCTCAAAGGCGTGTGCCGACTGCTGGGCCGCAACCGGCTCGGGCGCCGGCTGTGCCGGCGGAGCCGCGTAGCGGTGCAGCGGATGCACCGGGCTCGGCTGGTAATCCTGCTCGGGCTCGTCGTCTTCGACTGGCGGCGGTGGCGCAGCAGCCTCCTGCCGTGCGCGCTGCATCCAAGGGGGCGGGCCCGCCGGCCGCGCATCGTCGTCGTCCACCGGCGGACGCGCGTTGGCGCGCGAGAGCAACGGATGCGGAGGCTGTGCCTTGCTGGCGGTGCCGAACGGATCGGTCTGGCCGATCAGGCGGGCGAGTTCCGCAAGCGGATCACTCTCTGCCTTGGGGGCCGCATCGGGATAGGCGCCGCGGTCGTAATCGTCTGCGGCGGGAAAAGGTCGGTTCTGATATCGATCAGCCATCGTGATGATGCATCCCCTTCGGGACAGCGCCAAGATCGCCGGCGCTGCCGGTCCGAACGAATTGGCCCCTGCCAGATGCTCTCACAAATCCCCACTTGTGAGAGCCACATGCCCCTGCCTACCGCATCTCGGTCGGAGCGTGGACGCCTAGAACAGCTAAGCCCGATGCCAGAACCGAGACGACGCCCTGGACCATCGCCAGTCGCGCCCTCGTGATCTCTGCATCATTATTGATAATGAAGCGTAAATAGGGCAAATCCCGCCCCTTGGTCCAGAGTGCGTGAAATTCGCTGGCCAAATCATACAGATAAAAAGCGATTCGGTGCGGCTCGTGAGCAACGGCCGCAGCTTCAATCATTCGCGGATAGAGCGCAAGCCGCTTGAGCAGATCGAGTTCGGCTGGATCGGTCAGGCGCTCGACCGTAGCATTACGGAGATAGGCCAGACGGGCCTGATCGCTCTCGGGCAGATCGGGAACCGTCTCCTCCCGCGCGTTGCGGAAGATCGAGTGGCCGCGGGCGTGGCCGTACTGGACGTAGAACACCGCGTTGTCCTTGGACTGCTCGATCACCTTGGCGAGGTCGAAATCGAGCACCGCGTCGTTCTTGCGGAACAGCATCATGAACCGCACCGCGTCGGAGCCGACCTCGTCGACCACCTCGCGCAGCGTGACAAAGTCACCCGAGCGCTTCGACATCTTCACCGGCTCGCCGTCGCGCAGCAGTTTTACAAGTTGGACGATCTTGACGTCGAGTACGGCCTTGCCGGCGGTCACCGCCTTCACGGCTGCCTGCATGCGCTTGATGTAGCCGCCGTGATCAGCGCCGAACACGTCGATCAGATTGGTGAAGCCGCGCTCGAACTTGTTGCGGTGGTTGGCGATATCCGACGCGAAATAGGTGTAGCTGCCGTCCGACTTGATCAGGGGACGGTCGACATCGTCGCCATACGCGGTGGCTCGGAACAGCGACTGCTCGCGGTCCTCGTAATCCTCGACCGGCTTGCCCTTCGGCGGCGGCAGCCGGCCCTCGTAGATGTCGCCCTTGGCGCGCAGGAAATCGATGGTCTCCGCGACCTTGTTGTTGCTTGATGCAATCAGCGAGCGCTCGGAGAAGAACACGTCGTGATGGATGTTGAGCGCGGCGAGATCGCCCTTGATCATCTCCATCATCATGGCGATCGCCTTGTCGCGCACGATCGGCAGCCAGATGGCCTCGCTCATGTCGAGCAGCTTATCGCCATGTTCCCTGGCGAGCGCCTCGCCGACCGGCACGAGGTAGTCGCCGGGATAAAGCCCTTCCGGGATTGCGCCGATGTCCTGGCCCAGCGCCTCGTGGTAGCGCAGGAAGGCCGAGCGCGCGAGCACGTCGACCTGGGCGCCGGCGTCGTTGATGTAATATTCGCGGCAGACGTCGAAGCCGGCGAATTGCAGCAGGCTGCACAGCGCATCGCCGAACACCGCGCCGCGGCAATGGCCGACATGCATCGGTCCCGTCGGGTTGGCGGAGACGTATTCGACATTGACCTTCTCGTGCCCGCCGATCTCGCTGCGGCCATAGGCCGAGCCGGCAGCCAGCACGGCGCGCAAGGCGTCGGCCCAGACCTGCGGCTTCAGGGTCAGGTTGATGAAGCCGGGTCCGGCGACATTTACCGAGGCCACCAGCGCGTCGGCGCGCAGGCGGTCCGCGATCCTGTCCGCAAGCTCGCGCGGCTTGGCCTTGGCGTCCTTGGCGAGCACCATCGCGGCATTGGTCGCCATGTCGCCATGGCTGGCGTCGCGCGGCGGCTCCACGACGACGCGGGACAGATCGATCCCCGGCCAATTGTCCTCGGCTCCGATCGCGGCACAGATCGCGTGCACGCGCGCCAGCACGTCGGCAAAAAGGTGTGGTGAAGCAGTGGTGTCGGCCATGGCAGGGCGCTAACGCAAATCCGGGGTCGAGTCAAAAAGCCTGTGGTGTTCGATCAGGGCGAAACGGTCGGTCATCCCGGCGATGAAATTGCCGATCCGCCTGTTCCGCGCGCTGTCCGTCTCCTGCTCGGTGCCCTCGATCCATTCCGCCGGCAGGTCGCCCGGCGACTGCCGGTAGCGCTCGTAGAGGTCGCGGACCACCTGCTCGGCGTCCCGCATCACCTGCATCACGCGGTGATGCCGGTACATCCGCCGGTACAGGAACGCCTTGATCGCGGCCTCCTCCTCGGCCACGTCGGGCGGGAAGCCGATCAGCGGCGCGTGGTAGTGGCGCACGTCGTGGGCGGATTGCGGCTTGGCAGCGGCCAGACGGGCGCTCGCCTCGCTGAACACCGCGCTGATGAAGTGCGAGATCAGCTCGCGCACCAGCTCGGCGCCGCGCCTGACCTCGTCGAGCCCAGGATAATGCCGGTCGATCTCGCCGATGATCGTCGCGGTCAGCGGCATCTGCTTGAGGTCGTCGACGGCGAACAGGCCGGCGCGCAGCCCGTCGTCGATGTCGTGGGCGTCGTAGGCGATGTCGTCGGCGAAAGCCGCGACCTGGGCCTCGAGCGAGGCGTAGCTCCAGAGCTCGAGGTCGTGGGTCTTGCTGTACTCGGCGATCCCGATCGGGATGCCGCCGCTCTCCAGATAGCGCCCGGTCGGGACGCCGCTCCGGTCGGTCAGCGGGCCATTGTGCTTGACGATGCCCTCGAGCGATTCCCAGGTCAGGTTCAGCCCGCCGAATTCGGGATAGCGATGCTCCAGCGAGGTGACGACCCGCAGCGCCTGGGCATTGTGGTCGAAGCCGCCGTCCTGCTTTAGGCATTCGTCGAGCGCCCGTTCCCCGGCATGGCCGAACGGCGGATGGCCGAGGTCATGGGCCAGCGCCAGCGTCTCGGTCAGATCCTCGTCGAGCCCGAGCTGGCGGGCCAGCGCCCGGGCGATCTGCGCCACCTCCAGCGAGTGGGTCAGCCGGGTGCGGTAGTGATCGCCCTCGTGGAAGACGAAGACCTGGGTCTTGTGCTTGAGGCGGCGGAACGCGGTGGAATGGATGACCCGGTCGCAATCGCGCCGGAACGGGCTGCGGGTCCGGCTCGGCGGCTCGGCAACGAGCCGGCCCCGGCTGCGATCGGGGTCGCAGGCATAAGGCGCGCGGGGAGCAGCCATTCCGACCGACACTGAATTTTAGTCCTTATCCATTTGATTCCATGGCCCGACGCACTTAACTATTGATAGCGCCGGATACCAAATAAATTGGGTATGACGCGCCTTCGACCCGGGAGACTGATGACCATGACTGCTGCCATTACTGTGAGCGAGCGGGCCGCCCGCCGCATCGGGCAGATCCTCAGCAAGGAAGGCGACGGCGCCAAGCTGCGCATTTCGGTCGAAGGCGGTGGCTGCTCCGGTTTCCAGTACAAATTCGATGTCGAGCACACCCAGGCCGATGACGACCTCGTGATCGAGCGGGACAGCGCTGTCGTGCTGGTCGACCCCGCCTCGGTACCGTTCCTGGCGGGCTCGGAGGTCGATTTCGTCGATGACCTGATCGGCGCCTCGTTCCGCGTCGTCAACCCGAACGCCACCGCTTCCTGCGGCTGCGGCACCAGCTTCTCGATCTGATCGCCCTCAGCGCGCGGCGAACAGCGCCCGCGCGTTGCCGTGCGCAATTTTTCTCGATCGGCTCGGCCGCGGGCGCCGGCCAGGATGCCAACGCTGCGATACAGCCGGCGACGCGACGGTTCGCGCCGCGCATGTCACTCCGCCGCGACCACCTGCGGCCGGTCGACGTCGCCGCCCGCCTCAAGCTGCGGATCGAGCTTGCGGCGCAGCCTGCGGTCGATGCGGTCGAGGTAGATGTAGATCACCGGCGTGATGAACAGCGTCAGCAGCTGCGACACGCAGAGGCCGCCGACCACCGCGACTCCGAGCGGCTGGCGCAACTCGGCACCGGCGCCGGCGCCGAGCGCGATCGGCAGCGTGCCGAAGATCGCCGCGAACGTCGTCATCATGATCGGGCGGAAGCGCAGCAGCGCCGCCTCGCGGATCGCGTGCTCGGCGCTGAGGCCGACGCGGCGGCGTTCCAGCGCGAAGTCGACCATCATGATGGCGTTCTTCTTGACGATCCCGACCAGCATCACGATGCCGATCATCGCGATGACCGACAGCTCCATGCCGAACATCATCAGGGTGAGGATGGCACCGATGCCGGCCGATGGCAGGCCGGAGATGATCGTGATCGGATGGATGAAGCTCTCGTAGAGGATGCCGAGGATCACGAACGCCGCGAACACCGCGGCGAGGATCAGGACGCCCTGCCCGCGCAGCGAATCCTGGAACACCTGCGCCGTACCCGAGAAGCCGGTCACGATGGTCGGCGGCAGGTTCGAGCTCTGCTCGAGCTCGGTGATCTTGTCGACCGCGTAGCCGAGCGAGGTACCCGGCGCGAGGTTGAAGGAGATCGTCACCGCCGGCTGCTGGCCCTGGTGGTTGATCTGCAGCGGCCCGACGGTCGGGACCAGTTTTGCCACGGCGTCCAGCGGGATGGTCTGGCCGTTCGCGGTCTTCATGTACAGCTTCGAGAGGTCGGACGGATCGACGCGGAACTGCGGCTGCACCTCCAGAATGATCTGGTAATCGTTGGAGGGCATGTAGATGGTGCCGACCTGCCGCGCGCCGTAGGAGTTGTAGAGCTGGTTGCGCACCTGGTCGACGGTGATGCCGTAGACCGCGGCCTTCTCGCGGTCGATGTCGACCGTCATCTGCGGGTTCTTGATGTAGAGGTCGGTGGTGACGTCGAGCAGGCCGGGAATCTTCTCGATCTTGTCCCGCATCTCCGGCGCCAGCCGGTAGAGCGATTCAGTATCGCCGCTCTGCATCACATATTGATACTGGCTCTTGGAGACCCGGCCGCCGATGTTGAGGTTCTGGACGCTCTGGAAGAACGCCTGCATGCCCGGGATCTCGCGCGCCTTCTGCCTGAGGCGCCCGATCACGACGGCAGCGTTGTCGCGGGTCGCCTGCGGTTTCAGCGCGATGAACAGCCGGCCGTAATTGGTGGTCGGATTGGGACCGCCGGAGCCGACCGTGGAATTGACATAGTCGACGGCCGGATCCGCCCTGAGCACCTCGACCAGCGCCTGCTGGCGGACCGTCATGGCCTGGAACGACGTATCGGTCGCGGCCTCCGTGACGCCGATCAAAAAGCCGGTGTCCTCCTGCGGGAAGAAGCCTTTCGGCACGATCATGTAGAGATAGATGGTGCCGCCGAGGGTTGCGAGCGTCACCGCCAGCATCAGGGCCTTCTTGGCCAGCACCCAGTCCAGCGCCCATTCGTACGCCTTCAGCCAGGCCTCGAACATCGCCTCGAACGCCCGCAGCACGATATTGGGCCGCCGGGTCTCATCATGTGAGCGCAGGACGCGGGCGCACAGCATCGGAGTCAGGGTCAACGACACGAAGCCGGACACGATGATCGCGACCGAGATCGTGACCGCGAACTCGCGGAACACGCGGCCGACGATGCCGCCCATCAGCAGCACCGGGATGAACACGGCGATCAGCGAGAAGGTGATCGAGATGATGGTGAAGCCGATCTCCCGCGCGCCCTTCAGCGCCGCCTCGAACGGCTTCATGCCGTGCTCGATATGGCGGACGATGTTCTCCAGCATCACGATGGCGTCGTCGACCACGAAGCCGACCGAGAGCGTCAGCGCCAGCAGCGTCATATTGTTGATGGAATAGTCCAGCGCATACATCGCCGCGCAGGTGCCGAACAGCGAGATCGGCACCGCCAGCGCCGGGATGAATGTCGCCGACGCCGAGCGCAGGAACAGGAAGATCACGAGGATCACGAGGCCGATTGCGATCAGCAGCGTTTCCTCGACGTCGCTGACCGCCTGGCGGATCGAGACCGAGCGGTCCATCATGACCTGCATCGATACCGAGGGCGGGATCGCGGCACGCAGCGCCGGCAGCTTGGCCAGCACGGCGTCGACGACCGCCACGGTATTGGCGTCGGGCTGCTTCTGGATCGCGAGCACGATCGCGCGCTCGTTGTTCATCCAGGTCGCGATCTTGTCGTTCTCGACGGCGTCGTAGACCTTGGCGATCTCGTCCAGCCGCACCGGCGAGCCGTTGCGCCAGGCGACATAAATCTGGCGGTAGTCGGCCGCCTTGTCCATCTGGCCGGAAGCTTGCAGCGCGACGTCCTGCTTGGGGCCGTTCAGCGTTCCGACCGGGGTCGAGGAATTCGCGCGCGAGACCGCGGCGCGGATGTCCTCCATCGAGACACCGCGTGCGGCGGCCGCTTCCGGATCGGCCTGGACCCGGATCGCGAATTTCTGCGCGCCGTAGATCAGCACCTGGGCGACGCCGGGCAGTTGCGACAGCGCCTGCCCGATCGTGATGTCGCCGTATTCGTTCACCGACGACAGCGGCAGCGTCGCCGAGCCGAGCGAGACGAACAGCACCGGGAAATCCGCCGGGTTCACTTTGCGGAAGCTCGGCGGGATCGTCATCTCGATCGGCAGCCGACGTTGGGCAATAGTCAGCGCGGTCTGCACGTCGAGCGCGGCCGCGTCGATGTTGCGGTTGAGATCGAACTGGATGGTGATGACGCTGGTGCCCTGCGAGGAGTTCGACGACATCGAGGAGATGCCCGATATCGTCGACAGCTGCCGCTCGATGATGCCGGCGACCGAGGCGGCCATGGTATCGGCACTGGCGCCCGGCAGCGTCGCGGTCACGGCGATGGTCGGGAAATCCACCTTGGGCAGCGCCGAGACCGGCAGCAGGCGGAAGCCGAACACGCCGAAGGCAATGATCGAAGCGGTGATCAGCGTCGTCATCACCGGCCGGCGGATGCAGAGCTCGGAAAGCGTCATCGCTTAGGCTCCAGCCTTGCGCGCGCGCAGCTCGACCCGCGAACCGTCCGAGAGCAGCAGCTGGCCGTCGACAACGACGCTTTCATCGCCCGACAACCCATCCGCGATCACCGACAAGCCCTGGAAGGTGCGGTCGACCTTGACCGGCTGGACCTTGGCGACGCCGTCCTTGACCACAAAGACGAAATTACCGTTCTGGCTGCGCTGGACCGCGACCGTGGGCACCACGACCGCATCTTCATTGCGGATGATCAGCTTGGTCTGCACGATCGTGCCGGGCCACAGCGTCTCGCTCTCATTGCTCATGATGCCGCGCACGGTGACCATGCCGGTGGTCGCATCGACGGAGTTTTCGACCATCGCAACCTTGCCCTGCTCGGAGCGCTGGCGGCCCGGAATAGTGGCGAAGACAGGGGAATCACCCTTCCCCATGGCGTCGCGCAGATCGACCAGCACCTTCTGCGGGATGGCGAAGGTGACATAGACCGGCGCCATCTGGTTGATGACGGCGAGCGGCTGGGTGTCGGCGGGGCGCACGAAATTGCCGACCTTGACGTTCGCTGCGCTGATGCGGCCGGCGAACGGCGCACGGATCACCGTATAGCTCTTCTGGACGCGCAGATTGTCGAGCGCCGACTGGTCGGCCTTGATGGTGCCGATCAGGATGTCGGACTGGGTCCGGGCGTTGTCGAGATTGACCTGCGTGGTCGCGCCTTTGCCGACCAGCTCGGTGTAGCGGCGCAGGTCGCGCTGTGCGCCTTCGAGCTGGGCGCGATCCCTGGCCAGCACGCCCTCTGCCTGCTCGATCTGCGCGTCGATCTGGCGCGCATCAAGCGTGAACAGCAAGTCGCCCTCCTTGACCCTGGCGCCGTCCTCGAAATGCACCGAGACGATGGTGGTCTCCAGCCTCGACTTCAGCGCGACGCTGGAGATCGGGGTCACCGTCCCGATCGCATCGACATCGACCGGCACAGATTTGCGTTCGGCTTTGGCAACATCGACCGACACCACCCGCGCGCGCGGGCTGCCTTGCGCGGTGGCCGCACCGCCATTCATCCATGAGGACCGGGTCGCGTAAGCCGTCCCGGCCGCAATGCCGAGCACGGCAACAATCAGTAGGAAATTGCGTTTTTTCATAAGTCTTGCACGCGCGCCGCCCCCATCGTCAAACCAGGACGGGTTCGAAGCTCCCCCTCGGCAATTGTTGCGCCTTGTTTCCCGAGAGGGTTAGCACAGGCGGGCCGCACTTGGTATGCCACCTAAGATAAATTGTGCGGCCGTCCTCGCTTGTGCATTGCCGGAAGTTCGCAAGAATGCACATGCGCCGCGCCCAGGTCACCTTCAGCTATCTTTCCGATCGCCACCTCATGCCCGCCTCCGTCCTCGTCTGTCGCTGGGAAGAAGCCCGCGACCGTGCCAAAGCCATCCGTTACAGCGTCTTTGTCGAGGAACAGCGCGTGCCGGTGGAACTGGAGTGCGACGACATGGACGCCGTGAGCTGGCACGCGCTCGCGTCTACCGGAGACGGCACAGCAGTGGCGACCGGCCGGCTGCTGCCCGATGGCCATATCGGCCGCATGGCCGTGCTCAAATCGGCGCGCGGCACCGGAATCGGCGCCCGCGTCCTCGATGCGCTGATGGCCAAGGCCGCCGAACTCGGCTATCCCCGATTGATCCTCAACGCGCAGACGCATGCGGAGCCGTTCTATGCCCGCGTCGGGTTCGAGCGGGTCGGCGAGGAATTCGAGGAGGCCGGCATCCCGCACATCGAGATGCGGAAATGCTTGGTCTGACGGGCTGTGAAAGACGGGGCGCTAACGCGAAAACCCGATAGAATCGAGGACCTTTGATGCCAGTTCGCATCGCAACGTGGAACGTGAATTCGGTCCGGCAGCGGATCGAGCCGCTGATGAGCTGGCTGAAGGAATGCTCGCCCGACATCGTCTGCCTGCAGGAGATCAAATGCGTCGACGAGGCGTTTCCCCGGCTCGAGATCGAATCGCTGGGCTACAACGTCGTCACGCACGGCCAGAAGACCTTCAACGGCGTCGCCCTGTTGTCGAAGTTGCCGTTCGACGAGACCAAATCGGGCCTCGCCGGCGATGACGAGGACGCCCACGCCCGATTCATCGAGGGTGTCGTCACGCTGAAGCAGGGCGTGGTCCGGGTCGCGTGCCTCTATCTGCCCAACGGGAACCCGGCCAACACCGACAAATATCCCTACAAACTCAAATGGATGTCCCGGCTTCTTGAATACTCGAAGGAGCGGCTTAAGGCCGAGGAACCGCTGATCCTTGCGGGCGACTTCAACGTCATCCCGGCGGCGCGTGATGTCTACAACCCGGCCGCCTGGACCGGGGACGCCCTATTTCGCCCCGAGACGCGACGGGCGTTTCAGTCGCTGCTCGGCCTCGGCCTGACCGACGCCCTGCGTGCGGTCAATGACGAGCCCGGCCAGTACACATTCTGGGACTATCAGGCAGGCGCCTGGCAGAAGAACTGGGGCCTGCGCATCGACCATTTGCTGCTGTCGCCGCAAGCCAGCGACCGGCTGATCGACGTCGGCATCGACAGCTATGTCCGCGCTTGGGAGAAGCCGTCCGACCACGTCCCGGTGTGGGCCGATCTCGATTTCGAGGCGGCGTGACCAACAACAATCTAGAATGTCAGTTGCACCTTCATTGAGCGCGAGCGGTCGCTGGCGAGTTCGAAGGCATCGACCGCGGATTCGAACGGAATCGACGCCGATACCAGCGGCGTCAGGTCGACCAACCCCTCGCCCATCAGACGCAGTGCCAGCTCGAATTCCGGATCAAACCGGAAGGTGCCGCGCAGCCGCAGTTCCTTGGCGACGACGGTGTTGATCGGCAGCGTCATCTCGCCGCCGAGCCCGACCTGCACGATCACGGCGCCTGGCCGCAACAGATCGAGCGCTGTGCGCAGCGCCGCCTGATTGCCGGAGGCCTCGAACAGCACGTCGAGCTGTCCCTTGCCGGCCATGTAGGGCTCGAGCGCGGCTGCATCGGTAGCGCTGTTGATCGCCCGCGTCGCGCCGAGCTTGCGCGCCATCGCGAGCGGCGCTTCCGCGATATCGGCGGCGACGATCTCGGACGCGCCGCCGAGGCGGGCCACGACCACCATCAGCGCGCCGATCGGGCCGCAGCCGGTGACCAGCACCCGCCTGCCGAGCAGGCTGCCGGCCTGGTTTCCGGCGTGGAGGCAGACCGCGAACGGCTCGGCCATCGCGGCCTCGGCGAACGACAGCCGTTCGGCGATCGGGATCGCCTGCGAGGCATCCACCGTGATGAACTCGCGAAAGCCGCCCTGCACATGGGGAAAGCGCATCGCGCTGCCGAGAAAGCGCATGTCGGTGCACTGGTTCCGCATGCCCTCGCGGCAATAAGCGCACTGCCCGCACGGCAGGCTCGGATTGACCGCAACCCGCAATCCCGGACGCAGGTGCGAAATGCCCGATCCGACATCGGCGATCGTTCCGGAGATCTCGTGCCCCAGCGCCATCGGCTGCTGGATCCGCACGGTGCCGAAGCCGCCGTGATGATAGTAGTGCAGATCCGAGCCGCAGATGCCGCCGGCCGCGATCCTGACCCGCACCTGATGCGGCGCCGGCGCCGGATCCTCAAAGCTCTCGATCCGCAAATCATGGGGAGCGTGGATGACGACGGCGCGCATGCGTTCTGTCCCTCTGTTCGTGCCGGCTGGATCGCCGCGATCACATCGCGGCCAGCATGCCGCCGTCGACATAGATGATCTGGCCGTTGACGTAGTTGGAGGCGTCGGAGGCCAGGAAGATCGCGGCGCCGACCAGCTCGTCCGGCTTGCCCCAGCGCTTCGATGGTATCCGCGACATCAGCCAGTTGTTGAAATCCGGATTCGACATCAGCGCCTCGTTCATGTCGGTCAGCATGTAGCCGGGCCCGATCGCGTTGGCCTGGATGCCGCTCTGCGCCCACTCCACCGCCATCGAGCGCGTCAGGTTGCGGATACCGCCCTTCGCCGCGGTGTAAGGCGCGATCGTCGGCCGCGCCAGTTCGCTGCCGAGCGAGCCGATATTGATGATCTTGCCGTGCTTGCGCAGGATCATCCGCTTTGCCGCCTCGCGCCCGGTCACGAAGGCGCTGGTCAGGTTGGTCTCGATCACCTTGCGCCATTCCTCGGTGGTGAACTCCACCAGGGGCTTGCGTCGCTGAATGCCGGCATTGTTGACGAGGATGTCGACCGCGATGCCCTCGCGGTCGAAACGCTCGAAGGTCGCAACGATCGCCGCCTCGTCGGTGACATCGAACGCCGCGCCGTCGGCCTTGTGGCCGGCGGCACGGAACTCGGCGACGGCGGTCTCAACTCTGGCGGGGTCGACGCCGTTGATGATCAGCCGTGCGCCGGCCTTCGCCATCCCCTCGGCGATGGCGCGGCCAAGGCCGCGGGAGGAGCCGGTCACGAGCGCCGTGCGGCCGGAGAGATCGAACAGAGCGGTGCTCATCGGAGGTCCTCAAACATTGGAGCGGCGGACGGTGAGATCGGAGCGCTCGAACACCGGAGGAAGCAGGTCGACGCCGAGCCCCGGCCCTTCCATCGGATAGACGTAGCCGTCCTTGATCACGGGCATGGCGGTGACAAGCTCGTTGTACCAGCCCTTGTAGAAGGCGCGCACCGACTCCTGGATCAGCGTGTTGGGCTGGCTGAACGACATGTGGATCGCCGCGATGAAGCCGACCGGCCCGATGCAGTCATGGGGCGCAAACGGCCGGTGATAGGTCTCGGCCATCGCCGCGATCTTGCGGCCTTCGGTCAGGCCGCCGGTCCAGCACAGATCGGCCATCACCACGTGCATGGCGTCGCGGTCGAGCATGTCCTTGTAGGGGAAGCGCGAGCCGAGCGTCTCGCTGGCGCAGACCCATACGTCGGTCGAGCGCGCATATTCGGCGAGCGCCTGCGGCGAGTTCATGCGGATCGGGTCTTCGTACCAGGTCGGCTTGTAGGGCTCGAGCGCCCGCGCGATCTGCTTGGCGGTCGGCAGGTTCCACAGCGAGTGCAGCTCGACCATGATCTCCATTCTGTCGCCGACGGCCTTGCGGATCTTCTCGAACGGCTCGATCGCCTGCTTCATCTGCGCGGCGGTGATGTAGAGACCGTTGTTCTCCTGCGCGGCCGGATCGAACGGCCAGATCTTCATCGCCGAGATACCGCTCTCGAGCAGGCTTTCGGCGAGCGCGTCGGCGCGGTGCATGAAGCCATCCAGATCCTCGTAAGGCCCCTGGGCCTCCCCGAGATTCCAGTTCGACACCGGGCTGATATTGGTGGAGCGGACATATCGTGTGCCGGCGCAGGTGTTGTAGATGCGCTGCTTGTCGCGGCACAGGCCGCCAAGCATCTGGTGCACCGGCTGGCCGCAGACCTTGCCGAACAGATCCCACAGCGCGATGTCAATGGCGGATGCCGCGCGATATTCGACGCCGGTCGACGACTGCGCCATCGGCAGATTGAGCATGTCGCGGTGGATCGCCTCGATATGCAGCGGATTGCGCCCGAGCAGCCGCCCGGCAAACGTATCGTGGATTTGCGCTTCGACGGCGCCGGCGCCGTAGAAGGTCTCCCCGAGCCCGATCAGTCCGGTGTCGGTGTGAACGCGAACCCAGATCACATTGGCGAACTCTTCGGTGCGCAACGTCTCGATCGAGGTGATCTTCATCGCGATGTCCTCCCGAACCCGCCGTCGCGGGGTTCCGTGTTTCTTGTTGGTCCGCGCCTTGCGGCAGGCCGCGCCGCCATTGATACGGCCGCTTGTAATATTTCACAACATGTTTTAAGTAGACCGCAGCAATCGGGCTCACGCGACGCACGCGGGCCGGCGGGAGGAAGCAAATGGCAAGGCGCAAACGCGCGCTTGAAATCGTGCGTTCCGACGACACGGACGAGGCGCCCGGCCGGCGCAACCGCATCAACTTTTTCGAGCTCGCCTATCAGCGGATCGAGGATCTGCTGGTCAATTGCGAGCTCCGGCCAGGCCAGTCCCTCACCGTGCAGGACCTGCAGGACCTCACCGGCTTCGGCCGCACCCCCGTGCACAATGCCGTCAACACGCTGGCCGCCGATACACTGATCATCATCCGCCCGCGCCAGGGCCTGCAGATCGCGCCGATTGACCTCGCACGTGAGCGTATGCTGCTGGCGCTGCGGCGCGACATCGAGCGCTTCGTGATCCGGCTCGCCGCCGATCGCGCCAGCCTCTCTCACCGCAATCAGGCGCTGCATATCGAGCGCGTGCTGAAGGACAAGCACGCGACGCTGACGCTCGACGAATTCAACAAACTCGACCGCCGCATAGACGGCCTGATCCTGGCCGCCGCCGGCGAGCCCTTCCTCGCCCACACGCTGCGGCCGCTGCACACGCTCTCTCGCCGCATCGGCTTCATTCATCACAGCTACATGCCCGGACAGTCCGACCTGTCCGGCACCATCGACAGCCATCTCGCCATTCTCAATGCGGTCGCCAACCGCCGCGTCGACCGCGCGACGGCGGCAAGCGATGCCTTGATCGACTACATGGACACGATGTTCGAAGGCATGGAATCCGGCATCGATCCGCGCCTGCTCGACTGCAGCATCGAGCCCCTGCTCGGGACCTGACTCGGTCGTCCGCCGGAAGCAGGACGCTCAACCACAGCACTCAACGGAAAACGGGAGTACGGCAATGTCCACGATGGCAGTTCCGCCGCAGGCGGCGATCGACGGCGCGGTCCGCCACCTCATCACCAATTACAGCCCCAAGGGCAACAAGGTCGGCTGGCTGATGATGGCCTCGATCCTGGTCGAGGCGTGGGACCTTTACTCGATCGCCTTCGTGCTGATCTTCATCAAGGAGCAGTACAATCCCGATCCGCTGATGCTCGGGCTCGCCGCCGCCGGCACGCAGGGCGGCGCCTTGATCGGCGCGCTGATCGGCGGCTGGCTGTCGGACAAGATCGGCCGCCGCGTCATGTTCCTCGCGACCATGGTGATGTTCATCGTGCTGGCGCTGGCGCAGGCCTTCGTGCCCAACGTGACCTGGCTGATCGTGATCCGCTTCCTGCTCGGCATTCCGCTCGGCAGCGACATCTCGACGGGCTACACCTATATCATGGAATCCATGGCCAAGGGCGAGCGCGAGGTCATGGGCAACCGCTGGCAGTTCATGTTCGCGGTCGGCGAGGTGCTGACGATCGGCGTCATCATCCTGTTCCTGCTCGCCGAGATCAATCACGAGACGCTGTGGCGCGTCACCCTCGGCCTCGGCGCCCTGCCCGCGTTGATCATCCTGTTGATGCGCCACGACGTGCCGGAGACCGCGGTCTGGCTGGTGCAGCAGGGCCGCTTCCGCGAGGCCAAGCAGGTCGCGCGGCAGATGTACAACGACGACCTCGCCATGCTGCCCGAGCAGGACGTGGTGCTGCCGAAGCCGCGCCCTGCCGCCTTCCTCGCCGATCTGCGCAAGGATCCGATCCGCTGGCGGGCCACGCTGTACGGCTGGATCGCATGCTTCGCCCAGGCGAGCGAATTCTCCACCTTCGCGTTCTATCTGCCGGTGCTGTTCGCGATGGTCGGGGTCTCGACCGTGCTCGGCAACAACCTCGTCACCATGGCGCTGTTCTCGTTTGCCGCGCTGTCCGGCTGGGTCGGGCCGCTGCTAACGCCGAAGATCGGCCATCGCGGCATCAGCATCGCGGGCTTCGGCATCGTGCTGGTCTCGCTCTTGGTCGCGGCGGGCGCGCTGTACACCGGCCACAAATACATCCTGCCGTTTGCCGCGGCCGGCATGCTCTGGGGTCACTATTGGGACGCGTCGAACTGCATGACGATCCCGACCATGGTGGCGCGGCCGCAGTACCGCGGCACAGCGTCGGGCTTCGCCTACATGTTCGTGAAGCTGCCGTCGTTCCTGGCGATCTTCCTGTTCCCGTCGCTGTTCGAGGCGATCGGTCAGGCCAATGCGACGTTATTCGTGGCGATCTTCCCGCTGATCGGATTGCTCGCCGCGATCTTCATCCTGCCGGAGGTCTACGGTTACGAGCACGACTGAAGCAGGACGCGACGGGCGGCACGGCGGCCATCGGGGTCAATCCCCTCGGCGGCCTGGTCGCGGCGGCCTTAATCCCGGCGGCCTTGCACCCAGTGCTCGAGCATCTGCAGCGCCATTGTCTTGTCGTCCTCGGACGCTTTGGCGACGGCCCGGTTGTAGCTTTCCCGGATCCAGGTCTCGTCGGGCGTGGCGCTGTCGCGCGCCAGCGTCAGCCACATCAGGCCGCGCGCCCGCTGCGGCGGCAGACGGTCGCCGTTGAACAGCATCTGTCCGAGCAGCGCCTGCGCCTGGTGCTGGCCCTTCTGGGCAGCAAGGCCGAGCCAGCGGGCGCCGTAGCGGAAATCGTCCCGCGATGCGTCCGGCGTCTTCAGGTACAGCTTGGCGAGGTCGTACTGGGCGTCGGCGTTGCCGAAATAGGAGGCCGCATAGGAGAACATCTCCCGTGCACGCTCGGTGTCCGCCTTGATCTTGGAATTGGGGATGCCGCTCAGATAATAGCGGCCGAGAGCCACGAAGGCATTGGCCACGATCGAGGCCTGCGGCGCCGACGGCGAATCCTCGGCATGCGCATTGGCAATCCGGCTGAAATATTCGAACGCGCGCACGTCGTCCTGGGCGACGCCGTCGCCCTCGGCGTACATCTTGCCGAGTTTCCACTGCGCCACGGGATGACCGGCCTCGGCCAGCGACATCACGCTGGAATTCGGCAGCGCTGCCGGTGCGATCGGGGTCGCGGCGCGCTTCAGGGCCGCCGCGCCGGGCTGCGGCGAAACGATCGGAAGGGCTGTGTCCTGCGGGTTGACCGGGGCTCCATCGAATCCGAATCCGGGGCCCGCCACCGGAATGGCCCCTAACGCAAACGCCAATATCGTACGCCTAAACGTCCGCATAACACTGTTTCTCGTGCGCGCCACCCGGATGGGTGACAGCGCCATCCACCGCCGGCCCCACTTGCTCGGCGTACTTCCACAGCGCACCAGATGTGTGGTTAGTCGCCCGAGGGGCCCATTTGGTCTTACGATTTGCGAGTTCGGCGTCGCTCAATTTTACGTCAAGAGTGCCGGCGACCGCATCGATCTCGATGATGTCGCCGTCCTGCAACAGCCCGATCGGCCCGCCGATGGCCGCCTCGGGTCCAATATGTCCAATGCAAAAGCCGCGCGTGGCCCCGGAGAACCGGCCGTCGGTGATCAGGGCGACCTTGCCGCCCATGCCCTGCCCGGTCAGCGCCGCCGTGGTGGCCAGCATCTCCCGCATGCCGGGGCCGCCCTTCGGCCCCTCGTAGCGGATTACGATGACTTCGCCTTCCTTGTAAGTGCGGTTCTGAACGGCCTCGAAGGCGTCTTCCTCGCGGTCGAAGCACCGGGCGGGGCCGGTAAACTTCAGGTTGGACATTCCCGCGACCTTCACGATCGCACCCTCCGGAGCGAGATTACCCTTCAAACCGACCACGCCACCTGTCACGGTGATTGGATTGTCGGCGGGCCGCACCACATCCTGGTGCGGATTCCATTTCACGCCTTTGAGGTTTTCAGCGATCGTTCGGCCCGTGACGGTTAAGCAATCCCCGTGCAGGTGGCCATTGTCGAGCAGCGTCTTCATCAGCAGCGGAATGCCACCTACTTCAAACATGTCTTTGGCAACATAACGGCCGCCCGGCTTCAAATCCGCGACGTAAGGAGTCTTTTTGAAGATTTCCGCAACGTCGAACAGATTGAACTTGATGCCGCACTCGTGCGCGATCGCCGGCAGGTGCAGTGCAGCATTGGTCGAACCACCTGACGCTGCAACCACGGCCGCAGCATTTTCAAGGGCTTCCCGGGTGACGATGTCACGCGGCCGGATGTTCTTCTCGATCAGCTCCATCACCTTCTCGCCGGCGGCGGCACAGAAAGAGTCGCGGATCTCGTAGGGTGCCGGAGCCCCGGCAGAATACGGGAGCGCGAGGCCGATCGCCTCGGAGACGGTTGCCATGGTGTTGGCGGTGAACTGGGCGCCGCAAGCGCCAGCCGAGGGACACGCCACCCGCTCGATCTCGTCGAGGTCTTCGTCGGACATGGCGCCGACCGAGTGCTTGCCGACCGCCTCGAACATGTCCTGCACGGTGACCGGCTGGCCGCGGAAATTGCCCGGCAGGATCGAGCCGCCATAAATGAAGATCGACGGCACGTTGAGACGGACCATCGCCATCATCATGCCCGGCAGCGACTTGTCGCAGCCGGCGAGTCCGACCAGCGCGTCATAGGAATGGCCGCGGACGGTGAGCTCGACCGAATCGGCGATGCATTCGCGCGATGGCAGCGACGAGCGCATACCGTCATGGCCCATTGCGATGCCGTCGGTGACGGTGATGGTGCAGAACTCGCGCGGCGTACCGCCAGCGGACGCCACGCCCTTCTTCACCGCCTGTGCCTGGCGCATCAGCGAGATGTTGCATGGAGCAGCTTCATTCCAACATGAAGCAACGCCAACAAAGGGTTGATGAATCTGGGCTGTCGTCAGCCCCATGGCGTAGAGATAGGAGCGATGCGGCGCGCGCGCTGGCCCTTCCGTCACGTGACGGCTCGGCAGCCTGCCCTTGATGTTCGTCTTTGCACTCACCTTGACGTCCATCGATCCCGTTCTCCAGCCCTCTCCTCCCTGAACGCCGGACCCCTGAAAAAATGTCCCGGCCGCTCGCGAAGCGCTGGCCATTCAGCTTTATGAATATGATTTCATGGAGAGGTGTGGCCAAAAAGCGGCGCGAGGTTCAAGTCGCCTGCAACAGGGTTAAATGTCCCGGAACTGTTGCGATGGTGCAACGATCGTGGCAAGGGTGCAACCATCTATTACAGGACCTTATGCAGCCCTGTGGAGGTTCATGGATACCCGTCGCCCGGCGTCTGCACCTCGACCACGTCGATCCGCGAGACCGACTTGCCCTTACGCAGGTCCTCATAGGAGGTCTCGGCGCTCAGACAGAACAGCGTGCTGCGGTCCTCGCCGCCGAGCGCACAGGCCAGCGCGCGGCGGCCGGACACGCTGATACGCTCGAGCTCGGCGCCGTCGCGGCCGATCCGGATGAAGGCGTCGCCGGTGAAGGAGGCGACCCAGACTGCGCCGTCGCGATCGAGGCAGATGCCGTCGGGGTCATCGATGCGGCCGAGCCGCCCGCGCAAGGCTGAGGCCACCATCCGCCGCGATGTCGTAATCGGCGAGACATGCGCCGTCCATCTCGGCGACAACGAGCCGGCGGTGATCGGAGGAGACGGCGATGCCATTGGGAAAGCGCAGGCCGTCCGCGACCACGCGCGCGTTGCCGTCAGGCATCACCAGGATGATCCGGCCGACCGCGCCGCGGCCCTCCGGCGGCAGGTCGAAGCCGAGATCGCCGATATAGGCGCGTCCCTGCCCGTCCACGATCATGTCGTCGATCGTGCCGGCGGCGAGGTGCGAGAGATCTGCATAGAGCGAGAGCTTGCCGCCGGAGAAGCGCAGCAATCGCTTCCTGAACATCGTCAGCACGACGATGTCGCCGTTTGGCAGCACGCCGAGGCCGCACGGCGTGTCGTCGCTGACCGCCGCGTGTTCCTCGCGCTCACCCGACGGCGAGATGCTAAGCAGCGTCCGCGCCATGCAGTCGACGAACCACAGCCGACCGTTGTGCCAGCGCGGCCCCTCGTAGTAGCGGCCGCCGTCGAGCACGGTCTTCGGTTCAGTGGTCATGTCTCTCTCTTGCGTTGGGAATGGCTTGGCTGGACCTGACCCGTCCGGCGACGACGATATCTTGGGTGGACACCCGCGAAACTACGGGAAACGACGCCAATGTGTTGCCGCCAGACAAGGAACTCGCGGATTCGGTGAGTTCCACACGTCATACTCCATATTTTGCCCTCTTTCTCTGTAGAGTTGCGCTTGACTTAAGGGGTTGTGAATCAAGGGGTCTGATAATCGGCGGCTGGGTTTTGCCGCGCGTGCTCTGTTTGTGCCTCATGGTTTCTCAGGGGGGACCAGGGAATGAACCATCGCCTCCGTCCGCTGGCGTGCTTCGCCACCGTCGCTGCGCTCGCGCTGCTGCCGGTCAAGGTGACCGCCAAGCCGCATAGCCAACATCAGACCAAAAACTCGCAGACCGCGGACAAGAAGGCGCACAGCGCCGACAGGAAAGCCAAGGTGCGCGAGACAACGTCAGGCAAGCGGCGCCATGCCAGGCGAGGTGCCGCCGAGCGCAAATCCGCCGAGGCCAAAGCATCATCGTCGAAAGCCGCTGACGCTGCGCCGGCCAAGCCCGCCGGCTCCGAGCTGTCGGGCGATCTCGCGGCGGTCAGGGACGCGATCCTCGCTGCGCGGCGGGGCAGGACCAGTGAGGCGACCGACCTCCAGAGCAAGATCACCGATCCCGTCGGGCGCACGCTCGTCGAATG
Organism: Bradyrhizobium semiaridum; assembly: GCF_020329505.1. Classification (GTDB taxonomy): domain Bacteria; phylum Pseudomonadota; class Alphaproteobacteria; order Rhizobiales; family Xanthobacteraceae; genus Bradyrhizobium; species Bradyrhizobium semiaridum. The sequence continues at coordinate 257,751 of NZ_JAGKJJ010000001.1, forward strand.
GTATCTGCTGCGCCACTCCGAGTCGGCGGCCGGCTTCAGCCGCTATGCCGCCTTCATCGCGGCCAATCCGGGCTGGCCGAGCATGACGCTGCTGCGCCGCCGGGCCGAGGCGCGGATGTGGCAGGAGCGCAGCAGCGCCGCCACCGTGCACGGCTTCACTTTGGACCAGCCGATCAGCGCCAAGGGCAAGTTCGCGCTTGCCCGCGTGCTGCTCGCCGAGGGCGACCGTGACGGCGCCACGCGGCTGGTGCGCGAGGCCTGGCGGTCGGAAGACCTGTCCGAGCGCACCGAAAGCGACGCCTATGACGCGTTCAAGGACCTGCTGACACGCGACGACCATCGCGCGCGCATGGACAAGCGGATCGGCGCCAAGGACCTCGCCGGCGCGAAGCGCGCCGCGCAGCGGCTCGGCGACGACGACGTTGCGATCGTGAAGGCCTGCGCCGCCGTGCGGGCGAAATCGAGCAAGGCGGAGGACACGCTCAACGACGTGCCGACCGACGCCCGCGGCGATCTCGGCTACACGCTGTGCCGGATGCAATGGCTGATGGCGCAGAACCGGATCGACGACGCGGCTCGCGTCACGATCGCGGCGGCGCCGGAGACCATGGCGCAGCAGGACACCGACCAATGGTGGCGCGAGCGGCGGCTCTTGGCCCGCAAGCTGCTCGACCAGGGCAAGTTCCAGACCGCGTACGATGTGGTGCGCCCCGCGGCGCTGCCCGACAATCCGTATTACCGCTCCGACCTGCACTTCATGAGCGGCTGGATCGCGCTGCGCTATCTCGACGATGCCAAGACCGCCGCGGCGCATTTTGCGCGGATCGACGAGGGCCAGACCAACCCGACCGTGCTGGCACGCGCCGCCTATTGGCGCGGCCGCGCCGCGGAGGCGCTCGGCAACCGGGCCGCGATGCGCGCCGACTATGAGGCCGCCGCGCGCTATCCGACCGCCTATTACGGCCAGCTCGCACTGGCAAAACTCGGCCGCAATGGCCTCGTGCTGCGCGCACCCTCCCCCGCCGCCAGCGCCGACAGCATGGCGGCCGACGAGCGGGTGCGTGCGGCCGACATGCTCTATGCCATCGGCGAGCCCGACGTGGTGCTGTATTTCGCCGCCGACCTCGCCGAGGAAAGCTCCGAGGTCGGGATGCTCGAGGCGCTCGGCGAGCTTACCCGCCGCCGCAACGATGCCCGCGCGATGCTGCAGATCGGCAAGATCGCGCTGGGGCGTGGCTTCGCGCTCGACCACTACGCATTCCCGACGATTGGACTGCCCAAGCACACGCCGGTCGCGCCCGATATCGGGCTCGGCATGACCTATTCGGTGGCGCGCACCGAAAGCGCCTTTGACCAGCGCGACAAGTCGCACGCCAACGCCGTCGGCCTGATGCAGGTCACGCCGGAAGCCGGCCGCGACACCGCAAAGCGCTTCGGCATCAGCTACGACTGGAGCCGGATGGTGTCTGATCCCGTCTACAACACCCAGATGGGCGCCGCCGAGCTCAGCGCGCTGCTGTCGGAATATCGCGGCAACCATGCGATGACCTTCGCCGGCTACAATGCCGGCCGCGGCCGCGTGCGCGACTGGGTCAAGGCCTATGGCGACCCGCGCGATCCCAATGTCGATGCGGTCGACTGGGTGGAACGGATTCCGATCTCGGAGACGCGCAACTACGTGCAGCGCGTGATCGAGAATCTCGCGGTGTACCGCGCGCGCTTCGAGGATGCGGGCACGGCGATGGCTGAGAAGAAGAACGACCGCGCAGTGACGCAGGAGACCAACGCGGCGCCGAGCACTCCGTCTCACTAACCGGTGTCGTCCTGGCGGAAGCCAGGACCCATTACCACAAATGAAAAGACTGGAGCCCGACGGAGCCCAACCTTCGTCAAATCAACGGTTGTGGTTATGGGCCCTGGCTTTCGCCAGGACGACGAGTGGAAAGACCGCGCCTTCAATCCACCTTCACATTGGCTGCCTTGATCATCGGCCACCATTTTGCAATTTCCGCCTTCTGCAAGGCGCCGAGCGCCTGCGGCGTCAGCTGGTCCTTGGGCGGCATCTGCAAGCCGAGATTTTCGAGCTGCTTCTGCACGGCCGGATCGTTCAGCGCCTCGACCGCCGCCGTGTTGATCTTCGCGATGATCTCCTTCGGCGTGCCCTTGGGCACCCAGAGGCCGGACCACAGCGTCATGTGGAAGCCTGGCAGGCCCGCCTCGTCCACGGTCGGCACGTCCTTGGCGTTCTCGACCCGCTTGGAGTCGGTGACGGCATAGGCGCGGATGTTGCCGGCGCGGACCTGGTTGATCGAGTTCGAAGTCTGGTCGACGATGATGTCGATCTGCCCCGCGACCAGATCGTTCAGCGCCGGCCCTGTGCCGCGATACGGCACGTACTGCAGCTTGATGCCCGAGACATTTTCAAAGTAGAGCCCGGCGATGTGGCTGCCGCTGCCGGCGCCGGCGGTGCCCGCAGTCGGCGGCGACGGCCGCGACTTCAGCCACTCCAAGAGCTCCTTCAGCGATTTCGCCGGCACCGCGTTCTTGCTGACGATGATCATCGGATTGCTCGGCAGCAGCACCACCGGCTCGAGATCCTCGACGAGATCGTAGCCGAGCTTGTAGATCGCGCCGTTCGCGACGTGGGTGCCGAGATGGCCGAAGGAAATCGTGTACCCGTCCGGCGCCGAGCGCACCGCGCGGCCGACGCCGATCGAGCCGCCTGCGCCCGTGACGTTCTCGATCAGCAGCACCTCGCCGAGCGATTGCTTCATGCGCTCGCCGAGGATACGCGCCATCGCATCCGACGGCCCACCGGCGGAGAACGGCACGATGATGGTGATTGGATGCGTGGGATAGTTTTGTGCGAAAGCAGCCCCGGTGAACGTCAACATCGCCAAAACGGCAAGTACCAGCTTCCGCATCATGACCTCCTCAACAAGCTTCAATCGTCATTGCGAGGAGCAAAGCGACAAAGCAATCCATGCTTCAGCATACGCGGTGAAATGGATTGCTTCGCTTCGCTCGCAATGACGAACTTCAAATATCGCCCTCAGAATTGCGAGAAATCGATTGGCTTATGCCGGTCCAGCGTACGCGTCACCGGCGGCAGCGGGTATTTCAGGCCGCTGGCGCAATTGAACAGCATCACGCGGTCGGTCTTCGCGACGCGGCCGTCGGCGAGGCTGTCCTTGTAGGCGGCGTAGGTCGCGGCGCCTTCCGGGCACAGTAGTAGCCCCTCCTCGCGCGCCACCTCGTTGAGCGCGGCCGAGATCTTGTCGTCGTCGACGGCGATGGCAAAGCCCCTGCTCTCGCGCACCGCGCGCAGGATGAGGAAATCACCGATCGCCTGCGGCACGCGGATGCCCGAGGCGATGGTGTGGGCATCCTCCCAGCGTGTCGCATGCTCGGTGCCGGCCTCATAGGCGCGGACCATCGGGGCGCAGCCTGAGGCCTGCACCGCGACCATGCGCGGGCGCTTCGAGCCGATGAAGCCGATCTTCTCCAGCTCGTCGAACGCCTTCCACATGCCGATCAAGCCGGTACCGCCGCCGGTCGGATAGAAGATCACGTCGGGCACGTCCCAGCCGAGCTGCTCGGCGAGCTCGATGCCCATCGTCTTCTTGCCTTCGATCCGGTACGGCTCCTTCAGGGTCGAGGTGTCGAACCAGCCGACCTTCGTCTTGCCCTCGCCGACGATCTTGCCGCAATCGTCGATATAGCCGTTGACGCGATAGACGGTGGCGCCCTGCAGCTCGATCTCGCTGACGTTCACCTCCGGCGTGTCGGCCGGGCAGAAGATCGTGGTCTTGATGCCGCACGACGTCGCGTAGGCGGCGAGCGCAGCCCCGGCATTGCCGTTGGTCGGCATCGCCATGTGCTTGATGCCGAGCGCCTTGCCCATCGACACCGCCATGACGAGGCCGCGCGCCTTGAACGAGCCGGTCGGCAGCCGCCCCTCGTCCTTCACAATGATTTCGCCACCGCCGAGTTTCGTGCTGAGCTTCGACAGCCGGATCAGCGGCGTCGTGACCTCGCCGAGCGAGACGATGTCCTTGCATTTGCGCACCGGCAGCAGCTCGCGGTAGCGCCACATGTCGGCGGGCCGCTCGGCCAGCGCCTGCTTGGTCAGCGCCTTCTTCACGCCGGCGAGGTCGTAGCGCACCAGCAGCGGCTTGCCGGTCTTGGAAAGGTTGTGGACCTGATCCGCCGGATAATGATCGCCCTCCATCGCGCATTCGAGATGGGTGACGAAGGTCGGGCGTTCGATGGTGAGGTTGTCGTTGTCTTTCACGAGGTGCGCTCTTTCTTGTTTTCGGTTCACCATTCCAAGACCCGTCACCCTGAGGTGGCCGCTCCTTCAGCGGCCCTCGAAGGGCGACGAGCCCGGCTGCTAGATCTGGGCCGTGCATCCTTCGAGGCTCGCCCAGCGGCGCAAGTGCGCCGCAAGGCTCGCACCTCAGGATGACGGGACTTAGATATTCAGCACCCGGCCGTAGGCGTCGAGCACCGCTTCCTTCATCATTTCGGACAATGTCGGATGCGGGAACACGGTGTGCATCAGTTCCTCTTCCGTGGTCTCCAGATTCATCGCGACGACATAGCCCTGGATCAGCTCGGTGACCTCGGCGCCGATCATGTGCGCGCCGAGCAGCTGCCCGGTCTTCTTGTCGAACACGACCTTGACCAGGCCCTGATCCTCGCCGAGCGCAATCGCCTTGCCATTGCCGACGAAGGGGAAGCGGCCGACGCGGATCTCGCGGCCGCCCTCCTTCGCCTTGGCTTCGGTGAGGCCAACCGAAGCGACCTGCGGATGGCAATAGGTGCAGCCCGGGATCATCAGCTTGTCCATCGGATGCGGATGCAGGCCCTTGATCGCCTCGATACAGACCACGCCCTCGTGCTCGGCCTTGTGCGCCAGCATCGGCGGACCCGCGACGTCGCCGATCGCGTAGATGCCGGGCACGTTGGTCTTGCCGTAGCCGTCGATCACGATGCAGCCGCGGTCGGTCTTCACCCCTAACTTCTCCAGCCCGAGATTCTCGATGTTGCCGACCACGCCGACCGCGGAGATGACGCGCTCGAACTCCTTGGTCTGCGGCGACTTGCCGTCATCGATGGTCGCGACCACGCTGTCGGCCTTCTTCTCCAGTTTCGTGACCTTGGTCGAGGTCATGATCTTGATGCCCATCTTCTCGAACCGCTTGCGCGCCAGGCCCGCGATCTCGGCATCCTCGACGGGGAGGATCTGCGGCAGCACCTCGACCACGGTGACGTCGGCGCCCATGGTGTGGAAGAACGAGGCGAACTCGATGCCGATCGCGCCGGAGCCGACCACCAGCAGCGACTTCGGCATCCGCTCCGGCACCATCGCCTCGAAATAGGTCCAGACCAGCTTCTTGTCGGGCTCCAGCCCGGGCAGCACACGCGGCCGCGCGCCGGTCGCGACGATGATGTATTTTGCCTGATAGGTGCCCTCGCCGCTGGCGCCCTTTGGCGCCTCCACCGCGGACTTCTTCACCGTGATCTTGCCGGGCGCGTCGATGGTGGCGTCGCCCCAGATTACCGTGACCTTGTTCTTCTTCATCAGAAAGCCGACGCCGTCGTTGAGCCGCTTGGAGACCCCGCGCGAGCGCTGCACCACGGCCTTCGGATCGAACGAGACGTTGTCGGCCGACAGTCCGTAATCCTTGGCGTGCTGCATGTAGTGATAAATCTCGGCCGAGCGCAGCAGCGCCTTGGTTGGGATGCAGCCCCAGTTCAGGCAAATGCCGCCGAGATAGGATTTCTCGACGATCGCGGTCTTGAAGCCGAGTTGCGCGGCGCGGATCGCCGTGACGTATCCGCCGGGTCCGGAGCCGATGATGATGACGTCGAAGGATGTGTCGGCCATGTCGGCTCCCATTCAACTCAACTTGTGACGCCGCGGGCGCGGCTTCTTGTGATCAACAACCTGGCCAGCCATTCGACGGCGACGACCAGGCCCATGATGATCGCGGCGATCAGCACGACGGCCTGGCCGATGCTCCGCGACAGCTGCTCGCCGGAGAAGAAGGCGGAGCGCAGGATATCCAGTCCAACCGGATTGAGCACGGCCGCGGCCGACAGCAGCAGCGAGATCCAGGGCCAGCGCGTGATCCGTCTGTCGGCCATTATCCATGTTCCGGCCAGACCATCCCCAGGATCACCGTCCAGACCAGTGCGAGCACGGCCGCGCCGATGATCATGATCCTGAACTGGATCGTCGAGACGAGGTCACGATTGACCGCAATGATCGACGCAATGGCGATGGCTGCGAGCAGGACGTACGGACCGTAGATCGCGTACATGGCGGACGCCCGTCAGACCATCATCATCACGGGGTTTTCGATCAGTTGCTTGAAGGCCCCGATCAGCTCGGCGCCGAGCGCGCCGTCGATGGCGCGATGATCGCAGGACAGCGTCACGCTCATCATGTGGGCGATCTCGATCTTGCCGCCGCGCACGACGGGGCGCTCCTCCGAGGTGCCGACCGCAAGGATCGTCGCATGCGGTGGATTGATCACGGCCGTGAAATGGTTGATGCCGTACATGCCGAGGTTGGACACCGCCGTGGTGCCACCCTGGTATTCCTCCGGCTTCAGCTTGCGGCTGCGGGCGCGGGTCGCAAAATCCTTCATCTCGTTGGAGATGGTCGACAGCGTCTTAGTTTCGGCCTTGCGGATGATCGGGGTGATCAGGCCGCCCGGCATCGCCACCGCGACGCCGACGTCGGAATGCTTGTGCTTGAGCATGCCGCTCTCGGTCCAGCTCACGTTGCAGTTCGGGATCTTCTGCAGCGCCACCGCCATCGCCTTGATGACGAAGTCGTTCACCGAGATCTTGTAGAGCGGCTTCTTCTCCTTGTCCTTCGGCGCGGCGGCGTTGATCTCCTCGCGCGCGGCGAGCAGCTTGCCGATGTCGCAGTCGATGGTGAGATAGAAGTGCGGCACGTTCTGCACCGACGCCGTCAGGCGCTGCGCGATGGTCCGCCGCATGCCGTCATGCGGCACGACGTCGTAGGAGCCCGGCTCGAACAATGCCAGGATCTGCTTGTCGGACATCGACGGCGCAATGCTCGGCCCAGCAGCGGGCGCAGCCGCCGGCGCCTTCAGGCCCTTGCCGGACTTGGCGTCCTCGACGTCGCGCGCGATGACGCGGCCGTGCGGACCAGTGCCGGTGATGCGGCCGAGATCGATGTTGGCTTCCTTCGCCAAGCGTCGCGCCAGCGGCGAAGAGAAGATGCGGCCGTGGCCATTGGCCCGTGCGGCGGCGGGCGCTGCAGCAGGCTGCGGCGCCGGTGCAGGAGCCGCTGCTGCCTTCGCTTCCGGCGCAGGCGCCGCCGCTGCGGCGGCAGGCTTCGGCGCTTCGGCGGACTTTGGCGCCTCGGCCGGCTTGGGTGCGGCTCCGCCGCCAGCGCTGGCCGCCGCCTTGACGTCCTCGCCGTCGCCGGCGAGCACCGCGATGACGTCGTTGACCGGCACGTCCTGCGTGCCCTCGGGCACCAGAATCTTCGCGATCGTACCCTCGTCGACCGCCTCGACCTCCATCGTCGCCTTGTCGGTCTCGATCTCCGCGATCACGTCGCCGGACTTGACCTGGTCGCCCTCCTTTTTGAGCCACTTGGCAAGGTTGCCCTTCTCCATCGTGGGCGACAGCGCGGGCATGAGAATGTTGATCGGCATGTCAGTGACCTTGTTGCGACCGCGGCATGGTTTTGCCCGTGTCGGTCGGCCGGGCGATTTCGGCTTCGAACATCTCGACGATGCGCGCCAGCGCCTCGTCCTCGGTATATTCGCTCTCGCGCGCATAGGCGCGCGCGGCGTGACGGGCGATGTCGACGAGCATCAGCCCCCACATGTCCGGCTCCTCGAAGGCGCGCTGGAATGCGATCGACAGGCCGCCGTCGACGACGAAGGCGCGCAGCACCTCGACGGCGTCCTCGCGGTCCATCACGTCAGGCGGCAGCGGCTGCTCCTTGGGACCGGTCATCGGCGTTACCGGTAGGACACGGCCTTGGCGGCCGCGACCACCTCGGCGACGGAGGGCAGAGCGAGCTTTTCCAGATTGGCGGCATAGGGCATCGGCACGTCCTTGCCGGAGACGCGCGCGACCGGCGCATCGAGATAGTCGAAGGCCTGCTCCATGATCCGCGCCGCGACCTCGGCGCCGACGCCGCTCTGCTGCCAGCCCTCCTCGACCGTGACCGCACGGCCGGTCTTCTTCACGGAGTTGATGATGGTCTCGGTGTCCATCGGGCGGATGGTGCGCAGATCGACAACCTCGGCTTCGATGCCCTCCTTCGCGAGCTCCTCGGCAGCCTTCAGCGCATAGGACATGCCCATCGCCCAGGAGACGATGGTGACGTCCTTGCCGGGGCGCGCGATCTTGGCCTTGCCGATCGGGACGATGAAGTCGGCAAGCTTCGGCACCTCACCGGTGTGGCCGTACAGCACCTCGTTCTCGAGGAAGATCACCGGATTGGGATCGCGGATCGCGGCCTTCAGTAGGCCCTTGTAGTCGGCGGCCGAATACGGCGCGATCACCTTGAGGCCCGGGATCTGCGAGTACCAGGCGGCGTAATCCTGGCTGTGCTGCGCGGCAACGCGCGCGGCGGCGCCGTTCGGACCGCGGAACACGATCGAGCAACCCATCTGGCCGCCGGACATGTACAGCGTCTTGCCGGCGGAGTTGATGATCTGGTCCATCGCCTGCATGGCGAAATTCCAGGTCATGAACTCGACGATCGGCTTCAGGCCGGCCATCGCCGCGCCGATGCCGACGCCCGCAAAGCCGTGCTCGGTGATCGGCGTGTCGATCACGCGGCGCGCGCCGAACTCCTGCAACAGGCCCTGGGTCACCTTGTAGGCGCCCTGATATTCGGCGACCTCCTCGCCCATGATGAAGACGTCCTGATCGCGCCGCATCTCCTCGGCCATCGCATCGCGCAGCGCTTCGCGGATGGTCTGCGTCACCATCTCGGTGCCTTCGGGCACTTCCGGATCGAGTGGTGCAACGGCGGCAGGCGCGGCCGGCGCCGCCGCGGGTTTCGGCGCTGGCGCCTCTGCCTTGGCTTCAGCCGGCGCGGCTTCGGCCTTCGGCGGCGCCGGAGCGGCCGGCGCCTTGGCGAGATCGGCGGCGCTCTCGCCGTCGGCGAGGATGGTGGCGATCGGCGTGTTGACCGCGACGTCGGCGGTGCCTTCCGGGATCAGGATCTTGCCGAGCGTGCCCTCGTCGGTGGCCTCGACCTCCATCGTCGCCTTGTCGGTCTCGATCTCGGCGATGACGTCACCGGACTTGATGGTCTCGCCTTCTTTTTTCAGCCACTTGGCGAGGTTGCCCTTTTCCATGGTGGGCGACAGCGCAGGCATCAGCACTTGAATGGGCATAACAGCTCCCGGAAATCAGTCTTGAAGGTTCTTCTGCGCGGGTGGGTCAGCGGTAGACGTCGGTGTAGAGCTCCGACGGATCGGGCTCCGGATCGTGCTGGGCGAAATCGGCGGACTCGTTGACGATCTCGCGTACCTCGGCGTCGATCGCCTTGAGGTCCTGCTCGCTCGAGCCGGCGGCGAGCAGACGGTTGCGCACCTGCTCGATCGGATCCTGGTCGTGGCGGACCTTCTCGACCTCCTCCCGCGTGCGGTACTTGGCGGGATCGGACATCGAGTGGCCGCGATAGCGGTAGGTCTGCATCTCCAGGATGATCGGGCCGTTGCCGCCGCGGCACCACGCCACGGCTTCGTCGGCCGCGGCCTTCACGGCGCGCACGTCCATGCCGTCGACCTGCTTGCCCGGGATGTTGAAGGAGGCGCCGCGCTTGGAAAAATCCTGCTGCGCCGAGGCGCGCGAGACCGAGGTGCCCATTGCATAGCGATTGTTCTCGATGACATAGATCACCGGCAGCTTCCACAGCTCGGCCATGTTGAAGCTTTCGTAGACCTGGCCCTGGTTCGCCGCGCCATCGCCGAAATAGGTCACGCTGACGGAATCGTTACCGCGATAGCGGTTGGCGAAGGCGAGCCCGGTGCCGAGCGAGACCTGCGCGCCGACGATGCCGTGACCGCCATAGAAGTGCTTCTCCAGGCTGAACATGTGCATGGAGCCACCCTTGCCCTTGGAATAGCCGCCGCGGCGCCCGGTCAGTTCGGCCATCACGCCCTTGGCTTCCATGCCGCAGGCCAGCATGTGACCATGGTCCCGGTACCCGGTTATGACCTGATCGCCGAGCTTGAGGGCCATCTGCATGCCGACGACCACCGCCTCCTGGCCGATATAGAGATGGCAGAAGCCGCCGATCGCACCCATGCCGTAGAGCTGGCCGGCCTTCTCCTCGAAGCGGCGGATCAGCAGCATGTCGCGCAAGGCCTTGAGTTCCTGCTCGTTGCTGAGCTCGGGCGGAGATCCGGCCTTCTCCTGCCCAGATTCTTTCGCGACGGTTTTCTTGGGTGCGGCCATGGCAATTCCGGGTGAGAGAAGTTGGAAAACCCTCTCTAACCCAACTCAAATCGCCTTGGAAGGAGTGCGTTCGCTGGATGGAATTTTGCCATGCCGCACTGCAACGCGGCGCGACACTTTTGTGATAGCACGTGGATGTTTTTGAAATTTGAGAACGCGTCAATTCGGCTTGATGATCCGAACCAAATCCCGCGGATTGGCGTAGTCGAGCTGGTAGCGCGCACGCTCCTCCAGCATGTCGGGATCGACGCGGTCGGTCCGCAGCAGCGATACCCGCTGCTCGCTTTCGGCCCGCTCCTTTTTCAACCGCGCCAGCTCGGAAGTCAGCGCGATGATCTCCTGATCGAGCTCCTGCCGGGCGTTGAGACCGTATTTGCCGGTGTAGGCATTGACCCCGAAATAGCCAACCATCAGTGCCGCCATCGTGTAGAGGGCGAGACCGGTCAGGATCGATTTGAGTCGCGTGCGGGAGACCATGGCCGCGACCATGCGGCCATGGCGGTTAATGGACCGCTAAGGATTGGGTTATCGGTTCTGCTTCTCGATGAACGCGGCGAATGCGTCGAGATATTGCTGCAGCACGCCCTTGAGCGACTCCTTGGCCAGCTCGCCGCTCTGGTCGAAGGCATCGCCGATGCCGTTGAGATAGGTCTCCGGCTGACCGAGGATCGGACCGCAGATGCCCGGCAGGATGTTCTGCAGATGCTTGGCCGCGCTGACACCGCCGAGCGGGCCCGGCGAATTGGAGACGATGCCGACCGGCTTGCCGAGGAACGAGCTCTTGCCGTAGGGCCGCGAGGCGACGTCGATCGCGTTCTTCAGCACGCCCGGGATCGAACGGTTGTACTCGGGGGTCACGAACAGCACGCCATTCGACTTCTGGATCTTGTCACGCAAGGCCAGCCAGTCCGACGGCGGTGCCGCCTCGAGGTCCTGGTTGAAGAAGGAAATGCCCTCGAGCGTGGTGACGTCGAGCTTGAGCGAGGCAGGCGCGAGCTTGGCCAGCGCATTGGCAACCCTGAGCGAGAAGCTCTGCTTGCGAATGCTGCCGACGATCGTGACGATGTTATAGGCCATAGCGATTTCCTTCGGGCGTTTGGCGTGTGAACCGGAACCGGCAGCCTTGACCTACCGGCGCGGCAAAAAAGATGCAAGTGCATGGATCATTCAATTCCGGAAACGCAGCGTTCATGGAATTTGGCTGGTTGGCGATCGACCAGCCCCGACCGCACCGTCTCCAGGGTTCTAGACATGTTCGTTTGAATATGTTGCCGTCGTGTGATCCAGCCCCTCCGAGCATAAAGGCGATGGCAGAGCTCAAGAAGAGGATTGCTATTCTGTTCGGCGGCCGTTCGGCCGAGCATGACGTCTCGCGCGCATCGGCAGCCAACGTGCTGCGCTCGCTCGATCCCGAGCGCTATGACGCAACCCCGATCGGCATCGCCCGCGACGGCCGCTGGATCGTCGCCGATGTGGGCAACGACGCCGGCGCCGGTGGCACCGCGCTTGTTATCCCGGACGATGGTCCGCAACTCGCTCTGCTGCCCGGCGGCCACGGCCGCGCGCTGGCGTTCGGCGGCGCGGCGGACGCGCCGCGCGAATTGCCAGCCTTCGATGTCGTGTTCCCGGTGCTGCATGGCCCTAATGGCGAGGACGGCACAGTTCAGGGCGCGCTCGAACTGTCTGATGTCGCCTATGTCGGCTCGCGCGTGATGGGATCGGCCGCCGCGATGGACAAGGACGTCGCCAAGCGGCTGATGCGCGACGCGGGCCTGCCGATCGTGCCCTACGTCGCGATGTCGGCGGCAACTCCCATTGCCTATGACGAGGCAGCCGCTGCAGTCGGCGCGCATGAGGTGTTCGTCAAGCCGGCTAACATGGGATCATCGGTCGGCGTTTCCCGGGCGCGCAATGCGGCTGAGTTCGAGGCCTGCTGCAAGCTCGCATTTCGTTTCGACAGCAAGATCCTGGTCGAGCGCGGGCTCGCGCCGATCCGCGAAGTCGAGTGCTCCGTACTCGAGGATGCCGCCGGCCAGATCCGCGCATCGCAGCTCGGCGAGATCGTCCCCTCCGACAAGCACGGCTTCTACTCCTACGACGCGAAATATCTCGATGCCGATGGCGCGCTGCTTCAGGTGCCGGCCAACGTGCCGGAGGCGCTGGCCGATCGCATCAGGGCGCTCGCGATCGAGACGTTCGGTGTGCTCGGTTGCGAAGGCATGGCGCGGATCGACTTCTTCCTGCACGGCGAGCAGGCCTATGTGAACGAGGCGAACACGCTGCCCGGCTTCACCAATATCAGTATGTATCCGCGGCTGTGGGAGGCCAGCGGCCTGCCGCAGTCCGAGCTGATGGACGTGCTGATCGGCCACGCCCTCGAGCGCCAGCGGCGTTTGCGAGCGCTGGCCTTCGACCGCGACCAGGCTTCGTAGCCCGGATGAAGCGCAGCGAAGTCCGGGGCCGCTATGTCCGCGGCTGGGACGCCCCGGATTGCGCTGCGCTCATCCGGGCTACGGAATCTCCCTTGCTACGGACATTTGAGCACGCTCGCGCGGCTACATTGGCTTGTTCGGGTTGATCAGGAATTTCTCGCCAGTGGCGCGCTTGTTGTAGACGGCGATGTTGCTGAGCTGCAGCGCTTCTTGCAGCGACACCACCTTGGTGTAGTGGCTGGCGAACGTCGTCTTCAATTCCGCCACCACGCGCTGGCGCAGCTTGTTGCCGGCCTCCGGACCGATCTTCATCAGGAACGGGAACAGCAGCCAGCCGCCCACACCCCAGGCCATGCCGAAGCCGCGCGGCAGCGTGATCTCGCGGGTATCGAGGCTGCCGTAGACATAGACCTGCTTGTGCACGTTCGAGCCGTAGCGACTGTAGGCTTTTGCACTTCTGTTGATGGCAGTCTCCATCGCAACCAGGATCTGGCCGGCGAGCTTGCCGCCGCCGATCGCATCGAACGCGATCGTCGCGCCGGTCTCGACCAGCGCGTTGGTCAGGTCGTCCATGAAGCTCGGTGCGGTGGAATCGACGACGTGCTTGGCGCCGATCTTGTGCAGGATGTCGGCCTGCTCCTTGTTGCGCACGATGTTGACGAGGCCGATGCCGTCCTTGAGGCAGATCTTGTTGAGCATCTGGCCGAGGTTGGAGGCCGCCGCGGTGTGCACCAGCGCCTTGTGACCCTCGCGCCGCATCGTCTCGGTCATGCCGAGCGCGGTCAGCGGATTGACAAAGCAGGATGCGCCCTCGGCCGGCGTGGTACCATCGGGCAGCGGCAGGCATTCACCGACCCGCAGCGTGCGATACTGCGCATACATCGCGCCGCCGATCATCGCCACGGTGCGGCCCATCAGCGCCTTGGCGGCGTCGGACGAACCGGTCCGGATCACGACGCCGGCGCCCTCATTGCCGACCGGCATCGACTCGTCGAGCCGCGCGGCCAGCCCGCCGAGCGCTGCCTCCGGCACGCGCGCGGTCACCACGGGCAACTCCCTGGTGCCGGAGACCTTGGCCGCCGACATGTCGGCGGGACCGATCAGCAAACCGAGGTCGGACGGGTTGATCGGCGTCGCCTCGACCCGGACCACGACCTCGTCGGGTCCGGGCTCGGGGGTCGGGACGTTGACCAGCGATATCTCCAGCTCGCCATTCTTCTTGAGCAGCGAACGCAGTTGCAGCCCGCTCTTGCCGTCGCTCATCCCGACCTCCCTGTTTTATAGCCTTGGTTGTTTTATAGTCTTGGTTCCGATCAGTTGGGGCGCTAGGCCAGCGCCTTCAAGGCCGCCCTGCCCGCATACTTGGCCTGGGTGCCGAGCTGCTGCTCGATGCGCAGCAGCTGGTTGTACTTGGCGGTACGGTCGGAGCGCGCCAGCGAGCCGGTCTTGATCTGCCCGCAATTGGTCGCGACCGCGAGGTCGGCGATCGTGGAGTCCTCGGTCTCGCCCGAGCGGTGCGACATCACGGCGGTGTAGCCGGCCTTGTAGGCCATCTCGATCGCGGACAGCGTCTCGGTCAGCGTGCCGATCTGGTTGACCTTGACCAGGATCGAGTTGCCACGGCCGTTCTTGATGCCGTCAGCGAGCCGCGTCACGTTGGTGACGAACAGATCGTCGCCGACCAGTTGACACTTCTTGCCGATCGCGTCCGTCAGCTCCTTCCAGCCGTCCATGTCGTCCTCGGACATGCCGTCCTCGATGGTGACGATCGGATAGCGGCCGACCAGATCGGCGAGATACTTCACCTGCTCCGAGCGCGAGCGGGTTTTGTTCTCGCCGCCATAGACGTAGGAGCCTTCCTTGAAGAATTCGGTCGAGGCGCAGTCGAGGCCGAGCAGAACGTCGCCGCCCGCCTTGTAACCGGCCTTGCCGATCGCGTTCATGACGAAGTCGAGCGCGGCATCGGCCGACGGCAAGTTCGGCGCGAAGCCGCCCTCGTCGCCGACATTGGTGTTGTGGCCGGCCTTCTTCAGTTCGCCGCGCAGCGTGTGGAAGATTTCCGAACCGCAGCGCAGCGCCTCGGCGAAGCTGTTCGCACCGACCGGCAGGATCATGAACTCCTGGAAGTCGATCGGATTGTCGGCATGCACGCCGCCATTGATGATGTTCATCATCGGCACCGGCAGCGTCCGCGCCGAGGTGCCGCCGACATAACGATAAAGCGGCATGTCGAAGGATTCGGCCGCCGCCTTTGCGCAGGCCAACGAGACGCCGAGGATGGCGTTGGCCCCGAGCCGGCTCTTGTTCGGCGTGCCGTCGAGATCGATCATGATCTGGTCGATCGCGACCTGGTCCTCGACGCTGTGATCGCTGAGCGCCTCGAAGATCTCGCCATTGACGGCCGAAACCGCCTTCTGCACGCCCTTGCCGAGATAGCGGGCCTTGTCGCCGTCACGCAGTTCCACCGCCTCATGCGCGCCGGTCGAGGCGCCCGACGGCACCGCCGCGCGGCCGATCGACCCATCCTCAAGCACGACATCGACCTCGACCGTGGGATTGCCCCGGCTATCAAGGATTTCGCGGCCGATGATGTCGATGATGGCAGTCATGAGAACCTCTTATGGCAGTGAGGGGTCGGATGGCGCTGCTTCTACCGCAACGCATCGGGGTGGAAAAGGCCGGGTGACTGATCCGTCGTCATTGAGTAAAGACAGCGCACGGAGACCGATAAATGGCGAAAAAGTCCAGCAAATCGAAGATGTCAGCCGGCCTGCAACTCGGCCGCGCGGTGGAGTGGCCCGACACGCCGGAAAAGGCGCAGCTCGACCGCGTGCCCAATCCGCAGGCTGGTACCGATTATCTGGTGCGATTCACGGTGCCGGAGTTCACCTCGATCTGCCCGGTGACGGGACAACCGGATTTCGCCCATCTGGTGATCGACTATGTGCCGGGCCGCTTCCTGCTCGAATCCAAGTCGCTGAAACTGTTCGCCGCGAGCTTCCGCAACCATGGCGCGTTCCACGAGGACTGCACCGTGATGATCGGCAAGCGCATCGCAAGCGAGATCAAGCCGAAATGGCTGCGCATCGGTGGCTACTGGTATCCGCGCGGCGGCATCCCCATCGACGTGTTCTTCCAGACCGGCCGCCTGCCGAAGAGCATCTGGGTCCCCGACCAGGGCGTCGCGCCCTATCGCGGGCGGGGCTAGAGCGAACATGACGCAGGACCACAATTGCGGCTTGAATCGTCCGGACGGGGTTTGCGGTGCTGCTGTCTATCGCATCAGCATACGGTCGGTGATGTCCCGCTGCTCGGAACGAAAGTTTCCGATCCCCCACTCGGTCTGGATGCCATAGGGCGGATCGTTTGACGGGCCGATCAACCACCAGCTGCCGCTGATCGGTTGCTGACCGGGGCCGAACGTCGGGCCGCCCTGGTTGCCATAGTCACCCGACATGTAGCCGATCAGTGTCGCGGCCCAATCGCGATCGGCCTGCGTCCGCAGCGAGGAGCCCATCTCGCCGATCCAGACCGGCGCGATGTTGTCGCGGACCAGATAGCCCCAGCCACGGTTCATCCGATCGACATAGGCCGCTCCGCTTTGCGCGAGATCAAATCGCGCGATGTCGGACACTTCGTCCGGGTACTCATGAACGGTGTAGACCAGCTTGTTTGCGATCGGCAGCTTCACCGGATTGGTGCCCGCGGCGGTGAGATTTCCCGACGGCGTGGCGAATCCCGGATCCATGCCCGAGGCTGCCGGCGGCGGCGCGTAAAAGAACGGCCCGGGACAGATGATCAGCGCGTCCCTGTTGACCGACTGGATCGCCGCGCCCACGGTTTCGCACATCGCCTTGATGTCGGTCGGTCCGCCGCCGCCCCAGGTGATGAGCCCCTTCTCGCCGTTCGGCTCGTTGTGGAGATCGAAACCGATCACCGTGGGATTTCCGGCAAACGTCCGCGCGATCCGCACCCAGTTCTGCTTGAACGTTTCCGCGGTGACTCGACCTTTGACGCCGCCGTCCCTCCCCGCGCTTCCCGGTCCGAGATCAAACCACAGGCCGTTCTTCTGCTCGGTCCCTTCGTTGGTGTGATGGTCGAAAATCACCTTCAGGCCGATCTGCCCGGCGTAGCTGACGACCTTCTCGAACAGTTGCAATGTGGTGACGTATCGATAACGCCCGTTCGCGTCCGGCGCCGGATCGGCAACCAGATCCCAGTTCAGGCTGGTGTGAATCCAGCCGAGCCGATCATTGTAGCCGTTGAGCGGCACATCCAGGCCGGCGTCGGTCCAGGGGATTCTGACCGTGTTGAATCCACCGGCCACGATCGCATCCAGCACGGTCCGGTAGCTGACCTGCCAGAGGCCCGCGAGCACGGCGCCCGGCGGGCTGTCCGTACCATTCCAGCCGATCGATGCGATACGGACGCTGCGGCCGCCGGCGTCGACGATCTGGCTGCCCGACGTGCTCAGAAAACCCGACGGCAGCAGCCGGCCGCCGCCCGCCGCGGGCCGCTCGCGATCGGCGACCTGGAGCACGATGGCGGGCGGAGCGATATGCGGGTCCAATGCCAGGACGGCCATGAAGTGATCCTTGTCAGGTCACGCAATCGCCGGGACATCTCGCCACCGGAACAGCGCAGAGACCATGATGAAGATGTCAACAACCTGGCGCTTTGCAACCTCGGACCCGAGCGCGAGCGCTTCATCAAGGCCTCGGTCCTCGGCGATGCGGTTGGCCAATCATGCCGCCACGGTTTCGGGATCAGCCTCCACAACGACGGATCTGGCCTTGATCCGGTTGTGCTTCAGCAACTCGGCCAGAACCCGCGCATCGTCCGTCTTGGCGCCTCTCGCCGACTCCAGGAAGATCACCTCATCAGCCATGGCGTAGAGCCCGAATTCAGACGGTGTGCCGCCCAGTTCGCCGCCGTCGATGATGACGCGCTCGAACTCGCGTGCCTCCTTCAGAGCAGTCGAAAGCAAATAGCGCATCTGATGGTCCGCCGAAGCCAATTTCGTCAGGCCGACCGGAACGATTCGAATGTTCGTTCTTCCCAACGCGCAGGCCGCGTCCCCAATGGTCGATTTGCCGGCGAGCACGTCACGAAGCCCAGGACGCTGGCCGAACCGCAATCGCGACGTCACGGGAAAACGCGCCAGATCGGCATCGATGACAAGCACTTTCTGCCCCGCCTCCTCGAGCGAACGCGCCAGCTCCAGTGCGGTCAGGTCAAGCGAGGCGTCGTCGGACGAGGCACGGACCAGCAACACCGAATGCCCAGTGGGCGCGCTGAGCAGTTCCGCCGAAAAATCGCGCAATCGTACCGGGCGCTCCGCTCTCACGGGAGGGACGGCTTCCGGCTGCACCGGCGGCGAGACGCTGACCCGCCGCGTGTTCGGTTTCGGCGCGCCCCTGCCCCCATTTTCGAGACTTTCACGCGCCAAAGCCAGGACGATGCCCAGACTAAGCCCACCGAACAAGGCCGCGGCCAAGATGATCGTGGTCGGAGGCCAGCTCTTGCGATCCGGCGGCGAGGCTTGCGAGATCAACCTGATATTGGTGGTGTCGATCACCTCCTGCACGCCCGCGGTCTTGGCCTTTGCCAGGAACGTCTCGTAGAGGGCGCGATCGGAGTCCGCCTTGCGCTCCAGCTCGCGCAGCGGCACCATGACCTTTTCGTTGTTCTCCGAGAGCTTCTTCAAGGAATCGAAGCGCGCCTGGAGGGTCTGGACATTTGTCCGTTCGCCAGCGGCCGCGTTTCGGACCGCAGCGGCGATCAGCTTGACCTCGTTCTTGATCGCGACCTGAACGTCCTGGAGCTGGGCGCGCGCGGCGCGGAGCGCGGGATGATTGGGTCCGTTGATCAGCGCCAGTTGCGCTTCTTCGCGGGATACATCCGCTGCGCGGGCGCGAAGCTGCGCGATCGTCGCGGACTGGACCGCTTCCGGCAGGGAGTCCAGCTGCGCGCCGCCGGCTTCGATCGATTCGATCACCTTGACGCGCGCCAGTATCTCGTTCAGCCGGGTCTTCGCGTTGGTCAGTTGGGTATTGGCCTCGTCAAGCTCCTGCTCGGTCACCAATCGGTTTCGCGCGCCCACCAGATTGTTGGCGGCCTTGTAGGCTGCAACGGCCTGTTCCGACTGGTTGACGGCGGCACGCATCCGGTCCAGTTGCGATGTGATCGCGTCGGAGATGCGCCGGTTGAAATTCGAGTTCGCGCTGGCCTGGCCTTCCAGAAAGGCATTGGCCACGGCATTGGCGAGCTTGGCCGCCTGCTCCGGCGTGCGGGCCGAAACCATGATGTCGATGACGAATGAACGGTCATTGCGCTTGACCGCGGTGTTCAAACGCAAATTGCGCAAGGCGACGAGCTCGGCAGGCTTGTTCTGCGACAACCCGAGCAGACCCATGATGGTCGCGGTGACGCCGCTGCGGCCGTTAAAATCCGGATCGCTCGCCAACTTCATCTCGTCGACGACACGTGACAACACTTCGCTGGATGTGATGATCTTCAACTGGCTTTCAACGAGGAGCAGGCCGTCGCCGGGCACGGAGTTCTGCACCGACGGCTCCTCCTTGGGAGTCGGGCGGTCGCGAGGATCGACGTAGACCTCGGCGGTTGCAGTATAGGTAGGCCGGGCGATCGCGACATACATTGTCGCTATCGCGCAAAATGCCGCGGCCACTCCGAGAATCCAGTGCTTACGCCTGAACAGGATGCCCGTCACATCCTTGAAATCGACACTGTCCGAAACCTGACCACCGGCGTCGCGCATGATGGCGCTGATCGCCTTGCTGCCGTCTGTGTGCTGACCCGCCATTCCAAACTCCAACCCGACGGGCACGACAAGATTTCGGACCAGCCGACTACTGACCGTAGAGTAAACAGGTAGAGTTAATCCGCGGTTACTCGGTCCGGCCAGGTTTCCTGGCGCGCCGGCGAGAATCCGGCGCTAACCCGAAAGGCGGGCTGTCCGCTCACGGCATGACGTCCCGCCGCGCCGCGGCGTCAGCCGGCGGACCCTGCCGCAGAAATCGTGCGCAGATGAAGCCGAGCACGACCATCACGGCGGCGGCCGAGATCAAGGTCGGCGTCTTGCCGGCGTGCTGCAGGCCGAAGCCATAGGCGATCGGGCCGACGGTCTGGCCCATGAAGAAGAAGAACGAATGCAGCGACAGCGCGGTGGCGCGCGCTTCGACCGACAGCTCGCTGGCGAACACCTGCAGGCAGCCGTGGATCATGTAGAAGCCGAGGCCCATCACCAAGAGGCCAGCCATCTGCAGCTTCCAGAGCGGCCCGAAGGCGACGCCGACGAGCTGGGTTGCGACCAACGTCGCGCCGACCACCATCATGCCCCTGACGCCAAGCCGCGGCAGCAGGCGCGACACCGTCAGCGTGTAGATAAGTCCGCCGATCGCAAAGCCGGCGATGACGATGCCGGCGATCGACAGCGATGTTTCGCCGAGCTCGAACAGGAACGCGGCGATGAAGGGAAACAGCCCGAGCACGCAGCAGCCTTCGACGAAGACAGCCGAGTAGCAGATCCGTGCATTGGGATTGGTGAAGATGGTGCGGTAGCCGTGACGCAGCGCCTTCAGGCTGGAGCGTGGCGGACGGTTCAACTCGGCGCCGCGGAAGCCTGCGGCCACTGCCAGCGCGACGATGATGACGAGAGCGCCGAGCACCGCGAGCACGCCGCGCCAGCCGAGCAGGTCGCCGATCAGGCCGGAGGCCGTCGCACCGAGCAGGTTACCGGTCATCGATCCCGCCAGCGTCCGCCCGATCGCAAGCTGCCGCTTCTCGGGACCCACGAGATCGGAGGTCAGCGACAGCGCCACCGGGAAGACGCCACCCGAGCCGATGCCGGCGAGGATGCGGGTCACGAACAGCATCGGGAACGACGTCGAAAACGCGCCGAGGATGTTGGCGAGGCCGAGCAACGCGAGGCAGATCGTCATCAGCCGCGCCTTGCCGAACAGGTCGGCGGCGGCGCCGATCGCCGGCTGCACCGCGGCGAAGGTGAAGGCGAACACCGCGGCAAAGCTCGCCGCGGTCGCGATGCTGACGGAAAAATCCTCGGCGACATGCGGCAGCACCGGATCGAGCGCGCGCACCGAGAGGCTCGCCGCGAAGGTCGCCAGCGTGATCACATTGAGGGCCGGCGGCATGCCGCTGGTTGCGGTCACGTCCCGATCCGCCGCGTCAGACCATGGTCTTGGTGAGCGAATCGAAGTCCATCAGCCGCTTCACCAGGGATTCGAAATCGCGGAGCGGCACCATGTTCGGGCCGTCGGAAGGCGCGTGATCGGGATCGGGATGGGTCTCGATGAACACGCCGGCAACCCCGACCGCGACGGCGGCGCGTGCGAGTACCGGCACGAACTCGCGCTCGCCGCCGGACGAGGCGCCCTTGCCGCCCGGCTGCTGCACCGAATGGGTGGCGTCGAAGATCACCGGCGCGCCGGTGGTGCGCGCCAGGATCGGCAGCGCGCGCATGTCGGAGACCAGCGTGTTGTAGCCGAACGAAGCGCCGCGCTCGGTGACCAGCACATTGGCGTTGCCGGCGCTGGTGATCTTGCTGACCACATTGGCCATATCCCACGGCGCCAGGAACTGGCCCTTCTTGACGTTGACGACCTTGCCGGTCGCTGCCGCAGCCAGCAGCAGGTCTGTCTGCCGGCACAGGAAGGCCGGAATCTGCAGCACGTCGACCGCCTGCGCCACTTCGGCGCACTGGGCAGGTTCATGCACGTCGGTCAAGACAGGCAGCCCGAGCGACGAGCCAATCTCGGCAAAGATCGGCAGCGCCTGCGCAAGGCCGATGCCGCGCGCGGCGGTGGCGCTGGTGCGGTTGGCCTTGTCGAACGAGGTCTTGTAGACCAGACCGATCTTCAGCCGCGCGGCGATCTCCTTCAGCGCAGAGGCGACTTCGAGCGCGTGCGCGCGGCTCTCGAGCTGGCAGGGACCGGCAATGATCTGGAGCGGCAGGGCGTTGCCGAACTGCACCGATCCAACGGCGACGACGGGCGCGGCGGCCTGCGCGGAAGTGTGACTGGTCAAAATGCTGCATCCTTTCGCGGCCCGACCATGCAATCTGCAGCTTGAGGGATCAAGCCGCCCCCGCGATGGAGGGGGTTGCGCTGACGCCGTGGGTGCGCCGTGCTATCACATTCCTGCCCCAGCCGCCGCCATAAGCTGCCCGGGAACCAATACCGTGAGGGACAATGCGCCTATCGCTCGTGATCGCTGCCGCCGTCGCGCTGTCCATACTTGCGGGGCCGGCGCTCGCCCAGACAGCCAGCCAGCCCGGCGTCGTCACCAGCGGCGCCACCGGCGTCACCATCAACGGCAAGCCGGCTGCGCGCAGCGGCGACACCACCAGCAATGGCGGCCCGCTGGTCGAGGGCGTGCCCAACGTCCTGATCAATGGCAAGCCGGCGGTCGTGGTCGGCGACCGTACCCATTGCGGCGGCAAGACCGCTTCGGGCGCGAACGGCGTCTTCATCAACGGCAAGCCGATGGTGCGCCAGGGCGACCAGACCTCGGGCTGCGCGCAGTAGCGCGGCTGCGGCATTTTCGCTTCCCAAGAGGGTGGGCGCAAATGCCTCCCCCGTCATTGCGAAGCGAAGCAATCCATGACGCGGCATACGCGGAAGCATGGATTGCTCCGCTTCGCAATGACGGGGATAGAGCTAAGGCTGATCGCGGCGCCTCACTTCACCGACGAGAACGACGTCGGCACCAGGAGCTGGTTGACGATGTTGAGCACGATCTGGCCGTCCTCCTCGGTCTTGGCGCGCGCCGCGATCCATTCCGGATCGGTCTGGAACGCGGTCCACTTCTTCTCGCGCTCGGCAAGCGATTCCCAGGCCAAAAGGTAGGTCAGCTCCTGGTTGGATTCGCCGACCAGCGTCGTGAAGAAGCCGGCCTGCTTGATACCGTGCTTCTCCCACAGCTTCAGCGTGATGGTCTCGAAGCGCTTGAGCAGCGCCGGCAGCCGGCCCGGCAGGCAACGATAGACGCGGGTCTCGTAGATCATTGGTGCGCTCTCCCCTATTGTTGGCGCCGGGGTTATAGCGAGCGGGTTCCCGGCTGTCTTGAGGGGTGACAGCATGGCACCCCTGCCCGTCCTGCCCGCAGCAGTCCCGCAATGTTGCTGCAATGTTGGCGGCCCTAGAACCGGCGGTTCGAGACCTGAATAGCGAAGACATGCGGATATTGCTGGTGGAAGACGAAGCCGAAATGGCCGCGGCGCTGTCGCAGGCGCTGAAGGCCTACGACATGGTGGTGGACCATGTGCCGACCCTTGCCGACGCCGAGGAAGCAATTTCCGCCGACGTGCACAGCGCCGTCCTGCTCGACCGCCAGCTGCCTGACGGCGACGGCCTCACGCTGATCCCGAAACTGCGGGCACGGGCAGACGGCGTGCCGATCATCGTGCTGACGGCACGCGGCGACCTCGCCGACCGCATTTGCGGCCTCGACAGCGGCGCCGACGACTACCTGGCAAAGCCGTTCGCGGTGGAGGAATTGCTGGCACGGCTGCGTGCCGTGCTGCGCCGCCCCGCCAGCGTGCAGTTCGAGGTCATCCGCGCCGGACGCGTCGCCTTCGACTGCAGCCATCGCGAGGTCAGCATCGATGGCCGCCCGCTCGATCTGCCGCGGCGCGAGCTGCTCGTTCTGGAGGCGCTGCTGCGGCGGACCGGGCGCACCGTGCTGCGGGGCGCGCTGGAGGAAGCCGTCTACAATTTCGACGACGAGATCCAGTCGAACGCGCTCGACACCCATGTCTCGCGTCTCAGGCGCAAGCTCGCCGACAGCGACGCCGGGATCGAGATCCACAGCATCCGCGGCGTCGGCTATCTCCTGAAGCAGACCTCATGAGCGAAGCCGCCGACAATTATTGCCTGCGCTCGTATTTGAGCTGGCGGCTGGTCGCGCTGCAGGCGGTGCTGCTGGTGACGCTCATCGTTCTGCTGATCGGCGCCCTCTGCGCCTCCGGCGTGCTGGTGGTGCCCCGCGATGAAGACCACGTCATCGCCATCGTGCAGCGTTCGCTGGCGCGTGATGTGCAAGGCGGCCTCGTACTGCGCCCGACGGCAGAGCTGAACGAGTTGCGTGCCAACACGCCCGATCTCTGGTTCGTGGTGCGCGATCCGCAGGGCCATTCGCTGTCGGAAGGTCCGGTGCCCGGCGAATTCGCCCGGCTCGGCGATGCGCTCAGCGAGATCAGCCAGGCGCGGCTCGGCTGGCAGATGTTCGAGGACGATCCGCGCAAGGCGCCGGCGCGCATGAAGCGCGTCCACGCCGATGTCGGCCTCGTGCAGATCATGACCGCGACGCAGGGACCTATGTCGCGCGCCCGCACCGTGCTCGCCACCTCAGTGGCCTTTCTCGCCATCGCCCTGCCCGGCCTTCTCCTGATGGCTGCGGCAACCTTCGTGGCGACGCCGATGGTGGTCAAGCGCGCCTTCGCCGGGCTGGACACCGCGGCGGAGGAAGCGCGCCGGATCGATTTCAGACGGCGCGGCAGCCGATTGTCGGCGGACCACCTGCCGCTCGAGGTCGCGCCGCTGGTTGCCGCCATCAACGACGCGTTGAAGCGGCTCGACCACGGCTATGCGCGCCACCAGCGCTTCGTCGCCGACGCCGCCCACGAGTTGCGCACGCCGATCGCGATCCTCAACACCAGACTGGAAGCGCTGCCGGCGAGCCCGGAGAAGACGCGCCTGCTGGAGGATACCGCCCGGCTTGCGACGCTGGCCGAGCAGTTGCTCGACATCCAGCGTTTCGATCAGTGCCGCAATCCCCGGGTCCGCGTCGATCTCGTCGCGGTCGCGCGCAACGTCGCGGCCGACCTCGCGCCGCTCGCGATCGCCGCCGGCTATGAGCTGTCGCTCGACACCGCGGCCGAACAGGTCGAAACGATGGGCGACCGTGCCGCGCTGGAGCGCGCGCTAACCAACCTCGTGCAGAACGCGATCCAACATGGCGGCCGGCGCGGCACCATCACGATCCATGTCGGCAGCACGGCGACGATCGACGTCACGGATGAAGGCGACGGCATTCCGCAGGATGAGCGCGCGCGGATCTTCGATCCGTTCTACCGGCTGGCGCCGCTCGACCGCGGCGCCGGACTCGGCCTCAACATGGTGCGCGAGATCGCAAGACTGCACGGCGGTCACGTCTCCGTGCTCGACGGGCCGAAGGGCGGTGCATGCTTCCGCCTAACACTGCCGACGGCGCCGTTCGCCGAATAGCGCGAACGTGTCATTGCGCAATGCTGTCGCAATGCTGACCCTGCAGAACGTCTCACGCCTTGAAATCGAATCGAGGCGCGAACTCATCTTGCCGGGAAAGCAAATGGCACACGACTTCCTCTCATTCTTCACAGCCTGGCTGGCGGCGCCTGGCCGCGTCGGCGCGATCGCGCCCTCGGGCACAGCGCTCGCCGAGCTGATCACGCGCGACATCACGGCGGCGACCGGCCCGATCCTCGAACTCGGCCCGGGCACCGGCGCGTTTACGTATCAGTTGCTCAAGCGCGGCGTGCGCCAGCAGGATCTCACGCTGATCGAATACGGCTCGGACTTCATGCGGCTGTTGCAGCTCCGCTTTCCGGGCGCGCGCGTGCTGTGGATGGACGCGGCGCAGCTGGGTTCAGAGCGGCTCTATGTCGGCGCGCCGGTCGGCGCTGTCGTCAGCGGCCTGCCGCTGCTCAACATGTCGCCGCGCAAGG
Source organism: Bradyrhizobium semiaridum (assembly GCF_020329505.1). Classification (GTDB taxonomy): domain Bacteria; phylum Pseudomonadota; class Alphaproteobacteria; order Rhizobiales; family Xanthobacteraceae; genus Bradyrhizobium; species Bradyrhizobium semiaridum. The sequence continues at coordinate 283,401 of NZ_JAGKJJ010000001.1, forward strand.
TGATCTCGATCGTCAGCGGCGCGTTCAGCTACATGCGTCCCGGCGGCGCATTCTATCAGTTCACCTACGGCATGCGCTGCCCGGTGCCGCGGCCGATCCTCGACCGCTTGGGCCTGCGCGCCACGCTGGTCGATCGCGCGCTGCTCAATGTGCCGCCGGCCGCCGTTTACAAGCTGACGCGGCGTCCGCAATACAAGCTGCTCACGCGTGAGGTGGCACCGGCAGACGATTCATCCGTCGCGCGCATCACCGGCGAGCGCCGCGCCAGGGAAGAGTACGCGACGCCGGCGTGAGCGGCATCAGGAAAACCGTCGCCAACCGACCGACCTTGTCGACGGCCGGCTCAGACCAGCCGGCTCTGCTTCGCCGCAGCCTCGATGAAGGACGCAAACAGCGGGTGCGGCTCGAACGGCCGTGACTTCAGCTCGGGATGGAACTGGACGCCGATGAACCAGGGGTGGTCCTCGTACTCGACGATTTCAGGCAGCACGCCGTCGGGCGACATGCCGGAGAAGCGCAGACCGTGCTGCTCGAGCCGGTCCTTGTAGGCGGTGTTGACCTCGTAGCGATGGCGGTGCCGCTCGGATATCTCGGTCGCGCCGCCATAGACCTGAGAGACGCGGCTGCCGCGGTTGAGCGCTGCGGGATAGGCCCCCAGCCGCATGGTGCCGCCGAGGTCGCCGCTCTGCGAACGCCGCTCGAGCTCGTTGCCGCGCAGCCATTCGGTCATCAGGCCGACCAGCGGCTCGTTGGTCGGGCCGAACTCGGTCGAGTTGGCGTCCTCGATGCCGACCAGATTGCGCGCCGCCTCGATCACGGCCATCTGCATGCCGAAGCAGATGCCGAAATACGGCACGTCGCGCTCGCGCGCGAACTGCGCCGCCTTGATCTTGCCCTCGGCGCCGCGCTGGCCGAAGCCGCCGGGCACCAGGATGCCGTTGACGTGCTCGAGGAACGGTGCCGGATCCTCGTTCTCGAACACCTCGCTCTCGATCCAGTCGAGATTGACCTTCACCTTGTTGGCGATGCCGCCATGCGAGAGCGCCTCGATCAGCGATTTGTAGGCGTCCTTCATGCCGGTATATTTGCCGACGATCGCGATCGTCACCGCGCCTTCCGGATTGCGGACGCGCTCGTTGATCACGTTCCAGCTTTGCAGCGCCGGCGGGATCTTTGCAGTGATGCCGAACGCGGCCAGCACCTCGTCGTCGAGGCCGGCGGCGTGATAGGCCTCGGGCACCGCGTAGATGTTGTCGACGTCGCGCGCCTCGATCACGGCGCTTTCGCGCACGTTGCAGAACAGGCCGAGCTTGCGCCGCTCTTCCTTCGGAATCTCGCGGTCGGTGCGGCACAGCAGGATGTCCGGCTGGATGCCGATCGAGCGCAGCTCCTTCACCGAATGCTGCGTCGGTTTTGTCTTGAGTTCGCCGGCACTTGGAATGTACGGCAAAAGCGTCAGGTGAATATAGACGGCGTGGTCGCGCGGCAGCTCGTTCTTGAGCTGGCGGATCGCCTCGAAGAACGGCAGGCCCTCGATGTCGCCGACGGTGCCGCCGATCTCGACCAGCACGAAGTCGTAGCCGTCGTTGCCATCAAGCACGAATTCCTTGATCGCGTTGGTCACGTGCGGGACCACCTGGATGGTGGCGCCGAGATAGTCGCCGCGGCGTTCCTTGGAGATGATGTCCTGATAGATGCGCCCGGTCGTGATGTTGTCGGCCTTGGTGGCTGGCCGTCCGGTGAAGCGCTCGTAGTGGCCGAGATCGAGATCGGTCTCGGCGCCGTCGTCGGTCACGAACACTTCGCCGTGCTGATACGGCGACATCGTTCCGGGATCGAGGTTAAGATAGGGGTCGAGTTTGCGGAGACGGACCTTGTACCCGCGAGCCTGCAGCAGGGCACCGAGTGCCGCTGAAGCCAGACCCTTGCCGAGCGAGGAGACCACGCCGCCGGTGATGAATATGTACCGCGCCATGGGACTTTACCTTTAATCCGCTTCCTGCGATTCGCAAAACGAATCGGCTCTCCCCGGCAAACTACCGGCCGGGCTGTGGGTGACCGTTAAATTGACTGCGATTTCAGACTATTGATGGGTATTTCTGATGCAGGATACCAGCACAGCATCCTGCATGGCCACCCTGCTTTATTGCGACTGTGGCGCCTGCGGGCCGGCCGGCGCCGCCGGAGCCTGCTGCCCCTGCTGCTGATCGGCCTTCTTCAGCGAATCGAGGATGCCGCCCGAGGTCGGCGCTGATACCGGGGCGCCACCGGCCGGCTGCTGCTGGGCCGGCGCGCCGGCGCCGATGATCGAGCTCGGCTTGCGGTCGTAGCCCGCATACCAGGACAGGAACAGACTGGTCAGGAAGAAGCCGACTGCCAGGATCGCCGTGGTCCGCGTCAGCAGATTGGCCGTACCGCGGCTTGACATGAAGCCGGCGCCGCCTCCCATGCCGAGGCCGCCGCCTTCGGATTTCTGCAGCAGCACTGCGCCGATCAGGACGGCGACGATCATGAGGTGGACGATGATAACGACAGTCTGCATCGCAAGCCTTCCGTCACAAGCCGCCAAGCGGCCAGACAAACGGCGCTATCGGCTTTGCGGGTTTTCGTGAAGTCGCGCCCTGTTACACGATTGCACCGGGCATTGTCACCCCCGAGATAGTCGCAGTGCCCTCGATCACAAGCGACTGCGACCATGCCGATCCAGCGCTTGATTGGCGCGGCCATTTTCCATAATAATAGACAAATGGATACTTTGGTAGACGATCTGAGCCAGCGCCTGGCGCAGCGGATCAGGCTCGAACGCGACAGCCGCGGCTGGTCGCTGGCCGACCTCGCCGAACGCTCCGGCGTCTCAAAGGCCACGATCAGCAAGATCGAGCGCGCCGAGGTCAGTCCGACCGCGGTCGTGCTGGTGCGCCTCGCCAGCGCCTTCGATCTCACGCTGGCCGGCCTGATGCTGCGCGCCGAGGGTACCGGCGAGCGGCTGTCGCGCGCTGCCGCGCAACCGATCTGGCGCGATCCCGAGAGCGGCTATCTGCGCCGGCAGGTCTACAGCCGTCCCGATCATCCGGTCGAACTGGTGCGGATCGAGCTGCCTGCAAAGCAGTCCGTCACCCTGCCCGCCTCCTCCTACGCCCATATCCGCCAGCTGGTCTGGGTGCAGAGCGGCAGCCTCGTCATCATCGAGGGCGGCACGCGCCACGCGCTCGGAGCCGGCGATTGCCTCGGCTTCGGGCCGCCAGCGGACACCACCTTTGCCAACGAAAGCAACGCGGCATGCAGCTACGTCGTTGCACTGGCCCGGAGCTGATCCATGTCGTCCTTCGTGATCGAGCCGCTCGTCGACACGCCCGAGATTCGCGACGCGCTCGCCACGCTGCTGGTGGAGACCGTCGCGAGCGGCGGCTCGGTCAGCTTCATGCACCCGCTGCCGCTCGATGACGCGCGGGCGTTCTGGCAGGACTCGCTTGCCGCGGCCGCGAGCGGCGAGCGCATCGTGCTCGGCGCGTTCGACGGCGGCGCGCTGATCGGTACCGTAACGCTGCTGTTAAAACTGCCGCCAAACCAGCCGCATCGCGCGGAAATCGCAAAGATGATGACGCACGTCGCCCACCGCCATCGCGGCGTCGCGACGGCGCTGATGCAGGCCGCCGAGCGGCTGGCCATCGCGCATGGCCGCACGCTGCTGGTGCTCGACACCGCGGAAGAGGAAGGTGCCGCCAGGCTCTACGAGCGGCTCGGCTTCCAGCTCACCGGCCTCATCCCGGACTACGCGCTGAAGCCACATGGCGGCCTGACGGGCACGCTGATCTACTGGAAGCGGATCGGGGCGGCAGCAGCGACAAGTTCACATCTGCCAATCCCGTCATCCTGAGAGAATGCGAATGTATGCCTCACGAGCGGCGCTAAACACTCGGTGTCGTCCCGGCGAAGGCCGGGACCCATAACCACCGAAGGTCATGGTTACGCGACGCTGGGGCCACCGCATTCTTCAACAACACAACCCTGTGGTAGTGGGTCCCGGCCTTCGCCGGGACGACACGTGGGGAGGGCTCCGCATCTCCGTCATCTCCGCGCAAATGCGCGGCCGCCGGCTCCTCAACAGCCCGCAGCAATCGCCAGGAAGTCCGACGCCTTCAGGCTCGCGCCGCCGACCAGTGCGCCGTTGACGTTGGCGACCGCCATCAGTTCCGCCGCATTCGACGGCTTGACCGAGCCGCCGTAGAGAATGCGGACCTTCGCGCCCTCGGCCTTGAACCGCTCGGTGAGCACGCCGCGGATGAACCGGTGCACCTCCTCGACATCGGCTGTGGTCGGCGTCAGGCCGGTGCCGATCGCCCAGACCGGCTCGTAAGCCACCACCAGATTCGCCGCGGTCGAGCCGTCGGACAGCGAGCCCTTGAGCTGGGTGCTGCAGATATCGAGTGTCTTGCCGGCATCGCGCTGCTCGCGCGTCTCGCCGATGCAGACGATCGCGGTCAGTCCGGCCCGCCAGACGGCCTCCGCCTTCTGCCGGATCAGCGCGTCGGTCTCGCCATGATCGGCGCGGCGCTCGGAATGGCCGACGATGATGGCGGTCGCGCCCAGATCCTTGAACATCTCGGCCGAGAGGTCGCCGGTATGGGCGCCCGACGGCTTCGGGTGGCAATCCTGGGCACCGACCGCGACCTTGCCGCCGCGCGCCTTGGCGGCGAAGGCTCCGACCAGCGTCGCCGGTGGGCAGACCAGAAGGTCGGCCTTTGCGGCGAGCGGGCCGGCGCCCGCCAGCATCGCCTCGAACTCGGCCATCGACGATGTCAGGCCGTTCATTTTCCAGTTGCCGGTGATCAGCGGCCGGACGGCGTCGGTCATGTCAGAATTCCCCATCGATCAAGCGCGGTCCTGCGCTAGCAGAGGTAAGCGGCGACTTCCAGAGAGCCGCAACGCGCCGCGCGGCGATTAACCGCTGCAACCCATCCGCGCGGTCAAGGTTGCGGGGGGACGGCGGCCACTTTATGATGGGTTTTCAATTCGGTGACGCCCTGCTGCGGGACCTGATCCCGCCATTGGGCACGAGCCGGTTCCCCTCCTGCAAAACAAGTTGGACCCATGCTTCGAGGAATGCGGAAAGCCTCATCAAACTGGCTCGGCAAGACGATTATGGCCGTGGTGATGGGCGTTTTGATTGTCAGTTTCGGCATTTGGGGCATCGCGGACATCTTCAAAGGATTCGGCCAGTCGTCGCTGGCCAAGATCGGCGGAACCGAGATCTCGGCGGAGCAATTCCGCCAGATCTATACCGACCGCCTGCAGCAGGTCGGTCGCCAGTTCGGCCGTCCACTGACGCCCGAGCAGGCGCGCACCTTCGGCATTGACCGCCAGGTGCTGCAGCAGACGCTCGCCGAAGCCGCGCTCGACGAGGAAGCGCGCCGCATGGGCCTCAATGAGTCCGATGCCGAGGTGCTGCGCCAGATCTACAACGACCCGAACTTCAAGGGCCTCAACGGCCAGTTCGACGCGCAGCGCTTCCAGGCCGTGATCCGCAACTACGGCTATACCGAAGGCCGCTACATCGCCGAGCAGCGCCGGGTCGGGTTGCGGCGCCAGATCGCCGGCACCGTCTCGGCCGGGGTCGAGCCGTCGAAAGCGATGATCGAGGCGTTGACGCGCTTCCAGAACGAGCAGCGCTCGATCGACTACATCACGCTCGGCGCCGCGCAGGCCGGCACCATCGACCCGCCCTCGCCCGAGGCGCTCGCCGCCTATTTCGAGGATCACAAGGTCCAGTTCCGCGCGCCCGAATACCGCAAGATCTCCTTCGTCGCGATCACGCCGGAAGCCATCGGCAAGTGGGAGACCGTCTCCGACGAGGACGCCAAGAAGATCTTCGAGGAGCGCAAGGACCGCATCAGCACGCCGGAGAAGCGCGAGGTATCGCAGATCGTGTTTCCGAATCTCGGCGACGCCGAAGCCGCGCGCGCCCGCATCGCCTCGGGCACCTCGTTCGACGACATCGCCAAGGAGCGCAACCTCAATGCGGCCGACGTCAATCTCGGCCTGGTCGCGAAGTCGGCGATTCTCGATCCCGCGGTCAGCGACGCCGCCTTCCAATTGCCGTCGGGCGAGGTCAGCCAGCCGGTGCAGGGCCGCTTTGGCGTGGCGCTGGTCAAGGTCGGCAAGATCGAGCCCGGCGTGACCCCGACCTATGAAAGCGTCGCCGCGCAGGTGAAGAGCGAGATCGCCACTGAGCGCGCCCGCAACAAGGTCGCCGAGCTGCGCGACAAGATGGAAGACGAACGCGGCGGCGGTTCGAGCGTCGTCGAGGCCGCGCAGAAGCTCGGCCTGACCGCCGTCACCATCGACGCCGTCGACCGCTCCGGCCGCCAGCCGAACGGCCAGCCGGTCCCCAACATCCCGCAGGGCCTCGACGTGGTGTCGCAGGCGTTCGGCAGCGACGTCGGCGTCGACAACGATCCGATCCAGTTTGCCGGCGGATGGGTCTGGTATGACGTCTTGGGCATCACGCCGTCGCGCGAGCGCAATCTCGACGAGGTTCGTCCCCAGGTCGAGGCGAAATGGCGCGAAGACCAGATCTCGAATAGACTGCGCAGCAAGGCGACCGAGCTGGTGCAGAAGCTCGACGCCGGCGGCAAGCTCGCCGACGAGGCGGCCGCACTCGGCGTCAAGGTCGAGACCGCCGCAAACTTCCGCCGCGATGCCCAGCCGGCGGGCGTGCCCGCGGCTGTCATCACCGCCGCCTTCCGCACCGCCAAGGACAGCGACGGGCAGACCCCGGCTGCCGGCGGCAGCCAGTGGATCGTATTCCGGGTCACCGACGTGACGGTGCCCGCGGTCGATTTCGAGTCCAACGAGGTCAAGCAGCTCAAGGAAGCGGTGCGGCGCTCGCTCAGCGACGAGCAGGTGGCGCAATACGTCACCAAGATCGAGTCCGACATCGGCGTGACCGTCAACCAGGCCGCCTTCGCACAGGTGACAGGCGCCAATAATTGAGCATGATGCCAGCGCAAACGCCTCGCGTTCGTCGCGGGAGAGACTGTCTTCTCCGCGCGGCCGACGCGATGGCCTCGCGCGGAGATCGAGCTGCAACAACAGACTGAGCCAGCGAATGGACGACCTGAAATCGATCATCGGAAAAGTCGCCACTGGCGCCACGCTGACGCGTGAGGAGGCGGCGTCCGCCTTCGACGCCATGATGTCCGGCGAGGCCACGCCTTCGCAGATGGGCGGCCTGTTGATGGCGCTGCGGGTGCGCGGCGAGACCGTCGAGGAGATCACCGGCGCGGTCGCCGCGATGCGCGGCAAGATGCTGCGGGTCAAGGCGCCGGCGGAGGCCGTCGACATCGTCGGCACCGGCGGCGACGGCTCCGGCTCGGTCAACGTCTCGACCTGCGCCGCCTTCATCGTCGCCGGCGCCGGTGTGCCGGTCGCCAAGCACGGCAACCGCGCACTGTCGTCGAAATCCGGCTCGGCCGACGTGCTGACCTCGCTCGGGGTCAGGATCGATCTGACGCCGGATCAGGTCGGCCGCTGCGTCAAGGAGGCCGGCATCGGCTTCATGTTCGCGCCGGCGCATCATCCGGCGATGAAGAACGTCGGCCCAACCCGCGTCGAGCTCGCCACCCGCACCATCTTCAATCTGCTCGGCCCACTGTCGAACCCCGCCGGGGTCAAGCGGCAGATGGTCGGCGTGTTCTCTCGGCAATGGGTGCAGCCGCTGGCCCAGGTGCTGAAGAATCTCGGCGCCGACAAGATCTGGGTCGTGCACGGCTCCGATGGCCTCGACGAGATCACCCTCACCGGCCCGACTTTCGTCGCGAGCCTCGAGAACGGCGAGATCAGGACCTTCGAGGTGACGCCCGACGACGCCGGCCTCGGCCGCGTCGAGGGTGAGGCGCTGAAGGGCGGCGATGCCGACGCCAACGCGGTCGCGCTGTCGAGCGTGCTGGCGGGCAAGCCGAGCGCCTATCGCGACGTCGCGCTGCTCAACGCCGCCGCGGCGCTGATCGTGGCCGGCCGCGCCAATGATCTGAAGGAGGGCGTCGCGATCGGCACGCAGTCGCTCGACAGCGGCGCTGCGGCGGCGCGGCTGAAGCATCTGGTCGCGGTTTCCAACGGGTGAGAACGCAATGTCCGACATCCTGACCAAGATCGAGACCTACAAGCGCGAGGAGATCGCCGCCGCGAAGCGCGCGCGTCCGCTCGCCGAGGTCGAGGCGCAGGCGAAATCGGCCTCTCCGCCCCGCGGCTTCGTCCGCGCGCTCAGGGACAAGCACGCACGCGGCGACTACGCGCTGATCGCGGAGGTGAAGAAGGCTTCCCCCTCGAAGGGGCTGATCCGTGCCGATTTCGATCCGCCCGTCCTTGCAAAAGCCTATGAGGCCGGCGGCGCGGCGTGCCTGTCGGTCCTGACGGACGCGCCGTCGTTCCAGGGCCATCTCGACTTCATGGTCGCGGCGCGCGCGGCGACCGATCTGCCAGTGCTGCGCAAGGACTTCATGTTCGACACCTACCAGGTGGCGGAGGCCCGCGCGCACGGCGCCGACTGCATCCTGATCATCATGGCGGCGCTCGACGATGCCGCCGCAGAGGATATCGAGGACGCCGCCCTCGGCTTCGGCATGGACGTGCTGATCGAGATCCACGACCGCGCCGAGCTCGACCGCGCGCTGAAACTGCGTTCGCCGATGATCGGCGTCAACAACCGCAACCTCCGCACCTTCGAAACCACGCTCGCCACCAGCGAGGCGCTGGCACCATTGATTCCGCGCGATCGCCTGATGGTCGGCGAGAGCGGCATCTTCACGCCTGACGATCTCGCCCGCCTCGAACGCGTCGGCATGTCGACCTTCCTGGTGGGCGAGAGCCTGATGCGGCAGCAGGACGTCACCGCGGCGACCCGCGCGCTGCTGACGCGGCAGGCGCCCCGCGCCACCGGCACGCGCTGACGCAATGGCGCGGAAGGCCAAAGCCGCAGGTAGCGGCGCCGCCCTCACCCATATCGATGCCAAGGGCGAGGCGCGGATGGTCGACGTCTCCGCCAAGCCGGCGACCGAGCGCACCGCGGTCGCCGAGGGCCGCGTCCTGATGAGCAAGGCGACGCTGGCGCTGATCGCCACCGGCCAGGCCAAGAAGGGCGATGTGCTGGCGACGGCGCGGATCGCCGGCATCATGGCGGCGAAGCGCACCTCGGAACTGATCCCGCTGTGCCATCCGCTGGCGCTCAGCAAGGTGACGGTCGACATCGCGACCGACACCAAGCTGCCCGGCTGCATCGTCCGCGCCACCGTGAAGGTCACGGGCCCGACCGGCGTCGAGATGGAGGCGCTGACCGCCGTCTCGGTCGCGTGCCTGACGATCTACGACATGATCAAGGCGGTCGAGCGCGGCGTGCGCATCGACGCCATCCATCTAATCGAGAAGATCGGCGGCAAGTCCGGGCATTTTCGCGCCGGCGCGTGATCGCGTTGCATCGGACGGCCCCACCGCCCTGCTTTCGCCGGTCCCCGCAACCGTTCGTTAACCAAGCTTGCTAACGGCAGGTCCATTTCGATTGGTTACGACTTCAGCGGGCCGGAGGTACGCCAAACCTACTTCCGGGTGAAATGCCTGGAAGCGATTGCGACATATGAGTTCAGACGGCAGCGCCTCGTTCAACATCGCGTCGGTGTTTCGCAGCGGTCCGATCCGCTGGCTGATCCTTGGCGGCGGCGTGCTGATGGCCGCGATCGCGATCGGCGCGACGCTGATGGGCGGAAACTTTCGCGAGCGCGCGCTGCGCAACAGCGAGCGCGAGCTGGAGAACACGGTGCTGCTGCTGGCGCGGCATTTCGACGAGCGCCTCGACGATCTCGAAGTCGTCCAGAAGGACCTGATCGCCTTCATGCGCGATACCGGTATCGCGACGCCGGAGAGCTATCGGCAGCGGATGTCCGGCGCGGACATCCACGCCATGCTCAAGTCGAAGATGGACGCGCTGTCCAACGTCGGCACCCTGAACGTGTTCGACGCCGACGGCGTGCTCATCAACAGTTCGCTTCCCTGGCCGCTGCCGCAGGCGCGCATCGCCGACCGCAGTTACTTCCAGATCTTCAAGTCGAGCCCCTATTCGCCCGAAATGCTCGTCGTGCCGGTGCTCAGCCGGGTCACCGGCATCTGGACCACTATCATCATCCGCAAGGTCACCGGTCCGAACGGCGAATTCCTCGGCGTGGTCGGCCGCGGCATCGAGCCGACGCATTTCGAGAAATTCTTCGCCACCGTCGCGCTTGGCGAAGGTGCCTCGATCTCGATGCACCACCGCGACGGGACGCTAATGGCGCGCTACCCGCATGTCGAGGAGCTGATCGGCAAGAACTTCCGCACCGGCGCGCCCAGCCAGCAGTCGGTGTTCGAGCTGCCGAAGAGCACCGCGCGGCTGACCAGCCCGATCGATGGCCGGGACCGCCTGGTGTCGTCGCGGGCGCTGACCAAATTCCCGATCGTGATCGTCGCGACGACGACCACGGCAGCGGCGCTCGCCAACTGGCGCGAGCAGATCGGCAGCCTGATCGCGATAACCGGCGTCTCGGTGCTGGCGATCGCGCTGCTCCTGACGCTGGTGGTGCGCAAGCTGATCCAGCAGCATCGTGCCCAGCAGCAACGCCTGACGCTGGAGAAGTTGCGGCTCGACACCGCTGTCAACAACATGACGCAGGGCCTGTTGCTGTTCGATTCGTCGCAGCGCCTCGTGATCTGCAACAAACGCTATATCGACATGTACCGCCTGTCGGCCGACGTCATCAGGCCCGGCTGCAGCTTCCACGACGTCATCGCGCATCGCCACCAGACCGGCTCGTTCGAGGGCGACGTCGAACGCTACGTCAACCTCGTGCTGCGCGACGTCGGCACCCGCAACATCATGGTGATCACGACGCCCGACGGCCGCTCGATCCAGGTCGTCAACGAGCCGCTGGCCGACGGCGGCTGGCTTGCCACCCATGAGGACATCACCGAGCGCCGCCGCACCGAGGAGCGCATCACCCATCTTGCCCATTACGATGCCCTGACCGACCTGCCGAACCGCGCCCTGTTCCACGAGGAGATCCGGCGTGAGCTTACGCATGTCACGCCGGAGAGACAGCTTGCGGTGCTCTACATCGACATCGACGAGTTCAAGGGCGTCAACGACTCGCTTGGCCATATGGTCGGCGACGAGCTCCTGAAATCGGTCGCCAAGACGCTGAGTAGCGTGATCGGGGACGGCGATTTCGTCGCGCGGCTCGGCGGCGACGAATTTGCGATCATCCAGACCGCCGTGAAGAGCCTGGACGAGGTCAGCGATCTCGTCAGCCGGATCTACGAGGCGATCCGCACGCCCTATCAGTGCCTCGGCCACCAGGTCTCCACCGACGCCAGCATCGGCATCGCGCTGGCGCCGCAGGACGGCACCGACCTCGACCAGATCCTAAAGAACGCCGACCTTGCGATGTATGCGGCGAAGTCGGCCGGCCGGCGCACGTCGCGGTTCTTCGAGCCCGCGATGGATGAAGACGCCCGCGCCCGCCGCGAGCTCGAAATGGAATTGCGCCAGGCGATCGCGGCCGGCGGCAGCGGGCTCGAGGTCTACTACCAGCCGTGCCTCGACCTCCGGACCAACGAGATCAACGGTTGCGAGGCGCTGGTGCGCTGGCGCCATCCGCTGCGCGGCATGATCTCGCCGGCCGATTTCGTGCCGATCGCCGAGGAGACCGGCCTGATCAACCAGCTCGGCGAATGGGTGCTGACCACGGCGTGCAGGGAGGCCGTCGACTGGCCCGCCCATATCAGCCTCGCGGTCAATGTCTCGCCGGTGCAGTTCAAGAGCGGGACGCTGGCGCTGAAGGTGATTGCGGCGCTGGCCGCGTCCGGGCTGTCGGCCGCCCGGCTCGAGCTCGAGATCACCGAGGCCGTGCTGATCCGCGACGACGAGGCGGCGCTCGCCGTGCTGCACCAGCTCCGCGGCATCGGCGTCAGAATCGCGCTGGACGATTTCGGCACCGGCTATTCATCGCTGAGCTACCTGAAGCGCTTCCCGTTCGACAAGATCAAGATCGACCGCTGCTTCGTCACTGACATCGCCGATCCGCAAGGCTCGGCCGGCATCGTCGCCGCCGTCGTCAACATCGCCGCCGAGCGCCGCATGACCACCACGGCGGAAGGCGTCGAGACCGCGCAGCAGCAGCAGATGCTGCGCGAGCTCGGCTGCTCGGAAATGCAGGGCTATCTGTTCAGTGCGCCGAAGCCGGCCGCGCAGATCCGCGAGCTCTTGGCCGCACACCGCGAGGGCGCCACGGCGGGTGCGGGCCGCGCCCACAGGCGCGAGCCGGTCGCCGGCGCGGCGTGAACGATCCCGTAGCCCGGATGCAGCGAAGCGCAATCCGGGGCCTTTGCAAGCGGGAGAATCCTTCCCGGATTTCGCTTCGCTCCATCCGGGCTACGGGTCGCGCGTGACCGGCTAGTTCGGTACCGGGCGCTTCTGTGCGGTCTTGGTGTCGGCGTTCTTGGCGTCGGCGTTGACGGTGACGCCGCGCAGCTGGTTGAACGCCGCGGCCAGTGCCTTGTCGTTCTTCTCGTCCGGCGGGACGTAGGATTGCGAGCCGCTCTGCTCGGCGCCTTCGGCCGACAGATGGCCGCGCATCGAGGCCTCGCCCTTGATCTCCGAGCGGGTCTTGAACTCGTCCGGCACGTCCTGCAGCACCTCGATATCAGGCTTGATGCCCTGGGCCTGGATCGAATGGCCCGACGGCGTGAAGTAGCGCGCCGTGGTCAGCGCCAGCGCGCCGTTGCCGGCGCCGAGCGGAATGATGGTCTGCACCGAGCCCTTGCCGAACGAGCGGGTGCCGATCAGCGTGGCGCGCTTGTGGTCGTGCAGCGCGCCGGCAACGATCTCGGAGGCCGAGGCCGAGCCGCCGTTGATCAGCACCACCAGCGGCTTGCCCTTGGTCATGTCGCCGCCATGCGCGGTGAAGCGCTGCGTCTCTTCCGGATTGCGGCCGCGGGTCGAGACCACCTCGCCACGCTGCATCAGGGTCGAGGTCACCGAGACCGCCTGGTCGAGCAGCCCGCCCGGATTGTTGCGGAGGTCGATGACGTAGCCGGCGAGCTTGTCCTGCGGGATCTGCTTCTGGATATCCGCGATCGCCTTGCGCAGGCCCTCGGTGGTTTGCTCGTTGAACGAGCTGATGCGGATATAGCCGATGTCGCCCCCCTCGGCGTGATACTTCACCGGGCGGACGCGGATGATCTCGCGGGTAATCGCGACCTCGATCGGCTTGTCGGCGTCCTTGCGCACGATCTTGAGCCGGATCGAGCTGTTCGGCGCGCCCTTCATCTTGTTGACGGCCTGGTCGAGCGTCATGCCCTGGATCTGCTCATCGTCGATCGAGGTGATCACGTCGCCGGACAGGATGCCGGCGCGCGAGGCCGGCGTGTCGTCGATCGGCGCCACCACCTTGACGAAGCCGTCCTCCATCGTGACCTCGATGCCGAGCCCGCCGAACTCGCCATGCGTGGTCTCCTGCATCTCCGACCAGCCCTTCTCGTTCATGTAGCGAGAATGCGGATCGAGCGAGGAGATCATGCCGTTGATGGCGCCCTCGACCAGCTTGCCGTCCTCGGGCTTCTCGACATAGTCGGTGCGGACCCGCTCGAACACTTCGCCGAACAAATTGAGCTGCGAATAGGTGTTGTCGGAGCGCGCGGCGGCCTTGGCGACGTCGATCAGATGCGTCCCCTGCGGCGAGGTCACGAGCAGGGTCAGACACGCCCCGCAACGGTGCCGAGGAAAAAGCCAACGTTCTTGCGCATCTGCGATCCTTTTTCGCTATGGCCGGCAATGTTTCGCAACATGCGGCCGCCTCGCCCGGGCCGGGGCACCACACACCGGCTTTTTGGTCGGATCAAGGCCGCTCCGTCACCGGAGCATTACGGCCTTGTCACGATTGCCTTCTCCGCGCCCTGCAACCCATTCTGCCAAGTCGACGGCGCGGTGCCGAAGCCGCGCTTGGCCCGCGTGCCGAGCCAGTAGCCGAACTGCGGCGGCACGTTGCGGAACGGCCCTTCGACGCCGAGCTTGAGCGCGGCATCCATCGGCCAGTTGGGGTTATTCAGGATTTCGCGGCCGACGGCGATCAAATCTGCTTGTTTATCACGCAGGATTTGTTCGGCCTGATCGCCGTGGATGATCAGGCCGACCGCCATGGTCATGATATCGGCGTGGCTGCGGATATATTCCGCCAGCGGCACCTGGTAGCTGTACTTGATCTCCTTGCCGAGGATCGGCGCCGCCTCGGTGATGCCGCCCGAGGAGCAGTCGATCACGTCGACGCCCTTGGCCTTGAGGAGCCTCGCCAGCCGCGCGCTCTGCTCCGGTCCCCAGCCGGCATTGTCCTCGACCGACAGCCGCACGAACAGCGGTTTCTCAGCCGGCCAGTGCGCCCGCACCGCCTCCGTCACCTCGATCAGGAAACGCATCCGATTGGCTTCCGAGCCGCCATAGTCGTCGCTGCGCTGGTTGGAGCGCTCGGAGAGGAATTCGTGCACGAGATAGCCATGCGCGCCGTGCAGTTCCAGCACCTCGAACCCGGCTGCATGCGCCCGCCGTGCCGCCTGCCCCCAGGCCGCGACCAGATCCTTCACCTCATGCGTCTCCAGCGCGCGCGGCACCGGCCAGCGCGCGCTATGGGCAATCGCGCTCGGCGCCACCGGCGTCCAGGCGTCCCAGTCCGCGATCTCGGGCGTCCGCTCGAGCGGACGGTCGCCCTCCCACGGCCGGCTCGCCCGCGCCTTGCGGCCGGAATGGCCGAGCTGGATCCCCGCCACCGCGTTCTGCTGCTTGATGAAGCCCACGAGCCGGCTCAGCGGCGCGATGAACTTGTCGTCCCAGATGCCGAGATCGCCGACCGTGCCGCAGCCGCGCCGTTCCACCTTGGTGGATTCGACGATCACGAGCCCGGCGCCGCCGGCCGCGAACTTGCCGGCGTTCATCAGATGCCAGTCGGTCGGAAAGCCCTGCTCGGCCGAATACTGATGCATCGGCGGCACCACGATACGGTTCTTCAGCGTCACCCCGCGGATCGCCATCGGCGAAAACAGCAGCGTATCGGTCATCGGCTTCCTCGCGATTGGCGTCGTTACCCGGCAGCGGCCGGGCCGATCGTCTGTTGGCGCGAGACGATATACGCGCGGCGCGCGGGCCGATAGAGCCGCGGCCGCATCGTGGCCATCGGGATTCGAGTGGCGGCTTCCTAATTCGCGAGGTGTTCGATCCCGAGGATGTAGTTCGAGCCTCGGCCGACCTCGGCGCGGACATACGGCTTGAACAGCAGCCGCTTGTAGAGCGGCGTCGTTACCTTGACGGTTTGCCCGGCAATGTCGACGACATAGGCGCGCGATTGATACCGTGGATTTTCCACGCGTCCCTCGAGCACAGTTCGGGTACCGAAGAAATCCAGGTACAGCATGCCGAAGAAGAAGGCCGCCATCACCAAGCCGCCGCATGCCATGAGGCTGGTCTTGGCATCGAATTGCTTGAACAGCCGCACCGACGCGACTGCCGCGGCCAGCACGCCGAACAGCGCTCCGACCAGGTAGGAATCCCAGATCGCAGCCATCGAGCTCTGGCCGTAGAGGGCCCACAGGCCGAAGTAGAAGAAGCCGACCACAAGGGCTGCCGTCAAGAAAGCGCGACGAAGAACGAAATCTCGCGTCCTGGTCAACAGGACCACAAACAGCACGACCGTCGGCCAGAAGGCTGCTGCGAGGAATTCCGCGAATGTCATGTCTGGAATGATGAAATAGCCAGCGAAAATGAACCCTTAAGGCCGGCACTAAAAGGCGCCAAGTCGCTGCTTGCAGGCGCGACTGGCGCACCCGCAGACTCGAATCCAGGCGCTGGCAGGGTAAATGCGTCGTTACGCCAGCGTAGCCCGCATGAGCGCAGCGACATTCCGGGCCGGCACATCCGCGGATCGTGTGGTCCCGCATGTCGCTGCGCTCATGCGGGCTACGGGGCTCATGCCGAGCTTGCGTCCATGTCGATGCGGTCGCGCAGCGTCCGTCGCTTCCGCCACATCCACAGATCGGCCATGACCTTGATGGTCGCGGCGACGACCAGCGCGCACAGCGCCACTTTCGAGACCGTCTCCATCGTCCCCTCGACCAGGAGGCCATGCACCACGGTCCCGACGACGATGACGATCGCCAGCAGTCGGTGCGCGCGAAACCACGTGCGCGGTCGCAGTCCGAGCCGCCGGCGCAGCGCGGCCAGCAGCGCAACGGCGAGGATCGCCCACATCGCGATCACACCGAAGGGCGAGAACGGCGTCGGCGATGTGAAGAGCAGCGCGTCGATCATGTCGGGCGGACCGGTGATCCAGAGGCCGCCGACATGGATCACCACCGCTGCAACCAGCGCGGCCCCGGTCCACAGATGGACCCGCCGTCCGATCCGCGCCGGCAGTCCCGGCAGATATCCGCCGATCAGCATCGGCTGAAACAGCATGATGCCAAGTCCGACGATCCCTGCGAATCCGGCGATGATGTAGACCGGATCGCGCCACGCCAAGAGCGGGCTCACCGCTGCGGCGGCAAGCGGCACGCAGACGGCCAGAGCGATGGCGCTCCAGATCAGGGCCACCCGGGCCAATCTCCAACCCCTCGCGTGCAAGTCGGTCAGGCCGGTTGCAGGACGAAGTGCGCCTCCAGGCTGGTATCCTTGGCGCTCGCCATCACGGGACGCAGGAACACGGTTTTGAACTCGCCGCTGTCATAGGCGAGATGACCATGCGGCTGGCCGAACACGGGAACGATCTGCGGCATCTCGAGACGGAATACGCCGTTCTTGTCGGTCAGCGTGGCGCCATGACTCTGCGGGTCCGGCTCCCGCCCTTCGGTGGTGTGCGCCCAGATCTGGATACGCTGCCCAGCAAGCGGAGCCCCGTCGCCGGCACGGCGCACCGTGCCGCTCATCCAGAAGCCGCCCTTGCCGATCCGCTCCACGATCGGCGCGCCCTGGCGGTAGTTGTTCGATCCGCCCGGCATCGACGCCGTCGGTGCGAGGCCTTCTGCGCGGGCGGGCAGCAACAGCCCCGACGCCCCGGTCGTTGCCAGGACGGCGCCGCCGGCGGCGAGAAGATAGCGGCGATTAAGCATGACGGTGGTCATGGAAGTTCCTCCCGGCAACCGTGCAGTTGTCCCGGAGGGTACAGCAACACGCGCGAGACGCCCAGTTGAGGGCGCCGAAGAGCGCGACGGGCGGCAATAAAACTGTTGTGAACGGATGCGCGCTTCTGACGGCGCATCGGCAGCGACGCCGATTGGGCGGCAAGCGATCACGCGGGCCGCCGCACGGGGAACCTGGAGGTGCGGACCGCCGTAGCCGGATCGAAATCCTGATCGCGCGGATCCGGATTTGATGGGTTTCGCTTCGCTCTACCCATCCTGCGAACGGCCCGCACAAACACAAATCTGTCGGCAGCTTTCCGTCGTCAGCGGCCGCCGGTCGAAGTCGCCAAAGCGCTCGACGAGACGCATTCCGCCGGCGGCGATCAGGAGCGGCATCTCCTGCGGGAAGATGCTGCGCATCTGCCAGGAGTTCTTCAGGAAATCCTTGCGCTCGTCGGTCGACCAGTACCAATCCACGTGGCTGATCTGGGCGAGCGGATCGTAGCGGGCAAGCGCCTCCTCGACCGTGACCTTGCCGAGCGTGTCATGGACGGCTGTGCCGACCAGTTGGCGCTGACCCGGGACGCGGCCGAGCAAGGCGAGGCTCGGCAGGAATACGTCGAACACCAGCCTGCCCTCCACGGCCAGGTGCCGCGCGACGGATCGAAAGAAGCGTTCGAAATCATCAAGGCTGTGGAGGTGCAGGATGGAGTTGACGGCGACGATGATGGTATCGAACGTTCGCCCGTTCAAATCGAAATCGCGCATGTCGAGCTGAACCAGATCGAGCTCGACCGCGGCGGCCTCGGCAAAGCGCCGCGCATGCTGCAACATTGCGCCGGACAGATCGCCGCCGGTCACCTGCAAGCCGGCCTGCGCCAGCGGAATGCTGAGACGGCCGCTACCGCAGGCGAGATCGAGCGCCCGGCCGCCCCTTTCGCGCGCCGTCTCAACGTAGAAGCGTTCGAGCACCGGATCACGCGGCGCCATCAGGTCATACAGGTCCGGGCGGTCGTAGAGGCTGTTCGGTCCCATCCGAGCGATGCTATCGGACGGACTCTGCTCGGACCAGTCTTGGCTCTGCCGATTCCAATCCCCTCGTCATTCCGGGGCGCGCCACTTGGCGCGAGCCCGGAATCCATTGAACCGCCGAACATGCGGCCTGATGGATTCCGGGCTCTCGCTCCGCGATACCCGGAATGACCGGGAATGGAGGCCCCGATCCCGCTCGCAATCAGATTCGGTGGTTATGGGTCCTGGCTTTCGACAGGACGACGCTGTGACTGGTCGCACGTGTGCCATCCATCCGTTTTGCTCGGGCGCCAAAAGATCGTCAGCATCCCGTCCCATCGCAACCATTGCCGCCTGCCCGCAATTTTCGTACACCGGTCCCGCAATGACCTCCTCGCTGTCCGCCAATTCCGTCGACGTGCTGCTGTTCGATATCGGCCGCGTGGTGCTCGACATCAGCTTCGACAAGGTGATGGCGAATTGGGCTACGCATGCCGGCTGCGCGCCGGCGGACCTCGCCCGGCGCTTCATCGTCGACGACAGTTTCAAGCATCACGAGATCGGCCGGATCGACGATGCGGCGTTCTTCGCCAACCTGCGCGGCACGCTCGGCGTCGGCCTCACCGACGCCCAGTTCCTCGAAGGCTGGAACGCGATCTTCACCGGCGAGATGCCGGGGATCGCGGCCATGCTTGCGGCCGCCGGCCAGCGGCTGCCGCTCTACGCCTTCTCCAACACCAATCCGGCTCACATCGCATATTTCTCCAGGGAATATGCCGAGGTGCTGAGCCACTTCCGCACCGTCTTCCTGTCCTCGACCATCGGATTCCGCAAACCCGACGCAGAGGCCTTCGATCATGTGGTAAGAGAGATCGGTGTGCCGGCGTCGCGGATCCTGTTCTTCGACGACTCGGCCGCCAACATCGAAGGTGCGCGGGCGCGCGGCCTTCATGCCGTCCACGTGACATCGATGGATGACGTGGCAAAGGCGCTGACCGCGCTTGGAATTTCAGCTTCTGGAATTTGAGCTCTTTGATCGAGGAGGTCTCAGCGTGGCCCTGATGCCGGTTGCCGATGCCCTGTCAGCCGTTCTCGCCGGTGCAGAGCCGCTGCCTGAGGAGATGGTCGCGCTCGATGCCGCCTACCACCGCACGCTGGCGCGCGATCTCGCGGCGCGCCGCACCCAGCCCCCCGAGGCGATGTCGGCAATGGACGGCTACGCCGTCCGCGCGATCGATGCGTCGGACCTATCGGCGCGGCTGAAGGTGATCGGCGAAGTCGCCGCCGGCCGACCGTTCGAGCGGACCGTCGGTCCGGGTGAAGCGGTGCGCATCTTCACCGGCGGCGTGATCCCTGCCGGCGCCGATGCGGTCATCATTCAGGAAGACACCAGGGTCGACGGCAGCCACATCACCATCACCGAGGCGGCGGCGCCCGGGCGGCATATCCGGCCCGCCGGCGTCGACTTCCGCGAAGGCGACGTGCTCTTGACCGGCGGCAGCCGCCTCTCCGACCGCGCGCTCTCGCTCGCCGCCGCGATGAACTATCCGGAACTCGCCGTGCACCGCCGTCCCAGGGTCGCAGTGCTCGCCACCGGCGACGAGCTGGTGATGCCGGGCACCGAACCCGGCCCCGGCCGGATCGTCTACTCCAACGGCTATGCGCTGCGGGCGCTGGCGCGCGCCGAGGGCGCCGACACCATCGATCTCGGAATCGCCGCCGACACGGTGGCGTCGACCACGTCGGGCATTCGCCGCGCGAGGGAGGCCGGCGCCGACATCCTGATCACCACCGGCGGCGCCTCGGTCGGCGACCACGACCTCGTCAAGCAGTCGCTGGAGGCCGAGGGCGTCGACATGGCGTTCTGGCGGATCGCGATGCGGCCCGGCAAGCCGATGATGCACGGCCGTCTCGGCGCGATGCGGGTGATCGGCCTGCCCGGCAATCCAGTGTCGTCCTATGTCTGCGCGTACCTGTTCCTGGTGCCGCTGATTCGGGCCCTGAGCGGCCGCAAGGCGATTCATCACGTCCGCGAGCGCGCGCTGCTCGGCCGCGATCTCGCCGCCAACGACCAGCGCGAGGACTATCTGCGCGCGCATCTCGCGGAGCGCGAGGACGGCGCACTGATCGCGACGCCCGTAACGAAACAGGACAGCTCGCTGCTCGCGAATCTCGCTGCGGCACGGGCACTTCTCATCCGTCCGCCATTCGCGCCCGCCGCCCTCAAGGGTGACAGTTGCGAGATTCTGATCGTGCCGGAATAAGGCGTCGCCGGCACCGTGATTGAAGCATTGCCCTTCGCGTTCACCTGAAATTAAGTGGTTGCGGAACACATATCGAACATATAGTGTCCGTTCATGATTTGTTTCGAGTACTGGTGTCCATAATCGGGAGACCACCCGAGATCATCGCGAGCACAGCGCTCCTGAGGATCGGGTCTGCCGAGGTCTCGGAATCGAACGACGCTATCAAACCGGGGGAATACTCGAGATGCTCACGCGCAAACAGTACGAACTTCTGCGTTTCATCAATGAACGTCTGAAAGAGGCCGGCGTGCCCCCCTCTTTCGACGAGATGAAGGATGCGCTCGACCTGCGCTCGAAATCCGGTATCCATCGGCTCATCACCGCGCTGGAAGAGCGTGGCTTCATCCGCCGCCTGCCCAACCGCGCCCGCGCGATCGAGGTGATCAAGCTGCCCGAACTGTCCGCCGGCGGCGGCAACGGCCGCCGCGGCTTCACGCCGAGCGTCATCGAAGGCACGCTCGGCCGACGCGCCGCGACACCGCCGGTCGCCGAGGACGACGGCAATCGTCCGGTCGCCGTCCCCGTGATGGGCCGCATCGCGGCCGGTACCCCGATCGAGGCGCTGCAGACCCGCAGCCACACCATCAGCGTGCCGCCGGACATGCTCGGCTCCGGCGAGCATTACGCGCTGGAAGTGCGCGGCGACTCCATGGTCGAGGCCGGCATCCTCGATGGCGACATGGCCCTGATCCAGCGCAACGACACCGCCAATACCGGCGACATCGTGGTGGCGCTGATCGACGAGGAGGAAGCTACCCTGAAGCGCTTCCGCCGCCGCGGTGCATCGATCGCACTCGAGCCGGCCAACGCTGCCTATGAAGTGCGCATCCTGCCGCCGAACCGCGTGCGCATCCAAGGCAAGCTGATCGGGCTCTATCGCAAATACTGAGCGCGGGAAGGAACAGAGCTGCACATCGGACCGTTGCTTTGACGGATAGCGACGCGTGACTTCACCCGGATGCGCCCCAATACCACCAACGCGCTGCGCCATAGCGTGTTTGTGATTGAGGCCTTTCACGGCCAGTCGTACAATCGCCAAGAAACGAGGAAACACTCGTTCGCTATCGTCCACTCTGGTAGAGGCCTGCGCCTCAAGGAGAGGCATGGGTCGCTACCTCGACAGAGGAGCCATCCGATGTGTGACTATAGCCTGCATGCGGTGCAATCGCGTCCCGCCGTGGTCGGAGAGACGCTGATCAGCACGACTTTCCGCGGCACGTCGACCCGCGGTTTTGCTTCGGAGAACGATCCCAACGTCGCGGTCTGCATGCTGCCGGGCACCGAGCTCGCCTTCGCCGAGAACGTCCGCTACGACAGCCGCTGGATCTGGACCAAGACGATCGGCTTCCGCGTCGGCGTGTTCAACGAAGTCGAGCCCGACGTGCCCGACCGTCATCACGACGCAATCGAATTCCCCGACGGCACCCATGTGCTGGTGACCCAGCTCGTCGAAGGCCAGCGCTGCACCGTGCTGCAACTGCCGGCGCTGCATCCGCCCGTCGAACAGCAGAAGCCCAAGGCCGTGGAGCGGCGGCCCTCCGCGTTCGCATCACTGTTTTTGGGTTGAGCGCATCATCGCCGCGGGATGAGTTGTCATTGCGCGGCAGGTGACCAAAGCGATTTCAAGCGACCCCGGACCGTGAGGGTTCCGGGGCGCAGCTTGGGGAATTGCGTCCGGCCCGCCTTGTTGCACGGAGCGCCGCGTTGGCGCATCATCGGCGCGCGTGCACTCTCGGAAAGCTGCGCAGTGGTCGACAAGGTCACATGGCAAAAGGCTGGACGCGTCACGAAACCGGGCCGCTATCTGTTCCGGTTCGGCTGGCTGACGGTGACGGCGGAAGACCTCAAGGTCTGGCAGCAGTTTCCCGAAGCCGTCTTCACCCTCGTCAAGAAGCCCGACGCCGACCCCGACACGGACGAGTATCATCTCGGCCTGTTCGAGCTGCCGGCCGGCCCTTCGCCCGAAAAACACTAAAGCGCGATGAGATTTGGTTGAATCGTCATCGCGCTTTAGCTCTTTGTTTGAGCATGATCTTTTCGGAAAACCGCTTCGCGCCTTTCCGGATCATGCGTTAATCATCCGCCCGGACGTCGGCCTCGGCGGGCGTCGCGTCGACCGCCGGCCGCGACGTGGCGGCGGGCGGCCGCAGGACGGTCTCGCTCTCGCCGTCGCCAGGAACCGCTGGCGACCAGGGACGGTCGATGCCGCCGGGCTTGACCGCGTCGATCGCAAAGCCGCCGCCGCTGATGCGGCGCAGCGCCAGCGCGCCGTGGCGCCGCAGCCGCTCGGCATCGATCACCGAGGCCGCGCAGCCCTCGGGAGCCGGCCGCGCCGTCACGATCAGCACCGCCCGCTCGCAATCGTCGGCCAGCGCGTCCGGCCGGCTCGCCAGCGCAACGATGCCGCCGCCCGCCGCCTGGGTCACGCAGCCGCTGCCGTCGCAGGAGACGCCGACCCCGAGCGAGGGATCGGCCGCCGTCCGCGCATCGGCATCCGCCGCCAGCCACTCCTTGACCAGAAACGCATCCTTGCCGCCGTGCATCAGATGCAGCCGCCCGTCGCCGCCGCGAACCGCGACGTTGCGGCCGTCGGCGGAGATCAGCACGTCCGGTTGCGGCGCCCGCACCGCCCAGACCAGCGCCACCACGAGCAGGGCCACGCCGGACCAGCGCAGCGGCGTGCGCAGCAGCCCTAGCAGGATGATCCCCGCGCTCGCCGCGATCAGCGGCCCGCTGCCGAACGCCGCCATCCGGCCGACCGCACCGGGCAGCGCGGCGACCCATTGTGTCACCACGATCATCCAGTCGATGCCGATGCCCATGATCGCCCAGAACACGCCGTCGAACCCGAACGGCATCGCGACCAGCCCGAGCAGGCCCGCCGGCATCACGATCGCCGACACCACCGGCATCGCCGCGAGATTGGCGAGCAGCCCATAGGGCGTCACCCGGTGGAAGTGGAACGCGGCATAGGGCGTGGTGGCGAGCCCCGCGACCAGCGAGGCCAGCACCAGCACCGCGAGCTCGCGCCCGCCCCACAGCGCGACACGCGCGGTCACCGAATGGTCCGGTGATGCGAGCAGGCTCGGCATCCCGATCTGCACCAGCGCCACCAGGCCCAGCGTCGCCGCGAACGACATCTGGAAGCTCGGATGCACCAGCGCCTCCGGCGCGATCGCGAGCACGATCAGGGCGGCGACCGCGAGCGTCCGGAACGTGATCGCGCGGCGATCGACCATGACAGCGATCAGCACCACCGCCGTCATGAAAAAGGATCGCTGCGTCGCGACCTCCGCGCCCGACAGCAACAGATAAAACGCCGCGGCAACCAGCGCGGCCCCGGCCGCCCATTTCTTGATCGGATGCCCCGCGCTCAGCGCCGGAAACAGCGCAAGCAGCGCGCGCACCGCAAAGAACACCACGCCCGCGACGACCGCCATGTGATAGCCGGAGATCGACAGCACATGGCCGAGCCCGGAGATGAACATCGCATCGTTGACCGGCGGCGAGATCGCATCGCGCCGTCCGGTGAGCAGCGCGGTCGCGATCGCGCGCTGGTCGCCATCGAGCGCGGTGCGGATCCGCGCATCGATAGCGTCGCGCAGGCCCTGCATGGTCGCAGCGTAACGCAGCTTCCAGCCGCCGCTCGCCGGCGGCTCGGTGGTCTTGACCGCGCCCATCACGAAGCCGGAGGCGCCGATGCCCTGGAAATACAGGTCGCGGCCGAAATCATAGGAGCCCGGCCGCTGCGGCCCGAGCGGCGGCAGCAGCCGCGCCTTCAATTCGACGAAGCTGCCGACCTCGGGCGCGGTGCCCTTCCGTACCGAGAGCCGCACGCGCTCCAGCTTTGTCGTATCGCGCGGGCTCTCCATCGTGACCACGCGCAGCACGAAGCGGTCGGTCTTCTCCCTGATGTCGCGCGTCTCGACAAAGCCGGTCAGCGACACCGAGAACATCGGCCGAGCCAGCACGCCGTGCGCGATGCGCGCCGTCTTCCAGGTCGCGGTGGCAAAGCCTGCAGCAGCCGCCGCCAGCAGCACGACGGCCGCGAACATTCTGTGCCGCCGCAGCAGCAGCGCGACCACGCAGAGCGCAATCGCGACGGTGCCCGCAACCGACAGCATCGGCTCATGCTCGGCCGCGAAATAGAACCCGATGCCGGTGCCGAACGCGACCGGCACCCAAGGCAGTAACCGGCCGGCGCCCGCCTCCGCGCGCGCCCATTGCCGCAGCGTCTCGATGATCGGCGGCCAGATGCTGGCGGGCGCCGGCACATAGCCGCCGGCCGGCGCAGCCGCGCGCGGCGGCCACGTCCCCGCATAGCCGCGTTTGCCGCCCGGGGTAATGCCCTGCTCCGCCATTCCGCTTGCGATCCCTGCCGGGAGACGAAACTAGCGGATGGCTCAGACAGCCGACAGGTGAACGGAACCGAAACACTCTACCCGAGGCTGTGAATGTGGTGCGCTCGCCAGAGCTTGCGGCGCAACAACACTACCAGGGTGTGCGGCTAGATCAGCGGCGTCTGCGAGGAGACATGGTGGCAGGCGATCTTCCAGTCGCCGTCCTCGCGCACGATCACCCAGGTGATCTTGACGGCGAGCGACGGCGCATCGCTGTCGAGGAAGAAGGTTGCGATGCCGGCCATGTTGACGAGGTCGGGGTTCACCCGTTCGGTTCTGACGTCGCTGAACTGCACGCGCTGGGCGCGCCACCGCGGCAGGCCGCTGAAATAAGATCGAACGCCGTCGCGGCCACGATAGAGCGTCGGGTTCGAGCCGAAGAAGAACGCGCTCTTCGAATAGAGCGCAGAGAGCACGTCGGCGTCGAGCTTGCTGAAGCCGGCCGACCATCTGGCGATGGCGGCGGAGGCGATATCGTCGGCTTCGCTTGGCATTGATCGCCTCCGTTGATGGCCGAATCGGACGCCCTAACCCTTGCCGCCCACTTCCTTCGCGAAGGTGTCGCGCAGGCCGATGGTGCGGTTGAACACGAGCTTGTCCGGCGTCGAATCCGGATCGCGCACGAAATAGCCCTGCCGCTCGAACTGCATTGCATCGGGCGAATTGCTCTCGGCGATCGCCGGCTCGACCCGCGCATCCGTCAGCACTTCGAGCGACTGCGGATTGAGGTCGGCGGCGAAATTGCCGGCGTCCGGGCTCGGGTTGGCGAACAGCTGGTTGTAGACGCGGATCTCCGCCGGCTTCGACTGCCCAGCAGACAGCCAGTGCATCGTCGCCTTGACCTTGCGGCCATCGGGCGCGTTGCCGCCCTTGGTCGCGGGATCGTAGGTGCAGCGCAATTCGACGATCTCGCCGGCATCGTTCTTCACCACGCCGGTGCACTTGACGAAGTAGGCATAGCGCAGCCGCACCTCGTTGCCGGGCGACAGGCGGAAGAACTTCTTCGGCGGGTTCTCCATGAAATCGTCCTGCTCGATATAGAGCTCGCGGCCGAACGCGATCTTGCGGGTGCCGGCCTCCGGATTGTCGGGATGGTTGATCGCTTCGAGCTCCTCGACCTGCCCTTCCGGATAGTTCTCGATCACCACCTTGAGCGGCCGCAGCACCGCCATGCGGCGCAGCGCGGTGCGGTTCAGTTCTTCGCGGATGCAGAATTCGAGCATGCCGACGTCGACCACGCTGTTGGCCTTGGCGACGCCGATGCGCTTGATGAACTCGCGCACCGCGGCCGGCGGCACGCCGCGCCGCTTCAGCCCGGCGATGGTCGGCATCCGCGGATCGTCCCAGCCCGAGACATGGCCGTCGCGCACGAGCTGGGTCAGCACGCGCTTGGACAGCAGCGTGTAGGTCAGGTTGAGCCGCGCCATCTCATACTGGCGGGGCTTCGAGGGCACCGGCAGCTTGTCGAGCAGCCACTCATAGAGCGGCCGGTGATCCTCGAACTCCAGTGTGCAGATCGAATGCGTGATGCCTTCGATGGCGTCCGACTGGCCGTGCGCATAGTCGTAGCTCGGATAGATCGACCAGGCGTCGCCGGTGCGCGGATGATGCGCGTGTAGGATGCGGTACAGCACGGGGTCGCGCAGATTGATGTTGCCGGACGCCATGTCGATCTTTGCGCGCAGCACGCGGGCGCCGTTCGGAAACTCGCCGGCTTTCATGCGGCGGAACAGGTCGAGATTCTCCTCCACCGAACGGTCGCGGAACGGCGAGTTCTTGCCCGGCTCGGTCAGCGTGCCGCGGGCGAGCCGGATCTCCTCCTGCGACTGGTCGTCGACATAGGCGTAGCCGGCCTTGATCAGGCCCTCGGCCCAGTCGTAGAGCTGGTCGAAATAGTCGGAGGCATAGAACAGGTTGTTGCCCCAGTCATAGCCGAGCCAGTGCACGTCGGCCTGGATCGAGTCGATGTATTCCTGTTCCTCCTTGGTCGGATTGGTATCGTCGAAGCGCAGATTGCACTGGCCGCCGAACTCCTGGGCAATGCCGAAGTTCAGGGCAATCGACTTGGCGTGGCCGATATGCAGATAGCCGTTCGGCTCCGGCGGGAAGCGCGTCACGATCCGGCTGTGCTTGTGGGAGGAGAGATCGGCCTGGACGATGTCGCGGATGAAGTCGCGCCCTGCCTCTGCCGTCGCCGTGTCGTTCGTCATCAAAGGGTTCCCTGGAGGAGTCAGGTGGACGTTCTGCCAAATTCGTGCGGTCCGGCCAAGCCTGCCGGCCGGCCAAATCGTCCAGCTAAGGCTTTAGTTATGTCCGGTTCCTGCTATACACCACCGCCGTTCACGCATACGCCTTGTTGCTCATGACCAATTCCGTCGTCACCCGCTTCGCCCCCTCGCCGACCGGCTTCCTCCATATCGGCGGTGGCCGCACCGCGCTGTTCAACTGGCTGTTCGCCCGGAAGCACGGCGGCAAGATGCTGCTGCGGATCGAGGACACTGACCGCGAGCGCTCCACCAAGGAGGCGATCGACGCCATCTTGGACGGCTTGCGGTGGCTCGAGCTCGATTGGGACGGCGAGGTGATCTACCAGTTCAGCCGCGCCGCCCGCCACCGCGAGGTCGCCGAGAGCCTGCTCGCCGCCGGGCGCGCCTATTACTGCTACGCCTCTCCGGAGGAGCTCTCGGCGATGCGCGAGAAGGCGCGCGCCGAGGGCCGCACCCGCCTCTATGACGGCATGTGGCGCGACCGCGATCCGGCGACGGCGCCATCAGGCATCAAGCCGACCATCCGCCTGAAGGCGCCGCAGACCGGCGAGACCGTGATCGAGGATCAGGTGCAGGGCCGCGTGGTCTGGCAGAACGAGAACCTCGACGATCTCGTCCTGCTGCGCGGCGACGGCACCCCGACGTACATGCTCGCCGTCGTGGTCGACGACCACGACATGGGCGTCACCCACATCATCCGCGGCGACGATCATCTGATCAACGCGGCGCGCCAGAAGCAGATCTACGACGCGCTGGAGTGGGAGCTGCCGAGCATGTCCCACATTCCGCTGATCCACGGCCCGGACGGCTCGAAGTTGTCGAAGCGTCACGGCGCGCTCGGCGTCGACGCCTACCGTGCGCTCGGCTACCTGCCGGCGGCGCTGCGCAACTACCTGGTCCGGCTCGGCTGGAGCCACGGCGATCAGGAGATCTTTTCGACCCAGGAGATGATCGACGCGTTCGACCTCTCCGGCGTCGGCCGCTCCGCGGCGCGGTTCGATTTCGCCAAGCTGGAGAACCTCAACGGTCACTATATCCGCCAGAGCGACGATCAATCCCTCGTGACCCAGTTCGAGAGCGTGCTGGACTATATTCCCGAGGGTGCGGCGCTGAAGGCCAAGCTCAACGACACCACGCGTGCGCAATTGCTGCGCGCGATGCCGAATCTAAAGGAACGCGCCAAGACGCTGATCGAGCTGATCTCGGGCGCCTATTTCATCTTCGCCGACCGCCCGCTCGAACTCGACCCGAAGGCTGCGGCGCTGCTGACGCCGGAAGCGCGCGCCCTGATCGGCCGGCTGCGCACCGCGCTCGACGCCGTGACCGACTGGACCGCGGAGACCACCGAGACCGCCATGCGGAATTTCGCCGAGCAGAACAATCTGAAACTCGGCGCGGTCGCCCAGCCGCTGCGGGTGGCGCTAACCGGACGGACGACGTCGCCGGGCATATTCGACGTTCTGGCGGTGCTGGGACGCCAGGAGTGCCTTGCCCGCCTCGCCGATCAGGCGGCATGATCCTGCATGGACCCCTCCGAGGGTCCATCTTGCAGCGCACATTGCAATAAGCTACCCATCCCCGGACGCTTTCTCCACAAGCCGTTCCGCCCCCGCACGGGCCGCAAATCAGCGACTGGGCAAGGTCGGTTTTCGCAACGAATTCATCGGGGATCTCACGATGGACGCAAAATCCAGCAAGACAGCCACACTCACCATCGGCAACAAGAATTATGATTTCCCGATCCTGAGCGGCACGGTTGGGCCCGATGTCATCGACATCGGCAAGCTTTACGGACAGGCCGGGGTGTTCACCTACGACCCCGGGTTCACCTCGACCGGCAGCTGCCAGTCCAAGATCACCTACATCGACGGCGATGCCGGTGTCCTCGAATACCGCGGCTATCCGATCGAGCAGCTCGCCGAGCACGGCGACTTCCTCGAGACCTGCTACCTGCTGCTCTACGGGGAGCTTCCGACCCCGCAGCAGAAGAAGGACTTCGACTACACCGTCACGCACCACACCATGGTGCACGAGCAGATGGCCCGCTTCTTCCAGGGCTTCCGCCGCGACGCCCATCCGATGGCTATCATGGTGGCTGCGGTCGGCGCGCTCGCCGCGTTCTATCACGACTCCACCGACATCAACGATGCGAAGCAGCGCGAGATCGCCTCGATCCGGATGATCGCGAAGATCCCGACGCTGGCGGCGATGGCCTACAAGTACACGGTCGGCCAGCCCTTCGTGTATCCGAAGAACTCGCTGTCATTTGCCGAGAACTTCCTCAACATGTGCTTCGCGGTGCCGTGCGAGGACTACAAGATCAACCCGGTGCTTGCCGACGCGTTGGACAAGATCCTGATCCTGCATGCCGACCATGAGCAGAACGCCTCGACCTCGACGGTGCGCATCGCCGGCTCGTCGGGCGCCAACCCGTTCGCCTGCATCGCGGCCGGCATCGCCTGCCTGTGGGGCCCGGCGCATGGCGGCGCCAACGAAGCCGCGCTCAACATGCTCTATGGCATCGGCAAGGTCGAAAACATTCCGGACTTCATCGCCAAGGTGAAGGACAAGAACAGCGAAGTCCGCCTGATGGGCTTCGGCCACCGCGTCTACAAGAACTACGACCCGCGCGCCAAGATCATGCAGAAGATGTGTCACGCGGTGCTCAAGGAGACCGGACACGGCGACGATCCGATGCTCAAGGTCGCTCTCGAGCTCGAGAAGATCGCGCTCAACGACCCCTACTTCATCGATCGCAAGCTCTACCCGAATGTCGACTTCTATTCGGGCATCACGCTGAAGGCGATGGGCCTGCCGGTCTCGATGTTCACCGTGCTGTTCGCGGTCGCCCGCACCGTCGGCTGGATCAGCCAGTGGAGCGAGATGATCGAGGATCCGCAGCAGAAGATCGGCCGTCCGCGCCAGCTCTACACCGGCGTCGCGCGCCGCGACTATGTCGCGATCGACAAGCGCAAGTAAGTCGCATCTGTGATCTGATCAAGAGCGGCGCCCTCATTGCTGAGGGCGCCGTTTTCGTTTGCCGCGGGCGATCTCGGTGGCGAGTGCGTCGAGCTTCGGCAGCCGGAACGCCCTTAGACTAGCGAGGCCGCTGCGCCACGGTTGCCAGCACGATATCGGCCGCGCGCGCGCTCGGCGGCTGGTTCCCGGTCGACATCCTGGCGTCGAGTGTCGCGAACGCCTCGACCTGCCGCCGGCGCGCCGGCGTATCGCCGAGGATGTCGCCGAGCGCCTGCGCGAGCTTCTCCGGCGTGCAGTTCTCCTGCAGGAACTCCGGGATCACCTCCTCGCCGATCACGAGATTGGCGAGGATCACTGACGACACCTGGATCGCGCGGCGCAGGATGAACGCCTCCGCGGCGCCGACCCGATAGGCCGTCACCATCGGAATCCCCGACAGCGCGAGCTCCAGCGTCACGGTGCCGGACTTCGCCAGCGCCGCGCGGGCGAGCCGGAACGCGGCGCGCTTCTCGATTTCGCCGACCGCAATCCGCGGCACCACCGGCCAGCCGGCGACGCCGTCATGCACCATCTTCTCGAGATGCGGCGTGGTCGGAAGCACCAGCTCGAACGTCGTGCGCCGGTCGAGCTGGCCAAGCGCCGCGCCGAACAGCGCCAGGTGATGCCTGATCTCGCTGCGCCGGCTTCCCGGCAGCACCAGCAGCACCGGCGGCTCGGCATCCCTGCGCTTCTGCTCCTCGGCGTTCGGCCGCAGCGAAGCCAATTGCTCGACCAGGGGATGGCCGACATAGCTGCATGGCGGGCCGCGCAGCTTGCGGTATTCCTCCGGCTCGAACGGCAGCAGCGCCAGCACGTGGTCGACATAGCGCCGCATCGCGCGCGCCCGGCCCGGCCGCCACGCCCAGACCGATGGCGACACGTAGTCGACGATCGGGATGTTCGGGTTGCGTGCGCGGACGCGGCGCGCAACGCGATGGGTGAAATCGGGGCTGTCGATGATGACGAGCATGTCTGGCGCATCATCGAGCACCGCATCCGCGGTGCGGCGGATCAGTTGCAGGATCTTTGGCAGCTGCTTGACGACCGCGGCAAACCCCATGATCGAGAGCTCCTCGATCGGAAACAGCGAGTTGATGCCCTCGCGGGTCATGCCGCGGCCGCCGACGCCGGCGAACTGCACGGCGTCGCCGAGGCGCTGGCGCAGCACCTTCATCAGGGCGGCGCCGAGCCGGTCACCGGACTCCTCGGTCGCGATGAGGAAGATCTTGCGGCCGGCAGTGGGCATGCGCGCGGGCATCAGCCGGCCAGTCCGATGACGAAGAGACCCTTGGCGTCGGCGGTCTCGATCAGGGCCTGCGGCTCGGCGGCGAGCGTGTTGCCGGCGATCACGGCGATGCCCGCGATCCCGGCGCCGACCGCGCCCTCGACCGTCCGCGGGCCGATGGTCGGCAGATCGAAGCGCAGATCCTGCTGGCTCTTCGGCGCCTTCACCAGCACGCCGCGGCCGGCCTTGGCGCGAATGCGGCCTTCGGCGCGCAGCCGCGCCACGCGCGCGAGCAGCCCGTCGGTGCCTTCGATGTCCTCGACGGCAACCACGTGGCCGTCGATCACGACGGCGGCCTGGCCGATGTCGAACGGGCCGAGCGCGTCGAGCACACCGCGGCCGCGCGCGATGTCGGCGAGTGCATCGCCATCGGGAGCAGCACGCGTGATCGCGCCCTCCGGCATCAACAGATCGGGCGCGACGTCCTTGATCCCGACCATGCGAAAGCCCTGCTGCTCGAGGATGCGGCCGACACTGGACAGCAGATGATCGTCACCGCCGCGGAACGCGCGCACGACATGGCCGAGCAGGCGCAGCGTGCCCCAGTCGAGCCGGATTTCCGAGAGCGCCGGACGCACCAAAGTGCCGATGAAGATCAGGTCGCGGCAGCCCTCGTCGCGGAACAGCCGGGTCGCCCGCCCGAGCTGGCCGACCGAGATCCAGCGATGGCGAAACTTCTGCACGCGGGCGGGATCGCAGGCACCGCGCAGCGCGAACAGCACCGGCGTGATGCCGCGCGCGGCAAGCGAATCCGCCACCGCGAACGGCATGCCGCCGCCGCCGGCGATCACGCCGACCGGCGAAGAGAGCGAGGAAGCCGCTGACGTCATGGGGGCGGCCATCCAGGGCTCAGTTGGTGTTGGCGGGAAGGCAGAGCGCGCGGTGCTTGGCGCCGCCGATGAAGGCGAGGATCTCCGCGATCGCGGGATCCTCGCCGGCGAGCGGCTGCACCGCCGCGAGCCGTTCGGCGAAGATGCCGGGGCCGTGGAACAGCTTCTGGTAAAACGCGCGCACCGCCGCCAGCCGCTGCTTGGTGAAGTGGCGGCGCCGCATGCCGATGATGTTGAGGCCATCGAGCACGGCATACTGGCCGTTGGCGAGGCCGAACGGGATGATGTCGCCGCGCACGCCGCAGACGCCGCCGATCATCACCTGCGGGCCGACGCGGGTGAACTGGTGCACCGCCGACAGGCCGCCGATATAGACGAAGTCGCCGATCTCGCAGTGGCCGCCGAGCGTCGCCGACGTCGCGAAGATCACGTCGTTGCCGACCGTGCAGTCGTGGCCGACATGGCTGTTGTTCATGAAGAAGCCGCGGCTGCCGACGCGGGTCAGCCCGCCGCCCTTGACGGTGCCGATATTCATCGTGACGCCCTCGCGGATCGTGCAGGCCTCGCCGATCTCGAGACGGGTCGGCTCGCCGCGATAGCTCAGATCCTGCGGCGGCCCGCCGAGCGCGGCGAACGGCGAGACGATGCAGCCGGCGCCCATGGTGGTGTGGCCGCTGACCGTGACATGCGCCGTCAACTTGCAGTTCTCGCCGATCACGACATTGGGGCCGATGATGCAGTACGGACCGATCTCGGTGCCGGCCCCGATCACGGCGCCATCGGCAATGCGCGCGGTGGGATCGATCATGCTCATGAAGTTGCGGTCCGGAATTCGTTAACGGCGCCAAGGCGCTACGGCGCCGGCTCGGCGGGTCGTTAGCGCGACTTTGCCTGCCCTGTCCAGTGACGTATCATGACCGCCTGTTGCAACGAACGGGGTCGCTGCCGATCCATGGTCCGTGCCGCCACGCTGCTCCTCGGTCTGCTCGCCGCCCCGGTCGGCCCGGAGACGGTCGACCTCGGACGGCATGGCAGGATCGATCTTTCGACCTTCGAGTGCCGTGACATCAATCGCAGCACGATGGTCCAGCGCGTCTGCTACGACGCCGCCCAGCGCGCGCTGCTGGTCGCGGTCAGGGGCAACTACCAGCACTATTGCGGCGTGCCGCTTGCGACCTTCGACGCGCTGATGAATGCGCCGTCGATGGGCATCTTCGTCAACCGCGTGTTGCGAATCGCGGGCGCCGACGGCCGCTACGCCTGCCCTACCTAGATTTGGGTTGAGCTGGAGCGGCATCGTAGGTCCACCTCTCCCTTGGGAGAGGTCGGCGCGCAGCGCCGGGCGAGGGGATTACGGACTCTCGTTGGTGCTGCGGCTCCCTCACCCGATTTGCTCCGCAAATCGACCTCTCCCCTTCGGGAAGAGGTAAGCCGAGCGGCCAAACCGACTCGACCTAACTTCATGAGCTGTTAGTCCGTCAGCATCGCGCCGACATCGGCTTCGGCGACGACCTGGCCGTTGACCTTGGCATCGCCGTGAAACCACCACATCGTCTTGCGGCGGCCGAGCGAACGCATGTGGTACTCGACGGTGTCGCCGGGCATCACCGGCTTGCGGAACTTGCACTTGTCGATGGTGAGGAAATACACCGCGCGCGGCTTCTCGGTGCCCTCGACCGATTTGATGCCGATCACGCCGGCGGTCTGCGCCATCGCCTCGATCATCATCACGCCGGGATAGACCGGGCGCTCGGGGAAATGCCCCTGGAACGGCGGCTCGTTGAAGGTGACGTTCTTGATGCCGATGCCGCTGTAGTCGGCGCGGATATTGATGACCCGGTCGATCAACAGCATCGGAAAGCGGTGCGGCAGCGTCTTCAGGATATCGTTGATATCCACGAGCTCGAACCTGACCGGGGATTCCTCCATCACTCCTCTTCCTTACCCTTCGCTTCGTTGTCGCGCACCAGGCGCTCCACCGCGATGATTTCCCTGAACCACTGCTTGGTCGGCTTGGCGAAATGTCCGCCCCAACGACCATTGGGTGGAATGTCGTCCTTGACCGCGCTCATCGCGGTGACCTGCGCGCCGTCGCCGATGGTGAGGTGATTGTTGATGCCCACCTTGGCGCCGAGCGCGACATGGTCGCCGATCGTCAAGCTGCCCGCGAGCCCGATCTGGGCCGCCAGCAGGCAGTGCCTGCCGATCGTCACATTGTGGCCGATCTGGACCTGATTGTCGATTTTGGTGCCCTCGCCGATCACGGTGTCGCGCAGCGAGCCGCGGTCAATGGTGGAACCCGCGCCGACCTCGACATTGTTCTGGATCAGCACGCGGCCGGTCTGCGGCACCTTCACGTGGCCCGACGGCCCGAAGAAGATGAAGCCGTAGCCGTCCTGGCCGATATTGCAGCCCGGGTGGATCAGGACGTTGTTGCCGATCAGCGCGAACTGGATGGTGGTCTTGGCGCCGACATTGCAATCGCGGCCGATCTTGACGTCGGCCCCGATCACGGCGCCGGCCCCGACGATGGTGCCCGCGCCGATCTCGACCCGGGGCCCGATCACGGCCAGCGGATCGACGATGACGCCGTCCTCAAGCCGCGCGGTCGGATCGATGATCGCCGACGGCGCGATGCCTTCGGTATTGAACCAGGATTGCGGCCGCAGCGCATCGGCGTGCCACTCGCGGGCGATCGCCACGAAGGCGTGGAACGGCTTGGCGGTCCGCAGCACGGCGACGCCCTCGGGCACGCGCGCCTCGAAACGCTGATGCACCAGACAGGCGCCGGCCTTGGTCGCGGCGAGCTCGTCGGCGTATTTGAGATTATCGAAGAAGGCGAGGTGCATCGGACCGGCCTCGTCAAGCGAAGCCAGCCCCCTGATCTCCTGCGCCCCCCGTGAGGGGTCGACCAGTTGCGCCTTCGTCAGCGCGGCGATGTCAGCCAGCGTCGACGAAGGAGGACTCTTGAAGAAGATCGGCTGCGCCATTCCATCCGTCGCAGTCCGGCAGACAAACGGTCTTAGAACGAAGTACCGCCGCCAAACCTGAATTCTTGTGTGCGGTCGAACTGGCCCTTGGTCAGCGGGATCGCATAGTCGAAGCGCAGCGGGCCGAACGGCGACTGCCAGATCAGGCCGACACCGACCGAGGTGCGGACGACCTTGCTGTCGTTGTACTGCAGACCAAGGCACGTGCCGGGGGTCGGCGGGTTCTGCGTCGGCTTGATACAGCCGGGCACGTTGACTTCGCCTGTCTTATCCCACGAGGTCGGCCCTTGGTAGTCATACAGACCGCCGGCGTCCGCGTAGACCGCGCCCTTGAGGCCGACTTCCTTCGGCATGAACCAGAACGGCATCTGCAGTTCCGCCGACACGCCCCAGTATTTGGTGCCGCCGATCGCATCCTGCGTGCTGTAGGGATTGATGTCGCGCGGGCCGATGCCGTTCGGCGCGAAGCCGCGGACCAGGTTCGGGCCCATCTGGAAGTGATCCAACATGCGCAGTTCGGTGCTGCCCAGCTTGTTCAGGATGCCGCCCTGGGCGCGGATCACGCCGACGATATCAGACACCAGCGGGGTGTAGTACTTCGCGTCGATCGCGGTCTTGATGTAGCTGACGTCGCCGCCGACACCCGCGAAGTCCTGACGGAAGTCGACCAGGAGGCCGTCGGTCGGGTTCTTGTTGTTGTCGAGGGTGTTGTAGTTCAGCGTGTAGCCGAGCGCCGAAGTCAGCGTCTTGCCACCATATAGCTCCTTGCGCACCGGCAGAGATGCTTCGCCGTCGTAGAAGCAGCCGAGACCATTGGTCGACGTCAGATCAATCCCGTTCAGATTTGCAAATGCGGGACTCGGGTTGAACGCAGGATTGGGCGTTACACCATCAGCGAGGAAGCGTGTGTTGTCGCAGTTGTTCAGCGTCGACGGCAGCGAGATTTCCTGCTGGTAGATCGAGTAGCGCAGCTGCAGCGAGAGATCTTCCCGCAGGCTGAAGCCGAGCCGCGGGCTGAAGCCCAGCGTCTTGGTGCCGTAGGCGATGTAGCTGTTGGACAGCTGCTGGCGCTGGTACAGGTCGAGACCGAGCGCGACGCGGTAGTCGAGCAGATAGGGCTCGACGAACGACAGCGAATAGCCGCGCGCATACTGGCCGTAGGTCACCGACGCCTTGGCGAACAGGCCGCGGCCGAGCAGGTTACGCTCGGAGACCGAGACTTCGGCCAGCGCACCGTCGGTGGTCGAATAGCCGCCCGACACCGAGAAGTCGCCGGTCGACTTTTCCTCGAGATCGACGATCAGGATGACGCGATCGCTGGAAGAACCCGGCTCGGTGGTGATCTTGACCGACTTGAAGAAGTCGAGGTTCTTCAACCGGCGCTCGGCACGATCGACCAGCGCGCGGTTGTAGGCGTCGCCCTCGGAGATATCGAATTCGCGGCGGATCACGTAGTCGCGCGTGCGGGTGTTGCCGCGGACGTTGATGCGCTCGATGTAGGTGCGCGGGCCCTCGTCGATCGCGAAGGTGATCGACACCGTGTGATTCTCGAAATTGCGGTCGCCACGCGGCCGCACCACGGCGAAGGCATAGCCGCGGCGCGACGCCTCGATCTGCATCTCCTCGACCGACTTCTCCAGCGCCTCGGCGTTGTAGAGCGAGCCGACATTGACGCGCGACCACGAGCGCAGCGCGTTCGGATCAAGCGTCGAGATCGACGAGGTGAAATTGACGGAGGCGACGCGGTACTGCTGGCCTTCCTCGATCTTGAAGGTGACCAGGAAGCCCTTCTTTTCCGGATCGTATTCGGTCAACGCGGCGACCACCTGGACGTCGGCATAACCGTTCTTGAGATAGAAGCGGCGGATCAGGTCGCGGTCGGCCTCGACGCGATCGGGATCGTAGACGTCGTTGCCGCCGAGGAAGCTGAGCAGGTTCGATTCCCGCGTCTTGATGACGTCGCGCAGGCGAGACGCCGAATAGGCGTTGTTGCCGATGAATTCGATCGAGCGGACGCCGGTCTTCACGCCCTCATTGATCTCAAACACCAGGTCGACGCGGTTATTCGGCTGCTCGATGATCTGCGGATTGACCCGCACGTCGTAGCGGCCCGACCGGCGGTAGATTTCGGCGATGCGCAGCGCATCCGACTGCACCATCGGGCGCGAAAAGGTGCCGCGCGGCTTGGACTGGATTTCAGCCGTCAGCTGCTCGTCCTTGATCTTCTTGTTGCCCTCGAAGGCGATGCGGCCGATCACCGGGTTCTCGACCACGACCACGACGATGCGTCCGCCGCGATTGTCGATGCGGACGTCCTGGAACAGGCCGGTCTCGATCAGCGCTTTCAGGCCGTCGTCGATATCGGCCTGGCTGAGCCGGCCGCCCGGCCCAGGCCGGAAATAGGAGCGGATGGTCTCGAGTTCAACACGCCGGTTGCCCTCAACTGTGATCGAATTGACGGTCTGGGCGACCGCAGGCGCAGACACAGCTACGGCCGCCAAGGTGGCAGCCACCGGCACGGCGAACATGACCAGGGCAGCGAACAAGCCCCCCCTCACTCGCATTCCCAACATCATGCGCAACGCGCCCTATCCTTCAGATGCCGGACCATTCCCCAACAGCCCGACAGATTCCCAACTTGAGCCCAGCTTGTAACCAAATTTGCCACGGCGGCAAACTTAGTACGGAGCCGTATTTCCAATTCGTTCCAAGACGTTGCCCATCGGCAACGCCTCAAAAAAGCCACCATCAGGACGCGGCCAGATGCAGGATGTCGTTGTAGGTCGCAAATACCATCAACATCAGCACCAAACCGAGTCCAATCCGGAACCCCATCTCCTGCGCCCGCTCGGAAAGCGGACGTCCCCGGATGGCCTCCACCGCATAGAACAGAAGGTGGCCGCCATCGAGCAATGGAACCGGGAACAGGTTCAAGAGGCCGATCGAGATCGACAGTACGGCAGCCAGGTGAATCAATGCCCCTACGCCGATGGTCGCCACCTGCCCCGAGATCTGGGCGATTCGCAGCGGCCCGCCAACCTGGTCGGCGGCCTCACGGCCGGTGAAGACGCCGCCGATATAGGCCAGGGTCCGGTCGATTACGAACCAGGTCTCCTTGACCCCCAGCCAAAGGGCGGTCGCGGGATCGACCTTCTCGGTGACGGCGTCGCCGGGCGAGGCCGCACGGGTGATGCCGAGCACGCCGAGCTTGTGGACGTTGCCGAACGGGTCCTTGACCTCGCGCAGTTCCGGGGTGCCGCGGAGCTGGACGGTGGAATCGCCCCGCTTGACCGTGAAGTTCAGCGTATCGCCGGCGTGGATGCTGACGATCCGCTGCATGTCCGAGAAGCTGCCGATCTTCGAGCCATCGATCGCGACCACGATGTCACCGACCTGGAACCCGGCCGCCGCGGCGGCGCTGCTGGCCTCGATCTTGTCGACCCGCGCGGTGGTGCTCGGCTTGCCGAAGAAGGTAAACAGGCAGGTGAAGATCACGATCGCCAGAATGAAGTTGGCAAACGGACCGGCGGCGACGATCGCGGCGCGCTTTCCGACGCTCTTGTGATGGAAGCTGCCGGCGCGCTCCTCGGCCGTCATTGCGGCGAGCGTCTCGGTCGAGGGGGTCGACGCCTCGGTGTCGTCGCCGAAGAACTTGACGTAGCCGCCGAGCGGAATCGCGGAAATCTTCCAGCGCGTGCCGTGGCGGTCATTGAAGCCGGCGAGCTCCGGCCCGAAGCCGAGCGAGAAGGTCAGAACCTTCACGCCGGCCCACCGTGCAACCAGGAAGTGGCCGAGCTCGTGAAAGAACACGACGATCGTCAGGACGAACAGGAACGGGATAATGTAGCCGACGAGCCCATGACTCAACGTATTGAAATAATGAAGAAAAAATTCGGACATCCGATTTCCCTCGACAAAGCCAAAGGCTCCGTCCCCAACCCTCTAGGTTGCCTTTAAGGCAATTTGAGGCAATAGGGCGGCAGCTCTATTTCGCGCAACATGGTCAACGGAAATCGCATCATCCGCCGACTGCAGCGGTGACCGATTCCCGGTTCGAATCCAATCGTTCATCGTCGCCTCGACCAGGCGGGCGATGGCGCCGAACTTGATCTTGCCGGCGATGAACGCAGCGACCGCGACCTCATTAGCGGCGTTGAAGACGGTGGTCGCGCCCTTCCCGGTCCGCAGCGCCTCATAGGCCAGCCGCAGCCCGGGGAAGCGGGCGAAATCCGGCACCTCGAAGGTGAGCTGGCCGATCTTGGCGAGATCGAGCCGCGCCGACGGGCCGACAATGCGATCCGGCCAGCCGAGGCAGTGGGCGATCGGAATCCGCATGTCGGGCGTGCCGAGCTGCGCCATCACCGAGCGGTCCGAGAACTCGACCATGCCGTGGATGATCGACTGCGGATGCACCAGCACGTCGATCTCGTCCGGCGACAGTGCGAACAGATAGGACGCTTCGATCACTTCGAGGCCCTTGTTCATCATCGACGCGGAATCGATGGTGATCTTCTGCCCCATGCTCCAGTTGGGGTGTTTCAGCGCCTGTTCCAGGGTGGCCTGCTCGATATCGGCCGGCGCCCAGGTTCGGAACGGCCCGCCGGAGGCAGTGATGATCACCCGCACCAGCTCTTCACGGTTGCCGGAGCCCAGCGCCTGGAACAGCGCATTGTGCTCGGAATCCGCCGGCAGGATGCAGGCGCCCGCCTTCTTGGCGCGCTCCATGAAGAAATCGCCGGCACAGACCAGGCATTCCTTGTTGGCCAGAGCGACCGACGCACCGCGATCGACCGCCGCCAGCGCGGGTTTCAAGCCGGCAGCCCCGCTGACCGCCGCCATCACCCAGTCGGCAGGCCGAGCCGCCGCCTCGATGATCGCGCTCTCGCCCGCACCGCATTCGATGCGGGTGCCGGCCAGCGCGTCCTTCAGCGCGGCAAGCTTTGCGGGATCGCCGATGGCGGCAAACCGGGCGCCGAATTCCTTCGCGAGCTTGGCCAGCGCCTCGACATTGCCGTTGGCGGTCAGTGCCTCGACCCGGTAGCGGTCGCGCGCGCCGCGCAACAGGTCCATGGTGCTGTCGCCGATCGAGCCGGTGGCACCGAGGACG
Organism: Bradyrhizobium semiaridum; assembly: GCF_020329505.1. Classification (GTDB taxonomy): domain Bacteria; phylum Pseudomonadota; class Alphaproteobacteria; order Rhizobiales; family Xanthobacteraceae; genus Bradyrhizobium; species Bradyrhizobium semiaridum. Next base: position 323,799 of record NZ_JAGKJJ010000001.1, read on the forward strand.
GTCACAGACCGAACGGCCGAGGCCGCGGCCTTGTTGTTACGCAACGGAACTGCGCTCATCTGATCACCAAAGCATAAGACCGCGCCCGACGCCATCGGCGCCGCCGCGAACGAAACCTAAAATCGCCGCAACAATCACGGCCGCGACAAACCCGTCCAGGCGGTCCAAAAGGCCGCCATGGCCGGGAATGATGTGGCTCGAGTCCTTCACCCCGAACCGCCGCTTGACCGCGGATTCGAAGAGATCGCCGAGCTGTGACGCCACCGACAGCACCGCGCCGAGCGCGAGCAGCGGCCCGGCCGTGCCGATCTCGAAGGCGGCAAAGGCCGCGGCAACCAGCAGGCTCGCCACGAAGCCGCCGATCGCGCCGGCCCAGGTCTTCTTTGGGCTGACCCGCACCCACAGCTTCGGCCCGCCGATGCTGCGGCCGGCGAAATAGCCGCCGATATCGGTGACCCAGACCACCAGCAGCACGAACATCAGCGCAGCAAATCCCTTGGCCGCATCGAGCCGCACCAGCACCGACGCGAGCTCGGCCGCCGCCGCATAGAGCAGGCCCGCAATCGCCCAGATGCGCTGCGCGCCCGAGAGCAGCGCCAGTGCGACCATGCCGACAGCAACGACGACAAGGGCCGCATCGGGCCGGCCGGCGATCAGGCAAAGCCCCGCGAGCAGCAGCGCCGCGACGCCGGGCACCAGCACGCGAAGCTCGCGCACGAGGCCCGTGATCATCAGCCATTCCACGAACAGTCCGATCGCCGCCAGCGTCACCAGCAGCGACCAGGCGAGACCGCCGACATAGGCCAGCGCGATCGCGACCGGCGCCAGCACCAGCGCGGCCGCGACGCGCATCACGAGATTGCGCGACCCTTGCTCGCTTGCTGCCGGCGGCTGCTCGCGTGCTGCCGCCGGCGCGGCTTCGCCCTCGCTCACGAGCCGGTTTTCGCAGCGAGGCCGCCGAAGCGGCGCTCGCGCCTGCCGTATTCGGCGATCGCGCTCTCAAGCGCCGCCTTGTCGAAATCGGGCCAGTGGATCGGCACGAACACGAGCTCGCTATAGGCAGCCTGCCACATCAAAAAATTCGAGAGGCGCTGCTCGCCGCTGGTGCGGATGATCAGATCGGGATCGGGAATATCTGGCGCATCGAGATATTGCCCGAGCGTGTCGGCGTCGATCGTATCCGGATCGCGCTTGCCCTCGGCGACCTCGCGCGCGAGCCGCCGCGCTGCGGAGGCGATCTCCGCCCGCGAGCCGTAGTTGAAGGCGACGACGAGGTTGAGCTTGGTGTTATTCCTGGTCAGCTCCTCGGCCTCGTTCAGCAGCGCGCAGATGTCGGGCTCGAGGCCGTCGCGCTCGCCGATCACCCGCACCCTCACCCCGTCGCGGTGCAGCGTCGCGAGATCGTTGCGGATGAAGCGCCGCAGCAGGCCGAACAGGTCGCCGATCTCGGTCGCCGGCCGCGACCAGTTCTCCGAGCTGAACGAGAAGATCGTAAGATAGAGAATGCCGAGCTCATCGGCGGCACGGACCACGCGGCGCAGCGCCTCGACGCCGCGGCGATGGCCCTCGGCACGCGGCAGGCCGCGCGCAGCGGCCCAGCGCCCGTTGCCGTCCATGATGACAGCCACATGCAGCGGACTTGCGGAGCGATCCGGTCCATCGGTTGCAGGGGCTGCGGCGTTCGGCATGGCAGGTTCCGTGGCGCTTTCAGGCGATCTGATAACGGTTCGCGAGACGAAAGCGCGTCAAACAAAATGGGCGTCAGACCGTCAGGATTTCCTTTTCCTTGGCGGCCAGCAGCTGGTCGATTTCGTGGATCACGCCGTCGGTTGCCTTCTGCACCTCGTTCGACAGGCGCTCCTGATCGTCCTCGGAGATCTCGTGATTCTTCTCGAGCTTCTTGATGATGTCGAGACCGTCACGGCGCACATGGCGCACCGCGACCTTGGCCGCCTCGGCGTATTTGTGCGCGACCTTGACGAGCTCCTTGCGGCGCTCCTGGTTGAGCTCGGGGATCCGCAGCCGCAGCACCGTCCCTTCGGTCGCCGGCGACAGGCCGAGGTTGGAATCGACGATCGCCTTCTCGACCGCCTTCACCATCGACTTGTCCCAGACCTGCACCGACAGCAGGCGCGGCTCCGGCACACTGATGGTCGCAACCTGGTTCAGCGGCATATGCGAGCCATAGGCCTCGACCTGGACCGGCTCCAGCATGGAGGCCGCGGCACGGCCGGTGCGCAGACCGCCGAGCTCGTGCTTCAGCGACTGGGTGGCGCCCTGCATGCGGCGCTTCAATTCATTGATGTCAAAACCAGGTGCGGCCATGACGTTCTCCCTTCTCAAGATATCCGGTTGTCATCGCCCTCGAGGCGACAAATCAGCCGGCAACGACCGTGCCGTGTCCGGCCCCGCGCAGAATCGCGCCGATCGAACCGGGCTCGGCGATCGAAAACACGATGATAGGCAGCGACGTCTCGCGGGCAAGCGCGAAAGCGGTCGCATCCATGACCTTGTAGCCGCCCTCGATGGCCTGCGAATGGGTCAGGCGGTCGAAGCGCTTGGCCTTGGGGTCCTTCTTCGGGTCCGCCGTGTAGACGCCGTCGACATTGGTGGCCTTCAGCACCGCCGCCGCGCCGATCTCGGCGGCACGCAACACGGCGGTGGTGTCGGTGGTGAAGAACGGGTTGCCGGTTCCGCCGCCGAGCAGGACGATCCGCCCCTCGGCGAGATATTTGTGCGCTGCGGTGCGGGTGAACAGCTCGGAAATCTCCGGCATCACGAACGCCGACAGCGTGCGCGCCGGCGTCCCCTTGCGCTCGATCGCCGCCTCCAGCGCGAGGCAGTTCATCATGGTGGCGAGCATGCCCATGATGTCGCCGGTCGGCCGCGACACGCCGCGCGAGGACACTTCGACGCCGCGGACGATGTTGCCGCCGCCGATCACCACCGCGACCTCGATGCCGAGCTTCTGCGCCGCGATCAGGTCGTCGGCGATGCGGTCGACGGTGGGCTGGTCGATACCGAAGGCATGGGAGCCGGCGAGATATTCGCCGGACAGCTTGATCACCACGCGACGATAGACCGGCTCAGCCATGATGCGATCGCTTTCCTATCCGCGCGGACAGCCATCCAGCGAATGCGCCGGATGGCTTTGATGGCGTCAGCGGTTACTTCTTGCCGCTGGCGGCGGCGACTTCGGCGGCGAAGTCGCTTTCCTGCTTCTCGATTCCCTCACCGAGAGCATAGTTCACAAAGCCCGCAATTTTGATCGGGCCGCCGACCTTACCCTCAGCTTCCTTCACCGCCTGCGCGACGGACTTACCGCTGTCGTGGATAAAGGCCTGATCCAGCAGGCAAACTTCCTTGTAATAGGTCTTCAGGCCAGAATCGACGATCTTCTCGATGACGTTCTCCGGCTTGCCCTGCTGGCGGTACTTGTCGGCCAGCACGTCCTTCTCGCGCTTGACGGTCTCCGGATCGAGCCCGGCCGGGTCGAGCGCCAGCGGCTTGGCCGCCGCGACGTGCATCGCGAGCTGGCGGCCGAGCACCGCGAGCTCGTCGGTCTTCCCGGTGGACTCCAGCGCCACGATGACGCCGATCTTGCCGGCGCCTTCGACCACCGCGTTGTGGACGTAGCTCGACACCACGCCCTTGCCGACCTCGAGCGAGGCGGCGCGGCGCAGCGTCATGTTCTCGCCGATGGTGGCGATCGCGTCCGAGATCGCGGTCTCGACGGTGACGTCGCCGACCTTGGCGGCCTTGATGGTGTCGACGTCAGCGCCGTTATGCAGCGCGACCTGCGCGATCATCTTGACGAGGCCCTGGAACTGCTCGTTGCGCGCAACGAAGTCGGTCTCCGAGTTCACCTCGACCAGCACGCCCTTGGTGCCCGAGGTCAGCGCGCCGATCAGGCCCTCGGCCGCGACGCGGCCGGCCTTCTTGGCGGCCTTCGAGAGGCCCTTCTTGCGCAGCCAATCCTGCGCGGCCTGCATGTCGCCGGCATTCTCGGTCAGCGCCGCCTTGCAATCCATCATGCCCGCGCCGGTCGACTCGCGGAGATCCTTGACCATCGCTGCTGTGATCGTCGCCATCGTTCAATGTCCTTCTTGCCTGTAGAGAAACCGCGGCGCCGGATGGCGCCGCCGTCAGCGACAGGAAATCGTTGTTCGTGGAAGAGAGCGGCGGCCGGGCGTTCCGGCCACGCCGCGTAACTTTTATTCCGCTTCGGCGAGCGTCTTGGCCTGGGCGACCCAGGCGTCGGCGCGGCTTGGCAGACCGACTTCTTCGCCGATCTTGTGCGCGGTGTCGTGGTCGAGCTCGGCGAGCTGCCAGTAGTGGAAGATGCCGAGGTCGTTGAGCTTCTTCTCGATCGTACCGGACACGCCGGTCAGCTTCTTGAGGTTGTCGGCGGTGCCGCGCGGACCGGCCAGCCCCTGGAAGCCGGACGGCGCCGCGGCCGGGAGGTCTTCCTGGACTGGCGTTGCCGACGCACCGATGTCGATGCCGGACTCGCCCTGGGCCCGCGAGATGCCGTCGATGGCGGCGCGCGCCACGAGGTCGCAATACAGCGAGATCGCGCGGCCGGCGTCGTCATTGCCCGGCACCACATAGGTGATGCCCTTCGGGTCGGAATTGGTGTCGACGATCGCGGCGACCGGGATGTTGAGGCGCTGGGCCTCCTGGATCGCGATGTCTTCCTTGTTGGTGTCGATCACGAAGATCATGTCGGGCAGACCGCCCATGTCCTTGATGCCGCCGAGCGAACGGTCGAGCTTGTCGCGCTCGCGCTGCAGCGTCAGGCGCTCCTTCTTGGTGTAGGAGTTGGCCTCGCCCGACGACAGCACCTCGTCGAGGTGACGCAGGCGCTTGATCGAGGCGGAGATCGTCTTCCAGTTGGTCAGCGTGCCGCCGAGCCAGCGCGAATTGACGAAGTACTGCGCCGAGCGCTTGGCCGCCTCGGCGACGCCGTCCTGCGCCGAACGCTTGGTGCCGACGAACAGGATGCGGCCGCCCTTGGCGACGGTATCGCTGACCGCCTTCAGGGCGGTGTGCAGCATCGGCACGGTCTGCGCGAGGTCGATGATGTGGATGTTGTTGCGGGCGCCGAAGATGTAATCCTGCATCTTCGGGTTCCAGCGGTGGGCCTGGTGGCCAAAGTGAACGCCAGCTTCCAAGAGCTGACGCATGTTGAAATCGGGCAACGCCATAGGTTTTAATTCTCCGGTTGGTTCCTCCGGAAACGTGTGAGCAAACGGGCCTGACTGGCCCGGTTGCCACCGGACGGCCTTTAGAGCCATGTTTCCGTGTGAGATGGCGCGCTATATAGCGCGATTTGCGCCAGAAGCAAGGAAATACGGCCGGTTATGCCGGCCCGAACGGCCGGATTCCGGCCGAAATGGCGCCGGATTGAGCCAGTTTACAGCGTCTGCACGTCGACGACGCCGGCCACCGCCTTGAGCGCGCCCGCGATCTGCGGCGAGACCTTGTAACGGCCGGGCAGCTTCATCTCCACCTCGGTTTCGAGGTCGAGCATCATCACCAGCGAGACGTCGCCGTCCGCCCCCGCGAGCGGTGCAGCCGCGGGCACCGGCTTCGCCGCCGGCGCCTTGCCGGCGCCCCCTGATGCCGGCGCGGCCTCCGGCATGTTGAGGCGGCGCGCGATCGAATCGAGCGGCTTGGTGTCGCGCACGAAGATGCGCAGGCCCTTTTGCGTCTTGGCCGCGGCGTGATCGAGCGGCTCGGCATGCAGCACCCTCGCCCGCACGTCCTCGCCCTGCAATTCGGCGCCGAGTTGCAGCAGCACGGCCGCGCCGGGCTCGAGCACGTCGCGATATTGCGCGAGCCCTTCGGAGAACAGCACCGCCTCGAAATGGCCGGTCGGGTCCGACAGGCCCATGATGCCCATCTTGTTGCCGGTCTTGGTGCGCCGCTCCATCCGCGACACCACGGTCGCCGCCACCTTCCCCGCCGTCGCGCCGGTTTTGACCGCCCGGGAGAACTCCGCCCAGGACTGCACGCGCAGCCGCTTCAGCGCGGTCGCGTAATCGTCGAGCGGATGGCCCGACAGGAAGAAGCCGATTGCGTCGTATTCGCGGCGCAGCCGGTCGGCGGGCAGCCACGGCTCGACCTGCGGCAGCATGATGCTGGGCGCATCCGGCGCGCTGCCGAACATGTCGTTCTGTCCTGAGGTCGCGGCCTCGTGGCTGCGCTGGCACGCGGCGAGGATCGCGTCCGCGCCGGCGAACACCCGCGCGCGGTTCGGCTCCAGCGTGTCGAAGGCACCCGCCGCCGCAAGACTTTCGATGATGCGCTTGTTGATGGCGCGCGGCGAGACGCGCGAGGCGAAATCGGCGAGCGAGGTGAAGGCGCCCTTGTTGTTACGCTCCTGGATGATCTGCTCGACGGCCTGCATGCCGACGCCCTTCAGCGCGGCGAGCGCGTAATAGATCGTGTTCTCGCTGACCTCGAAGGTCGCGCCGGAGCGATTGATGTTCGGCGCCTCGACCTTGATGCCGAGCCGCTGCGCCTCGGCACGGAATTCGGACAGCTTGTCGGTGTTGTTGAGTTCGAGCGTCATCGACGCCGCCAGGAACTCGACCGGGTAATGCGCCTTCATGTAGGCGGTGTGGTACGACACCAGCGCATAGGCCGCCGCGTGGCTCTTGTTGAAGCCGTAGTCGGCGAATTTGGCGAGCAGTTCGAAGATCGTCTCGGCCTGCCCTTTGGTGACGCCGTTCTTCATCGCGCCGGCGACGAAGATGTCGCGCTGCTTGTCCATCTCGGCGCGGATCTTCTTGCCCATCGCGCGGCGCAGCAGGTCGGCCTGGCCGAGCGAGTAGCCGGCCATCTGCTGCGCGATCTGCATCACCTGTTCCTGGTAGATGATGACGCCGAAGGTTTCCTTGAGGATCGGCTCGAGAATCGGATGCAGATATTCCGGCTCCTCGTCGCCATGCTTGCGCGCGCAATAGGTGGGGATGTTGGCCATCGGACCGGGGCGGTACAGCGCCACCAGCGCGATGATGTCCTCGAACCGGTCCGGGCGCATGTCGATCAGCGCGCGCCGCATGCCCTGGCTTTCCACCTGGAACACGCCGACCACATCGCCCCGCGCCAGCATCTGATAGCTCGCCGCATCGTCGATCGGCAGCGTCGCAAGATCGACATGGATGTCGCGCTGCTTCAGCAGCTTCACCGCGACGTCGAGCACCGTCAGCGTCTTCAGGCCGAGGAAGTCGAACTTCACCAGGCCCGCGGGCTCGACCCATTTCATGTTGAACTGGGTGACCGGCATGTCCGATTTCGGATCGCGGTACATCGGCACCAGCTCGCTCAGCGGGCGGTCGCCGATCACGATACCGGCGGCGTGGGTCGAGGCATGGCGGGTCAGGCCCTCGAGGCGCTGTGCGATGTCGAAGGCGCGCGCCACCACCGGATCCTCGTCGCGGAACGCCTGCAGCTTCGGCTCGCCCTCGATCGCCTGCGCCAGCGTCACCGGCGCCGCCGGATTCTGCGGCACCAGTTTGGTCAGCTTGTCGACCTGGCCGTACGGCATCTGCAGCACGCGGCCTACGTCGCGCAGCACGCCGCGCGCCTGCAGCGTCCCGAAGGTGATGATCTGCGCCACCTGGTCGCGGCCGTAGCGCTCCTGCACATACTGGATCACCTCGCCGCGGCGGTCCTGGCAGAAGTCGATGTCGAAGTCTGGCATCGAGACGCGTTCCGGATTGAGGAAGCGCTCGAACAGCAGCGCGAAGCGCATCGGATCGAGGTCGGTGATGGTCAGCACCCAGGCGACCAGCGAGCCGGCGCCGGAGCCGCGGCCCGGCCCGACCGGAATGCCCTGCGCCTTGGCCCATTTGATGAAGTCGGAGACGATCAGGAAGTAGCCCGCATATTTCATGCGGGTGATGACGTCGAGCTCGAAGGCGAGCCGTTTGCTGTAATCCTCTTCCGTCATGCCCGGCGACAGGCCGTGCACGCGCAGCCGCTTGGCGAGCCCCTCCTCGGCCTGCCGCTTCAGCTCGGCGGCCTCGTCGGCGGCGGCATCGGCGCTCTGCGCGGCGCCGACGGTGAAGAACGGCAGGATCGGCTTGCGCGTCTTCGGCCGAAACGAGCAGCGCTCGGCGATCTCGACCGTCGAGGCCAGCGCTTCGGGAATGTCGGCGAACAGCACCGCCATTTCCGCGCGGCTCTTGAAGCGGTGATCCGGCGTCAACTGCTCGCGCTCGGTGTCGGCGATCAGATGGCCGCCGGCGATGCAGAGCAGCGCGTCGTGCGATTCATAGTCGTCGGCGGTTGCGAAATACGGCTCGTTGGTCGCGACCAGCGGCAGGCCCTTGCCGTAGGCGAGATCGATCAGCCCGCTTTCGCTGCGCCGCTCCTTGTCGACGCCATGGCGCTGCAATTCGATGTAGAGCCGATCGCCGAACAGGCTGGCCAAACGGTCGCAGCGGGTGGCGGCGAGTTGCGCCTGGTCGGCGCGCAGCGCCAGCGCGATCGGCCCGTCGGGCCCGCCGGTCAGCGCGATCAAATCCTCGGCATGGTCGGTGAGCCAGTCGAACTTGATGTGCGGAGTCTGGTTGACCGGCGTCTCCAGGAACGCCCGCGAGTTGAGCCGCATCAGGTTCTGGTAGCCGCGCTCGCGCGCCGCCAAGAGCACGATGCGCTGAGGTCCCGCCGCCAGCACGCTGCGCACGTTGGGATCGACGTCGCCGAAATCGACCGCGATCTCGCAGCCGACGATCGGCTGGATGCCATAGCCGGCCATCTTGTCGGAGAATTCCAGCGCCCCGAACATGTTGTCGGTGTCGGTCAGCGCCAGCGCCGGCTGGCGGTCGGCCTTGGCGAGCTCGCCGAGCTTGGCGATCTTGATCGAGCCCTTCAGCAGCGAATACGCCGAATGGACGTGAAGATGAACGAATCCGGGATTCGACATGGCGGCGCGAAGCGTCTCTGCGTCAGGGGTGGAGCGAGCGCCAAAGCCGGACATCTTCGATGCGTCAGGCCCGACTCGCTTGCCCCATCGTGGGGCCTCGGCCCCGCCAAGTCCATGCCGGAGGCGGCATCACCGCCGCTCCTCCCGGTTTTCAACAGGCGCGCCTATGCCCCTGTTCTTCTTACCAGATTTCAGAACTGTGGAATCAGCTGGGCCCACACCGCGATCATTCCGACGAACAGCGTGATGGACGCCAGTGCCGCCGCCTCTTCCACGAAAATCTTCAACATGGCCGCCTCCCTGAACTGGAACGTATACAGAACATTGTTCCTTTTTTGTTCTAGGAGTCAAGCGAGCGTCGGGGACGGAGCGGTGCTCAGCTTCGGAAACCGGTCCTCTTGGTTAACTTCGCAAATGAAGGGGTCCATGGAACTTCCGCTGCCCTTGCCGCCTTTATGATTCCGTTTTTGGGGCGGGCAACGTCAGCTCTGGAGAGAGGAGCCATGAAGCGACGACGCCGGGTTAAGCAGATTTTCCCCCTTGAAGAACGCCTCACCAGAGAAGCCCAAGCGCTGCGCGAACGGGCCAGAAAGCTTCCCCCGAGCCGAGAGCGCGAGAACCTGTTGAAGAAGGCGCGGCAGGAAGAAACAGCTGCGCATTTGACAGAATGGCTGATGTCATCCGGCCCACGGGTGCCGATCTAGTCTAGGAGGGCCGACCATGCCGGTGAGAACCAATCATCATCCAGACGGCGTCGAGGTTGCCTGCAGCGCTGTCGTTCGCGGCCCTGATCGGCAGCGTGGCCTGGCTTCTGACGCGCTGATATTCCGGCAGGCCGCGCGGGATCGCGCACGGCCAACAAAAAACCCCGGGCCGAGGCCCGGGGTTCTCGAGATTGCTTGCAGCGAAGCGAGCGATCAGTAGCGCGGAACGACCGGGCCGCCGAACTTGTAGTTCAGGCGGACGGTGACGAGGTCGACGTCCTGCTTGATGGTGTCGGTACGGCTGTTCACGCCAGCCGGGGTAACCAGGGTGTACGTCTGGTTGTCCATGAACAGATGGTCGTACTCGACCGCGGCCGACCAGCCCGGAGCGAAGGCGTATTCGAGACCGACACCGACGGTGCCGCCCCAGCGGGTGTCGCTGGCGCTGTCGACGAGGGCGCCGGCAGCCGAGATGCCGCTGTACTTGTTGTCGGTCACCGCAGCACCGCCCTTCACGTAGAGCAGGGTGTTGTTCCAGGCGTAGCCGATCTGGCCGGTGAACAGGCCGAACGCTTCGATCTTGGTGCGGTTGGTCAGCAGGAACGCTGCGCTGGGGTTGGAGCCCTTGAAGTCAGCCCAGTTGCCCTGAGCTTCCAGGCCGAACACCCAGCCGCCAGCCTGCCAGCGGTAGCCGATCTGACCACCGACCGTGCCGCCGTCTGCGTCATGGCTGCCTTCGCCGAGCGGAGCGAACGGAACGCCACCCACCGCGGTGTTGGTCCAGCTGTTGTGGCTCGTGCCCCAACCGCCGTTGATACCGATGTAGAAGCCGGTCCAATCATAAACGGCAGCGACCATGGGCGGCGGAGCCTTGGTGTAAGGGCGCGCCGCGAGATCGGCTGCGGAGGCCGGAGCGACCGCGCCGAGCGCGATCAGGCTGGCCGTGACAAGCAAAACCTTTTTCATTTTTCCCGTTCCAACTTTTGTAACTGGCCCCCAAGGCCGCGAGACATCGTCATAGCAGTCTCGATCCAAATTGCTGTAACTTCGGTGCAACAGAGCCCCCCAAACGACTTCGTTCAAATTGTAAGTTAATGCTGCGTTACAGGCACCTCTTGCGCTTTTCGCCACATCGCTGCCGCACAAATCTCACAATTCAGGGCGGTGTGCACGATTGCGTGAGATGCGTGTTGACGGGAACCCGCTTGTTCGATTTGGATCATCATCAAGATCTGAGGTCGCAGCGAAGGAAATGCACATGCGGACGATGATTCTCGCGGCGGCGTCGGTGTTCGCGCTCGCGGCCTATGGAACTGCTCCCGCGCAGGCGGTCGGCGTCCGCTACCCCTTCTGCATTCAGGGCGACCGCTATCCCGGCCTCAGCAACTGCTCGTATCCCTCCTATCAGGCGTGCCTCGCCACCGCTTCCGGCATCGGACAGACCTGTATCGCCAATCCCTATTACGCCGGCGACGACGATCCGCGCTCCTACCTCAACATTCCCGAGCGTCAGCGCCGCGAAGGCAATTTCTTCGACCTGTTCATCCACTGACTCGATCCGCGATCGGGCGCACAAGCCGGGCAGAGCTGCGCACCAAGGGCATGTTTGCGCGCATGGTCTTGCGTATGATGCGCTGCGGACGCCCCGATCGACAGGAGACCTCCGATGCGCGGTTCTACTCTGGCACTGCTGGTCCTTGGCGCCGTCGCAGCGACGCCGGCGAACGCGCAGAAGTACGATTCGACGTCACCGGTCTGCAAGACCAACTACCGATGGGGCGGCGAAGACACCGACTGCGGGTACGCGTCGCTGGAGCAGTGCCGGGCGGCGGCCACGGGCGTCGGGGCGATCTGCTTCAACAACCCCTATTACGCCGGCCGCGCCGCTGCAGATCGGCCGCCGGGCCGGGCGCGGCGGCCCCGTCAGGCCTACTGAAGCGCGATGAGATTGGGTTGAATGGTGATCGCGAGGGCCGCGCTCGCGCCATTTCGGAATATTGGAATAATACCCCTGAGTTGCCCAACGCGTCAAGCTGCCTTGTCGCAAGCTGCCCTGCTGAAGCCGGCAGCCGCCGGCTCCTTTGCATGGGGTTGTTTTTAGGTATTTGGCGGCGCGCGCCTATTCCAGCTCGACGACCTGTCCGCCCGAGAGCGACACCCGGCGGTCCATCCGCGCCGCGAGCTCCATGTTGTGGGTCGCGATCAGCATCGCGACCCGCGTCGCCTTCACCAGCTGCATCAACGCGTTGAAGACATGGTCGGCGGTCGCAGGATCGAGGTTGCCGGTCGGTTCGTCCGCCAACAGCGCCCGCGGCGCATTGGCCACCGCGCGCGCGATCGCGACGCGCTGCTGCTCGCCGCCCGAGAGCTCGGCCGGACGATGCGTGATGCGGTCGCCGAGCCCGAGATAGCCGAGGATCTCGGTCGACCGCTTGACGGTCTCCGAGCGTTTCAGGCCGCGGATCATCTGCGGCAGCATGACGTTTTCCAGCGCCGAGAATTCCGGCAACAGCCGGTGCGACTGGTAGACGAAGCCGATGTCGGTGCGGCGGATCTGGGTGCGTTCGATGTCGGACAGTTGCGAGGTCGGCGCGCCCGCGACATAGACCTCGCCGTCGTCGGGGCTCTCCAGCAGGCCGGCGATGTGCAGCAGCGTCGACTTGCCCGAACCTGACGGCGCCACCAGCGCCACCGATTGACCCGGCCACAGCGCGAGCTTGGCGCCGTCCAGCACCGTCAGCGTCGCTTCGCCCTGCCGGTACTCCCGCTTGATGTCGTGGAGATAGATGACCGGCGTATCTTCCGCCCCCTCCGTCATGCCCGGCCTCACTCGTACCGGAGCGCATCGACCGGATCGAGGCGCGCGGCGCGCCACGACGGGTAGAGCGTCGCTAGGAAGGACAGCGTCAGCGCCATGATCACGACGGCGAGCGTCTCGCCGAAATCGATCTCGGCCGGCAGCTTGGACAGGAAGTACAACTCGGGCGAGAACAGCTCGGTGTTGGTGAGCCAGGACAGGAACTGACGGATCGACTCGATGTTGAGGCAGATCAGCATGCCGACCGCGAAGCCGGTCAGCGTGCCGACCACGCCGATCGAGGCGCCGGTGATCAGGAAGATCCGCATGATCGAACCCTGCGAGGCGCCCATGGTGCGCAGGATCGCGATGTCCTGGCCCTTGTCCTTCACCAGCATGATCAGGCCGGAGACGATGTTGAGCGCCGCCACCAGCACGATCATGGTCAGGATCAGGAACATGACGTTGCGCTCGACCTGCAGCGCGTTGAAGAAGGTCGAATTGCGCTGCCGCCAGTCGACCAGGAATACCGGTCGCCCGGCCGCTTCTGTCACCAGCTTGCGGTACGTGTCGATGCGATCGGGGTTGGTGGTGAACACCTCGATCGAGGAGACGTCGTTGTTGCGGTTGAAATAGGCCTGCGCCTCGGCCAGCGGCATGAACACGAAGGTCGAATCGTATTCCGACATGCCGATCTCGAACACCGCGGTGATCTTGTACGGCTTGATGCGCGGCGTGGTGCCCATCGGCGTCACCGCCCCCTTCGGCGCCACCAGGGTGATCATGTCGCCGGCGTGCAGCGAGAGCTGATCGGCGAGCCTACGACCGATCGCAACGCCCTGCCCCTCGTCAAAGTTCTCGAGCGAGCCCTGCTTGATGTTCCTGGCGATCGAAGTGAGATTGTTGAGGTCGTCGGCGCGGATGCCGCGGATGAAGACGCCGGCGGCGTTGAATGGCGACGAGCCGAGCCCCTGCCCGTCCACGACAGGCGCGGCGAGCCGGATACCCGGGACCTGGCTGATGCGGTCGGCGACGTCCTTCCAGTCGGTCAGCGGCGATTCCAGCGGCTGCACCAGGATGTGGCCGTTGAGGCCGAGGATCTTGTCCAGCAGCTCCTTGCGGAAGCCGTTCATGACCGCCATCACCACGATCAGCGTGGCGACGCCGAGCAGGATGCCGAGGAACGAGAAGCCGGCGATGACCGAGATGAAGCCTTCCCTGCGGCGCGCGCGCAAATAGCGTCCCGACAGCAGCCATTCGAATGGCGCAAACGGCGGGGTCCGGACTGGCTCGGTCATGGTCTCATCCATTTGTCGATAATCCCATGATTCGGGGCAAATGTGGCCGTATTACCCCGCGGGATAGCGCGCCGCGAATAATGTTTACACCGCGAGCTTCGCGACCACGTCGGCAGCAGTCATGTTGTCGCGCGAACCGTCGCTGCGGCGCTTGATCTCGACCTTGCCGTCGGCGAGGCCCTTCGGCCCGACCAGGATCTGCCAGGGAATCCCGATCAGGTCGGCCGCGGCGAATTTCGCCCCGGCGCGCTGGTCGGTGTCGTCGTAAAGCACGTCGACGCCCTTGGCCGAGAGATCGCGATAAAGCTGCTCGCAGGCGGCATCGACCGCGCTGTCGCCCTGCTTGAGGTTGAGGATCGCGGCGCGGAACGGCGCCACCGCTTCCGGCCATTTGATGCCGGCATCGTCGTGACAGGCCTCGATGATCGCGCCGACCAGCCGCGACACGCCGACGCCGTAGGAGCCGCCATGGATCGGCACATCGACGCCGTCCGGACCGGCCACCAGCGCCTTCATGGTGTCGGAATATTTGGTGCCGAAGTAGAAGATCTGGCCGACCTCGATGCCGCGGGTGTTGAGCCGCTTGGCTTCCGGCACTTCGCTCTCGAAGCGCGCGGCCTCGTGCACGTCCTCGGTCGCCGCATAGACCGAGGTCCATTGCTTGATGATCGGCGTCAGGTCGCCATCATAGTCGACATCCTCGCCCGGCACCGGCAAATCGAGCACGTCGCGGTTGATGTAGACGCCGGACTCGCCGGTCTCCGCCAGCACGATGAATTCGTGGCTGAGGTCGCCGCCGATCGGGCCGGTCTCGGCGCGCATCGGGATCGCCTTCAGCCCCATTCGCGCGAAGGTGCGCAGATAGGCGACGAACATCTTGTTGTAGGAGCGCCGCGCGCCGGCCTCGTCGAGATCGAACGAATAGGCGTCCTTCATCAGGAATTCGCGGCCGCGCATCACGCCGAACCGCGGACGCTGCTCGTCGCGGAATTTCCACTGGATGTGATAGAGGTTCAGCGGCAGGTTCTTGTACGACTTGACGTAGGCGCGGAAGATCTCGGTGACCATTTCCTCGTTGGTCGGCCCGTACAGCAATTCGCGCTTGTGCCGATCGGCGATGCGCAGCATCTCCGGGCCGTAGGCGTCGTAGCGTCCGCTCTCGCGCCAGAGGTCGGCGAGCTGCAGCGTCGGCATCAACAGCTCGAGCGCGCCGGCGCGGTCCTGCTCCTCGCGGACGATCTGCTCGATCTTCTTCAGCACCCGGAAGCCGAGCGGCAGCCAGGCATAGATGCCAGCCGCCTCCTGCCGCATCATGCCCGCGCGCAGCATCAGCCGATGCGAGACGATCTCCGCCTCTTTCGGGTTCTCTTTCAGGATGGGCAGGAAAAACCGCGACAATCGCATGGGGTTACTCGGAGAATCAGGGGTGTTTCAGAAGAGCTGCAGTGAAACCGGATCGGGTGCGAAAACACAAGGCCGCTTCAGATCAAAAACCCTTCAAATCCGGCGATTTTCGGCCATTTGAGCGGCTTGCGCTCCGCACCGGCCATCGGGCGCATGGGCCCTGCGTTACCTGACTTCGAACTCGTCTTCCAGTGTCACCTTCTTGAAATCGCTCACCAGGGCGTCAATCTGCATGTGCCAGCGGCCAGGGAACGGCAGCGGCACCTTGCTCAGGTGCCAGTAGCCGTCCGGCCCCAGCGTGGCGCTGCGTTCGATCGGTTGGATGCCGCGTTCCGGCAGGCTCAATGTCAGCGTCGCCTCCTTGGCGGCGAACGGGCTGGCGTCGCCGTTCATCAACTGCAGCGTGAAATCATTCGGCCCGATCCGGCCCGGCGCGATCAGCACCTGGAACATCGCCGCATCGGTGTGGATATGGACCGCGAGGGGAACATCCGTCGACATCGCCAGCGCGCGCGGCGGCGGCGTGAAGCGCCAGCTTGCCACGAGGCCGAGGATCGCGATCATCAGCACGAACTCGACCGCGATCGAGCGCTGCAGCGGCCGCGTCCGGTGGAATTCGCGTTCGATCATCGGCGTGAAGACCAGCCGGTTCAGCGCAGCGAAGACCAGCAGCAGCGACACCAGCACCAGTTTCCAGACCAGGATGTTGCCGTAACGCGTGTCGATCAGCGCGCGGACACTGTCGACTTGCACGATCCCAAGCACAAAGCCCGACAGTGCGATCAAGGCGACGGCCGGCACCGCGAGCGTCGAAAAGCGCCGCAGCACCCGCAGCAGCGAATCCTTGCGCTGCCAGGCGAGCGCCGCCAGCGGCGCCAGCGCGCCGATCCAGAACGCGAGGCCGATGCCGTGGATGAACAGTGCGGGCCGGGTCAGCCATTGCGGCGACGCTGACGCGGCATGGCCGCTGACCGCAAACGACAGCCCGACACAGATCATGGCGATCGCGGTGCGCACAAAGGCCGCGCCGAACGACGGGCTGCGCCAGGCCAGCGCCGCGATCAGCATGGCGGCGATCGCGAGCAGCAAGGCCGGAAACAGGCTGGTGCCCGCCGCGCTGGCCCATGCCGCCCATGTCAGGATGCCCGCGAGCGGCAGGTTCAACAGGTCGACACCCTGCAAGCCGAGCGAGGCAACTGCGCCGGCAAGGCCGATCTTCAGCGCCCACGTGATCAGCCGTCCACCCGCCGGGCCCTGCCCGATCCAGGCGGCGAAGAACACGCCGCCAACGCCCGCGAACAGTCCGACATAGAGCCCGAGCCGCGCCAGCCAGATCAGCGCGTCAACCACGCGGTCGCCGGACGGCGTCGCCGAGCCGGTCACCTCGCCGATCGAGAACAGCAGCGAGCCGGCGACGGGATGGCCGTCCTGCGACACCACGCGATAGCTGACCACCTGGGTGCCGCGCGGCAGCCCGGCCGGCACGGTCACCATAACGGATTCGTCGACCGCGCGGGCAGCGACGTCGCGCGGCCTGCCTGCAGCGTCGAGCAGGCTGACTGCGCTCGGGGCAACCGGCTCGTTGAAGCGGAGCACCACCATCTTGGGCGCCTCGGCCAGCACGCTGCCGTCGGCCGGCTCGGCGCCGATCAGCACGGCATGCGCATGTGCCGTGGTCGCAAGACACACCGTGATCAGCAGCGCGGCGAGACTTGCGACGAGGCGCACGGCTTACGTCTTCGGCAGCAGTTTGACGCCGGGCGCCGGCGTCTTGCTGCCGTGACCGTGGCCGCCGCCCTGCCCTTCGGCCGGGATGTCGATCCAGCGGCTGACGCCCTGCTCGCATTCCTGCACGACGGGGAAATACAACACGGTGTTCGGCTTCAGAGTATCGGTGAGGAAGGTCTGCATCACGAACTCGTCGTAGTTCTTGTCCGAGAGCTTGCCGCCGCTCCATGTCACCTCCTTCACGCCCTCGGAGAGCTTGGCGCCGTGATAGTCGTATTGCGCGGCGTATGCGCCGGTGACCGTGTCGAGGGTCCAGCCGGCCTTCGGCATCGGCTTCACCCCGATCACGCCCTCCGGAATCTGCACGCGGATCTTGACCGTCGGCGAGCCCGCGCAGCCATGCGGCACCGCGAACACGGCCTTGTAGTACGAGCCGACCGCCGCTTGCTTTCCTTCCAGCGTAATGTGCGCCAGCGCGGGCGATGCAGCGAGCGCGGCGACCGCCCCGGCGACGAATGTTACTGTCCGCATCACCGCCTCACATCTTGTGCCCGCCATGGCCGGAATGGTCGCCGCCGGGCGACTGCGCGCCGACCGACTGCACGTCGAGCGAGACCGTCACCTTGCCCGCCTTCTCGAATTGCAGCGTGACCGGCACCTTGTCGCCCTGTTTGAGCGGGTTCTTGAGGTCGAGCATCATCAGATGCAGGCCGCCGGGCGCAAGCTTCACCGTCTTGCCGGGCTCGATCGCGAGGCCCTTGTCGAGCGGGCGCATCTTCATGACGCCGTTGTCCATCGCCATCTCGTGGATTTCCACGCGGCCAGCGATGTCGCCGGAGCCGCCGATCAGGCGATCCGGCGCCGATCCCTTGTTCTCGATGGTGAGGTAACCGCCGCCGATCTTTGCGCCGTTCGGCGTGGCCCGTGTCCAGGCCTGGGTGATGACGAGATCGCCGGCCTTAACGTCTTCGGCGTGCGCGGCTGTGGACACGACCGCGGCTGTCAGCGCGGCGAGCGCGAGGATGCGGGAGAGCGTCTTCATGGCAACGGATTCCTTTAGGTTGATGTTGCTTGTCATCGGATAGTTGCGGCCTGCGCGTCGGACCATTTGCTCAGATCGGCGATTTCGGCCGAGCCTTCGATCGTGGTGATCGTTCCGTCGCGCGCGACCAGCATGGTGCGCGGGATATCGCCCTGCCAGGCCGGGTCGATCTCGTATCTCAGCCGCTCGGCAAAGCCGTCGCCAAAGATCCAGTTCTCGGCCGACGCCAGCCCGGCGCGATCCAGCATCGACCGGGTCGCGTCCGGCAGATTGGGGACCAGGTCTGCGCTGATCGTCACGACGTCGATTTGGGGATGATCCTTCATGAACTGGCCAAGCTGCGGCAGTTCGACCTTGCACGGCCCGCAGGTCACGCCCCAGAAATGCACCAGGGTCGGATGCCCGGCATGTGCGCGCAGCAGCTGCTGCCAGCTGCCGCGCTCAAATGGTTTCAGCGCGCCCTCGTCCGCCGCCGGCGCAGCCGCCAGCGAGCCGAGCAGGATGAGGGCTGCGAGCAAATGACGTATCATGGTTCGCTCCCGATCGCCTGGAAATGATAGCCGTCGGCCTTGGTCATCCACGACAGGTAGGTATGCCGGCGGTCCGACACGAGCAGCGGATGGTCGGAGCTGTCGGCCGTGTCCGCGATCGGCGCGGGCTTCGACCAGGTCGCCCCGTCGTCACGCGACATCATCAGATTGACCGTCGTCTTCTGCCCGTCGAACTCCTTCCAGACCATCACCAGCCCCTGCGGTCCCGCCGCGATCTGCGGCCGCGACGGGCTGCGATTCGCCTGTCCGATCGGCAGCGGATCGGAGAAGGTCTTTCCGCCGTCGCGCGACTGCGCATAGAACAATCCCTTGCGCGCCTTGCCGTTGGTGTACCACGTGACGTGGTAAGTGCCGGCGGGCGAGATGCTCAGGCTGGGACCGTGATGCGGACAGGCCGCGATCTGCCAGTCGTCACGGCTTACCCGGTGCACCTCGCCGGGCGTCGCCAGATCGCTGAACGTCACGATCGCATGATCGCGCACGCCGCCCTCGAAGATGTTGCGGAACACGACCACCGGACGGCCGGCGCCGTCGAAGGCAAGGGCGAGCCGGCAACATTCGCAGGTATTGTCGGCCACCAGCTTCGCATCGGAATAGCTGCGACCGCCATCCTTGGAGGTCGCGACGAACAGCGCGGCGCCGTCGTATTTCTCGCCGCGCTGCTGCGCCGGCACGCGGTTGCGCTTGTCGAGCCAGGCCGCGAACACCGCGCCGGACGGATCGAAGCCGATCGTCTCGAACCGCTGGCTTTCATTGCTCGCAGTGATCGGCTTCGGCGGATCGAAACTGCGGCCGCCGTCGCTCGACCGCGTGGTCAGCACCTGGCCGTTGAAGGCCCGATCGCGGAAGATCGAGAACGCCAGGGCGATGTCGCCCTTGGCATCGATCGCAAGCTTCGGCCGCGCATCCGGTCCCCAATCCAGATTGAGCCGCTCCCGTGTCACCTGCACCGGCGTCGATAAGGTTGCCCCCTGATCCTTCGAGCTCGCGACCGAGATGTGCCCGCCGGCCATCCAGGCGAGCCACAATGTGCCGTCCGGCGCGAAGGCGGGTGTGACCTTGGTCGCGCAATGCAGATCAGTCTCCTCGCATGCCGCTTCAGAGGCGTGCTGATGGCTCATCTGCGCTGCGGTAAGGCTGGGCAGCACCACCAGCATGATCGCCGCCAGTGCGGTTCGAACCAGAGGGTTGCGATGACCCATCGATGCGCTCCTCATTTGAACGCGATCTTCATGCCGGCCACGAACGCGCGCGGCGATCCGGCATAGATCGAGCCGGTCGTGTTCGCCAGTACGCTCGCGGGATTTTGAACGCCGGCCGCCGTCACCGAATTCGCGATGTTGTTGGCCGAAGCCACATAGGTCCGGTCGAACACGTTCCGCACCTCGAGATACAGGTTCAGGCTTCTGAAGTAGTCGGAGATGAGATCGGTCGTGTAGTGGACGTTGAGATTGACGAGCTCGTATCCCGGCGCCTTCAACAGATTGGCGTTGTCCATGTAGAAGGCATCCTTCCACTGCACCTCGACGAAGCCGCCGAGCCCCTGCAGCGGGCCCCACATTTGATCGTAGCCGAGCCGGGCGGTGAGCTCGTTCGGTGAGATGCCGGGGATCTTGTTGCCGACGCGGTTGAAGCTGAACCCGCTGATGCTCTCGACGTAGTCGGTATAAACCTCATCGAGATAGGTGTAGGCGGCGGAGAACCGCCAGCCGGGCAGGAATTTCCAGCCCGCGGCGAGCTCGACGCCGCGATGTTCCGAACGCGGCGCATTGAAAAAGAAGCTCATGCCGGCGACCGGTGTTGCCTGTGACACCAGTTCGTTCGTGAAGAATTCGTAGAACGCTGTCGCGCTCAACGTCACGTCCTTGTTCGGAGTCCAGTCGGCGCCGAGATCGTAGCCCAGGTTGGTCTGCGACTTGAGCGCGGTGTTGTTGCCCGGAAGGCCGTTGGGCAGGACAAACAGGTTGCTGACCTGCGGTGTGCCATAGCCGGTCGCGACGCGCGCGCGCCACTGCCATTCACTATCCGGCCGATAGATCAGCGCGAATTCCGGCGCGGTGTTGGTGAATTGTGGTGCGGCTCTCGTAACTGTCGGGACCACGACTGACGGGTTGTTGATGACTGGGTATGCGAACGCCGTATTGACGCCATTCAAGGTCGTCGTTTCCCAGCCGATGCCCACCGCCGCGGTCAGCGATGGAACAAGCTTGAGCTCCTCACGCGCGCGTACACCGTAATTGGTCGTCGACTGGTACTGTCGGCTCAGCAGCAGGCCGAGCGTGGCATCGCCTCCCGGCTTGACGTTGACCGTATTGCTGGTGGTCGTGAGCGTATTGTACCAGGCGCCGACGAAGGTCGTGGAATCCATCCCGAACAGCTCGCCGCGCTTGGTGATGTCGCTCATGTAGTTGTATGAGGGGAAATCGCCGATCGCGCTGGTCGCACCCGTGGGCTGGTTGATGTTGCGGTCGTCAAACACGAACTGGTTACGCCAGGTGGTCGTGTTGTCGAAGTCGTGCTCCCAGCGACCCCCGACGATGGTGCGACGGTCATCCCGTCCGAAACCGGCCGAGATCGCCGGCTGAGCTGACCTCGGGCCGTTGAAGCCATTGATGAGCAGCGATTGCGTTCCGCAGCCTGGCGTGCCCGGCACTTCGCAGCCGGATTGGAATGGATTCTGATAATATTGATTGAGCGACAGCCGCACCGGCAGACGCGCGGACAGATCGTTGTTGATCAGTTTGACGGTGAAGCGGTCGTCGGGCGTGGCCTGCAAGGTGGCAAGGAAATTTACCGTCTGCGTGTTGAACCAGCTGTTCTGGATGTAGCCGTCGCCGCGCGCGTCGCTGGCGAATAGCGAGGCCTCGAAATTGCCGACCTTCTTGCCGGCGGCGAGATAGTTGTTGAGGTAGCCGAAGCTACCGCCGTCGACACCGTACTCGATACCGTCGATGCTGCCGCCCGGCCGGGTCCGGAAATTCAGCGCGCCGCCGGTTGCGTAATTGCCGTACAGCGCCGAGGATGGCCCGCGGATCACGTCGATCGCGCCATAGGCGTGCGGATCGATCAGGTCGCTGCGCGACAGGCCGTCCGGCTGGGTAACCGGGAAGCCATCGTCGAAGATCACGAGGTTGCGGATACCAAAACCGTTGCGGGCGTTTGAGCCGCGGATCGAGATGCCGAAATCGCGGGGGCCATTGCCCTGCTTGATCGAGATGCCCGGGCTGTCGCGCAGCACGTCGGCGACCGAGAAGGCCGGCCGGTTATCGAACTGGCTGCGATCGATGGTGGTCTGGGTCTGGCCG
Source organism: Bradyrhizobium semiaridum (assembly GCF_020329505.1). Lineage (GTDB taxonomy): Bacteria > Pseudomonadota > Alphaproteobacteria > Rhizobiales > Xanthobacteraceae > Bradyrhizobium > Bradyrhizobium semiaridum. Next base: position 345,566 of record NZ_JAGKJJ010000001.1, read on the forward strand.
GCAGGCGCCCGGTTCAGACCGTCGCGGGTGGCCGCAAGCGTCTCGCCCGGCGTCATGACCCGGGTTGCTGCCGCTGCGACGGCCGGTGCGGCCGTCGGCTTCGGCGCGCGACGCACTGCAGCGGACCGGACACGCGGCTTTGCTGCGGCCGGCTTGGCGCGCGCCGCCTGGGGAGCGTCGACGGTGACGGCCGGCAGTTCCGAGCCTGACGTCTGGGCGTTCGTCCCGGACGGACCGCCGGCAAGCACGCAGCCGAGTGCGAGCACGCCTGCTCGACCCAGCGCAAGATGACGTAGCATGGGATGAATCCTGACACCGGCTCTGCGGCCGGCTTGCTCAAGGGCACTTGCCCGCGCGCAACGTGCGTACGGGCTGCGAGACTGTCGTCAGGAGAGGATCGGTGGCGCGCGGGCCTGAGCCGGCGTGCCGGCGCGTGAGCAGTCGAGCTCCGTGGTGAAATCGTGCCAGGCGACCTGGCTCGGCACACGCTCAAAGGCCGCGACCGACGGCTGCGGACCATCGACCGGCGCACCGGTCTGCAACACGCTACAGGCGGAGCAGCAGCCGGCATGGGCAGCGGTCTGATCGCCCTGCCCGGTCGCGGGGCTCGCATCGCCGTGACAGATGGTGGCTCCGGCCAGCGGATCGGACGCGGCAAGGCTCGCCGCCCAGCAGGCCCCGATCGGTGCGAAGATCTGCACCAACAGGGCAACCAGGACGATCGGCAAGAAATTCTTGAACCGCCGGCGCATCGCAAAACCCATCCCGGGAGGAACTAACCACCTCATCCGCTGGAAGTCGAGACAAAGCAGAGCTCCCTTTATTCCAGCCGGTGGAAATGACGGCGGGACGTGGCACGCGCGTCACGTCCGGTCGATAACCCTGCTGTATGTCCTTACCCCATCACGCGTTTTCCGCCCGTTCTCACAACCGGCAGTGGCAGCATCCCAATCATTTCGCAAATTGCTCGAAATTTGAACAATCGTTGCCGAAAATGGTGACAAGCCTGGAAAGATGGTCTACCAATTTGTGCTCAGGCCAGCCGCGAGGCGTGTCCTGGTGGTCCAAGTCTCGGGAGGAGCCCGACGCGCAGAAGCAGCGTCACCCCATCAATCAAGATCAAATCGAATTTTTGGGGCAAATAGGGTCGACACAATTTTTGGAGCAGGGCTTGAAGCCCTGCTCTTTTTTTGTGTGATGATCGCATCGCGCTATGACCTCATCATCGAATCCAATCGAACGCAGTTTCGAACTCGCCGCCGAACGCTCCGATGATCTGACGCCATCGATCTATCGCCGCCTGTTTCGCAAACATCCCGAGGCGCAGGCGATGTTTCGCAGCGAAGGCTCTGACCACGTGAGAGGCTCGATGCTGTCGCTGACCATCGAAGCCATCATCGATTTCGCCGGCGACCGCCGCGGACACTTCCGGTTGATCGAATGCGAAGTATCCTCGCATGATGCGTACGGCACGCCGCGCGATCTGTTCGTCGCGTTTTTCGGCGTGATCGCCGACGAACTGCGCGAGATCCTCGGCGAACAATGGTCCGGCGAAATCGATGCTGCGTGGCACAAGCTGTTGCGCGACGTCGAAGCCGTCGTGCTGCAGCAGAAACATCTAGTCGGCGAGACACCGTAGCGTCGCCGTTCCGATTGTGACACACTCCCATGATCCGCGGCGCGTGCAACTGACGCCGACGGTCAAAAAATGAAGAGGGAGCAAGCAACGATGCCAGGGATGGACAAGTCGTCGACGACGAGGCGCGACCTACTGCAGCTTGCGGCCGCCGGTGGCGCAGCCGCAGCGATGTTCGGCGCCATGGGCCCGGCGCTCGCCGCCGAGATGGGCCGCTCGGAAAAGCCGCTGAAGGCCGCCTTCTCCAACGCCGGATTGCAGGCGACGTGGTGCGCGCAGGGCAAGCAGGCCGCCGAGTTCTGGGGCAAGCTGTTCAACGTCGAAGTCACCTGGTTCGACGGCCAGCTCGACGCCGTGAAGCAGCGCGCCGCGATCGACAACATGGCCTCGCAAAAATGGGACTTCGTCGCCATCCAGGCCTTCGGCATCGGCACCCTCACCCAGCCGGTGCAGAAGATGATCGACGCCGGCACGCCCGTGATCGACATGGACACGCTGATAGCGCCGCTCGACCAGATCAACGTCCACTCTTTTCTCGCTCCCGACAACGAGTTCATGGGCGCATCGGTGACGCAGGCGCTGTGCAACGCGATGGGCGGCAAGGGCAAGATCATCATGACCCAGGGCGCGCTCGGCCACACCGGCGCGCAGGGCCGCGCCAAGGGCTTTAATACGGTGGTGAAGCAGTTCCCGAACATCGAGGTGCTGGACACCCAGCCCGCCGACTGGGACGTCTCCAAGACCGCACGGCTGTGGGAAACCTATCTCACAAAATATCCGCAGATCGACGCGGCGTTCTTCCACAATGACGACATGGCGCTCGCCGCCTACAACATCATGAAGGCGCGCAACCGCACCAACATCCTGATCGGCGGCGTCGACGCCATGCCACCGGCGATCCAGGCGGTCAGCGAAGGCCGCATGTTCGCGACCGTCCGCAATCCGTCCTGCCGCATCCATGGGGGCGCGATCATCGCCGGCGTCGCGGCCGTGGTGGGCGGCGAGAAGAGCGGCCAGGGCATCCCCAAGCACGTCATCACCGACGGTCCGGTCGTGACCAAGGCCAACGCCCCCGGCATGCAGTGGATGGAGGATCATTTCCTGATCTGAGCGGCCCGCATGTCGCAGGGACGCCTCCCTATCCTGGAATTGAAGGAGATCACGAAGGCCTTCGGCGGTGTCGAAGCCCTTCGTGGCGTCGACTTCGCGCTTCACGCCGGCGAAATCCACGGTCTCGTCGGCGAGAACGGCGCGGGCAAAAGCACGCTGATGAAGATCATCGCCGGCGTGCACCCCGAATTCTCCGGCCGCTTCATGCTTGACGGCAAGGAGACCCGCTTCCGCTCGACCCGTGATGCGCATGCCGCAGGGATCGGCATGGTGCATCAGGAGCTCAGCGTCGCGCCTGATCTCACCGTCGCCGAGAACGTCTTCCTCGGCAACCAGCCGACCAACCGCCTCGGCCTTGTGCAATGGCGGCGGATGGCGCGCGAGGCCGGCGAGCAGCTGTCCCGTTTCGGCATCGACGTCGACCCGATGACGCGCCTCGGCGACCTGCCGATCGGGTTGCAGCAACTGATTGAGATCGCCCGCGTGCTGTTCTCGGGCGCGCGCCTCATCATCCTGGACGAGCCGACCTCCGCGCTCTCCCCGCCCGAGGTCGAGCGTCTGTTCACGACGCTGCGCCGCCTGCGCGACCAAGGCACCAGCATCGTCTTCATCTCGCATTTCATCGAGGACATCCTGCGCGTCTCCGATCTCGTGACTGTGTTCCGCAACGGCCGCAAGGTCGCCGAGACGAGGTCCGCCGACACCAGCAAGGGCGCGCTGATCGAGGCCATGATCGGCCGCGGCGGCGAGACGCTGGAGCACAGCTATACCGACGACCTGATGCTGCCGCCGTCGGGCGGCGGTTCGGTTGTCCTGAAAGCCGATCAGCTCTCGTTCGGCCGCAGCTTGCAGCATGTGTCCTTCGAGGCGCGCGCCGGCGAGGTGCTCGGCGTCTACGGCTTCATGGGCTGCGGGCAGCTCGAACTGTCGCGCATCCTGTTCGGCAAGCTGAAGCCGGATCACGGCACGCTCGCGGTCGATGGCGCCGCGAAGACGTTCCGCAGCACCGCCGACGCGCGGCGTGCCGGCGTCGCGCTGGTGCCGGAGAGCCGGCGGGCGATGCTGTTCCACCAGGAGCCGGTCTACAAGAACATCTCGATCAGCATCCTGGAGCGAATCTCCGCGCTGCTGCTCAAGCCGGTCACCGAACGCGCGATCGCCAAACGCCAGGTCGAGCAGTTGCAGATCAGGCCGCCGGTGGTCGGGCTCGACCTCGGCATGCTCTCGGGCGGCAACCAGCAGAAGGTGGCGCTGGCGAAATGGCTGACCTACCCGCCGCGGCTGCTAGTGCTGTGCGAGCCGACCCGCGGCATGGATGTCGGCGCCAAGAACGACGTGATCAACATCGTCCGCGACCTCCGCGCCAAGGGGCTGGCGATCATCGTGCTGTCGACCGAGCCGGAGACGGTGCTGTCGCTGGCCGACCGGATCCTGGTGCTGAAGCGCGGCGCAGTGGTGCGTGAATTTGCGTGCGAAGCCGTGAGCAAGGACCGCCTCTTGGAGGCGGCGTGATGGAGAGGCATGATGGCAAGCAGTGACAGCGCGACGAGGCCCGCGGATCACCAGCGGCCGCGCGGGCTCGGCAGCTTCCTGCGCTCGCAGATGCGCAACATCGCGCCGTTCCTGACCCTGATCCTGCTCAGCGGCTTCTTCGCGATCGCAAGCCCCTCCTTTGCGACGCTCGACAATGTCGGCAACATCCTGACCCAGGTCTCCGTCACCGGCATCATCGCGGTCGGCCTCACCTTCGTGATCCTGTGCGCCGAGATCGACCTGTCGATCGCCAGCATCGCCAACGTCACCGGCATCGCGGTGGCGTATTTCACGCTGCAGGAATCCTACGTCAACATCGCCAACGTTCCGATGCCCGGCTGGGCCGCGATCCTGCTGGCGCTGGCGCTGTGCGCGCTGCTCGGCCTCGTCAACGCGCTGGGATTGACCGTGATCGGCATCCCCTCCTTCATCATGACGCTCGCCATGATGCAGATCGCGGCCGGCGTCTCGGCGATGCTGGTGCGCGGCCAGATCGCCTACAAAGTGCCCCCGCTGATCACGACGCTCGGCTCCGGCTCGATCGGCGGCATCCCCTGGATCGTGATCGTCGCCGCGGTGATGCTGCTCGGCGGCCACCTGGTGCTGACCTACACGCGGTTCGGCCGCTACGTCTACATGGTCGGCGGCAATCGCGAAGCCGCGGAGTTCGCCGGCCTCAACGTCAAGCTGATCCTCGGCGCCGTGATGGTGATCTCGGCGGTGTGCTCGGGAATCGGCGGCATGCTCGGCGTCGCGCATTTCGGCAGCGCGCAGCAGAACGAGTTCGACACTTATCTGCTGGATTCCATCGCGGCCGTGGTGGTCGGCGGCACCAGCCTGTTCGGCGGCCGCGGCGGTATCGGCAACACCATCGTTGGCCTGTTCGTGCTCGGCGTGCTCAACAATGGCCTCGACCACGTCAACATCGACAGCTTCCTGAAGATCCTGATCCGCGGCCTGATCCTGCTCGCGGCGCTGATCATCAACGTCTACGCGCAGCGGCTGCGCGAGCAGGCGGCGGATTAGGTCTGCGGAGGGATTCACTGTTAGACACGTCATCCCCGCGCAATGGCTTCACCATTGTCGCTAAAGGTGCGAGCTCGTGCGAGCCTCGGACGCCGGGTTGGTTTGCTCAACTCGCTCGCTGTTATCGCCCGGCTTGACCGGGCGATAACAGCGTGCACGGGGACAGAGCCTTGTGCTGTCGCGATATGACCCCACCCTACGCTGCTACGATGCGAAATCCGGCTGCCAATCACGGGCCTCGCGCGCAGCCGCGGTGACGGCTCCGATCGTGGTGAATGACGGTGCCTCGAGCATCATGGTGCGCGCGAGCTTGAGGCTGCGCGCCTCACAGATCGCGCGCTGCTTCTCGTCGGCGATCCACTCGAAATCGATGTTGTGGGCGAGGCCGAGGATGCGGCGGATGGTCTTGGCGGCGGCGAATCCGACCGTGTCCTGGAACAGGCGGGCCATGTAGGCCTGCCGCTCGGTCTCCAGCCTGAGAGCCCCCGCCTTGCCTGCGAACAGCGACTCGGGATAGCCGTCACCCTTGGCCTCGCTGCGCCACAGCGCCAGGAATTTCCGGGCGAATTCGGTCCAGACGCCCTCGATGGTCTCCAGCAGCCAAGCCTCGAACGGGGCCCGCTCGCCGGGCGCCCGCTCGTGGCCTGCAGAGGCGAGATAGGCCATCAGCAGGTTGCCGATGACGGCGCCGATATCGAAACCCATCGGGCCATAGAACGCGAATTCAGGATCGATCACGCTCGTCGCTGATGCGGTGACCATGATCGAGCCGGTGTGCAGGTCGCCATGGAGCAGCGCCTCGGGGCTTGCCATGAACTTCAGCTTGAGCCTCGAGATCGCGACATGCAGATCAAAGTCCTCACGGAACGCTGCCGCCGTCGCGTCGAGGTACGGCGCGGTCCAGCGGTTCTGCTCGGCGATGCGGTAAGGGTCCGTGAAGATCAGATCCTCGGTGATCTTGCACAGCGCATGGTTGCCGGCGAACGCCGCGATCCCCTCCTTCTTCTCCGCGGCTGTCAGCGCGAGGTCTGATGTGAAGAACAGCGTCCGCGCTAGGAAGGTCGAGATGTCGTCGACGAACCGCGGATACTTGATCCCGCCGATCAGCCCCTTGCGCATGATGATGTGCGGCTCGAGCAATTCCATCGCGGTCAGCGCCAGCGGCCCGTCGTGATGCAGCACGGCCGGAACGAGCTTCGGCGCCAGCCGCGCCTGATGTCGGAGGGCCGTGTGCTCGTAATGGGCGCGTGAGAGCGGCAGCGGCCAGCTCTCGCCGACCAGCCGCACATAGGGCAGCGCCTGCTTCACGGCGATGCCGCCGGTCTTTCCCTTGACGATGAAGACGAGATTGAGATTGCCGTCGCCGACCTCGCTGATCGACCAGTCGGCCGGCGCACCGCGAAGTTGCGTGACGATGGCGGGCAACGCGGCGAGATAGTCGCGGAGATCGGCTTCCCGCAAGATGCGGTATTGGCTCGGCGGGCTGCCCGGCTGCGCCTGCAGGTTCATCGTGTTTCCTCCTCCGCGTGTCCCGGGGCGGGTTGATCCCCACTCCCGTTGCCCGGGCCGTGCGGCGGCCCATCCTGCATCAAGTTGCTAGAACGGCATCCCCATCAGCTTCGACAGCCGCTCGATCGAGAGGTAGCCGGCGTAGTAGGCCCACATCGCGATCGCGAAGATGACGGCGGAGATCAGCGTGGTCCACAGCAGCTTGCGGCCCATTCGCGCCAGCACCGGCGCGCCAGGATCGGTGCCGGGTGCGCCGCCGCCGTCCTCATGCTGGCTGCGCACGCCGAATGGCAGCGTCAGGAACAGCGTGAGCCACCAAAGCACGAAGTAGATCGCGAGCCCGGTGGAGATCTGGTACGCCGAGAAACTCATGTGGCCTCAGGCCTGCTCGATCTCGACCAGCGCGCCGGAGAAATCCTTGGGGTGGAAGAACAGCACCGGCTTGCCATGGGCGCCGATCTTCGGCTGGCCGTCGCCGAGCACGCGAGCACCGTCGGCAATCAGGCGGTCGCGCGCGGCGATGATATCGGGCACGTCATAGCAGATGTGGTGGATGCCGCCGTCGGCATTGCGCTCGACGAACTTCGCAATCGGCGAGGCCTCGCCGAGCGGCTCGATGAACTCGATCTTGGTGTTCGGCAGGGTCACGAACACGGTGATGACGCCGTGCTCGGGCAGCGGCACGGCATCGGAAATCTCGGCATTGAAGGCCGTGCCATAGATCTTCGCGGCGCTCTTGGCGTCCTTGACCGCGATCGCGACGTGATTGAGCCGGCCCAGCATATCTTTCTCCCTGATCGTTCTTGTCGTAGCGCGTGCCGCGTCACACCGTCAGAACGTGCACGACGCAGATCGGCTTCTTGCCCCAGTGCTCGTTGATAACGGCACGCACCGCGCGGCGCACCGATTCCCCGAGCGCATCCGGATCGCGCCGCCGCGGTTTCGGCAGGCCCTCGACCGTCGAGACCACCACGTCGAACACGATGTCGTCGAGCAGCTCGCCGGCGGCATTCTTCTCCGGCATACCGACGAGATCAACCTCGGGATCGTCGGCCAGCTGGCCCTGCTCGGTCATGGCGATCGCGACGAAGGCGCAACCGGCAAAGCCCATCCGCCGCCGCTCGACCACCGCGCGCGACTTGGAATCCTCCAGGATGGTGCCGTCCTTGTAGAGCCGGCCCGCCGGCACCTCGCCGATGACGCCGGGCTCGCCAGGCCCGAGCTTGATCAAATCGCCGTTGCGGCAGGTCAGCACCTTCGGCACCCCCGCCGAGCGGGCGAGCTTGGCGTGCTCGGCGAGGTGCAGCGCCTCGCCATGCACCGGGATCAGGAGCTGCGGCCGCACCCAGGAGATCATGTCGCGCAGCTCGTCGCGGCGCGGATGGCCGGAGACGTGCACGAGGTGCTCGCGGTCGGTGATGATCTCGACGCCCTGCGCCACCAGCCCATTGATGATGCTGCCCACCGCCTTCTCGTTCCCGGGAATGGTGCGGGAGGAGAAGATCACGGTATCGCCCTTGTTCAGAGTGACTTCCGGATGGTCGTCATTGGCGATGCGCGCCAGCGCCGCGCGCGGCTCGCCCTGGCTGCCGGTGCACAGCGCCAGCACCTTGTCCGGCGGAAAATGGCCATAGAGGTCGGTGCTGCGGAATCTGTGCGAGCCGTCGAGATAGCCGCATTCGCGCGCCACCTGCACCACGCGCTCCATGGCGCGGCCGACCACCACGACCTCGCGATCGGCGGCGTTGGCGGCATCCGCCACCGCCCTGACGCGGGCGACGTTGGAGGCGAAGGTGGTGACGGCGACCCGGCCCTTGGCCGCCTTGACCAGCTTCTTGATGGTCGCGGCGACCTCGGTCTCCGAGGGCGAGCGGCCGTCGCGCACGGCATTGGTGGAATCGCCGACCAGCGCCAGCACGCCTTCATCGCCGAGCTCGCGCAGCCGCCGCTCGTCGGTCGGCGGGCCGATGATCGGGGTCGGGTCGATCTTCCAGTCGCCGGTATGCAGCACCGTGCCGACCTCGGTTTTGATCGCCAGCGCGTGCGACTCCGGAATTGAATGCGCGACCGGAATGAACTCGACATTGAACGGGCCGATGTCGACCCGGCCGCCCGACGGGATCACGGTGACGGGGATCTTCGGCGGGTTGCGCTCGGCGGCGCATTTGGCCTCGAAAAGCGCGGCGCTGAACTGCGTCGCGTAGATCTTGCAGCCGAGCTTCGGCCAGAGATCGATGATGGCGCCGAAATGGTCTTCATGGGCGTGCGTCAGCACGAGGCCCATCAGGTTGTTTCGCTCCTTCTCCAGGAAGCGGATGTCGGGCATGATCAGGTCGATGCCCGGCAGGTGCTCCTCGTCGCCGAAGGAGACGCCGAGATCTACCGCGAGGAAGGAACGCTGATGGCGGTTGCCGAGCCCGTAGATCGACAGGTTCATGCCGATCTCGCCGACGCCGCCGAGCGGCGCAAAGGTCAGTTCGTCCGGCCGCGCCATCAGACCGCCCTCGCCGAGGCTGCGTTGCCGAAATAGACATCGCCCGCCGCGACCGGGGTGCGTCTGCCGTCAGCGGTACGCACGATCAGGCAACCGGTCTCGTCGATGGTGTCGAAGATGCCCTCGATGGTGGCCGCACCGGTGTTGATCGCGACCTTGTCGCCGAGCCCGGCGGCACGCTCCAGCCAGCGCCGGCGGATCTCGGCAAAGCCGCGGCCATTGTCCCAGACACCGTGGAACTCGACCCAGGCGTCAGTCAGTGCCGTGAACAGCTCTTCCGCACTGATCTGGACGCCGAGCGCAGCCAGCGACACCGCGGGTGTCGGCATGCCCTCGGGCGCCGCCACGACATTGGTGCCCATGCCAACGACGACGGCGAGACGGTTGCCGACGGCTTCGGCCAGCACGTTGATGCCGACGAGCTTCGCTCCGCCCGCAAGCACGTCGTTCGGCCATTTCAGCGCATATCTGGGGCGGTCGGGACCGAGGCGAAGCGCGGCCTCGACGCTGACCTGCTCCAGGGCGGCCTCCTGCGAGAGCCCGGCGACAAAGCCGAGCGTCGCGGCCACGGCCGGCGCAACGTCCATCACCTCGAGGATGCTGCAGGCGAGGTTGCCGCGCGGCGCGATCCACGCCCGCTGCCGCCGCCCCTGCCCCGCGGTCTGCTCCGCGGCCACGAACCACGTCGGCTGCTGTCCGCCGTCACGGGCGTGCTGCATCGCCTCCGTGTTGGTCGAGCCGACCTGATCAAAGGCGGCGAGCTTGTAGCCGGCCGCTATGGCGCGGGGACCGAGCGCGAATGTCATCCTGATATTCTGCGCATGATTGTCCCCGAACGCCAGTCTCGACTTTTTCGGGATCAGAACAGCGATTTCGCCGCCGCTGTGGCCATGCTGACCAGCGGACCCGGATAGGCGAAGAAGAAGATGTTGAAGACGCCCGCCACCGCGAGCACGGTGCGCAATTCGATCCGCATCGGATCGAGCTTGGTAAGCGGCTGGTCGAAATACATCACCTTGACTATCGACAGATAGTAGAACGCACCCACCACGCTGGTCAGCACGCCGATCACCGCGAGCGTGAACAGGTTGGCCTTGATCGCGGCGACGAAGACGTACCACTTGCCGAAGAACCCGGCGAGCGGCGGCACGCCGGCCAGCGAGAACAGCAACATCGCGAAGACGAAGGCCAGCAGCGGATTGGTGCGGGACAGGCCGGCGAAATCGGAGATCTGCTCGACCGCCTGACCGTTGCGCTTCATGGCGAGGATGATGGAGAAGGTGCCGAGCGTCATCGCGACGTAGATCGCGATGTAGACCAGCACGCCCTGCGCGCCTTCGACCGTGCCGGCGGCAAGACCGACCAAGGCGAAGCCCATATGGCCGATCGAGGAATAGGCCATCAGCCGCTTGATGTTGGTCTGGCCGATCGCCGCGAACGAACCGAGTGCCATCGAGGCGATGGCAACGAACACCAGGATCTGCTGCCACTCGGTGACGATGCCCGGAAATGCGGTCAGCGTCGCGCGGGTGAACACGGCGAGCGCGGCGACCTTCGGCGCCGAGGCGAAGAACGCCGTCACCGGCGTTGGCGCGCCCTCATAGACGTCCGGCGTCCACATATGGAACGGCACCGCGGAGACCTTGAAGCAGAGCCCGGCGAGCAGGAACACGAGGCCGAACACGAGGCCGACATTGCTCTTGGTCGCAGCCGCGGCGATGCCGGCGAAGCTGACGGTGCCGGTGAAGCCGTAGATCAGCGAAGAGCCATAGAGCAGCATGCCCGACGACAGCGCGCCGAGCACGAAATACTTCAGGCCGGCTTCGCTCGACTTGGCATTGTCGCGCTGGCTGGCGGCGACGACGTAGAGCGCAAGGCTCATCAGTTCGAGGCCAAGGTAGAGCGAGATCAGGTCACCGGCCGAGATCAGCACCAGCATGCCGAGGGTCGACAGCAGCACCAGGATCGCGAACTCGAAGTTTCGCTGCGACGGAACCGAGAGGAATTCGGTGGCCAGGATCAGCGTCGCGCCCGAACCGATCAGGGCAAGGACCTTCAGGAAGCGGGCGAAGTCGTCGACGATGAAGCTGCCGCCGAAGGTGACGAGCTTGCCGGCCGGCAGCCACAGCTCGAGCACGCCGGTCAGGAGCAAGAGGCACACCGAAAGCGCCGTGACGAGCCGGGTGGTGCCCTGCCCGCGATAGGCTCCGATCATCAACAGCACCATGGCGCCGACCGCGAGCACCAGCTCCGGCAGCACCGGCTGCAACTGATAACCTGCACTGGAAAAGCTCATGGGCGGAGGCCTTATTGCACGACCAGCGAAGCGGCCTTCACGGCCGTCACGGCGGTATTGTAATTATTGACGAGCTGCTGCACCGAGGCCGCCGACATGTCGAGCACCGGCTTCGGATAGACGCCGAACAGGATGGTCAGCACGATCAACGGGACCAGCGTCACGCATTCGCGCAAGGTGAGATCCTTGATCGACATCAGCGACGGCTTGACCAGCGCGCCGAACACCACCTTGCGGTACAGCCAGAGCGCATAGCACGCCGACAGGATGACACCGGTGGTGGCGAGGAACGCGGTCGGCAGCGAAATCTTGAAGGTGCCGAGCAGCGTCATGAACTCGCCGACGAAACCGCTGGTGCCGGGCAGACCGACATTGGCCATCGTGAACACCATGAAGGTCAGCGCGTAGAGCGGCATCCGGTTGACGAGGCCGCCATAGGCCGCGATCTCGCGGGTGTGCATGCGGTCGTAGACGATGCCGACGCAGAGGAACAGCGCGCCGGACACGATGCCATGCGAGATCATCTGGAACATGCCACCGGCGACGCCCTGCGTGGTCACTGCGAAGATGCCCATGGTGACGAAGCCCATATGCGCGACCGATGAGTACGCGATCAGCTTCTTCATGTCGTCCTGCATCATCGCCACCAGCGAGGTGTAGATGATGGCGATGACCGAGAGCGTGAACACGAACGGCGCGAAGTCGTGCGAGGCCAGCGGGAACATCGGCAGCGAGAAGCGCAGGAAGCCGTAGCCGCCCATCTTCAGGAGGATCGCGGCCAGGATCACCGAGCCCGCCGTCGGCGCCTCGACGTGGGCGTCCGGCAGCCAGGTGTGCACCGGCCACATCGGCATCTTCACGGCGAACGAGGCGAAGAAGGCCAGCCACGCCCAGGTCTGCAACGAGCGCGGCACCGCGGTGTGCATCAGGGTCGGGATGTCGGTGGTGCCGGCATTCCAGTACAGCGCCATGATGGCGAGCAGCATCAGCACCGAGCCGAGGAAGGTGTAGAGGAAGAACTTGAACGAGGCGTAGACCCGGCGTGGGCCGCCCCAGACGCCGATGATCAGGAACATCGGGATCAGGCCGCCCTCGAAGAACAAATAGAACAGCACGAGGTCGAGCGCCGAGAAGGTGCCGACCATCAGCGTTTCCAGGATCAGGAACGCCATCATGTATTCGCCGACGCGGTTGGTGATCGCCTTCCAGCTCGCGATGATGCAGAGCGGCATGATCGCGGTGGTCAGGATCACCAGCGGCAGCGAGATGCCGTCGACGCCCATGTGGTAGGTGATGCCGGTGGCGAGCCAGGACGCCTTCTCGACGAACTGGAAGTCGGGCTGCGCCGGGTCGAACCGCGCCACCAGGATCAGCGAGACCACGAAGGTGATCAGCGTGGTCCAAAGCGAGATCCAACGCGCGGTGCGGTTGGCGCTCTCGTCCCCGCCCCGTGCCAGCAAATACACCAGGATCGCGCCGACCGCCGGCAGGAAGGTCGTGACCGAAAGGATAGGCCAGGTCGTCATCTTACTGGCCTCCCAAGCCGAACATGAACCAGGTGATCAAGCCGGCGGCGCCGATCAGCATCGCGAAGGCATAGTGATAGAGGTAGCCGGTCTGCAATTTGACGACGTTGCGGGTGACGTCGAGCACCCGGGCCGAGACGCCGTCGGGCCCGAAACCGTCAATGACGAAGCCGTCGCCCTTCTTCCACAGCGTGTAGCCGAGCCACTTCGCCGGGCGCACGAAGATCAGATCGTACAATTCGTCGAAGTACCATTTGTTGAGCAGGAACTGGTACAGCATCGGCTGCTGGCGAGCCAGCTCGACCGGCAGATAGGGCCTGCTGATGTAGAACATGTAGGAGATGGCGAAGCCCAAAACCATCATGATGAACGGCAGTTGCCCAAGCAGGAACGGCATGTGCTCCATGTCTTCGAGGATGTGAGGATTCATCTTCACCGACTCGCGGAAGAACTCCTCGACACCGTGCGGACTGGCGAAAATTTCCTTGAAGGGAAAGCCGGAGAGGATCGAGCCGGCGGCAAGTACGCCGATCGGCACCAGCATCCAGATCGGGCTCTCATGCGCCGCCTCGTAGTGCTTCTGGTCGTGCGGCTCGCCGAAGAAGGTCTTGAAGATCAGACGCCAGGAGTAGAACGAGGTCAGGCCGGCCGCCGCAATCGTTAGCAAATAGGCATAGACTGCGAACGGATTGTGCGAAGCATAAGCCGCCTCGATGATGGCATCCTTCGAAAAGAAGCCTGCAAAGCCAGGCACGCCGGTCAGAGCCATGGTGCCGATGCACATCACAGTGAAGGTGTACGGAATCTTGCGCCAGAGGCCGCCCATGTTGCGGATGTCCTGCTCGTGGTGCATCGCGTAGATCACCGAGCCGGAGCCCAGGAACAGCAGCGCCTTGAAGAAGGCGTGCGTGAACAGGTGGAACATGCCGACCGAATAGGCCCCTGCTCCCATCGCAACGAACATGTAGCCGAGCTGCGAACAGGTCGAATAAGCGACGATGCGCTTGATGTCGTTCTGCACGAGGCCGATGGTGGCGGCGAAGAACGCCGTGGTGGCACCGAAGAACATCACGACCGCCTGCGCGGTCGGCGACAGCTCGAACAGCGGCGACAGCCGGGCCACCATGAAGACGCCGGCGGTGACCATGGTCGCGGCGTGGATCAGCGCCGACACCGGGGTCGGGCCCTCCATCGCGTCCGGCAGCCAAGTGTGCAGCAGGAACTGAGCGGACTTGCCCATCGCGCCCATGAACAGCAACAGGCAGGTCAGGGTCAGCGCATCGGGATGCCAGCCGAAGAAGTCGATAGTCTTGCCGGTCAGCCCGGGCGCGGCGTGGAAGATGGTCTCGAAATCGGTCGAGCCGACCAGCGCGAAGATCGCGAAGATGCCGAGCGCGAAGCCAAAATCGCCGACGCGGTTGACCACGAAGGCCTTGATCGCAGCCGCGTTCGCCGACGGCTTCTGGTACCAGAAGCCGATCAGCAGGTAGCTCGCCAGACCGACGCCCTCCCAGCCGAAGAACAGCTGCACGAGGTTGTCCGAGGTCACCAGCATCAGCATCGCGAAGGTGAACAGCGAGAGATAGCCGAAGAAGCGCGGCCGGTTCGGATCCTCGTCCATGTAGCCGATGGAATAGAGGTGGACCAGCGCCGACACCGTGTTGACGACGACCAGCATCACCGCAGTCAGCGTGTCGACCCGCAGCGACCAGGCCACTTGCAGGTCGCCCGAGGTGATCCAGGGCAAGAGCACGACGCGGGCGTCATGGTGCAGAAAGCCGACATCGACCAGCGCAAACCAGGACAGCGCCGCCGAGACGAACAGCAGCGCCGTGGTGATCAGCTCGGCGGCGCGCGATCCGGCAGCCGGCGGCTCGGAGACGTGGTGGTCATCGTGGCCATGATCGTCATGGCCGTGATCGTCATGGGCTGCAGCCGCGTGGGCATGGGCATCGCCATGCGCATCGTCGTGATGATCGACCGTGTCGCCGCTCGGGTTGCGCGCATGCGCCCCGGCTAGCGAGATGATCCCCGCGAGAATGGCTCCCAGCAGAGGCAGGAATACGATTGCCTGGTACATCTGCGTGCTAGCCCTTCATCAGATTGACGTCTTCAACCGCGATCGAACCGCGGTTGCGGAAATACACCACCAGCACGGCAAGGCCGATCGCGGCCTCGGCGGCCGCCACCGTCAGCACCAGCAGCGCGAACACCTGGCCGACGATGTCGCCGAGGAAGGTCGAGAACGCCACTAGGTTGATGTTGACCGAGAGCAGGATCAGCTCGATCGACATCAGGATGATGATGATGTTCTTGCGGTTGAGGAAGATGCCGAGGATCCCGAGCGTGAACAGGATCGCGGCGACCGCGAGATAGTGCCCGAGCCCGATCGTCATTTCACCCACTCCGCCGCATCGGCGTCCTGCAGGCCCTGCCCCGACGCCACCTTGCGCAGCGCCATCGCCATCTCGGGCGTGCGCGCGTTCTGCACGTTGATGTTCTGCCGCTTGACGTTGGCCTTGTGGCGCAGCGTCAGCACGATGGCGCCGACCATCGCGACCAGCAGCACCATGCCGGCCAGCTGGAAGTAGTGGATGTATTTCGTATAGAGCACGAGGCCGAGCGCCTCGGTGTTGCTGACATTGGTCGGGATCGCGGCCGTGATGGTCTTGGTGACGGACGGGTTGATCACCCAGGCGCCGACCACCATCAACAGCTCGAACATGAAGATGCCGCCGATCACGATGCCGATCGGCAGGTACTGCATGAAGCCCTCGCGCAGCTCGACGAAATCGACGTCGAGCATCATGATCACGAACAGGAACAGCACCGCGACCGCGCCGACATAGACCACGATCAGCATCATGCCGAGGAACTCGGCGCCCATCAGGATGAACAGGCCGGAGGCGTTGACGAAGGCCAGGATCAGATACAGCACGGAGTGCACGGGATTGCGCGAGACAATCACCATGACCGCCGAAGCCACGCAGATGGTGGCGAACAGATAGAAGAACAGCGCCGGAAGGATCATACCCTCACCTCACCGGTACGGCGCGTCGAGCGCGATCGACTTCGCGATCTCGCGCTCCCAGCGGTCGCCATTGGCGAGCAGCTTGGCCTTGTCATAGTAGAGCTCCTCGCGGGTCTCGGTCGCGAATTCGAAGTTCGGGCCCTCGACGATGGCATCCACCGGGCAGGCCTCCTGGCACAGGCCGCAATAGATGCACTTCACCATGTCGATGTCGTAGCGCACCGTGCGGCGGGTGCCGTCGTTGCGGCGCGGACCGGCCTCGATCGTGATCGCCTGCGCCGGGCAGATCGCCTCGCACAGCTTGCAGGCGATGCAGCGCTCCTCGCCGTTCGGATAGCGGCGCAGCGCGTGTTCGCCGCGGAAACGCGGCGAGATCGCGCCCTTCTCGAAGGGATAGTTCAGCGTCGGCTTCGGCTTAAAGAAATAGCGCATGGCGAGGAAGAACGCCGAGACGAATTCCGAGAGCAGAACCGAGCGGGCTGTTGCGTTGACGTTGACACTCATGACGGCCTCACTTCGGCGCGATGCCGGCGAATTGCAGCACGCCGGCCACGATCACCACCATCGCCAGCGACAGCGGCAGGAACACCTTCCAGCCGAGCCGCATCAGTTGATCGTAGCGGTAGCGCGGCACGATCGCCTTCGCCATCGCGAATAAGAAGAACATGAAGAACACCTTGAGGGCGAACCAGACGATGCCCGGGATCCAGGTGAACGGCGGCAGGTTGACCGGCGGCAGCCAGCCGCCGAGGAACAGGATCGTCGCCAGCGCGCACATCGTGGTGATCGCGACATACTCGCCGAGCATGAACAACAGATACGGCGTCGAGCCGTATTCGGTCATGAAACCGGCGACCAGCTCGGACTCCGCTTCGACGAGGTCGAACGGCGGACGGTTGGTTTCGGCGAGCGCCGAGACGTAGAACACCACGAACATCGGGAGCAGCGGCCATACATACCAGTTCAGGATGGTGAGCTGCGGCAGGCCGATCAGGTGCGCGAGGCCGCGACTGTTCTGCGCATCGACCACGGCCGACAGGTTCAGCGAGCCGGCGCAGAGCAGCACGGTGATGATGACGAAGCCGATCGAGACCTCGTAGGACACCATCTGCGCCGCCGAGCGCAGCGCGGCGAGGAACGGGTACTTCGAGTTCGACGACCAGCCTGCCATGATGATGCCGTAGATCGACAGCGACGAGATCGCGAAGATGTAGAGGATGCCGACATTGATGTCGGAGATCACCCAGCCCCAATCCATCGGGATCACGGCCCAGGCGGCCAGCGCCAGCACGCAGGAGACCAACGGCGCCAGCAGGAACACGCCCTTGTTGGAGCCGTCCGGAATCACCGGCTCCTTCAGCACGAACTTCAGGAGATCGGCGAAGGATTGCAGCAGTCCGAACGGGCCGACCACGTTGGGGCCGCGGCGGATCTGCACTGCCGCCCAGATCTTGCGGTCGGCGAGCAGGATGTAGGCGATCGCGATCAAGAGCACGACCAGCAGCAGTACGCTCTCCGCGACCATGACGATCAGCGGACAGAGGAAGCCGGTCCAGAACGAGCTTGCGAAGAAATCAGCCATCAGGTCACGCTCACTCCGCTGCCGTCAGCATTTTGCCCGACGCCAGCCGCGAGCATTCCGCCATCACGGCAGATGCCCGCGCGATCGGGTTGGTCAGATAGAAGTCCTCGACGGTCGGCTTGAACGCCGCCTTGTCGACGGTGCCGCCCTTGCCCGCCAGCGCCCTGACGTCGTCGGCCTTGCCGGCCTCGATCTGGTCGAGCCGCATCAGGTGCGGGGTGGCCTTGAACAACGCCTGGCGCAGCGCCTGCAGCGAGTCGAACGGCAGCTTCTTGCCGAGCACGTCGGACAGCGCGCGCAGGATCGCCCAGTCCTCGCGGGCCTCGCCCGGCGGGAAGGCGGCGCGGTTGGCGATCTGCGCCCTTCCCTCGGTGTTGACGTAGATGCCGGACTTCTCGGTGTAGGCCGCGCCCGGCAGAATGACGTCGGCGCGATGCGCGCCGCGGTCGCCATGGGTGCCGATGTAGACGACGAAGGTGCCCTCCGGCACGCTGACCTCGTCGGCGCCGAGCAGGAACAGCACGTCGAGCGTCCCGAAGGTCGTCATCTGCGCCGTGGTCAGGCCGCCCGAAGCCGGCGAGAAGCCGATGTCGAGCGCGCCGGCGCGCGATGCGGTATCGTGCAACACGGCAAAACCATTCCAGCCGTCCTTGACCGCGCCGACGTCGAGCGCGAGCTTGGCGGCCTGCGCCAGCACCGCCGGGCCGTCATGCCTTGTGTAGGCGCCGGCGCCGACCAGGACGATCGGGTTCTTGGCGTTCTTCAGCACGTCGGCGAAGGAATGCTTGCCGGCGGCGAGATCGGCCAGCGTGTCGGTGCCCGCGCCAAGATACTCATGGGGATACGTGAACTCGGCGGTGCTGCCGATCAGGCCGACCTTGAGCCCGCCATTGCGCCAGCGCTTGCGGATCCGCGCGTTCAGCACCGCGGCTTCCTTGCGCGGATGCGAGCCGATGATCAAGAGCGCGTCGGCCTGGTCGATGCCTGATATGGTCGGGTTGAAGATGTAGGAGCCGCGGCCCGCCTTGGCGTCGAAGGCGTCGCCGCCCTGAACCGCCAGATTGACCGAGCCGAACTTCGCCAGCAGCTCCTTCAGCGCGTACATCTCCTCGACCGCGGCGAGATCGCCGGCGATGGCGCCGATCCGCTTGCCGTCGATGCGGCCGGCCTTGGCCGCGATCGCCGCAAAAGCTTCCTGCCACGATGCCGGCCGGAGCTGGCCGTTCACGCGCACATAGGGGCGGTCGAGGCGCTGCGTGCGCAGGCCGTCGACGATGTGACGGGTCTTGTCGGAGATCCACTCCTCGTTCACGGCTTCGTTGATGCGCGGCAGGATGCGCATCACCTCGCGGCCGCGAGTATCGACGCGGATCGCCGATCCGACGCCGTCCATCACGTCGACCGACTGCGTCTTGCCGAGCTCCCAGGGCCGCGCGGCGAACGCATAGGGCTTCGAGGTCAGCGCGCCCACCGGGCAGATGTCGACGAGATTGCCTTGCAGCTCCGAGCTCAGCGCCTGTTCCAGATAGGTCGTGATCTCCATGTCCTCGCCGCGGCCGGTCGCGCCCATTTCCGGCGCGCCGCAGACTTCGGCAGAGAAGCGGACGCAGCGCGTGCACTGGATGCAGCGGTTCATCGAGGTCTTGACCAGCGCGCCGAGATACTTGTCCTCGACCGCGCGCTTGTTCTCGGCGAACCGGCTGGTGTCGACGCCGTAGCCCATCGCCTGGTCCTGCAGGTCGCATTCGCCGCCCTGGTCGCAGATCGGGCAGTCCAGCGGATGGTTGATCAGCAGGAACTCCATCACGCCTTCGCGCGCCTTCTTGACCATCGGCGAACGGGTCGAGACTTCGGGCGGCTCGCCCTTCGGGCCCGGCCGGCAGTCGCGCACGGCCCAGGCGCAGCTCGCCACCGGCTTCGGGCCGCCCTTCACCTCGACGAGGCACATCCGGCAATTGCCGGCGATCGACAGCCGCTCGTGATAGCAGAAGCGCGGAATCTCGGCGCCGGCCTCCTCGCACGCCTGCAGCAGCGTGTATTCCGGCGGCACATCGATCTCTTTGCCATCGATGATGATCTTGCTCATGTCTGTCTCAGGTCTTTCCGAGCTTGCAGTCGGGCGGTGCGACGCTCGCGGTTTTCATAGTGGTCTTCACCCATTGCTGGGTCTCAGCGCCGTAGGTCGCGAGATACGCGGGCTGCGCCTGGTTCTTCTCGCAGAGGAACGGCAAATGCGGCTTCAGCTCGTAGTCGCAGGATGCCTGCCATTCGCGCTTGTCCGCGAACGCCGCAAAGGTCTCCTCGCAGGCATAGAGGAAATACGACACGAAACTCTCATATTGCGACCGCTCTTCGCGGCTGCCGGCCTTGATGGCCTCGTAGTCGGGCTGCGCGAACTTCGGATTCTTGAAGGCGAGATCGGTGTAGCCCAGATACGCCGTGCGCGCGGCGGAGGCACGGTTCGACGACCGGATCTCGTTGATCTGCAGCAGGACGGCGCCAAAGCCGAGCAGCGCCACGGTCGCGTGCGCCATCTGCGCAAGCGTCCCGTATCTCTGCCACCATGCGGCCTGCTGCGTCATCGCCGTCATTACTCCGCGGCCACCATGTGCATGGGATCGCGAACGCCCTGATCATCGAGATCGGCCTTGTGCGAATACTGGTCGATGCGCTCTTCGATCTCGTGACGGAAATGCGCGATCAGACCCTGGATCGGCCACGCCGCAGCGTCGCCGAGCGCGCAGATGGTGTGGCCCTCGACCTGCTTGGTCACCTCCAGCAGCATGTCGATCTCGCGCTTGTGGGCCCGGCCCTCGGCCATCCGGGTCAGCACACGCCACATCCACCCCGTGCCCTCGCGGCACGGCGTGCACTGGCCGCAGCTCTCATGCTTGTAGAAATAGGAGATGCGGGCGATCGCGCGGATCAGGTCGGTCGACTTGTCCATCACGATCACGGCCGCGGTGCCGAGGCCCGAGCGCAGCTTGCTCAGACTGTCGAAATCCATCGGCGTGTCGATGATCTGCTCGGCCGGCACCATGCGCACCGACGAGCCGCCGGGGATCACCGCCTTCAGATTGTCCCAGCCGCCGCGGATGCCGCCGCAATGTTTCTCGATCAGTTCGCGGAACGGGATCCCCATCGCCTCTTCGACGTTGCAGGGCCGCTCGACATGGCCGGAGATGCAGAACAGCTTGGTGCCGACATTGTTCGGCCGGCCGATGGCAGCGAACCAGGCAGCGCCGCGGCGCAGGATGTCCGGCGCGACCGCGATCGACTCGACGTTGTTGACGGTGGTCGGGCAGCCATAGAGGCCGACATTGGCCGGGAACGGCGGCTTCAGCCGCGGCTGGCCCTTCTTGCCCTCGAGGCTCTCGAGCAAGGCGGTCTCCTCGCCGCAGATATAGGCGCCGGCGCCGTGGGCGACGTAGATGTCGAACGGCCAGCCATTGATGTTGTCCTTGCCGACCAGCCTGGCCTCATAGGCCTGGTCGATCGCCGCCTGCAGCCGCTCGCGCTCGCGGATGAACTCACCGCGGATGTAGACGTAGCAGGCATGCGCGCCCATCGCGAAGCTGGCGAGCAGGCAGCCCTCGACCAGCAGGTGCGGATCGTGCCGCATGATCTCGCGGTCCTTGCAGGTGCCGGGCTCGGACTCGTCGGCATTGACGACGAGATAGCTCGGCCGGCCGTCTTTGGACTCCTTGGGCATGAACGACCACTTCATGCCGGTCGGGAAGCCGGCACCGCCGCGGCCGCGCAGGCCGGACGCCTTCATCTCGTTGATGATCCAGTCGCGGCCCTTGTCGATGATCCCCTTGGTGCCATCCCAGGCGCCGCGGCGGCGCGCGCCCTCGAGGCCCCAATCGTGGAGGCCGTAGAGGTTCTTGAAGATGCGGTCCTTGTCGTCGAGCATGCTCAAAACTTTCCGAACATCACCGTTTGGCTTGGGAATAAGCGAGCCCGGCAGCGCAGCCGCCGAACACGATGGCCCACAGCAGACTTGATTCCAGCGAGGCGCTCAGCCCGTAACGCTGCAGCAGGAACATGAAGCCGGCGGCAACCGAGCTGTGCAGGGCGATCGTGCGCCAGGCATGCATCGCAGCCTCCCTCCCGGTTCCGCTCGCCAGCACGTCACCACGCATCAGGTGGTTTCCTTCAGCGTGGTCGGCCCGCCCGCGGGGGCCGAGAACTGACGGTCGACCTGCGGACCCGGCTTCGGCGGATTGCCGGCGGCAAAGCCGTCGAGCACCTTGCCAAAACTTTCCTTGGTCAGGTCCTCATAGGTATCCTTCCAGATCAGCACCATCGGCGCGTTCACGCAGGCGCCAAGACACTCGACCTCCTCCCAGGAGAAGTTGCCGTCCTTCGACAGCTGGAAGGGATCGTGGTGGATGCGATGCTGGCACACCTCGATCAGATCGGCAGCGCCGCGCAGCCGGCACGGCGTGGTGCCGCAGACCTGGACGTGCGCCTTCTTGCCGACCGGCGACAGCTGGAACATGGTGTAGAAGGTCGCGATCTCCAGCATGCGAATGTGCGGCATCTCGAGCAGGTCGGCAACGGCGCGGATCGCGGCCTCCGACACCCAGCCGTCATGCTGCTCCTGCACGCGCCACAGGATCGCGATCGCGGCCGAGGCCTGGCGGCCCGGCGGATATTTCGCGATCTCCTTCTTGGCCCAGGCGAGGTTCTCGTCGGTGAACGTGAAGCTCGCGGGCTGCAATTCCTTCGGGGCAAGGCGGCGGACGGACATCGTTCAAACTCTCAATTAGCGCGCGGTGCGGATGCAGGCATCATCACCGGTCGACCTCGCCGAACACGATGTCCAGCGAGCCAAGAATGGCAGAAACGTCGGCCAGCAGATGGCCCTTGCAAATGTGATCCATCGCCTGCAGGTGAGCAAAACCCGGTGCGCGGATCTTGCACTTGTAAGGCTTGTTGGTGCCGTCGGCGACAAGATAGACGCCGAACTCGCCCTTCGGCGCCTCGACCGCGGCATAGACCTCGCCGGCCGGCACGTGGACGCCTTCGGTGTAGAGCTTGAAGTGGTGGATCAGCGCTTCCATCGAGCGCTTCATCTCGCCGCGGCGCGGCGGCGCGATCTTGTTGTCCTCGACCACTACCGGGCCCTGCCCGTCAGGTGCCTTCAGCTTCTGGATGCACTGCTTCATGATGCGCACCGACTGGCGCATCTCTTCCATGCGAATCAAATAGCGGTCGTAGCAGTCGCCGTTCTTGCCGATCGGGATATCGAATTCCATCTCGGCGTAACACTCATATGGCTGCGACTTGCGCAGGTCCCAGGCCGCGCCCGAGCCGCGCACCATCACGCCGGAGAAACCCCACTCCCAGGCTTCCTTTAGCGGTACCACGCCGATGTCGACGTTGCGCTGCTTGAAGATGCGGTTGCCGGTGAGCAGCGTGTCGAGGTCGTCGACCACTTTGAGGAACGGGTCGCACCACGCATCGATATCGTCGATCAGCTTCGGCGGCAGGTCCTGGTGCACGCCGCCGACGCGGAAGAACGCCGCATGCATGCGCGAGCCGGAGGCGCGCTCATAGAACACCATCAGCTTCTCGCGCTCCTCGAAGCCCCACAGCGGCGGGGTCAGCGCGCCGACGTCCATCGCCTGTGTCGTGACGTTGAGGAGGTGCGAGAGGATGCGGCCGATCTCGCAATAGAGCACGCGAATCAGCTGGCCGCGGCGCGGCACCTCGATGCCGAGCAGCTTCTCGGCTGCGAGGCAGAACGCATGCTCCTGGTTCATCGGCGCGACGTAATCGAGCCGGTCGAAATACGGAATCGCCTGCAGATAAGTCTTGTGCTCGATCAGCTTCTCGGTGCCGCGATGCAAGAGCCCGATATGCGGATCGACGCGTTCGACCACCTCGCCGTCGAGCTCCAGCACGAGGCGCAGCACGCCGTGCGCGGCAGGATGCTGCGGACCGAAGTTGATGGTGAAGTTGCGCAGATTTTGCGGCTGTTCATTCATGGCTTCGGCTCCGCCTTGGCCTTCTCGTCGCCGGGCAGCGGATAGTCAGCCCCCTCCCACGGAGAAAGGAAATCGAACTTGCGGAATTCCTGGTTGAGCCGAACCGGCTCGTACAGCACCCGCTTCTCCTGGTCGTCGTAGCGGACCTCGACGAAGCCGGTAAGCGGGAAATCCTTGCGCAGCGGATGGCCGTCGAAACCGTAATCGGTCAGGAGGCGCCGCATGTCGGGATGGCCGATGAAGATCACCCCGTAGAGATCGTAGGTCTCGCGCTCGAACCAGTCGGCGCCGGGGAAGATGCCGATGATCGAGGGCACCTGCGTGGATTCGTCGGCCTGGCCGCGCACGCGGATACGCGTGTTCAGCGTCGGCGATAGCAGGTGGTAGACCACGTCGAAACGCTTCTCGCGGGCCGGATAATCGACCGCGGTGACGTCGGTAATGTTGACGAAACGGCAGTTGGGGTCGTCACGCAAAAACGTAACGACCTCCACGATTCTGCCAATCTCGACATCGATAGTGAGCTGGTTGAACGCGACCGAGTGCGCAGAGGCCGCGCCCGAAAGCGCGCTCACGATCGTCTGCCCAAGGGCGTCGAGCTTGCCGTCGTCCATGACGTAAAAACCTTAGCGTTCGATGGTGCCGATCCGGCGGATCTTCTTCTGCAGCAGCAGCACGCCGTAGAGCAGCGCTTCCGCCGTGGGCGGACAGCCCGGCACGTAGATGTCGATGGGCACGATGCGGTCGCAGCCGCGCACCACCGAGTAGGAGTAGTGATAATAGCCGCCGCCATTGGCGCAGGAGCCCATCGAGATGACGTAGCGCGGCTCCGGCATCTGGTCGTAGACCTTGCGCAGTGCCGGCGCCATCTTGTTGGTCAGCGTGCCGGCGACGATCATCACGTCGGACTGCCGCGGCGAGGCGCGCGGCGCGAAGCCGAAGCGCTCGACGTCGTAGCGCGGCATCGAGACCTGCATCATCTCGACCGCGCAGCAGGCGAGACCGAAGGTCATCCACATCAGCGAGCCGGTGCGCGCCCAGGTGATGAGGTCGTCGGCCGCGGCGACGAAGAAGCCCTTGTCGGACAGCTCGTGATTGACCTCGAGGAAGAACGGATCATTGGCGCCGACCGGCTTGCCGGTCGACGGATCGAGAATGCCCTTCGGAGCCATGGCGATCTCGGGTTTGGCAATCGTCGGCTGCGAGGTTGCGGCGGTGGGGCTCAATCCCATTCGAGCGCGCCTTTCTTCCATTCATACGCAAACCCGACCGTCAGCACGGCCAGGAACACCATCATCGACCAGAAGCCGGTTGCGCCGAGCTTTCCGAATGCGATCGCCCAAGGGAACAGGAACGCGACTTCGAGGTCGAAGATGATGAAGAGGATCGCTACCAGATAGAAGCGAACGTCGAACTTCATGCGGGCGTCGTCAAAAGCATTGAATCCGCATTCATAGGCGGACAGCTTTTCCGGATCCGGCTGCTGGAACGCGACCAGGAACGGGGCGATCAGAAGCGCCAGACCGATCAGGCCGGCGACCCCGATAAAGACCACAAGTGGGAGATAATTCTGCAGGATGCCGGTCATCGGCGAGGCCTTCTTGCTGCGGTTTCGGACGTGCCGCAGATTCGTTGATTGGAATTGTTCTTGAGGCTTTAGCGCAGCGCAACAGGGGGCGCAAGACAAGCTATTTTGACGCTTTTACCGTCGTCTCCGCGGGCTCTCGGCCCCATCGGGCAGATGCGCTTGCTGTACGGGGCAACGCCGCGGAGGGCTTCCGGTGCCCTCCTCCAGCCCATTCAGCCCAGCTCTTTCTCGGCGGCGAGCATGTCCGCGGCCGCAGCGGTCAGGCGGTCGATATGTCCCAGCAGCACCTCAAGTTCCTGTGGATCGAGCTGTTCCAGCAAACGGCGGTTGCGCTCCTGTGCGCCGGCCACGATCGCATCGTGGGCAGCGAGGCCCGCCTTGGTGAGCGAAACCAGCGTCTCCCTGTTGTCCCGCGGATTGGGCGCCTTGGCGACCAGTCTGCGCGCGACGAGCTCGGCCAGCGCCCGGCTGATCTGGCCCTTGTCCATGCCGACGGCTTCCGCCAACCGCACCACGCTCATCGGCGGCCGCCGGCCGAGCGAGGCGACCAGACCGAACTCGACCGAGGACAGTCCGGTGAGGCGCTTGTAGCGCAGGATGGCGCCGCGCTTGAGCAGATTGGCCAGCACCATCAGCTGCGACGACAGCATCGCGGTGATCGGCGCCAGTTCGGCGTCGATCGCAATCGCCGGGGGCAAAGCCTTCGCAGTCTTCAGCTTCTCGGTCATCGCCAACCTCTGCCAATAAAGCGGCCCGCTGCCAAGTTAAACGATGTCGTTGACACTGTCATCGATATATCGTTGACTTGATCAACGATAAGCCAACCACGGCCATGAGCCCGCGGCGGGAGGAAATGACATGACGATCACCCAGCGAGACCGCGACCTCGGCACCGCCTATGCAATGAAGCCATCCGTCACCCGGACCGAGTTGACCTCGGTGGTCCGCGGCACGCCGATGGGCGAATTGCTGCGCCGCTACTGGCACCCGATCGGTCTTGTGAGCGACGCCACCGATATCCCCAGGAAAGTCCGCGCGCTCGGCGAGGACCTGATCCTGTTCCGCGACAAGCAGGGCCGGCCTGGCCTGCTGCACGCCCGCTGCTGCCATCGCGGCACCACGCTTTACTATGGCAAGGTCGAGGATGACGGCATCCGTTGCTGCTATCACGGCTGGAAATTCGACACCGAGGGCCATTGCCTCGAGCAGCCCTGCGACCCCGAAGGCGGCCTGTTCAAGGACAAGGTGCGGCAGCCCTGGTATCCAGTGCAGGAGCGCTACGGCCTGATCTTCGCCTATATGGGCCCATCAGAGAAACGGCCGGTGCTGCCGCGCTACGAGTGCCTCGAGACGATGGACGACGGTGAGTTCGTCGAAGCCGATGATTCCTCCATCGGAGGCGGCGGGCCCGCCGTGATCCCCTGCAACTGGCTGCAGCATTTCGAGAACGTGGTGGACCCCTACCATGTGCCGGTGCTGCACGGCTCGTTCTCCGGCCCGCAATTCACCACCATGATGGCCTCGATGCCCGAGGTGAAGTTCGAGATGACGCCGCGAGGCGTCGCGGTGCGCTCGATCCGCAAACAGGACGACGGCAAGGTGTTCTACCGTGTCACCGAGGCTGCCTTCCCCACGCTGCGCGTCGTGCCCAATCCGCGGGTCGCGCAATTCGCCCGGGTGGAATCGATCGGCTGGACCCTGCCGATCGACGACACCTCGTTCCGCATCTATGTCGCCGGCCGCGTCAAGAATTCCGGCGATATCGGCCGGATGCGCTCGAAGTTCAACGGAAAATTCTGGTGGGACATGACCGAGCGCGAGCACCAGCAATTCCCCGGCGATTACGAGGCGCAGGTCGGCCAGGGCCCGGTGACTGTTCATTCCGAGGAGCATTTCGGCCAGAGCGACCGCGGCATCCTGATGATCCGCCGCATGCTCTCGGACCAGCTCGACGCCATCGCCGCCGGCCGCGACCCGATCGGGGTATCGTTCGATGCCGACGCGAAGCCGATCGAATTCGAGGCGGGGAATTTTATTCGCGAGGCCTGACGGCCCACGCTCAAAACAGAAACAAATCAGGGGGAAATGCCATGGTCGATCTCGCACCGCAGGCGGCTGCGCCGGCTGAGGCCGCCGTCAGGCCGTCGGCCCGGCGCTATTACGTGCTGGGGTTGCTCACCATCGTCTATGCCCTCAACTTCCTCGACCGCACGATCTTCAACGTGCTGATCGAGCCGATCAAGAAGGAGTTCGCGCTCAGCGACACCACCATGGGCCTGCTCGCGGGCTTCGGCTTCGTGCTGTTCTATTCGCTGCTCGGCCTTCCGATCGCGCGGATGGCCGACCGCCTCAACCGCCGCAACATCGTCGCTGTCGCCTTCGCGTTCTGGAGCGCCATGACCTATCTGTGCGGCCTCGCCATCAGCGTCACCACGCTGGCGCTGGCGCGGATCGGCGTCGGCATCGGGGAATCCGCCGGTACGCCGGCGTCGCAATCGATGATCGCCGATCTCTTCAGCAAGAACGAACGGCCGCGCGCGCTCGGCATCTACGCGATCGGCACCTATCTCGGCGTCTTCCTCGGCTATTTCATCGGCGGCTATGTCAACCAGCATTACGGCTGGCGGACCGCGTTCTTCACCGCGGGCCTGCCCGGCGTCGCGCTCGCCGCGATTTTGTGGCTGACCATCGCCGAGCCGAAGCGCGGCGCGATGGCCGAGACCTTCAAGGCCGAGCCGATCGGGCCGACGCTGCGGTTTCTGGTTTCGCAGCCGAGCTTTGTCATCGTGCTGATCGGCTTCTGTCTCACGACCTACACCAACTACGCCACCGCGGTGTGGATCCCGCCGTTCCTGGCGCGCATCCATCATCTGACCAGCGCCGAGATCGGGACCTATGCCGGCACCTTCAAGGGCCTTGCCGGCATGGCCGGCACGCTGATCGGCGGCCTCGTGGTGGCGCAGATCAGCCGCCGCGACGACCGCTGGAAATTATGGGCGCCGGCGATGATGTCCGGCCTCGCCGGCCCGGTGTTCGCGCTGTGCATGCTGACGCCGAGCTTCACGATCATGGTCGCCACCCTGGCGCTGACCTCGTTCATGGTCGGCTTCCATCTCGGCCCGATCTTCGCGATCGCGCAGACCGTGGCAAAACCCAGCATGAGGGCGCTGGCCTCGGCGATCGTACTCCTGACGGCGACCTGCTTCGGCCAGGGCATAGGTCCCCTCGCCGTTGGCATGATCAACGACGCGCTGAAGGGCGCCTATGGCGTCGACGCGGTGCGCTACTCGCTGCTGTCGGCCGCGGTGACGACGACGGCCGGCGCCCTGCTGTTCGTCTGGGCCGCGCGCTGGATCCGGTCGGATATCGCCCGCGCCACCTAGATCGTTCAGCTCAGCTTACCGGTGTATTTCTCCAGCGCCGCCCACGGCTCCACGCCGTAAGTCTTCTGCCACTGCGTGTAGAAGCCGGCCTTCACCAGCGCCGCCCTGAACTGCAGCGGGTCGGGTTTGGTGAAGGTCATGCCCTTCCCGGTCAGCTCGGCCTGCAACGAGCGGTCCATCTCGACGAGGTCCGCCCGTTCCTTCACCGCCGCGGCGTCGAAGGCGGCGTTGATGATGTCGAGCAGGTCGGGCGGCAGGCCGGCCATGGCGCGGCGGTTGCCGAGGATCCAGTAGCCGCTCCAGCAATGGTTCGACAGCGCGCAGTATTTCTGCACCTCGTAGAGCTTGCCGGTCGAGACCTGCGCCAGCGGGTTCTCCTGGCCCTCCACGATGTGGGTCTGCAGCGCCGAATAGAGCTCGCTGTAGGAGATGCTCGACGGCAGCGCGCCGAGGCCGGAGAACAGCGAGGTCAGCAGCGCCGTCACCGGGACGCGGATCTTGAAGCCCCTGAGGTCGTCGACGCTGTTGAGCTGCCGGCTCGACGATGAGGTGATCTGGCGGAAACCGTTGTCCCAGACCTTCTTCAACGGCACCACGCCGGCCCTGGCGATCGCCTCGCGCACGAGGTCGCCGACGCCGCCGTCCATCGCCGCCCAGACCTGGTCGTAGGACTGGAACGCGAAGCCGATGCTCGGCAGGCCCGAGAGCGGCACCAGCGTCGACAGCGTCATGCTCGGCGCCGCCAGCAGCTCGATGCCGCCGGCGCGGACCTGGGACAGCATCTCGGGATCGCCGCCGAGCTGGCTGTTGGCGAACACCGTGATGTTGACCCGGCCCGACGACTGCGCGCCGACCGCCTTGGCCGCCTCGGCCAGGCGGATCGTTAGCGGATGGGTTTCCGGGGTGTTGACGCCCAGCTTGAAATCGAACTCGGCGGCGGCAAGGGCGCGTTTACCGAGCATCGCGGCGGCGAGCGCCCCGGAGCCGGCCCCGAGTACGCCCCTGCGGGTCACCTTCATTGTTTTCATTATTGTTTTTCTCCCCGGGCGCATTCCCGCGCCCAGTGCCAGTTTCGGCCCTGCAGCCGTGCCGCGCAAGCCGCGGCGAAACCAATCCGCGGACGGGATGAAACCATTTCGCGGACCCCACGAAACGATCCGGAAACAGATCGGCCTTACGAATCCGTGCAACAGACGGCGCATAGACGCCCGGAGGCGATCATGAACCACTCGATCCATTCAGCCGATCGTTCGACCCATCTGAAGATTGTGGTCGTCGCGCTCGTGGCCGGCATCGCGGTCGCAGCCCTCGGCATTTCGGCCCGCAACAATGCGGACTTCACCCAGACCGCCCAGTCCACCCAGGTCATCAAGGCCGGCAAGCCAGTCGTGATCACCTCGTCGGGGACTTCGACCGTCCGCTAAGGTTTTCCAGGGCTCCGGCAAAAAATGGCCGCCCCTGGGCGGCTTTTTTGTTGGTCGAACGTCGCCGGGGCGGTCAGGCCCAACCTTAACTGCCTGCTAATCCGGTCGCTCGATTGCGATCCACTCCGCGACCCCAGTCTTAAAAATTGTTCCCTAAGTTCGGCGTCAACAGGGGCTCAGGCCATCATGATTTTAGAGCAGCAAGCGATTTCAACGGGGTTCAAGATCATCTGCAGCGATTGCGGCAGCCTGTCGATCAAGGCGACCGATCCGGCGCGTGCGTCCGACGATACGGTCATCGAATGCCGCCGCTGCAGCGCAGTGCGTGGCACGATGGCAGACCTACACAGGCTGGCGCAGCACAGCCGCGACCTCTTCGAATTCTAGTTCGGGCGCGACCGATGCTGTCAGACCAGAGCGCCGCCGTGCAAAGCGACATCCCGATCGATACGATCTGGTCGATCCTCGAGGCCGCCAACGAACTGAACGACGCTCCCACGGTCGACGCTTGCCGCCGCGCCATCGATGCGAACCTGCGCGGCGACGCGCCCCGCCAATCCGACCTCGCCGCGATCTCGGCCTTCTTCGCATAATCCGCGCGGGCTTCGCATTCCGGAATAATCGACGTCGGCGCAGCGATCGCCATGCAGCGAATCGCGGCTTGTGTGCCGCCAGCGCTTCAAGTCCCCTCCAGCGGGACCTGTGTATTTCGTGGGCCGTACATTCAGAAACATAAAAACAAAATCCGAGACTCACCTTAACTTGCCTCGTCCGGGGTTTGCTGGCTGTCTGTCACAGCTTCGAGGATCAAACCCGCCGATGAAATTGACGCGCGAAGACCTGGCTGTCGGAAGCTCCATTCTCGCTTTCTTCCTGTTGAGCCTCGTATCGCTGATCGCCTGCGGCTACGTCTTTCCGGCGATGCATGTCTGGCGCTCCGACGGCATCACGGCACAAGCCGTTCTCGGCACCGCTGTCATGGTGGCGTTTGTCCCGGCGTTCGTGGCCGGCCGGTTCAGCTTCGGCTATCTCGTCGCCTTCGCGCTGCTTTCGGCGGTGTTCGGCTTCGTCTGGCTCAGCTTCTTCAGCGGGTTCGATTATCCGCACGGCTTCGCCCGCTGGGCCATGATCGCCGCGCTTGCCGCCGCGATGATCCCGCTGCTGTTCCGTCACTTCCGGATCTGGCGGCCCGAACTGTCGGAAGCAGCCTTGAACCGCATCGTGTTCGCCCTGCTGGCTGCATCGTTCGCGGTGCTGATCGCCGACGTCTCCTACGGCACCAGCCTTGGCGATCCCTACGGGCCGGCCCGTAATGCCGTCACGCGGCCGTTGCTGCTCAACTATCTCACCAGCATCATCATCGGCGCGCCGCTGCCCTATCTGTTCGCTCATTTCGCGACACGTCGTCGATGGGGTGCGGCAGCCTGCGTCCTGTTCCTCGCGCTGTGCTTCTATCCGGTCGTCAACAACAAGACGATCCTGCTGCTGCCGATCTGGCTGCCGTTCCTGTTCTGGCTGTTCGGCCGCGTCAATCCGCGGCTGGCGACCGTGCTGGCGTTGCTCATCCCGATGACCATTGGCCTCGTCGCCTTCGTCGTGCTTGCTGCCGATAAGGACTACGTGCTGTTCAGCGCCATCAACCTGCGCTTCATCGCGATCCCCTCGCTGGCACTCGATCACTATGCCGACTTCTTTGCCCGCCGCGAACTCACCCATTTCTGCCAGGTATCGATCCTGCGGCACCTCAATGGCTGTAGCTACGGCGAGCTCGGGCCGGAGTTCGCGGCGGTCTATCGCGATGGCAATTTCAACGCCTCGTTCCTCGCCACCGAAGGCATCGCGTCGGTCGGCCTGGTCTTCGCCCCGGTCTCGGCCTTCCTATGCGGCGTGATCCTGTCGGCGGGGTCGATGGCCTCGCGACATCTGTCGCCGCGCTTCGTCGCGGTGTCGTCAGGGATCGCCGTCCAGGCGATCATGAACGTCCCGCTCACCACCGCGCTGCTGTCGAACGGAATCGGGCTGCTGTTCCTGCTGTGGTGGCTGACCCCCGAATGGCGGGCGGAATGCTCGCCCAGCCCGGCACTGACGGCGCAGCCGGTGAAGCGTCTCGGTCTCGCAGCATCCTGAACGGATGGCCGTAAAGCCACGGAGGGTGCCCGGCACGTTTCCAGTTGAATCAGCTAGCGACTTCCTGCAGCATTCGCGTCGGCCGGGCCGGATTTTTTCGAGCCCGGCGGATGTCCCGCAACCTTGTCGTTCAGTTGCTGAACCGCTTTCAATTTTGCAATGCGATATTTCGAGCTGAGGGGAAGGTTCGGATTCTGATTTCCATTTTCAGGGGAGTTTTCAATTATGCGGCGTTTCCATTTGCTGATTCTGGCCATTGGCCTGCTTCTGCCCGCGCTCGCATCCGCCCCGGCGCATGCCCAGGCGACCCGAACCTGGGTCTCCGGCGTCGGCGATGACGCCAACCCGTGCAGCCGCACGGCGCCTTGTAAGACATTTGCCGGCGCAATCTCGAAGACCGCCGCACAAGGCGAGATCAATTGCTTGGATCCCGGTGGGTTCGGCGGACTGACCATCATCAAGGCGATCACCGTTAATTGCCATGACATGTTCGCCTCCGTGCTCGTCGCCGGCACCAACGGCATCGTCATCCAGGCCGGCGCGTCCGACCGAGTTGTTCTCCGCAACATCCAGGTCCAGGGCATCGGTCCTGGAGTCAATGCCGGCCTCGTCGGCATCAAGATCAACTCGGCCGGCTCGGTCTCCATCGAAGACTGTATGATCACGCAATTCGGTCAGCAGGGCATCCTTGATCAGCGCTCCAATGCCGGCGGTAAACTGTTGATCAAGGACACCCTCATCACCCACAACACCGGCTCCGCAATTTCGATAGCCGGCGCGGCGACCAACAATGCGACGCTCGACGGCGTGCGATCGTACAACAACGCCTTCGGGCTCGCCGTCGGCAACGGCAACAACGTCACCGTCAAGCGCTCGGACTTCTCCAGCAACAGCATCGGAGTCACAGCCGATCCTGGTGCGCAAATCTCCGTTAACAGCAGCGCAATCAACAGCAACGCAACCGGCCTGAACGGCAGTGGCATTCGCGTGTCGGATTCAGACATCAACTACAACACGACCGCCGCCTTCGCCGGTACGCCGACGAGTTTCGGCACCAACCGCCTCGTCGGCAATGCCGCGACGGGCGCGTTCAATACGGCCGCGCAGCAATAGTCAGCCCTGCCCGGGCCCACTCCTCCCCGGGGTCGACTGAGGTGCCCCGGAAGCACTTCAGCAAGGCTCGCCCCGGCAGCGCCGCATTGCTGGGGCGAGTTGTTTTTGGGAAATCGCGCGCGAGACACGACTCGGACCTTCGGCGATCCAGACCTAGACAATATGCCAACCCGCCGGAACGGTGCCGGCGGCGGCAATGATGTGCGCGCTTGCAATGCTGCCGTTGTCCCAGATCGAAGCCTGGCCGTTGCTGTTCTGCCAGAGAATGTCGCTGCGGCCGTTGCCATCGTAATCGCCGGTGCCGGCGAACTGCCAGCCGTTTGAGATGGTGCCGACAGGCGCGATCGTGTGAGCCTTGGCGATGTCGCCATTGTCCCAGATCGAGGTCCGGCCGTTGTCGTTGACCCAGAGAAAGTCGCTTCTGCCGTTGCCGTCGAAATCGCCGGTGCCGGCGAGATGCCAGCCGGTGATGTCGCCGCCGAGATTGGCAACGATATGTGCGCCGCCGATCTGGCCGTTGTCCCAGATCGAGACCTTGCCGTTGTCGTTGACCCAGGCAATGTCGCTCCTGCCGTTGCCGTCGAAGTCGCCGGTGCCTCCGAAATGCCAGCCGTTGGCGATGGTGCCCGGAGGAGCGATGATGTGGGCGCCGCCGATCTGGCCGTCGTCCCAGATCGACGCCTGGCCGGTTGTGTCGTTGACCCAGAGAATGTCGGTCCTGCTGTTGCCGTCGAAGTCGCCGGTGCCGGCGAAATGCCAGCCATTGGCGATGGTGCCGGCAGGCGCAATGATGTGGGCGCCGCCGATCTGGCCGTCGTCCCAGATCGACGCCTGGCCGGTCGCGTCGTTGACCCAGGCAATGTCGCTCTTGCCGTTGCCGTCGAAGTCGCCGCTGCCGGCGAAATGCCAGCCGTTCGAGATGGTGCCGGCTGGAGCGATCTGGTGTGCGCTTGCCGGCGCGCCGTTGTCCCAAACCGTCGCCGTGCCGTTGTCGCCCAGCAGGACGACGTCGCTGCGGGTGTTGCCGTCGAAATCGGCCTTCTGCCGGGCGAGGATGAAATCATCCGCCGTCAAGCTGGTCTTGTTGACGCCGGTCAGCGTCAGTGAATCGGAGCCGAGGCTGAACGTCGCGGTCGGGCCGGAGTAGATGTGGTTCATCACGTCGGTGAAGCTGTGCAGCGAAAAGAAGTTGGCGAGATAGATCTTGTCCTGGCCGTGCACGAAGTCGGTGATGGTATCGGTCGAACCACCGGCACCGAACACGAACGTGTCGTTGCCGCCGCCGCCGGTGAACGTATCGCGCAGCGAGTCGCCAAGGATCGTCTCGGCGGCGCCGGTCCCGACCGACGTCCTCGCCACTGCATCGATCTGTAGCGAGATGTGGGAGCCGTGATTGTCCACATTGCCGTCGGAAAGGTCGGCGTTCTGATCGGTCCATGCCGTCGCAAATCGCCCGCCCGAGAGCGCGGTCACCGCCGGCGAATATTGCGCCCCGTCCTGTGTTTCAAGGTCGGCGGCAGCCACCTTGATCATGGTGGCGGGATCGAATATCGCGGCCGATATGTTGTCGTAATAGTTTTGGCCTTGAGTCATGTTGACGCCGCTGGTCCACGTCAGGTCGACAAACCCGTTGGACAGAACCGACAACGTCGGGTCGGTGTCGGTCATGAAGTTGACCGTCGCGACCAGCTGATTGCCGCAGAGCGCGCCGGTCGAGCTGTAGAATGCCAGCCGCAATTCGCTGTTGGCTCCGCTGCCGGATTGCAGATAGGCGACTGCGAAGCCACCGTCTCGTAGTGCCGCGATGGTGGGGCTGTGAGTGCTGCCGAGGCTATTCAGCGCGGTGGGCGCAAGAATTCGCGCGCCGCTCGCGGTATCGATCTCGATGAAGGCGGCATAGGCGCCGCTATGGGACTGCACATAGGTGGTGGCGATGTTGCCGCCGTCCAGGAGTGCGGCTTTGGTCGCATTGACGCCATCCGAACCATCGCCGAGCTGCCACTGCGTCACCAGATTGACGTTGTAAGCGCTATCGTAACCGAAAACCCGCACACTGCTTGTGCCGGCGACGGCGAATTTGTTGCCCGGCAAGGCCACAACGAATTCACTGCCGGAGCCGGGCAGTACCCCTTCCCGGCTGAAGATCTGGTTGTAGCCGACGCCACCGGTCGTCCCCAACGTCTTGGAGAAACCGAACATCGTGGTGCTATTGGATCCGGAGGAGGTCGTCCAAACCGCCAAGTAGCGGCTCGTGCCCGGCAGGCTCGTGATGGCCGGATAGAACGCATAAGTGGACGTGCTGAAATCGCTTCCGCCATAGACCCCGGCTCCCATCGCCTGCGATCCGTCGGGATTGTAGCGATTGATGAATATGGTGTTCTTGATGACCTCGCTCGGGGCAGGTTCGTAGCCGTATGCGAGCGCAAATGACCCGTCGTCGAAGGTCGTCAGCGCAGGCGACGATTCCGAGCCCAGGAAGACATCCGAGTTGATGGAGCCATCGAATTCCGGTTTGACGTTCACAATGCCATAGGAAACCGTCGTCATCCCACTCTCCACCAGCTCCGCCGAGCGATCGAGGCGATATCGTCAATCAACGATCAGCTCGCGAGCTGTATTCAAGAAGTGCCGACCATCGATGTCATCACCCCAATGGGTGAGATCAGTTCGTGCCCGATCCCCGCGGGCAGCGCACTGCGTGCCCAGGGGAACGAACGCCAGCATGGCCGCAGAGTCGGATTGAAGGATGTGGGTCCGAGGGCTGGTCCGGATCGATCGCATCCGTCGGCAGACGCGACCGCGAGATGGACCGAACAGGCGCGCCCAGACGCGTCAAACCGACGCCCTTATGCCACGCTCGAAATCGGGAACCTGCGCTAAGCCTTTGAAAAGATGGCGCGAGAGACGGGACTCGAACCCGCGGCCTCCGCCGTGACAGGGCGGCGCTCTAACCAACTGAGCTACTCCCGCGGATGCCGATCAGGACTGATCCGCGCAGGACCGAGGGCATAAAGGCCCTCATCCCGTTAGTCAAGGAGGTTGCAGAAGTCCTCACAAGGCAGGCGTTTTGCGCCGCCGATCCCCCATAATGCCCTGTTTTGGGGGAAGCGGCGTAGTCAGCAAAGCCCCGAATCAAATACGCCTGATGCGTTCTGGTATCCTGGATGCTGCCCCCGGTCGGAGCCGGCGGTTTCAGGACTTGGCCGGGACGGACGCGAACGATTTGCCCATTCGCGCGCGAGCAGCAATTCCAGCCATTCAGCTTTGAGGAGGGCCACACATGGCGAAGAAAGCAGCGACCCCGGCGACCATCACGCTGAAGCACCTGGCCGCGGCCATCGCCGAAGAGCAGGACATCTCGAAAAAGCAGGCCGAAACGATCCTGACCGACGTGGTCACCAAGATCACCAAGCACCTGAAGAAGGGCGAGCGGATCCGCATCGTCGGCCTCGGCATCCTCCAGGTGCGCAAGCGCGCCGCCCGGATGGGCCGCAACCCCGCCACCGGCGAACAGATCCACATCAAGGCCAGCAAGAAGGTCGCCTTCCGCCCCGCCAAGGAGCTGAAGGAAGCCGTCTAAAGCGCGATGAGATTGGGGAATCGTCATCGCGCTTTAGCTCTTTGTTTGCGCATGATCTTTTCGGAAAACCGCTTCGCACTTTTTCGGATCATGCTTTAGACCGCCGCGTTCGCAGAGCACGCTTCGTTAACGAAGCGCCATTCCGGGTTGGAACGCGGCCCCGGGATGGCGCTTTTCTGTTATAGAGCCTTTAGGTTTTCGTTTACGTGCTGGCGTCGTGCGAACGGCTCCACGTCGCTCGAAAACGCGATCCTGTCGTACCCCTCACCTCGCGCGGTCTTCATGCTGGCACCGGTCCTCGACTTCAAGCACACCGTCACCGAGCGCTTCCTGCGCTACGTCGTGATCGACACCCAGTCCGATCCGGACTCGCCGACCTGTCCTTCCACCGAAAAGCAGAAGAACCTCGGCCGCGTCCTGGTCGCCGAGTTGCAGGCGATGGGGATTGCGGATGCGCATCTCGACGCGCATGGATATGTCTATGCGACGATCCCGGCCAACACCGACAAGAAGGTGCCGGTGATCTGCTTTTGCTCCCACATGGACACCTCGCCCGACTGCACCGGCAAGGACGTCAAGCCGCAGATCGTGACCAACTACCGCGGCGGCGACATCGTGCTGCCGGCCGATCCCTCGCAGGTGATCCGCGCCGCCGAGCACGAGGCGCTGGGCGAGCAGATCGGCAACGACATCATCACATCAGACGGCACCACCCTGTTGGGGGCCGACAACAAGGCCGGCCTCGCCGAGATCATGGATGCCGCGCATTTCCTCGTCACCAATCCGCAGGTCAAGCACGGCACCATCAAGATCCTGTTCACGCCGGACGAGGAGATCGGCCGCGGCGTCGACAAGGTCGACATCAAGAAGTTGGGCGCCGATTTCGGCTACACGATGGATGGCGAGAGCGCCGGCCATATCGAGGACGAGACCTTCTCCGCCGACGGCGCCAGCATCATCATCGAGGGCGTCGCGACCCATCCGGGCTTCGCGAAAGGCAAGATGGAGCACGCCATCAAGATCGCCGCCGCGATCGTCGACCGCCTGCCGAAGGACACCTGCTCGCCGGAGACCACCGAGGGCAAGGAAGGTTTCCTGCATCCGGTCGCGATCTCGGGCGCGCTGGAGAAGGCGCGGGTCGACTTCATCGTGCGCGACTTCACCGAGGCCGGCCTGAAGCAGAAGGAAGCGCTGCTCGAGGCCATCGTGAAGGACGTCATGAAATCCTATCCGCGTTCGAGCTACCGGATGGAAGTCAAGCAGCAGTACCGCAACATGAAAGAGGTGATCGACCGCCATCCCGAGGTCGTCGCCTACGCGATCGAGGCGATCAAGCGCGCCGGGCTATCGCCGGTGAAGACCTCGATCCGCGGCGGCACCGACGGCTCGCGGCTGTCGTTCATGGGGCTGCCCTGCCCCAACATCTTCGCCGGCGAGCACGCCTTCCACTCGCGGCTCGAATGGGTCAGCCGGCAGGACATGGAAAAGGCGGTGCAGACCATCGTGCATCTGGCGATGATCTGGGAAGA
Source organism: Bradyrhizobium semiaridum (assembly GCF_020329505.1). Classification (GTDB taxonomy): domain Bacteria; phylum Pseudomonadota; class Alphaproteobacteria; order Rhizobiales; family Xanthobacteraceae; genus Bradyrhizobium; species Bradyrhizobium semiaridum. The sequence goes on from NZ_JAGKJJ010000001.1 coordinate 384,049, forward strand.
AAAGGCGTAGCCTTCGGGGCTACGACGCCCGCGCCGTCACGACCCAGATCGCGGCCGGCAACAGCACTGAACCACCCTTCGCGAACGGCGTCAGCGCCTCGCGGATCGAGCTGACGGCGGCGGTACGCACTTCGTCCGGGTGGCCGTCCAGTGCGCGGCTGGCCGGGCCGATCTCGAGCGCACCCTGCACCGCAAAGTCCATGCCGCGTCCGATTGCGACGTCGAGCTCGAGCCGGCACGGCTCCATCGCCACCCCGGTAAACCCGGCCTCGCCGAGGATGCGCTGCACGCGCGCCTCAGAGGCAAAGGAAAACGGACCAGGGTCCTCGGGCCCGAGCTGCGGCAGCTTCGGCACGTGCTTGTAGACCGCCTGCAGCGGCGCCATGAAGAACGGATTCTCGCGCGGCTCCTTCCAGCAGATGAAGGCAAGCCGCCCCGACGGCTTCATCGCCTTGCGCAGATGGGCGAAGGAGGCGGCAGGATCGGCGAAGAACATCACGCCGAAGCGCGATGCGAGCAGGTCGAAACTGGCCGGATCGAACGGATAGACGGTGGCGTCCGCCAGCGCGTAGCTGGCCGGCGCATCGTTCGGCGTGTTCTGTCGCGCCCGCTCCAGCATCGGGCCCGACACGTCGACGCCGAACACGTGGCCCGACGGCGCCACCTTACGCGCCAATGCGATCGTGGACGCGCCGCTGCCGCAGCCGACATCGAGCACGCGCTCGCCGGGCGCAGGTCTGGCACGATCGAGCAGCAGGTCGAGGATCGGCGCGAGCAGGATGTCCTGCACCGCCTGACGGTCGGCCCAGCGCTGCCCGCCCGGTCCGTTCCAATAAGCGATCTGGTCGGCGTTGCGCTCGTGGCCTTGTGCGAGGTCCATCAGCAGCTTTCCTTCGTCGCGGCGCGCAGCATCGGCATCACCTGATAGACAAAACCGGCGTTGGCCTTGGTGACGGGATCGTTGGCGACGATCTCCTGCGGATCGGCATCGTCGGGCAATTGCAGTACGCCGAGCCCCCAGACGCCCGCGGGATCGGCCACCGGCCCGAACACCAGCGCCTTGCCGGCGCGGAGCAGCTCGCCGCAATAGGCGACATGCGCCTGCATGATCTCGGCCTCCTGCGGCGTCATGTCCTGCGGAAAGGTCGGACGCGGACCGGTCAGCCGGCAGACGTAATACTTCATGGTTCAGCCCCGCCGTCGCGCAACTACTTGGTGGCGGTGCCCGCCGGCGCCGCCGGCTTCGGCGCGGCCATCTTTGCCGCGGGCTTGGCGTGCGGCCGGGACGCGGCCTGCGGCGCGTTGTCGGGGCGGGCGATGCCCCACGGATCGGTCTGCTTCTGGTCCGGCACGTTGCTGAGCGAGCGCTGATAGGCACGCTCGGCGCGCTTGTCCTCGGCCTTCTGCGCCTCGGTCTTCGGCTTGTCCTCCTCGCGATACTGCTGGATGTGGTCCTGCGCCAGAACAGGTCCGGCGATCAGGGCCATCAGGACGGCGGCAATGATTGTGCGCATGCATCAGCTCCCAATTGCGCGGCGAACTTATCATCGCGCCCAGTTGGGCGGCAAACTGCGTGGAAAGAATGACGGCGATCGATACTGGAGCCGGTCCGCCTTCGCTCTTCGGCGTGACAGCCTTCGCCCTGCGAAGGCGCGTATGCGGTGAAACTGCCGCGAAGGCTGGCCTGCCGAGCCGTAGCCCGCAGGGCGAAGGCTGGTAGGCGGCGAGAGATTCGAACTCCCGACCCTCTCGGTGTAAACGAGATGCTCTAACCAGCTGAGCTAGCCGCCCTCACCTGCGCCGCCTCTTTAGCCTTGCCCACCCCTGCGGCGCAAGGTCGGCGGGCCCTAATCCATCGGGCGGCCCGGCAATCCCTTGAGATCGTGGATCCAGGGCGCGGCGGAACGGCACCAGATCTGTCGCTTGGGCGTCAATTGGGCGCGCTGGCGGATGCTGCCCCAGCGGATGCCCCAATCGTCGGGCCCGCCGGCCTCACCGCTGGTGAACAGCGGGGAACCGCAATCGGCGCAAAAATGCTGGAAGCGGATCTGGCCGTTGTCGCCGCGCTTGCCGTAGACCTTCGGCGCCCCGCGGGTCAGGCGAAGCTTTTCGCCGGCGCAGAGCGCCGTGACGCGGTAGGGCGAACCGGTCAGAGTTTGGCAGTCCGTACAATGGCAGATCGAGACCCGTTCGGGATCGATGTCGGCCTGATAGGCCACAGCTCCACACTGGCACTGCCCGTCGATCTGCATCTTGCTGCTCCATTCCCTCGCCCTCGAAACAAGATGATGCCGGCAGGCACCGTTCCACTCGCCTTGAGGTCCGGCTCGCGGTTTGGCATCCCAAAGTGACCTTGTTTGGGATACCAAAACGGGATATCGGTGGACATCATCCATTCCGGCTGAGAACCGTCCCATGTCGCAGATGCTGCAAATCCACGATCAGCTTCGCGAGATGATCCTGTCGCTCGACCTCGGCCCCGGCGAGCGGCTGACCGAGCGCTGGCTGGAGAGCCGTTTCGAAGGCTCGCGGACGCCGATCCGCGCGGCGCTGGTACGACTCGAGGGCGAAGAGCTGGTGCAGCGCGACGGCCGCAACTGGATCGTTGCGCCGATCGACCTCGGCGAGTTGGAGGCGCTGGCCGAGTTTCGCTTGCCATTGGAGACCACCGCGGTCCGCCTCGCCTGCACGCGGGCCAGTGCGGCCGAGATCGCCGGCATCGAGGCGATGCTGGACGCCTGCCAGGCCGGCGCGCCGCGCGAGGAATGGCACCGAGTCGGCACCGATTTCCATGTCGAGATCGCGCGGCTCACCGGCAATCCGTTCGTCCTCAAGGCGATTTCCGGGGCGATGACCCGACTGTCGCGGGCGCGCTGGCTGGAGGTGTGGACTGAGCCGTCGCGCGAGCAGGCCTGGCGCGAGCACCGGCGCATTCTATCCTTCATCAAGGCCAACGATCCGGAGGCGGCCGCGCGCGAGGCCGCCGATCATATCCGCGACACACGCGATCGCCTGCTGCGCTCGCTGCGCGAGGACCGCCGTGGGCTGAAGGCGCGCGGCTACGCCGTGGTCGGGCTCCGCTGAGATGGACGCTCACGTCAACGCCGAGATCGAGCGCGAAGCAGCGCTGGAGGCCGGTCCCTGGAAGCGTAACCTGATCGTCTGCGTGTACGGCTCCTTCACGACCATCGTGGGGATGACGCTGCTGCTGCCGTTCCTGCCGCTTTATGTCGAGCAGCTCGGCGTGTCGGATCACGCCGCGATCGTGCAATGGTCCGGCGTCGCCTATGGCGCCGCCTTCTTCTCTGCCGCCTTGACCGCGCCGCTATGGGGCCGCCTCGCCGACCGCTACGGCCGCAAGCTGATGCTGATCCGCGCCAGCCTCGGCATGGCAATCGCGATGTCGCTGATGGGCATGGCGCACAACGTCTATGAGCTGGTCGGGCTGCGGCTCCTGACCGGCCTGCTCGGCGGCTACGCCTCGGGCTCGACCGTGCTGGTCGCAGCGCAGACGCCGAGGTCCCGCTCCGGCTGGGCGATCGGTGTCCTGTCCGCCGGCATCATGGCCGGCAGCCTGGTCGGCCCCTTGGTCGGCGGCATCCTGCCGCCCCTGATCGGCATCCGCGCGTCGTTCTTTTTGATCGGCGGCGTCATCTTCGTCACCTTCCTCGGCACCACCTTCCTGCTTCGCGAGGGACCGCGGTCGAAGACCATGGGCGGCAGCAAAGCGCGCGGCGGCTGGGCGCAGGTATCCGACAAACGGCCGCTGATCGCGATGTGGACGACCGGCCTGCTGCTGATGATCGCCAACATGTCGATCGAGCCGATCATCACGGTCTATGTCGCCCAGCTGGTCGAGGCGCCGCAGGTGACGTTCGTCGCCGGCCTCGTGATGTCGGCGGCGGCGTTCGGCAGCCTTTTGTCGTCGTCGCATCTCGGCAAGCTCGCCGACCGCGTCGGGCACTGGCGGATCATCATCATCTGCCTTGCGGTCTCGGCGCTGCTACTAATTCCGCAGGCTTTCGTGACCAGCGGCTGGCAGCTGATCCTGCTGCGCTTCCTGATGGGGCTGGCGCTCGGCGGCCTGCTGCCGTGCATCGCGAGCGTGATCCGGCACAACGTGCCTGACACCGTCACCGGCAGCATGCTGGGCTATTCGGTGTCGGCGCAGTACGCGGGACAGGTGATCGGGCCGCTCGGCGGGGGCTTTGTCGGCGGCCATATCGGCATGCCTGCGGTGTTCCTCGGCACCAGCCTGCTGATGGCGCTTGGCGCGATCGGCAACTGGATGATCGAGACGAAGCGATAGCCCGCCCCGCAGGACGCAAGACAAAAAACGGCACCCGAAGGCGCCGTTTGATTGTTTGTCGATGGAGCTTGCTCAGTGCGCCGTCAGGCCGCCGGCGGCTTCGTCCGCAGCGTCGGGCTTGACGTCGACCTTGGTCTCCTCTTCCCAGACGATCGGCGTCGGCACGCGGATCAACGCCTTGGCGACGACCTCGTCCAGCCGCGAGACCGGAATGATGTCCATGCCGCCCTTGATCGCATCGGAAATCTCCGTGAGATCCTTGGCGTTGTCCTCGGGGATCAGCACCGTCTTGATGCCGCCGCGCGCGGCAGCCAGGAGCTTCTCCTTCAGGCCGCCGATCGGCAGCACGCGGCCGCGCAGCGTGATCTCGCCGGTCATCGCGACATCGTGGCGGACCGGAATGCCGGTCATGACCGAGATGATCGCGGTGGCCATCGCGACACCGGCGGACGGACCGTCCTTCGGGGTTGCACCCTCCGGCACGTGAACGTGGATGTCGCGGCGATCGAACATCGGCGGTTCGATGCCGTAGGTGATCGCGCGCGAGCGGACGTAGGACGCCGCCGCGGAGATCGACTCCTTCATCACGTCGCGCAGATTGCCCGTGACCGTCATCTTGCCCTTGCCGGGCATCATGACGCCTTCGATGGTCAGCAGCTCGCCGCCGACATCGGTCCAGGCAAGACCGGTCACGATACCGACCTGATCCTCGTCGTCGATCTCGCCGAAGCGATACTTCGGCACGCCGAGGAACTCCTCGATGTTCGCCTCGGTGACCTTGACCGACTTCTTCTTGGAGATCATCAGCTCCTTCACCGCCTTGCGGGCGAGTGTCGAGAGCTCACGCTCCAGATTGCGCACGCCCGCTTCGCGGGTGTAGCGGCGGATCATCAGAAGCAGCGCATCGTCGTCGATCGACCATTCCTTGGAGTCCAGGCCGTGCTTGGAGAGCGCGGACGGGATCAGGTGCTTGCGCGCGATCTCGACCTTCTCGTTCTCGGTGTAGCCGGCGATCCGGATGATCTCCATGCGGTCCATCAGCGGGCCCGGAATATTCAACGTATTCGCGGTCGTGATGAACATCACGTTGGACAGGTCGTAATCGACCTCGAGGTAGTGGTCGTTGAAGGTCGAGTTCTGCTCGGGATCAAGGACCTCGAGCAGCGCCGACGACGGATCGCCGCGGAAATCGGCGCCCATCTTGTCGATCTCGTCCAGCAGGAACAGCGGGTTCGAGGTCTTCGCCTTGCGCATCGACTGGATGATCTTGCCGGGCATCGAGCCGATATAGGTGCGGCGGTGACCGCGGATCTCGGCCTCGTCACGCACGCCGCCGAGCGACACGCGCACGAACTCGCGCCCGGTCGCCTTCGCGATCGACTTGCCGAGCGAGGTCTTGCCGACGCCGGGAGGCCCGACCAGGCACAGGATCGGTCCAGTCAACTTGTTGGCGCGCGATTGCACGGCGAGGTACTCGACGATGCGGTCCTTGACCTTCTCCAATCCGTAGTGATCGCTGTCCAGCACGGCCTGCGCGGCCGCGAGGTCCTTCTTGACCTTGGACTTCTTGCCCCACGGGATCGACAGCAGCCAATCCAGATAGTTGCGCACGACGGTCGCTTCCGCGGACATCGGCGACATCTGGCGCAGCTTCTTCAACTCGTGCTGGGCCTTCTCGCGCGCTTCCTTGGAGAGCTTGGTCTTGGAGATCTTCTCCTCCAGATCGGCCAGCTCGTCGCGACCTTCGTCGTCGCCGAGCTCCTTCTGGATCGCCTTCATCTGCTCGTTCAGGTAATACTCGCGCTGGGTCTTCTCCATCTGGCGCTTGACGCGCGAGCGGATGCGCTTCTCGACCTGCAGCACCGAGATCTCGCTCTCCATCAGGCCCAGCACCTTCTCCAGGCGCTGCGTGACGGACAGCGTCTCCAGGATCGCCTGCCGGTCGGAAATCTTCACCGCAAGATGCGAAGCAACGGTGTCGCCGAGCTTGGCGAAATCGGTGATCGCCTGCACCACGCCAACGACCTCGGCGGAGATCTTCTTGTTCAGCTTTACGTAGTTTTCGAAGTCGGACACCACCGAACGCGCCAGCGCCTCGGCTTCGACCGAATTGGCGTCAGTGTCGGCGAGTGCGACTGCGGTCGCCTCATAGTACTCGGCGCGGTCGGAATAGGTCGCGACGCGCGCGCGCTCGAGGCCCTCGACCAGCACCTTAACGGTGCCGTCGGGCAGCTTCAACAACTGCAGGACGCTGGCGAGCGTACCGGTCTCGTAAATGGCATCGGGTGCCGGATCGTCGTCGGACGCGTTCTTCTGCGTCGCGAGCATGATCAGCGCGTCGGTCTTCATGACCTCCTCGAGCGCGCGGATCGATTTCTCGCGGCCGACGAACAGCGGCACGATCATGTGCGGAAAGACGACGATGTCGCGGAGCGGCAGCACCGGATAGGAGTGGCTTTCGCCGTGAACGATCGTTGGCCGGGGTTTGGAAGTCGTCATGGCCTAATCCTCTTGTTATGCCCCCTTGCACGCAGCCCGCCTGCTCGCGCAACCGCCACAAGGTGCCTTGATGATCCGGAATAAGTGAGGCATTGGCCGCCGCTCTTTCCGCATCGGGAGGCGACGAATCTCAACGCATGAGCCCCGCCGCTGATTGCATTAGGTGGCTATCGGGCACAGGGGTGTCAAGTACGAGAAGTGTCGGGAAAGTCAGGCTAAACAGCGATTTGGTGCTACGCCGAAAGAGCGGCGCTGCTGAACGGCAGCGGCCGCCGGAACAGCCGGCAGCCGTGCATTTTTGACGGTTCGCGATGCGGATCTTTACGCGCTCGCGCTGCTCTCGACCGCGCGGTCGGAACGATCCGCGTAGATGTAGAGCGGACGCGCCGTTCCCTCGACCACCTCGCGCGAGATCACGACTTCCTCGACGCCTTCGAGGCCCGGGAGGTCGAACATGGTCTCGAGCAGGATGCTCTCCAGGATCGAACGCAGGCCGCGCGCGCCGGTCTTGCGCTCGATCGCCTTGCGAGCGACCGCGCCAAGCGCCTCGTCGGCGAAGGTCAGTTCGATGTTCTCCATCTCGAACAGCCGCTGGTACTGCTTCACCAGCGCGTTTTTCGGATCGGTCAGGATCTTCTTCAGCGAGGTCTCGTCGAGGTCTTCCAGCGTCGCGACGACCGGCAGACGGCCGACGAATTCCGGGATCAGGCCGTACTTCAGCAGGTCCTCCGGCTCAACGTGACGGAAGATCTCGCCGGTGCGGCGATCCTCCGGCGCGAGCACCTGCGCCGCGAAGCCGATCGAGGTCGAACGTCCCCGCGCGGAGATGATCTTCTCGAGGCCCGAGAAGGCGCCGCCGCAGATGAACAGGATGTTGGTGGTATCCACCTGCAGGAACTCCTGCTGCGGATGCTTGCGGCCGCCCTGCGGCGGAACCGAGGCCACCGTGCCTTCCATGATCTTGAGCAGCGCCTGCTGGACGCCCTCGCCCGACACGTCGCGGGTGATCGAGGGATTGTCCGACTTGCGGCTGATCTTGTCGATCTCGTCGATATAGACGATGCCGCGCTGCGCGCGCTCGACATTGTAGTCGGCCGCCTGCAACAGCTTCAGGATGATGTTCTCGACGTCCTCGCCGACATAGCCGGCTTCGGTCAGCGTGGTCGCATCGGCCATGGTGAACGGCACGTCCAGGATGCGGGCCAGCGTCTGCGCGAGCAGCGTCTTGCCCGAACCGGTCGGACCGATCAGCAGGATGTTCGACTTCGCGAGCTCGACGTCGTTGTGCTTGGTCTGGTGGTTGAGCCGCTTGTAGTGATTGTGGACGGCGACCGACAGCACCTTCTTGGCATGGCTCTGGCCGATCACGTAGTCGTCCAGCACCTTGCAGATTTCCTTCGGCGTCGGGATGCCGTCGCGCGACTTCACCAGCGAGGACTTGTTCTCCTCACGGATGATGTCCATGCACAGTTCGACACACTCGTCGCAAATGAAGACAGTCGGTCCGGCAATCAGCTTGCGAACTTCATGCTGGCTCTTGCCGCAGAACGAGCAATATAGCGTGTTCTTGGAGTCGCTCGTGCCGACCTTACTCATCCATTATCTCCGTCCGCCGTTCGATCTCGTTTGCCAGATCGACCCAATCCGGCACAAACCGGGGCTGATGGGTAGATAGAGCAAATTCCGTACCAAAAAAGACCCTACGCAGTACTGACCGTGCGAATCACGGTGCCTTCGAATCCCCCGCGATCATAGTCGATGCGTCACAGCCAACCATGCTGGCACCCGACTATCAAGAATTCGCTAATCGCGGGGCCAGCTCAAGACCGTGACAATACCGTGATTTTCAACGATCGCACGTGGAATACGCGTCGAAATCCACGAAACGTTGCGGGATTGCCACGCCGGCCAATGAGCACGAAAGCGGAACTTTCGGCCCGCACGCATGCACTTGCGCAGCTCCGCAGTCCCGTTTGCCGGTTATGTGAGGCGCCAATGTGGAGATCACACGACGCCTCGGAATGCCTGCCCTGACTCAGGCCGCCTTGGCGGCCGCCGGATCGTCCGGGCGCTTGTCGATCACCTTGTCGACGAGGCCGAACGCCTTTGCGTCCTCGGCGGTCAGGAACTTGTCGCGCTCGAGCGCGTCCTCGATCGCCTTGTAGGTCTGGCCGGTGTGCTTCACGTAGATCTCGTTGAGACGCTTCTTGAGATTCAGGATCTCCTGCGCGTGCAGCATGATGTCGGTGGCCTGGCCCTGGAAGCCGCCGGAGGGCTGATGCACCATGATGCGGGAGTTCGGCAGCGTGAAGCGCATGTCCTTCTCGCCGGCCGCCAGCAGCAGCGAGCCCATCGAAGCGGCCTGCCCCGTGCACAGCGTCGATACCGGCGGACGGATGAACTGCATCGTGTCGTAGATCGCAAGGCCCGACGTCACCACGCCGCCCGGCGAGTTGATGTACATCGAGATTTCCTTCTTCGGATTCTCGGCCTCGAGGAACAGGAGCTGCGCGACGATCAAGGTCGACATGCCGTCCTCCACCGGACCGGTCACGAAGATGATGCGCTCCTTGAGGAGGCGCGAGAAGATGTCGTAGGCGCGTTCACCGCGATTGGTCTGCTCGACGACCATCGGGACGAGGTTCATGTAGGTTTCAACGGGATCGCGCATGGAAGGACCCAGGGGTTAGGGGTGATGCGAAGGAAGCTTACGGTTAACCCAGATATAGGCCAATTTCCGGCCGACAAGACCGGCACTAGCCACCTGGGCAGGCGAACTCAGGCAAGACGATCGGCCGCCGAAGTTCAAGCTGATTCGCAGCGGCGCGCCTAGCGACGGGGTCCCGCCGCCGGCGCGCTTTCGCGGTTCATCATTAACGCGAGGTGCCGGAATTAAGCGGCAGTCTTCTCGGCGTCGTCATCCTTGAACAACTCCTCCTTGGTGACCTTCTTCTCGGTCACGTTGGCGAGCTCGAGGATGAAGTCGACCACCTTGTCCTCGTAGATCGGGGCACGCAGCTGAGCCAGCGCCTGGGCGTTGTTGCGGTAGTAATCCCAGACTTCCTTCTCGCGGCCGGGCACCTGGCGGGCACGCTCGATCACCGCGCGCGAGACCTCCTCGTCGGTCACGGTGATCTTGTTCTTCTCGCCGATCTCCGAGAGCACGAGGCCAAGCCGGACCCGGCGGTCGGCGATCGTACGGTACTCCTGCTTGGCCGCCTCCTCGGTGGTGTTCTCGTCGGCAAAGGTCTTGCCGGAGGATTCCATCTCGGCCTTGATCGAGTTCCACATCAGGTTGAACTCTTCGTCGACAAGCGACGGCGGCGCCTCGAACTTGTGGTTCTCGTCGAGCCGGTCGAGCAGCGCGCGCTTGACGCGCTGCCGGGTGGCTCCGGCGAACTCCGCCTTCAGACGCTCGCGCATCAGTTCCTTGAGCTTGTCCAGCGATTCCAGGCCCAGCGTCTTGGCAAACTCGTCGTCGATCGTGGTCTCGCCGGGCGCCTCGATCAGCGTCGCGGTGGTCTCGAATTCGGCCGGCTGGCCGGCGAGCTTCTCGTTGAGATAGTTCTTCGGGAACGAGACCTTCAGCGTGCGGGTCTCGTTCGCGCCGATGCCGATCAGCTGCTCCTCGAAGCCCGGGATGAACTGGCCGGTGCCGATCACGACCTGGATGCCCTCACCGGTGCCGCCCTCGAAGGCCTCGCCGTTGATGGTGCCCTTGAAGTTGACGGTGACGCGGTCGCCGTTCTCGGCCTTGGCGCCCTCGGACTTGGCATTGTACGGACGGTTGCTGTCGGCGATGCGCTTGATGCCGTCGTCGACGTCGGCGTCGGAAACGTCGACCACCGGCTTCTCGACCGCGAAGGTCTTGAAGTCGGCGAGCGTGATCGGCGGCACCACCTCGATCGCGACTGTGTAGGTCAGATCGGTCTTGCCCGACAGCAGATCCTCGACCTCAGCCTTCTCGGTCGGCATCGTGATCTTCGGCTCGCCGGCGAGGCGGAAGCCGCGGTCGGTGAAGATCTGCTTGTTGGTGTCGCTGATGGTCTGGTCGATGGTCTCGGCCATCACCGAGCGACCGTAGATCTTCTTCAGATGCGCCACCGGCACCTTGCCCGGACGGAAACCGTTGAGACGCACCTTGTCCTTGAGGTCGACCAGCTTGGCGCCGGCCTTGGCATCGAGATCGGATGCCGGAACGCTGATCTTGAACTCGTGCTTCAGTCCCTCGTTGAGGGTCTCGGTGACCTGCATGGTGTCAATCTTCTTCCGCTTTCGCCGCCGGCCTTGCGGCCGTGGCAGTGTTCAATCAAGTCGACGCGCGGCCGTTGAGCCTGACGCCGGTGGTTCGGTGGACCCGCGGCCCGCCAGGGCTCAAGGTCCTCCAAGGAATCGTCATGCAAACGCTGTAAGCGCTTGGTGCGGGCGGAGGGACTCGAACCCCCACAACTTTCGTCACTGGAACCTAAATCCAGCGCGTCTACCAGTTCCGCCACGCCCGCGTGAAAGCATCCACTCCGGCCGCGATGCCGCGGGCGGCCGGGCTTATAACATGCGCCCACCGGTTCGCAGCAAAAAAATGGCCGCTATGCACCCTGCCCTGCGACCGATCGCGACTGGACAGGTCTAATTAAAAATGGTCCGCATCGGTCCGATGGCAAGTCCCGATTTTTCCCTCACCCGGCGCGACATGATGGCCTGCCTCGGCGCCGCGGCGCTTTGTCCCGTGTGGCCAGCCCAAAGCCTGGCGCAGGGCCGGACCGCGGTCGCGCTGCAAGCCAAGGCAGACCGCGTCGCGCTACGCTCCGGCGGCCCCGAGACGCCGGTCTGGTTGCTCGGCGGCGGCGAACTCCGCTTCAAGCGCGGCGAGACCCTCGACGTGACCCTCAGCAACGAGCTTCCGCTGCCGGTCGCGTTCAACTGCCGGGGGCTCGACGGCGCGCCGGCGGCGGAGCCGCTGACCTCCCGGGCACCGCTCGCGACGGGAGCAAAGGATACCTTCCAGCTCGCGCTGCGGCAGGCTGGCACCTTGTTCTGCGAAGCGAGCCCGCTCGGCGACGGCGCCTTGCCGGTGCGGCCGTGCGCCGTGGTCGTCACCGGGACGGCGCCGGTCGCCATCGACCGCGACGAGGTCCTGCTGATCGAGGAGTGGCGGCTCCGCCCCGACGGCAGCGCGGTTCCGCCCGGAATCGTTCCAGAGGATACGACGTTATTTCATACAGTTAACGGCCGAACCTCATTCGAGATCTCGGCCCAGGCCAATGCCCGGCTGAGACTCCGCTTTGTCAACGGCAGCCCGCGCAGCGTACTCGCGGTCAAGCTTGAGAATGCCGACATCAGGGTGATGGCGATCGACAGCCAGCCTGCCGAGCCGTTTCCGGCACGTAACGGCGCGCTGGTGCTGGCGCCGGGAAGCCGCACGGACGTCTTCGTCGACGCCGTTGGGCCGGCGGGCACGAGTTTCCCGATCCTGCTCCACGACGGCAAGCAGGCCCGGTCGGTCGGCAAGGTCACCGTCACGGCCGAGCCGCCGCTCCGTCCCGCGCCATTTCCGCCCGCCCCCCCGCTGCCGGCCAACGACCTGCCGGCCCAGTTCGACCTCAAGAATGCCGCGAGGTTCGAGCTGGCGCTCGGAGGGCCCGGCGACTGGACGCGCGCCGCAGACTTCAAGCCGTCCTCCGCGCCCGCCTTTCAAGCCAAGATCGGCCGCGCCGTCGTACTGGCCCTGACCAACCGCGCCTCCGTGACCACCGTCTTCCATTTGCACGGTCACCACTTCCGCCTGCTCGACCGGCTCGACGACGGCTGGAAGCCGTTCTGGCTCGACACGCTCGCGATCGAACCCGGCCAGACCCAGCGCACCGCCTTCCTCGCCGAATATCCGGGTCGCTATCTGATCGAGCAGGTCGCGACGGATTGGGCAGCGCCGCGGCTCGTGCGATGGTATGGCGTTCAATAACAACAAGAGGAAACACCCATGAGCCAGGCAGTTGCCGCGATCCGCAAAGTCACCGCGCGAAGCGTCGTGGTGCCGCTCAAGCGCCCTGTGAAGAACGCCTTCGGCGTGATCGATTCCGGCCCGCTCGTGCTGATCGACGTCGAGACCGATCAAGGCGTTACCGGCCGCACCTATATCTTCGCCTACAGCAAGCTCACACTTAACCCACTTTGCTACCTGATCGAGGAGATCGGCCGCGAGCTCGTCGGCAAGCCGGTCGCGCCGTTCGAGCTGATGAAAGCGATGGACGCCAAGTTTCGCCTGCTCGGCTGGCAGGGCCTGGTCGGCATGGCGGTGTCGGGCCTCGACATGGCCTATTGGGACGTGCTCGGCCAACTCGCCGGCCGGCCGCTGGTCGAATTGCTTGGCGGCTCGGCAACGCCGATCAAGGCTTACGACAGCTACGGCGTGGTCGATCCGGTGGCCGACGAGCGCGCGCTACGCCGCTCGCTCGACCAGGGATTCAAGGGCATCAAGATCAAGGGCGGCGACGGCGATGCCGCCAATGACGAGCGCGTGGTCAAGAGCGTGCGCGCCCTGCTCGGCCCGGACATCGCGCTGATGATCGACTTCAACCAGTCGCTCGATCCGGCAGAAGCCACCCGCCGCATCGCGCGGCTCGCGCCCTACGATCTGCACTGGATCGAGGAGCCGGTGCCGCAGGAGAATCTCTCCGGCCACGCCAAGGTCCGCGAGACCTCGCCGACGCCGATCCAGGCCGGCGAGAACTGGTGGTTTCCGCGCGGCTTTGCCGAAGCGATCGCCGCCAGCGCGTCCGACTTCATCATGCCCGACGTAATGAAGGTCGGGGGCGTCTCGGGTTGGCTCCAGGTCGCAGGCCAGGCCGACGCCGCCTCGATCCCGATGTCGAGCCATCTGTTCGCCGAGGTCAGCGCGCATCTGCTCGCGGTGACGCCGACCGCGCACTGGCTCGAATTCCTCGACTTCGCCGGCGCGATCCTGGCAAAGCCGGCCGAGATCGTCGACGGCGCGGTGACCGCACACGGCCCCGGCCTCGGCATCGAGTGGAATGAGCCGGCGGTGGCGAAGTATCTGGTGAGCTAGGAGCTAGCCTTCGCGCCAACTTACGCCGCCGCATCCACGTCCGAGAGCGCGAGCCGTCTAATAGTCAATCCCGAACTCGTCATAGAGCCGGCGAAACACCGCGGGCAGAACCTCGGTGAGATCCTCGGCGATCAGGCCCGGGCCGGCCTCTCTCGCGCCCTCGCCGTGCATCCAGACGCCGATGCTGGCCGCTTCGAACGCCGCAACGCCCTGCGCTAGGAAGCCCGCGATGATGCCGGTCAGCACGTCACCGGCGCCGGCGGTGGCGAGCCAAGGCGGCGCGTTGGCGGCGATGCTGGCGCGGCCGTCGGGCGATGCGACCACGGTGTCGGCGCCCTTCAACAGCACCACGGCGCCGGAGCGCTCGGCGGCGGCGCGCACCCGCTCGAGCTTGGAGCGGCCCGGATGCTTGTTGGAGATGTCGCTGAACAGCCGCGGAAACTCGCCTTCGTGCGGCGTCAGCACCACCTGCTGGCCGTCGGAGGCCTTGATCGTGTCGAACAGGCGGTCCGGCGCGCTGGCAAAACTGGTCAGCGCGTCGGCATCGAGCACGAGGTGGCGCTGCGCCGCGAGCGCGGTGTGGACGAAGTCGCGGGTGCGCGCGTTGACGCCGAGACCCGGGCCGATCGCGCAGGCATTGTAGCGCTTGTCGCCGAGCAGCTCGGCGAACTGGATCGGATTGTCGACCGCTCGCACCATCACCGCGGTCAGCGCCGCCGCGTTGACGGCGAGCGCATCGCGCGGCGAGGCCAGCGTCACGAGGCCGGCGCCGGCTCGCAGCGCGCCACGCGCTGCGAGCCGCGCCGCGCCGGTCGAGGCGATATCGCCTGATACGACCACGGCATGGCCGCGTGCGTATTTATGGCCGTCGATCCGCGGCACCGGGAACGACCAGCGCCAGGCCTGCGGCACATTCTCCGCGGTCAGCGGCTTGATCTCGTCGAGCACGGTCAGATCGATGCCGATGTCGGCGACGCGGACGCGGCCGCAATGCATCCGCCCCGGCAACAATAGATGCGCGGGCTTCTTGCGGAAGAAGGTCACGGTCTCGGTCGCCTGCACCGCGGCGCCCATCACCGCGGCCGTCGTGCCGTTGATGCCGCTCGGCAGGTCGACCGCCAGCACCGGCGCGCCGTTGGCGTTGATCGCCACGATCATCTCCAGCGGATCGCCCTTCACCGGCCGGTTGAGGCCGGCGCCAAACAGGGCGTCGATGATCAGCGCCGGCTTGCCGAGCGCCTGCGGGTTGAACGGCAGCACCGGATATTTCCAGCCCTTCGCCGCCAGCGCCGCATCGCCCTGCAGGCTGTCGCGCTCGCAGAGCAGGACGACGGAGACCTCGCGGCCGCGCGCCGCGAGTTCAGCGGCGGCGACGAAGCCGTCGCCGCCATTGTTGCCGCGGCCGGCAACGACGACGATCGGCCCCTCCTCGACGAGGTCCATCGCCGCCTCGGCGACCGCCTGACCCGCGCTCATCATCAATGCGAAGCCCGGCGTGCCGGCTGCGATGGTCAGCCGGTCGGCGCGTTCCATCTCGGTGGTGGTCAGCACATCCATGCCGATTCCTCGATCTCTTCGCCTTTTCCAGAGGCAATTCCGATCACGTTCCCACGGTTTCGACTGTTCAATTGCATACGGATTGATCTATTTGCCTATTCGTTAGGCTTGGATATCCTGACGCGGAGGTTCGAAATCTGCCGATTGCCTGTTAAAAGGCTGATAACATTCCAAAATCGGGGACCCCTACAACTTGGCATAGACCCTGCTTTCGAGGAAGCCGCGCAGAAGGGCCACTCCATGCGACCTGATGCGCGTTTCCGGCCAGATACCGGAAGCTCTAGAACCTCACCAGACTGCGCCCCACGCGCATCGAAAATACGACCCTGCAATCTGCAATGCCCGGGAGGCGCTCAGTGAAGAAGATTGAAGCCATCATCAAGCCCTTCAAGCTCGACGAGGTGAAAGAAGCGCTCCAGGAAGTCGGACTACAGGGTATCACGGTGACCGAGGCCAAGGGGTTCGGACGCCAGAAGGGACACGCCGAACTCTATCGCGGTGCAGAATACATCGTCGACTTCCTGCCCAAGGTGAAGATCGAGATCGTGATCGGCGACGACCTGGTCGAGAAGGCGATCGACGCGATCCGTCGCGCCGCCCAGACCGGGCGCATCGGCGACGGCAAGATCTTCGTCTCCAACATCGAGGAAGCCATCCGTATCCGGACCGGCGAATCCGGGCTGGACGCTATTTGAGGGCGGTGCTATCGGCATTTTCCGACGCTCAAGGAGAATAAAGGCTGCTTCGGCAGCCTGATTTCGTTTGAGCGGTCACACCAACTCGCCAAAAGCGGGAATAATGTCGCCGCTGGAAACCGACCCGCACATCCATAAGGGGTATTCATGAAGACCGCCAAAGACGTCCTGAAAATGATCAAGGACAACGACGTCAAATACGTCGACCTGCGCTTCACCGATCCGCGCGGCAAGTGGCAGCACGTGACCTTCGATGTCGGCATGATCGAAGAGGATACCTTTGCCGAAGGTCAGATGTTCGACGGCTCCTCGATCGCCGGCTGGAAGGCGATCAACGAATCCGACATGTGCCTGATGCCCGACCCGGTCACCGCGACGATCGATCCGTTCTTCGCCGAGACCACCATGGTCATCACCTGCGACGTGCTCGAGCCAACCACCGGCGAGCCCTACAACCGCGATCCGCGCGGCATCGCCAAGAAGGCCGAGGCGATGGTGAAGTCGATGGGCGTGGGCGACACCGTGTTCGTCGGCCCTGAGGCCGAGTTCTTCGTGTTCGACGACGTGCGCTATTCGGCCGACCCCTACAACACCGGCTTCCGCCTCGATTCCTCCGAGCTGCCGATCAACTCCGCCACCGAATATGAAGGCGGCAATCTCGGCCACCGCATCCGCACCAAGGCCGGCTACTTCCCGGTGCCGCCGCAGGATTCGGTGCAGGACATGCGCTCGGAAATGCTCGGGGCGATGGCCAAGATGGGCGTCAAGGTCGAGAAGCATCACCACGAGGTCGCTTCGGCCCAGCACGAGCTCGGCATGAAGTTCGACACCCTGACGCTGATGGCCGACCAGATGCAGATCTACAAGTACTGCATCCACCAGGTCGCGCACATCTACGGCAAGACCGCCACCTTCATGCCGAAGCCGGTCTATGGCGACAACGGCTCGGGCATGCACGTCCACCAGTCGATCTGGAAGGAAGGCAAGCCGACCTTCGCCGGCAACAAGTACGCCGACCTGTCGGAGACCTGCCTGCACTACATCGGCGGCATCATCAAGCACGCCAAGGCGATCAATGCCTTCACCAACCCGTCGACCAACTCCTACAAGCGTCTGGTCCCGGGCTATGAGGCGCCGGTGCTGCTCGCCTACTCCGCGCGCAACCGCTCGGCGTCGTGCCGCATCCCCTACACCGCGAACCCGAAGGCCAAGCGCGTCGAGGTGCGCTTCCCCGACCCGATGGCCAACCCCTATCTCGGCTTCGCCGCGATGCTGATGGCCGGCCTCGACGGCATCAAGAACAAGATCGATCCCGGTCCGGCGATGGACAAGGACCTCTACGATCTGCCGAAGGAAGAGCTGAAGCAGATCCCGACCGTCTGCGGCTCGCTGCGCGAGGCGCTGGAAAACCTCGACAAGGACCGCGCCTTCCTCAAGAACGGCGGCGTGTTCGACGACGACTTCATCGACGCCTATATCGAGCTGAAGATGACCGAGGTCGCCCGTTTCGAGATGACCCCGCACCCGGTCGAGTTCGAGATGTACTACTCGCTGTAAGGTTTACGGTTCTCACGAATGCGAAGGGCGCTTCCGGTGGAAGCGCCCTTTGTTTTTGATGGCCCGATCCATCACCCCGAGCTTCACGGGCGTCACTAAAATATCCAGCGTCGCCCTGGCGAAAGCCAGGACCCATTACCCCTATCGCTTGCTGTTGTGCGACGCTGGAGCCGCTATCCCGCTCTCAATCGAATTCGCTGGTTATGGGTCCTGGCTTTCGCCAGGACGACGATGTGGGCAGGCCGCTCACTACAATTCTCACACCGTCACCCAAGGGAGACCGCGAAGCGGTCGTCGGTCGACGGCCCGGCTGATGGCCGTGCATCCTTCGAGGCTCGCAAGAGCTCGCACCTCAGAGGATGACGGATCAGGGAGTTGTGGACGGCCTTCTACACCCGAAACAGCTTCGCGTACCGTGCCTTGATCTCTTCGCTTTGCGCCTGCACCTGGGCCGGGTCGGCCTTCAGCATCTTCAGCCGGTCGAGCGGCACGTGCCCGGCCTTCTCCTTCACCTTGGCGTGGAACGAGCGGTGGGCGAACTCGTCGGCCAGCATCTGCTGGGTCTCGGCGCTGAAGAAGAAGCTCTGGAACAGTTTTGCGGCATTCGGGTTCGGCGCGCCCTTGAAGATGCCGCTCGGCACGATGATCAGCGGCGCGCCTTCGGTCGGATAGACCACCTCGACCGGCTTGCCCTGCTCCTTGGCTAGCACCAGATTGTAGTCGTTGCCGTCGGCCATCACGGCGCGCTCGCCGAGCAGGATCTTCTTCGGCGGATCGGCTGCCGACTGCACCTGCATCACGCGCTGCTGCGCGAGTTTTTCGAGATAGGGCCAGCCGAGATCACGCGCCAGCACGAAGGTCGCGGTCATGATCGCGCCGGAGTAGCCGGGGTGGCCCTTGACGATCTTGCCGCGCCATTTCGGGTCGAGCAGATCGGCATAGCTCTTCGGCGCGTCCTCGGCCTTCACCTGCTCGGTGTTGTAGCCGATCACCTCGAACCAAGCGCACGACGTCGCCGAGGTGCCGTCCGGATCGATCTGATCGGCCGGAAAGTGCTTTGCAACGTCTTCGGGGACATAGGCCGCCAGCCAGTCGTTCTTCTTCCAGTCGAGATAATGCGCAGGATCGGTCGAGTTGGCGACGTCGACGGCGTTGATGCCGCTGCCCTGCTCCTGCGCGATGCGCTGGAAGATGCGCTCGGCGCCGGAGCGCTCGACCCGGACGCTGATCCCCGGATATCTCTGCTCGAAGCTCCGCGCCAAACGTTCGGCCGTGTTCAATTCCAGCGCGGTGTAGAACGAGACCTTGCCTTCCCTGGTCGCCGCCGCGATCAGCTCTGATGTGACCGCCGCGGCCGGCGGCGCAGCCGCCCTTAAGGGTTCGGCGAACACCATGCCCGCGACGCCGGCTGCCGTCGTCTTGAGCCAGTCGCGTCGCGACCATTTGCGGTCCTGCATCTAAACTCTCCCTGGGATCGGGCCGTTGACCGGCCGCGCTGTTGTTGGGTGCGTGATGATAGTCGGATGGGTGGAGCGAAGCGATACCCATGGAAAGCATGCCGGTGCGGCGAGATGATGGGTATCGCGGGCTCCGCCCATCACAGCTACGTCTTGTCGGGCGGATTCTCGCGCAGGAAGCGTTCGAGGTCGGGCTGCACGGAGTATGGCATCGGAACCGGATCGCCCTCGATGTCGACCGCGAGATCGAGGCAGCGCCGCAGCATCCGCGCCAGCTCGCTGCGCCGGTAGGGCTTCATCAGCAGCGGGATGCCATGGCCGGCGCCCTGCAGCGGCAGCGCGCCGTCGCTATAGCCGGATGTGAACAGCACCCGGAGCGTCGGCCGCCCGGCCATCAGCGTCTCGGCCAGTTGCCGGCCGTTCATGCTGCCGGGCATCACGATGTCCGTGAACAGCAGATCGAACGCAGCGCCGCCCTTGGCGATCTCGAGCGCGGCATCGGCGTTCGCCGCGACCAGCGCCTTGTAGCCGAAGCCTTCCAGTTGGCCGATGACGTAGTCGCGGATTCGAGGGTCATCCTCGACACACAGGATGGTCTCGGCGCCGCCGCGGATCGGCTGATCATCCTCCTCGGCCGCCCGCGGCGCGGTGCGGTCGGCCTTCGGCAGATAGATCCGGAACGTGGTGCCGCGCCCCTCCTCGCTCTGCACCTCGATCCCGCCGCCGCTCTGCTTGACGAAGCCGAACACCATGCTGAGGCCGAGCCCGGTGCCCTGGCCGACTTCCTTGGTTGAGAAGAACGGATCGAAGATCTTCTCCAGATGCGACGGCGAAATGCCGGTGCCGGTGTCGCTCACCTCGATGACGAGATGGTCGCCCGCCCGCTCGACGCCGCGCGCCACCGCCTCGCGGATGCCGAGCTGGACGTTGCGGGTGGCAAAGCTCAGCGTGCCGCCCTCGGGCATCGCATCGCGCGCATTGATGCCGAGATTGACCAGCGCGGCCGAGAGCTGGCTGCGGTCGACGAAGGCCAGCCAGGCGTCGCGGCCGAGCTCGGTCGTGATCGCGACCTGCGAGCCCAAAGTCTGCGACAACAACCGCACCACATCGCCGATCAATTCGTTGACGTCGGTCTCGGCTGGCTGCAGCGGCTGCTTGCGGGCGAAGGCCAGCAGGCTCGAGGTGAGCTGCGCGCCGCGATCGGCGGCGTCGCTGATCAGCTTGGCGATCGCCGCGAGCTGCGGGTTTTCCTTGACGCCGTCGGCGAGGATCTCGATCGTGCCGGTGATGACAGTCAGCATGTTGTTGAAATCGTGCGCAATGCCGCCGGTCAATCGCCCGAGCGATTCCGTCTTCTGTGCCTGGATCAACTGCTCCTCGGCGATGCGCCGCTGGGTGACGTCCCGGACGAAGGCGTTGACGACATAGCCGTCGCCGCGCTTGAGCGCGTTGAGCGACACCTCGGCGTAGAATTGCCGGCCGTCACGGTGCAGCGACGGGGATTCGTAGCGCATGCCCATGCCGCCGGCCGCGGTCTCCTGCAGGAAGCGGACGACCCGCTGGTGGTTCACTTCCCGCAGCTCTTGCGGAACCATGAGGTCCACCGCGCGGCGCCCGAGCGCCTCGGACCGCGCCCAACCGGTCATCGCCTCGGCCTGCGGGCTCCACTCCAGAACGACGCCGTCCTGATCGGTCTGGATGAACGCATCGAGCGCGGTCCTGATGATGGCCTGCGCCATCTGCTCGCTCTCGACCAGCGCCTGATGCGCGCGCCGCTGCGCGGTGATGTCGTGCAGCACCGCGACCGCGCCGCGCAGCTGGCCGGCATCGTCGCGCAGCGGCCGCGCGTTGGCCAGCAGACAGACATCCGGACCTGACGGCCGAACTTTCACGACCAGTTCGAGATCATCGATCTCCTCGCCGCGCAACGCGCGCGCCAGCGGCGACTCGGCAATCGGCATCGCGGTCGTGCCGTCGGCGTAGCAACACTGGAAGGTCCGCGCATCGGTCAGGCTGTTGAAGCCGGCCTCGACGGCGAACAGGCGGCGCGCGGCGGCGTTGACCACCACGACGGCACCAGTCTCATCCGCCACCACGACCGGATCGCGGATGCTCTCGACGGTTTTCTCCAGCAGGTTCTGCCTGCTGCCCAACTGCGCCGACAGCACGGCGAGCGCGCCCGTCAAGCTTGCAATCTCGTGACGTGCCGCGTCGCTGCGCTCCGCGGCCTGCGTCACCTGCGCGAGCGGCTTCGAGCGCGACCTGCCAATGATCTCGGCAGTCATCAGCACTACGGCGATTGCGCCCGCAGCGAGCAGAAGGCCCGGCCAGGAGAAGCCATGGATAGAGCCCAGCGCCAGCAGCATCGCGACGGCCGGGAACGTCACCCCGAGCGCCAGACGGCCCGACAACTTCATCCCGACCAACTCATCGTGATCAGCCACACCGGAGACAGGAAAAGGAAAAAAGGAAATTCGGAAAGGATCGTCGGCGCCGGGAAATGTCCGGTGGCTGCTGTCGTGTTTGATTAGCCGAATCCGGCCCGGCAATCCGCCAATTTCGCATCCGTAGAATTACGGAGACATGCTCCGGCGCTCCATGACCGCGTCCTCACCCACAGCTGTCATCGCCCGGCTTGACGGGCGATGACGGCGAGTATGCTGGTGGGGCCGTTCGCCGCTGCTCTCGCAGGGACGACAGCAGTGCTACCTACGCCGCCCGGCGCTCGCGGAGCGCATCGCCGAAGGCCTCGAACAGAGCGCGGTTGATCGGATTGCGCTGCGGGTCGTACTCGGCGTGCCACTGCACGCCGAGCGCAAATCCCGGCGCATCGGCGATGCGGATCGCCTCGATGGTGCCGTCCTCGGCAACTCCCTCGATCACGACGCGCTCGCCGGGCACGAGAATGCCCTGCCCGTGCAGCGAATTGACCCGGATGGTCTCGCGGCCGAGAATCCTTGCGAAGGCGCCGCCGGGCGTCAGCGTGACGTCGTGGCGGTCGGCGAAGATCACCGTGGGATCGGGATGGATCTCGCCGTTCTCGAGCCGCGGCATGCGATGGTTCATGCGGCCGGGGATTTCGCGGATCTCGGGATGCAGCGAGCCGCCGAACGCGACGTTCATCTCCTGCAGGCCGCGGCAGATGCCGAAGATCGGCACGCCGCGCGCAACGCAGGCCTCCGACAGCGCCAGCGCGACATCGTCGCGGTGCAGATCATAGGGCTCGTGAGCTGCGCAGGGTTCGGTGTTGAAACGGGTCGGATGGACATTGGCGCGGGCGCCGGTCAGCACCACGCCGTCGACGACGTCGAGCAAGGCGCCGACATCGGTGATTTCAGGGCTTCCCGCGAACATCAGCGGCACCGCGCCCGACACTTCAGCAACCGCGCGGAGGTTGCGCTCTCCGACCATGTGGACTGTGAAGCGATTCTCGATGCGATGGGCGTTTCCGATCACGCCAACCACGGGCCGTCTCATTCGTCAGATCTCACATTCAAGTCTTGCGAAATGAATTTTCTATCTTGGGAGCGATTCCGAGACGATCATGCCTTCGAGTTCCCGCAGGATCAACTGCGATGTCTGCAAGCGGCGGCATGCGGCCCTGCGCAGAATGGCCGCGGCAGCTCGAAAAGCGGTCAGTTTCGCGAAAATGCCGCCCCGGCATCGATGCTCTCGACGCCGGGCAGACCCGCGGCCCGGAGCGCCGAGGCGGCGGGACCGTTGCCGCCATCGACCCAGGGCAGCCGGGCCCTGATCCCGCGCGTGACGGGCTCACCGAGCCTGCCGCCGAAATCGAGTGGCCAATAGCCGTTCGGCACCACCTCGGCGGTGAGCCCGTGCAGCCGGAACCCGTTGCCCAGCACGGCCTCGCTGTCGTCGGGCGACACCGCCCGCGCGGTGCCGGGATCGGCCGGGTTGCCGAACGTCACCAGCACCGGGATCAGCTTGCCGGTCACCGGCACCACGCCGCTCTGATTGCTCATCGTGCTGAACGCGACGCGGCCGCCGCGGGCCTCGGTGTAGGCGCGCAGCGCGACGTAGCTGATGTCGTCGAGGGCGGTCGCCTTGTCGACATGCGCCAGCAGCGCGACCAGGTTCTTGCCGCCGCCGAGATCGACATACACTGCATCGCCCGCGGTGCGGGTGTGGCCGCCGCGGCTGTAGCCACGGTCGGGATGCACGGCGAGCACGCCGGAGGCGGACTTGATGCCGTCGGGCGTCTCGACCTCGACCGAGAGCCGGTACTTGTGGCCGGGCCGGTGGATCCGGATCTGGTCGCCGACCACAAGCGCAGCGAGCAGAGCGAGCGGCCCGAGCCATTTCAAAACCATATCCGCCCTCGCCCGTGTCTCGAGCTTGCCGTTTCCACCCCGATCGATCTTTCGTCCCGCTTGGCACATCCGGGATGCCAGCGTCAAACCGCCGTGCCGTCGCAGCTTGATCCCTGCGGCTTTTTCGCGACAAAGTGGCGAGGCACCGGCGCGAGAAGGAATCACCTGTGACAGATTCGGCTGACAATCGCCTGCAGGCGCGCAACGACATGGCTTGGGCGATCGCCGTCGGCGGCATCGGCGTCCTGCTGTTCGCTGCGCTGCTGGTCTTCGCCTGGCATTACGCCGCCACGCTGTTCCTGCTGTTCGCCGGCATGCTGCTCGGCGTCGGGCTGAACGCGATGACCGCCCTGCTCGGCCGCCTGGCAGGACTGCCGCACGCATTGCGGCTCGCGATCGTCTGCCTGGCGCTGGCGGGGCTGCTCTCCGGCATCGTATTCCTCGGCGGCACCACCATTGCGCAGCAAGCCACCGTGCTGACCAACACCATCAAGTCCCAGCTTGGCAGCGTGAAGGAGTTCCTCGAGCAGCACGGCGTCGATACCAGCTATTTCGACTTCAGCAACGCCGCCGCCGAAGCGAAGCCGGAAGGCACTGTGGTGACGACCACCACGGCACCGGCGGCGCAGCAGAGCCATGGCCTGCCGAGCGGCGCAAGCGCACTGGCCTCGAGCGGCGGCGCCATCATCGGCCAGACGCTGAAGGTGCTGCTCGGCACCGTCAGCGTGGTCGGCAACTTCTTCATCGTGCTGTTCCTCGGGCTCGCCTTCGCGGCGCAGCCGAGCATCTACCGCGCCGGGCTGCTGTTCATCGCGCCCGCGAAATACCGCAGCCAGGCGACGATCATCGTCGATCGCATCGGCGAGACGTTGGAGCGCTGGCTGATCGCGCAGATCATCACCATGGTCGCGGTGTTCCTCGTCACCTGGATCGGGCTTGCGATCATCGGCATCCCGAGTTCGTTCATCCTCGGCATCCAGGCCGGTCTGCTCGCCTTCATCCCGACGGTCGGCGCGATCCTCGGCGGATTGATCGTGGTGCTGGCAAGCCTTGCGAGCGGCTGGATCGCGGCGCTGTCCGCCTTCATCCTGTTCCTCGGCGTGCACGCGCTGGAAAGCTACGTGCTGACGCCGATCATCCAGCGCCAGGCGCTCGACATCCCGCCGGCGACGCTGTTCGCGTTCCAGATCCTGCTCGGCGTCGTGTTCGGCGTCTGGGGTCTGGCGCTGGCATTGCCGCTGATGGCGATCGTCAAGGTGATGATCGACCACTTCAAGGCGGAGGAGACGGCGCGGTCGCGCGCCGCCTGAGGCTCTCAGGCGAACAGCAGCACGGTGCCGGCGATCATCAGCATGACGCCGATCAGCATCAGCAGCGGCCAGCGGCGCTTCGGCTGCGCGTAGCGGCCCTGCGCGCGCCGTTCGTCGATCAGCGCCCGCTCATATTCGTCGGAGTTCGAGAACAGACAGGCGAAGCCGCCGCGCGCCGAGGCGGCCGACGCTTCGAGCGATATCAGGGCAGCCTGCGGGTTGCGGGTACGGAACGACTCCATGCCGAAAAGCATGGGATCGAATGGTTAACGCCTGGTTACGTCCAGCCCTACGCGGTGACAGGCTTGTGCCGCGCCGACGCCGGCAAGCCGGCCGTCTTGCGCCGCCAGTTCTCCAGCGACAGCGGCAATTCCTCTGCCGCCTCGACGCGGTTGCGGCCGCCGCGCTTTGCCTGGTAGAGCGCGGTGTCGGCCGAGGCCAGCAGCACCTCGAGCTCGGTGCCGGCGGGTCCGCCCGCGACGCCGATGCTGACCGTGGTGTCGACGGCGCCCTCTTCGCAGACGATGTTGCTGGACTCGAAGGCTTCGCGCACCCGCTCGGCGACCAGCACGCCCTCCTCGAGCGAGCACGGCAGCAGCGCCGCGAATTCCTCACCGCCGATGCGCCCCGACAGATCACTGATCCGCAAATTGTTGACCACGACGGCGGAGAACAGTTTCAGGATCTCGTCGCCCGCCGGGTGGCCGAAGCGATCGTTGATCGACTTGAAATGATCGATGTCGAAGATCATCACCGTGACCGGGCGGCCGGCGGTGGCCTCGCGTTCGATCACCCGCGCGCAGGCCTCGGAGAAGCCGCGCCGGTTCAGCATACCGCTCAACGGATCGATCGACGCCGCGGTCTTGTGCACGGCGACCGCGCGGTCCGACACCATCATGAAGATCACGAACACCGTGCCGATCGCGTACAGCACGAGCTCGATCGCGAACAGGGTGACCCAGAAGCTGCTGGCAAAATTCTCGTCATGCGGCCGCAGCAGCGCGCCGATCAGGATCGGGATCATCAGGGCGCAGCCATGCACGACCGGGACGACGATCGCGGGCCAGCGCTTCTGCATCGCGCGGCGGCGCTCGCTCCACAGTTCGGCTGCGGTCAGCGCGGCATAGATCGCGACGATCGCAGCGCCGATGATCAGCCGCAGCGCGGGATCTTCCACCGTCGTTACCGCGCCGATCCAGGCGATCGGGCCGAGCACGAGCCCGGGCAGATTGGGCTTGCGGCCGTGGAAGATGCGTGAGGCGTTCCAGACCATGCCGCAGGCGGCAAAGCCGACCGCATGCAATCCGAGCAGGACCGGAGCCCCCAGCGCGGGACCGCCGATCGTCCACAGCGCAACGGAGGCCGCGCCGAGCAGATAGGCGGTGCCCCACCATTTCAGCGCCGGAATGCTCTCCTGGCGGCCGAACAACAAGAGCATGGCGCCGAGCATGCTCGCGACCATGGTAGCGAACAGATACAGTGTCGACGTGTCGAACGACATGATTGACCCAGCCCGCTGTGATGCAACAATCGCAGGCGCGATTTTTAAATGTGATGCGGCGCTACTGCTGAGGCGCACGCTAGGACGGGCCGAGTTCCAATTTCGTTTGTATGCACAGCCAAGTTTCGTGAAAATCTGCGTCAATTCGCATCTAACCGCGCAGCAAAAAAGGGCGCCTCGCGGCGCCCTCTTCAACTCTGTGCTCGCGGCAATTGCCGCAAATTTTGGTTCGCGAATTAGCGCTTCGAGAACTGGAAGGACTTGCGGGCCTTCGCCTTGCCGTACTTCTTGCGCTCGACCGCGCGGGAGTCACGGGTCAGGAAACCGCCCTTCTTGAGCACGCCGCGCAGCTCCGGCTCGAAGTTTGTCAGCGCCTTCGAGATACCGTGACGGACAGCGCCGGCCTGGCCGGACAGGCCGCCGCCGGCGACGGTGCAGATCACGTCATACTGGCCGTTGCGGGCAGCGGCGACCAGCGGCTGCTGGATCATCATGCGCAGCACCGGGCGGGCGAAGTAGACTTCGAACTCGCGGGTGTTGACCGAGATCTTGCCCGAGCCGGGCTTGACCCAGACGCGGGCGACGGCGTCCTTGCGCTTGCCGGTGGCATAGGCGCGATTGAACTTATCGACCTTCTTGACGTATTTCGGCGCCCCGGGAGCCGCCGGCTTGACCTGCGCGAGCTGGTCGAGGGACTGCAACGTATCGGACATTATGCGGCCCTCGTGTTCTTGCGGTTCAGGGAAGCGATATCGATCTTCTCGGGGCTCTGCGCCTCATGCGGATGATCGGCACCGGCATAAACGCGCAGATTGCCCATCTGCATGCGGCCGAGCGGGCCGCGCGGGATCATGCGCTCGATCGCCTTCTCGACGACGCGCTCGGGGAAGCGCCCCTCGAGGATCTGCTTGGCGGTGCGCTCCTTGATGCCACCGATGAAACCGGTGTGCTTGTAGTAGGTCTTCTGGTCGCGCTTGCGGCCGGTCAGCACCACATGCGCGGCGTTGACGATGATGACGTTGTCACCGCAATCCACATGCGGGGTGTAGGTGGGCAGGTGTTTGCCGCGCAGGCGCATCGCAACGAGGGTGGCGAGACGGCCGACGACCAGACCCTTGGCGTCGATCACGACCCACTTCTTCGTCACTTCGGCGGGCTTGGCCGAGAACGTGCTCATGGTGAAATCCGTGAAAAAGGAAATCGGCGCCGAATGCGCCGAACTGGGCAGGCTTCTAGAGAAGGTACCGGCGCACGTCAACGCTTGTGCGTGCAAATTAGGCCAATCAGAACAAAGGCTTAAAAATATGGTGTTATATTACCAGAAAAAAGCCTACGTATTTGGAATGGAATAGGTCGCCGTCACATGGGCGATCGGATCGGGCGACGAGCCCGACAGCAGATTGACCTCCCCGACCGCGAGCCGCTTGCCGAGTTTCAGCAGCCTTGCCACCGCCAGCACGTCCTGCCCCGGCTGGCCCTTGCGCAGGAAGTTGATGTTGAGGTTGGTGGTGACGGCGAGGCCGACCGGGCCGATCGCCGACAGCAGCACCACATACATCGCGAAGTCGGCGAGGCCCATCAAAGTGGGGCCGGACACCGTGCCGCCGGGCCGCAGCATCCGCTCGCTGAAGCGCTGGCGCAGCAGCGCGGTCTCGCCATCGGCACTTTCGATCTTGATATCGTCGCCGCTGAATGCCTGCGGAAACTCCTTGCGCAGGAACTCCTCCAGATCAGCCACGCTCATTTTCGCTGTTGCCATGCCATGCCCGCCCTCGCGTCTGCTCGCCTGTTACATTAAATAGTCATCGAGGTCATAATGGAATTTCACCATGTCCGCTCAAGCCGTCCGCGCAGCAGCGCCGCAAATCCCGATCCTGCTTCGTGAGAAAGTCGGCAGTATCGCAATACTGACGCTCAATCGCCCTGCGGCCCGCAACAGCCTGTCGGAAGGCATGATCGCCGAGTTGCACGGGGCACTGAACGAGATCCGCGACGACCACAGCGTCCGCGGCGTCGTGCTCACCGGCAACGGCCCGGCCTTCTCGGCCGGCCACGACATGAAGGAGCTCACCGCGCGCCGCAGCGACGCCGATCGCGGCCGCGCCTATTTCGCCGAGATCATGAACGCCTGCAGCGCCATGATGCAGGCGATCGTGCATCTGCCGAAACCGGTGGTCGCTTCCGTCCAGGGCATTGCAACTGCGGCCGGCTGCCAGCTGGTAGCAAGCTGCGACCTCGCGGTCGCCTCCGAAGCTGCGAGCTTCGCGACGCCGGGCGTCGACATCGGCCTGTTCTGCTCGACGCCGATGGTGGCGCTGTCGCGCAACGTGCCGCGCAAGCAGGCGATGGAGATGCTGCTGACCGGCGAGCCGATCTCTGCCGCCACCGCGAAAGATATCGGCCTGGTCAACCGCGTGGTGCCCGCCGGCACCGAGCGCGACGCAGCGCTCGCGCTGGCGCAGAAGGTCGCGCTGAAATCGGCCTATACGGTCAAGCTCGGCAAGGAGGCGTTCTACCGCCAGGCCGAGATGAATCTCGCCGACGCCTATCGCTTCGCCGCGGAGGTGATGACCGAGAACATGATGGCGCGCGACGCCGAGGAAGGCATCGGCGCCTTCATCGAGAAGCGCGAGCCGAAATGGCAGGACAGATAACGCGTCACGGCATAACTGGATATCTCTTCACAAATGAACCACGACGCCTACGACGACAATTACATCCGCAGCATTCTCAACGGCGTGAAGTCGATCGCGATGGTCGGCGCCTCGCCGGTCAATGTGCGTCCGAGCTACTTCGCGTTCAAATATCTGGCGCAGCGCGGCTACGACATGATCCCGGTCAATCCCGGCCATGTCGGCAAGACGCTGATGGGCAAGCCGTTCGTCGCCTCGCTCGCCGACATCGGCCGCCCGATCGACATGATCGACATCTTCCGCAATTCGAGTCACATCATGCCCGTGGTCGAGGAGGCGCTCAAGCTGTCGCCGCCACCAAGGGTGATCTGGATGCAGCTTGGCGCGCGCGACGATGCCGCCGCCGAGAAGGCCGAGGCCGCGGGACTCAAGGTGGTGATGAACCGCTGCCCGAAGATCGAGTATGGCCGGCTGTCGTCGGAGATCTCCTGGATGGGCGTCAATTCGCGCACGCTGAGCGCCAAGCGCGCGCCGGTGCCGACGCAGGGCATGCGGCTGTCGCTGAATCGCACGAGTTTCGGCGGCGGCCAGACTGCGGCATCCGACCGCGCCGCGAAAAACAAAACCGAGTCGACCTGACGTACCGGCGGAATATTCCTCGCGATCGCGCTATATGGGGCAGCATGCCCGTTTCAAACACGTGGGCGCTTGCCGACGCGGCTTGACGACGGACGCCGCCGCCATCAGCATGCCGCGCATTTTCGAACAACAGGACGCTAGCTAATGACCGATCGCCTTCCGGGTTTCTCCACCATCGCCGTGCACGCCGGTGCACAGCCTGATCCGACCACCGGCGCGCGGGCGACGCCGATCTACCAAACCACGTCCTTCGTGTTCAACGACGCCGATCACGCCGCCTCGCTGTTCGGCCTGCAGGCGTTCGGCAACATCTATACGCGGATCGGCAACCCGACCAATGCGGTGCTGGAAGAGCGCGTCGCCGCGCTCGAAGGCGGCACCGCGGCGCTCGCCGTCGCCTCCGGCCATGCGGCGCAGGTCGTCGTGCTGCAACAGCTGATGCGGCCCGGCGACGAGGTGCTCGCCGCGCGCAAACTCTATGGCGGCTCGATCAACCAGTTCACCCACGCCTTCAAGGCGTTCGGCTGGAACGTGGCCTGGGCCGACCCTGATGACATCGGCAGCTTCGAGCGCGCGGTGACGCCGCACACCAAGGCGATCTTCATCGAGTCGATCGCCAATCCCGCCGGCAGCATCACCGACATCGAGGCGATCGCGGCGATCGCACGCAACGCCGGCGTGCCGCTGATCGTCGACAACACGCTGGCTTCGCCCTATCTGATCAAGCCGATCGACCACGGCGCCGACATCGTGGTGCACTCGGCGACCAAATTCCTCGGCGGTCACGGCAACTCCCTCGGCGGCATCATCGTCGACGCCGGCACGTTCGATTGGGCCAAGGACAACAAATATCCGATGCTCAGCGAGCCGCGCCCGGAATATCACGGGATCCGGATCCAGGAGACCTTCGGCAATTTCGCCTTCGCGATCGCCTGCCGCGTGCTCGGCCTGCGCGACCTCGGGCCCGCGCTGTCGCCATTCAACGCCTTCATGATCCTGACCGGCATCGAGACGCTGCCGCTGCGCATGCAGAAGCACTGCGACAACGCCAAGGCGGTGGCGGAATTCCTCTCCGCGCATCCCGCGGTCTCGGCGGTGAACTATGCCGGCCTGCCCGGCGACCGCTACAACAATCTGCAGCGCAAATATTCCCCGAAGGGCGCCGGTGCGGTGTTCACCTTCAGCCTCAAGGGCGGCTATGACGCGGGCGTCAACCTGGTGTCGAACCTGAAGCTGTTCTCGCACCTCGCCAATGTCGGCGACACCCGCTCGCTGGTGATCCACCCGGCCTCCACCACGCACAGCCAGCTCGACGATGCCGCCAAGGTGAAGTCCGGCGCGGCGCCCGACGTGGTGCGGCTCTCGATCGGCATCGAGGACAAGGAAGATCTGATCGAGGACCTCGACCAGGCCCTGCGCGCCTGATCCGGACCGATCGCCGGGGCGGTGCACCGTATCGCTCCGGCCGTTTTGGCCGAAACATTAACGCTCATTCCGGCATAAAGTGGCAGTGATAGGCTCCGGATGATTCGGGAGACCATTGATGCTGCGCTGGATGATGCCGCTCGCGATCGCGCTTGTCGCGGTTCCGCCTGCTGAGGCCGCCGACGTCCCCTCGGCCACCGGGAAGGCTCCGCCGACCTATGCGCGCGTCGGTCGCCAGCTCGTTGTGGTCGAGCCCAAGGTGGTCGTGGTGCCGCTCAACTCCGAGCCCTACATCCCGCACGTGCCGGGCGAGCCGCTGCTGCCGGGGTCGTCGTCGCTGCCCGGCTACTACGGCAACTCCCGTTCCTACAGCTATCTCGGCCCGTATTACGGCGGCGCCTATGTCGACTATTGGGACCGCCTGCCCTACGCCTGCGGCGTCTACGGTTATTGCTAGCGCGGGACGATCGCGTGGCACGAACGCCGCAGAAGCCCAGCACCGCACCGTCAGGCAACGCGATCACCGCCGATCTCGTCGCCGTGCTGGTCGCCGTCACCGACGGCACGCCGAAGATCATGACCATCGCCGGCGGCTCGGCGCTGCCAAGCGGCCCGTTCGAGTTCAGCCACCGCTCGCTGCAAACCGCACTGCGGGCCTGGGTCGAGGCGCAGACCGGTCACCCGCTCGGCTATGTCGAGCAGCTTTACACGTTCGCCGATCGCGGCCGCTCCGGCGACGCCAGGACGCCGCACAGCGTCTCGATCAGCTATCTCGGCCTGACCCGCGAGGACCAGGTCGGCGAAGGCTTTGAGGCGCACTGGACCGGCTGGTACGGCTATTTCCCGTGGGAGGACCACCGCGCCGGGGTGCCGCCGTTCCTTGCCAAGGTCATCACGCCGAAGCTGAAGGCCTGGGCGAAGTCGGCGCCGTCGCCCACCCTGCAGCGCGAGCGCTGGCAGCGCTGCGCCATCAATTTCGGCCTCGACGACCGCGCCTGGAACGAAGAACTGGTGCTGCAGCGCTATGAGCTGCTCTACGAGGCCGGCCTGATCCCGGAAGCCGGCCGCGAGCATGGCCGCGACACTGCTGTTGTGCCGGGCAAGCCGATGACCGCCGACCACCGCCGCATCCTCGCCACCGGGATCGCGCGGCTGCGCGCCAAGATCAAGTACCGCCCGGTCGTGTTCGAGCTGATGCCGGCCGAGTTCACCCTGCTGCAACTGCAACGCAGTGTTGAGGCGCTCGCAGGCCGGCTGGTCCACAAGCAGAACTTTCGCCGCCTCATCGAACAACAGGAACTCGTTGAAGAAACTGGCGCAATGGCCGCCGATACCGTCGGCCGCCCGGCCAAGCTGTTCCGCTTCCGCCACGCCGTGCTGGCCGAACGGGCGGTCGCCGGCACCAAGCTGCCGCTGACGCGCACTTGACAGGCCTTATGCTCAGGATAAGTATAAGCCATCTTATGCTCACGGAGAGTATAAATGGCAACCGTCGACACCGCGCTGCTCGAGCGCACCGCACCGCTCTACGAGCGCGTCAAACGCGTCATCCCGCCCTTCGAATGGGCCACCTTCGCCGAGGACGTCGATGCGATCCTCGCACTGAAACGCCGCCGCAACGCGGTGGTGCTGGCGCATAATTACCAGACGCCGGAGATCTTCCACGGCGTCGCCGATATCGTCGGCGACAGTCTGTTGCTGGCGCGCGAAGCAACGAAAGTCGATGCCGACGTCATCGTGCTCGCGGGCGTGCACTTCATGGCTGAGACGGCAAAGCTGCTCAACCCGGCCAAGACCGTGCTGATCCCCGATCTCGGCGCCGGCTGCTCGCTGGCGGATTCCATCACGGCCGAGGACGTGCGGCTGATGCGCGCGCGCTATCCGGACGCGCCCCTGGTCGCTTATGTCAACACGTCGACCGCGGTAAAGGCAGAGTCCGACATCTGCTGCACCTCGGGCAATGCGCTGAAGGTCGTTGAATCGCTCGGCGCCGAGCGCGTAATCATGCTGCCGGACGAATATCTGGCGCAGAACATCGCCAAGCAGACGAGCAAGAAGATCATCGCGTGGAAGGGCCACTGCGAGGTGCATGAGCTGTTCACGGCCGACGACGTGCGCCAGCTCCGCGAGGCCCACCCCGACGTCACGGTCCTTGCGCATCCGGAATGCCCGCCGGAGGTTGTCGCCGAGGCGGACTATGCCGGCTCGACCGCCGGGATGCAGTCATTCGTGGAGACCAAGCGTCCGCCGCGCGTGGTGCTGCTGACGGAATGCTCGATGAGCGACAACATCGCAGCCCGGAATCCAGACATCGAATTCGTCCGGCCCTGCAATCTCTGCCCGCACATGAAGCGGATCACGCTGAAGAACATCCGTCACGCGCTGGAAACCAACCGGCACGAGGTCACGATCGACCCTAACATCGCCGACCGCGCACGGCGGAGCGTCGAAAGGATGCTGGCAATATGAGCACAGATGTCATCGATCTGAGCGGCCGCCCCGTCATCATCGGCGGCGGCGCCGCGGGCCTGATGACCGCGCTCGAGCTCGCGCCCGAGCCGGTCGTGCTGCTGTCAAAATCGCCGCTCGGCGCCGAAGCCTCCAGCATGTGGGCGCAAGGTGGGCTTGCTGCCGCCGTCGGCGACAACGACAGCCCTGCCCTGCATCTCGCCGACACACTCGCCGCCGGCGCAGGTCTCTGCGACGAGGCCGCTGCTGGACGGATCGTCGATGCGGCCCCGGCAGCAGTCGAACGTCTCGCTAGGCTTGGCGTCGCTTTCGACCGGCGAGCCGACGGAAGCTGGCGCCTCGGGCTCGAGGCCGCGCATGGCCGCAACCGCATCGTTCACGCCACCGGCGACGGCACCGGGCGCGAGATCATGCGCGCGCTGATCGCAGCCGTCAGGCGCACACCGTCGATCACGCTGCTCGAAGGCGTCGAGGCGCGGCGGCTGCTGGTCGAGGACAACGCGGTCAGGGGCGTGCTCGCCGCGAACGGTCGCGGCCCGCTGACGATCGCCACCAACCGCGTCGTGATCGCCACCGGCGGCATCGGCGGACTGTTCGCCGACAGCACCAATCCCGCCGGATGCTTCGGCCAGGGCCTCGCGCTCGCGGCCCATGCCGGCGCAAGACTCGCCGATCTCGAATTCATCCAGTTCCACCCCACCGCCTTCGACGGTCCGTCGCGGCCGATGCCGCTGCTGACCGAGGCGATCCGCGGCGATGGCGCAGTGCTGATCGACGAGAACGGCGAGCGCTTCATGGCCGATCAGCCCGGCGCCGAGCTTGCGCCGCGCGACATCGTCGCGCGTGCGGTGTGGCGTCACCGCGCCACGGGGCATCGCACCTTTCTCGATGCACGCCTGCATCCGGGCGCGGATTTCGCCCAGCGCTATCCCGTGATCAGCGCGTTCTGCAAAATGGCCGGGATCGACCCCGCCAGCGATCCGATCCCGATCCGGCCGGCGGTCCACTACCACATGGGCGGCATCGCCGTTGATGCGGAGGGACGCAGCACGGTACAGGGCCTGTGGGCCTGCGGCGAAGCTGCGCGCACCGGCTTGCATGGCGCCAACCGGCTCGCCAGCAACTCGCTGATGGAAGCGATTGTCTGCGCGCAATGGGTCGCCGCAAGCATTGGTGCCGCAAGCGAAGGTCCGCGCATCATGCTCCGCGCCGACGCTTCGCCGCCGGCAGCCGATCCCTCGGCAGTGCGCCCGATTCTCACCCATGGACTCGGCGTGTTGCGCGACCGCGCCGGGATCGCACGCGCGATCCGCAGCCTCGATCCGCTGGCGCGCCGCGAAAGCGCGGCATCCGATGCGGCGCTGGTCGGACTGATGATCGCCGTCGCCGCGCTGAAACGCGAGGAAAGCCGCGGCGGCCATTTCCGCACCGACTTTCCCGACACCGCGGCGTCAGCGGTCCCGTCCTCCCTCACACGTTCCGAAGCACTGGCGCTATCGCGCGACATCGTCGCTTCAGTTCCATCAGTCAGGAGTGCCCGGTCATGACCCTCAATCCGTTGTTGCCTTTGTTGTATGAACCGA
This sequence comes from Bradyrhizobium semiaridum, assembly GCF_020329505.1. GTDB lineage: Bacteria > Pseudomonadota > Alphaproteobacteria > Rhizobiales > Xanthobacteraceae > Bradyrhizobium > Bradyrhizobium semiaridum. Next base: position 419,077 of record NZ_JAGKJJ010000001.1, read on the forward strand.
TCGTGCAGACCGCCCTGCGCGAGGACCTCGGCCGCGCCGGCGATATCACCGCGGATGCCATCGTTCCCGCGAGCCAGCAGGCCCGGCTGGTGATGCGGGCACGGCAACCCGGCGTCGTCGCCGGACTCGACGTCGCACGCTCCGCGTTCCAGATGGTGTCGCCGGTCATCGCGCTGCGCGCCGAGCGGCCCGATGGCAGCGCGGTCGAGCCGGATCAGGTGATCGCGATCATCGACGGCCCGGCCCGCAGCCTGCTGACCGCGGAGCGGACCGCGCTCAACTTCCTCTGCCATCTCAGCGGGGTTGCCACCGCGACTGCAACACTGGTCAAGGCCGTCGCCGGCACGCGCGCGCAAATCGTCTGCACCCGCAAGACCACGCCGGGACTGCGCGCGCTGGAGAAATACGCCGTGCGCGCCGGCGGCGGCGGCAATCACCGCTTCGGGCTCGACGACGCGGTGCTGATCAAGGACAACCACATCGCCCTCGCCGGCGGCATCCGTCCTGCGATCGAACGGGCCAAGGCCAATGTCGGGCACCTCGTGAAGGTCGAGGTCGAAGTCGATACGCTGTCGCAACTCGAAGAGGCACTCGCGCTTGGCGTCGACGCCGTGCTGCTCGACAACATGACGATCGAACAGATGGCGCAGGCGGTGGCGATGGCACGCGGCAAGGCGATCACCGAGGCTTCGGGCCGCATCACCGCGGCAACGGCGCCCGCGATCGCAGCGACCGGCGTCGACCTGATCTCGGCCGGCTGGGTGACCCACAGCTCGGCCGCGCTCGATATCGGACTGGACTATCTGTCCTGAGCGATCAGCCGGGCTGTCCGACGGCAACCAGCGTCGGCTCGTCCCGGACGGTCCGGCGTGCGGCGAAGCGCTCGACCTGCAGCACCGCGAGCGTCAGCACGACGATCGCGACCGCCTGGTGCGTCAGCGCCAGATCGATCGGCACCTGATGCAGCAGCGTCAGGATGCCGAGCGTCGCCTGAATGGTGATCGCGGCGACGAGCCACCAGGCGCCCGCGATCACACCGCCGCCGGCGCGCGAGCGCACCGCATCGATCGCGTGCGCGATCGCCAGCGCGAACAGCAGATAGGCGGTCATGCGGTGCTCGAACTGCACCGTCAGCGTGTTGTCGAACAGGTTGCGCCACCACGGCGTTTCGAACCACAGACGGTCGGCGGACGGAATGAACGCGCCGTCGATCTCCGGCCAGGTGTTGTAGACCTTGCCCGCGCGCAGGCCCGCGACCAGCGCGCCGAAATAGAGCTGCAGGAAGGTCAGCGCGAGCAGCACCGCGCTCGTGATCTTGAGCCTGAGCGGCGCGATCAGCGGCGGCCGCTCGATGAACCGGCGCAGCGTCCAGACGATGGCGGCGAAGATCAACAGCGCCAGCACCAGATGCGTCGCCAGCCGATATTGCGACACCTCGACGCGATGCGTCAGGCCTGACGCCACCATCCACCAGCCGACCGCGCCCTGCAGCGCGCCGAACCCGAAGATGATCCAGAGCCGGCGGCCCAGCTCACCGCTGACCGCGCCGCGCCACAGGAAATACAGGAACGGCAGCAGGTAGGCGGCGCCGATGAAGCGGCCGAGCAGCCGGTGGCTCCACTCCCACCAGAAGATCGTCTTGAACTGGTCGAGCGTCATCCCGGCGTTGAGCTCGCGATACTGCGGGATGGTCTTGTAGCCCTCGAAGGCCTGCGTCCACTGCGCCTCGGTCAGCGGCGGCAGCGCGCCCGTCACCGGCTTCCATTCGACGATCGACAACCCGGACTCGGTGAGCCGCGTGGCGCCGCCGACCAGCACCATCAACGCGATCAGGGCGGCGACGGCCGTCAGCCACACCCGCACGGCACGAAGCTGCGATGTCTTTGCGGAAATACCGGCCATTTCGCCCTGACTTGATTGGAATTTCGCGCCCCTTATAGTCCGCCCCGCCAGCGGCGCAAGCGCCGCAGAAATCGCTGGGATCACGAGTCGCACATCCGCCATGGCCATACGCACCCGCAAACTGTTCGGAACCATCTTCCTGCTGATCCTGGTCGTGGTGTGGTCGCTGCTCGGCATGACCATTGCGCAGACGCCGTGGCTCGCCAATTCGGGCCTGTTGCAGGCGATCTTCTATGTCGTCGCCGGGCTCGGCTGGGTGCTGCCGGCGATGCCGATCGTCGCCTGGATGTCGCGGCCGGATCGCATCTAGCCCCGCGCGTTCTGCGTCGGCCGCACCGGCGCGAACATGATGCCCGACAGCAGCACCCGCATCATGCGCAACGAGCGATTGCGACCGTCCCACGCGATGCGCGGCAGCGCGTGCAGGTTGGTGCGTCCCTGCGGCTGGACGATTCCCGGGATGGTCGAGACGGCGCTGGCAAAGCCGGCCTGCTCCGCCATCAGCACATGGGCGCGGCGGAAAGAGTCGCGGTCGCCGAACGGAAAGGCGAAATGCTTGACCTGCCGCCGGAACGCGCTTTCGGCCACCGCCTGCCCCATCGCCATCTCGCGCCTTGCATCGGCATCGGCGAGGTTCGACAGCGCCGGGTAGTTCACCGTGGCGCCGCCGATCGTGACGTTCGGATCGGCGGCGAACCTGGCGAGATCCTGCCAGTCCAGCGAGGTGCTACGCGACACCTCGGCAATGTCGACCGAATAGCGCGTGCCGAGATCGCTCGCGGCATAGGACAGCTCGGCCGGCGGCAGCTTGCGCATCCAGCCGGACAGGAACTCGAACAGCTCGTATTTGTCGGAGAGCTTCGGGACCGCAAAGTGTCGCTCCCTACCGTCCACCATCAGGCTGATGCGGCTCTCGCGGGCGATCACCTGCTCCAGCACCAGCCACCAGGCCACGCCGACGCCGTCGGGAAATGCCGTCGGCAGGTACAGCGTGAAGGGCACGCGGTGCTTCGCAAGCACCGGATAGGCATGGGTGACGAGGTCCTTGCCGGCGCCGTCGAAGGTCAGGCAGACGAAGCGCCGCCGCTCCGGCTGCGTCACCGCGCGGCGGCAGACCTCGTCGATGCCGACGATATCGTAGCCCCAGCGCTTCAGGGCAGTGATGGTGCGATCGAGGAAGTCGGGCGTGATCTCGCGCGCGCGCAGCGGCTGAAATCGCGCCGAGCTTCGCGGACGGACCCGCTCGAAGCGCAGGATCGCCCCGGCGCCGCCGGCCGCGTGCTGGCGCAGGCGGAACGCGCCGCTGAAATAGGCGAGTTCCATGCAGGCCCGCCGCACTAGTCCATGATCCGACGTCAAGATCCCCGCCCCGTCCCGGCGGTTCGCACACACCGCCGCGGCATTGTTATTACCCTTTGTTGACATTTCCCTGCGAAGGTCGCGCCGTCGCGAACTGTAAATAATTACCTAAAACAATTGGATCCCGAGATGATCACAGCTGCGGCAATCGAAGGCCAGACGGCGGGCGCGCGGACGTGGTCGAACGCGATCCGCATCACCGGCGTCGACATCTTCCATGATCTGGCCGCGGCCGAAGCGATCTGGCGCAGCCTTGAGACAGCGGCACACTCCTTCACCCCCTATCAGCGCTTCGATTTCCTGGCCGCCTGGCAGCGCCAGGTCGGCGAACGCGACGGGCTGCGGCCGTTCATCGTCGTCGCCCATGACAGCGAGCGGCGGCCGCTGCTGCTGCTGCCGCTGGCCATCGAGTCCCGGCTCGGCGCACAGTGCGCGACCTTCATGGGCGGTAAGCATTCGACCTTCAACATGCCGCTGTATGATAAGGATTTCGCCGCCAATGCGACCGAGGCCGACCTTGCGTCCCTGCTCGCGCTGATTACGGAACGCTCCCGCGTCGATGCGCTGGTGCTGCATCAGCAGCCGCTGCGCTGGCAGGAGCTGCCGAACCCGCTGGCGTTGCTGCCGCACCAGCCGTCGGTGAATGATTGTCCGGTGCTGGCGATCGCGCCGGGCGCGGAGCCCGCGACGCTGGTCAGCAATTCGTTCCGCCGCCGCCTCAAGGGCAAGGAGCGCAAGCTGCAGGCGCTGCCCGGCTATCGCTACTACGTCGCGACCGAGAGCGCCGACGTCTGCCGGCTGCTCGACTGGTTCTTCCGCGTCAAGCCGCTGCGCATGGCCGAGCAGAAGCTGCCGAACGTGTTCGCCGAGCCCGGCGTCGAGCAGTTCATCCGCACCGCCTGCCTTGCGCCGCGCGCCGACGGCCAAGGCTACGCCATCGACATCCACGCGCTGGAATGCGACGAGGAAGTGATCGCGATCTTCGCCGGCGTGGCCGACGGTCATCGCTTCTCGATGATGTTCAACACCTACACGATGTCGGGCAATGCCAAATACAGCCCCGGCCTGATCTTGATGCGCGACATCATCGACCGGCATGCCGCCGAGAATTACCGCGCGCTCGACCTCGGCATCGGCTCGGACGAATACAAGCGGCTGTTCTGCAAGGACGACGAGGCGATCTTCGACAGCTTCGTTCCGCTCAGCCTGCGCGGCCGGCCGGCCGCAAGCGTGCTGTCGCGCCTCAACCGCGCCAAGCGCGCGGTGAAGCAAAACCCGCATCTGCTCGAGATCGCGCAGAACCTGCGCGGCATGTTCCGCTGAGGCCGGCGCTCATCCCGCCGTCACCGTGACCAGCCCTCACGCCGCCACCACGCGCGGGCCCGCCGAGGGCTGGTGCGGCTTGCTCAGCAGCGTGACGTTGGCGAAGCCGACGGCCTTGAGCTGATCGACCATCAGCCGGCGGGCATCCTGCGCCATGCCGGCATCGGGGACGACGACGGCCTGTGCCTGCGTGGTCAACAATTCGGCCGGCAGGTCGACGGCCGAACCGGCGTCGAGCAGCACGTGGTCGTAGACCCGAAGCAGCGCGTCGATCGCGAGCGTCAGCCGCGGCGACTGCAGATGCGCGCGATCGAAGCCCGGCCGTCCGGCGCTGACGAGCTGAACGCGCGACTGCCGGTCCTTGGTGATGATCTGCGCGAATGACGCCTCGCCCTGCATCAGCTCGGCGAGGCCGGGCGCGGCCGGATCGACCGAGGCCGAAGCCAGCGCCGGCGAGGATCCGACGAGATCGACGACGACCACCTTGGCCTGGCGGGCCATCAGGCGGGCCAGCGCCAGCGCGGTCTCGGTGACGCTTTCTCCTGCCGCCGTGCCGAGGATCGTGATCTTGGGCTCGGCAGCACCGGCCGCGACCAGACGCGCGGCTACCTCCTCGATCTCGCCGGCGGCCGGTGCGGGCATCGCAGGCGGCTCGCTGATGACGGGGTCGGATACGGCCTCAGCCTGCGCCGGCAGGTCAGGCTTTGGCGCGAGCTTCGGTGCGCGCGGCGCGTCGGCATCGGGCGACGGCTGCGGCGCCGGCTCGTTCTCGACTTCCATCACCGGCTCGCGGCGCCCGAGCACGACGGCAGCCGGAGCGAAGGCACGGCCGACCGCGCCGGGCGCGGAAATCCGCAGCAGCTCGCCGGTGACGATGATGCCCGACGACAGCAGCAGCGTCGCCAGCGTCGCGATCAGCACGATCGGCAGCTTCTTCGGATAGGCCGGCGTGTTGGAGACCGTGGCGCGCGAGATGATGCGGCCGTCGGTCGGCGCGGCCTCGATGTTTTCGCGCGCCGTCGCCTCGCGGTATTTGGCGAGATAGGCCTCCAGCAGGTCGCGCTGCGCCTTCGCTTCGCGCTCCAGCGCGCGCAGCTGCACGTCCTGACTGTTGCTCGAGGACGCCTGCTTCTTCGACTGGTCGAGGCTCGCCTGCAATTCATTGACACGGCCGCGCGCGAGGCGGGCGTCGTTGTCCAGCGAGCGCGAGATCTTGCCGGCTTCCTCGCGCAGCTGCCGGTCGAGATCGGCGACCTGCGCCTTCAATTCCTTGATGCGCGGATGGTTGTCGAGCAGCGTCGACGACTGCTCGGCGAGTTGCGCGCGCAGCGTGGCGCGCTGTTCGGCCAGCCGGCGGATCAGCTCGGAATTGAGCACTTCCGACGCCTCGATCGGCTTGCCGCCCTGCAGCATCTCGCGGATCAGCCGCGCCTTGGTTTCGGCGTCCGCCAGCAGCGCGCGGGCATTGTTGAGCTGCGTGTTCAATTCGCCCATCTGCTGGTTGGACAGCGACGTGTTGTTCGTGCCGACGAACAGGCTCGACTTCGAGCGGAAATCCTCGACCCGCGAATCCGCCTCCGCAACCTTGTTGCGCAGCTTGTCGATCTCGCCGAGCAGCCAGGCGCTGGCGTTCTTGGCCTGGTCCTGCCGTGCCGCCTGCTGCAGCACGAGATAGCCGTCGGCGATCGAGTTGGTGACGCGCGCGGCGAGGTCGGGATCCTCGGACTGGAATTCGATCACGATGACCCGCGACTTGTCGACGGCGTAGGCCTGGTAGCGCTCGTAGAAGGAATCGAGCACCCGCTCTTCCGGCGTCAGGCTGAACGGATCGCGGCCGATGCCGAACAGCGCCAGCAGCGACTTCAGCGGCGAGAAACCTTTCAGCACCGGATCGAACTCCGGCCGCTCGGCGAGCTTGTTCTTCTTGATGATCTCGCGGGCGAGATCGCGCGACAGCAGCAGCTGCACCTGGCTCGTCACGGCTTCGGCATCGAGCGAGGTGCGCTCCGTGTCGCGCTCGCCGTTCGGGCGCAGGAAAGCGTTCTCGCGATTGTCGACCAGGATGCGCGCTTCCGACTTGTAGCGCGGCGTGACGATGTTGACGGCGGCGAGCGAAAGCGCGAACACCAGCACGGTGGGCACGATGATCCAGCCGCGCTTGCGCGCCAGCGCACGTCCAAGCGCATGCAGGTCAAGATCACCGGCCTCCGTTGCCTGGACAGGCTGCGGGGCGGGCTTCGCGGCAACCGGCTTGGTGACAACCGGCTTGGCGACAGCCTTGTCGGCAACGGGCGCAGACTTCGGCAACGCCCGTTGCACGACGGCCTTTTCTTTGCCTCTACGCCAAAATGCAAAACGCATCACACACTCCCGCGGACGCCGCGACTCCATCTCAATGGCGGCGATTACAGTCCATTAAGGTTGCCGCCGGGTTAATCGCCCGCAGGTTGCAGGCGGGCGCATCCGCCGCCCGGTCGGCCCGCGTCATCCTTTGTTAACCATGGGTGCCGTTAATCGACGCCGATATTTCCCCGCGGGATTCCCGACATGCGCAACCGGCGCGCTCCCATTGTCTGTCTGATCGCTGCGCTCGCGCTGTCGGGCTGCATGGGCCGGACCGCGCCGGTCGCCGTGGCGCCGGCCACCTACGGGGCGCCCGCCCCGATGGCCTATGCCGGGCCCATGCCGGCAGTCGGCGGCGCCTACCAGCTCGGTCCCGGCGACCGGCTGCGCGTCGTGATCTACGGCCAGGAAGGCCTCACCAACACCTACGCGATCGACGCCGCGGGTGCGATCACCCTGCCCTTGATCAGATCGGTGCCGGCACGCGGCCGCACCCCGGCCGGGCTTGCCAGCGAGATCACCGCGCGGCTGCGCAACGGCTATATCCGCGACCCATCGGTGGCGGTCGAGATCGAATCGTACCGCCCGTTCTTCATCCTCGGCGAGGTCGCGGCTCCCGGCCAATATCCCTACGTTCCCAACATGACGGTGGAGAGCGCGGTGGCGATCGCCGGCGGCTTCTCGACGCGCGCCAAGCGTGGCGCCGTCACCCTCACCCACACCGACGCATCGGGATCCGGCCGCTTCCTCGTGCCGCTGAGCACGCCGATCGGTCCCGGCGACACCGTGTTCGTCAGCGAGCGCTGGTTCTGACCGATGGCGCAGCAGCAGAACCAGGAACCGCCGCTCCGCATCCTGCATGTCGTCCGCGCCCCGGTCGGCGGCATCATCCGGCACATCCTCGACGTCGCCAACGGCCAGATCGCGCGCGGCCATCATGTCGGCATCGTCGCCGACAGCCTCACCGGCGGCGCGCGGGCCGACGCCGCGCTCGCCGAGATCGAGCCGCGCCTTTCGCTCGGCGTGCGCCGGGTGGCGATCCGCCGCGAGCCGCGCCTTGCCGACTTCGCGGTCTGGGCGCGCATCGCGCGCCTGATCTGGCAGCTGAAGCCCGACGTCGTGCATGGCCACGGCGCCAAGGCCGGCGCCTATGTCCGGATGCGGCGGCGCTCCAGCAAGGTGATCCGGGTTTACACGCCGCATGGCGGCTCGCTGCACTACCCGCTCGACACGCTGAAGGGCGCCTTCTACGGTCAGCTCGAGCGCACGCTGATGAACAGCACCGACCTGTTCCTGTTCGAGAGCGCGTTCGCCCGCAATACCTATCAGCGCACCGTCGGCGTGCCGACGGCCGGCGTGGTGCATTGCGTGTTCAACGGCGTCACGGCGGAGGAATTCGAGCCGGTGCCGAAGGCCGAGGACGCCACCGACGTGGTCTATGTCGGCGAGTTCAGGCACATCAAGGGCGCCGATCTCTTGATCGACGCGGTGGCGAAGCTGCGCGCCGAGGGCAAGCCGGTGACGCTGACGCTGGGCGGCGACGGCGAGGAGACCGAGCGGCTCAAGGCCCAGGTCAAGCGGCTGGCGCTCGGCGACGCCGTGCGCTTCATCGGTCACGTCAAGGCGCGCTACGGCTTCTCCAAGGGCAGCCTGCTGGTCGTACCGTCACGCGGCGATTCGATGCCCTATGTGGTGATCGAAGCCGCCGCCGCCGGCGTTCCGATGATCGCCGCCAATGTCGGCGGCATCCCGGAGATCTTCGACAGCCACACCGACGCCCTGTTTCCGCCGAGCAATGCCGCCGCGATGGCCGATGCGATCAAGGCCGCGCTCGACAACCCTGCGGCCACTGCCGCGCGGGCGCAAAAGCTGCGCGAGCGGATCTCGCAGCACTTCTCGCAGGGCGCGATGGTCGAGGGCGTGCTCGCCGGTTATCGCGACGCATTTGCCAAGCGTTAACCATTCCTTACGCACGTAACCGTTTCTTCCGATTTGTCCCGTTAATTCACCCCCAGGGGAATTTCGCTGCTGCGCGCGGATGCCCATCTGCATGCGCAGGAATGGACGTGGACACGTGGAACCGTTTAACGCACGCTCGATGCTGGATGACGCTGCGTCAGCAACGGCCGGTCATCCGCAGGTCGAACGCCGCCGGCGCCTGTCGCCGGCCGCGCTCGCCGTCACCAACCAGAAAGTCCGCGGCGCCTATTCGCCGGTCGTGATCGCCGGCGCGGTGCGGGTTGCCGATTTCGTGCTGCTCAGTCTGGTCGGCGTCGGCCTGTATCTCGGCTACGTCAAGCCGCTCTCCGGCTACTTCTCCTGGGGATACATCGCGGCGATCCTCGGCATGGCGCTTGCCGCGGTGATCTGCTTCCAGGCCGCCGACATCTACCAGGTGCAGATCTTCCGCGGCCAGCTCCGCCAGATGACGCGGATGATCTCGTCATGGACCTTCGTGTTCCTGCTGTTCATCGGCGTATCCTTCCTCGTCAAGCTCGGCGGCGAGGTGTCGCGCGTCTGGCTGTCGTCGTTCTTCTTCGTCGGCCTTGCGCTGTTGATCGCCGAACGCCTGCTGCTGCGCGCGATGGTGCGCTCCTGGGCGCATGACGGCCGGCTCGACCGCCGCACCGTGATCGTCGGTGCCGACCAGAACGGCGAGAAGCTGATCGAGGCGCTGAAGGCTGAGGACGACACCGACATCCATGTGCTCGGCGTGTTCGACGACCGCAACGACGGCCGCGCCATGGACACCTGTGCCGGCTCGCCAAAGCTCGGCAAGGTCGACGATGTCGTCGAATTCGCCCGCCGCACCCGCGTCGATCTCGTGCTGTTCGCGCTGCCGATCTCGGCCGAGACCCGCATCCTGGAGATGCTGAAGAAGCTGTGGGTGCTGCCGGTCGACATCCGCCTGTCGGCGCACACCAATAAGCTGCGCTTCCGTCCCCGCTCCTACTCCTATCTCGGCAAGGTGCCGACGCTCGACGTGTTCGAGGCGCCGATCACCGATTGGGACCTGGTGATGAAGTGGCTGTTCGACCGCATCGTCGGCGGCCTGATCCTGCTCGCGGCGCTGCCGGTGATGGGACTGGTGGCGCTCGCGGTCAAGCTCGACAGTCCCGGGCCGGTGCTGTTCCGCCAGAAGCGCTTCGGCTTCAACAATGAGCGCATCGACGTCTACAAGTTCCGCTCGCTGCACCACCATCAGGCCGATCCGACCGCCTCCAAGGTCGTGACCAAGAACGACCCGCGCGTCACCCGTGTCGGCCGCTTCATCCGCAAGACCTCGCTCGACGAGCTGCCGCAGCTGTTCAACGTGGTGCTGAAGGGCAACCTGTCGCTGGTCGGTCCGCGTCCGCATGCGGTGCAGAGCAAGCTGCAGAACCGGCTGTTCGACGAGGCCGTCGACGGCTATTTCGCCCGCCACCGCGTCAAGCCCGGCATCACCGGCTGGGCCCAGGTCAACGGCTGGCGCGGCGAGGTCGACACCGACGAGAAGATCCAGAAGCGCGTCGAGTACGATCTCTACTACATCGAGAACTGGTCGGTGCTCTTCGACCTCTACATTCTGCTCAAGACACCGTTCTCGCTGCTGACCAAGAACGAGAACGCGTACTGAGAGCCACAACTGCCGTCATTGCGAGCGCAGCGAAGCAAGCCATCTCGCAGCGCTGGGATAGATGGATTGCTTCGTCGCTTCGCTCCTCGCAATGACGGGCGCGAGTGATCTTGTTTGTAGCGTTGCGTGAGTATCCGATGGCCTATGCGGCGACAGCCGGAACGACCTATCCGCCGATCACCGCGCCGCCCGGCGTGCTGGCGCTGCAGCGCGCGCTGGTGTGGCTGGCCGGCGCCTCCGGCGCCATCGTGTTCATCGAGCCGAGCCCGTACGAACTCGTCACGCTGACCGCCGCGGTGCTGTTCTTCGCCACCGGCCTGCGGATGCGGCTGGTCTTCATGCCGCTGCTGTTCGCGCTGATCGTGCTCAATGTCGGCTACAGCATCGGCGCCATCCCGTTCCTCGACAAGCCGGAGGTCGTGACCTGGGTGTTCACCTCCTGGTACATGGCCGTCACCGTGATCTTCTTCGCCATGGTGATCTCGGAAGATACCGAAGCACGGCTCGACATGCTGCGCCGCGGCCTCTTGGTCGGCGCGATGATCGCCGCGCTCGCCGGCATTGCCGGTTATTTCCGCCTGGTCCCGGGCGGCTACGAACTGCTGACGCTGTATGACCGCGCCCGCGGCACCTTCAAGGATCCCAACGTGCTCGGCGCATTCCTGATCCTGCCGGCGCTGTTCGCGCTGCAGAGCGTGGTCTCCGACCGCCTCGGCAAGGCATTCCGCAATGCCGTCGCCTTCGGCATCATCTCGCTTGCGATCCTGCTGTCGTTCTCGCGCGCCGCCTGGGGCGGCCTCGTCCTGACATCGGTGTTCATGCTGGTGCTGATGGTGCTGACCAGCCGCTCGCAGGCGCAGCGCTCGCGCATCATTGTCATGGCGCTGATCGCGATGGTCCTCGCCGTCGCGCTCATCGCGGTGCTGCTCTCGATCGGCTCGGTTGCCGACATGTTCAAGCAGCGCGCGAGCTTCGACCAGAGCTACGACGAAGGACGCTTCGGCCGGTTCGGCCGCCACATCCTCGGCGCCCAGATGGCGCTGGAAATGCCGTTCGGCATCGGGCCGCTGCAATTCCACACCTACTTCCCCGAGGACACCCACAATTCCTTCCTCAACGCCTTCATGTCGGGCGGCTGGATCTCCGGCGTCTGCTATCCGGCGCTGGTCTTCGTCAGCGTGATCGTCGGCTTCCGCTACGTCTTCATGCGCGTGCCGTGGCAGCGCTCCTATCTCGTGGTGTTCTCGGCGTTCCTCGGCACCGTCGCCGAGAGCTTCATCATCGACACCGACCACTGGCGGCACTTCTGGATGATGCTGGGCACGATGTGGGGCATGTATGCGGCGGCGGAGCGCTATCGCGCCATTTCGGCCGTAGCGATCAGCGCCGAGGCGGCGGCGGCTTCTTGAGGCTGGGGCGCTTCTCCGGCGGCATGTCGATGATCGCCTTCAGCGCCTCGGTGGCCTCGAGCACGCCCTTGTGGCCGTCATTGGCGAAGCGCAATAGCAGGCGCAGTTCGTCCTCGGTGTAGCTGCTCCACAGCTTCTGCATCGCCTGCTGCATCGGCACGTAGAACTTGCCGAGCTCCTCGGCCTTCTCCTCCACCACCGAGATGAAGACCTTGCGCCGGTCGCTCTCGTCGCGCTCGCGGCGCACGTAGCCCGCCTTCTCCAGACGGTCCACCACCCCGGTGATCGCCCCTGTCGTGAGCCCGGTGACTTCGGCGAGACGGCCGGCGGTGACGCGCCCCTCAAGGTGCAGGATGTCCATGCATTCCATGTCGGAATTGGAGATTCCGGCCATGTTCGCAACGGCTTGGCCGTACATGACGCCCTGCGCCGACGACCGCCGCATGGCCACTTCCAGCTCCTGCATCAGCGCCGCGCGCGACTCCGTCCTTGACAATGCGATTTCCTTATCTTACAAGATTTATATCTTAGTTACTAAGAAGATTAGCCGCTGATCTTTCCTATCCTACACCGACGCATGGAGCAAGGCATGACCCGCCGTTCCCGTAAAGCTTTGATCATCGGCGCCGGCATCGCGGGTCCCGCGACCGCGATGTTTCTGACCCGCGCCGGCTTCGAGGCCGAACTCTATGAAGCCTGGCCCTACTCCACCGGGATCGGCGGCGGCCTGCAGATCGCGCCGAACGGCATGCATGTGCTGGCGGAGCTCGGCCTCGCCGACGATCTGATCCGCCGCGGCTCGATCGCGGAATCCTTCGACTTCTACTCGCAGGGCGGCAAGAAGCTCGGCTCGCTCAATCGCAACATGCAGGAGCGTTTCGGCCAGCCGGCGGTGAACATGTGCCGCGCGACGCTGTGCGAGACGCTAATCGACAAGGCCTGGTCCTCGAACGTCTCGGTGTTCTTCGAGAAGCGGCTGGTCAAGATCGAGGATCGCGGCGACCAGCCGGTGATCGCCTATTTCGCCGACGGCACCACCGCCGAGGGCGATTTCGTGATCGGTGCCGACGGCGTGCATTCGGTGGCGCGGCGGCACGTGATTCCGGACGGACCGACGCCGTTCGATACCGGGCTGCTCGGATTCGGCGGCTTCGTGCCGCGCGCGATGCTCGAGAAGCTCTCGATCGGCCAGCGGATGGAAACCACCTTCGGTCAGAGCGGCTTCTTCGGCTACGGCCTGTGCAGCCCGGATCCAAACGAGGGCGCGATGTGGTGGAGCACGCAGCCGTCGCGCGGCATGACGGCCGCGGCCTTCCGCCTGCAGGGCCAGGACGCGATCCGGCAACACTTGCGCGATTTCCACGCCGGCTGGCACGATCCGATCCCCGCGATCATCGACGCCGCCGACAATATCGTGGTCACCGACACGCTCGACGTCGCGACGCTGCCGACCTGGTCGCGCAAGCGGACGCTGCTGATCGGCGACGCCGCGCACGCCACCAGCCCGCATGCCGGCCAGGGCGTGTCGCTGGCGCTGGAAGACGCGCTGCGGCTCGGAATGCTGATGCGCGATGGCCAGGAGCTCGGCCTGACCTTCCAGGCCTTCGAGCACGAGCGGCGCCCGCGCGCCGAGAAGATCGTCGCCCTCGCCCGCCGCAACGGCAACAGCAAGCGCGAGTTCAGCCCGGCCGGCGCATGGCTGCGCGATCACGTGATGAAGCTGATGCTGCCCCTGGCGTCGAAGGGCATGGATTTCATGTACGCGTACAATCCCCGCGCGGCGTAGACCACTGCTGAGCCCGCGAAGGCCGACGATAACAGCGGATTGCCGCCACATACTCTGTGTCGTCCCCCGGCTCGACCGGGGGATCCAGTACGCCGCGGCCCATTGGTCGATCACAACCGTCTCTGGAATACCGGGTCGCCCGGTCCCGTCTACGCCAAGGCTTCGACCGGGCCTCCGGTCTTGGGCTCGCCGAAGCTTTAGCGGGGCGGCAAGCCGGGCGACGACAGGCATCCGTAGGCTGGGCAATGGAGCGATAGCGACGTGCTCACCCTACGCTTCGACCGTGAACGTCAGGCCGGCATTGTCGACCAGCCGCTTGATCAGCTTGTGCTGCATCGCCGCGCCCGAGGTCCAGAATCCGGCGGCCACGTCGGGCGTGTCGCGCAGCAGGCAGATCGCGCATTCGGAGATCATCTTCGAGGTCGAGCCGTAACCGGGATCGCGGTCGCCCTTGATGCCGGCGCGGACGGCGCGGCCGTCGGACGCGATCGCAAGATACAGCAGGTCATAGCGGCCGTTCTCGCGCTCTTCCTTCGAGGGGCCCTCGCCCGGCTTCGGCGCGCCGGGTCCGGTCTTCTCGGCGTTCAGCGCCATCACCTTCTTGGCGTTGGCTTCGCCTTTCTCGCCGGGACCGGTGAGCACCATCTCGTCGTAGACGAACTCCTTGCCGTAGGGAAAGCCCATCAGCATGTTGGAGCGGTGGACGTTGCGCGTGTTGATCAGCGCCATCATGAACGGCGCGGTCCAGGATTGCAGATCCTCTTCAAAGGCCGGCTTGCTGCCGCGCGGCTGCTTTGGGCCCTCGAAGCCCGGCGTCAGCGCGAACGGGTTGTTGAGGATGGCGACAAGGCTGAGGTCCTTGGCCACGGCATCGAACGTCGCCTTGGCGCTCGCCGCGGTGCCGCCGGACAGCGTGCCGCGCATGTCGCGGACGCGGCCCTTGACGCGCGGCGCCGGCGCGCCGAACACGCGCTTCGCCTCGTCCTGCACGAAGAGGGTGCCGAGCTCGAACGGCACCGAGTCGAAGCCGCAGGAGAACACGATGCGCGCGCCGCTCGCCTTGGCGGCGGCCTCGTGCTTGTCGATCATCTGCCGCATCCAGACCGGCTCGCCGCAGAGATCGAAATAATCGGTGCCGGTCTCGACGCAGGCCGCGACCAGCTCATTGCCATAGAGCTGATACGGCCCGACCGTCGAGATCACCGACTTGGCTTGCACGACCATCGCCTTCAGGGCGGCGGCATCGCCGGAATCCGCGACGATCAGCGGTGTATCCGACGGCGCGCCGATCGCATCGCGAACCGCGGCGAGCTTGTCCTTGCTGCGCCCGGCCATCGCCCATGTCAGCGCACGATCAGCCTTGTAATGAGCGGCGAGATACTCGGCGACGAGCTGACCGGTGAAGCCGGTGGCGCCGTAAACGATGATGTCGAATTTCGACGAAGCCATAAATCGGGTTCCTGGAGAGCGGATACTGTTCGTTCTGTCATTACGAGCGAAGCGAGGCAATCCATTATCTCCAAGCGCGCAGATGGATTGCTTCGTCACTTCAGCGCAAACTTGCTGTGCAATTTTGTCGCGAGCGCCTCGCAATGACGGATGGTTGGACTATTTCTTCGCGTACGACACGCCCATTCCTGCGCGCACATCGGCCTGGATGCCGTAAGGCGCGATCGGATAGCGGAGGCCGTTCTTGGCGAGCTGCTTCATGCCGGCGATCGCCTTGACGAGATAGGCCGGCGGCAGCGCCATCAGCATCTCCTCGTCCGGCACGCCGCCATAGCGGCGCTCGGCGAAGCACGGCAGCGACAGGCTCGGCTCGCCGGTCTTCAGCGCCCGGCCCCACGAATCCGCGCATGCGGTTTCGCCGACAACGCCCCATTCGAATTTCTTGTAGCCGGTATACTGCAGTCCGTTGATCAGGATGATCATCTGCCCCGGTGTCGCATAGACGAGGCAGATGTCGGGCGGATTGAGCCGGCCCGAGGTGAGCGGGCTCACCGCCATGGCCTGGTACCGGCCGTAAGGCACGACGTCGAGCGCCTCCTGGCGCTTGCGCGCGTCCTCCGCGGTGCCGTGCCAGACGCCGACATAGCTTTCGCCGGCGAGCCACTTCTCGTCCTGCGGCGCCAGCCCGATCACCGCGCGGCACTGCGCGCCGACCAGATCATCGCCGGTGATGCCGACGGTCCAGCCGAGCCGCGAGGCCATGCTGACGATCTGGTCGGTGGTGTGCACCGCGCTGGGCCGGCGGATTTTCGGGATCGCCTCCATGTCCTCGACCCGCGCAAACATCTTGATGCCGATCACCGTGGTCTTCAGCCGCAACAGGCTGTTGAGATCGGCGACGATCGCGGCGAGATCGAACTGTTCCGGCGGTGTCTGCTGTTGCATGCGTGAGCTCCCGTGACCAGCGGCTCTAGCGCCGCCTGTTTGCATCGATGTTAGCCGGATTGGCCGGCGGAGGCGACCCGCGCGTCGCGCTTCACGGCGCGTCCGGCCCGGGGAACAGGGCGTCGGTCTTGCCGTTCAGCCGATAGGCGACGAGCCCGAGCCATTCGCGGATCGCGATCTCGGTGCGCGACAGCCCGTCCATGCCCATGTTGATGATGAACAGATCGTCCACCCCGCCGACGCGCCAATCGACTGGATAGGGCTCGACCGCAAATCCCGCCTTGCGAAACAACCCGACCGAACGCGGCATGTGATAGGCCGACGTGACCAGCAGCCAGCGTTCGTTCGGCTTCGGCTTGATCAGCTCCTTGGAGAATTCGGCATTCTCCACCGTGTTGCGCGACTGCCGCTCGATGATCACGCGCGGCCCCGCGATGCCGAGGCCCGCAAGCAGCTCGCCGGCGTAGTCGCCTTCCTTGGCATCGTGCGAGATCAGATTGGCGTTGCCGCCGGTGAAGACGATACGGGCATCGGGATATTTGCGCGCCAGCTCGGCCGCGACGATGATGCGGTCGGGGGCCTGCCGCACCACCGGCGTCCGATGTGCGCGCGAGATATCCGGATCGATCGATCCGCCGAGCACGATGATGCCGTCGGGCGCGCCGTGCGCCGGATTCCATGGCGGGAAGCGCTGCTCCAGCGAATAGATCAGGACATTACCTACCGGCGAAAAAGCGCTCAGCGCCAGCACAGCCGCTACCGTGACCATCAGCCTGCGGCCAAGCGTAGCGAACCGCGTCAGCAGCAACGCGGCGCCGAGCACGCCAAGGCCGATCAAGAGATTCACCGGCAGCAGCATGATGCCGAGCGTCTTGGAGAGCACAAAAAACAAGGGAAGCCTCTGCGAAGTTCTGCTACAGCGTCATACGCTGCCGGACAAGCAATCAAAAGACGTCACATGCCCCATCATCACCTGAAGTCCAGCCCCGAAACCTGCCATTGGGGCTTCTTTGAAGCCAGGCTGAAGCCGGTGCTCACCATTGCGAGCGGCGACGAGGTCACGATCGAGACCGTCAGCGGCGGCCCCGACGTGGTGCCGGACCGCGGCAAGTTTCACGTCCCGCCCGAACTCGACGATATCCATGCGAAGAACGAGCGGATGGTGCCCGGGCACATCCTCACCGGCCCGATCGCAGTGGATGGCGCTTTCCCCGGCGACGTGCTCGAGGTCGACATCCTCGACGTGCAGCTGCGCCAGGACTGGGGCTACAATCTGATCAAGCCGCTGTCCGGCACCCTGCCCGACGATTTCCACGAGACGCGCATCCTCAACATCCCGCTCGATCGCGACCGCATGGTCGGCCGCATGCCGTGGGGCCTCGACCTGCCGCTCAAACCGTTCTTCGGCGTGATGGGCGTGTCGCCGCCGCCGGCCTGGGGCCGCATCTCCTCGCTGATCCCACGCGCGATGGGCGGCAATCTCGACAACAAGGAGCTCGGCGCCGGCGCAAAGCTCTATCTGCCTGTGTTCGTGCCGGGTGCGCTGTTCTCCTGCGGCGACGGCCATGGCGTGCAGGGCGACGGCGAGGTCTGCGTCACCGCGATCGAGACCGCGCTCACCGGCCGCTTCCGCCTGACCTTGCGCAAGGACCTCAAGCTCGCTTATCCGCGCGCCGAGACTTCAGACCATTACATGACCATGGCGATGGATCCCGATCTCGACCAGTGCGTGGTCAAGGCGCTGCGCGACATGATCGTGCTGCTCGGCGAGAAGCGGAATCTCTCGGGCGAGGACGCCTACACGCTGTGCAGCCTCGCCGCCGACCTCCGGGTGACGCAGACGGTGAACGGCTCCAAGGGCATTCACTGCATGATCGCGAAGTCGGTCGTGCACGGCTGACGACCCGCCGTCACTCCGGGGTCATGCGCAGCGTCGACCCCGGAATCCGTTCGTCTACGGAGCCTGCGACCTGGTGGATTCCGGGTTCTCGCTTCGCGAGCCCTCAGGTGCGCAAATTGCGCACCGGGGAATGACGAAGTGCCAAATGGCCGCACTTGTGTTCCGCGCGAACGCCTCGATACACTCCGTCCCAACGAACACAAACGGATGGGACGGACATGCTGAAGGAGAGGCTTTCGCCGGCCGACGAGGCCGCGCGCGACAAGGAGATGCAGGAGACGCTCGCCGCCTGCCCGCGCATCCTCGATCTGATCGCCCGCGGCCCGCAGGGCGCGCCCGAGGCGGAAGCCGTGATCTACTTGCGCGCGCCGCTCGATCCCAACCCGGTCGTGATCTCGAACGATCATCTGATGGGCTGCGTCAAGGCGGCGGAGACCTATTTCCGCGCGCAAGGGATCGGCAAGGACGATCCGGTCGCCATCCTGTTGCCGGCAAGCCCGGTCGCCGTGGTCGCGATCTTCGGCGCGGCCGCCTGCGGCGTCGCCGAGCCGCTCAACCTGTTGTTCACGCGCGAGGCGATCGTCGCCCAGCTCAATGCCATCAAGGCCAAGCTGCTGCTGGCGCCGCCGCCGGGCATGCCGGGCGGGCTTTACGAGAAGGTCGATGGCCTGCAGCGCGAAGTGCCCTCGCTGAAGCGCATCGTGATCGCGCCGCTCGACGGCAGCATCGCGTTCGACGGCGAGGTGCTGAAGCCCGATCCGGCCTGGCGCAATGATTACGGCAAGTCGACCGATATGAGCGAGGCCGACCGTGTCGCCGTGATGCTGCCGACCGGCGGCACCACCGGCCATCCCAAGGTGGCGCGGCTCACCAACCGCGCGATGATTGCCTCCACCCTGTCCTCGCGGATGGCGCTCGACTTCCATGGCGGCGAACGGGCGATGATCACGCTGCCGCTGTTCCATGTCGGCGGCCTGTTCTGCACCACGGCCAATTGCCTGTCGGCCGGCACGACGATCTTCATCCCCGGCCCGGCCGGCGCGCGCGATCCGGCGCTGATCACGAATTTCTGGCGGATCGTCGAGAAGTATCAGGTCAACATCGCCGGCAACGTGCCGACCACGCTCGGCGCGCTGGCCGACGTGCCGGTCGCCGACAGCGACATCTCGTGCCTGCGCGTCACCGCGACCGGCGCCTCGATCTGTCCGCCGGAGATCGAACGACGCTACCTCGCCACCTGGGGCGGCGACTGCATCCAGCAGCTCTACGGCATGACCGAGCTCGCCGGCGCCATCACCCACGACGTGCACGGCGTGAAGCCGCGCCCCGAAAGCGTCGGCACCCGCAATCCAATGGTCGAGCTCGCGATCCTCGAGGGCGGCAAGTTGCACACCGGACCATGGCCCTCGCCGGTCGGCGAGCTCTTGACGCGCGGGCCGCAGGTGTTCGCCGGCTACGTCGACCAGAAACAGACCGAAGAGGCATTCCGCGACGGCTGGCTGCGCACCGGCGACATCTGCCGGATCGACGCTGACGGCTTCGTCTACATCCTGGGCCGCGCCAAGGACGTCATCATCCGTGGCGGCCACAACATCGACCCACGCGCGATCGAGGACGCGGCGCTGCAATTCCCCGGCGTGGCCCTCGCCGCCGCGGTCGGCCGTCCCGACGCCTATGCCGGCGAAGTGCCGATGTTGTTCGTCTCGGCGCAGCCCGGCGCCCAAATCGATGCGCAGGCACTCGCCGCCTTCGTGCAGGACAACATTCTGGAACCGCCGGCGCGGCCGCGCGTGGTCTCGGTGATTCCGGACATGCCGGTCACCCCGGTCGGCAAGATCTTCAAGCCGAAACTGCGCGAGATCGCCGCCGGCGACGCCGCGCGCGAGCTGCTGAAGCTGGAAGGGCTCAGCGAGGTCAGCGTGGACGCGATCACCGATCCGTCGCGCGGCCTGTATTTGAGTGTGACCGCGCCGCCCGGAAAGGCCGAGGCCGCTGAGCGGCTGCTCAAGAAGTTTCCGGTCAAGGTTGAATTACGCGCCTAACGCCTTCGTTCAACTGGATAATCCGTCAGCGTCGATGCCGCCGGCGGCCGGAATGGGTCTCCGGCGGATGGCGGCGCGCGGCCCGCACAGACCGCAATAGCCCGGCTTGACGGGCAGGCCCAATCCTAAATAGAGTCTAAATAGATACTTTTCAGTAACTGCGTTCAAGGTTAAGCGTTTCCTTATGGCTACGGAAAAGGCCGAAACCGACCGCGTCCCGGTCACGCTGGCACTCTCGACCATCGGTTATCTCGAGAAGCTGGTGCGGCAGGGCACCCACGGCACGAGCGTCCCGGGCGTCGCACGGACATTGATCGAGGAAGGCATTCGGCTCGCCATCAAGGACGGGTTGCTTGCAATCCGCGACAACGGACGCACGCCCTGACGGGTGTACCGGCGCGGCGGTTCAACACAGAACGTGGAACCGTCAAATGATTGCCCTTCAAGCGACCTGGACGCCCGAGCGCGTCGAACAACTCAAAAGCTATTTCGCAGCCGGCCTCTCCTGCCGCGACATTGCCGTCAACATCGGCGTCAGCCGCAATGCCGTGATCGGCAAGCTGTCGCGGCTCAACCTCACCCGCACCACGCCCGAGGAGCGCCGGGCACGGCGGAAGAAATCCGCCGGGCGTGCCGCACCGGCGCCGACTACAAAGCAGCAGTTCCGGATGCTCCAGGAGGTCTACGAGCAGGCCGACGATGCACCGATCGTCAGCACCAACAATTGCTCGCTGTTCGAGCTGAGCGAGCAGCGCTGCCGCTGGCCGATCAGCACGCCCGGCGCCGAGGATTTTTGCTTCTGCGGCAACACCCCGCTCGGCGGCATGCCCTATTGCTCAGGACATTACCGCCTCGCCTATCAGGTCGGGTCGCGGCAGCGCGCGATGCGCGGCTAGGTGGGCCGAGACACCTCCCCAAGCGTCGTCCCGGCCTTCGCCGGGACGACACCGAATGTTTGGCGCCGCTTGCGACGCAGATATCAGCCGACCTTCCAGCCGGTCTCGGCGACGATACTCTGATAGAACTCCGGCGTGTAGGCCTGCTCCGGCGTCTTGCGCACGCGCTCATCGAGCAGGTGCGCATCGTCGCCGACCAGGATGCGCCAGCGGTCGGCCTTGACGCCGTCGAGGATGATCTTGGCGGCGGCGGCCGCCGAGGTCGGCGCCTCGTCGTGGAAGATGCGGGCGCGGTCGAGCGCGAGCTGCTGGATATCGGCATCCGACATCCTGGCGACGTCGAGGCCCTGCCCCTTCAGCCGTTGGCGCGCCTGCGTCAGCTCGTCGGCGCTGAGCTGGTCGGAGGTAGTGCCGAGCTGCACCTTGCGCGAGTTCGACACGATCGAGGTGCCGATATGGCCGGGCATCACCACCGAGCATTTGACGTGCGGCGCGTTGAGGCGAAGATCATTCATCAGCGCTTCGCTAAAACCCTTTACGGCGAATTTCGCGGAGCAGTAGGCGGTGTGCGACACGCCGGGGCCGACCGAGGCCCAGAAGCCGTTGACGCTCGAGGTGTTGACGATGTGCGCCTCGTCGGCCTTCACCAGCAGCGGCAGGAAGGTGCGGACGCCGAGATAGACGCCACCCCAGCAGATGTTGAAGGTGCGCTCCCACTGCTCGCGGGTATTGGTGAACAGGCTGCCGCCGCCGCCGATACCGGCATTGTTGAACAACAGATGGATCTTGTCCGTCGCCTGCTGCTCGATCAGCTCGTCGCGAAACCGCTTGTAGTGATCCTCGATCGAGACGTCGGCGACGTGGGTGGTGATGCGCAGGCCCTGCGGCAGCTTCTCGACCTCGCAGAGCCGCTTGGTCTCGGCCATCGCCTCGGCCGAGACGTCGCACATTGCGACGTTGCAGCCCTCGGCGACGAGCTGGCGCGCCAGTTCGCGTCCCATCCCCGTGCCGCCACCGGTGATGACGGCAATCTTTCCGGCAAAATCCTTCATGTGAGATCCGTTTCGTCCCTGTTTTTTTCTTCGGATCAGTGGGCGCGCGGATCGCGGTCCCAACCGTTTCGCGCTGCACTCTACATCACGGATTTGTCGGCCATCAACGCCGCGCGCCGCTCACGCGCTGGTGAGCCGCGGCCGACGTAACAAGCTCATTCCGCGTCGCGAACAAACCGTCATGGAAGCTCTCTCGGGCAATCGGAGACAACAATCATGGTGGTTCTCAACAAGGCGGTCGCAGCGATGCTGATGGCGATCGCGGCCGGCATCTCGGGCTCGGCCGCGGCCGCCGAGGCGGCACCGCAGCCGCGCAGCGTCCGGGGCGTGCCGCCGGCGCGGGCGAGTTGGTAGGCGCCCCCGCCAGCAAGCCGGGAACCGAAATCGCTCGTCATGGTTGAACCTTGTCCCTGCGGCCGAGACCTACCCGACAGGGAGTGCTTTCTTCCAGGGAGGTTGGAATGACCCACTGGCATGATTCGATGGTCGATCAACCCGACACTTCAGGCGCGGCCTATGCCGCCGGCTGGACCATCAGCGGACTGGCGGTTCTCGGCGTCGTCCTCGGCGTCTGGCTGCTCGGGATCTGAGCCGGCTACCGGTCCTCCAGCGCAGAGCGCATCCGGCGCGATGACCCCGCGCCTGAACCGTTTCGGCCGAACGCCGATTTGCAAATAAGACGCAAAGTTTAAGCGTCCGCCTACTCCGCCGCCTCGACGCGCTTGCCGGTGAATGCCCCCAATCCTTCCAGCGCTTTCGCAATTGCGGCTTGCTGCGCCATGGATGCCTCCGGCATCGGCGTGCGCGGATAGGTCTGCGGCAGGCCCTGCAATATCTGGGCATAGCGCGTGCAGGCCGGCAGATTGTCGGCGATGACGGCATTCCACAGCGTCAGCAGTTTCTTGTGCAGGTCGAGCGCGCGCGGATGATCGCCGGCCTTCACGGCGTCCCACAGCGCCACCGATGCATGCGGCGCGGCGGTCAGGATCGCCGCGATCGAGCCGTGGGCGCCGAGCGTGTAGGACGGATACATCAGCGCATCGACGGCGCTGTAGATCAGTTTGTCCGGCGCCATCATCATCAGATCGGCGAACAGTTTCAGGTCGCCCGCGCTCTGCTTGACGCCGATCACCAGCGGCACCTCCGTCATGATCCGGGTCAGCAGCGCCGGCGACAGGTAGGACCACGGCACCACGTTATAGATGATGATGGGCATGCCGGTGTCGTCGGCGATGCGGCGGAAATGGCCGACCATCGCCTCCTCGTCCGGCTTGAACAGATAATGCACCGGCGTCACCTGCAGCGCCGCGACACCCATGTCGCGCACCAGCCTGCCGCGCCTGACGGCGTCGCGCGTCGAATCGACGATGATGCCTGCGATCACGGGCGCGCGGCCCCTCGCCGCCTCCACCGTCGCCGCGATCAGGTCGCGATATTCCTCGTGGTCGAGCGCGTGGCCCTCGCCGGTCGAGCCGCCGGCGGCCATGCCGTGGCAGCCGGCGCCGAGCAGCCAGTCGACCTGCGGCCCCACCAGCTTGAAATCGATCTCGCCGTCCTTGCGGAACGGCGTCGTCATCGGCGGTATCACGCCCGTCGGACGCATCGTCATCGGCTGGCCCTCGCTGTTTCATCCCGCAGATCCGATCCCCGCTCTCGAGGGCGGCGGTGTCGATCCGGCCAGCCAAGCCTACTGATTGTCGTTGCGGCGTCCAGCGGCCGCGACGGCGGAACTGGTGCCCGATCCGGACATGGCCAAGGCGCGCGGCGCGGCGGGACGCCCGAGCGACGGGATTAGCAGCCGGAGCAGGCCGCGCCACGAGAGGTCGAGGACCACCTCATGGTGCCGCAATCCCTTGCCCCCCTTCACCGGCCCGAGATCGCGTATCAGGCAGTAATGGCCACTGCTCATGCGCGCCAGGCGGCTGTCCTTCAACCGTCGCATGCCGGCGAGAATGCATTGCGGATTGATTCCGTCAAATCTTGACGGCTCCGAATCGACGGAACGGCGGCCGTCGGCTCACGTCATCGGGGCGCGCAGTGGCAGAACGCGACGCAAGCCGGCACGAGGAATGTAGCTGATGTGATGGGCCCGGAATCAAAAACCTCCGGCAGGGCATTGCCGGAGGTTTGGGAGGCTTAGCTGAAGCTAAGAGCCATCATTCAATTGTTGGCCGGAACCTATATAGTTTAGTAGATCAGCTAAGTAAATAAGTTTGCGGCGAATGAATCGCATGGCACGTCTTCGTGATCGGCAGGAGGCGACGTTGTCGCAGCCGCATTTGCCGCTTTCTTCACCTGAGAAGAACCACGCCTCGCCAAAGAAAAACCCCGGCAGTTGCCTGCCGGGGTTCTGTTTTGTGCCGTGATCAGTTCAACCGGTATTACCAGTTGCGCTGCGCGCGCAGCAGCAGCATCACGGTGTTCTGATCCTTCAGCTCGTAGGTCGCGCTCGGCTTGCCGATCGAGCCAGCGGAGGTCGTGATCGTGCCAGCATACTTCTGATCGAGCATGGTGTAGGTCACGTCCGCCGAGAAGGTGAGGTTCTTGACCGGGGTCCAGCGGGTGATCAAACCGAGCTGGGCAATGTTGTAGTCGGGGTTGCAGGTGGTCACGCCAGCGCCGCCACCGAAGGCAGTGCGGAACGAGCCACCGACGCCACCGACGCCACAGATGAGGGTCTTCGCCGTGTCGTTGTACATGACCGCGGCATAAGCACCGTAGATGCTGGTGTTCCAGTAAGGATCCCAGTTGTGGGTGTACGCACCGCGCATACCCCAGGTCTTGACGGTCTGCTGCTGCGTGCCAGCCGCGAACACAGTGTCAGGCGCCGTGCCGAAGCCGACGCTGCCATAGGCAAACGGGAGGCTCGAGCCGCTGTAGATCGCGACCGCACCGGCCTGGTTGGCCAGGTCCTGGATGTTGTAGCGGGTCGCACCATCCGTGTAGACGCCCTGGACGTTGATCGTGTCGCCAGGTCCAGTCGGGATGTTCTTGATCGACAGGGCCAGCTGACCAGCCCAGCCCCACTTGTCGTCCGGATGACCGGTCAACTCGGTGGCGCCGTAGTAGGCAGCGTGGTTGTCATGCGCAGCGAACGACGCCTGGAACAGACCCCAGGCCTGCTCGACCTTGAGGGCTGCGACGAAGTCCGGCGAGATCGTGCCGGCATAGTCGCTGGCGCCGTAAGCACCACCGGCGCTGAGGTTGTTCACGCCAGCCTGGTAGTAGGCGGCCTGATCCTGAGCCGACAGCGAGAGCGACACGCCGTTGCCGAACTGCGCGGTGTAGGTGAACTGGTTGACACCAGTGACCGTGCCGCCGCCGCCGACGAGACCGTCGAAGTTGTTGCCGGGATAGTTGGTCCACGGAGCCGAGAACTGCGACACCGCCTTACCGATGGTGAAGCCGGCGAACTGGATGAAGGCGAAGTAGACGCCGACCGTGCCGTAGGAACCGTTGCCGGCGCCCGCGTTGTTCGGAGCCGAAGCCGGGGCAACCGTGCCGCCGCCGCCGAGCGGAGCGTAGACGGTCGCGCCGGGAGCCGCACCGTTCACGCCGTAATTGTCGGTGGTCCAGGTGAACACCGCATCGAAGTAGGTGCGGACCACGCCGTACTCGGTCGCGGTGCGCGTATCGATGTTCAGGTCTTCACGCGAACGCCAGGTGTAGCCGTTGGTGAAACGGTTGTTGGCGCCGCCAGGGCCGTTGTAGTTCGGACCGGCAACGCTGTTCGCGTTCGCGACGACGTCGACGCGCAGATAGCCGCCCAGCTTGATACAGGTGTCGGTGCCCGGGATGTAGTAGAAGCCGGGACCGTACAGGGAGCAGACCTTCACGTACTCGACCGCTTTGGCCTTGACGGGAAGATCAGCCGCCTGCGCTCCGCCGACCGCCATCAGAGCAGCCGCCGAGCCCAGGATAAGGCTCTTCACCAATTTCATATTAAACCTCCAAGTTGCTCATATGCGGAGAGTCCGGACCGTTACCGCCCCGTGATCCCCCCGCACTGTCGCTGACCGCCGGGCCGCCTCGCCCCCCTCAAAAAAAACCGGGCCCGACAACCTGAAACGACCAACGCAACGGGACGATCGAGATTCCCCTACCGCCGGGTTCAATATGCATTGCCCAATTCCCTAATCAAAATAGTTTATAAAGTCAGCTATACGAATGCTGCCACACTGTGTCTCACCAGCAACGCTGGCCCGCTAAGCCCCTTGGATGCACGAGCGAAAACTTGCCGCACCCGGAAAAGCCCCGCCGTCATACAGCCATCATAATTGCTTCAATGTCACTTGCGTTCGTAGGCGAGTTGCGAGAAGAATTTACCTACGCCGCGAGAGAAAAAAGAATCAAAGCAGCGCAAAGCTGCGTCGGCGAGAGGAGAGGAATTCGTGTCAGTGACCAGGAAGGACGCGACGCGCCAACGCGCCACCGCAAATCTCGATATCATTAAACGCTTTACGCTTGAAATATCTTCCATCAACTCGCACCTCGAAGACGTGCGCCAGTTCTGGGGCAAGGCGCTCGGCGTCAGCGGCCCGCAATGGATGATCCTGATCGCCGTCTCCGATCTCGACAAGGATGACGGCGTGCCGATCAACGTCGTCTCGAAGGCGCTGCATGTCGATCCGTCGTTCGTCACCACGCAGTCCAAGCTGCTCGAGCAGAAGGAACTGCTGCGCCGCACGCCCTCCCCGGCCGACGCGCGCGTGGTGCGGCTGTCGCTGACCGACAAGACAAGAAAGCATCTGGCGAGCCTCGCCGATCAGCACCAAGCCTTCCGCAAGACGGTGTTCGAGGAGTTCAGCGAAAAGGAGCTGGCCGAGTTCACCACCAAGCTCGCCACGCTCAATAGCCGTCTTCAGAAAGCCTGCCAGCGCGTCGCGCTGGATTTCAATTTTTAGAGGTCCGCGATTGCATCTCGGTTCAGCTGCGAACGACGCGCCATGGCTGTCCGGCCCGAGATGCTCCAGCAGTTGCTATGAGGAAAAATGGTCGGAGCGAGAGGATTTGAACCTCCGACCCCTAGTCTCCCAGACTAGTGCGCTAACCGGGCTGCGCCACGCTCCGATGCCGTTCCATTAGCTGCGATCCGGCGTTCGCGCAAGGCGGCCGCAGGGTCCAGCAAGGCCTAAAGCACAGGTCGCGGCGCGGTTCCGCGGCCTCAGCCGTCCTTCAGCGCCGCGTCGATCATCTGCCGGCAGGCGACGAGGTCCTGCAGCACGCGCTCGAGCCGGGCCCGATCGGCGGCCGTCACCCCGGCCCGCGCCGCAGGCGCCATGGCCGGCTCCTTGAGCTGGACCTTGGGCTGGGCGCGCGCCTTGTAGGTCGACAGGATCGGGTCCTCGTCGGGATCGACGAAGCGGTAGTCGATGCCGCCCTCGTCGCCGTCGCCCTCCTCGCCGTCGAGATCGAGACCGTCGTTGAGCTCGGCATCGTCGGGCTCGGCCATGCTATGGCCGACCGCTTCCTCGACCGCGCCGAACGAAATCGCCGCGGACTGATCGGCGATGCCCTGCACCGACTTGATGCCGTGTTCCTTCAGGATCCGCTGCACGCCGCGGATGGTATAGCCCTCGCCGTACAGCAGCCGGCGAATGCCCTTGAGCAGGTCGACGTCGTCAGGCCGGTAATAACGGCGGCCGCCGCTGCGCTTCATCGGTTTGATCTGCGCGAAACGGGTCTCCCAGAATCTCAGGACATGCTGGGGAATGTCGAGTTCGTCAGCGACTTCGCTGATGGTACGGAACGCATCCGGCGCCTTGTCCAAATGCTGGCTCCTCTGACCTCAGTTCAAATGTTCATTCGGCCTTGGCGCTGCCATTGGCAGCCAGGTGGCCGTTGATGCGCTGCTTGAGAATCGCCGACGGCTTGAACACCATGACACGGCGCGGCGAGATCGGCACCTCGGTGCCGGTCTTCGGATTGCGCCCGATGCGCTGCCCCTTCTTGCGCACCATGAACGAGCCGAACGACGACAGCTTCACCGTCTCGCCCCTCTCCAGGCAATCGGTGATCTCCTTCAGCACAAGTTCGACGAACGCCGACGATTCGGTGCGCGACAGACCTACCTTCTGATAGACCGCCTCACATAAATCGACGCGCGTAACTGTTTTCCCGGTTCCATTGGTCATCGCCTGCCCCGCACTCTCGGCGAACAATTTCTTGACTGAAATTAAAAGCTTAGCGCGCAATGGTCAACAGCGACCAACATGCAGTCGCATGAAAGGCACCGGCAGATATCAGCGCTTTTGAGCGATCGGCCTACCAGCGCACGAGCGCCGAACCCCAGGTGAAGCCGCCGCCCATCGCCTCGAACAGCACCAGGTCGCCCTTCTTGACGCGTCCGTCCTTCACCGCGACCGCCAGCGCCAGCGGGATCGAGGCGGCCGACGTGTTGCCGTGCAGGTCAACCGTCAGCACCACCTTCTGCGGCGCAATATGCAGCTTGTGCGCCGAGGCATCGATGATTCGCTTGTTGGCTTGGTGCGGAATGAACCAGTTGATGTCCTCGGCATTGAAGCCGGTGGCGTTGAAGGCGTCGACGATCACGTCGGTGATCATGCCGACGGCGTGCTTGAACACCTCGCGGCCCTCCATTCGGAGGTGCCCGACCGTCTTGGTCGAGCCGGGGCCGCCATCGACGAACAGTTTCGACTTGTGGCGTCCGTCGGAGCGCAGATGGGTGGTCAGCACGCCGCGATCGGCGGTCGTGCCGGTCCCCGGCTGCGCCTCCAGCACCACGGCGCCGGCGCCGTCGCCGAACAGCACGCAGGTGCCGCGGTCGTTCCAGTCGAGGATGCGCGAGAAGGTCTCGGCGCCGATCACCAGGGCCCGCTTGTGGCTGCCGGCACGCAGGAAATTGTCGGCCGTCGTGAGTGCGAACACGAAGCCGGAGCACACCGCCTGGAGGTCGAACGCGACGCCGTGATTGATGCCGAGCCCGTGCTGGACCGCGACCGCGGTGGCCGGGAACGTATTGTCGGGGGTCGAGGTCGCCACCACGATCAGGTCGATCGACTGCGCGTCGATCCCGGCATCGGCGAGCGCGGCCTGCGCCGCCTTGATGGCCAGATGCGAGGTGAACTCACCGTCCGCGGCGATGTGGCGCTCGCGGATGCCGGTGCGCTGCACGATCCAGTCATCCGACGTGTCGATCCGGCTGGCCAGTTCGGCGTTGGTCAAAACCCGCTCCGGCAGATAGGAGCCGCAGCCGAGCACTACCGAACGTATCGCAGTCACGAGACAGCCTCCTGCGCGGTCTGCGCCTGCACCAGCGCACTGCCGTCGCGATTGAGCATCTGATTGATCTTGGTGAGGAGATCGTAGTGGGCC
This sequence comes from Bradyrhizobium semiaridum, assembly GCF_020329505.1. GTDB lineage: Bacteria > Pseudomonadota > Alphaproteobacteria > Rhizobiales > Xanthobacteraceae > Bradyrhizobium > Bradyrhizobium semiaridum. Next base: position 448,434 of record NZ_JAGKJJ010000001.1, read on the forward strand.
ATCTCATAGCCAACATCCACCGCATAGGCAAAGCCTTCCGCGCTGGTGCCGCCATGGCTCTTGACCACCACCCCCTGCAGGCCGAGCAGCACCCCGCCATTCGACTTGTTGGGATCGAGCTTGTCGCGTAGCTTCTGGAACGCGCCGCGGGCGAGCAGATAGCCGATCCGGGCCAGCCAGCTCGAGCTCATGGCCTCGCGCAGCAGGGTGAACATCTGGCGCGCCGTTCCTTCCGCGGTCTTGAGCGCGATGTTGCCGCAGAAACCTTCCGACACGATCACGTCGGCGTCCCCCTTGCCGATGCCGTCGCCCTCGACAAAGCCGATATAGTTGAATTGCGGCGAGTTCATCGCCCGCAGCATTCCGGCCGCCTCGCGGATCTCCTCATGGCCCTTGATCTCCTCGGACCCGATGTTGAGCAGGCCGACGGTCGGCCGTTCGAGGTTGAACAGCACGCTCGCCATGGCGCTGCCCATCACCGCCAGCGTCGCCAGATGGCGGGCATCGCCGCCGATCGTGGCGCCGAGGTCCAGCACGACCGAGTCGCCGCGCAGCGTCGGCCACACCGCGGCGAGCGCCGGGCGGTCGACGCCGGGCAGCGTTCGCAGATTGAGCCCGCCCATCGCCATCAGCGCGCCGGTGTTGCCGGCGGAGACCGCGACGTCGGCCTCGCCATGTTTCACGGCATCGATCGCCAGCCACATCGATGACGTCCTGCGGGTCCGCCGCAGCGCCTGGCTCGGCTTCTCGTCATTCTTCACCGCGACATCGGTATGGATCACCTTCGATACCGCCTTCAGCGCCGGATGCTTCGCAAGCTCCGGCTCGATCTGGGTCCGGTCTCCGACCAGCAGGAATTCGCTGCCGGGATGACGGCTCAACGAGATCGCGGCGCCGGGAATGACGACGGCTGCGCCGACATCGCCCCCCATGGCGTCAAGCGCGATTCGAACCTTTTGAGGCATGAACGTCCCGGAAACCTGCTCTCCCGCAGCCTGTCGAACGCAAGCCGCAAGCTTGAAGTCACCGCCGCGAGCGGCGCGCGGCCAAACGCCAACTGACGTCCCGGCCGGGCCGCGACAATAGCGTGTCCTTGCTCCGACACAACCTCTTGAGCTTGGCCGGCCGAGTCGTTGAACCGACCAAGGAACAAGGTCGTTATATAGCAAAAATATACCGATATTTCAATATATTGATGGCGTTATTTCAAGTTCCGCCGGATACCGCTCGCGCGGCCGCGCAGGCAAGCCATCCCCGCAAATGTGACGGCTAAAGCGTGATCCGGAAAGGTGCGAAGCGGCTTTCCGAAAAGATCATGCTCAAACAAAGAGCTAACGCGCGATGACGATTCAACCAAATCTCATCGCGCATTAGCTCCCCTTCGGCGTCTTGCCGTCCCTTTCCTTCAGGGCCTTGAGGGCGGCAAAGGGATGATCCTCAGGATCAGGTGCTTCAAGCTTTTGTTCAAACACCGCATCGGGTTTGCGCGGATACGGGTCGACGCCGAGAAACAGCGCGTCGGTGGCGAGCCGGCCGAGATCGATGAAGCCGCCCACGATCGGCTCCGGCGGATCCGGGGTATCCTCGTCGCTGTCCTCCGCGTCGTCGACCAGGTCGGCCATCTGCGGGATCTGCTCCGGTGGCGCGAACACGACGTCGATGTCTTCATCGATGTCGTTCTCGATCGGATCGAGGGTCACCACGCAGGTCTGGCCGATCCGCGCCTGCACCCGGCCCGTGACGTGGTAGCTGCCGTCGCGCTTCGGCTGGACGTCGAACGCCGCGCGCGCGGAGATCACCTCGCGCAACTCGGCGATGGCGGCCATCGCCCGACGCGCCGCGGCGTCGGCCTCGATCTCGCGATGCAGCCCGGTCTCCGGGATCTGCGCCACATTGACGAGGACGCGCCACGGATCCCTTGAAGTATCATGTGAAGAATCGCCGCTCATGCCGTGGCCCTCGCGGTCTGCGGCGCCGGGAAACGCCAGGTGCCTGAACTCAGCCCGGCAAGGTCGGCGCGCCCCAGCGCCGCCAGCGCCTGCTTGGCGTAGGCGGCGAGCTCGCGCGCCTGCTCGATGTGCTGGCCGTTGAGGACATTCTTGCAGAGCGCCTGGGCCAGCGCCTCGTCGCTGTCGGTCAGCGCGAGGTCATAGGCCGCGGTCCGGCCGTAGAACGCCTCGCCGAAGGCCTGCATGCGCTTCGGCACCGTGAGATCGCCGACGCCCATCTCACGCAGATTGTCGTCCATGTCGGTGCAGAAATGGTCGAACAGGGCCTGCGACAGCTCCGGGGCCGCATCAAGGGATTTGAGCCGCCGCAGCACCAGCCAAAGGTGCAGCAAAAGCAGGTCAAAACGCCCGTCAACCGTGTCCGGGACGCCCAAGTCACGGTAAAATAACGGTTCTCGCGCCTGCGTCACGATCATGCCATAGATGGCCTCAATGGTGCTGCGCGCGGGCGCTTGGGGTTTCCTGAAGCGATTGAACGGCCAAAGCATGATGGGTTCCGGCTGCGGGCCCAAGGGTCGCCTGTTGAGGGCGGCCCGTCGGAGGCTCGGCAATATTGCAATCCAGTGAGCTGCCCGGTACGTCAACGCCTCGCCCGATGCAAGGGGACGGATCAGTTCCGCCGATGAGCCAAAGCATTTCAAGATCAACCCGCCCCGCCTCGCGCGGCCTGTTCTCGCGCTTGTGCGCGGTTGCCGCCGTCGGCCTCGTCTGCGCCGCCCTCGGAGGGTGCAGCGGCGAGCAGTTCCAGAAGGGCTATATCCTTCCGCAGGGCGCGCTGGAGCAGATCCCGATCGGCGCCAGCCAGGACCAGGTTCTGATTGTGCTCGGCACACCGTCGACCGTCGCCACGCTGGACGGCGAGGTGTTCTATTACATCTCGCAGCGGACCTCGCGCCCGGTCGCCTTCATGAACCAGCAGGTGATCGACCAGCGCGTGATCGCGGTCTATTTCGACAAGAACCGCCAGGTGCGCCGGCTTGCGAATTACGGCCTGAAGGACGGCAAGATCTTCGACTTCGTCAGCCGCACCACGCCGACCTCGGGTCAGGAAATGTCGTACCTGACGCCGCTGTTCAAGCTGCTGAGCTTCAACTAGCCCGCTGCGCCAAGTTGTCGCTTGCCCAGACGGCAAGCGGTCCCCTACGGTCGTCTGCAAAGAACACCTGAGCAGGGGGTAAACGCATGACCAGCAAGAGATTTTCCCGTCGTACGGTATTGTCGGGCGCGACCGCATTGTCGGCCGCTTCGATCCTGCCGCGCGCCAGCCTCGGCGCCGGCGACTGGCGGCCGACCGAGACGGTGCGGATCATCGTGCCGGCGGCGGCCGGCGGCTCGACCGACGTGATGGGCCGGCTGCTGGCGGCGCATCTGCAGCCGCTCTGGGGCCAGTCGGTAATCGTGGAGAACCGCTCGGGTGCAGGCGGCACCATCGGCACCTCGGAAGTCGCGCGCGCCAAAGGCGACGGCCACACCATCCTGATCGGCAATCCCGGACCGAATGCGATCGCCTACAGCATCTTCAAGAACCTGACCTACAAGGCCGACCAGCTCCAGCCGGTCTCCAACATGATCCGGATCCCGAACATCGTCTCGGCGCATCCCTCGACCGGCATCAAATCGATTCCCGGGCTGATCGACTACCTGAAAAAGAACCCCGACAAGCTGACCTACGGCTCGTCCGGCACCGGACAGAGCCCTCACCTCACCGGCGCCTGGTTCCTGCAGCTCACCGGGCTGAAGATGACGCATGTGCCGTTCCGCGGCGCCGGCCCGGCGCTGCAGGCGGCCCTTGCCGGCGACATTCAGGTCCTGTTCGACAATCTCTATCCGTCGCTGCCGCAGGTGCAGGACGGCAAACTCAACGGCCTCTGCGTCACCACGCCGGAGCGGAGCGATTCCGCGCCCAACCTGCCGACCATGCGCGAGGGCGCGCCGGAGCTCGCCAAGTTCGACGTCTCGTCCTGGTTCGGCGTATTCCTGCCGAAGAGCGTGCCCGCGCACGTGCTCGATGAGCTCAACCGGCAGGTCAAGGCGATGCTGGAGCGCGACGACGTCAAGAAGAACATCGCCGGCATGGGCGCCCGCGCCGACTACGGCTCGCCGCAGCAGTTCTCCGACTTCGTCGACGCGGAGACCAGGAAGTTCGCCGCCATCATCGAGAAGGAAGGCCTGCAGATGGAGGTGAAGTGACCGGATGCACGGGCGACGCCGGCCCCTCGCACCAGTTGATTGGACAGACGGTGAGGCCCATCACCGTCTCGCCGCCGCATTGGTAGCACTTCGTCATCTCGAACTTCATGGCGCGGCTGACCTTTCAGGGCGTCGCATGCCCGATCCGACAGCAAAAACCCGCGGCTTGCACCGCGGGTTTGTCGTGGATCGACCGTGCCGGGTTTCAGCAAATCGCCGCTAGCTAGCCCGTGGTGACGCCGTCGATCGGGCTGATATCTCCGACGAAGCGCAAAAGGTCGCTCATCAGGAAGGAGCCTGGCGTCTTCGCCGGGAGCGTCGGTTTCCAGTTCGGATCGCTCAGATAGGACTGGCTGTCGCCGGCGACGAGGCCGATGAACACCTCGGCGACGATCCGCGCGCCGACCGGGCCGAGCCGCTGGCCGCCCTTCTTCACCGCCGCTTCCTTCAGGATGTAGTACCAGAGCGGAGTCTTCTTATCGAAGCCCTGGGCGGCCGCGACCGCGCCGTCGCTCCCGGTTGCGATCTCGGCCGGGGTGAGCGGCGGGATCCCCATCACCTTCGCGACATCCTGGCCCGACGGCAATCCGAGATTGACGCCGCGCTGCAGATTGCGGAACGGCAGGCTACCGCCGCCGCCCGGCAGATCGTGCAGTTGCGGGATCAGGAACGGATCGATCTTGCGCGAATGGTTGAACAGGAAGTTCGGCGTCGCCGCGACCGGCGGATCGAACTCGTAGAAGCGGCTCCAGTCGATGATCCAGTCGGTCGGCAGCGTGGCGACATTCGGCGGTACTCCCGGCGAATTCGGCAGCGCCGCGGCATCCTGGCCGAGGATGATTCCCGACAGCCCGGAGAACGCGAACTCCAGCTTCAGCGTCGCCGCCGTGAGGCCGCCGGGCGTGAAGACGCGGTTGTGGCTGTAGGCCTCGCGAACCATGCTGTGGCCGAGCCGGTAGGCCGCCGCCGAGAACTCGACCGGCATGTAGGGCACCTTCTCGAAGCGATAGAACTTGCGCCCCTCGTCCAGGATCTTCGCGACGATGCCGGGCTCGGTGAGCCGCTCGACGAAGTCGTGCAGCACCATCCACTGATAGTGCCAGGTGACCTGCTTGCGCGCCTCGGTGAAAAGTCTGTCCGGTGCCGGCGGATTGGCGCCGCCGGCGAGCCGGTCGACCACCTTGTTGTGGAATTTGAGGAACGCGAGGTGGGTTTGCGCCACCAGCAGGTTCTCGTCGTTGCGATGATCGCCGATCAGCGCACGCCCCTGCGCGTTGCGTTGCAGGTCGTTGGGCGGGTCGCCGGCCGCACGCGGCGTCGCAGCGGTCTTGCCGAGCAAGAGTTTCGGACTCGGCTGCGTGACGTTGTTGGGGTCGCGCGCATAGAGCTGCGGGCTGCCGTCAGGCCCGAGCCCGTAGACGCTGTCGAGATCGAGCCGCGGGGTGCGGAAGTTCGTCGTGGCATGCGGGTCTTCCTGCTTCTCGGCGAGCGAGGTCAGGTCGAGCGTGATGTCATGGTCGACGAACTGGCCGAGATAGGTGAAGCCCGACGGGATATTGGGATTGTCCCCGGCGGCATTGTTGGGCTGGGCGTCGCGCATCGCGTCGGCCAGCGCATGCAGTGATGCTTCGGACGGCGCAAAGGCCGGAAGATCGAACATCCGGCCGAACATGCCGGGGTCGGCGTTGTCCTTGAACGGCCGCAATCCGGCCTTGGTCGGCTGACGCCCTGCTCTGCCATGCTTTGGGTTGATATTCGCAATCTGTGTCATGCACGCCTCCGTGAGGGCAAAATGAATGATCGCGCTGATCGGCCACGGAGTTACGTTATATTTATCCTGCAATCTGTAATTGACCCCACAGTCGGCTGCGACATAACGACAGCCGCGACGACGTGAGCCAAAGCAAAAAGCCCCGCGGCGATGCCGCGGGGCCTGTGTTTGCCTTGTCAGCGCGCGATGCGTGACCGCATCACGTTCAGTGCGCGAGGATCGCGAGCAGCAAGAGCGCCACGATGTTGGTGATCTTGATCATCGGGTTCACCGCGGGGCCCGCCGTGTCCTTGTAGGGATCGCCGACGGTGTCGCCGGTCACTGCTGACTTGTGAGCGTCGGAGCCCTTGCCGCCGTAGTGACCATCCTCGATATACTTCTTGGCGTTGTCCCAGGCGCCGCCGCCCGAGGTCATCGAGATCGCGACGAACAGGCCGGTGACGATCACGCCGAGCAGCATGGCGCCGACCGCGGAGAACGCCGCCGACTTGCCGGCCGCGCCGCCGCCCGCGATCGCGTAGATCACGAAGTAGACCACGATCGGCGACAGCACCGGCAGCAGCGACGGGATGATCATCTCCTTGATCGCCGCCCGGGTCAGAAGGTCGACCGCCTTGCCGTAATCCGGCTTGTCGGTGCCCTGCATGATGCCGGGCTTCTCGCGGAACTGGCGGCGCACCTCCTCGACGATCGCGCCGGCGGCACGGCCGACGGCCGTCATGCCCATCGCGCCGAACAGGTACGGCAGCAAGCCGCCGAACAGGAGGCCGACCACGACGTAGGGGTTGTTCAGGGAGAAGTCCGGATTGACGCCCTTGAAATAGGCATGGGCGTTGGAGTCGCTGATGAAGAATTTGAGATCCTGGTTATAGGCCGCAAACAGCACCAGCGCGCCGAGACCGGCGGAGCCGATCGCGTAGCCCTTGGTCACCGCCTTGGTGGTGTTGCCGACCGCATCGAGCGCGTCGGTCGACTTGCGCACCTCCTTCGGCAGCCCCGCCATCTCGGCGATGCCGCCGGCGTTGTCGGTGACCGGGCCGAAGGCGTCGAGCGCGACGATCATGCCGGCGAGCGCCAGCATGGTGGCGGTCGCGATCGCGATGCCGAACAGGCCGGCCAGGCTGTAGGTGACGAGGATGCCGGCGATGATGACGATCGCGGGCAGCGCGGTCGCTTCCATCGAGACCGCGAGGCCCTGGATCACGTTGGTGCCGTGGCCGGTGACCGAGGCCGAAGCGATCGACTTCACCGGGCGATAGTCGGTGCCGGTGTAGTACTCGGTGATCCAGATGATCAGGCCGGTGACGACGAGGCCGACCACGCCGCACCAGAACAGCGCCATGCCGGTGTAGTCGACACCCTCGAGCTTGCCGAAGCCGACCAGCCACTGGATCGCGAGCGCGACGCCGAACAGCGACAGCACGCCGGTGGCGATCAGGCCCTTGTACAGCGCGCCCATGATCGACTGGCTGGCGCCGAGCTTGACGAAGAAGGTGCCGACGATCGAGGTGATGATGCAGATGCCGCCGATCGCCAGCGGCAGCGTCATCATGTTCTCCAGGATCGCCGTCTTGGCGAAGAAGATCGCGGCGAGCACCATGGTGGCGACCGCGGTCACCGCATAGGTCTCGAACAGGTCGGCGGCCATGCCGGCGCAGTCGCCGACATTATCGCCGACGTTGTCGGCGATGGTGGCCGGGTTGCGCGGATCGTCCTCGGGAATGCCGGCCTCGACCTTGCCGACGAGATCGCCGCCGACGTCGGCGCCCTTGGTGAAGATGCCGCCGCCGAGACGGGCGAAGATCGAGATCAGCGAGGCACCGAAGCCGAGCGCCACCATGGCGTCGATCACAGTGCGGCTGCTCGCCGCCAGACCCATGAACTTGACCAACACCATGAAGTAGATGGTGACGCCGAGCAACGCGAGGCCGGCCACCAGGAGGCCGGTGATCGCGCCCGCCTTGAAGGCGAGTTCGAGTCCGCCGGCGAGCGAGGTGGTCGCCGCCTGCGCGGTGCGGACGTTGGCGCGCACCGAGACGTTCATGCCGATGAAGCCGGCGGCGCCGGACAGCACGGCGCCGATCAGGAACCCGATGGCGACCAGCACGCCCAGGAAGTAGGCGAGCAGCAGGAAGATCACGATACCGACCATGCCGATCGTGGTGTATTGCCGGCGCAGATAGGCCTGCGCGCCCTCGCGCACGGCGCCTGCGATCTCCTGCATGCGCGGTGTGCCCGCATCCGCGTTCAAGACCGACTGCGTCGCCCAGATCGCGTAGACGATGGAAAGCGCCCCGCAGAGCACAATCACCCATAAAGCTGTCATTGAATGTTGCCTCAGATCCTTGATGTAACCCCCGCGCCCTTTTTTGTGCCGCTCAGGGCGGCAGGCGCTTGTTTCTTGAGGACCGATCCCTCCCCAAAAAGGGATCGCCTCAAATCGGGCGCGACCTTGCCAAAATCGTTACCGCGGCGCAACGCCACCCAAGGCTGAAAACGCCGATTTCGGCAGGTATTTAGATCGAAAGCCGGTCCACGCCGGAATGAAGTCTAGAAATGGCTGTAGGACAGCCGCTTCAGTGCCAGTTCCCCGCCCTGCCCGTCGAGGAAACGGGGAAGAGCGCCGCCCGTGACAATCTGGCCGATCGCGGTGACGACGACGCCTGCGCCCTGCGCGGCCTCTGCGAACGCGTCGGCGCGCGCCGCTGGCACCGTGCAGAGGATTTCGTAGTCGTCTCCGCCCGCGACCAGCGCCTCGATGCCGACGGTGCCGCGCGCCAGCAGCGTGGCGGCGGCAGGGGAATGCGGGATGCGCGGCAGCGCGATCTCGGCCGAGACGCCGGAAGCCGCGCAGAGTTTTGCGAGGTCGCCCGCCAATCCGTCCGAGACGTCCATGGCCGCGCTGGCATGCTCGCGCACCACCAGCGCCAGCGCGTTGCGCGGCTGCGGCACGCGGTAGCGGGATGCGAGCCAGTCTCGCGCGGCGGCATCGCCGGCCAGCGCCGCCGCGGCCGCGCCACCCCGGAGCACGTCGAGGCCGAGCGCGGCATCGCCGATGGTGCCGGTCACGAACACGCGGTCGCCGACGGCAGCGCCTGAGCGATGCACCATCCGCCCCCGCGGCAGCCGGCCGAAAGCGGTGATCGAGATCATCAGCGGGCCCGGGGTCGACACCGTGTCACCGCCGAGCAGCGGGCAACCGTAATTGGCGGCATCCTCGCCGAGCGCCTGCGCAAACGGCACAAGCCATTGCTCGCCGGCGCCGCGCAGCGCGAGGGTCAGCACGAAGCCGGCCGGCACCGCGCCCTTGGCCGCGATGTCGGACAGGTTCACCCGCAGCGCCTTGCGCGCCAGCGTGTCCGGCGGATCGCCGGCCAGGAAATGTACGCCCTCGACGATCGCATCGGTGGTGACCACGATCTCCTCGCCGCCCGCTTGCAGCGCGGCCGCATCGTCATCGAGACCGAACGCGCCAGCATCGGTCGCCAGCGGCTTGAAGAAGCGCGCGATCAGGGAGTCTTCGCCGGAGGCTATGTGTTGACGATCAGCCATGATGCTCGCAGCACCCTCAGTTGTCATCGCCCGGCTTGACCGGGCGATCCAGTACGCCGGGTCGCCTGTAATCTATCATGACCGCCGCAGCGTGCTGGATCACCCGCCTTCGCGGGTGATGGCAGCGAAATGCGCGGTTAACCCCGTACGAACTCGTCGCCGCGGAACTGGCGCGCGATCTGGTCGAGCACGGCGTTGACCATGCCGGTCTCGTCCTTCTCGACGAAGGCGTGCGCGACGTCGACATATTCCGACACCACGACGCGGCCGGGCACGTCCTTGCGATGCTCGAGCTCGTAGGAGCCGGCCCGCAGCACGGCGCGCAGGATGGCGTCGATCCGCTTCAGCGGCCAGCCCTTCGACAGCGCATCGTCGATCAGCGGATCGAGCCTCGCCTGGTCGCGCACCACGCCGGAGACGACGTCGCGAAAGAACGCGGCCTCGGCGGGAAGATATTTCTCGCCCTCGACCTCGTTGCCGAGCCAGTGGCTTTCGAACTCGGCGAAGATGTCGTTGATCCCGGCGCCGCCGATGTCCATCTGGTAGAGCGCCTGCACCGCCGCGAGCCGCGCGGCGCCGCGCCGGTTGGCCTTGCGTTCGGGAGGTTTGCCGGGCTTGTTGCTGTCTGCCATGGTCAGGCCTTTGCCAGACGGCGTTTGATGCGCAGCATCGCGAGCGCCGCCCGCGCCGCATCGCCGCCCTTGTTCAGTTCGCTCACGCGCGCCCGTGCCCAGGCCTGCGCTTCGGTGTTGACGGTGAGGATGCCGTTGCCGAGCGGGAATTTGCGCGCGACGGCCAGCTCCATCAGGCCGCGCGAGGATTCCTGCGAGACGATCTCGAAATGGATGGTGTCGCCGCGCACCACGCAGCCGAGCGCAATCGCCGCATCATAGGGCCTGCCGTTGGCCTCCGCCGCATCGATCGCGATCGCGATCGCGGCCGGGATTTCCAGCGCGCCCGGCACGGTGAGGATGTCGTGGCTGACGCCGGCAGCCTTCAGCTCGGCCAGCGCGCCCTCCAGCAGCGCGTCCTGGATATCATCATAGAACCGCGCCTCGACGATCAGCGCGCGCGCGCCTGATATGTCGGTCTGGTCCTTCAGGGGTGCGCGCCGCGCGTCAGCCATTATTCGATCCGTTTCGTTCTGGTACCGGACGCTATGTAGTCGCCGGCGGTAATCAAGCCAAGCAGGGAATGCTGCCTGGTGCGGTTATTCCGGGGCGATGCGCCAACATCGAACCCGGAATCTCGAGATTTTCGGACGCCATCACGTATCTCAGCGTTCACGCTTTCGCGTGCTTCGGAATGACGGCCTTGCGACGCCTGCGTGACGCCCTATGCCGTCACTTCATCTCCGCCAGCCGCGCCGCATAGCGGGCCATCAGATCGACCTCGATATTGACCTCGCTTCCCGCCTTCCAGCCGCTCAGCGTCGTCACGGCAAGCGTATGCGGGATGATCAGCACCGAGAACGTGACGTCGTCGACCGTGTTCACGGTCAGCGACACGCCATCCAGCGTCACCGATCCCTTGGCCGCGATGAACCGCGCCAGCTCCCGCGTGGTTTTCAGCTCGAAGCGCGCCATGTCAGGCAGATCGTCGCGCCTTGTGATGGTGGCGATGCCGTCAGCGTGGCCGGCCACGATATGGCCGCCGAGCTCGTCGCCGATCTTGAGCGCGCGCTCGAGGTTGAGCCTGCCGCCCTCGCGCCAATGCTTGGCCGTGGTCATGCCGAGCGTCTCGGCGGCGGCATCGACATCGAACCAGGTCTTGCCGCCTGACGTGCCTGAGGCCACCACCGTGAGGCAGACGCCGTTGCAGGCGATCGAGGCGCCGTCGGCGATCGTGGCCTGGTCGTAGTCGCAGGCGATCCGCATCCGGTGCAACTGCCCCTGCGCGACCTGCTTCAGGCTGGTGATCTCACCGACATCGGTGACAATTCCGGTAAACATCAGGCACGCTCGTAGATTTCGAAATGGTCCTTGCCGAGCATCTCGCTAGCATGAAGGCGGAAAGCCGGCGACTGCGTGATTGCGGCCAGCGGCAATGCGTCCAGCGCGGGAACACCGCCGGCGCCGATCGTCTCGGGCCCGCGCAGCAGCCAGGCTTCGTCGACGAGACCTTCGGCCACGAAGGATGCGGCGACCCGCGCGCCACCCTCGACCATCAGCCGCGTGATCCCCTTCTCCGCCAGCGCGTGCAGCATGGCCGGCAGATCGAGCCCGGCCGGCGCGGTCGAGGCGATGCGGATCACCTCGGCGCCGGCAGCGCCGAGCTTCATCGCGGCAGCCGCCTCGGCGATATCCGAGGTCATCACCCAGAGCGGCGTCTGCCGCGCCGAATGCACGAGGCGGCTGTCGCCCGGCATCCGCAGCGCCCGGTCCAGCACCACGCGGACCGGCGAGCGCGGCGCCATGCCCGGCAGGCGGCAGGTCAACAGCGGATCGTCCGCCAGCACCGTGCCGATCCCGACCAGGATCGCATCGCTCTGCGCCCGCAGCAGGTGCACGCGGGTCCGCGCGATATCGCCCGTGATCGCGACCGGCCGGTGGCCGGCGGCAGCGATCCTGTCGTCGGCGGAGACGGCCAGCTTGAGGATCACATGCGGGCGCTTGTCCCTGACGCGGCGGAAATGCCCGGCATGGTCGCGCGCGGCCTCCGCGGCGCACATCCCGATATCGACCGCGATGCCGGCGGCGCGCAGCTTGCCATGGCCCTTCCCGGCGACTTCCGGATTGGGATCCTCGATCGCCGACACGACACGGGCCAGCCCGGCCGCGACCACGGCATCGGCGCAGGGCGGCGAGCGGCCGAAATGCGAACAAGGCTCTAACGTCACATAGAGCGTGGCGCCACGCGCGGCATCACCGGCACGCCGGAGCGCCTCGACCTCGGCATGCGGGCGTCCACCTGCTTGCGTCCAGCCGCGCCCGACGATCACGCCGTCCTTGACGATGACCGCGCCGACCGCCGGATTGGGCCAGGTGCGCCCCAGCCCGCGCCGGCCAAGCGCCAGCGCCAGCTGCATGTAGCGCAGGTCGGCGGCTTTCGCGTCCTTGGACTTCTGCGCGAACTGGTCTTCCAGGATCCGGAAGATCATTTTCGCAACGTCGCCACCCGCGGGTCCTCTTCGCCGGTCAACTCGTCGAGCACGGCTTCAAAGTCCTTGGCCTCGCGGAAATTGCGGTAGACGGAGGCGAAGCGCACATAGGCGACGTCGTCGAGCCCGCGCAGATGCTCCATCACGATCTCGCCGATCGCCTCCGAGGACACCTCGGCTTCGCCGCCGCTTTCGAGCTCGCGCACGATGGTCGAGACCATCTTCTCCAGCCGTTCGGAATCCACCGGGCGCTTGCGCAGCGAGATCTGCAGCGAGCGCACCAGCTTGTCGCGGTCGAACGGCACGCGGCGGCCGTTGCGCTTGATCACGGTGAGCTCGCGCAGTTGCACCCGCTCGAAGGTCGTGAAGCGGAAATTGCAGGCCATGCAGACGCGCCGGCGGCGGATCACCGAGGAGTCCTCGGTCGGACGCGAGTCCTTGACCTGCGTATCGAGAGAATTGCAGCTCGGACAACGCATCCAACCCAGCCCTTACGTTGCGCACGATCTATTCGGAAACCGGTGCCCGCTTTTCCGGATCGTGCGGTCCTATTGATAAATCGGAAAGCGATCGGTCAGCGCCTTGACGCGTTCCTTGATCGCGGCCTCGACCAGCGGCGCCTTGCCGTCCGGCGACTGCGCCAGCGCGTTCAGCACCTCCGCGATCATGCCGCCGACCTGCTTGAACTCGGCGACGCCGAAGCCGCGCGTGGTCGCCGCCGGCGTGCCCAACCGAAGACCCGAGGTGACGAACGGTTTTTCGGGATCGAACGGGATGCCGTTCTTGTTGCAGGTGATGCCGGCGCGCACCAAGGCTTTCTCGGAGACGTTGCCCTTCAGCCCTTTCGGGCGGAGGTCGACCAGCATCAGATGGTTGTCGGTGCCGCCCGAGACGATATCGAGGCCGTGGCTGCGCAGCGTCTCGGCCAGGGCCTTGGCATTCTCGACCACGTTCTTCGCATAGACCTTGAAGTCCGGCCGCAGCGCCTCGCCGAACGCCACCGCCTTCGCCGCGATCACATGCATCAGCGGGCCCCCCTGCAAACCGGGGAAGATCGCCGAGTTCAGCTTCTTGGCCAGCGCATCGTCATTGGTCAGGATCAGGCCGCCGCGCGGGCCGCGCAGCGACTTGTGCGTCGTGGTGGTGGTGACGTGGGCGTGCGGCACCGGCGAGGCATGCACGCCGCCGGCGACGAGGCCGGCGAAATGCGCCATGTCGACCAGCAGATATGCGCCGACGGAATCCGCGATCTCGCGGAAGCGCTTGAAGTCCCAGGCACGCGAATAGGCCGAGCCGCCGGCGATGATCAGCTTCGGCTTGACCTGCTCGGCTTGCCTTGCGACCTCGTCCATGTCGATGATCTGGTCGTCGCGGCGGACGGTGTAGTGCGCGGCCTTGAACCACTTGCCGGACATGTTGACCGGCGAGCCGTGGGTGAGATGGCCGCCGGCGGCCAGGTCGAGGCCCATGAAAGTGTCGCCGGGCTGCAGCAGCGCCAGGAACACCGCCTGGTTCATCTGGCTGCCGGAGTTCGGCTGGACGTTGGCGAAGCCGGCGCCGAACAGTTTCTTGGCGCGCTCGATCGCCAGCGTCTCGGCGACGTCGACCCACTCGCAACCGCCGTAGTAGCGCGCGCCCGGATAACCTTCGGCGTATTTGTTGGTCATCACCGAGCCCTGCGCCTCCAGCACGGCGCGGCTGACGATATTCTCCGAGGCGATCAGCTCGATCTCATGACGCTGCCGGCCGAGCTCGCCCTTGATCGCGGCGGCGATCTCCGGATCGGCCTCGGTAAGACCAGCCGTGAAGAAGGAATCGGGCGCGGAAGCGGTTTTCGAGGAAGCGGTCATCGGCGAAATATCTCCACCGCCGCAAGCCCTTAAGACGGGTGCGGACGGTCCAAAGTGGCGGTCGAAGCTGGTCCCAGAGCGTTATCACATCACCCCACAACGGCCAAGCCATTGCGGTGTCCCCCCGCCAATTATGCCAGATATGGTGGGGATGGCGGGGATTGCGAGGGGCGGTCCCTGCCCGCGTCCAACCACCCCCGGGCCAGCAGGTCGATATCGCCTCCCCGTCTCTACAGGCAGGGATCGACATCGTTCCTCGCCGTCGCGCGACCGGGCAGCCTCGCCACCGGCAAGAGCTCGCATGGCCAATCCTGACCACACTTTCAGTTTCGCCAGGCCAATTCTGTCCTACAGAATATGAACTCTGTTTGTACCTCACTCATCTCGTGCGCGTCCGGCGTCTTCGATCATGGCGCAAAATGTCGCAGCGGAATGATTTTGAATCGCTCCAGTCTGGATCGATTCAAAACTTTCGCGCGCTGCATGCGATAATGCTGGATACAACGTTGTCGTTCGGTCACACACGCAAGCTTTGCGCACGGCTTGGATGGGTTCTAAGCGCCACAAGCCTGTTCGCCGAAATCAACATGATAACGACTCGCTCGAAGATTTTTTTGAACGAGCGGGGAATAAATGTCGGGCACGTGGTTGCGACCGGCGCGGTTTGCTGCGTCGGGTCTGGTGGTGCTGTCAGTGATCGGTACGGACGATGCGTTGGCGCAATCGCAATTGCCGTCGGTCACCGTCGACGCGCCGAACCAACAATCCGCCAGATCGACGCGGCCGTCGCAGGCGCAACGCGCCGCGCGCACGCGAAGCGCCCCGCGGCGCGCCGCAGCCGTTCCCGCAGCAGCCGCAACACAGACCGCGCAACCGGCCGCCGGAGCGGTGCGCGGCG
The DNA here is from genome assembly GCF_020329505.1 of Bradyrhizobium semiaridum. Lineage (GTDB taxonomy): Bacteria > Pseudomonadota > Alphaproteobacteria > Rhizobiales > Xanthobacteraceae > Bradyrhizobium > Bradyrhizobium semiaridum. Next base: position 463,804 of record NZ_JAGKJJ010000001.1, read on the forward strand.
CGCGCGAAACCGCCACTGGTCCGGTGAACGGCTATCTGGCGCGCCGCAGCGCCAGCGGCACCAAGACCAACACGCCGATCATCCAGACCCCGCAATCGATCACCGTGGTCGGCGCCGAGCAGATCCGCGATCAGAAGATCGTCAGCAAGTTCGACGAGGTGCTGCGCTACACGCCGGGCGTGATCGGCGGCACCTACGGCACCGATTTCCGCAACGACTGGTTCCTGATCCGCGGCTTCCCGGCGCAGAACGAGTCGCTGTTCCTCGACGGATTGCAGCTGTTCTACACCTCCTATGCGAGCTGGAAGCTGCAGCCGTTCAACCTCGAGCGCGTCGAGATCCTGCGCGGCCCGTCCGGCATCCTGTACGGCGGCTCGGCGCCCGGCGGCCTCGTCAATGCCGTGAGCAAGCTGCCGCAGGCGGAGCCCGTGCGCTATATCGAGGCCGGCATCAACAATTTCGGCAACGGCTACACCGCGTTCGATATCGGCGGCGTCGTCCCGCAGGCCGGCAACGCGCAGCTGCAATACCGGATGGTCGGCCAGGTCCAGGGCGGCGGCACCCAGACCGACTACATCTACGACAACAACTTCTTCTTCGCCCCGTCGGTGACCTATAGACCGGACGCCGACACCCGCCTCACCGTCTACGCCACCGCCGCGCACAACAACACGCGGGCGCTGAACTTCCTGCCCTATGTCGGCACCGTCACCAACGCGCCGTTCGGCCGCATTTCGACCAGCCAGTTCATCGGCGATCCCAGCGCCGACCAGTTCCGCCGCGAGCAGGAGACGCTGGGCTACCAGTTCGAGAAGAGCCTCACCGACAACGTCGACTTCCGGCAGAACGCGCGCTTCGGCCATGTCGACGTCTACTACACCGGCCTCTACGGGCTCGGCTGGGCGACGACGCCGGCCGCCGGCGACATCAGCCGCGGCAATTTCTATGCCCGCGGCGTCGCCAACCAGTTCAACCTCGACAACCAGCTCGAATATCGCTTCACCACCGGCATACTGCAGCACACCGCTCTCATTGGCGTCGACCTCAAGCACTATGCCATCGACGACCGCCAGGGTTTTGGCATGGGCACGAATTTCAACGTGTTCAATCCGGTCTACGGCACCAACGCGCCCTACAGCGGGCCGCTGTATCAGGACACCTACCTCACCCAGGGCATGGCGGGCCTCTATCTCCAGGATCAGGTCAAGCTCGACCGGCTGACCGTGGTGCTGTCCGGCCGCCAGGACTGGGTTGGGCTGAACAACCAGAACCGGATCGGCGCCGACCAGAGCCGCGACGACAGCAAGTTCTCCGGTCGCGTTGGCGCGATCTACAATTTCGACAACGGCATCGCGCCCTACGTCTCCTACATGACCGGCTACAACCCGATCATCGGCGTCAATTCCGCCGGACAGCTGCTGCTGCCCGAGACCTCCGAACAGAGTGAGGTCGGCGTGAAGTACGAGCCGGCCGGGCTCAATGCGCGGTTCGGCATCGCCTACTTCGACCTCAAGCGCAAGAATGCGCTGACCACGGATCCGAACAACGTCCTGTTCCAGACCCAGAACGGCGAAGTCACCTCGCGCGGCATCGAGCTCGAGGCGGTCGCGAACATCACACCGGATTTCAAGCTGGTGGCGAGCTACACCAACTACGACCTGTTCGTCAGCAAGGACCTCAATCCCGCGCTGATCGGCACCGTTCCGACCAACGTACCGCGCGAATTCGCCTCGGTCTGGACCGACTATACGTTCAGCGACGGCCCGCTGCGCGGCTTCGGCCTCGGCGGCGGCATCCGCTATGTCGGCTCGTCCTTCGCCGATCAGGCCAACACCGCGGCGGTCCCCGCCTTCGTGCTGGGCGACCTTGCCGTGCACTATGAGTGGGACAACCACTGGCGCGCCGCGCTCAATGTGCTGAACGTGACCGACAAGACCTATGTCGCGAGCTGCGCGACCGTCAGTTCGTGCTATTACGGCGATCGCCGCCGCATCACCGCGAGCATTGGCTACAAGTGGTGAACCGCGCCGGCGCATACCGGAGCAGTTCATGGCGAAACATCGGATCTATACGACCAGCTTCGCAAGCGTCTATCCGCTCTACGTTGCGAAGGCGGAGAAGAAGGGACGCACCAAGGCCGAAGTCGACCAGGTCATCACCTGGTTGACCGGCTACGGTGCGAAGGACCTGAAAACCCAGCTGGACAAGAAAACCGACTTCGAAACCTTCTTCGCAAAGGCCCCCGAGCTCAATCCGTCGCGCGCCCTGATCAAGGGCGTGGTGTGCGGCGTCAGGGTGGAGGAGATCGAAGAACCGACGATGCGGGAGATCCGCTATTTGGATAAGCTGATCGACGAATTGGCCCGTGGCAAAGCCATGGACAAGATCCTGCGGCAACAATGATGTCGAGCGAGCGGCCTGATCCGTCTCCTTGACCGGGTCAAGGGACGAAACAGGTTGGGGCCGCTCGTGACTGGGTTATCCGAACGGCCCCAGCCGGCTCGTAGGACCATTGGAAGAAATGGGCCGGCGGTCCAGCTACGGGACAGCAGCCGCATGGTTTCACGACCACCGGTTTCACGAGCCCGATCGGTTTCTCGACGGAACAGGGAACGTGACCATTTGTTCACGATGAAACTTCGCGTTCCCCGCAACATCTCCCCTCGTCTGTCGTTGGCTCATGCAAAACGACGACGAAAGGAGTCGACAATGGAACTGAAGAGGCTTGTAGCCGCGGCTGCGTTGACGGCGGCGGTGGCGACACCGGCGTTTGCCCAGGACCCGGCGGCGCGATCAGCGCCGGTTCAGCATCCGCGAACCCAGATCTATCATCAGCACTACAACAGCGGCTTCTGGCCGGGTGATGTTGCGGCAGGCGTGGTGGGCGGCGCCATCGGCACGGCCGGCGCAATCGCAACGGCGCCGTTCCGCAACGATTACGGCTATGACCGCTATGCCTACAATGACGGTTACTACCGTCAGGGCTTCGTCTGTCAGCCCGGCACCGTATTCAGAGGTGCCGATGGACAGCGGCACCTCTGCCAGTAATTGCAATCGGCATAAGTATCGAAGAGGCAGCCTCGCAGCTGCCTCTTCTTTTGCGCGCAAGACACGTCCATGGTGGCGCGGGTTTTCGACCTGGTTTTCACAACAATGGTGTTCGTCGGCCGGCCCGCCGCGAACTTCAACGAGCCGATCATGGTGTGGCCGGAAGGATCAGTGTTCTCCGATCACCCCGTTCCCTGGCCCTGGTAACTCATCCTTGCCAGCATTGGCGACTTGGCCCGTTCCCTCATGTTCCCAGCTTCCAAGAACTCGGTGTCCGATCACATGGGTGTGAGGAGGGGCGCCAGGAACATACGTCGCTCCTCCGCGCTTGCCTCGGTCGCAAATCATGGAAAAGGGAGCGTCCAATGACGAAACTGAAGGCTGCAAGTCTTGCCATCCTCGGCACCACGGCCATTGTCGCTTCGGTGCTCTCGAGCCCGGCGATGGCCGAGGGCAAGATGGCCAAGGAGGCCAAATACACGCAGGCGAGGTACACGCAGACCCAAGGCAAGAGCAAGGGAGCTCACGCTCTCGCCACCGGACAGCGCCACGCGACCTATCGCAGCCACCGGATGCGCAGCGCCAACGCCGCCTTGCCGAGCGAAAGAGCGTACCGCAGGCCTGCCGGGCCTGCTGAGGCGGCGGGCAATGTCGTGGGCGGCGCCGTCGCGACCGCGGGGGCGATCGCAACCGCCCCGTTCCAGGCCTTCGATGGCAGCTACAGCTACCATGGCTATGGCTATGGCGGCCGCGACTGGAAGACCTACGCGTCCCGCAACAACCTCTCCTGCACGCCCGGCACCACGTTCAAGGGGCCGGACGGCCGGCAACATCTCTGCCAGTAGCTCCTCGCACCAGGGAAGCGAAGAAGGCGGCCGTAACGGCCGCCTTCTTTACTCGGCGCAAGGTCAATCCTCGTTCGCCTTGAACCGCCCCAGCCCCTTAAGCACGAACGGCGCCAGCAGCGCGATCAGGGCTATGCCGAGCAGCGTCGCCGACATCGGGCTTTGCAGCAGCACCATGGGGTCGCCGAGGCTGATCGCCAGCGCCCGGCGCAGCTGGCTTTCGGCGATCGGCCCCAGGATTAATCCGATCACGACCGGCGCGATCGGGAAATCGAACCGGCGCATCAGAAAACCCATCACGCCGAACGCGGCCAGCATCGACAGTTCGGCCACCGACGGTTTTGCCGCGATAGTGCCCATCGTCGCGAACACCAGGATGCCGGCATAGAGCCAGGGCTGCGGGATCGCGAGCAGCCGCACCCATAGTCCGACCAGCGGCAGATTCAGCACCAGCAGCATGCCGTTGGCGATGAACAGGCTGGCGATCAGGCCCCACACCAGGTCCGGCCGTTCGGCGAACAGCAGCGGTCCCGGGTTGAGGCCGTATTGCTGAAAGCCCGCCAACATCATCGCGGCAGTTGCTGAGGTCGGCAGCCCCAGCGTCAGCAGTGGCACCAGCGTTCCGGCGGCGGACGCATTGTTGGCGGCCTCGGGCCCGGCGACGCCTTCGATCGCGCCCTTGCCGAATTCCTCGGGATGTTTTGTGAGCCGCCGCTCCGTCGAGTAGGACAGGAAGGTCGGGATCTCGGCGCCGCCGGCAGGCAGCGCACCGATCGGAAAGCCGAACAGCGTGCCGCGCAGCCACGGCTTCCAGGAGCGCTTCCAGTCCTCCTTCGTCATCCACAGCGAGCCGCGCACCGGCTCGAGCTTCTCCTCGGCGTGATGGCGGCGCGAGGCGACGTAGAGCGCCTCCCCCACCGCGAACAGGCCGACGGCCAAGGTCGTCACCTCGACGCCGTCGAGCAGCTCGGGGATGCCGAACGCGAGCCGCGGCTGCCCCGTCAGCTTGTCGATGCCGATCAGCCCGAGCGTCAGCCCGATGAACAGGCTGGTGAGGCCGCGGATCGGCGAGTCGCCGAAGGTCGCCGACACCGTGACGAAGGCGACGCACATCAGCGCGAAATAGTCCTCGGGCCCGAAGCGCACCGCGAAATCGACCAGCCAGGGCGCGAGGAACGCGAGCCCGATGGTGGCGATAGTGCCGGCGACGAACGAGCCGATCGCCGAGGTCGCCAGCGCCGGCCCGCCCCGGCCGGCCTTGGCCATCTTGTTGCCCTCGAGCGCGGTCGCCATCGAGGCGCTCTCGCCAGGCGTGTTGATCAGGATCGCGGTGGTCGAGCCGCCATACATGCCGCCATAGTAGATGCCGGCGAACATGATCAGCGAGCCGCCGGGATCGAGCTTGTAGGTGACCGGCAGCAACAGTGCGACGGTCAGCGCCGGGCCGATGCCTGGCAGCACGCCGACCGCGGTGCCGAGGAACACGCCGATCAGCGCGTACAACAGGTTCATCGGTTGGACGGCAACCGCCATGCCATGCGCCAGCGCGGCAAAGGTGTCCATCACAGCAGTCGCTCCAGGGGGCCGGCGGGAAGGCTCAGCGTCAACAGCTTGTCGAACGCCAGATAGATCAGCGTGGTCATGACCAGCGCGATCGCGGTGTCGGTCAGGATCGCACGCCGGCCGAATGCTGCCGACGTCGTCACGAACAGCGCCGAGGTCGCGAGGATGAAGCCGCCGCCGAAGCCGATGATGCCGATCAGGAGCGCCAGGCCCGCGAGGATCAGCCACACCGGTTTCGGATCCATGCTCTCGCGCGGCGGCAGGTTTCCGCGCAGCGCGTCGATGAGATTGCCGATCGCCAGCAGCACGAGACCGACGGCGATGACGACCGGCATCGCCTCCGGCCCCATGCCGTACATCGAGGTCGCCGGCAGCTTGCTGGCGTCCCACACCAGCACGGCGGCGAGCGCGGCAAGCGCCGCCGCGATCACAAGGCCGGCGCGATCGACGTGATGCGCCGGCTCTGCCGGACGATCGCCGGGAGCGTCCTCGGAGCTCATGACTTCACGAGGCCGACCGACTTCAGCACGTCGGTGACGCGGACGATCTCCTTCTTGAGGAAATCGGCGAACGCATCGCCGCCGAGATAGGCGTCATCCCAGCCCTTCTGCTTGAGGATCTCCTTCCAGGCGTCAGACTTTGCCATTTTCTCCACGGCGTCGCTCAGCGTCTTGCGCTGCTCCGGTGTGATGCCGGGAGGCGCGACCACCGAGCGCCAGTTCGCCAGCACGAGATCGATGCCCTGCTCCTTGAAGGTCGGAATATCCGACCCCGGCAGGCGCTTCTCCGAGGTCACGCCAAGCGCGCGCAGCTTGCCGGCCTTGATCTGGCCCTCGTACTCGCTGAGCCCCGAGATGCCGGCCGTGACCTTGCCGCCGAGAATCGCGGCAAGCGACTCGCCACCGCCGGAGAACGGAATGTAATTGATCTTCTTGGCGTCGGCGCCGATCGTGCCGGCGAACAGCGCGGCCATCACATGGTCGACACCGCCGGCCGAGCCGCCGGCAAACGTCACCTTGGCGATATCGGCCTTGACCGCCGCGGCGAGATCCTGCGCCGTCTTCAGCGGAGAGTTCGCCGGCACCACGATGACTTGGATCTCCTCAGTGAGCCGCGCGATCGGCGTCACCTGCTCGAGCGTCACCGGCGACTTGTTCATCGCGAGCGCGCCGACCATGACGAAGCCGTTGACCATCAGCTGGTTGCCGTCGCCCTTGGCGCCGTTGACGAACTGCGCGATGCCGACGCTGCCGCCGGCGCCGGCGACATTGGTGACCTGGACGCTTCGCGCGATGCCGGAGGCCACCAGCGCCTGCTGCATCGCGCGCGCGGTCTGATCCCATCCGCCGCCGGGCGCGGCCGGCGCCATCACCTTCAGCTCGAGCTGCTGCGCGGCCACAGGACCGCCCGCCCCGAGCAACAGCGCGACGACGGCGCCGAACAGGCGCTTGTGGGACGGGATCATTGGGCTTCCTCCTGATTTTCGCGAAAGGCAGCGCGCTGGCGGCGCTTTCGTCACGTGGCTGGATCGTCAACCGGCGGCGCCGTCTGCTGGCAGCGCCGCCGATCTCGGATTCCTCTAGCGACCATTTGACACAGCCGTCGGCAAGCCAACGAGGGCGACAAGCTTATGCAGCAAATCGTCGCACCCATCGCTCCGTTTTTTCGCTTGCTTTTATGAGGCCCGCGCCGGTTGCGGCGCTTGCCCAGGAATGACGCCGCATCCCCGCTGCACTGTCATCGCCCGAGCTGAACATCAAGCCGGGCGGATGATAGCGGTAGATGAGGACAAAGTTTCACACCCTCCTAGGGTGACGGGTCCTAAAGCTGCAGCGTTGCCCCTATTCAAAGCAGGACAAGACAGCGGCATTCCGCATGCGGCAGACGCCTACAGCCCGGTATACCCGGCCTTCACGTGGTCGGTGCTGCCGTCGAGCTGGCGCAGATAGGTCAGGCCGCACACGGTCAGACGGTGCGTGTCGGTCTCACCCGCCTCGACCAGCGTCCGCACATACTCGGTCACCTTGGCGCGCGCTTCGTCGCTCGCTGCTGCCGTGCGGTTGAGCAGCAGGTCATAGGTCTGCATGATGCGATCGATCGCGGCTTCCATTGCGGTCTCCGGGAGTTGAAGCTCAGGCAACCACCAGCGTCTCGGCCTCGAACCTGGCGATCGCCTTGTTGGCGAGGCGGATTCGGTTCATCTCGCCGCGCTGGGCGAGCTTGACGATGATGCCGAGCAGGCGCTCGTTGGTCGCGAAATTGTCGGGAATGGCGCCGGATTTGCGCAGGTAATTGGAGGCAATCGCGTAGGCGTCACCGACCACCTCGACACTGACCACCTCAATTCCACGCTCGACCAGCATATCCCTGCGTCTCCATTGGACATGGGATAAGTCGCCGGGAATGTCCTGGTTCCCTGTCTGGGGGCGTTTTTCTCGCAGTTGCAGCATGACAGTGCGCACCGGCCGGGCATGGCCGATGCGCTGTCTGGAGGAAGGCTGCCAGTCTTCTGCTCGGCCGGCTTGGCCCATCAGGCGAAGAAAGGAAGGCCGAAAAGAAAGATCAGAGCCGATACAGGATCTGGTCGGTCCAGAACCGCTCGAGGCGGTGCAGCGACTTGTTGAGGCTGGCGAACTCCTCGTTCGAGATGCCACCGACCTGCTCGACCGTCTTGACGTGCTTCTGGTAGAGCGCCTCGACGATGCGGCGGACCTCCTGGCCCTGCGCGGTGAGGCGAATGCGAACCGAGCGGCGGTCGACGCGCGAGCGCTGGTGATCGAGGAAGCCGAGCTCGACGAGCTTCTTCAGATTGTAGGAGACGTTGGAGCCGAGATAGTAGCCGCGGGTGCGCAGTTCGCCGGCGGTCAGCTCCTTGTCGCCGATGTTGTAGAGAAGCAGTGCCTGCACCGAGTTGATGTCGGCGCGACCGCGACGATCGAACTCGTCCTTGATCACGTCGAGCAGCCGGCGATGCAGCCGCTCCACCAAGGTCAAAGCTTCCAGATAGAGCGGCTGCACCGGCGATTGACCGGCAGCGCGATCAGCGGCATCCACCGCCGTTGATGCAACGGCTTTCATCATGACACTTCCCCTGTTGTCGTTTTTATCGACTTATTCGACGAAACTTGTGTCCCGCCTGATAGGTCCAACGTAACGGGGCCGTTTGAATATCCGCTTAAATAAGAGAATAAAGAGATCATGAATTTAAGACAGTGAATCGCGGATTAAGCCCATGGATCAAGGACTTTTCGCAACTTTTCATTGACGGTGCAACGCCGTTGTTCACGCTTCGTCTGCGTGTCCTGTCGCATTCGGAAACAGCTTCGTTTGAAATCGAAACGGCCGCGTAACGGGTGTGAGGGAACCCTTACCGCTGCGCAAAAGGCGGCCGGAAAATTCTTCGAAAATTTTATGGGACCGCCCCGCCCGGGTCGCGACGTCACCGATGGAGTGAGGTGGGCTGGCCGTTCGGATCAGACCGGTCCCGCCGTCGGCCAGCGCAACGCCGGCTGACACAGATGCCGAGACCGGGAATATCGGTCCCGACGGCGGTTCCGCAGAAGCGCTCCGCGACCGAGGTCTTGGGTGCGCGGTCTGTGGCCGCTCACCTACCAGACCGGCATGTCCTGTCTTCTCATTGCGCGCACGCACGCCACTATCTTGGCGGCGATGGCAAGGATTCATTGGCAGCGTCCGCGTGGCCGTCGCGGCGGCCGGCTGCTACGGGGGCCGTTCGCGGGCGGCCATCCAGGCCAGCGCCAGATAGGCCGCGAGCATCACGGCCTCGAGCCCGACCACCAGCAGGCTGCCGCCATAGATGCCCGGGAACATCAATTCGATGACCGCCATCGAGACCACGGTCGTCAGCCAGACCACGGCGCCCCAGGGCGTCGCGAGCCACAGCCCGACGGCAGCGACGAGTTCGATCACGGCGAAATAGATCGTGGCAGTCTGCCAGGCCATCGACTGGTTTTCGAAGGCCTCCTCCTCGCCGCCGACGAAGCCGGTCACCTGGGCCCAGTGATAAAGGCCCTTGGCGATCGAGACGACCGCCATGATGCGCAGGAAGATGACGAGCCGCCGTGTCCATGCATTGTCGTCAGCCTCGATGCGGTCGGACGAGAGGCCGGCGACCGTCATGGCGCTGTCCCGCGCCGGATCGCGTGCGGAGGTATCAGACATGCGAATCGCCGCGGCCGGGCTGCAAGGAGGTATTCATGGCGGCCAGTCTTGGCCCGTGGAGCCGGCAAAATCAATTGCCGTTGCGGCAGATCAGGGGCCGCCGAGGGGCACAATGACGGCACCCCTGACAGGTGCTAGAAGTGGACCTATATCAAATCGAGACCGGCCGGCCGCCGAAGGGGAGAACATCATGGCGATCAAATTCGGGCGCCCGATCGAACTGCGCGATGCGCCGCGGCGCCAGGCCGATACCCTCGCCTCGCCGTCGCTCGACCTGACAATCCGCCCGCGCCGCAATCGCAAGACCGAATGGGCGCGGCGGCTGGTGCGCGAGAACGTGCTGACCACCAACGACCTGATCTGGCCGATGTTCGTGGTCGACGGCCGCAACGCGCGCACGCCGGTGGCCTCAATGCCCGGCGTGGAGCGCCTCACCGTCGACCAGATCGTGCGCGACGCCGAGCGCGCGGCCAAGCTCAACATCCCCTGTATCGCCCTGTTCCCCTTCACCGAGCCGTCGCTGCGCGACGAGGCCGGTTCCGAGGCGCTCAACCCGGACAATCTGGTCTGCCAGTCGGTGCGCGCGATCAAGAAGGAGTTTCCCGATATCGGCGTGCTCTGCGACGTCGCACTCGATCCCTTCACCAGCCACGGCCATGACGGCTTGATCGAGGACGGCAAGATCCTCAACGACGAGACGGTCGCGGTCCTGGTGAAGCAGGCGCTGACCCAGGCCGAGGCCGGCTGCGACGTGATCGCACCGTCGGACATGATGGACGGCCGCATCGGCGCGATCCGCGACGCGCTCGACGACAATGGTTTCGTCGACGTGCAGATCATGTCCTATGCGGCGAAATACGCCTCGGCGTTCTACGGACCGTTCCGCGATGCGATCGGCTCGGCCAAGACGCTGACCGGCGACAAGCGCACCTATCAGATGGACAGCGCCAACACCGACGAGGCGCTGCGCGAGGTCGAGCTCGACATCGCCGAGGGGGCGGACATGGTGATGGTGAAGCCGGGCATGCCCTATCTCGACATCGTGCGCCGCGTGAAGGACACCTTCGCGATGCCGACCTTCGTCTACCAGGTGTCCGGCGAATACGCGATGATCGCGGGCGCCGCCGCCAATGGCTGGATCGACGGCGAGCGCGCGATGATGGAAAGCCTGATCGGCTTCAAGCGTGCCGGTGCCGACGGCATCTTGACCTACTTCGCGCCGCGGGCGGCGGAAAAGATCAAGGCCGAGAGCTGACGACCGTTTCCTCCGTCGTAGCGAGCGAAGCGAAGCAATCCATCTCTCGGCTCGGGGAAGCGTGGATTGCTTCGCTTCGCTCGCAATGACGCGGTGGAGGCAGCGCCGCTCCACCCGCCGCCGAATCGCCGGAATATTTCGGCAAGTTAATGTTTGCCCGGCTTGGCAGGCGAGCCTCCAGTTCCCATGTCCTGCCGGGACCGGAATTGGAGGATGCGATGTCCTACAGCAATGACGGCGACCGTGGGCGGAACGATGCTTCTCGCAACAATACTCGCAACGATACTTGGCGCAGCGACGGTGGCATTCCCCCGCATGCGTTTGATCCGATGTCGCAGCCGGAGTTGTTCCGCGGCGTGCTGACCCGGCGGGTGTTCGCGTTCCTGATCGACCTCGTGGTGATCGCGGTGCCGGTGATCCTGGCGGTGATCTTCATCTTCCTGCTCGGCTTCGTCACCTTCTTCCTGGGCTGGACATTGTTCGGCCTGCTCTCCCCGCTCTCGATCATCTGGGCGATCGTCTATTATGGCTGGTCGATCGGCGGGCCGCATTCGGCGACCATCGGCATGCGGATGATGGATCTGGAACTGCGCACCTGGTACGGCGCCCGCGGCTACTTCGTGCTTGGCGCCGTCCATGCGGTGCTGTTCTGGGCGACGATCTCGTTTCTGACGCCGCTGGTGCTGCTGGTGAGCCTGTTCAGCCGCCGCCGTCAGTTGCTGCACGACGTCATCCTCGGAACCGTCATGATCAACAGCTCGGTCCGGGCCTCGGTGGCGCCGGCGGCGCGGGCCTATTAGGTCCGCTTAAACCAATTGACCGTTAACCTTCGGGAGGCGATGCTGACCGGTATTGTTGTGGAGCCTTTGGCTGCCTGTATTGTTGTGGAGCCTGACGATCTGACGTGACCCAGCACTCGCGTGATACCCCCCAGTTCTATTTGACGGCGCCATCGCCCTGCCCCTACCTGCCGGGCCGCCATGAGCGCAAGGTGTTCACGCATCTGGTCGGTGAAAAGGCCGGCGATCTCAACGACCTCCTGACCCATGGCGGTTTCCGCCGCAGCCAGTCGATCGCCTACCGCCCGGCCTGCGACCAGTGCCGGGCCTGCGTCTCGGTCCGGGTGGTCGCCAACGAATTCCGCCCCTCGCGCAATTTCCGCAAGATCCTGGCCCGCAACGCCGACATCATCGGCGAGCAGCGCAGCGCGGTGCCGACCTCAGAGCAATATTCGGTGTTCCGCGCCTATCTCGACCGCCGCCACCGCAACGGCGGCATGGCCGACATGACCGTGCTCGACTACGCGATGATGGTCGAGGACAGCCATGTCGAGACCCGGATCATCGAGTACCGTCGGCGCAACGCCGACAGCGCCATCACCGGCCGCGGCGACGAACTGCTGGCGGTGGCGCTGACCGATGTGCTCAGCGACGGGCTGTCGATGGTCTATTCGTTCTTCGAGCCGTCGCAGGAGAGCCGCTCGCTCGGCACCTTCATGATCCTCGACCACATCGCCCGCGCCCGCCGCCAGGGCCTGCCTTACGTCTATCTCGGCTACTGGATCGAGGGCTCCAAGAAGATGGACTACAAGGGCCGCTTCCTGCCGCAGCAGCGCCTCGCCCCGAGCGGCTGGCTGCGCGTCGACGCAACAGGCGAGGCGCTGGCGGAGCCGCAGGATTGAAGAGGGCGAATGGCGAGTAGCCAATAGCGAATGGTCGCGACCCTATTCGCTACTCCCTATTCACTATTCGCCGCGCTCAGCCGAAGAACGTATCGATCAGCAGCTTCACGTTCAAAATCACGATCACTCCGGCGACCGTCCACGCCGCCATCGCAACCGGCAGCGGGATCGCGAACGCGCCCATCTTGCGCTTGTCGGAGACGAAGCGAACCAGGGGGATCACTGCGAACGGCAGCTGCATCGACAGCACCACCTGGCTGAACACCAGAAGCTGCGCGGTGCCGCTCTCGCCGTAGAGTGCAGTCACGGCGATGACCGGGACGATGGCGATGCCGCGCGTCACCAGCCGCTGCGCCCAGTCCGGCAGCCGCAGGTCGAGGAAGCCCTGCATCACGATCTGGCCGGCCAGGGTTGCCGTCACCGTCGAGTTGAGGCCGGAGGCCAATAGCGCCACCGCGAACAAGGTCGAGGCGATGCCGAGGCCGAGCAGCGGCGACAACAGCTCGAAGGCCTGGTCGATCTCGGCGACGTCGGAATGGCCGCTCTTGTGGAAGGTCGCGGCCGCCACCACCAGGATTGCGGCGTTGATGAACAGCGCCAGCATCAGCGCGATGGTGGAGTCGGTGGTCGCCCATTTGATGGCGTCCCGCCTGCCCTCCTCGGTGCGCGGATAGGCGCGGGTCTGCACGATCGAGGAATGCAGATAGAGGTTATGCGGCATCACGGTGGCGCCGATGATGCCGATCGCGATGTAGAGCATCTCCGGATTGGTGACGATCTCGCGCGACGGGATGAAGCCGCCGAGCACGGCGCGAACCGGCGGGGCCGCAGCGGCGATCTGCACCACGAAGCAGACCGCGATGACGATCAGGAGCGCGATGACGAAGGCCTCCAGGAAGCGGAAGCCGCGGTTCATCAGGAGCAGCAGCAGGAACGCGTCGAGCGCCGCGAGCAGCGCGCCGCCGATCAGCGGAATGCCGAACAACAGCTTCAGCGCGATCGCGGTGCCGATCACCTCGGCAAGATCGCAGGCGATGATGGCGGCTTCGCAGGCCAGCCACAGCATGAAATTGACCGGGCGCGAATAGGTGGCGCGGCAGGCCTGTGCAAGATCGCGGTCGGTGGCGATGCCGAGCCGCGCCGCCAAGGCCTGCAGCAGGATCGCCATCAAATTGGAGAGCAGGATGACCGACAGCAGCGTGTAGCCGAACTTGGAGCCGCCCGCGAGGTCGGTGGCCCAGTTGCCGGGGTCCATGTAGCCGACCGACACAAGATAGCCGGGCCCTGCGAAGGCCAGCAGCCGGCGCCACCACAGCCCCCCCGAGGGCACCGCAACCGTCGAGTTCACTTCCGGGAGGCTGCGGGCACGCCCGGCGTCGCCGCGCCAGCCGGATTCGGCCGGCAGCGCCGCAGACAGGGAAGCCGGGGGCATTTCAGGCGTGCGAGCGTCCATACTGAAAAGATGGCTGATCCGCCCCGTTAATGCAACTCATTTGCAACTGCATCTGGACTCACGATACCGCTACCGGCGGAAGCTGCCCGTTCCCTGGCCTGCCTGCGGCGTTGGAGCTTCCGTCAGCCTAATACCGCTCGACGACAGGTTGTCTGCGATCGACGGCCCAACTTCACCGACCATTAGCATTGTCGTCCGACACATCTTGAGATGCCCAGGATTATGACGCTCGGCAACGAAACCAGCTGAGCCCCATGGGCGACAAAGAGCTGAGTGCTTGCGCAGCATGGCGGCGATCGCCGGATCACCGGAGTTCCCGCGGCGCGGCCTGAAAGGATCAAGTCACGGCGATGAGTGCAATTGGCGACCTTCTGCTCGCCCCCGACGTGCGGCCGTTCGCGGTGGCGGCCGCGATCATGGTTGCGCTCGGCGGCATCGAAATCCTCTGCATGCTGGTCGGGTTCTCGATCAACGACATGTTCGGCAAGGAAGTCGCCGTCGAGGGCGAGCACCCCGGTGTCCTCGAAGGGCTGTTCCTCTGGGTCAATACCGGACACCTGCCGCTGCTGATCCTGATCATCCTGGTGCTCGGCTATTTCTCGATCCTCGGCTTCTTCGTCCAGGGCATCGCCCATGGCATCGGCCTTTCCGTGCCGGCCTGGGTCGCCGCGCTGGTCGCGGGCGTCTGGAGTCTGCCGATGACGCGCGTCACCAGCCGGCGCATCGCGCGCATCATCCCGCGCGACGAGAGCTATGCGGTGGATGAGGCCGATTTCGTCGGCCATATCGGCGAAGTCTCGGTCGGCCCGCTCGACCACGGGTTGCCCGGGCGCGTCCGCGTCAAGGACGTCCACGGCAACTGGCACACGGTGGTGGCGCGGGCCGGCCCGGAGTCCGATGCGCTCCCGGTCGGCGCCGACGTGCTGCTGGTCAATCGCGACGCCAAGAGCTTCATCGCGGTTGCCGCAAGCGGCGGCCTCATCGAGCAACGACAATCCTTCAACAGGACATAACACATGTGGGAATTTGCTATACCCGTCCTCATTGCCGTCATCGCCATCCTCGTCATCGGCGTGTTGTTCGCCAGACTCTACAAGCGATCGACGCGCGACGAGGCCTATGTCCGCACCGGGCTCGGCGGCCAGAAGGTCGTGCTCGACGGCGGCTCCGTCGTGCTGCCGATCTTCCATTCCACCGCCGCGGTGAACCTGAAGACGCTGCGGCTCGAGGTCGCGCGCGGCGGCCCGGATTCGCTGATCACCAAGGACCGCATGCGCGTCGACATCGGCGCCGAGTTCTATCTCCGCGTCAAACCGGACTCGTCGTCGATCGCGCTCGCCGCGCAGACGCTCGGCAACCGCACCAACGATGCCGCCGAGCTGCGCGAGCTGGTCGAGGCCAAGTTCGTCGACGGCCTGCGCTCGGTCGCCGCAACCATGAACCTCGAAGAATTGCAGGAGCAGCGCGCGACTTTCGTCAAGGCGGTGCAGGACGCGGTCGGCGCCGACATCCAAAACAACGGCCTCGAGCTCGAATCGGTGTCGCTGACGAGGCTGGACCAGAGCGACATCAAGCACTTCAACCCGAGCAATTTCTTCGATGCGCACGGCCTGACCACGCTGACGCAAATCACAAAACAGCGCGAGCAGGAGCGCAACCAAATCGTCCGCACCACCGAGGTGAACATCGCCCAGCAGGACCTGGTGGCGCGGCAGACCACGCTGCAGATCGAAAGCACCAAGCGCGAGGCCGAGCTGGCGCAGCAGCGTGACATCGCCAACAAGACAGCGGCGATGCGCGCGCAGACCGCGCAGGTCGAACAGGCCGCGCTGCAGAACGAGGCCGAGTACCGGATTCAGCAGGAGCTTGCGGTCGCCAACAAGCAGACCGAGGCCAACCAGGCCCGCGACACCCGCAAGATCGAGGCCGATCTCGCAGTGAAGCGCCGCACCACCGAGATGGAGCGCGAGTTGCAGATCGTGGCGCAGGAAGCCGCCATCGCGGTCTCGACCAAGAGCAAGGAACAGTCGGAGGCGCAGACCATCGCCGAAACCGCGCGCGCACTGGCGATCGCGGCCGAGGAAAAGGTCACCACCGCGCGCGCCACCGAGGTCGCCGAGCGCGACAAGATCATCAACGTGATCGCCGCGCGCAAGGTCGCGGAAACCAACGCGATGCCGATCACGGTGATGGCCGAAGCCGAACGGCTGGCCGCGGCCAACAAGGCCGAAGCCACCAACGTGCTGGCCAAGGCCGACGCCGATGCGGCCACCACCCGCGCCGCCGGCGTCAAGGCACTCGGCCAGGCCGAGGCGGAAGTGGCGCAGTTGAAGGCGGAAGCGCGCAACAAGCTCAGCGCGGCGATGGTGGATTACGATCTCACGCTCGCGCGCATCAACATCATCCCGAACGCGCTCGCCGAAGCGGTGAAGCCGATCGAGAAGATCTCCGACATCCGCATCTTCGACACCGGCGGCCTGCTCGGCCGCGGCAATGGCAGTGCCAATGGCCATGGTGGCGGCAATGGCGGCCTTGGGCTCGGCGACGGCCTCGCGGCGCAGCTGCTGTCGGTGTCGGCGTTCAAGCCGATCATCGACAAGATCCTCGACGAGGCTGGTTTCGCGCCCGGACAGGACAACATGCTGAGCCTGTTGAGCGCGCTGCGTGCCGCAACTGGGCCGATCGACCCGACCGAAACGCAAGCCAAGGGCGCACTTGCCGATAGCGCAACGCCGCAGCCCGCGGCCATCTCGGGGATCGGCAAGGCGACGCTTGGCCCGAAGTCCTGACATGGGGCGGCTGCGTGAATGCGGATCATGTCGGGTTACATCCCACGTAACGACCGGAGACGAATGCCCCGTCAAAGCGTAGTCCGCGCGTTCGTTGACGGTGCTCCAAGCGCCCGCTGCAATTGCGCAGCGGGCTTGCCTTGTCGGGAAACGGGTGGGATCGGGCCTCCTCCTCCCCCACACTGTGGCAGATTTAAATTCCAAGGGATTCTGCCATGTCCGCCGACACGCCTCGCCTGCCCGCGACCTTCAACCGCCTCGCCTGGTCCAATCTCGCCGCGCAATCGGCCGAGCAGATCGCGCTTGCGGCAGCGCCGATCGTCGCGGTGCTGCTGCTCGGGGTCGGCGAAGGCCAGACCGGCCTGTTGCAGACCGCGCTGACGCTGCCCTTCATCCTGTTCGCGATCCCCGCCGGCCTGCTGGCCGACCGGGTGTCGCGACGCTGGGTGATGGCAGGCTCCGAGGCGCTGCGCGCGGCGGCGCTGGCGGCGATCCTGCTGCTGCTCTGGCTCGGCCTGATGACCCTGCCGCTGCTGGCTCTGCTCGGCTTTGTCGCGGTCTGCGGCACGGTCGCCTACAGCGTCGCAGCGCCGGCGCTGGTCCCATCGCTGGTCACCGCGCAGCAATTGCCCGCGGCGAACGCCCGCATCGAACTGGCGCGCACAGTCGCATTCGCCAGCGGCCCGGCGCTCGGCGGCGTACTGGTCGGCTGGGTCGGCGCCGCGCCGGCCTTCGGTTTCGCCGCTGCATTGTCCGCGATCGCGGTCGTGCTGCTCGCCGGCATCTACGAGCCCGCGCGCGCGCCGGCGCCGCAGCGCCATCCGTTGCAGGACATCAAGGAAGGCGCCGCCTTCGTGCTGCATCACGCGCTGCTGCGGCCGGTGTTCGTCACCCAGTTCATCTTCAACACCGCATCGTTCCTGCTGCTCGCGGTGTTCGTGCCCTACGCCGTGCGCCATCTCGGCCTCAGCGCCACCGGCGTCGGCACTGTGCTCGCGATGTACGGCGTCGGCATGGTGGTCGGCGCGCTGTTCGCGACTCGCGTCATGAAGCGGCTGGCGTTCGGCACCGTGATCGGACTCGGCCCGGTCACCGGTTTCGTCGCCGCGGCGGTGATGGCGCTGACCACCTGGATTCCGACGCCGCTGCTCGCCGGCCTCAGCTTCTTCCTGCTCGGCGTCGGCCCGATCCTGTGGGTGATCTCCACCACCACGCTGCGGCAGTCGGTGACGCCGCCCTCGCTGCTCGGCCGGGTCTCGGCGATCAACATCATGAGCTACGGCGCCCGCCCGCTCGGCTCCGCGCTCGGCGCCGTCGTTGGCGGCCTCTACGGCGCCGAAGCCTGCCTCTATCTGGCAGCCGCGATCTTCGCCGCCCAGGCGCTGGTGATCCTGATGTCACCGGCGGTGTCGCTGACCCGGCAGCCCGACATGGTCGGCGAACCGGCGCGGTGCTGATCCACTGCCTCCGTCATTGCGAGCGGAGCGAAGCAATCCATTTTCTCCGCTTGCGGATGGATGGATTGCTTCGTCGCTTCGCTCGCAATGACGGGGTCAGAGCCGACTTCAGCTCGCCAGATACCGTTCGTATTTGCCGCCGACCACTTCGTCGGCGGCGACCGCCGGATCGAGGGTGTAGAGATCCTGCGCATGGCTGATGCCGCGCAGCACGAAACGGCCGGTGGAGACCAGATAGTTGCGGCCCGCGGCGTCGAGCCCGGTGCGGAACGCGGTCGAGGTCAGCAATTCGCGGTCGACCGAGGCGCACATCGAGGCAATGCGACTGACCTCGTTGACGGCGGGGCCGACGACGGTGAAATCGAGCCGGTCCTCGCTGCCGATATTGCCGTAGAACACCTCGCCGACATGCAGGCCGACATAGGCCGTGGTGGTCGGCCGCCCCTCGTTCTCGCGGCGATCGTTCAGCACCCGCATATTGTGCCGGAATCTGTGTTCGGCGCGCAGCGCCGCCCGCTTGGCGCCGCCCATGTTCTCGCCGGTGAACATCGCCAGCACGCCGTCGCCGATCAGCTTCAGCACCTCGCCGCCGGCGTCATGGATCGCGTCGATCGAGGCCTGCGCATAATCGTTGAGGAACGGGATGATCTCGTCCGGGCCGATGCGTTCGCTGATCGCGGTGGAGCCGCGGACGTCGGAGTACCACAGCACGGCCTTGATCTTCTCGGTGACGCCGCGCTGCATGCGGCCGCGCAGCACCTGCTCGGCGGTGTCGCGGCCGAGATAGACCCGGCCGAGTGTGCGGGCGATCTCGACCTGCGCCGCGGATTTGACCGCGAGCCCGAGCACCGGCACCAGCTCGCGCAGCGCATCCATATGGGCCTGCTCGAAGCCGTTCGAATGCCGCGTGGTCCAGTAGGAGTAGAAGCAGTCCATCTCGCCGATCGTGCCGGCCTCGCCGAAGCGATGCACGAAGGCGGCGAAGTGCTTGTGGCCCTTTTCGGCAAGCTCGCCGATCATCGAGAAGCCGTGAGACGTGTCGGCGAGATCGATCAGCATCTCCTCATGGCCATTTTCGAGCATGTGGTAGAAGGCCGATCTGCGCCAGTTCTGGTTGGCGTCGCCGGTGCTGGTCGAGCCGTATTCGAACATGTCGGCCTCGTTGCTCTCGCCGTCGTTCCAGCGGAAGCCGCGGCCCTCGAAGATCGGATGCAGGGTGTCGATGAAGACGATGGCGCGCGACAGCGGCATGCCGGCGGCCCGGCAGCGCTCGCAGAAGCCGCGCAGCAGGTCGTTTTCGGGCAGGCCCGTGAGACCCTGCCGGACCAGCCAGTTCGAAAGGCGCAAACGGGGCGTCAGTTCCATGGGCTGAGTATGCCGGGCAATTGCTGCGGGAGAAAGGGCTGGTCCGTCGACGTGGCCTTGCCGTGGCGACGGTCCGCCTACAGATGCAGATGCGGATACGGCATTGCAAGACCGGCCGGTTTCACCATTTGCGCACCGATCACGCCCATCGAGCAGCGGCGATTCCGCTTCCCTTTGCCGCGGCCTTCGCGCACAAAGCTGCATAGACAGCGACCCCCGGCCCAGCAAACCCGATCCGGCGCCTCGTGCAATGGGCGATCACCCCGCCGCAATCCTATGGGGTCTACCTCGTCGCCCTGGTCGTGGTGTTCATCTTCTCGTTCTACGCCGGCACGCTGAAGCCCAAGCAGGCGCCCGCCCCGGCACCGACGACGTCGGCGCCGCGGAGCTGACGGGCTCGCTACTCAGCACGCGCCGACTGTCCCAATTGTCCTTGAATGGACGGTGTCGCCCGACAGCACGATTGCGTCGGTTTTCGGCAACTTCACCAGCAGCGACTGGCGGCCGAGCGTATGGCCAGGCGCCGACAGAATGGTCAACACTGCCCGCTTAATGCGCGTGATCGTGATGCGGGCAGAGCTGCACCTCGACCGTGATGTGGCTGAGGCCGCGCAGCCCGGCGAGCCGGTGCTTGTAGGCCGCCGGCGCCAGCGGATGATCCGACACCAGCGAGATCACGGCGGCGCGGTGGCCGGGGCCGACCTGCCACAGATGCAGATCGGTGACGCGGTCGCCCTCGGCCTCAATCCGCTCGCGGATGGTGGTTTCCAGACGATCGTCGGCGCTGACGTCGAGCAGCACGGCGCCGGCCGCGCGGATCAGGCCGTAGGCCCAGCTCGCGATCACGATGCTGCCGACGATGCCAACGAGCGGGTCGGCCCAGACCCAGTTCGCACCCATCGCCACCAGCAGCGCGCCGATCGCCAGGATCGAGGTCGCGGCGTCGGCCAGCACATGGACATAGGCGGCGCGCAGATTGTTGTCGTGATGATGGTGGTGGTGGTGATCATGATCGTGGTGATCGTCATGATCATGATCGTGGCCGTGCGCGTGGCCATGATGATGGTGGTCATGGTCGCCGCGCAGCAGCCAGGCGCTGGCGAGGTTGACGACGAGGCCGAGCGCCGCGACGGCGATCGCCTCGCTGTAGGCGATCGGCACCGGGTGCAGCAGCCGGTCGACGCTTTCCCAGGCGACCTGGATCGCGACCATGGCGAGGATGATGGCGCTGGAGAACGCTGCCAGGTCGCCGAACTTGCCGGTGCCGAACGAGAAGCGCGCGTTGCGCGCCTGCCGCCGCGCCAGCAGGTAGGCCAGCCCGGCAATCCCGAGCGCGGCCGCATGGGTTGCCATATGCCAGCCGTCGGCCAGCAGCGCCATAGATCCCGACAGCCATCCGGCGACGATCTCGCCGACCATCATCGCCGCCGTCAGCGCCACCACGATCCAGGTGCGGCGCTCGTTGCGGGTATGCGTATCGCCGAGGAAGACGTGCTCGTGGGTCCATTGGTCGATCGAATGCGAGTGCATGAGAATTCTCCGGTACGTGCTTTGCTGGCGATGCTGCTACACCATTTCAGCCGGCGCCAGCCGGCAAGTCTCGCTGCTGATCTCGACCTGCAATGTCGCATGGTGGATGCTGAAGCGGTGCGAGAGTTCCGCGCAAACCAGATGCAGGAAGGCATCGTCATGGCCGCCGGGGCGGACCAGATGCGCAGTCAGCGCGGTCTCGCTGGTGCTCATCGCCCAGATGTGCAGGTCGTGCACCTCGGTGACGCCTTCCAGCGTGATGAGGTAGTCCCTCACCTGTTTGAGATCAATGCCTTTCGGCACGGCGTCAAGCGCAAGGTTGACGCTGTCGCGCGCCAGCTCCCAGCCGCTCAGCAGCACGACCACGGCGATGACGAGGCTGATCGCGGGATCGAGCCATTGCCAGCCGGTCGCCATGATCAGCAGCGCGGCGACCACGACGCCGAACGAGACGCCGGCATCCGCCGCCATGTGCAGATAGGCGCCGCGGACGTTGAGGTCGGTGTCGCGGCCGCGCATGAACAAGAGCGCCGTGCCGCCATTGATCAGAATGCCGAGCGCGGCAACCCAGACCACCGTCCAGCTCGCGACCTCGGCCGGCTCGCGAAAGCGGTTGATCGCCTCGACCGCGATGCCGCCGACCGCGATCAGCAGCAGCCCGGCATTGGCCAGCGCGGCCAGGATCGAGGCGCGGCGATAGCCATAGGTGTGGGTATCGGTCGGCCGCCTGCCCGCCAGCCAAACCCCGCCCCAGGCCAGCAGCAGCGCGATCACATCGGAGAGATTGTGAACCGCGTCGGAGACCAGCGCCAGCGAATTGGCGGCATAGCCGAAGATCAGTTCCGCAACGACGAACGCCGTGTTCAGCGACGCGCCGATTGCAAACGCGGTGCCGAAGCTCGCCGGCGCGTGGCTGTGCCCGGCATGGGAAGGATCGTGGGAATGAGAATGACCGGTGTGGTCGTGGTCGTGATTGTGCGCCATGGCAACCGTCGCCCGCTATCGCTGGCGACGGTTATAGCGCGGCAGAATGTGGATACTATCACACCGCGATCGGTCCCGTAGCCCGGATTGCGCTGCGCTCCATCCGGGCTACGGGTCTTCTTACTCCACGCCGCGGTTGAACTTGTTCGACGTCGGCAGGCCGTGGGCGAGCCGGCCGGCGTCGGCGCGGCTGCCGCGCCAGTCGGCCAGTTCCTTCATGGTCATGCTGCGCTCGCGGCCGGCGGAATCCCTCCAGGTCAGACCGGTCTTGGAGTCGAACACCGCGACGTCCGACAGCGTCGCGCTGGTGTATTTCTGCAATCGCACGCCGCGGCCGCGGGCCATTTCCGGCACCTGGTCGAGACCGAACAGCACCATCTTGTGATTGCTGCCGATCACGGCGACGGTATCGCCCGATACGGTCGCGATCGCGCGGGCCTCGTTCGGCATCTCGACATTGAGCACCTGCTTGCCCTTGCGGGTATTGCCGACGCAGTCCTCTTCCTTGACGACGAAGCCCTGGCCCTCGCTGCTCGCGATCAGGAACTTGCGTTCGCCCTTGTTGACGAATAGC
Source organism: Bradyrhizobium semiaridum (assembly GCF_020329505.1). Taxonomy (GTDB): domain Bacteria; phylum Pseudomonadota; class Alphaproteobacteria; order Rhizobiales; family Xanthobacteraceae; genus Bradyrhizobium; species Bradyrhizobium semiaridum. The sequence goes on from NZ_JAGKJJ010000001.1 coordinate 486,530, forward strand.
GCGACGATCGCCGCGTCCTGCTCGAGGTCGATGAACATCCGGATCGGCTCGCCATGGCCGCGGCCGCCCGGCAGCTTGGCGACATCGAGCGAGTAGAACTTGCCGTTGGTCGCGAACAGCAGCAGCTTCGAGGTCGTCTCGGCAAAGAACGAGTGTTCGAGCTTGTCGTCGGTCTTGAAGGCGAGCCCCGAGAGATCTTCGACATGGCCCTTCAGCGTCCGCACCCAGCCCTTCTCGGACACCACGACGGTGCAGGGCTCGCGCTCGACGAACGCCTCCTCGATGGCCGCGAGATCGTGCTCGGGGGCGTCGGCGAAGGTGGTGCGGCGCTTGCCGAGCGGCGTCTTCGGCCCGAACATGTCGCGGACCTTCGTCACCTGCTCGGCGACCTTGGCCCATTGCTGCGGCTCCGAGCCGAGCAGGCCTTCGATGCCCTTCAGCTCCTTGCGCAGCTCCTTGTCCTCGCGGTTGATCTCCATTTCATCCAGCCGGCGCAAGTTGCGCAGCCGCATGTTGAGGATGGCTTCCGCCTGGACGTCCGAAAGCTTGAAGGTCTTCATCAGGACCGGCTTCGGCTCGTCCTCGGTGCGGATGATCTTGATCACCTTGTCGACGTTCAGATAGGCGATCAGCTGTCCGCCGAGGATTTCCAGCCGATGCTCGATCTGGCCCTTGCGGAAGTTGGTTCGGCGGATCAGCACGTCGCGCAGATGGTCGAGCCATTCGCGCAGGCACTCGGCGAGGCCGATCACCTTGGGGATGCGGCCCTGCACCAGCACGTTGAGGTTCAGCGATATCTTGCTTTCCAGCTCGGTCAGCCGGAACAGCGATTCCATCATCAGCGCCGGATCGACGGTGCGAGATTTCGGCTCGATGACGAGACGGACGTCGCCCGCCGATTCATCGCGGACCTCAGCGACCAGTGGCAGCTTCTTCTGGTCGATCAACTCGGCGATCTTCTCGACCAGCCGCGATTTCTGCACCAGCCAGGGGATCTCGGTGACCACGACGACCCAGGTGCCGCGGGCGCCCTCTTCCTGGCTCCAGCGCGCGCGGGTGCGGAACGAGCCGCGGCCGGTGGTGTAGGCCTCGATGATCGCTTCCTTGGAATCGACGATGATGCCGCCGGTCGGGAAATCCGGACCCTTGACCCAGCGCAGCAGCGCCTTCGACTTGGCGTCGGGCTTTTCGATCAAGTGGAGCGCAGCGTCGCAGAGCTCGGCCGCGTTGTGCGGCGGAATCGAGGTCGCCATGCCGACTGCGATGCCTTGCGCGCCGTTGGCGAGCAGGTTCGGGAAGCCACCGGGCAGCACCACCGGCTCTTTCGACTGGCCGTCATAGTTGAGACGAAACTCGACGCCGTCCTCATCGATGCCGTCGAGCAAGAGCCGCGCGACCTCGGTCATGCGCGCTTCGGTATAGCGGTAGGCAGCGGGGTTATCGCCGTCGATATTGCCGAAATTGCCCTGGCCGTCGACCAGCGGATAGCGCGAGTTGAAGTCCTGGGCCAGGCGCACCATGGCGTCATAGATCGCCTGGTCGCCGTGCGGATGGAACGAGCCCATCACGTCGCCGACGATCTTTGCAGATTTCTTGAAGGCGGTGCCGGGGTCGAGCCGCAGCAGCCGCATGCCGTAGAGGATACGCCGGTGCACCGGCTTCAGCCCGTCGCGGGCGTCCGGCAGCGCGCGATGCATGATGGTCGAGAGCGCATAGGCGAGATAGCGCTCCTCGAGCGCGTCACGCAGCGGCACCTCGTGGATTTCGGCCGGCTCTTCCGGCGGTTTCTGTCGTTTTCCCATGGGCAGGCGTTAAACCGAGACGATGAATCGGGCAAGACGCGAATCACCGGCAATTTAGGGTGCGAATCGGCCCTACGGAACCGCCGTGCGGCTCCGTCGCCTGGTCACGGCGTTGATAAATCCATCGCGGGCGTCGGAATGGCCCTGGCCGCGCGGCTCCAGCACGTGGCGCAGCAGGAACAGGCCGGTGATCTCAAAGCCGTCGCGCAGATCCTGCTCCGACCAGCTGTTGGTGGCTACTTCGCCTTCGCGCAGGAAGGCCGGCAATGGCAAGAGCCGATCGGCCCACGGCTCGCCGGCCGCGCGTGACACCGCGCCGCCGGATTTCGGCGAGACGTAGATCAGGTCGCTGGTCGCGCCCGTCGCGGCGCAGTTTTCGAGATCGAGCCCGAAGCCGAGCTCGGCCAGCATGGCCAGCTCGAAGCGGATCAAATGCACCGCGGCTGTGCCGGCATCCTCGAAATCGTCGAGCGTCCATTGCAGCATCTCGTAGATGTCCTCGTGCGGATCGCGCTCCGGCAATAGCCGCGCCAGCGCGGCTAGATGCGTCACGCCGTAGACCGCGAAGGACGAGCCGAGCAGCGTTGCGGCGCGCAGCCGCGTCCCCTCCACCGTGTACATGCCGAGATGCTCGTCGAGCCGCGCCCGCCATACCGCGGTAACGCTGTTGCCGGGCTGCAGCAGCGGCCGCATCCGCGAGCCGGCGCCGCCGCGCACGAGGCCGAGGTGGCGGCCGTGCTCGCGCGTCAGGAGCTCGACGATGGCGGAGGATTCGCCATGCCGCCGCACGCCCAGCACGATGCCTTCGTCGGTCCATTCCATGAGGGATAGATTACAGGATTCCAGCGTATCGCGCAGTCACGATGCGCCGGTATCCCGTGAACGGGGGCGTCTGCACGATTTCGGAATATTGGAATAACAGGGTTGAGTTGCCCGACGTGTCAAGGGCCTGGCGAGTTGCCTGGCCGGGCGCGGCCGCCGCCGACTCCTTTGCATGGGGTTGTTTTCGCCATTTTGACGGCGCGCCCCTGCGGCGGCCGTCGCCTACGCGTCGAACCAGCCGTGCGCGTCGCCGGTGAAGGAGAAATATAGCCCTGCCGTGGTCAGGATGCAGGATACCACCTCGATGCCGCTGTCGAGCTCCAGCCCGCGGTCGCCGATCACCTGGATCAGCGACATCACCGACAGCACCAGCACCGCGGCCAGCACCCAGCGCGGCCAGTTCTTGCGATGCTGCGCGGCGAGCCAGACGAAATACATCAAAAGCAGGATCATGCCGCCCGCCATCAGCGCCGCAACCATGACCATCTGCTCGGTCATCTCGCCGTGCGGCGTGCGATCCTGGAACGCCACCGAGAGCGCGTCCAGCGCCAGCGAGAGATAGAGCAGGATTTCAAACCACAGCACGTTTCTGGGCACGTTCATCGCAGGACGCCGGCTCTATTCCTTGGGGAATTCCAGCCCCATTTCCCGGTAACGGTCCGGGTCGTCGCCCCAGTTCTCGCGCACCTTGACGAACAGGAACAGGTGCACCGGCACGCCCATGATCTCGGCGAGCTCGGCACGCGCCTGCGCGCCGATCGACTTGATGGTGGCGCCGCCCTTGCCGAGCACGATCTTGCGCTGGCTCTCGCGCTCGACATAGATCGTCTGCTCGATGCGGATCGACTTGTCCTTGCGGTCGGTCCAGCTGTCGGTCTCGACCGTCGACTGGTACGGCAGCTCCTGATGCAGATGGCCGTAGATCTTCTCGCGGGTGATCTCGGCCGCCAGATGCCGCATCGGCGCGTCCGACATCTGGTCCTCGGGATAGTGGAACGGCCCCGCCGGCACCATCTGCGCCAGCGTGCGCCTGAGATCGTCGACGCCGTCGCCCGACAGCGCCGAGATCATGAAGGTGTGCTCGAAGCGCATCCGTTCGTTGGCCGCCTGCGCCAGCGCCAGCAGCTTCTCGCGCTGGACGAGGTCGACCTTGTTCAGGACCAGGATCTTCGGATGCGCGACGGATTCGAGCTTGGCCAGGATGGCCTGCGCCTCCTCGTCGAGCCCGGCCTTGGCATCGATCAGCACGCAGACGAGATCGGCGTCATGGGCGCCGCTCCAGGCGGTCGACACCATGGCGCGGTCGAGCCTGCGCCGCGGCGCGAAAATGCCGGGCGTGTCGACCAGGATGATCTGCGCATTGCCTTCGATGACGATGCCGCGGATCAGCGCGCGCGTCGTCTGCACCTTGCGCGAGACGATCGTGACCTTGGAGCCGACCAGTGCGTTGACCAGCGTCGACTTGCCGACATTGGGCGCCCCGATCAGCGCGACGAAGCCGCAGCGCGTCGCGTCCGGCTGCCCTTTCGTGTCAGTCATGGGTACCGACGCCTTCGCGCTCGATCATCACGGATGCCGCGGCCTTCTCGGCCGCGCGCTTGTTGCCGCCGAGGCCCTCGGCGGGCGCCAGTCCCGGCAGATCGACGGCGACACGGAATTGCGGATCGTGATGCGGCCCGGTGCGCTCGACCTCGCGATAGACCGGCGTCGGCAGTCCCTTGCCCTGCGCCCATTCCTGCAGCACGGTCTTGGGATCGCGCAGCGGCCGGCGCGGCTTGTTCATCCGCTCGGTCCAGTTGCGTTCGACGAACTGGCGCGCGGCCTCGACGCCGCCGTCGAGGTAGATCGCCCCGATCACCGCCTCGCAGATGTCGCCGAGCACGGATTTGCGCAGGCGCGCGCCCTCCACCGCCTTCACCATGCCGAGCTTGATGTCGTCGAGCAGTCCGAGCGACTTGGCGACGTCGGCGCAGCTTTCCTTGCGCACGAGGTCGGCGAGCCGCTTCGACAATTCGCCCTCGTCGGCCTTCGGGAAGGCGCGGAACAGCATGTCCGAGACGATCAGGCCGAGCACGTGGTCGCCGAGGAATTCCAGCCGCTGGTAGCTGTCGGCGCGGTTGCGGCTGGCCGGCTTGAGCGCGGAGACGTGGGTGAACGCGGTGGTCAGCAGTGCCGGATCGGAGAAGCTGTAGCCGAGGCGCGCCTCGATCCCCGCGATCGCGGCCTTCTCCTCCGCGACCTTGGCGGCCTTGCTGCGCCGCTTTCTGGGCGCAGCCGTGCCGCCGGCGGCAGGGGTCTGGCTCGGCTCGCCGGGCGGCTGTTGATTCTCGATGGCTGTCGTCTCGTCGATCATCGCACGATGGAGAATAGGCGATTCCACCGCACTGCGGTGGGCCAGCGCCAGAACATCCAGGCCTGCTCGCCCTCGGCAATCGAGAAGAAGATCATCTGGGCCCGGCCGATGACATTCTCGAGCGGCACGTAGCCGACCGCCGACAGCACCCGGCTGTCGGTCGAATTGTCGCGGTTGTCGCCCATCATGAAGAAATGGCCTTCGGGCACGGTGTAGACGTTGGTGTTGTCGTAGAAGCCGTTGTCGACGCAATCGAGCGTCTCATAGCTGACGCCGTTCGGCAGCGTCTCCTTCCAGCGCTTGACCCGCGCCACGGCATCCGAGCCGCAGGGATCCTCGCCGACGAAATCGCTGACGCGCTCGCGCTTGACCGGGACGTCGTTGATGTAGAGCAGCCCCTCCTTCATCTGGATGCGGTCGCCCGGCAGGCCGATCACGCGCTTGATATAGTCGGTGGTGTCGTCCTTGGGCAGGCGAAACACGACGATGTCGCCGCGGCTCGGGTTGGAGCCGAAAATGCGCCCGGAAAACAGCGGCGGCGACAGCGGGATCGAGTAGTGGCTGTAGCCGTAGGAGTATTTCGACACAAACAGATAGTCGCCGACCAGCAGCGTCGCCTTCATCGATCCCGAGGGGATGTTGAACGGCTGAAACAGGAAGGTCCGGATCACGAGCGCGATCAGAAGGGCATGGATGACGACGCGGATGGTCTCGCCCAAGCCGCTCTCAGATTTGGTCCCGGTGGTCGCGCTCATTGCTATCCCAATTCCCGCAAGCCCAGAGCCCGCGCGGTGGCAGAACGTTCTCACCACGCGAAGCGTTCGGCCCTCGCGTGAGGAAAATGGCCTTGAATTCTGATCTTGAGGGCAAATTCCGGCGTAAACCCGAAATCCGCGTCTCGCTCGATGTCTATCCCTGCGGCGTTTTAGACGGTTGTTCGCAAGGGTGCAATCAATCGCCGCCTCAAAACTTCGCAATCCATTGAAATATCAATGACTTTTTAGTTTTCTGAAGTTTTCCGGCGACGCCGCGGGGCCACCCGACTCATTTACCTGGGGTAACCGCCGAAATGATGACGAAAGCCTGCGCCAACGGCCAGTCATCCGTGATCGAGAGGTCGATCCGGGCTTCCATTCCCTCGGGGGTAAGTTCCTGCAGCCGCGCCAGGGCCCCGCCGGTCAGCCGCATGGTCGGCCGCCCCCCAGGCAGGTTCACGACGCCCATGTCCTTCCACCACACCCCGCGCCGGATACCGGTGCCGAGGGCCTTGGAGCAGGCCTCCTTGGCGGCGAAGCGCTTGGCATAGGTCGCGACCACCATCTTCTCGCTGTTGGCGCGGCGCATCGCCTTGGCACGCTCGGTCTCGGTGAAGATGCGCTCGAGGAAGCGCTCGCCATGGCGGTCGATCACCTTGGCGACGCGGGTGATGTCGATCAGGTCAGAGCCGATGCCGATGATCATGCGCCGGCGGCCTTGGCGCGGCCGCGGTCCATCGCCGCCCGCATGGCGCGCACGGTCTCGGCGATGCCGACGAACAGCGCCTCCCCCATCATGAAGTAGCCGATGTTGAGCTCGCGAATCTCCGGCAGCGCCGAAATCGTCTCTGATGTCTCATAGTCGAGGCCGTGGCCGGCATGGACCTCGAGCCCGGCCGAATGCGCCAGCTTCGCCCCTTCGACGATGCGCGTCCATTCGGCCTCGGCCTTGTCTGTGTGGCCGTCGACCACCGCGTCGCACCAGCCGCCAGTGTGGATCTCGATCACCGGCGCCTTCAGCTTGGCAGCCATCTCGATCTGCCTGACATCGGCGGCGATGAACAGCGACACCCGGATGCCGGCGTCGCTGAGCCGGGCGATGAACGGCGCCAGCGCATTGTGCTGGCCGACCACGTCGAGGCCGCCCTCGGTGGTGAGTTCCTGGCGCCGCTCCGGCACCAGGCAGACCGCATGCGGCTTGGTGGCGAGCGAAATCCGCAGCATGTCGTCGGTCGCCGCCATCTCGAAGTTCAGCGGCTTGGAAATCTCGGCCTTGAGCCGCGCCATGTCTTCATCCCGGATGTGACGGCGATCCTCGCGCAGATGCGCGGTGATGCCGTCGGCGCCTGCCGCGATCGCGGCCAGTGCCAGCCGCACCGGATCGGGCCGCGCCCCGCCCCGCGCATTGCGCAGGGTCGCGACGTGATCGACATTGATACCGAGACGCAGCGGAGGAGGCTTTGACATGTCCCTGACCTGCAATTCCAACCAATGACGCGCGGACATCAGCCGTGCAGCCATTGCCATGAAAGATGGGTTGCCGGGTCCGCCCGGCAACGACGAGAACCTAGCCGTTGACGCGCTCGACCCGCGCAACGACGGCCTTGGCGCGCAACTGCGCGATGATAGCGCTGAGATGCTTGAGGTCATAGACCTCGAGATCGATGGTCAGCTCGGTGAAGTCGGGCGAGCGGCGCGACATATGGATGTTGTCGATATTGCCGTCGTGCTCGGCGATCACCGTGGCGATCTGGGCAAGGCTGCCGGGCTCGTTGACATTGTGCACCAGGATGCGCGCCGGGAAACGCTGCGGCATGGTCTCGTCGATATCCCAGCGCACATCGAGCCAGCGCTCCGGCTCCTCCTCGAAATCCTTCAGCGCCGGCGACTGGATCGGATAGATCGTGATCCCCTCGCCCGGCGTGACGATGCCGACGATGCGGTCGCCCGGCACCGCGCCGCCGTTCGGCGCGAACTTCACCGGCAGGTCGGAATTGATGCCGCGCACCGGGATGACCGAGGCGACGCGGGTCGGATGCGGCGCGGCCTCCGTTTTCGGCTTGGCGCCGGCGCCCTTCTTGGCACCGTAGCGGACTAGCCGCTCTTCCTTGTAGTCGGGGTACATCGCCCGCGCGACGTCGGAAGCCTTGATCTCGCCGCGCCCAACCGAGGCCATCACGTCCTCGATCGATGTGCGGGCGAGCCGCGGCAGCGCGCCCTTCAGCTTGTCGTCGGCATATTCGATCTTGGCGCGGGCAAACAGGCGGTCGACGATGCGGCGGCCGAGGCCGGCATACTGGTCGCGCACCGCATTGCGGGTGGCGCGGCGGATCGCGGCGCGCGCCTTGCCGGTGACGGCGAGCGCCTCCCAGGCCGATGGCGGCGCCGACTGCGCCTTGGAGGTCAGGACCTCGACCTCGTCGCCGTTCTGCAGCTCGGAGGACAACGGCGCGAACTTGCCGTTGATCTTGCAGCCGACCGCACTGGCGCCGACGTCGGTATGCACCGCATAGGCGAAATCGATCGCGGTGGCCTGGCGCGGCAGCGCGATCAGCTTGCCCTTCGGCGTGAAGCAGAACACCTGGTCGTGGAACAATTCGAGCTTGGTGTGCTCGAGGAATTCCTCCGGGTTGGCGCTTTCCGAGAGAATGCCGATGGTGTGGCGCAGCCAGGCAAACGCGTTGGATTCGTGCTTCAGCCGCTCGTTCGGCGAGCCCATCCCTTCCTTGTAGAAGGCGTGCGCCGCGATGCCGAACTCGGCGATCCGGTGCATCTCCTCGGTGCGGATCTGCAACTCGACGCGCTGCTTGCCCGGCCCGATCACCGTGGTGTGGATGGAGCGGTAGTCGTTCTGCTTCGGCGTCGAGATGTAGTCCTTGAAACGGCCCGGCACCACCGGCCAGGTGGTGTGGACGATGCCGAGCGCGCGGTAGCAGGCGCCGATGTCGTCGAGGATGATGCGGAAACCGTAGATGTCGGACAGCTGTTCGAAGCCGACCGACTTGCGCTCCATCTTGGTCCAGATCGAAAACGGCTGCTTGCGGCGGCCCACCACGCGCGCGGTGATGCCGTTCTTCTGCAGGTTCTTGGAAAGCTGTGTTTCGATCTCGCCGATCAGGTTGCGGTTGCGGTCGGCCAGCGCGTCGAGGCGCTGCTTGACCACCGCATAGGCCTCCGGATCGAGCACGAAGAAGGACAGGTCCTCGAGCTCCTCGCGCATCTCCTGCATGCCCATGCGGCCGGCCAGCGGTGCGTAGATGTCGAGCGTCTCGTCGGCGATGCGGCGGCGCGATGCCGGCGGCACGAACTCCAGCGTGCGCATGTTGTGCAGGCGGTCGGCGAGCTTGATCAGCAGCACGCGGACGTCGTCTGCGATCGCAAGCAGGAGCTTGCGAAGGTTCTCGGCCTGCTTGGCCTCGCGCGAGACCAGTTCCAGCCGCTTCAGCTTGGTCAGGCCCTCGACCAGTGCGCCGATCTCGTGGCCGAACACATGGTCGATCTCGGCCCGCGTCGCCTCGGTGTCCTCGATCGTGTCGTGCAGCAGCGCCGCGACGATGGTGGCGTCGTCGAGCTTGAGGTTGGTCAGGATCGCGGCGACCTCGAGCGGATGCGAGAAGAAGGGATCGCCGGAGGCCCGGGTCTGGGTGCCATGCGCCTTCATGGCATAGACATAGGCGCGGTTGAGCAGGTCCTCGTTGGTATCGGGGTTGTAGGAGCGGACACGCTCGACGAGGTCATATTGCCGCATCATCCGGGCCCGCGGCCTGGCCGGCTTTTCGGTCATGGACGAAGCCGGCGCCACCGCGACCGTCTCGGTCGCAGCCTGCATCTGGCTGGAACTGCGGCGTCGGTACGCCATGGACTATGATGCCTCCCACGCGGGGCCCAATGGCCCCTGCCTGCTCAATCTAGTGCGTCTTCGAATGAAGCAGCACCCCGCGCGAGAGCAGAACCGTTCAATTTCCCGCGCCCGCATAGGACGCATCTTAACTGCAAAATTGTCAACAAAAGCAAAGGCCCGGAGCGATGTCCGGGCCGTGCCATATTGATTGCGAAAGTTTGCGGGGCTGGAAGCCTTACTCGTCTTCCTCGGGCTGCTCCTCCGGCGGCGCGAGGCCCTCGAGCCCCTTCAGCAGCTCCTCCTCGGTCATCCGCTCGACCGCGACCTCGGTATCGTCGGCATCGACGCTGGCGCCGGCGGAACCGATCAGCGGCACGGTGTCGGGCTCCGGCTCGTCCACCTCGACGAACTTCTGCAGGGAGTGCACGAGTTCCTCTTTGAGGTCTTCCGGCGAGATCGTGGAGTCGGCAATTTCCCGCAACGAAACGACCGGATTCTTGTCGTTGTCGCGATCAACCGTCAGTTGTGAGCCCGACGAGATCATCCGGGCGCGATGGGCCGCCAGCAGAACGAGGTCGAAGCGATTGTCGACCTTATCAATGCAATCTTCGACGGTGACGCGAGCCATTGCGAGGCGCTCCGTGGTAAAAGGGACCGAACATGTTGGTTATGAGGGTTAGTTATAGGGCCGGGTTCGGTTTCGCAAGGTAAAATTTGTGATTTGCCTTCCGAACAGGCTCTGATAACCGGGTATATTGGGGGCGGGACGGCCGAGGCAGCAGGCTACATGCATGGCCAGGTTGCCGAGCCAGAGAAGTAAATCTCTCATTGCGATGTCAAAAGTCTGGGCTTTTTGCCCTCGCCTCACCATAATTCCAGTGGTGACTGTCGTGGGGAAAGATTCACCGAACTTTAGGCAGCGACTAAGGAAATTGCGCGCGGTCCGTTGCCGCTGCGCTAAGAACACTAACAACCACGCGAGAACACTTTGATGTCGTCACCTGTTTCCAACAAGATCGCGCTCTTCATCGATGGCGCGAATCTTTACGCAACCGCAAAGACGCTGGGATTCGACATCGACTACAAGCGCCTGCTCAAGGAATTCCAGGGCCGCGGCACGCTGCTTCGAGCGTTCTATTATACGGCGATCATCGAGGATCAGGAGTATTCGTCGATACGTCCGCTGATCGACTGGCTCGACTACAACGGCTACACCGTCGTCACCAAGGCGACCAAGGAATTCATCGACGCCAGCGGCCGCCGCAAGGTGAAGGGCAACATGGACATCGAGCTCGCCGTCGATGCCATGGAACTCGCCGAGCACATCGACCAGATGATCCTGTTCTCCGGTGACGGCGATTTCCGCTCGCTGGTCGAGGCGGTGCAGCGCCGCGGCGTCCGCGTCACCGTGATCTCCACCATCGCCAGCCAGCCGCCGATGATCGCCGACGAGCTGCGCCGCCAGGCCGACGTCTTCACCGACCTGGTCGAGCTGCAATCCAAGCTTGGCCGCGATCCCTCCGAGCGTCCGGCGCCGCGCGAGCCCCGCCACCACTCCCCGCAATTCCTGCAGCGCGCGACCACCATGGCCCCACGGGGAGCCGATGACGATTTCGACGAGTAATCTCGTCACCGCCTCCACCCGCCCCGACAGCAACTGTCCGCTCTGTCCACGGCTCGCCGCCTTCCGTGCCGAGGCACGGGCGCGGCAGCCGGGCTGGTTCAACTCACCGGTGGACTCGTTCGGCGAGGCGAATGCGCGGCTGCTGATCGTCGGGCTCGCTCCGGGCTTGCAGGGCGCCAACCGCACCGGCCGTCCCTTCACCGGCGATTACGCCGGTGACCTGCTCTACGCGACCTTGCTCGAATATGGCTTTGCCAGCGGGGTCTATCAGGCGCGGCCAGACGATGGCCTGAAGCTCGTCGACTGCCGGATCAGCAACGCGGTACGCTGCGTGCCGCCGCAGAACAAGCCGCTGCCGGCGGAGATCAACACCTGCCGGCAGTTTCTCAGCGCGACCATCGCCACGATGCCGAAGCTGCGCGCGATCGTGCTGCTCGGCCGCATCGCCCACGAATCGACCTTGAAGGCGCTGGGGCTTCGTCTGGCCGCGGCACCCTTTGCGCATGGTGCAGTGCATAAGTCCGGCCAGGTAAAGCTCTACGACAGCTATCATTGCTCGCGCTACAACACGAACACCGGTGTGCTGACGGCCGACATGTTCCGCAAGGTGTTCGCGAACGTGCGAAAGGATCTGGGCTGATCGCGTAGCCAATTCGTAGGGTGGGCAGGTCGCGGACGCTCCTTTGCCGAGCCTTACGCAATCGGGACCGGAACTACCGTGGGTTGTGCTTCAGCCAATCCAGCACATCGCCGGCGTTCCGGTCGGGCGGGAACACCGGGTAGAACACGTGGGTGATGCGCGCATCGTCGATGACAAGCGCGAGCCGCTTGATCAGCGTCAGCCCGGCGACCGACATCGTCGGCAGCCTCAGGGCACGGGTCATTTCCAGCGCCTCGTCCGACAGCACAGGAAACGGCAGGTGCAGCCGCGAGGCCATCTCGGTCTGGTAGTCGTTGCTCTGGGTCGACAGGCCGAACACCTGCGCGGCACCGGCCGCCCTCAGATCGGCGAACAGGTCGCGGAACGCGCAGGCCTGCGGCGTGCAGCCGCGTGCACCGGGTATCATGTCCCAGTCATCGACCAGACCGATCTTGCCAGGCTCGCCGGTCCGCGGATAGGCGAACACCACCGTGCGGCCGTCGAGCGCGGACAGCATCACCGAGGTATCGTTGGTTGCACGCAGGCTAATCGGCGGGACCGCCATGCCCTTTAGGTGTGCCGCGCCGCCGTCGTCCGCCGGCGCCGGGATCTTGCTCCAGTCGACGTCGGTGAGGCTGGATTGAGTCATGTCCGGCTCCGCAAGGCGAATAGCGAATGGAGAGCGGGCACCTGCGCCCTATTCGCTAGTCGCCATTTCCTACTCGCTTCTATCCCCTCGCCCGCATCAGGCGGCCTTTTTCGCGGCCCCAGTCGCGCTTCTTCACGGTCTCGCGCTTGTCGTGCAGCTTCTTGCCCTTGGCGACCGCGAGCAGCAGCTTGGCACGGCCGCGCTCGTTGAAATAGAGCTTTAGCGGAATGAGGGTCATGCCCTCGCGATCCACCGCGCCGAGCAGCTTGTTGATCTGCTTGCGGTGCAGCAGCAGCTTGCGCGGCCGCTTCGGCTCATGGTTGAAGCGGTTGGCCTGCAGATATTCCGGGATATTGGCGTTGATCAGCCACAGCTCGCCGTTCTTGGAATCCGCATAGGATTCCGCGATCGTGCTCTTGCCGCTGCGGATCGACTTCACCTCGGTGCCGGTCAGCGAAATGCCGGCCTCGATGGTGTCCTCGATTGCGTAGTTGAAGCGGGCCTTTCGGTTTTCGGCGACAACCTTGATCGGGCGTTCGTTCTTCTCGGCCACTTTAGCTCTTCTTGAGGAGATCGCGGATTTCCGTCAGCAGCACGACCTCGGCGGTCGGCTTCGGCGGCTCGGCGGGCTTGACCTCTTCCTTGCGCTTGAACTGGTTCATGGCGCGAATGACCAGGAACAGTACGAAGGCGACGATCAGGAAGTTGAGCGTCAGCGTCAGGAAGTTGCCCCAGGCAAGCACCGCGCCCTGCTTCTTGGCGTCGGCCAGATTGGTCGCGGTCACCGCCTTGGAAAGCCCGGTGAAATAGTTGGAGAAGTCGAGGCCGCCGGTGATCGCGCCGATGACCGGCATGATGATGTCGCCGACCAGCGACGTCACGATCGCACCGAAGGCTGCACCGATGATGACGCCGACCGCGAGGTCGACGACGTTGCCCTTCATGGCGAACTCGCGGAATTCCTTCAGCATGCCCATCCCCTTCTGTTCAACGTTACGCACTGTGTCGCTCACGACGGCCTCGATCAGCCTCTCAGTTGATCAGGCCGGCATGCACCATGGCGCTGCGGACTGCGTCGCGGGTCGCTTCGGTGACCGGCACCATCGGCAGGCGCAGCTTCTCGTCCAGCTTGCCGAGCAGCGACATCGCGTATTTGACCGGTGCGGGATTGCTCTCGATGAAGAGGTTGGTGTGCAGCGGCATCAGCTTGTCGTGGATCGCAAGCGCAGTCTTCACGTCGCCCTTCTGCCAGGCGGTCTGGAATTCCGAGCACAGCCTTGGCGCGACGTTCGAGGTTACCGAGATACAGCCATGGCCGCCATGCGCCATGTAGCCGATGATGGTGGCGTCCTCGCCCGACAGCTGGTTGAAGTCCTCGCCCAGCTCCGCGCGCTGCTGCGAGACTCGCACCATGCTCGCGGTAGCGTCCTTGACGCCGGCGATGTTCTTCAACTCGAACAGCCGCTTCATGGTGGCGACCGACATGTCGATCACCGAGCGCGGCGGGATGTTGTAGATGATGATCGGAATGCCGATCGCGTCGTTGATTGCCTTGAAGTGCTGGTACAGACCTTCCTGGGTCGGCTTGTTGTAATAGGGCGTCACGACCAGCACGGCGGTCGCGCCCGCCTTCTCGGCATGCTCGGCGAGTTCGATGGCTTCCTTGGTCGAGTTCGAGCCGGCCCCGGCGATCACCGGCACCCGGCCCTTGGTCTCCTCGATGCACCATTCGACCACCCGCTTGTGCTCGTCGTGGCTCAGCGTCGGGCTCTCGCCGGTGGTGCCGACCGGCACCAGACCGTGCGTCCCCTCGGAAATCTGCCAATTCACCAGGCTGCGGAACGCGGCCTCATCCACGCCACCGTTTTTGAAGGGCGTCACCAAGGCAGTGAATGATCCTCGGAATTTTGTCTTGGCTGCCATGGAGTTCCTCCGATTGCTTCAGGCGTAAGGCTAGGTCGGCGGAGCGTCGTTTCAGCGTAATGTCGTCCGCGCGACCGAGCACCGGCGCCTGCGAAAAGCGCCGGGAAACGCAATTCATACCGGGTCTGGCGGACCGGCGAAAGGGCCGCACCGTACCTATTCCCAGGGGCCTGTTTTCGCGCCCGTTCCTGATGGGAATCTGAGGCTGAAACTCCAGGGTCTTGTTTTGGTACGGTTTCTTGGGCCTGGATCACACTGAGGCGCCCTGGCCGCGATTTTGCCGTGGTGCTGGCGCAAACAGCCGCACGGCGACGCTTCTTAGTATTTTGTGCACATATTCAATCAAATAAGAACTCATGGCCCGAACGACCAGGTGATTCGGCGGCCGCAGAGGACACCGTGATCCGCTTCCCCCGCGCAGGCATATTGCGATCGACCGCGCTGGCCACCAGCCTGGCGCTCGTGGTCGGCCTCGCGGCCGTCACGGCTGATGCGTGGGCCGGCGATGATGATGCGAAGCCGGCAGCCCACAGCGCGGCATCAAAGGCTGCCGAGCCGAAGGCGGCTCCGAAGGCTGCCGCTGCCAAGACCCCTGCTGCCAAGACCCCTGCTGCCAAGACCGCTGCTGACAAGACCCCTGCTGCCAAGACGGCTCCCAAGCCAGCTGCAGCCAAGACCAGCGGCGAAAAGTCGAGCGACGCGAAGTCCGGCACTGCCAAGTCGGGCGGCGACAAGTCGAATGGCGACAAGTCCAGCGCTGACAAGGCCACTGCCGCCAAGCCCAGCACTGCAAAGTCGGGCGACACCAAAGCTGGTGACGCCAAGGCCGCTCATGACAGGGCCAATCATGACAAGAGCCCGGCACCCAAGGCCGGTGCTCATAAGGACAGCACTGCGAAGACCACTTCCAAGACTGTCCCTTCCAGGACCGCTGCGCCGGCTGCAACGGGAACCGTGACGACCAGGTCGCTGCCCGCCAGTCCCGCCGCCCCCGCACTGGTCCCGGCGACCCGGCAGCACGCCACGCCTGCCGTGCGCAAGCCGGTCGCGCCCGCGGCGCTAGCCGCGACCTCGTCGACCTCGCAGTCGGACAAGGAGGCACTCGCAAACGTCGTCGAACTGCTGCGCAAGCGCAAGCCGAGCGATGCGACCGACGTCGAGGCCTCGATCTCCGATCCGGTCGCGCGCAAGCTGGCCGAATGGCTGATCCTGCGCAGCGACAACAACGGCGCCTCGGTCGAGCGCTACCGCGCCTTCCTCGACGCCAATCCGAGCTGGCCGTCGCAGATCTTCCTCCGCCGCCGCATCGAGGCGGCGCTGTGGGACGACCGCCGCGACGATTCCGCTGTCTGGGCCTGGTTCCAGAATGAATCGCCCGTCTCGGCCAAGGGCCGCCTCGCGCTTGCCAAGGTGATGATCGGCCGCGGCGACCGCGGCAATGCCGAGCGCCTGGTGCGCGAGGCCTGGCGCAACGACCCGATGAGCGAGGACACCGAGACCGCCGCGCTCGACCTGTTCGGATCGTTCCTGACCGCCGGCGACCACAAGGCGCGCATGGACACCATGCTCTACGGCACCGACAACGAGGCTGCCGGCATGCGCGCGGCAAAACGCCTCGGCTCCGGCTATGTGGCGCTGGCCAAGGCGCGCATCGCCGCCAACCGCAAGGGCGGCAACCTGCGCGCGCTGCTGGAGGATGTGCCGCGCGAACTGTCCGGCGACACCGGATATATATTTGCCAGGATCCAGCTGCTGCGCCGCGAGGAGAAATTCAGCGAAGCCGCGCAGCTGATGCTGAGCGCGCCGAAGGACGCCGCGCGGCTGTTCAATGTCGACGAGTGGTGGATCGAGCGCCGCCTGCTGGCGCGCAAGATGATCGACGTCGGCGAGTATCGCTCGGCCTATCTGATCGCACGCGACGCGGCACTGCCGGCGCGCGACATCTACAAGACCGAGCAGGAATTCACCGCAGGTTGGATCGCGCTGCGCTTCCTCAAGGATCCCGCACTGGCCGCCCAGCACTTCGCGCGGATCGGCGTCGGCAGCACCAATCCGACTGCGCTGGCGCGCGCCGGCTACTGGCAGGGGCGCGCCGCGGAAGCCGCCGGCCGCGGCCAGGAGGCGCGCGCCGCCTATGGCCGCGCCGCCGAGCAATCGACCAGCTATTACGGCCAGCTCGCGCGCGCCAAGCTCGGCTTGCCGCAGATCGAGCTGAACGGCGTGCCGCGCGGCCGCGGCGCCGACCGGCTCGAGATCGTGCGCGCGGTGGCGCTGCTTTACGACATCGACGAGCGCGAGCTCGCGATCCCGATCTTCGCCGACATGGGCGAGAATGGCGATCCGGAAGCACTGGCCGGGCTCGGCGAGCTGACGGCGCGGCACGGCGATGCGCGCGGCATGCTGCTGATGGGCAAGGCCGCGCTCAACCGCGGGCTGCCGTTCGACCACTACGCCTATCCGATCAACGGCATCCCCTCGTTCCGCCAGGTCGGGCCCGAGGTCGAGCAGAGCATCGTCTACGCCATCGCGCGCCAGGAGAGCGCGTTCAATCCGGCCGTGGTGTCCCCGGCCCAGGCTTACGGCCTGATGCAGGTGACGCCGGATGCCGGTCGTTACGTCTGCAAGCGTGCCGGCATCGGCTTCGACCTCAACCGGATGAAGACCGATCCGGTCTACAACGCGATGCTTGGCGCCGCCGAACTCGGTGGCCTGCTCGAGGACTATCGCGGCTCCTACATACTGACCTTCGCCGCCTACAATGCCGGCCGCGGCAGCGTGAAGAAGTGGATCGAGCGCTACGGCGATCCGCGCGATCCCAAGGTCGATGCGGTCGACTGGGTCGAACTGATTCCGTTCTCGGAGACGCGGAACTACGTCCAACGCATCATGGAGAACCTGCAGGTCTATCGCGCCCGCTTCGGCGGCGGGACCAGATTGCAGATCGAGGCCGACCTGCGCCGCGGCGCCAGCGTGGAATGACCGCGCAGCGGTTTTTCAACAGGGTTATGGGCGGCCTCACCCGTTTGCGACGAATATCGATATAACTATTTGTTACTACTGACATATTTCGACGCGCCGCTGCGTCAACGGCGCACCTCCCGGTCGCGCGGTGAAGGTGCAGGGCTATGTCAGGCTCCGCTGCCCCCGGAGCCGCCACCAAATCATCCAGCCGCAATCTCAATCTGCCGCTTGCGGCTTGGCGCCCGCTCGGGCATATCGGCGCCACCGGAGACGTGGCCGAGTGGCTGAAGGCGGCGGTTTGCTAAACCGTTATAGGCTTGTAAAGGCCTATCGAGGGTTCGAATCCCTCCGTCTCCGCCAGCCTGCATGTGCAGCACCTGGATTTTCACCGGAATTCGGAATCCGCCGACAGCGCGGATCGGTGACAAATTTCTCCCCGCACGACGTGCGAATGAAGCCGCGTGTGGGCTTTGGTAAGAAGATGCGATCATGATGGTGACCGGCCTGGCCGATTGCAATTTGGGCCAGACGGCCAAGCCCCCGGGCGCGGTTGGCCCTCGACGTTGCCGCGCAATCATTGCCTCGCGCCTGACCTTGCTCATTGCGTTCGCGAATGCCGATTTGAAGTTTGATCCACTTGCCCAGGCTGCGATGATCCATGTCTGACGACATATCCCAACTGAACTTCGGTGCGTCCGCCCGCCTCTACAAATGGCCTTCGCTCGGCAATGCCCGCCGCGAGGATCGCGCACCATACATGGTTGCCGAGGCCACGCTGGACGAATGCATCCGCGAATTCATGGCCAAGCCGGAGAAGGCGCGCCACCTCTATGAAATCCGTACGGTGCCTCAGGCACCGCTGGTGCCGGAGATCCTGTCGCCGGAGCACATCGTCGAATTGTCCCGCCTTCGGGATTTCCTGTGAACAGCCGCGCGCGCGGGCGATCGCATCGATCGGCCCGCGCCGCGCCTGCATTGTTCGCACCGATGCGACCGTTTACAATCGCCCGGCGCTCTGGCTGACGGAGGCGCCGCATGAAGTTCAATCTCGCGATCCTGACCGTGCTGGCTGCGAAGCCCGAGCAGCGCATTCCGATCGACGATGTCAGCCGCGAGGTCAGGCGCATGATCGCAAGCGGCGATGACGCCGCAAGGCTCAACCGATCGTCGAAGCTCGGCGATGCCGACATCTTCGAGTCGGGATGGGCCTCGATCAGCGACGCCGGCCTGCAAATCACCGACAAGGGCCTTTCGCTGTGGCACGCGCTCGAGGCCTCGCGTGCCGAGCAGGAACGCGAGGCGCAGCCATCCGATCTGCTGGAAATGGTTGCTGCCGACGCCCGCCGTGCCGATGCGGCAGCCGCGATCGTCCGCTCGGACGATCTCGGTCTCGGGCTCCCTGCTCTGACCAGCGATCACCTTGCCGATCACCCAATGCCGGCGCCGAGCCATTCGGCCGCAGCTCCCGAGCTCCCCTCGCGCGAGCCCTCTGCACCGGAGACCCCGATTATCCCCGGGCCGGCGTTCGGCTCCATTCAGCGGACGGACCGAAGCGATTCACGGCTGGCGGCGCTCGCCGGCTTGCTCGGCACCGAAGCGCCGGGATTTACCCGGATCTGGCGACGGCGTTCCGCGCGCAACGTCCCGGCTCGCAAGCTGGAGGGCGGAGCTGGAACGTCGCGCCTCGCCGTTGCCGGCCTCAGCGTGATCTCGGTCATCGCCGGCCTCGCCGCGGCGGTTGCAATCGGCCAGATCTCCTCGCTGAGATCGGATATCGCCGCGCTCCGCCGCGAGCAGGCTCCGCTCAGGGAGCGTCTTGCAAAACTCGAGCAGGCCGAAAGCGCGAGGCGCGAAGCCGCCGAGAAGGAAGAGGCGCAAGCCAGGGCGGAGGCCGAAAGGAAGGCCTCCGAGAGCGCCAGCGAGCAGAGCGCCCTCAACCTTTCGCGGGAAGAAGTCCAGCTGGTCAGGGAATACATCAAGGCCGCTCCATCGCCGGGCGCGACGGCGGTGACGGCCAAGGTCGGCGATCCCGTCACCGGCGGAATGATCCCGCTGCCCTCCTCGTTGACGGAGAAATTGCCGAGACTTGTCGGCGCCAGGTTCGCGACCCGCAACGGCGCCATCATCATCAGCACGCGGAACAGCCGCCGCGTCGACGCGGTGCTGATGCCGAACTAAAGCATGATCCGGAAAAGTGAAGCGGTTTTCCGAACAGATCATGCTCAAACAAGGAGCGAAAGCGCGATGAGGATTCAACCCAATCTCATCGCGCTTTAGCGATCGCCTCGAGCGCCGCGCGCTGGAAAGCGTTCGCTTGCTCAGACGAGATGATACGCATCGTAGGTGATCACCACGCCGTTCGTCGCATCGGCCTTCCCGGCAAAGCCCGTCGGATCGTATTGACCGAGCACAACGATGTTCGCCGTATGGGCACCGTCCGACACGGTCAGAGTGCCGCCAGTTCCGGCCTCGTTTTCCAAGAAGTTCAACGTGGTGCCGGCGCCGAAGCTGACGCCCTTGATGTCGATGATGTCATTGCCGTCGAAGCCGCTCACCGTGCCGGAGAAGTGGAAGGCGTCGTCCAGGATCAGGTGGCCGGCGGCAGTTGCATCGAAGGTGACGTTCGCTGTCGCGCTCGCCCCGAAGTCGATGGTGCCCGCACCGCTGATCAGAGCGTTGCCGTTGCCGCTCACCGCCCCCTCTGCTGTGACCATGCCACCATTGGCCCAGATCAGGCCGCTGTTGTCGACCGCGCTGTTCAGCACGAGGCCGCCCGAGCCGGACGCCTCCAACGTGCCGGTGTTGGCGATCACGCTCGCGCCGGTGTCGATCACCAGCGCATGCGTGCCGGTGGCATCGATGGTGCCGGCGTTGCTGAGCACCAGATTGCCCTGCCCGATCCAGCCCGCGCCCGAGATCACGTTGTCGACGTTGTCGAGCGTGACGGTTGTGGTGGTGCCGGCGATGAAGTTGTGGTCATCGTCGGACAGCGTCACGTGGCCGCCGCCGTTGAGCGTGATCCCGGTCTGGATCAGTTGCAGCAGCGTACCGTCCCCGGAAGCCTGCAGTTCGATCGAACCGGTGTTGTCGATGATGCCGGACAGCGGCAGTATCGCGCCGTCGCCGATGGTCATCTGGCCTGCATTTTCGGTGGTCGGCGTCACGTCGAACTCGAAGTTTGCAGCGGTTAGGTCCGCCGCGTGCACGCCATCGAGCGTGATCGTCTGGCCGGACGCCAACGTGATCACTGCATTTCCTCTCACGTCGTCCGCGGTGTGGGCCTGAACGTCCGCGAAGGTCTGCCAGCCGTAGCTGATCAGGTCAATGACATCGGCGGACACCTCGAAGCTGTACAAGACATCATGGCCGATCGGCTGCGAGAACACGAACGTATCATGGCCGCTCGAGCCGGTGAGCGTGTCGTCACCCGATATCGCAAAGATCGGATTGCCTGCCGCGAAGGCTTCGATGTTGTCGGCGATCGTCGCCTGCCCGATGCTGCCGTCGATGTTGGTCCAGCTTTCGGTAACGTAGAGCACGAGAGCGCCGGTATAGTTGCTCGGCGTCGTAATCGTGAGCGACGAAAGATCGTTGGTCACGATATTCCAGGTACCGTCGCCATTGCTTGTACCATCACTCAACATCCAGCCGATCGGCACACCGGAGACCGTGACCGAGGTGGCACCGATGTGATCGGCCTGATCCGTCAAGGCAAGATTGATCTCGGAGCCGGCAACGCCGGCGGGCGCGAGCTGTCCGCTCGTAGTGGATGTGGTGTTGGCATTGCCCGCCAGGTCCGTGAAGGTGTTGCTCGCAACCGTCAGCTTATACGAGCCGTTGGCCGCCAATCTCGTGGCCGTTGCCTGCCACACCAGGGGATCTGCCGTAACGTGAAGGTTGGATAGCGAGATCCGGGTCGGCTGATCTATCGTGACGTCGGTCAAGTCGAAGTTGGTGACCTGCTCCGAGAAAGTGAAAGTGACCGTTGCGGTTGCACCCTGGGTATTACCGAGGTTGGTCGCAGTAATGGAATTAAGCGTCGGCGGCGTCGAGTCATTTGGACGACTGATCGCCACGGTGTCGGAGCCTGATGCGCCGGTATTTCCGGCCGGATCGGTGTAGCTCCCGTTCGTCACTGAGACAGAGCCGGTTCCAGTAAAGCCCGGTGTGGCCGTGAACGTTGCTTGATAGGTCGTCCCCGACCCTGTGAGGCCGGAGACCGTCCCACCGACAGCCGTGATGTCTGTAAGAAGAAAATCCGATGTTGCTTCAGAGAAGGTGAACGTCACGACTGAGCTCGGATCTGCGTTGTCGAGCGACGTGTCGACGATGTTGACCGCAACCGTCGGCGCGACGGTGTCGACCGTGTAGTTGACCGAGTTGACCGACGCTGCCGGCGCGTTTCCGGCCGGATCCTGCCAGGCGGTACCCACCGTGATGATGTTGGTGGCATCGGTGATCGACGCGATCGGTGTCAGGCTGGCGGTGAAGACCAGCGGATTGGCCGTCGCCGTGATCGCGCCAAGCGTGGCGCTGGTGGTGTCATAGGTCACGTCGGCGGCGCTGAAGTTCGACGGCACCTCGCTGAAGGTGAAGGTCACCGTCGCCACGTCGCCGATCTTCAGCGCTGTATCGCTGATCCCGACCACTACGGTCGGGTTCTGGGTGTCGATCGCCACCGTGTCGGCGCCGGTCGATCCGAGATTGCCCGCCACGTCGGTGTAGCCGCCAGCGGCAACCGTGACCGAGCCCGAGGCGGTGACGCCGTCGGTGGCGGTGAAGGTCGCCGTCGCCGAGGTGTGATCCGCCGCCCAGCTCAAGGCCGACAGCGTGCCGCCGGCCACCGTGATCCCGGCCCCCCCGGCCAGCGTCGCAACCGTCGCCGCACTGACCGCCTCCGAGAAGGTGAAGGTCACGTTCGAGCTGTTGTGGCCGTCGCTCAGCGATGCATCGGCGATCTCGACCACCACGGTCGGATTCTGGGTGTCGATCGCCACCGTGTCGGCGCCGGTCGATCCGAGATTGCCGGCCACGTCGGTGTAGCTGCCGGCGGTGACCGAG
>NZ_JAGKJJ010000002.1 GCF_020329505.1 Bradyrhizobium semiaridum
TCGCGCGTCGTCCGGTCAGCCTTGCTCAGAACAATGCTCGTCTTGCGGTCTACGCTTGCCGTCTCGTTCGGCCTGCTGGTGCTATCGGTCGAACCAGGTCACGCCCAGAGCCCCAACTTTCGCAATGCCGATCAGGCGCCGCCGTCCTGGGCGCAGTTCGCCAAGCTGGTGAAATACCGCTTCGAGGAATGGATCGCGGCGGACGAGGCTGTCGCCAACCGGTTCCGCAACTGGGTCACCGAGCATTCGGGCAAGGAGGGCGGCCCGCCGCCCTCGCTGGTGGTGAAGGCCTGGCTCAATCCCGACGGCACGGTCGAGCGGGTCTCGTTCGCGGCGCTCGGTGACGCGCGCGCGACCGAGGATTTGCGCACCATCCTGATGCGCGGCAATGTCGGCGAGGCGCCGCCGCCGGAAATGCTGCAACCCCTCAATCTTCGGTTCGCGCTCAATCTGCGCAAACCCTGATCGATCGCTTTGCGGAGCCGGGACGACGCATAGGTGACCGCCATGGCCGAACAGAACAATGCAAATTCGCGGCGCGCACTCATCGCGGCTGCCGTCGCGTTCCCCGTAACACTTCTCTTTCGCGCGGTCTCGGCGTCCGACAAGATGTCAAAACAGCAGGCTGAATACCAGGACACGCCGAATGGCATCTACTCCTGCGCTCTATGCACCCTGTTCGTGGCGCCGGACGGCTGCAAGGTGGTGGAGGGTGCGATCAGCCGGGATGGCTGGTGCAACGCGTTTGCTGCGGTGGATTGAGTGCATCCTCCCTGCAGGGGAGAATAACACTACAGCTCCCGCGCATTCGAAAACGCGAACGAGCTGACCCGCCGCGTTGTCTCGTCGAGGATCAGGCTGCGCGTGATCGGCGGCTCGGCGCGCTGGCTGCAATTCTCGCGCTCGCAGAGCCGGCAGTTGACGCCGATCGGGGTGCCCTCGGCCTTCTCGAGATCCATCCCGGTAGCATAGACGAGCTTGGATGCATGGCGGATCTCGCATCCGAGGCCGATCGCAAAGCGCGGCTGCGGCTGCGGGTAGGGCGCCACCGGCCGGCGCACCATCTGCGCGATCGAGAAGTAGCGCGTGCCGTCGGGCAGCTCGATCACCTGGCTGAGCAGGCGGTCGGGCATATCGAAGGTCGAATGCACGTTCCACAGCGGGCAGGTGCCGCCGAATTTCGAGAACGGGAAGGTGCCGGACGAGAAACGTTTCGAGACGTTGCCGGCATTGTCGACGCGCAGCATGAAGAACGGCACGCCGCGCGCATTCGGGCGCTGCAGCGTGGTGAGGCGGTGGCAGACCTGCTCGAAGCCGGCGTTGAAGCGCTGCGCCAGCACATGGACGTCGTAGCTCAAGGCTTCGGCGGCGGAATGGAATGCCTGGTAAGGCATCATCGCGGCCGCCGCGAAATAATTCGCCAGCGTGATGCGGTAGAGCCGGCGCGCGGTGTCGTCGAGCGGGCCGGCGCGGCCGACGATCGCGTCGATGCCGGCGCCGCACTCGGCAAAGCCGAGCTGCAGCGCGAGCTGAAAACTGCGGCCGGGGCTGTCGACCAGCTCGGAAATAAGCAGCTGCCGGCGGTGGCGGTCGAACCGGCGCAGCGTCTCGCGCATCACGTCGACCGGCATCACGCGGGTGACGATCGAGTGTTTTTCCCGCAAGCGCGCAGCCAGCGCGGCATAGAGACCCTCGGCCGGTACGTTGAGCTCGTCGCGCAGGGTCTCCGCCGCGGTCTCGAGCTCGGGAAAGTAGTTGCGGTTGGCCTCGATCAGATCGCGCACCCGCTCGATCGGATTGGCCTCGAACTGCGAGCCCTCGCGGTCGGCCATCTGCGCCGCCACCAGGGTCTCGCCGCGGCGCGCCTCGGTGTAGGCGGCATAGAGCCGTTGCAGGGCGTGGGTCACTCCGGGGCAGAGCTCGGCGAGGTCGCGCAGCTCCTGTTTCGGCAGGTCGATCTGGCGGAACAGCGGATCGGAAAAGATCTCGTTGAGTTCCGCGAAGAAGCGGTCCTCGTCGGCGGTGGCAAGGTCGCGCAGGTCGAGGTCGTAGGTCTCGGCGAGCCGCAGCAGGATCTGCGCCGTGACCGGGCGCTGGTTGCGCTCGATCAGGTTGACATAAGAGGGCGAGATGCCGAGCCCCTCGGCGATCTGGGTCTGCGACAGCCCGAGCTGCTGGCGGATCCGCCGGAAGCGGGGACCGACGAAGAGTTTCTTTCCGGACTCAGCGGGCATCGGGAACTCCGGGGCTGGTGCTTCCGCTTCGCCTCTCCCCGCCTGCGGGGAGAGGCCGACGCGCTCGCAAGAGCGAGGCGGGTGAGGGGGACTCTCCGCAAGTCCCGCTGCCGAGAGAGCCTCTCACCCCAACCCCCACCCCGTAAGAACGGGTAGAGGGAGTGCAGAAACCGCCTCCGAAACCAGCAACCATGGCAGTCCTTCTTACCCATTTAGTGACAAAATTTACAAATCGACATTTGTTACAAGTTCATATGTTACATGACATCACCAATAAAAAACAAGCCATCTATACGGACTTCGTTTTATCGCGTTTATCTCCTGCCACGCATTTCGCAATGCACTGTCAAGAATGTATGGCGAAGGCAGACAGGCAGAAAAGGCAATAGCCGCCGGTTTGCCATCACCGAATAGGAGCAGACAATGAACTTCCAACCGCGCGGCATCAGCGATCAGGCCATCCAGGGACCGGCTTCCTACCAGAGCCAGATCGAGGCGGCCGAAGCCCTCCTCAAGACGCAGCCGACCTGGAACGGCGTCTCGGCCGAGGCCGTGGCGCGCATGCGTCTGCAGAACCGCTTCAAGACCGGCCTCGACATCGCCCGCTACACTGCGGCGCTGATGCGCGCCGACATGGCGGCCTATGATGCCGACCCGACCAAGTACACCCAGTCGCTGGGCTGCTGGCACGGCTTCATCGCGCAGCAGAAGCTGATCTCGGTCAAGAAGCACTTCGGCAAGACCGACCGCCGTTATCTGTACCTGTCCGGCTGGATGATCGCCGCGCTGCGCTCCGAGTTCGGACCGCTGCCTGATCAGTCGATGCACGAGAAGACCTCCGTGCCGGCGCTGATCGAGGAGCTCTACACCTTCCTGCGTCAGGCCGACTCCCGCGAGCTTAACGACATCTTCCGCGCGCTCGACGCCGCCCGCAAGGAAGGCGACAAGGCGAAGGAAGCTGCACTGATCGAGAAGATCGACAACTTCCAGACCCATGTCGTGCCCGTGATCGCGGACATCGACGCCGGCTTCGGCAATGCCGAGGCGACCTACCTGCTCGCCAAGAAGATGATCGAGGCGGGAGCGTGCGCCCTACAGATCGAGAACCAGGTCTCCGACGAGAAGCAGTGCGGCCACCAGGACGGCAAGGTCACCGTGCCGCACGAGGTGTTCATCGCGAAGATCCGGGCGTGCCGCTATGCGTTCCTCGAGCTCGGCGTCGAAGACGGCATCATCGTGACCCGCACCGACTCGCTCGGTGCCGGCCTCACGCAGCAGATCGCCGTCAGCCACAAGCCGGGCGACATCGGCGATCAGTACAACAGCTTCCTGGATTGCGAGGAAGTGACGGCGGAAAATGCCCGCAACGGCGACGTCATCATCAACCGCAACGGCAAGATGATGCGTCCGAAGCGGCTGCCCTCGAACCTCTACCAGTTCCGCGCCGGCACCGGCGAGGATCGCTGCGTGCTCGACTCGATCACCTCGCTGCAGAACGGCGCCGACCTGTTGTGGATCGAGACCGAGAAGCCGCATATCGAGCAGATCGCAAAGATGGTCGACCGCATTCGCGAGGTCGTTCCGAACGCCAAGCTGGCCTACAACAACTCGCCGTCGTTCAACTGGACCATCAACTTCCGTTGGCAGGTCTACGACGCGATGAAGGAAGCCGGCAAGGATGTCAGCATGTACAACCGCGCCGAGCTCATGAAGCCGGAATATGACGATACGCCGCTGGGCATCGAGGCCGACGAGCGCATCCGCACCTTCCAGGCCGATTCATCGAAGCGGGCCGGCATCTTCCACCATCTGATCACGCTGCCGACCTATCACACGGCTGCGCTGTCGACCGACAATCTCGCGAAGGAGTATTTCGGCGAGCAGGGCATGCTTGGTTACGTGAAGAACGTTCAGCGTGCGGAAATCCGCCAGGGCATCGCCTGTGCGAAGCACCAGAACATGGCCGGCTCCGACATCGGCGACGACCACAAGGAATACTTCGCCGGCGAGGCCGCGCTGAAGGCGGGTGGCGTCCACAATACGATGAACCAGTTCGGCTAACAGCTGGATCCGGGCAACAGGAGACTGACAATGACCAAAGGCAGCAATTTCTGGGTGATCGGCGGCGAGTTCGGTTCGATGAACTTCCACAAGCTCGTGGAAGGCTCGGCCCAGGTCAGGGGTCCGTTCAAGACCCGCAAGGAAGCCGAAGAGTGCTGGAAGGAGGTCTCGGAGGAGAGCCGCCACAAGGCCGGCGTGCGCTTCTCGATCGTCGAGGAGCCCTCGCGGGTCTCAGCCTGATCTTCATCAATCAAGAAACGTCCAAGGACGGCGGCCCCATCCGGTTCATCCGGGTGGGGCCGTCCGCTTTCGGGACAGGGGTTTTTCCTGCTTTCGCTGGGGATAAGTGCCGGCCTAACTGCTTGGGAACCAACCGGCTTTGCGGGCGTCATGGTTGCTGATAGGTTAACGCTGAGCAAAACCCGTCACCACGAGGCCGCCGGCGATGTCTGATCCGCAGAACACGGGCAGTGAGGCGCGCGAGATGCGCCCGACGCTGCGTGAGGCGCTGCGGCGGGCCCGGATCGAGGCGGCCGACCGCACCGGCGTCGTCGTCGAATTGCGCGATGCCGAAGTGGCAAGGCTCGAGATCCTCAACGAGGCGCTCGATCCCCTGTTCGCCCAGGTGCCGGACCAGGTCGACCTGTTCGACCGCGGCATCAGCCTGGGCGAGACCCCGCGGCTGTGGATCGACGTCGTCGCGCACGTCCTGATGGGCCGCGACAAGCGCATTTACCGCTTCGTGCAGGATACGCGGTTCGGCCGCATCGTGCTCGCCGAATCGCACGACGTTCCCGTGATCGTCGATGCCGTCACCGACTATGTCGCGCGCCGCATGATCGAGCGCGAGCATGCGATGGTGGCGACCCCGCTTCCGGTTGCCGAGCCGCCGGCGCTGCCGCAGCCTGCCCCGGTGGCCGCGCCGCGGCGCCGCGGCAGCTTCGGCATGTTCGTGTTCGGCTTTCTGATGGGCGCTCTGGCGCTGTTCGGTCTTGCGCTGTATGCGAGCTTGAAGAATCTCTAGCCGCCATCTGGCGGGGGGCGTAGTGGTAGTAACACCGGTGTCGGCCTTGATGGGCGTGGTGGCGGCCGCCGCGGTGATCGGCAGCGCCGTGCTGTTCGGCAAGTGGCAGACGCTGCGCCGCGCCGAATTCATCCGCACCTTCACTCTGCCGCAGGGGCTGCTGGCCCGGCTCGAGCAGCGCCATCCCGGCTTCACCCGCAAGGACAGCGCGCTGGTCTCGCGCGCGCTGCGCCAGTTCTTCCTCGCCTATCTGATGAGCGGCAAGCGCTACGTCTCGATGCCCTCGCAGGCCGCCGACGACCTCTGGCACGAATTCATCCTCTACACCCGCGAATATGACGCGTTCTGCCGCCGCGCCTTCGGCAGCTTCCTGCATCATACGCCGGCGGTGGTGCTGGTGAAGGAGCGGCGCCGAAGCAATGAGGGGCTGCGGCGGGTCTGGTGGTACTGCTGCAAATATGAGAACATCGATCCGGTGAGGCCGACGCGGCTGCCGCTCTTGTTCGCGCTCGACGCCAAGCTGAACATCCCGAACGGCTTCGTCTACCATCCGGACTGCGAGGCCTTGCGCCGCAGCGGCGCCAGTGGCAGCAGCCCCTATTGCGGCGGCGATTTCTCCGACTCGTCGATCGACGGCTCGTCGGCTGGCTTCGGCGACGCCGGCAGCAGCGATGGCGGCGGCGACGGCGGTGGGCATGGCGGCGGCGATGGTGGAGGCGGTGATAGCGGCGGCGGCTGCGGCGGTGGTTGCGGCGGCGGGGGTGGCGGGGACTAAAGCATGATCCGGAAAAGTGCGAAGCGGTTTCCGAAAAGATCATGCTCAAACAAAGAGCTAAAGCGCGATGACGATTCAACCGATCTCATCGCGCTTTAGCTGCGCCGGCTGATGGCGCGCGGCGAGATCGTTGCAAAGCAGGTAATCCGTTCAATGACCCATTAACGCCGTGATGATACGCATCCCTCAAAACAACCTGCCGTTGCGAGGTCAGGATGAGGAGTGCGTCGCTTTTCATTGCGGGTATTATTCTATTTACCATGTTTGCGTCGCCGGCAGAGGCTCGGCGGTTTCGCATGATTCCGATCCCGGGTTTCGGCGGCGGGGGTGAGAGAATCGACCTTGTTTATGATCTTCCGAATGAGCCCCCTTTCATCAGGGATGGCCAGGGGATCGACGTCGGGTATCTGCACAGCCCGAAAGGCAATGCCTACGTTTTGTACCAGGGCGACCGCTATACCAAATTGGGA
This sequence comes from Bradyrhizobium semiaridum, assembly GCF_020329505.1. GTDB lineage: Bacteria > Pseudomonadota > Alphaproteobacteria > Rhizobiales > Xanthobacteraceae > Bradyrhizobium > Bradyrhizobium semiaridum. The sequence goes on from NZ_JAGKJJ010000002.1 coordinate 6,565, forward strand.
GACGCCGAAATCGCCATGCTGACCGGCGTGCTTGGTTTTGATCCCGCGGCGAGGCATCGCGCGGAATATGCGCGGCCGGCGCCGCCGCAGAAGGAGCGGCCCAACGTCGTCGAGCGTCGCGCCGGAGAATCGGCGGAGGATTTCGAGGCCCGCAAGAAGGCGTTCATCGAGGCGCATCGAGCCGCGATGGCGGAGCGGGCCGCGAGCCGTCCAGCACAAGAGGCCGTCGGTGGTCCGACGCAGTCCACAACCGCCGGCCGAACCGCCGGTTGGCTGAGCGCTCTCTCGATCGTCGCGGTTGTCGCCATTCTATTGGGTGCTGTCTGGAAGCTCCGTCACCGCATCCTGCGGGCGAAGGATTCCGCGGGCAGGGATGAATCGATGGAAGCATCCTATGCATCCGTCGACGCGCGCATCGCGGATCGGCTGAGCCAACTGCAGCGCGAATCGTCGCCGCTGGCGTCGGCCAGCCGCATGGAAGGCCTCTCTCCCGCGCCGTCCTTCGGCGCGAACACTCCCGTCCGCGCTTTCGGACGCCGGAACGCCTGACAGATCAGGCAACATCATCGCCGGCGCGGTCTTGCAGAGGTTGGACGATCCCGCGCTGCTAGAGCGCGATGAGATTTGGTTGGATCGTCATCGCGCTCTGGCTCTTTTGTTTGAGCATGATCTTTTCGGAAAACCGGTTCGCGCTTTTCCGGATCGTGCTTTAGGACAGTCGCATTTGTTGCAGCTCGCGCATGCCGTCGGCGCCGAAGCCGCGCACGGTCTGCTCGCAGCGCCAGGCGTTGCCGTCGCGCTCGATCGAGAACAGATTGTAGGCCGCGGCCGGATAATGCTTGCGCGGCAGCGCCGAGGCCGACGGCACGCCGATCGCCGGAATTTTCCGCTCGGGGCCGTCGAACCACATCGTCGAATGGATGTGGTCGTGGCCGTGCAGCACCAGTTCGACGCCGTGCCGCTTGAGTAGCCCCAGGAGCTGATGCGAATCGGTCAGCCGTTTGGCGCGTCCGTCGGAGTGCAGCGGATGATGCACCAGCAGCACGCGGAAGGCGTCCTCCTGCGACAATTGCGCGAGGATCTGCTCCAGCGCGCCGAGCTGGGCGTGGCCGAGCCATCCGGTCGCCATCAAAGGCGGCGTCGGCACCGCCGAGGAGACGCCGATCAGCGCCACCGGCCCGCGCCGGCGCACGAACGGAAAGTGGGTCGCGGCGCCATCGGCATCGCCGCGCAGATAATCGCCGAACATGCCGGCGAAGCGGTGCCGCGTCGCGCGCACATAGGCATCGTGATTGCCGGGCACCACAGTGACGTCTTCGGGAGTGCCGACGCCCTCCAGCCATTCCCGGGCCGGCTTGAACTCGGCATCCAGCGCCAGGTTGACGAGGTCGCCGGTGACCGCGATGTGATCCGGCTGCTGCGCCTGCATGTCGGCGACCAGAGTATCGAGCACGTCGCGGCGGTGGTATTTGTGCCGGTTGCGCGTCCAGTTCAAGTAGCCGAAGGCGCGCTTGCCGGCGAGGTCGCGCAGCCGCGCCGCCGGCAGCGGCGGCAGATGCGGGTCGGACAGATGCGCAAGGCGGAATGCCGCCATCATTCGGCCCCGTTCGGAATCCTGGCAAAAACTGGCCGGCAAACGCTCATGTCATGCTATCCCGGGCGTCCTGACCTGTATTGGCAAGCGGTGCGCATCCGCGCAAGGATCAAACATCATGACGTTGAGGGTTCAGTGACGGTCCTGCAGGATTTACGCAAGCGCTACGAGCCGCAGATCAGGTGGGTGTTTCATTTCTACTGGCGGCTGGTCCGCAGCATGACACTCGGGGTCCGCGCCGTGGTGCTGGATGCCGACAACAAGGTGTTCCTGGTCAAGCACAGCTACGTCCCCGGCTGGTATCTGCCGGGCGGCGGGGTCGAGGTCGGCGAGAGTTTCCTCGAATCGCTGCGGCGTGAACTGGCCGAGGAGGGGCGGATCGAGCTCGCCGGCGAGCCGGTGCTGCACGGCATCTTCCACAACAGCCACGTCTCGCCGCGCGATCATGTCGCGGTCTATGTCGTCAGGCAGTACCGGCAGGACCGTTTGCCGGAGCCGAACCGCGAGATCGTGGCCTGCGGCTTCTTCGACCCGGCTGCGCTGCCCGAGGATACCACCCCCGGCACGCGGCTGCGGATCGCGGAGGTGCTCGAGGGCAGGCCCCCGACCGTGACATGGCGGTGATGGACCGCGCGCGCAGCAGATGCTATCCCGCGCTCCACCATGACCGAGCTGTCCCTGACCATCCTGCCCGAGACTCCGAAAGACGCCCAGGCGATCGAGCGCCTGCATGAGCGCACCTTCGGGCCCGGCCGCTTCGTGCTCAGCGCCTACCGGCTGCGCGAGCATGTCGAGCACCTGCTCGACGTCTCCTTCACGGCGCGGATCGGCACGCTGCTGGTCGGCTCGGTGCGCCAGTTGCCGATCTGTATCGGTGATACCCAAGCCCTCATGCTCGGCCCGCTGACCGTCGAGCCGCCGTTCCGCAGCCGCGGCGTCGGCCGCGCGCTGCTCGAGCGCGCGATCAACGATGCCCGCGTCAAGGGCCACAGTCTGATCGTGCTGGTCGGCGACGAGCCGTATTACGCGCGCGTCGGCTTCAAGCCGATCGAGAAGGGGCGGATCACCATGCCCGGTCCGGTCGACTACAGCCGCCTGCTGGTGCTGGAACTGGTCGAGGGCGCCTTCGAGGGCGTGTCCGGGCCGATCCAGCCGGACTGGAGCAAGGCGATCTGACATCCGCGCGCGCATCGCCCGGACCTGTTGCGCACCTGCACGATCTGAAGCACAGTTGGGGCAAGCGCCGGGACAAGACCGGACCGGCGCATGTCATATCAACAGGGAGAGTGCGCGCCATGATCAAGATCAGTGTGATGTATCCGAACAATCCCGGCGCGCGCTTCGATCACGATTATTATCGCGACAAGCACATGCCGCTGGTGAAGGCGCGGCTGGGCGACGCCTGCAAATACTACACCGTCGACAAGGGTCTTGCGGGCGGCGCACCGGGCGCGCCCGCGACCTATGTCGGGATGTGCCATATCTTCTGCGACTCGGTCGAAGCGTTCGCGGCCGGCATGGGACAGCATGGCAAGGAGATCATGGCCGACATCCCGAACTACACCGATCTGCAGCCGGTGATCCAGATCAGCGAAGTCGTCGTCGGCCACTGACGGCGCCGGCCGAGGCTGCCGTCATGCGCAGCCACGCGGGTGCGATGCCGCACTGTTTGAATCACAGACGGAACGCTATCTGCTGCAGCATTCAGGTGCGCGCCGGCCGGCGCCCGCAACGCAGAGCGGCGACGCCATGGACCGATTATGTCGTCGCGGTCCTAAACGGCTGTCTCGTGTTTTGCTCGGCAGCCGGAGCGACGTCCGTTGGCGATGCAACGCAGCAGAACCTGCAGGCAATGGGCGCTGGGTCCAACGTCGCGAAATCGGCGGGCAAGAAAGCGGAGAAAACGACGGAGGCCACCGCCGGGGCGGGTGCCACACGCGGGTTTTGGACAAGCTGGTTCTGAGCGACATCTCCTCAGCCGCGAGGGGCAGAGGAGATGTGTTTGGTTCACAACTTCTTGCTCAGAACTTCAAATTGGCGAATGCCCGCACGCCGATGCCGGGCAGCAGCACCTCGTCCTTGTTGTAGGAGACGGAATTGCGGATGTTCTGGTTGAGCAAATTGTTGCCCACGAGACCAACCGTCATCTCGCGTGCGCCGATCCAGGCGGGATCGAGCTTGGTCTTGTAGCTGACCTCGGCCTTCAACAAATTGTAGCCAGCCGTCGGTGTCTCGGCGACCTCCGCGACGTCGTTCTGAGCGAACGCGTGCAGCAGGTTGATGCGCATGAACCAGTTGGTATCGCGCCAATAGACGCCCGCGCCGACTCGCACTGGCGGTATCCGCGGCACGTTGGTGCCGTCGGTGAAAGTGGCGCGCACCACGTCGAACTGGTTCTCGATGCCCCAGATACCGCCATTGAGCGGTCCTACGTCGAGTTGGCTCTGGAATTCGGCGCCACGGAAGATGGCGTCCTGCTGCGAATAGACCGCCTGTTTGAGCTCCAGCGGAGCTGGATCGGCGGCATCAACACACGCTGCTTCGTCGCAGGTGTTGCCGGTCAGCCGACGGAAGATGAAGCCGTTGAAGCGCGTGTAGTAGCCGGTCAGTTCGAAGCGCAGCGGTCCGGTCGCCCGCCGCAATCCGATCTCGACCGATTTTGCCGTCTCGATACCGAGATTGGGATTGCCGATGTCGAAGGTCGCGGTCGCGTCATGGGGGCCGCGTGAGAACAGCTCGGCCGGCTTTGGCGCGCGTTCGACATATTGGCCGGTGATGCTGGCGACGAGATCATACGGCAAATCCTGGATCAGCCCGATGCTGGCGCTTTTCGGCGTGAAGTGCAGATTGCGGGCGGTGGCAGGGCCGATCGAGTCAGGATCGGCGGCAACGTCGAACACGCTCGGGACGAATTCCGGCGTCGTACCCGAAAGGTTGACTCGCTCGACCCGTCCGGCGACTTGAGCCTTGGTCGTGTCGGTGAATTTCAGCTCGTTGAAGACGTAGCCGGCGACCCTGTTGTTGCTGTTGGGGTCCCACAGGCCATTCAAGGGACTGCCTGGATCATCCGGACTCGGGGCGGTCAACTTCTGATGACCCGCCTGCAGCCCGAATGCCGTGGTGACCGCCGCAAACCGCGCATTGAATGGCGCCATCTGCACCTCGACCCGACCTTCCTGCTCCCTGTTGGTGAAGGTTTGCCGGACACCGACGGTTGAGGGGTCGGCGGGATCGGCGAGCCCGATCTCGTTGTGGTGATAGTCGGTGGCACCGGCCCAGAACCTGATGGCATCGATCGCCGCGGCATCCGGCCGGTATTCGCCCTTGGCCGTGAACTTTGTCTGATGGGCGTCGATCCGCGTCTGGTGATCGGCGCCGTCGATGCCGGGGATGCGATAGAGCGAATCGTTCTGCGTGACAGCCGCACCAATGAAGCCGCCATCGAAGATATAGGAGCCGCCGAGCGACACTCCGTCTGCTTGTGCAGCAGAGTTTGGTTGCTTGCCGTTGAACGGTTTGGTCAGGTCGAACAGATACGGATAGGACGGGACGCTGTAGTCGCTCGTTTTGCGGCCAAAGGCATCGGCGTGAACGGCAAAATTTCCGCCGCCGGCATCGAGCAGGATCGCGCCCTCGACGCCGCGATCGACCGAGTTGACGGCCGTCCGCGTCTCGGCCGTCATGCAAGACGACGGCACATTCGCAAGCGGCGCCTTGGTTGGAAGGCCGTAGCTCTGAAACGGTGCGACCTCGCATACCGGCAGCGCGCTCGGGATCCTATTATTGGTCGCGGCGACCACGCCGCCGATCGATGTCGACCCATAGCGGAGCGCGGCCGGGCCCCGGATCACTTCGACCTGGTTTGTGGCTATCGGGTCAACGGGAACGAAATGATCTTCACCGAGATCGGATGCGCCGCCGGCTGGCGTGCCGTTTTCGAGTATGCCGACGCGATTGACATCGAGGCCGCGGATGATCGGCCGGCTGGAGGCGCCGGGCGCGAACTCTGAACCGGTGATGCCGGGTTTGGAAAACAGCAGATCGCCGAGCGTGGCGCCTCCGGAGCGGCGGATTTCCTCGTTCGGCACCACGGTGACGGTCGCGAACTGGTCGGTGACGACGGGCAGCACGCCCTGCTGCGGCGCCGGTGCAGTTGCTGCGGCCGCCGGCTGCTGCTCCGCCGCGCGCTCGCGGCTGCGGCTCGGGGTGCTGCGCGCGACGCGCGCCGGCGTGCGCGACGGCACGGCGCGGTGCCGCTGGATCGGGCTCGGCGCGGTGATGGTGACGTCGGGCAGTTGCGTGGGCGTTGATGCCGAGGGCGTATCGTCGGCCAGTGCGCCGTGCCCCATCGCGCACAGCAACAGCCAGCTCGCGCTCCCGAGTTGGAATGCTCGTTTCTTCTGCAATGTCATTGTTCCGATCCTGATCCCGTCGACGCACGACGGATCGATTCCGATGGTCCCGGTCGGGGAGGCCGCGCGCGGGGCGCGGCTGCTCCCTTGCGGGCGCAGCAGTCAATCGATGTCAGGATTGCGGAGGGGCGCGGGACTGGAACGCTACAGGCGCCGACTTGAGGTGAAGGAATTCGGCATCGGTGGTGCGGCGGAGGAAGTCCATCGCTTCCGGCAACAGCAGCACCGGTGGGGTCGCGACCAAGAGATTGCCCGCCATCGAGATGACGACGCAGATTGCGCAATGGTCGCGCGGCTGCTGCTCATTGTCGTGATGGACCGGCGGCTGCTTTTGCACCACCTGGATGGCGAGATCCGGCGTCGCCGACGTCCCGACATAGGCGAAGTCGAGCTGCGACAGTCCGCTCTGGACCGCCGCCGGGGCCGCCCGCACCGCCGCGAGGGGATGGAAATGGCCGAACGACAACACGACCTGCACGGCGAGCGCGAACAGCGCCAGCCGCGAGCCAGTCTTGATGTGTTTCCGGAACCAGTTCATTGACGCCCACCCCATCGGGCGGCGTGAACCCCAGCCGTCCGATGTTACATTATAACATCGGACCGCGATTGCGGTGTCAACCGCCGTTCAGACCGATTGTATCGATCTGTTGCCGGTGTGTGATTGTCGCAACGGAGCCGATCGTACGAGCGGGCTACCGTCCCTCGCGCAGCCAAGTCGCCGCGAAGGCGCCGAGCAGCAGCAGCAGGCCGACCAGGCCGGCGAACATCGGCAGCACGCCGACGCCCTTGACGACGCTGGCATCGCGCATCCTGACGCCGAGCCAGCCGTCGCCGCGGAAGATCGACGAGGCGTGCACCGGCACGATGCGCGGCATGTCGAGGCCGGATCCGTCGACGATGCGCCGCGCGTCGCCGCCGGTCGCCTGCGCCAGCGGCCTCAGCGTTTCGGTGGTCGAGGTGACCTCCGAAAACTCCTTCGGATTGGTCGGGCCGACATTGATCAGCGCCTTCAGCGTGCCGTCGGTTGCTTGCCACAGGCCGAGTTCGTCGGCAGGCAGCGTCGCGCGCCACTCGCCGGGATCGCCGGCGGTCAGCGTCATCTCGCGCGTGGTGCCGCTCGGCGACGTCACGGTGACCGGAGAGACGGCGTCGGCCATGGTCTGGCGCACCACGACGAGGTCCTTGCCCTGCACCTGCATGCGCAGCGCTTCCTCGTCGAGGTCGGGCTGCTTCATCAGCCAGTGCGACATCCGCCGCAGCAGATCGAGATGCGGGCCGCCGCCCTCATAGCCGCGCGCCCACAGCCAGATATGGTCGGACAGCAGCAGCGCGACGCGGCCCTCGCCGAAGCGCGACAGCAGCAGCAGCGGCTTGCCGTCGGCGCCGGTCATCACCGGCGGGTTGATCGCGTTGCGGGTATCGACGGTGCGGAAAAACCGGCTCCAGTGCGGCGGTTCGGAGGCCGAGCCCTCGAGCCCGCGCGTCACCGGGTGGCGTTTCCCGGCATCGCTCAGATGCGCGTAGAACGGCTTCTCGGTGACGCCGACCGGTTCGGCCGGCAGCACCGAATCCAGCGGCGTGCGCCAGATGCTGGTGGTCGAGGCGTAGTCGGGGCCGGCCGAGACCAGCACCGCACCGCCGGATCGGACATAGCGCGCGATGTTGTCGAAATAGGCGATCGGCAGCACGCCCTGGCGGGCGTAGCGGTCGAAGATGATCAGCTGGAAATCGTTGATGCGCTGCTGGAACAGCTCGCGGGTCGGAAACGCGATCAGCGACAGCTCGTTGATCGGCGTGCCGTCCTGCTTCTCCGGCGGACGCAGAATGGTGAAATGCACGAGATCGACGCTGGGATCGGATTTCAGCAGATTGCGCCAGGTGCGCTCGCCGGAATGCGGCTCGCCGGAGACCAGCAGCACGCGCAGCTTGTCGCGCACGCCGTCGATCGCGACCACGGCGCGGTTGTTGACCGGGGTCAGCTCGTTGGCCAGCGGGGAAGCCTCGATCTCGACGATGTTGGGACCGGCGTGCTTGATGTCGATGTCGACGCTGGCGGTCTGGCCGCTGGTCAGCGTGCGCTCGCTGATCACCTCGCCGTCGCGGCGCACCGTGACCTTGGCGCGCTCGCCGCTGACGCCCTGGTCGTCGAGCCGGTAGGTGATGGTCTGCGGCTTGCCCACGATGCCGAAGCGCGGTGCCGCGGTGATGGCGATGCGCCGGTCGCGCTCGTCCTTGCGGCCGGTGATCAGCGCATGCACCGGCGCCTGAAAGCCGAGTGACTGGGCGTTGGCGGGAATGTCGTGCACGCGGCCGTCGGTGATCAGGAAGGCACCGGCGACGCGCTCGACCGGGACGTCCGAGAGAGCCGAGGTAAGCGCGCCGAACAGTTTGGTGCCGTCGGTCTCACCGTCGGCCTGGCCGGCGTCGACGACGCGGACCTCGAGGCCCTTGATCTGCTTCAGGCTGTCGACCAGCGCTTCGCGCGCCTTGTCGGTCTCCTGGTTGCGGGTGCCGAAGTTCTGGCTCGGGCTCTTATCGACGACGACCGCGGCGACCGAGGACAACGGCTCGCGGTCCTCGCGGGTGAAGGAGGGATTGGCCAGCGCGAGCAGGATCAGCGCCAGCGCGGCAACGCGCACCGCGGCGCCGCGGGAGCGTGACACGAGAAGCAGTACCGCGATGACGACGATCGCGCCGAGCGCGAGCCACAGCACGAGCGAAGGAACCAGCGGCGTGAACGCGATACCGTAGTTCATGGCTAGCTTCTATTCGTTGCGAGCATGATCGGTTCGGAAACCCGGTTCCCACTTTTCCGGATCATGCTCATTGTCCCAGCCGTTCGATCAGCGCGGGCGCGTGCACTTGATCGGCCTTGTAGTTGCCGGTCAGCGTGTACATCACGATGTTGACGCCGGCGCGGAAGGCGAATTCGCGCTGGCGCGGCTCGCCCGGCGTCAGCGGCAGCGTCGGCTGTCCGTCGGGCCGGATCGCCCAGGCGCCGGCGAGATCGTTCGAGGTGATGATGATCGGGGAGACGCCGTCGCCGCCGCGTGCGGGGCGCTGCGCGGCCTCCTCGTCGTCATCCTCGCGCGGCAGCGCTTCGACCCAGGTCTGGCCGGAATTGAAGCGGCCGGGGAAGTCGCGCAGCAGGTAGAACGTCTTGGTCAGCACGTGCTCGCGCGGCACCGGCTCGAGCTCGGGGACGTCGAGGGTCGACAGCAATTCGCGCAAGGTCTGCATCGCCGGCGTCTGCGCGCCGCCATTGTCGCCGGGCGGTGCCTCGACCGCGTCGCGGGTGTCGAATATGACGGTGCCGCCCTGCTTCATATACGCATCGATCTTGTTGATGGCGTCCTGCGGCGGCTTGGGCGCGCCAGGCACAATCGGCCAGTAGATCAGCGGGAAGAAGGCGAGTTCGTCGCGCGCCGGATCGACCCCGACGGGATCGCCGGCCTCCAGCGCGGTGCGCTGCGCCAGGAACAGCGTCAAGCCGCCCATGCCGGCCTTGACGATGGAATCGACGTCGGCATTGCCGGTCACGACATAAGCGAGCCGGGTCTGCGACACCGACTTGATGGCGAAGTCGTCGCTGTTCTGGGCGTGCGTCGGCGTGGGCGCCAGCGCGAGCGCCGCCAGCATGAAGGCGAAGGCAAGCACCGCGGGCGCAGTGCGCCGCCTGATCAGCGCCGCGAGGCCGCCGCCCAGCATCGCCACCACGATGGCATCGATCAGGAACAGCGCGAGCGCCGTCGACAGCATGATGCCGCGCAGGTCGCGCGGTTCGGTGTTGGTGTAGCTCGCATGCCGCGCCTTGAGGCCGGACGTGTCGAGCGGCGCGATGCGGTCGGCGGAGGCGAGGGTGTTGACCGCGATCGGGCTCTCCGCCGTGCCGTAGAAGCCGGGCGGATGATCCGCCGTGCCGCGGTCGCGATAGTCGGCCGGCATCGGCTTGGCGGTCGATGGCGGCGGGCCGAACGCGCCGAAACCGTCGAGTATGCGCAGCGGCGCGACCATCTCGGCCTTGGGATCGCTGGCGACGCCCGGGCCGGGCGTCGAGGTGTAGCCGGACATGTCGATCAGCCGCCGCAGCATCTCGACGAAAGTGCCGGACATCGGCAAGTCCGACCAGCGCATGTCGGCGCCGACATGGAACAGGCTGAGCACGCCCTTGCCGCGGCGCTCGCCGGTGACGAGCGGCGTGCCGTCTTCCAGCGACGCCCAGCTCTTGGTTGCAAGCACCGCGTCGGGCTCGGCCAGCACCTGCCGGCTCACGGTGATGTCCTTTGGCACGGTCAGGCCTGCGAACGGTCCGTCGGCGGCGAACGAGGCCATATGCTGCGGCTTCTCCCAGGTCAGGCTGCCGCCGAGCGTACGGCCACCCTTGCGCAATTTGACCGGCACGAGGTCATCGTCGGCCTGGGCGAGGCGGGGACCGGCGAAGCGCACCAGCACGCCGCCCTGGTCGATCCAGGCGTTGAGGCGGTCGCGGATATCCGGCGACACCGTGCCGACGTCGGCCATCACGATCATCGGCAGCCGCTGATCGAGGAATTGCGCGAGCGCCTGCTGCGGCGAGCCGCGATCGCCGAGCCTGATGTCGGCGAACGGCGACAGCGCGCGGGACAGATAGAAAGTCGAGGCGAGCAGCGGCTGCGCGGTGTCGGCGCTGGAGCCCGAGACCACGCCGATGGCGCGGCGACGCCAGCGCCGGTCGAGCAACTGCACGGCGCCGGCGGAACGCTCGCCGGCGATTTCGAGCCGGGCGATGTCGTTGCGCAGCTCGACCGGAAGGTCGAAGGCGGCTTCGGTCTCACGATCCTCTGCGCCGAACGCGTAGCGCGCTTCGCCGATCGGTGAGCCCTTGGCATCGACCGCACGCACGGTGCCGCCGGCGATCCCGCTTCCGGTGCGTAGCACCTTCACCGTCATCTTGGCGGCGGCGTTCTCGGCCGCGACCAGGGCCTGCGCGGACGGCGCGCCACCCGAATAGATCGTCAAATTGCGGCCCTCGATGACCTTGCCGAGCCCTTCGGCGAATTCGCTGCCGCGGCCGGTGTCGACGCCGTCGGACAGCCAGACGATGTCGCTATCGCCGGTCGATTTGAGGAAACGCCCAAGTGCAGCGAGGGTTTCAACGCGGTCGATCGAGTACGGCTTCGGCGCGAGCTGGCGCAGCGCGACGCGTGCGGTGCCGGCCGGCATCAGCGTGATGTCGCGCGCAGGCTCCGACAGCGGCACCAGCGCGACGCCGCGGCGGTCGGCATCGGCGTCGGTGATCAATTCGTCCGCGGCCTTGATCCGCGCATCCCAGCTCGCAGCGGCGCTCCAGCCGTCGTCGAGCAGCACCACCAGCGGCAGCTTGCTCGCGGCGATGCCGGTCTGCGGATTCCAGATCGGGCCGGCAGCGGCGAGGATGACAAGCGCCGCGGCGGCGAGCCGCAGCAGGGTCAGCCACCACGGCGTGCGCGACGGCGTCTCCTCCTTCGGCGCAATGTCGAACAAGAGCCGGGTCGGCGGGAATTCGATGCGCCGCGGCCGCGGCGGCATCACGCGCAGCAGCCACCACAGCACCGGCAGGCTGACCAGCCCAATCAGCAGCAGCGGTTCGGCAAAGGAGAGGGGAAGACCTGCGATCATGCGCTGCGCCCCGCCTTCACTGTCGAGCGTCCGCCGCTCTTGCTCACCATCATGCCGGCATGCAGGAACAGCAGCAGCTCTGCCGCGGAGCGGCTGGTGGTGTGGGTCGAGAACAGCCAGTCGAGCTGGTTGGTCTCGGCGCGGATCTGGTCGCGATGCAGCGCGACGCGGGCGACGTAGTCGTTCGCCCAGCTTTCGGCGCGGCCCGCGGTGATGACACTGCCGGCCTCCGGCTCGACGAACTCGACGCGGCCGGAATAGGGGAAGGTCTCTTCCGCGGGATCGACCACCTGGATCAGCGAGCCGTGCGCGCCCGACGAGGCGAGCCCGGCCAGCATGGTCTTGATCTCCGGCAGCGGTGACCAGAAGTCCGACAGCACCACGATCTCGGCGAGCGACGACGGCACGAAGGTGGGCGGCAGGCTGGCGCGCGTCGCTTCATCGTGCAGGATCGCCTGCGCCATCTTGTCGATCACGGCGCGGCTCGCGGTCGGCATCATCAGGCCGGGGATGCCGACGCGTTCGCCGCCGGAAACCAAAAGCTCGGCCAGCGCGAAGGCGACGATCAGGCCGCGCTCAAGCTTCGAGTCACGCGCATCGCGCGAGGCAAACACCATAGAAGGCGAGCGGTCCGGCCAGATCCAGACCGTGTGCGCAGCCTCCCATTCCTGCTCGCGGACATAGAGATGGTCGTCGCGCCCGGAGCGGCGCCAGTCGACGCGCTGCGCCGGCTCGCCGGACACGAAGCGGCGGTATTGCCAAAAGCTCTCGCCGGCGCCGGCACGGCGGCGGCCATGCAGGCCGTGGATGACATTGGCCGCGATGCGGCGGGCCTCAAGCACCAGGCGCGGCAGCGATGCGGCGAGCGTTCGGCTTTCGCCATCAGCACGTCGGACCGCCAGGATCTCCCCTTGCTGGTGCCTGTCGTCGGCAGCCATTAGCCGATCCGCGTCTTCAATTGCCTGATCACGTCAGGAATGGTGCGGCCCTCGGCGCGCGCCGAGAAGGTCAAGGCCATGCGGTGCTTCAGCACGGGTTCGGCGAGATCGAGCACGTCGTCGATCGACGGCGCGAGCCGTCCGTCGAGCAGCGCGCGGGCGCGCACCGCGAGCATCAGGGACTGGCTGGCGCGGGGACCGGGTCCCCAGGCGATCAGCTTGCCGGCTTCGCCGCCGTCGGGGCCGGGGCGCGCGGCGCGGACCAGCGACAGGATCGCTTCGACCACGGAGTCGCCGACCGGCAGGCGGCGCACCAGCCGCTGCGCTGCGAGCAGCGTCTCGGTGTCCATCGCCGGCTTGGCTGCAGTCTCCTCGGCGCCGGTGGTTTCGAACAGGATGCGCCGCTCGGCGTCCCGATCGGGATAATCGACGTCGATTTCCATCAGAAAGCGGTCGAGCTGTGCTTCGGGCAGCGGATAGGTGCCTTCCTGCTCCAGCGGGTTCTGCGTCGCCAGCACATGGAACGGCTTCGGCAGATCGTGCCGCGCACCGGCAATGGTGATGTGCTGCTCCTGCATGGCCTGCAGCAGCGCCGACTGGGTGCGCGGGCTGGCGCGGTTGATCTCGTCGGCCATCAAGAGCTGCGCGAACACCGGACCTGAGATGAAGCGGAACGAGCGCTTGCCGGCCGAGCTCTCGTCGAGCACCTCGGCGCCGAGAATGTCCGACGGCATCAGGTCGGGCGTGAACTGGACGCGCTTGGCATCGAGACCGAGCGTGACGCCGAGCGTCTCGACCAGCTTGGTCTTGGCGAGACCGGGGACGCCGATCAGCAATGCGTGGCCGCCGGACAGGATCGTCACCAAGGTGTTTTCGATCACCTGCTCCTGACCGAAAATGACGGTGGAGACCGCCTCCTTGGCGGCGCGAATCTGGCCGGCGACCTGCTCGGCCGAACGGACGATCACATCCTCCAGTTTCTCGACGCTGTCTGCACCAGCCATTCGGTCCGCTCCGTTTCCTGACGATCCGCGCATTGCCGCGTCGTCGTCTTGCGTCGTCATCGCATGGCCATCATGCTAAACCTGCGCGAAGGCCATGTATTCGTTGAATTAAACTATCCCCACCTTATCGGCATTTCAGGGTATGAACGGCATCACGATGTGGCGAGAATGACGTCCCGACCACATCTCAGGTACGTGCACCAAATGTGCCAGATTGAGGGTTGGAAAGTTTAAGGCAAACAATGGCGAAGCAAGGGCAAACCGATCCCGCCAGCGAGACCTCGGGCCGAGAAACCGTGGGGCTCGGCGGCAAGGGCCTCGACGGCCTCACCGCCGCCGCCAATCGGGCTGCGACATCGGGTCCGGCCGGAGGCAAGGGCCTGCCGCCGGTTCACCTGTGGAATCCGCCATTCTGCGGCGATATCGACATGCGAATCGCGCCTGACGGCACCTGGTTCTACATGGGAACGCCGATCGGCCGACCGGCGCTGGTGCGGCTGTTCTCCACCATCCTGAAGCGCGAGGACGGCAAGCACTTTCTCGTGACACCGGTCGAAAAGGTCGGCATCCGTGTCGACGACGCGCCGTTCCTCGCGGTGGAAATGCAGACGCTGCACGACGAGCGCGGCCGGCTGCTCAGGTTCCGCACCAATGTCGACGACTGGGTCGATTGCGCGAAGGGCCATGGCCTCAGATTCGAGGCCGCCGAGGATGGCGGGCTGACGCCCTATCTGCATGTCCGCGCCGACCTCTGGGCCAAGGTCACGCGCGCGCTCTATTACGATCTGGTTGACATGGGCGAGGCGCGAATGGTCGATGGTGAAGAAATGTTCGGCATCGAGTCCGGCGGCGAATTCTTCGCGATGGCCGACGCCAAGCAGGTGAGGGACGCACTTTGAACGAGCCGTTGCTGAAGGTGGAGCCGGCGACGCTCAGCTCGACGGAATTCTTTGCGCGGGCCCGCACGCGGCTCAATTTCGAGGTGCCACCGGGGCTGGTCGATCCGCACATCATTCCGCGCACCGGGGATTCCGGCAACGACCGCATGCTGGAGATCGTCGCGCAGGAGCAGTCGGTGCGGCCGGCCGCGGTGCTGATCCCGGTCGTCGATCATCCCGAGCCGACCGTGCTGCTGACGCAGCGCTCGCCCAACCTGTCGAGCCATGCCGGGCAGATCTCGTTTCCCGGCGGCAAGATCGACGCCACCGACGCTTCGCCGCTCGACGCCGCGCTGCGCGAGGCGTGCGAGGAAGTCGGGCTGAAGCGCGAATATATCGATCCGGTCGGCTACCTCGACCTCTACGGCACCGCGTTCGGCTTCCGCATCCTGCCCACGGTCGCCAAGGTGAGGCCGGGCTTTGCGCTTGAGATCAACGAGGCCGAGGTGGTCGATGCCTTCGAGGTGCCGCTGGCGTTTCTGATGAATCCGGAAAACCACCAGGTCCACACCAAGGAATTCCGCGGCATGGACCGGTCCTATTATGCGATGCCGTTTGCCGAGCGTTACATCTGGGGCGCGACCGCAGGCATCCTGCGGGTACTGTATGAGCGGATCTACCTGTCATGATCCGCACGGTGTTGACCGAGATCGGCATCTTCCTGATCCCGTTCGCGGTCTATGCCATCTTCCTCATGGCGACGCGCGCCGGCGTGACGCTGCCGGCATCATGGCCGCTCGACATGCTGGCGAAGCTGACGCTGGCGGCGCTGGTGCTTGTGATCGCGAGCTTCATTCTGCTGGCGCAATACACCGGCGCGCCGCCGAACTCGACCTACGTTCCCGCCCATATCGACGAGCACGGCAGGCTGGTGCCCGGAGCTGAGCAATGAGCGAGGCGCGCCTATTGTCCGATGCGCCCTGGCTGGCCTCGGGACCGGCCGCGCGGGTGCTCGCACTGCTCAACGCCGATGGTGAAGAGGCGCGGGTGATCGGCGGCGCGGTGCGCAACGCCTTGATGCGGCTTCCGCTCGGCGACATCGACATCGCAACGACCGCGCCGCCCGACGAGGTGGTTCGCCGCGCCAGGCGGGCCGGCATCAAGAGCGTGCCGACCGGCATCGAGCACGGCACCGTGACGCTGGTCGTCGAGAGCCAGCCGTTCGAGGTGACGACGCTGCGCGAGGACATCGAGACCTACGGCCGCAAGGCCAAGGTGACGTTCGGCCGCGACTGGGTGCGCGATGCGATGCGGCGCGATTTCACCATCAACAGCCTGTCGGTCGATGCTGACGGCGTCGTGCATGATCATGTCGGCGGGCTTGCCGATGTCGAGGCACGGCGCGTGCGCTTCATCGGCGATCCCGCGCAGCGGATTGCGGAGGATTACTTACGCATCCTGCGCTTCTTCCGCTTCCACGCCGCCTATGGCGAAGGCGAGGTCGACCGCGCCGGCTATCTCGCCTGCATCGGCGGCCGCGCCGGGCTCGCCGGCCTGTCGGCTGAGCGCATCCGCATGGAGATGATCAAGCTCGTGGTGGCGGACGGCGCCGCTTCCGCGGTCGTCGCGATGGGCGACGGTGGCCTGTTGCAGCCGTTGTTCGGCGGCGTCGCCTATACCGGCCCGTTCGCCGCGATGATCGAGATCGAGCGGCTGATGGAGCTGGCGCCGAGCGCGGTGCGCCGGCTCGCCGCACTGACGGTCGCGGTGACCGAGGATGCGCGGCGCATCGCAGGTCGGCTGCGGCTCTCGAACGCCGAAGCCAAGGCGCTCGACTCGATGGGGCACCGGTGGTGGCGACTGCCCGGCATGGACGAGGCGCATGCGCGGCGCCGGCTCTACCGGCTCGGCGAGGAGCCCTATCGCGACCGGCTCTTGCTGGCCTGGGCGCGCAGCGGCGCGCGGGGCGATGTCGATCAGTGGCGCTCGCTCGCGGCGCTGCCGCAGCGTTGGCGCGCGCCTCACTTTCCCTTGAGAGCGTCCGATTTCATCGCGCGCGGCATTGCCGAGGGGCCGGCGTTGGGACATGTCCTGACCCTCGCCGAGGATGCCTGGCTCGCCGCGGACTTTCCGCTGGAGCCGAAGGTTCTGGCCGATATCGCCGACCAGACCGTTTCCCGCTTCACCCGCGACCATCGGCTGTAACCATCAGCCGTGAAGCGCCGCTGCCGGGCTCGCCGGCGGCGTGCGATGATCGATGACTGCATGGGATTGGGGGAGCGAGGGAGACGATGCCGCCGGCATTTGCCAGGCAGCATCGCACTGAGCGAAGCTACGCGGCCTTGCGCTTCTTCTTGCGGTCGCCGTCGTCGTCTTCGTCGGCCTCTTCCTCCTCGTCGTCGTCCTCGTCCTCCTCGTCGTCTTCCTCCTCGTCCTCTTCCGGATCGAGTTCGGTCGATTCGAGCGCAATGACGGGCAACGTTTCGCGAAACAGGTCGCCGTCGACGCCCATCCAGAGGCACTCGACGTTCTCTTCGTTGACTTCCACCACCGTCAGCGGATGGCCGCCGGATTTCAGGATGACAACGTCGCCTGGCTTCAGTTCCATGATCTTCCCTCCGCGTTTGATGACGCGGCCCGCAAGCTAGCGAGCGGTGATGACAGTCCGATCACGGCCCGCGGCGGAAGGATCGATTTGACGTGGAAAAGGTTCCGCCGCGCTATCCCTGCGCAGCGGGCAGCAGATCGGTCAGCGAACGGATGATGCGGTCGGGCCTCACCGTCGATTCCGGCGGTAGCCCGACGCCGTGCACGTCCATCCAGATCGCGTAGATGCCAAGCCGCTGCGGCGCCACGACTTCCCATTCCAGATTGTCGCCGATCATCCAGGTGTCGGGCGCGGTGACGCCGAGCGCCTCCATCGCGTGCAGATAGGCACGCTCCTCCGGCTTGCCGAAGCCATGCTCGCCCTCGATCTGGATATGGTCGAAGCGATGGCCGAGCGCGAAGCGCTCGACCTTGGCGCGCTGCATGTCGGCATTGCCGTTGGTGACCAGCGCGAGCTTGATGCCGAGCGCCTTGAACGCGTCGATCGCCTCGTGCGCGCCGGGGAAGACGAACATCGCCTCCTCGCGATAGGCGGTGAAGCGATCGGCGATGCGGTCGGCAAGTTCGTCCGGCAGGGCACGATGGCCGGCAGCCGCGAGCATCGCGAAGCCGCCCCGCACGGTGAGCCGCCGCGCCTCGCCGAGCTTGATCCGCCAGATCGGCTCCGCCGCCGCCCAGAATTGTCGCGCCGACGCCAACAGCGCGGTCGCGACCTCGGCCGGGGGCAGCGGTGCCAGTTCGTCGGCGAATTCGGCGGCGATCGTGTTCCACGCGATTTCGGGGCGGCCATAGGCCGACAGGATGGTGTCATCCATGTCGATCAGCATCGCGCGCGGCAGTTTGATCAGGGCCATTTCACCTCCGGCGGCAGCGACGACAGGATCGAATCCACATTGCCGCCGGTCTTCAGCCCGAAGATGGTGCCGCGGTCATAGAGCAGGTTGAACTCGACATAGCGGCCGCGGCGGACCAACTGCTCCTCGCGATCCTCGGCGGTCCAGGCGGCCGAGAAATTGCGCCGCACCAGCTCGGGATAGATTTTCAGGAAGCCGCGTCCGACGTCCTGGGTGAAGGCGAGGTCGGCCTCCCAGTCGCCGCTGTCGTGCCAGTCGTAGAAGATGCCGCCGATGCCGCGCGCTTCCTTGCGATGCGGCAGGTAGAAATACTCGTCGCACCACTTCTTGTACTTCTCGTAGTCGGCGACCGGGCTGCTGCAGGCCGCCTGCATCGCGGCGTGGAAGGCGACCGTATCGGCATCCTCCTGGGTGCGCCGCCGGTCCAGCACCGGGGTCAGATCGGCGCCGCCGCCAAACCAGGCTTTCGTCGTCACGACGAAGCGCGTGTTCATGTGTACGGCGGGCACGTTCGGATTGCGCAAATGCGCGATCAGCGAAATGCCCGAGGCCCAGAATCTCGGATCGTCGGCGGCGCCCGGAATCTGCGCGCGGAATTCGGGCGCGAACTCGCCATGCACAGTCGAGCAGTGCACGCCGACCTTCTCGAACAGCCGTCCCTTCATGATCGACATCACGCCGCCGCCGCCCGGTCTGCCGCTGTGATCGGTGCGGTCCCACGGCGTGCGCACGAAGCGGCCGGCGTCGCCGGGGTAGAGCGCCATGGGCGCCTCGTCCTCAAGCCGTTCGAGCGCCGCACAGATATCGTCGCGCAGCGTCTCGAACCAGCCGCGCGCGCGCGCCTTGCGATCCTCGGTGATGGCGGGGTCTGTGGGCAGCATTTCTATCCCTGCGGTCCGTAATAGGTGCAGCTCTCGTTGCAGCTGTCGCGATGCACACTGACACGGGTCAGCTTCGCGGAGTGTTGCAACCGCTCCCAGATGAAGCGCGACAGGTTCTCCAGCGTCGGCGGGCCGAGCGCCTCGATTCTGTTGAGCAGCTTGTGGTCGAGCGTCTTGCGCACCTCTTCCATGCCGCGTTCGAGCAGGCCGAGATCGACCACCATGCCGGTGGCCGGATCCGGCGTGCCGCGCACCGTGACCTCTGCGCGGAAGGAGTGACCGTGGATCTCCTCGCTGTCTGCACCAAATGTCGTTCCGGACAGCGCATGCGCAGCCTCGAACCGGAACGCCTTCGTCAATTCCCACATCTGTTTCGCTAGTCCAGTTCTCTCTAAATCCAGTTCATCTGATGCCGAGCGACTTGTGCGTCTGCACGCTGAGCCGCCATTGCGGATGCTTCAGGCAGTATTCGATCGCGCGCGCGGTGTTCTCGATCACCTCGGGACCGTCCATCGGCTGCAGCGAGAAGCGCTCGAAGGCGAGGTTCGCAAAATCCTCCGGCCGGTTCTCCGGCTGCGGATAGACCAGCTTGAGCTCGTGCCCCTTGCGCACGACGAGCTCGCTGTCGGCCTTCGGACTGACGCAGATCCAGTCGAGCCCGTCAGGCGGCGCGATGGTGCCGTTGGTTTCGAGGGCAATGGCAAAGCCATGCCCGTGCAGGGCGTCGATCAAGGCGGCGTCAACCTGCAGCAGCGGTTCGCCGCCGGTCAGCACGACGTAGCGCTCAGTGTCGCCACCGGTCCATTGCGCGGCGATGGTGTCGGCGAGTTCCCCCGCGGTCGCATAGCGGCCGCCCAGCGTGCCGTCGGTGCCGACGAAATCGGTGTCGCAGAACCGGCAAACCGCTCCGGCGCGATCCTGCTCGCGGCCGCTCCACAAATTGCAGCCGGCGAAGCGGCAGAACACGGAGGCGCGGCCCGCATGGGCGCCTTCGCCCTGCAGGGTCAGAAAGATCTCCTTGACCGCGTAGCTCACCAAAAATCCCTTTAGCCTGAACCTGTCGAACCGGTCTGGCGCAGCGCCTCGCCGACCGCCATGGCCGCCGTGACGGCCACATTGAGCGAGCGCAGAGGCGGCCTGATCGGAATCACCAGCCGCGCATCCGCGGCGGCCGCCACCGCATCGGTGACCCCGGCCGTCTCGCGCCCGAACAGCAGGACATCGGAGGCAGCATAGGCGAAATCAAGGTAGGATTCCGCCGCCTTGGTCGTGAACAGGACCAGCCGGCAGCCGGCCTCGGCCCGCCATTCCTCGAATTTCGACCATGAGTCGTGACGCTTCAACCGCACATGGTCGAGATAGTCCATACCCGCCCTGCGGAAATGCCGGTCCGACGTGTCAAAGCCCGCCGGTTCGATGATATGGGCCGCCACGTCCAGGCAAGCGCACAGGCGCAGTATTGTCCCTGTATTCTGGGGGATATCGGGCTGGAACAGCGCGATCTGCATGGTGCTCACGACCTGTGAAGACTGGATGAAATTGTCTCAATAAAACATCGCCCGGGGCGGATTTCGTGCATTGCACGCTTGCGAGCCGATAGCGGGCTTGCACTGATCCGGCAAGGGTGCCAATAGAACGATTCTGGACTGCTGTTCCGCCATTTGGGGTGTGGAATGGTGGTTTTCTGCCGCCGCGGGGGCCGCGGGCGCCGGCAGCCTTTCCTGGGCGCGTTCCTGCGTCTCCGGGGCGGTTTCACCGGCTGCGGATATGAAAGGGCTTGGAAACGTGACGACAGCGTCTTCGGCGGACCATCCGACACGCCGTGATTTCCTTTTTGTTGCAACCGGGGCCGCTGCTGCGGTCGGCGCCGCGTCCGTCGTCTGGCCGCTGGTCGCTCAGATGAACCCGGATGCCGCGACCATTGCTGCCGGCGCGCCGATCGAGGTCGACCTGACGCCGATCGCCGAGGGCCAGGACA
Organism: Bradyrhizobium semiaridum; assembly: GCF_020329505.1. Classification (GTDB taxonomy): domain Bacteria; phylum Pseudomonadota; class Alphaproteobacteria; order Rhizobiales; family Xanthobacteraceae; genus Bradyrhizobium; species Bradyrhizobium semiaridum. The sequence continues at coordinate 27,348 of NZ_JAGKJJ010000002.1, forward strand.
TCAAGGTCTTCTGGCGCGGCAAGCCGATCTACATCAGTCATCGCACCAAGAAGCAGATCGAAGAGGCGCAGAACGTGCAGCTCTCGAGCCTGCCCGATCCGCAGCCCGACTCCGCGCGCGTCAAGGCTGGCCACGATCAGTGGCTGGTCGTGATCGGCATCTGCACCCATCTCGGCTGCATCCCGATCGCTCATGAGGGCAATTACGACGGCTTCTTCTGCCCCTGCCACGGCTCGCAGTACGACTCCTCCGGTCGTATCCGTCAGGGGCCCGCGCCCGCCAACCTGGCGGTGCCGCCCTATACCTTCGTTTCCGACACCAAAATCCAGATCGGCTGAGTCCCGGAGCTTCCGGGGCTTCGGCCTCCACTTGGACCCATCGCGTCGTTTTTCTTCTCAGGATCGCATCAATGAGCGGACCATCCGATTATCAACCGAGCAACCCCGCCTTGAAGTGGATCGAACGGCGCCTCCCGATCTTCGGCCTGATCCACTCGTCCTTCGTGGCCTATCCGACGCCGCGCAACCTGAACTACTGGTGGACCTTCGGCGCCATCCTGTCGATGATGCTGGCGGTGCAGATCCTGACCGGCGTGATCCTGGCGATGCACTACACGCCGCACGCCGACCTCGCCTTCAAGTCGGTTGAGCTGATCGTCCGCGACGTCAATTACGGCTGGCTGCTGCGCAACATGCACGCCTGCGGCGCGTCGATGTTCTTCTTCGCGGTCTACATCCACATGTTCCGCGGCCTCTATTATGGGTCGTACAAGGAGCCGCGCGAGGTGCTGTGGATCCTCGGCGTCATCATTTACCTCCTGATGATGGCGACCGGCTTCATGGGCTACGTGCTGCCGTGGGGCCAGATGAGCTTCTGGGGCGCCACCGTCATCACCAATCTGTTCTCGGCCATCCCGTATTTCGGCGAGAGCATCGTGACCCTGCTGTGGGGCGGCTATTCGGTCGGCAACCCGACGCTGAATCGCTTCTTCTCGCTGCACTACCTGTTGCCGTTCGTGATCGCCGGCGTCGTCGTGCTGCACATCTGGGCGCTGCATGTCGCGGGCCAGAACAATCCGGCCGGCGTCGAGGCGAAGACCGAGAAGGACACGGTGCCGTTCACGCCGTATGCGACGATCAAGGACATGTTCGGCGTGTCCTGTTTCCTGCTGTTCTATTCCTGGTTCATCTTCTACATGCCGAACTATCTCGGCGACGCCGACAACTACATCCCGGCGAACCCGGGCGTGACGCCGGCGCACATCGTGCCCGAATGGTACTACCTGCCGTTCTACGCGATCCTGCGCTCGATCCCGAACAAGCTTGCCGGCGTGGTGGCGATGTTCTCGGCGATCATCATCCTGTGCTTCCTGCCCTGGCTCGACAGCGCGCGGACCCGGTCGTCGAAATACCGCCCGCTGGCCAAGCAGTTCTTCTGGATCTTCGTGGTGGTCTGCATCGGGCTCGGCTATCTCGGTTCGCAGCCGCCGGAAGGCATCTACGTGATCGCCGGCCGCATCCTGACGGTCTGCTACTTCGCCTACTTCCTGATCGTGCTGCCGCTGCTGTCCTACATCGAGACCCCGCGGCCGGTGCCGAACTCGATCGCCGACGACGTGCTGGCGAAGAGCAAAGGCAAGGCCCAGCCGATGGTGTCGACCGTGATCGCCATCATGATCGCGGGCGGCCTCCTGGTCGGCGGCGCGCAAAGCGCCAAGGCCGAGGAGGGCGGCGACAAGCCGCCGGCCCAGAAGTGGTCGTTCTCGGGACCTCTGGGCACTTATGACCGCGGCTCGTTGCAGCGTGGCCTGAAAGTCTACAAGGAAGTCTGCGCGGCCTGCCACGGCCTGTCCTATGTCGCGTTCCGCAACCTCGCCGACCCCGGCGGTCCCGGCTACTCGGCGGCGCAGGCGTCGGCATTCGCCTCGGACTACAAGATCAAGGACGGCCCGAACGACCAGGGCGAGATGTTCGAACGTCCCGGCCGCGCCGCGGACTACTTTCCGTCGCCGTTCCCGAACGAGCAGGCCGCCCGCGCGGCCAATGGCGGCGCGGCGCCGCCCGACCTGTCGCTGATCGCCAAGGCGCGCTCCTACAAGCGCGGCTTCCCGATGTTCGTGGTCGACTTCTTCACCCAGTACCAGGAACAGGGCCCGGATTACGTCGACGCGATCCTGCAGGGCTTCGAGGACAAGGTGCCGGCCGGCGTCACGATCCCCGAGGGTTCGTACTACAACAAGTACTTCCCCGGTCACGCCATCAAGATGCCGAAGCCGCTCTCCGACGGCCAGGTCACCTATGACGACGGCTCGCCGGCGACGGTCAAGCAGTACGCGCACGACGTGACCACCTTCCTGATGTGGGCCGCCGAGCCGCACATGGAGGCGCGCAAGCGGCTCGGTCTGCAGGTGTTCGCCTTCCTGATCATCTTCGCCGGCCTGATGTACTTCACCAAGAAGAAGGTCTGGGCCGACGCGCACTGACGCGGAGGCACGGTATCGCGACATTGAAAAAGCCCCTGCGGGGGCTTTTTTGCTGTCCGGCAATGACGAGTCCGCGAGTTCGCCTGCGGGCGATTGCGTCAGTCGCGGAGTGCGGACAAGATGCCGGCCAATCGCCGGCCAACATTGCGGAGGAACTCATGGGTACCAGCATCAGCTTCAAGCGTCCGGACGGCAAGGATGCCACGGGCTATCTCGCCAATGCCGCACGCGGCAACGCGCCCGGTGTCGTCGTGATCCAGGAATGGTGGGGCCTGTCGGACCAGATCAAGGGCCTGTGCGACCGCTTCGCGGTGGCCGGCTTCGATGCGCTGGCGCCCGATCTGTACAAGGGCAAGGTGGTGCCGTATCACGACACCGACGCGGCCGGCAAAGAAATGAACTCGCTCGACTTCATGGACGCCACCACCCAGACCGTGCGCGGCGCCGCGCAATATCTCGCCAAGAACGGCGCCAAGGTCGGCCTGACCGGCTTCTGCCTCGGCGGCGCGGTGACCATCATCGGCGCGGTGCACGTACCGGAACTGACTGCAGGCGTCGTGTTCTACGGCATCCCGCCGGAGCAGGCGGCCAAGCCCGCCGACGTGAAGATCCCGCTGCAGGCGCACTTCGCCAACAAGGACGACTGGTGCACGCCGGAGTTGGTCGGCAATTTCGAGAAGGCGATGAAGGCCGCCGGCAAATCGCTCGAGCTGTTCCGCTATGACGCCGAGCACGCCTTTGTCAACGAGCAGCGCCAGTCGGTACACGACCGCGAAGCCGCCGAACTCGCCTGGGGCCGCGCGACGGACTTCTTCAGGAAGCACCTGGGGTAGGGCGGTCAACCGCCAGCGTGATGTCGTCCCTGCTTTCCGCAGGGACGACCGAATAGCGGGCTCTCCGGCTCATCAGGGCTACTCGCATTTGGCGGTCCGGCGGCCTTATATTTCGGCCATGAACCGGATCCTGGAAGACGCCATCGAGAAGTTCCGCCGGCTGCCTCCAGACCGGCAAGCATATGTCGCAGAACTGCTGGAGCAGATCGTCGCGGCGGGAGCCGAAGCATTCGTCGTACCGGACGAGCACCGAGCCGGCATTCTCGAAGGCCTCGAACAGTCTCGGCGCGGCGAATTCGCGAGCGATGAGGAAATGGCGGCACTCTGGGAGAAGTGCGGCCTGTGAAGTTGCGTTTTGCACGGCGAGCGCGCAACGATATCGACCAAATTCACGATTACATCTCAGAGCACAGCAGGCGGGCGGCGACGGCAGTCGTTCGACAGATACGGCTGACGATCGAGCTGCTTGCGCGATATCCCGGCCTGGCCGGGAAACCGGACATTCCAGAGGTGCGGGTCTTGCCGACCTCTCGATATCCGTATCTCGTCTACCACCGAGTTACAGAGCACGAACTTATTATCCTTCATATCCGGCATGGCCGGCGCGATGTGCCAAAGGCGGGCGATCTCTAGCCGGCCCCGGGTTGCGCTGCGCTGCATCCGGGCTACCCGGCTCGGAACGCATCACCTCCAATGGTCGCATATCGTCACGGCGAGCGTCAGCACCGCGACCAGAAAGGCGGATCGCGCGAGCATTTTGCTCTTGCGCGCATCGGCTGCAGCCATCTCGGCTTCGTGTGCGCGGTTGAAGACTTCCTTGTAGCGTTCGTCGTCCGACATCTCGGGGCTCCAGTTGCGTTGAGCCCATGTCGTGCACGGAAAGCGGCGTAGGTAAGGCGTGAGACATCGATCGACATATTGCGCCCCGGCACGCAGCGATCCGTAGGCCGGATTACGCTGCGCTCCATCCGGGCTACACGCGATCCGGCCTACGCGTGTCATTAATTCCTGTCGCGCACACCGTCCCACCATGGGCAGGTGCCGGACATCAGCTTGAAATTGCCTTCCATCACCTGCACCGGCGCGCGGCGGCCCTCCGCGGCGGCGCGCATCCGCATCTCGCGGGCGATGGCGCGGTCCTCCGGTGACAGCCAGATGCGCTCATGGCCCCACAGGCTCGGGCCATCATGCATCTCGAACGGGGTCCAGGTCGCCGGATCGATCTCGCGGCCGCCCCAGCCGCACTCGACCATGAAGGACGACGGCGACTTGGCGTAGAACGACGTCATCAGATCGTTGGTGTGGCGGCCGAGCGTGACGTTGACGCGGTCTTCCTTCTGCGCGACGTCGTAGGCCTGCCCGACATCGTCGAGCGAGAACAGCTCAACCATCAGGTGATGCATGCCGCTCCTGCCGGTCTCGATCAGCGCCAGCGAGTGGTGGCGCGGATTGACGTGGAAGAAGTAGGCGCGGAACGGCTTCTCGATGTAGTCGCTGAGGCCGAAGCCGAGCACGTCGACATAGAAGCTCATCACAGGTGCGATGTGCTCGACCGTCAGCACGGCATGGCCGAGCCCTTGCGCGCCGGTGCGGAAGCCGGAAATCGATCGCCCCGGCTTGAACGGCGTGTCGTCGATCTCGGCGCCATGAAATGCCTCGAGGCGGTTGCCGGCGGGATCGTGGAACGAGATCAGGCTGCGTACCCGTCGGCTGTCGGCGAGCGATGGCGGCTCGGCGGTCACCGCGGCCCCGGCACGCTCCAGCCGCGCCGCCAGCGCGTCGAGCGCGGCCGTATCCGCCACCTCCCAGCCGAAGAAGCGCGCGCCTTCGCCTAGCGCGCGGTCGATCACGATGCGTTGCTTGCGGTCGTCCATCCGGAAGGCGAGCAGCGAGTTGCCGCGCTCGATGGCCTGCAGTCCGACCAGGCCGGTGCCGAATTGTCGCCAGTCGTCGAGGGCGTCCGAACCGAAGCCGGCATAGCCGAGACCCAGTATCGCCATGTGCGTCTCCATCCGCTGTCCGTTTTTTGGGCGGTCGACCGTCCGCCATTGGCGTAATCCTACGCGGATTTGCCGCCTTTCGAACCGGAAAAGGTTGTCCCGGGCCGGGGCAGTGCGGGCGCGCCTCCCTTGACACGGCCCGCGCCCGGTGGTGAGTAGCTGCCATGAACACCGTTGCCAGCCCATCCCGTCGTTGGTGGCCCACCTTCTCATAGGTGGCCGGTGCGGTTCATTCCCCAAAAACGTCGAAGGTCGCCATCGCAGTGCGACGGTACCTTCGTTTGTCCTGTGTGGCGCTCTCTCGGCAAGTCTCGTAAGAGGATCACATGAACAGGACAGTCTTCTCCCTGCCGGCCAAGAGCGAGTACCTGACCAATGGCGGGCTTGCGGTCGCCCGCGTGGTCGAGCAGTTCACCGGCGGCGCCAACCGCCTCGACGACCTGATCGCGCTGCTCGACCGCCGCCGCGGCGTGGTGCTGTCCTCGGGCACCACGGTGCCGGGCCGCTATGAGAGCTTCGATCTCGGTTTTGCCGATCCGCCGCTGGTGCTGGAAACCTCCGGCACCGATTTCTCGCTCACCGCGCTGAACCCGCGCGGCGAGGTGCTGATCGCCTTCCTCGGCGACGTCCTGCGCGAGCCTTGTGCGGTGATCACCGAGCGCAGTGCTGTCAGGCTCAAAGGCCACATCGTCCGCGGCGCCGCGCCGGTCGAGGAGGATCAGCGCACCCGCCGCGCCAGCGTGATGTCGCTGGTGCGCGATATGGTGGCGGCGTTCACCTCCAATGCCGATCCGCTGCTCGGGCTGTTCGGCGCCTTCGCCTACGACCTCGTATTCCAGATCGAGGACCTCGTGCAGAAGCGCCCCCGCGAGGCCGACCAGCGCGACATCGTGCTCTACGTGCCCGACCGCCTGCTTGCCTATGACCGCGCCACCGGGCGCGGCGTGGCGCTCACTTACGAGTTCGCGTGGAAGGGCAAGTCGACCGCGGGCCTGCCGCACGACACCGCCGAGAGCGTCTACGCGAAGACGGGGCGGCAGGGCTTTGCCGATCACGCGCCCGGCGAATACCAGGCGACCGTCGAGACCGCGCGCGCCGCGTTCGCTCGCGGCGATCTGTTCGAGGCGGTGCCCGGGCAGCTGTTTGCCGAGCTCTGCGAGCGCTCGCCGGCGGAAGTGTTCCAGCGGCTCTGCCGCATCAACCCGTCGCCCTATGGCGCGCTGATGAATCTCGGCGAGGGCGAATTCCTGGTCTCCGCATCGCCGGAGATGTTCGTGCGCTCGGACGGCCGCCGGGTCGAGACCTGCCCGATCTCCGGCACCATCGCGCGCGGCACCGACTCGATCGGCGACGCCGAGCAGATCCGCAAGCTGTTGAACTCGGAGAAGGACGAGTTCGAGCTCAACATGTGCACCGACGTCGACCGCAACGACAAGGCACGGGTCTGCGTGCCCGGCACCATCAAGGTGCTGGCGCGGCGGCAGATCGAGACCTACTCAAAGCTGTTCCACACCGTCGATCACGTCGAGGGCATGCTGCGGCCGGGCTTCGATTCGCTCGACGCCTTCCTGACCCATGCCTGGGCGGTGACGGTGACCGGCGCGCCGAAGCTGTGGGCGATGCAGTTCGTCGAGGACCACGAGCGCTCGCCGCGGCGCTGGTACGCCGGCGCGATCGGCTGCGTCAACTTCGACGGCAGCATCAATACGGGCCTGACCATCCGCACCATCCGCATGAAGGACGGCCTCGCCGAGGTCCGGGTCGGCGCCACCTGCCTGTTCGATTCCGATCCGGCCGCCGAGGACCGCGAGTGCCAAGTCAAGGCCGCGGCGCTGTTCCAGGCGCTGCGTGGCGATCCGCCGAAGCCGCTGTCGGACTTCGCCCCTGACGCCACCGGCTCCGGCAAGAACGTGCTCTTGATCGACCACGACGACAGCTTCGTGCACATGCTGGCGGATTACTTCCGCCAGGTCGGCGCCAACGTCACCGTGGTCCGGCACGTCCACGCCCAGGACATGCTGAAGCAGCGCGGCTGGGATCTGCTGGTGCTGTCGCCGGGACCCGGGCGGCCGGAGGATTTCGGCATCGCGAAGACCATCGGTACCGCGCTGGAAAGGCAGCTGCCGATCTTCGGCGTCTGCCTAGGGGTGCAGGCGATCGGCCAATATTTCGGCGGCGAGCTCGGCCAACTCACCCAGCCGGCCCATGGCCGGCCCTCGCGTGTCCAGGTGCGCGGCGGGCGGCTGATGCGGAACCTGCCGAACGAGATCGTGATCGGCCGCTATCACTCGCTCTACGTCGAGCGCGACAGCGTGCCCGACGTGCTCGATGTGACCGCGACCACCGAGGATGGTGTCGCGATGGTGATCGAGCACAAGACGCTGCCGGTCGCCGGCGTCCAGTTCCACCCGGAGTCGCTGATGTCGCTCGGCAACGAGGTCGGACTGCGTATCGTGGAGAATGCATTCCGGCTCAACCCGGGGACGAATTGACTTGAACCGTCATTGCGAGCGCAGCGAAGCAATCGATGTCTCCCCCGCGGAGAGATGGATTGCTTCCTCGCCTGCGCGCCTCGCAATGACGATGCGGAGAAAAGCGAGACACCAATGACCTTCGACCAGGACATCAAGTCGACCGTTCGCACCATCCCGGATTACCCCAAGCCGGGTATCCTGTTTCGCGACATCACGACCTTGCTCGCCGACGCCCGCGCGTTTCGCCGCGCGGTCGACGAGCTCGTGCATCCCTGGGCCGGGTCGAAGGTCGACAAGATCGCCGGCATCGAGGCGCGCGGCTTCATCCTCGGCGGCGCGGTGGCGCATCAGCTCTCGGCCGGTTTCGTGCCGATCCGCAAGAAGGGCAAGCTGCCGCACACCACGGTGCGGATCGCCTATTCGCTGGAATACGGCATCGACGAGATGGAGATGCATGCCGACGCGATAGAGCCCGGCGAGCGCGTGATCCTGGTCGACGATCTGATCGCGACCGGCGGCACCGCGGAGGGCGCGGTGAAGCTGCTCCGCCAGATCGGCGCCAACGTGGTCGCCGCCTGCTTCATCATCGACCTGCCCGACCTCGGCGGCGCCGACAAGCTGCGCGCAATGGAAGTCCCGGTGCGCACGCTGATGGCGTTCGAGGGGCATTAGTCTTTCCTCGCCTCGCCCCGCTTGCGGGGAGAGGCCGGTCGCATCGAAGATGCGATCCGGGTGAGGGGGAATCTCCGCGTACTCCGATCTCGATCGAATCTGCGGAGCCGGCCCCTCACCCCGACCCTCTCCCCGTAAGAACGGGGAGAGGGGGAAGAGCTACGGCTAGGACCTCTGCGGCACCATGCTCAGTTCGAGATCGCGGAACATGGTGTAATTCCGCCGGATCCACTGATGCAGCTCGGTCGATGAATCCTTTTCCTGGCGCAAATAGCCGGTAAAGGAGAAGCTGAGCCGGTCGATATAGGTCTTCAAAAACACCGGCAGCGCGCGCAGGCGCAGCACGCGGCTGCGGGTCATCACCGGCGGCAGCTCGCCGCGCACCACGAACTCGTTGTCGATGACGACGAGCGCATTCGCCGAGATCAGCTCGTACAGCGTCTGGAAGCTGCGCACCGAGGCACGGTCGGTATCGGCGACAAACAGCATGATCGGCGCGACGCGGCGGCGCAGTGCCTCCTTCATCAGCCCGATCTCGTGGCACATTTTGAAGAATTCGTCGAAGGCGTGGTAGCCGAGGTCGATCACCTTGGCGACGCCGTCATTGATGATGACCCGGTCCATCAGCTGCATCTTGCCGTAGGTGTCGATCACGTCGGCGGTTTCCGTGACCCGCGGCAGATAGTCGAGCAGCGATGGCTCCTTCAGGTTGACGTCGAAGCAAGCCACGTCGCCGTTCTTGAGCAGCAGGAATTCGCCGAGCAGCCGCGCGGTCAGCGTCTTGCCGACCTGCGGGCGGGGCGAGCAGATGATGTAGACGGGCGTGGATGACATCGCCCGCTATATCAGTCCAAATCCTCCCCTAATCCAGCCCCATTGCGGCCGGGAGCGCGACTATTTTTCGCCGCCGCGGGTAGTCGACTTGGCGCCGACCAGGTCGGTCAGCTTGATCCGGTCGTATTCGCTCCAGACATTGGCCAGCCAGTGCCGGACGTAGCCGCGCAGCACGAAGGAGTAATTCGCGGCGTCGTCGTTGACGCTTTTGTTGGCGACGAATTTCAGGAACGGAACCGAGGACACCTCGACCTGCTCATAGGCCATTTCGTTGAGCTTGGGGATGGTGAGGTCGGTCGCATCCTTGATCTTGTTGAAATAGGAATTGTAGGTCGATTGGTCCCACTGGAAGAACTGGGTGTCGTTGATGAAGTTCTTCACCAGGTAATACTTCGCGCCGGTCATGAAGCTCGAGGTTTCGGCGATCTCGTCCAGCGATGCGATCGAGGGACCCAATATATGGAACACGGCGAAGGTGATCTGGCCGGAGCGCGCCGCATCGAGGAAGCCGATGTCGCGCAGCGAGGCCAGCGCGGGCGACAGCAGGCCGGCGCGGACGTCGATCACGGTGACCGAGGGTCCCGAGTTCAGCGTATCGAAGATCTTCATCTGGTCCGCGGTCGTCGTCATGTCGACGATCTCGGTGATGTCGGGGTGGAAGCGCTTCAGCGTGCCGCGCGGCGATTCGGTATCGAACGCCCGGGTCTGCACATTGTTGGCACTGAAATAGTCCAGGAGCGTCCGCGAGACGGTGGTCTTGCCGACCCCGCCCTTGTCAGCGCCCACCACGATCACGACCGGTTTTGCCATGGAAGTCCCTTAAAGCGCGCTCCCGATCGCGACGGCGATCGGCAAGTCCCCATATCTGCTTTGGGCGCGAACATGGCAGAAACGAGGGGGAATTCAAATCTTTAAGGCGCCCATGGCTGGTTTGGTGGGGATTTCCTTAATGGATTGAAATGGCTAGCGCTCAATTCAGACGTGCCGGCCCCACGGTCCCTGAAGCGGACCCAGCGAGCCCTGTTGAGGATTGGCGCCCGGCAGCGCCGGCGGGTCGCCCGGTGCCGCGGGCGCATCGCCCCACGGGCCATGCTTGATCGCCGAAGGCGGCTCGCCGCCTGCCGGCGCCTCCGAGGTCTCGTCCGGCAGCGCCAGCGGCCCGGGATCGTGTCCGCCGGCATATTTCACCAACGCATCGACCCGGGACTGCACCGACGGGTGGGTGGCGAACAGGTCGGCAAAGCCCTCGCGCGGGTTGTCGACGCACAGTTCCATCACTGCCGACGTCGCGTCCGGCAACTCGCCGCGGTTCTCGATCTTGCGCAGCGCCGAGATCATCGCGTTGGGGTTTTTCGTCAGCTCGACCGAGCCGGCATCGGCGAGGAATTCGCGCGAGCGCGACAGCGCCAGCTTGACCACTTGCGACAGCAGCCAGGCCAGCATGATCAGCACGACGGCGATGATGATCACGATGATCGCGCCGCCGCCGGAGCCCTTGCTGTCGCGATCCGATGAAGACGAGGATCGGGAGGATGACGACGACCAGCCGCCGCTGCCGCTCGAGTTCCACGACAGATTTGTGAAAACGCGAAAGAACATCTCTCCGAAGAAGCCGACCACGCCGGCGATGATCACGGCGACCACCATCAGCTGCACGTCGCCGTTCTTGATGTGGGTGAGCTCGTGGCCGAGCACGGCCTCGATCTCCTGGTCGTTCAGCGCGTTGAGCAGACCCGTGGTGACGGTGATCGAATATTGCCGCGGGTTCAGTCCGGCCGCGAACGCGTTCAGCGCCGGACTGTCCATGATCTTCAGCTTCGGCATCGGGATGCCGCGCGAGATGCAGAGGTTTTCCAGCAAATTGTACAGCCGCGGCTGCTGCTGCCGCGTGACGCTTTCGCCGCCCGTGACGGCGTCGATCATGTTCTGGTGGAAGAAATAGGCGATCACGATCCAGGCTGCGGCCGCCAGCGTCGCCCAGGGGAGAGCGGAGACGAGGTCGCGCGAGGCCCGCGTCAGGTAGTCGTTGACCGAGCGGCCGCTATCGATCACCACTTCCGCGACCAGCGCGCCGGCATAGACCAGCACGTAGATCAAGAGGAACAGCCCCGCGAGCAGCAGCAGCGAACGAAACTTGTTCGATGCGATATGCGTGTAGAGACCGTAGGCGGCCATGGAGCAGCCTCTCGCCCGAGGAGGTTGCGTGTCTCAGAACTTCACGCTCGGCACGGTCTCGACTTCTGTGCGGCTGGCGCCGAGGTCGAAAAATTCCTTGCGGGTGAAGCCGAACATGCCGGCGAACAGCGCGGCAGGCATTTGCTGGATGCCGGTGTTGTATTCCTGGACCGCGTTGTTGAAGAAGCGGCGGCTGGCGGCGATCTTGTTCTCGATATCGGACAGCTCGGAGGCGAGCTGCTGGAAGTTGGCGTTGGCCTTGAGGTCCGGATAGGCCTCCGACAGCGCGATCAGCCGGCCGAGCGCGCCGGAGAGCTGGTTCTCCGCCGCCGAAACCTGCGCCGGCCCTTGCGCCGACATCGCCGAATTGCGCGCCTTGATCACGTCGTCGAGCGTGCCGCGTTCATGCGAGGCATAGCCTTTCACCGTCTCGACCAGATTCGGAATCAAGTCGTGGCGCTGCTTGAGCTGCACGTCGATGTCGGCAAAGGCCTGCCCGACCCGCTGGCTGAGCGCGACGAGGCGGTTGTAGGCGCCGAACGCAAACAGCACGACAAGGACGATGACGCCGATAACGATCCAGCTGGTCGACATGACGGGCAGCTCCTGATGGGACGAAACGGCGGCACAGTAGCGCAAAACCGCGCATACGGCAGCCCGCCGCGGAAAGGTGGGCATTGCGTTGGTCGGATGATTGCGAAGATTGGTTCAACGCCGTCGTCCCGGCGAAGGCCGGGACCATCAACCGCCGCTATAAGCGGCGGGAATGCGCTGGAGCTCCAGCTCGCTCCAACAACATGCATCGGTGGTTATGGATCCCGGCCCTCGCCGGGACGCCGCAGGGAGTTGGTGTCGACCACATCCCCCCAGCGCCAACGGCGTGCGCGGGCGTAGTCGTCCCTGGCGCGGCGCGGGATCTTTGTCGTCGCGATGCCCTCGGCCGTGCACAGCTTGGCCGCGATCTCGACCTTGCCGACATCGGGCTGCGCCAGCACGCGGGATGGCCGCGCCGTTACCGGTGTCCGGCTCAGCGCGACATAGGCAAAGCGCTCGTCCTCGAATGGCAGCTCGGCGCCCTTGACCTGCTTGTGCGCGCGCGAGCGTTGCAGGCGCTGCGAGAAATGGCACCAGTCGGGCGCGACCAGCGGGCAGGCGCCGTCATGCGGGCAGGGCGCGGCGACATGGGCGCCGGCCGCGATCAATTGCGCGCGGAGCGCGATGATCCGCGCATAGCCGGAAGGCGTGCCCGGCTCGACGACGAGCAGCGTGTCTTTCGTCCTCGACCACAGGGCGTCCGCCAATGAAGCGCGCTCGGCATCGCCGATCTCGCCGATCATGTAGCTGGCGACGACGAGGTCGGCGGGCTCGGCTTGCGCAAGCAGTGCGCGCGCTTGGCCGAGCCGATAGCCGATGTCGTTCAGCCGCCTGCTGTCGCCACACAGCTCCTGCGCCAGCGTTCGCAACGCGCCGTTGGCGTCGAGCAGGGTGAAATGCTGCAACGAGGCGAAAGCCTCGGCGGCGGCCCAGGTCGCAGTTCCCGGGCCGGCGCCAACGTCAAGCAGGGTCGTTGGCGCGAAGTCCGGCCGCATCTCGGTGAATGCGTTGAGGCTCGCCACGACGGCGGCATAGGTTGCCGGCATTCGCGCCAGTGCGTAGGCCAGCGCATCGGTCTCAGTCCTGATCGTGCCGGAGCCGCCGCCCTCCCGATAGGTCTGCGAGATCACGGCCGCACGGCTCGCAGCGTCGCTGCGCGACAGGCCTTCGAGGCGCGCATTGAGTGAGGCGCGAAGTTCGGCCGGGAGATCGGGTGAGGTCATGCGCCGTACCTTGCCACGTCATTGCCAGCCAAGCGAAGCAATCCATCGCGCTGCATGCACGGAAAGATGGATTGCTTCGTCGCTTCGCTCCTCGCAATGACGGGGCCAGCGGGCCCCGTTGCAAGCTTAAAGGAGACCGGTGTCGGCCCTACGCCACGTTTTGGTCGAGAATATCCACCGCGCCCTGCAGGTCGACGGAGACCAGCTGCGAGACGCCACGTTCGGCCATGGTGACGCCGAACAGCCGGTTCATCCGCGCCATCGTGATCGGGTTGTGCGTGATGATGATGAAGCGCGTCTCGGTCGACCCGGTCATCTCGTTGAGGAGGTCGCAGAACCGTTCGACGTTGTGGTCGTCGAGCGGCGCGTCGACTTCGTCCAGCACGCAGATCGGCGACGGGTTGGTGAGGAACACCGCGAAGATCAGCGCCAGCGCGGTCAGCGCCTGCTCGCCGCCCGACAGCAGCGACAGCGTCTGCGGCTTCTTGCCCGGCGGCTTGGCGATGATTTCGAGGCCGGCCTCGAGCGGGTCCTCGCTCTCGATCAGGTGTAGCGCGGCCTCGCCGCCGCCGAACAGCTGGGTGAACAGCCGCTTGAAGTGCTCGTTGACGGTCTCGAACGAGGTCAGCAGCCGCTCGCGGGCCTCGCGGTTGAGGCTCTGGATGCCCTGGCGCAGCCGCTTGATCGCCTCGACGAGGTCGTCGCGCTCGGTCGCCAGCGCGGTGTGCTGGGTCTCGACCTCCTTCAGCTCTTCCTCGGCGCGCAGGTTGACGGCGCCGAGGCGCTCGCGATCGCGGCGCAGCTTTTCCAGCTCTTCCTCGATCTGGCCGACCGGCGGCAGTTCGGCACCGGGCTCGATCTCGGCCATCGCGGCGACCGCGTTCGGCTCGACCTCGAGCATGTCGTGGATCTCGCGCTCGATATCGGCGAGGCGGCGGCGGGTGCCTTCCATGCGCTCCTCGGCGCGCGCTGTGCTCTCGCGGGCGCTGGAGAGCGCCTCGAGCGAGGCCTTGGCGAGGCGGTCGGTCTCCGCCATCGCGGCTTCGGCGGTGGCGAGCGCGTCCGCGGCGATGCGGCGGTCGCCTTCGGCGTGCTCGATCTCCGTGATCAGCGCGCTGCGCTTCTCGGCGAACACTTCCGGCGCGTTGGCTAGTTCCTCGCGCTCGATCGACACCTCGGCGATGCGCGCCTCGATGGTGCCGACCTGCGAGGCGGCGCTGGTCTTGCGGGTCTGCCACTCGTTGCGCTCGGCGAGGATCGCCTGCACGCGCCGGTCGGCGAGCTCGGCCTCGCGGGCGAGCGCCTGCGCCTCGGCGCGCACTTGCGCCGCGGCGCGGCGCTGGTTCTCGATCTCGGCGCGCACCGCGGCGAGCTGCGCCTCAGTCTCGATACCGGGCGGCAATTCGCTCAGCGCAGCGACGGCGCTCTCATGCGCGGCTTCCGCCTCGGCGCGGTCGGCAGCGAGGCGGGTGTGGGCTTCGGTCAGCGCCGATTTGCGCGTGGCGTGGCGGTTGATCTCGCGCTCAGTCGCGGCGTGGCGCTCGCGCGCGGCATCGGCCTCGCGGCGGGCGGCGCGGACGGCCTCGCGGGACGCACCCTCGGCAGCGGAGGCCGACCGCAGCTCCATCTCGGCGGCCTCCAGCGCCTGGCGCTTGGCGGCGGCATCGATGCGGGCCTGCTCCAGCTCCTGCTCGATATCGACGAGGCGGGCGCGCTCGGCGAGGCGGCGTGCGGCCCCGGTCGGCGCATGGGCGCCGGCGACGAAACCGTCCCATCGCCAGACGTCGCCCTCAAGCGACACCAGCCGCTGGCCGGTCTTGAGCTGCGACACCAGCGCGGCCCCGCGCTCCTTCGACACCACGCCGATCTGCGCCAGGCGGCGCGCCAGCTCCGGCGGCGCCTGCACATGGTCGGCGAGCCGCTCGACGCCGTCGGGCAGCGACGGATCGTCGCCGACGGCGCCGACATTGGTCCAGCGCATCGGCGCCGAGGGATCGACCGGCGCGTCGAGATCGTCGCCGAGCACGGCGCCGATCGCCTTCTCATAACCCTTGGCGACCGTGATGCCGTCGATGATCGGCGGCCACAGATTCTTGGTCTCGCTGTTGACCAGCTTTGAGATGGTGCGGGCTTCGGTCTCCAGCCGCTGCACGCGCTTCTCCGCTTCCGTCAGCGGATTGCGCGACGATTCCAGCGTCTGGCGGGCCGCCGCGTGATGGGCTTCGCTGGCCTGCACCGCGGCCTCGGACTCGGCGAGCGCCTGCTGCGCCATCTCCATGGCGGAGGCCAGCGCATCGATGTCGCCGAGACTGCCGGTCTCCTGCGCCAGCTTTTCTTCCTCGGCCGCGACGTTCGCGATCTCCTGATCGAGCCGTGCCAGCCGGTCGCGATGGGTGCGCACGCCGGCTTCGAGCTGGTTGCGCTTGGCGGTGAGGTCGGCGAGTTCGGTGGTCAGTTCGGTGAACTGGCGCTCGGTCGCGGCCAGGATCGCCTCGGCCTCGGCGACGCGCTCGTCGACGCCGGAGCGCTTCTCGACACGCGACTTGATCTCTTCCTTCAGCTCGGCGTCTTCGGTATCGAGCCGCAGCAAGGCGACGTCGGCATCCGAGGTCTGCTGCTGCTCGCGGGCGATGTCGGCGGCGAACTGGGTGAGGCGGCGATCGAGCTCGCTGACGCGCTCCTTGGCGCGCTGCTCCTCGCGATCGAGCAGCTCGCGGGCGTTGGTCAGGCGCTGCAGGGCGGCGGCGGCGCGCGCTTCGGCATCGCGCAGCGCGGGCAGTTCGGAGGCGCGGATCGCCTGGATGCGGGCGGCCTCGGCCTGCTCGCGGGTCCGCTCCGCCATCTCGCGCACCGAGACATCATGCGTGTGCGCGGCGTCGTTGACGTCGGCATTGGCCTCGATCCAGCGCAGGTGGAACAGCATCGCCTCGGACTTGCGCACCTTGGCCGCGACCTCGCGGTAGCGAATCGCCTGGCGGGCCTGCTTCTTCAGCCCTTCCATCTGGCCCGTGAGCTGGCCGATCACGTCCTCGACACGGGTGAGGTTGGTTTCGGCCGCCTTCAGCCGCAGTTCCGCCTCGTGGCGGCGGGCATGCAGGCCGGCGACGCCGGCGGCGTCTTCCAGCACCCGGCGGCGCTGCTCGGGCTTGGCCTGGATGATCTCGCCGATCTTGCCCTGGTGGACGAGGGCCGGCGAACGCGCGCCGGTGGCGGCGTCGGCGAACAGGATCTGCACGTCGCGGGCGCGCACGTCGCGGCCGTTGATCCGGTAGACCGAGCCGGCTTCGCGCTCGATGCGGCGGGAGATTTCCAGCAGCTGGCTGTCGTTCATCGCCGCCGGCGCGCTGCGATCGGAATTGTCGATCGTCATCACGACTTCGGCGTGGTTGCGCGCCGGGCGGTTGCCGGAACCGGCGAAGATCACCGCGTCCATGTCGGCGGCGCGGAGCGATTTGTGCGAGGTCTCGCCCATCGCCCAGCGCAGCGCTTCGACGAGGTTGGATTTGCCGCAGCCGTTCGGTCCGACCACACCGGTGAGACCCGGTTCGATCATGAAGTCGGTAGGTTCAACGAACGACTTGAAACCGTGAAGGCGGAGGCGCGTGAGCTTCATGTACACAAATCTCGCTTGGCCGGGCGCGAATCTCCCTGCCGTGACAGTACCATAGAAGGCAATGTCGGTGTGTGGGTGAGTTGCTGCATGCAGCTCTCATGGGGTGCGACAATGGCGAGGCCCGCGCGCGAGGGCAACCGCCAGAGGCGGCTTTTCCCAAGGGATTTGCTGCGGTTTTGCGATCCCTGCATGTCGCAAAAGATTCGGCGCGTGCGAATCAAGTTTTCAACAACGAAATAACGCGACGGCGTGCGCAGCGCTCGTAAGTCATCCACAATTATCGTGCGGGCACGACGTTGTCGGCGCGACGTGACCGACGTTCGAGTACTTGGGGTAATGGGTCCTAGCTTTCGCCAGGACGACATCGAGTTGGGTTCGCCAGCGTCTCGATCAGCTCTTCAGCAGCGGATCGATCTTCTTGCTGAACTCCTCGAACGAGGTCTCGCCCTTCAGCACCTCGCCGTTGACGAAGAAGGTCGGCGTCGAGTTCACCTTCAGCACGTCGTTGGCGTATTTCTGGTCGGCGGCGATCTTGTCGAGCAGCTTCTGGTCCTTCAGGCAATCCTCGACCTGCTGCTGGCTGAGGCCGGCCTGCTTGCCGATCCGCGTCAGGGTCTCGGTGGTGTTCTTGACCACCCAGTCGTTCTGCTGGCGGAACAATAAGTCGATCACGGCGAAGTATTTCGGACCGTCGTCCTTGGCGATGCAGCGCGCCAGCATCGAGCCGGCGGCGGCCTTGATGTCGAGCGGGAATTCGCGGAACACGTAGCGGACCTTGCCGGTGTCGATGTACGCCGCCTTGAGCTTCGGGAACACGGTCTCGTTGAAATTGGCGCAATGCGGGCAGGTCATCGAGGCGTATTCGGTGATGGTTACCTTGGCATCCTGCGGGCCGAGCGCCATGTCGGGCAGCGACTGCGGCTTGGCGACGTCGGCGGCGGTCTGCGCAAACGCCTCCGAGATCAGGCGCAGCGGCGAGAGGCCGGCGAGGGCGGCAAGCCCGGTCAGCGAGAGAGCGGTGGTGAAGGCGCGGCGCGTGATGATCAAGGTCTGCTCCCGGATTGGCGCATGCGTACCCTGCAAAAGGGTCCTGAAACGAAGCCTTCGCTAGCTTGAAACGACCATGGTGGCAATGGCGGGTTCCCGCGGCGGAGCCGGCGAAAAGCGTCAATTTCGCTTGATCGTGGCGCCCAGCCGGGCGAGCGCCGCGCGCAGCTCGTCATCCTCAACCGCCTTGAGGTTCTCGGCCTCCCGGGCCACCGCTTTAGCGTCCGGCGCGCGCGGCCGCACCACGCGGTCGCGGCGGGTCAACGGGGCTTGGCGGATGGTGAGCCGCCCCACGGCGTGCCAGCCGAAAAACCGGTTCACCCGTTCCAGGATGACGTCCGAGGAGTGCTGGATCTCCAGCGCCATCGGCCCCTCGACCCGCAGCACCAGCGTCGCCGGCTCCTGCGGCTGTCCCTCCACCGGCCGCGGCCACTGCATCTTCAGCGGCTCGCAATAGGCCGCGATCCGCTCGCCCGCGATCTCGCTCCAGCGCGTCACCAGCTCGCGCGCGGCAAAGCCCTGTTTTGCGTAGGCATCGGTGAAGACGTCGCTGAGCAGGATGGACAGGGGCTTTGCGCCGATCGGGCCGGGTTTGGACATGGGTGGGGTTATAGCACTGCGCCGATCGTGTACGGAACGTTCCTGCCGTCCCGGCGGGGCCGGCCATCCACGTCTAACCTGACAGCACAAAGAAAGACGTGGATGCTTAGGGCAAGCCCGGGCATGACGGGGAGAGATTTGTCCTAAAGTAGGTCTATGAGTTCTCGAGCCACCGCCAAGACGAAACAGATCGACGCCTCCGACCGTCCCGCGCGGCTGCTGGCCTGGTACGACCGGCATCGCCGCAAGCTGCCGTGGCGGGCGCCGGCGGGGGAATTGAGTGACCCGTACCGGGTGTGGCTGTCGGAGGTCATGCTGCAGCAGACCACGGTGCGGGCGGTCGGGCCGTATTTCGAAAAGTTCGTGACGCGCTGGCCGGATGTGTCGGCGCTCGGCCGCGCCTCGCTCGATGATGTGCTCCGGATGTGGGCCGGGCTCGGCTACTACTCGCGGGCGCGCAACCTGCATGCCTGCGCGGTCGCGGTGCTCAGTGATCACGGCGGCGTGTTCCCGGATACCGAGGAGGGTCTCCGCGCGTTGCCCGGCATCGGTCCCTACACGGCGGCAGCGATCGCAGCGATCGCGTTCGACCGCCGCACCATGCCGGTGGACGGCAACATCGAGCGCGTGGTCTCGCGGCTCTACGCGGTCGAACACGCGCTGCCGCAGGCCAAACCGCTGATCCAACGCATGGCCGCGACCTTGCTCGGCTCGCCCCGTCCCGGCGACGAGAGAACTCGCGCCGGCGACAGCGCGCAAGCCTTGATGGACCTCGGCGCCACGATCTGCACGCCGAAGAAGCCGGCCTGCGCGTTGTGTCCGTTGCATGAGGATTGCGCGGCGCGGACGCGCGGCGATCAGGAGAGTTTTCCGCGCAAGGCGCCGAAGAAGAGCGGCACGTTGCGCCGCGGCGCCGCTTTCGTGGTGACGCGCGGTGGCGAGTTGCTGGTGCGCTCGCGCCCGGACAAGGGCCTACTCGGCGGCATGACCGAGGTGCCGGGATCGGAATGGCTCGCGGGCCAGGACGACGCGGCGGCGCTGGCTCAGGCGCCCGCGCTTAGGGGCGTCGTCCGCTGGCACCGCAAGGCCGGCGTGGTCAGCCATGTGTTCACGCATTTCCCGCTGGAACTCGTGGTCTACACGGCCGGTGTTCCGCCGCGGACCCGCGCGCCCGACGGTATGCGCTGGGTGCCGATTGCGACGCTCGATGACGAGGCGTTTCCCAACGTCATGCGAAAAGTCATCGCCCACGGCCTCGATCTCTAGCGTTGTCTCTCCTGCTGACACCATGCTGGCAGCAGGGCCCGGCTATCACCGTGGACAAACGGAGGCCGCCATGATCGCAACCGCGCTCGACCACATTCCGATGCCACCTGTAGCAAAACTGCTCGGCTGGCGCCTCGTCGACGCCCGTCCGCAGGACGGCTGGATCAAGATGGCCTTCGACGGCAAACCGGATTTCTGCAATCCAGCCGGCTTCATCCAGGGCGGCATCCTGTCCTCGATGCTCGACGACACGATGGGGCCGGCGGTGTTCGTGATGACCGACGGCAGGCTGTTCACCACGACCATCACGATGACCGTGAATTTCCTGGCGCCCGCAAAGCCCGGACCGATCACCGGTGAGGCCACGGTGACGCAGCTCGGCAAGACCATTGCGTTCGTCGAGGGACGGCTGACCGCCGACGACGGCACGCCGCTCGCGACCGCGACCAGCAGCATCCGCCTGGTGGAAGCGGCGCGGGCGCTGCGCTAGGCACGCGTCCCACCCAACGCGTCCCGTCACCCTGAGAGGGTGTGAAGCTTTGTCCCACCCACCGCTGTCATCGCCCGGCCTGTGCGCAATTGCGCACATGGGCCGGGCGATCCAGTACGCCGCGGCCTATCGGTTCAATAACGACTGTCTCTGGAATACTGGATCGCCCGGTCAAGTGTTCAAGCCGGGCGATGACACCAAGCAAGTTGAGCAGGCCAATCCGTCATCGCCGCGCAAAGGCGGAGCCTTTGCATGGGTCGGGGAGCGAGCTCAGTTCAAAAGGTCCCAGCGAGGCACGATCGGCGGTTTGGCGTTCAGCCCCTCGACCTGGAAGCCGGCGACGCGCTTGTAGTTGGCCGCGATGTCTTCCAGTTCCTGCTGCGACAGCACGTCGGTGACCACGCCGAAGCCGTCGGGCGCGCGCTCCTCGACCAGCTGCATCACCTGCTCCGGCCCGTTGCGGCGGTTCAGCATCACGAGGTCGGTCGTCGCCGGCCGGCGCTCGGCCTCATAGGCGGTGAGCGCGGCCTGCGTCGGGCCGTGCGCCAACACCTCTCGCGTCAGCACGCGCGCATCGAGGATCGCCTGCGAGGCGCCGTTGGAGCCGATCGGATACATCGGATGCGCGGCGTCGCCCATCAGCGTGACGCGGCCGAAGGTCCATTGCGGGATCGGGTCGCGGTCGACCAGCGGATACTCGTAGGCGTGCGGGCAGTTCCTGATCAGGCCGGGCACGTCGAGCCAGTCGAAATTCCAGCTCTCGAACCACGGCAGGAACTCGTCGAGCTTTGCGGTGCGGTTATAGTCCTCGCGGCGCCATTGATAGGTCGGCGGCATGTGCCGCTCGGCGACCCAGTTGATATCGAACTTGCCGTCGGCGCCGGCCTGCTTCGAGATCGGGTAGCAGACGAATTTCAGGATCTCGTGGCCGGCCATGATCATGGTGCGGCCGGTCAGGAAGGCATTGGCGCGGGTGATGCCGCGCCAGAGGATGCGGCCGTTCCAGATCGGCGGCCCCTCGTGCGGATAGAGTTTTTCGCGCACCGCCGAATGGATGCCGTCGGCCGCGATCAAGATGGCGCCGTCGTAACTGCCCGCCGGCTTGCCGGTGGCGCGGTCGATGAACTCGGCGCGGACGCCGTCGGCGGTCTCGGTCCAGCCGGTGAGGTGATGGCTGGTGAGGATGTTCTCTCGCCCCAGCCGTTCGGTCGCGGCGTCCAGCAGGATCTGCTGCAGCCGGCCGCGATGGATCGAGAATTGCGGCCATTTGTAGCCGGCCTCGAGCCCGCGCGGCTCGCTCCAGATCGGCTTGCCGTGTTTTGAAAAGTAGGCGAGTTCGCGCGTGCGGACGGCCAGGGCGTCGAGCTGATCGTGCAGCCCGAGCTCGATCAGCTCGCGCACCGCATGCGGCAGCACGTTGATGCCGACGCCGAGCGGCTTCAGCTCGGGCACGCTCTCGAACACGCGGCAGGGCACACCGATCTGGTGCAGGCTGAGCGCCAGCGTCAGCCCGCCGATTCCGCCGCCCGCGATGAGTACAGTCATGAGAAATCCTCTTCGATCGGCCATGGTCATGACATGACAGCGCGGCGGTGGGCAACCGCGAAAGGTTGCGGGGGATGGACGGCAATCGGTCGCGCCGATAGTCTCCGCCGCGTCAGAACAACGACCAGAGCCGGGTTCTGTATGAACCGACAAGGCTCGGAGAGGACCGCAATATGCTCAAGCTCTACTACGTCCCCGGCACCTGCGCGCTCGCGTCCCACATCGCGCTGGTCGAGGCCGGCGCGTCCCATACGGTCGAGCGGCTCGACTTCAAGACCAACCAGCAGAACAGCCCGGAATATCTCAAGATCAATCCGAAGGGCCGGGTGCCGACGCTGGTGACGGATCGCGGCGTGCTGACCGAGACGCCGGCGATCCTGGCCTACATCGCGCAGAGCTTTCCGCAGGCCAAGCTGGCGCCGCTCGACGACGTCTTCGAGTTCGCCAGGGTGCAGGCGTTCAACTCCTATCTCTGCTCTACCGTCCATGTGAACCACGCCCACAAGGGGCGCGGCTATCGCTGGGCGACGCAGGAGACCTCGTTTGCTGATATGAAGTCGATGGTGTCGAAGACCATGGCCGCGAGCTTCGGCCTGATCGAGCGCGACATGCTGAAGGGGCCGTGGGTGATGGGCGACAGCTACACGGTCTGCGATCCCTATCTCTACACGCTGACCACCTGGCTCGACGGCGACGGCGTCGACATCGCGACCCTGCCGAAGGTGAAGGCGCACAAGGAACGGATGGAGCAGCGGCCGGCCGTGCAGAAGGTGCTGGCCGAGCAGAAGGGCGGATAGCGCTAATCGCACACTCAGAGTCGTCCCGGCGAAGGCCGGGACGACGTGGGGAGGGAGTTCGTCGAATCTACTTCTTCCGCGCCTCCAGCTCCCGTCCGGTCTCCAGCATCAGCTTGCGCAGCCAGATCGAGCCGGGGTCCATCTGCGCCCGCGTCGGATAGAACATGTACTGCTCGTCGATCCCCGGATCGAGCGGCGGCGTCACCGTCGTCAGCGACAGTTGTCTGGACAATGCCGAGATCAGCCGCCGCGGCACGAAGGCGACGAGGTCGGTGCGCGCGGTGACGTGCAGCGCCTCGATATAGCCGGGCACCACCAGCGCGATCCGCCGCTCGATGCCCTTGGTGCGCAGCCAGCTGTCGATCAGGTCCTCGTTCTGGCCGCGGATGATCACAGCGACATGCCGCGCGGCGAGGAACGCCTCGCGCTGCTTCAGCTTTTCGCCAGCCGGATAACCGCGGCGCACCGCGAGCGCGTCGCTGTCGGTGTAGAGCAACTGGCGATGAAAGCCCTTGAAGGAGTTGCCGATCGAGATCACGACGTCGATGGTGCGGGCAAATTCCGGGGCAAAGATTGCAGGTCCCCGCCACGGCACCACGTCGATGGTGACGCTTGGCGCCAGCCGCGTCACCTTCTCCATCAGCGGCGGCATCAACAGCTCGACCGCGAGGTCCGGCATCATCAGGCGGAAATGCCGCTCGCTGCTCTTAGCGTCGAACTCGTCGGGCACGAACAGCGCGCGCACCTGGTCGAGCGCGTGTGCCAGCGGCGCGCGCAAAGCCTGGGCCCGCGGCGTCAGCTCCATTCGCGCCCCGTTGCGCACCAGCAAGGGATCGCCGAGCAGATCGCGCAAGCGTTGCAGCGCGTGGCTGGTCGCCGGCTGCGACAGATGCAGGCGCATCGCGGCGCGGCTGACGCTTGTTTCCTTCAGCAGCGCGTCGAGCGCGACCAGCAGGTTGAGGTCGAGTGAATTCAAATTCATCAGATGAATATATATCATATCAACTATCGATTGGAAGAATGTGCACGGGCGCGGCAAGGATGTCTCACCAACCCCGTCGATGGAGAGCCGCCATGAGCGCAGCCGATAACAAGAAACTGGTGCAGGAGATGTTCGCGATCGCCGGCGATCCCGATCCCGCGGTGCGCGAGAAATCGCTGTTCATGGCCTCGCTCGCCGACGACGCGGTCTGGACCGTGACTGGGCAGTATTCCTGGTCGCGCAGCTTCACCGGCAAGCAATCGATCATGACCGACCTGCACGGCCATGTCCGTTCAAAGCTGGTCGAGCGCGGCCGCACCATCGCCCATCGCATCGTTGCCGACGGCGACATCGTCGTGGTCGAGGCCAAGGGCGACAACCTGACCAGGGAGGGGCAGCGCTACGACAATGACTACTGCCTGGTGTTCCGCTTCGACGGCGGCCGGATCAAGGAAGTGCGGGAGTATTGCGACTCGGCGCTGACCGAGAAGGCGCTGGGCCCGTTCCCGGCGGCCGCGGTGCGGGCGGCAGGCTGAGCCGTTGATGAGCATCTTGGCGGCCCGACAGGGCCAAGCTGTATTGGCCGCCATGAGCGCCTACCTAGGGTGGGCACAGCGCTTACGCGCCTTTGCCCACCCTGCGCAGCGTGCAACAAACCGGCGTCATGCCACCTTGTTCTTGAGGTGACCGAACATGATGTTGCGGGCCTCGTCGTCCATCTCGGCCTTGAAGGTGTGCTTGTCCTTCAACGCATTGGCGCGGGCTGCCGCCGGCCGCGCCGAGATCTCGTCGAGCAGCCGCTTGACGTTCGGATACTTCGCGAAACCTTCCTCGCCGAGGATGAACGTCGCCATGCGGACCCAGCCCCAGAACGCCATGTCGACGATCGTGTAACTGTCGCCGATCATGTAGCGCGACTTCGCCAGATGATCGTCGAGGATCTTGTAGTGGCGATGCGCCTCGTACTGATAGCGGTTGTGGGCGTAGTCGAGATCCTTCGGCGCAAAGTGCTTGAAGTGCACGGCTTGGCCGGAATAGGGGCCGAGGCCGGTTGCGATGAACATCAGCCAAGACAGCGTCGCGGCGCGGTTGGCCGGCGTGTTGGCGGGCAGGAACTTGCCGTGCTCCTCGGCGAGGTAGAGCAGAATGGCGTTGCTGTCGAACACGAACACGCCGTCATCGTCGATCGCCGGCACCTTGCCGTTCGGATTGACCTTCAGGAAGTCGGGCGCGAACTGCTCGCCCTTGCGGGTGTCGACCGGGATCGCCTCGTAGGGCAGGCCGGACTCTTCGAGGAACAGCGCGACCTTCATCGGGTTCGGTGCGCCGTTGAAATAGAATTTGATCATGAATGGACTCCCTTGATGATGTGACCGGCGAGATCGGGACGCGCCAGGACGGCTGCAGGCGGCCCTTCATGCGCAAACTTCGCCGCGCGGCGCAAGCGACGAGTTTGTGAATCAGGGCCGCGCGGCGCGCTGGTCAGCCGGAGCAGAAGAAGCCCGCGACGCCGGTGGCGATCAGTGCCAGTCCGGCAGCCTTCAGCACCGCCGCGGAACGGATCGCGGCATGCAGGCGGGATGCCTGCGTCGCGCGCTCGGAGCCGCGCGCATAGCCGTGCACGATGATCCCTTCGTTGAATTCGCCATGCGCCTCGAGCCCGAGCGTCAGTCCGACGCATACGAGCAGCACGCCGAAGATGATGAGGCCGAAAAAGCCGAGCAAGCCGATCAGCAGCATCGGAAACATGCCGAGCAGGAAGATCGGCAACAACGGCACGAGCAGCAATGTCGCGAAATGACGGCCGAGCGGTAGCCCGTGGCCTCCGCCGCCCCGGATGCTTAACGCGGTCGCATCAGGCCCCGGTCAGGCCAGGGACCGCCGCAAGCAAGGGCGCCGGCTGCCGCTCGCGTTGACGGCCAGACGTCAAGTTGCTCGGCCCGCAGCTCAGCCCGCGGCCATCCCGGAGCGGATCTCAGCGCGCAGTTCGTCGATCAGCTTGAGGCCGTTCTTGGTCTCGACATGCCAGAAGGTCCAGCCGTTGCAGGCTCCCGAGCCCTGTGCGACGGCGCCGATGCGGTGGATCGAGCCGACCTTGTCGCCGAGCATGATGGCACCGTCGGCGCGGACCAGCGCGCCGTGGCGCCTCTTGGCGTCGACCAGTTTTGCGCCGGGCAGGATCATGCCACGCTCGATCAGCTCGGAGAATGCGACGCGCGGGGCCTCGCGCGCCGTCATGAACGGCGCCAGCGTGGCTTCCGGCAGCGGCTCGATCGCGGCGATCCGCGCCTCGGCGGCGGCAGCGTAGGCCCTGTCGCGCTCGAAGCCGATATAGTTGCGGCCCAGCCGCTTGGCGACCGCGCCGGTGGTGCCGGTGCCGTTGAACGGATCGATCACGAGATCGCCGGGCTTCGACGACGACAGCAGCACGCGGGCAAGCAGCTGCTCGGGCTTCTGCGTCGGATGCACCTTCTTGCCGTCGGCGCCCTTGAGACGCTCTTCGCCGGTGCACAGCGGGATCAGCCAGTCGGAGCGTGCCTGCACGTCCTCATTGGCCGCCTTCAGCGCTTCGTAGTTGAAGGTGTAGCCCTTGGCCTTCTCGTCGCGCGCGGCCCAGATCATGGTCTCGTGCGCGTTGGTGAAGCGGCGGCCGCGGAAGTTCGGCATCGGGTTCGACTTGCGCCACACGATGTCGTTGAGCAGCCAGAACCCGAGGTCCTGCATGATGGCGCCGACGCGGAAGATGTTGTGATAGGAGCCGATCACCCACAGCGTCGCCGACGGCTTCATCACGCGGCGGCAGGCGAGCAGCCAGGCGCGGGTGAAATCGTCATAGGCGGCGAACGAGGAGAACTTGTCCCACGCGTCGTCGACCGCATCGACATGCGACTCGTCGGGGCGCTTCAGTTCGCCCTTGAGCTGCAGATTGTAGGGAGGATCGGCGAAGACCAGGTCGACCGAGGCGGCCGGCAGCTTCGACAGCTCGGCCACGCAATCGCCAACGACGATCCGGACCGACGGGGCACTCTCAAATTTAGTGCGGGGCGCCTTTGCAGACGCCCCGCGACGCGACACTACCATGACTCAAGAACTCTGACTCAGGCGACGCTGTCGGCGACGCGGGACTAAACAACCGACTGGCCACACATTGACCGGGCAAAGTAAAAATCGACTTAATTGGAAATGTTCGCGTCAAAGATTGCGGCCCCAATGTTGGCGCGTGCGCATGTGCGTTCGCAACCTGCTTGCTGCGTCAATGCGATGCGACGAAAACTTCGAGGATCACGAATCCGTCGCGATTCTCCCCGAGGATTCGGCCGAGGATTTGCGCGGCGGCAGGGCCGGTTGCGCGGTGCGGACTTGCGCATTCGCGTACTAGGCAATTTTTGCCGGGCAGGTTATTGATTAACACACTGGAAATTTTACGTCCGTGTGTGCCGCGTTGGGTCACCGACTGGAATGAAGGGAAACCGCCATGCGCTATGATGACTTCCGCCGCAGCGACGACATCGAGGACCGTCGCGACGAAGGCGGAATGGGCGGAGGCGGCGGCGGATTCGGCATCCCGATGGGCGGCGGTGGCGGGCTCGGCATCGGCACCATCATTGTGCTCGGCCTGCTCGGCTATGCCTTCGGCATCGATCCGCGCATCCTGATCGGCGGGGCCGAGATTTTGACCGGCGGCGGCCAGGCGCCGACCTACCAGACCGACCGGCAGTCGTCGGGCGGCCAGGTCAAGCGCGGCGCGCCCACCGACGAGATGGGCAGCATGATCTCAGGTATCCTCGGTGAGATCGACGATCGCTGGAGCGAGATCTTCCAGGCCTCCGGCCAGAACTACACCGGTCCGAAGATCGTGCTGTTCCGCAACGCCACCAATGGCGGCCGCTGCGGCATGGCACAGTCGGCGATGGGGCCGTTCTACTGCCCGCCGGACAAGACCATCTATCTCGACACCGGCTTCTTCCGCGAAGTCGAGACCCGCTTCCGCGGCTGCTCCGGCAACGCCTGCAAGTTCACCGCGGCCTATATCATCGCGCATGAGGCCGGCCACCACATCCAGAACCTGCTCGGCATCATCCCGCGCGTGACGCGGCTGCAGCAGCAGGCCGGCAGCAAGGCGGAGGCCAACGCGCTGCAGGTCCGCGTCGAGTTGCAGGCCGACTGCCTGTCCGGCGTCTGGGTCAACCGCGAGGAGAAGAAGCGGCCCGGCTTCCTCGAGGCCGGCGACATCGACGCCGCGCTGACCACCGCGAACGCGATCGGCGACGACACGCTGCAACGCCAGGCGACGGGCAGGGTGGTCCCCGACTCCTTCACTCACGGCTCCGCTGCGCAGCGCAAGGAATGGTTCATGCGAGGCTATCAACAGGGCACGGTGCAGTCGTGCAATACGTTTGGCAGCGGCGGGTAGCCGCTGTTGGTGGAGGTGGAGCCGCGAACGCAGTTCACCTCTTCCGCTTGCGGGGGAGGTCGCTTCGCATCGAAAGATACGAAGCGGGTGGGGGCTCTCTCCACAGAATGACTCGTGGTGACATCCCCACCCCAACCCTCCCCCGCAAGTGGGAGAGGGAGCGAGAGAGCAAACATGGCCATCGACGAAACCAAAACCTTCATCCCGCTCAACATCGCGGTGCTGACGATCTCCGACACCCGCAGCCTCGCGGACGACAAGTCCGGCACTACGCTCGCCGACCGTCTCACCGCGGCCGGGCACAAGCTCGCGGCGCGCGAGATCGTCACCGACGATGTCGAGGCGATCCGCGCGGTGATCCGGCGCTGGATCGCCGATGACGGCGTCGATGCCGTCATCACCACCGGCGGCACCGGCTTCACCGGCCGCGACGTCACGCCGGAGGCGGTCGAGCCGCTGTTCGAGAAGCGGATGGACGGCTTTTCGATTGCCTTCCACATGCTGAGCCACGCCAAGATCGGCGCGTCGACGATCCAGAGCCGCGCCACCGCCGGCGTCGCCGGCGCGACCTTCATCTTCTGCCTGCCGGGCTCGCCCGGCGCCTGTCGCGACGGCTGGGACGGCATCCTGGCCGCACAGCTCGACTACCGCACGCGCCCCTGTAATTTCGTCGAGATCATGCCGCGGCTGGACGAGCATCTGCGCCGCCCGAAAGCCAAGGGCGCCAGCGCGTAGCCATTCTTCCGTCCGTAGCCCGGATGCAGCGCAGCGTAATCCGGGGCAGTCTCTCCCGCGGCACCGTCCCGGATTGCGCTGCGCTGCATCCGGGCTACGGACTCTTTGCGCAGGAGCCGATCACCTGCCGCCGACCAATCTCAGCACTGCGCGCCACAACGCCCGCACCGCATTCCGATACGCCTCGGCACGCAGCGCGTGGGCCCGGCGCGCATGGAAGGTGATGAGCTCCGCCGTCACGCGCCGCGCGGCTTCGCGGCGCTGCGGCTTCACAGTTTGAGCTCCCAGGTCTCGCCGACCAGATCGACACCAAAACTGTGGTGCTTCTCTTCCTTTACGCGCTGGAAGCCGGCGCGGGCGTAGATGCCGCGTGCTGCCACGAGAATACTCTGGGTCCACAGCGTCATCTTCGTGTAGCCGTTGTCGCGCGCGGTTCGGATGCACTGTTCGACCAGCGCGCGGCCGACGCCGAGCCCGCGCGCCTTCTCCTCCACCATCAAGAGGCGCAGTTTTGCAACGCCGTCGCCGCCGTTGACGAGGAAGACCGAGCCGACCGGCTCGCCCTCGATCTCGGCGATCCAGCAATGCTCGCGCGCCGGATCGAACGATCTGATGAATTGCGCGCAGATCTCGGCGACCAGAGCCTCGTAGCTGATGTCCCAGCCATACTCCTCCGCATAGGCGCGGCCTTGCCGCGACACCACCCAACCCATGTCGCCGACACGATGGCTGCGCAGCAGGAAGCCGGCCGGCTTCTTCGCTTCCGGCTCCAGCGACCGTTCGATCGTGCCCATCGCCTGGACGACGGCCGCGCGCTTGGCGTCGTCGAGGCCGCCGAGCATCGCCGCGACCTCGTCGTGGGAGGCGCGATCGAGCTTCGCGAATGCCTGCCGTCCCTTGGCGGTGAGGTTGAGCCGGATCTGCCGGCGGTCGCTCGGCAGCGGCTTGCGCGCGACCAGCCCGTCGTCGTCGAATTTCTGCACGATGCGGCTGAGATAGCCGGCGTCGAGGCCGAGCTCGATCCCGATATCCCGCGCCGCCGCATCCTCGCGATGGGCGAGTTCGTACAGCACCCGCGCCTCGCTCAGCGAGAACGGGGAGTGCAGCAGGTGCTGGTCCAGCACGCCGAGCTTGCGGGTGTAGAAACGGTTGAAGCCGCGCACGGCGGCGACCTGGTCCATGATGTCGGTCATGACGCTCCTCAATACTTGCCATTGTCAAATAATCATTTGACTTTGGCAAGTATTGTTTAGGCGACCATGATCCGGCTGCGCAACATGGTGCGGGAGGAGCGGCCGAGCTGGCGCAGCAGCCGCGCCTCGGAGCGGCGGGCGTCGGGCCGATAGCCGCCGAGCCGCTCGTAATGATCGCGCGCGATCAGGAGGCCCTGTTCGGCGGAGGGACCGGCGATCATCCGGCTGACGAATTTCAGGCCGTCGCGCAGGCCCGGGTCGGCGTAGGGCGAACGGGCATAGCGGAAGATGCCGGCGCGGTCCTTGCCGCTGGCCGCCACCATCTGGATGAACTGGGTCGTCTCGTCGATCCAGCCGGGATCGAGGACGGCGCCCGGATGCAGGAACATCAGCCAGGGCGAGCGGGCCTGCCGGGCGCCCTCGGCGAGCGCCGCGGCGCGCGTGCCCTCGAACCGGAGGAAGCGGCAGCCGGCGACGTCGGCGACCCGCTCCATCACGTCGGTCCCGGTGCGATCGACCAGCAGCACCTCGCGGATGATTCCCGCAGCCGCGCCCGGCACCAGCGCGGCGAGGGTCGCGACTGCGGTGCGCTCGACGCCGTCGGTCGGGATGATCACGCTCAGCATGGCGGCTTCGATGGCTCAAACAGTTCGAAAAACGCCGCTGTGTTATCACCTTGTCATATTGAGCGCAGCATTCTCGCCTGCAGATTTTTGCGCCACGGGGCCTGTGGAATTTCTACGCTCATGTTCTTGATTTGTTCTCAGGCTGTGTTAGCTTCACGGCATGAGCAGAGCATCCTCTCATGCCCTCAGGCACCCGCCGGCAACGGCGCCCTCCGATAACCCGGCGGGTGCGCCTTCCCCTTTTCCCGAGATCGCGGTTGCGATCGAGCGCGAGCGGCGGCGCGGCCGCGGTGCGCAGTCCAACGCCTCGGGCCGCTATGAGGCCGAGGCGCGGGTCGCCTTCGACGACGGCTGGCAAAGCCTCGACGACCTGCCGCCCTTCCAGACCAGCGTGTCGCTCGACACCTCGCGCAAGGTGATCACCCGCAACGACTCGCCCGACATCGGCTTCGACCGTTCGATCAACCCGTATCGCGGCTGCGAGCATGGCTGCATCTACTGCTTCGCGCGGCCGACCCATGCCTATCTCGGCCTGTCGCCGGGGCTTGACTTCGAGTCAAAGCTGTTCGCCAAGCCCGACGCGCCCGACCTGCTCGAGAAGGAGCTCGCCGCCCCCGGCTACGAGGCGCGGATGATCGCGATCGGAACCAACACCGATCCCTATCAGCCGATCGAGCGCGAGCGGAAGATCATGCGCGGCATCCTCGAGGTGCTGGAGCGCGCCGCTCATCCGGTCGGCATTGTCACCAAGTCGGCGCTGGTGACGCGCGACATCGACATCCTGGCGCGGATGGCCAAGCGCAACCTGGCAAAAGTCGCGCTCTCGGTGACGACGCTCGATCCGAAGCTGGCGCGGACGATGGAGCCGCGCGCGTCCACCCCGCCGAAGCGGCTGGAGGCGATCAAGCGGCTCGCGGACGCCGGCATCCCGACCACTGTGATGGTCGCGCCCGTGATCCCGGCGCTGAACGATTCCGAGATCGAGCGCATCCTCGATGCCGCCGCGCATGCCGGCGCCAAGGAGGCGAGCTACGTGCTGCTGCGGCTGCCGCTCGAGGTCCGCGATCTCTTCCGCGAATGGCTGATGGCGAACTATCCGGACCGCTACCGCCACGTCTTCACCTTGATCCGCGACATGCGCGGCGGCCGCGACTACGATTCGCAATGGGGCACGCGGATGAAGGGCACCGGCCCGATGGCCTGGATGATCGGCCGTCGATTCGAAATCGCCTGCGAGAAGCTCGGGCTGAACAAGCGCCGCACCAAGCTGACCACCGACCATTTCGCCAAGCCGAAGCGCAACGGCCAGCAGTTGAGTTTGTTCTAAGGCAGGACCGGTAGCCCGGATGAGCGAAGCGCATCCGGGAAGGTCTCTCCGCGGTGAGGTCGGTCCCGGATATCGTTTCGCTCATCCGGGCTACGAAACTGCAAGGCGAGGAGGTCGCCTTCTTCGACACCGGCGGCACCGTGCTCGGCCTGTTCCCTTGGCATCTGCTCGCCGCCGACGCTGCGCTGCCCGATCAGCCGCGGCCGGCCGCGTTCCATGGTGTCGCGCTGGCGTGGAACTGCAACGAAGATGCGGAAGTCGATACCGTCATGGCATTCGCGCTCTCCAAGGGCGCAAAGCTGCTGAAGCCCGCACAGCCGACCAGTTACGGCGGCTATTGCGGCTATTTCGCCGATCCCGACGGCCATGCCTGGGAAGTGGTGCGCGCCCCGGGCTTTACAATCGGCGCCGACCGGCGGGCGTCGCTGCCGGATTAGCAGAAGCTGCTCTCGCGCCCCGCACTCTTCTGTCCGCCGAACCTCTTCCCGCAAAGAGCGGGGAGAGGTGAAGGAGAGCGAGCTGCGCTGAATAACGGGGAAGGACGCCGGGTTCCTGGTTGCGCCGTGGACCTTGCTCGATCACGATCGGCGCATGATTCGGGACAAATCCAAAGACGCGACCAAGAGCGCAGCCAAGACCCCGGCGAAGAAGCCGGCCATATCGGCCAAGCCGGAGAAGCGCGTCATCGTGCGGCCGAGCTTCCGGCGCGAGCGGGCGCTGATCAAGCGCGGCATCTGGCCGATCGCGGGCTGCGACGAGGCCGGGCGCGGTCCGCTCGCAGGTCCCGTGGTCGCCGCCGCCGTGGTGCTGGATCCTAATCGGATTCCAAAAGGCCTCGACGATTCGAAGCGCCTGACCGCCGAGCGCCGCGAGGAGCTGTTCGAGGAGATCTGCGCCACATCAGCCTATTCGGTCGTGGTGGCGTCGCGGGCGCGGATCGATCGCGACAACATCCTGCGCGCTTCGCTGTGGGCATTGGCCCGCGCGGTGCATGCGCTGCCGGAGATGCCGAAACACGTCTTCGTCGACGGCCGCGACAAGCTCGCCACGCCGTGCGACTGCGAGGCCGTGATCGGCGGCGACGGCCTCGTCGCCTCGATCGCAGCCGCCTCGATCATCGCCAAAGTGACGCGCGACCGCCTGATGAGCGCGCTGGCGCTGGATTGCCCGGGCTACGGTTTCGAGCAGCACAAGGGCTACGCCGTGCCGGAACATCTCGAGGCGCTTGACCGGCTCGGCCCCAGCGCCCATCACCGCAGCTTCTTCGCGCCCGTCGTCGCGGCGCGCTTGAAGCATTTCCCGGAACCGGCAACGCCCGACCTGTTCACGATCGATCCGGAAAGCGAAGCCGTCGCGTTCGCAGCGGCGTAGGTTCGCGGCGCTCTCACCCGCCCACAACCGTCACGCTCGGCTCGACCGGGCGGATCTAGTATCCGAGAGACAGCAGCGCTGGAGCCGCGCCGCCGCGGCGGATGCCCGCCTTCGCGGGACATGACACCCGACTTGGGTTTGCAGCACCGGCCCATCGTACGCCGGTTGCCTCCACCGCAGCCGCCGTCTATCAAACGCTCGGGACAAGACGACGCCGCTGACACGGCTGGCTGGGGCATTTCAGGCGTTTCATGCGGTTTACCTCCCTGGTTGTCGAACTGATCCGCGCCCGACCGCGCCTCGTAGTGTGGGTCGTGGTGCTGGCGCAGGCCGCGATCTGGCTGCTGCTGCCGCTGATCTTCTACGGCAGCCCGCCCGGCGATCTCGCCACAGTGCTGGCGTTCGGCCGCGAATATCAGGTCGGCACCGAGCTGGGGCCGCCGCTGGCGTTCTGGCTCGCCGACATCGCTTACCGCGCCGCCGGCAACCATATCTTCGGCGTCTATCTGCTCGCGCAGGTCTGCGAGATCGTCACCTTCATCGCCTTCTACCGGCTGGCGCGCGCCGTCGTCGGCGGGCCGCAGGGCGTGCTGGCGGTGCTGCTGACGATGACGGTGGTGGTGTTCTCCTCGCCAAGCGTCGAGTTTGGCCCGCTGATCCTGGCGCGGCCATTGTGGGCGCTGCTGCTGCTGCACTCCTGGCAACTGATCGGGCAGAACCGGCGCAGCGCCTGGTTCGCCTGGTCGATCGATTGCGGCCTGCTGCTGCTGACGACGCCGGCCGCGATCGGCATGATCCTGCTGGTGGTCGCCTTTGCGCTCGCGACCGAACGCGGACGGCGCACGCTGCACGCGATCGATCCGCTCTACGCGCTGCTCGTCATCATCGTGCTGGCGCTGCCCTATCTGATCTGGCTGATCCGCGCCGACGCGATCGCGTTGCCGGCGCTGCCTGCGTTGGCCGATCTCGCTGCCCGCGCCAGGCGGTGGGGCGTCGTGCTTGGCGGCCTGATCGTGGCGACCGCAGCGATCGTGCTGCTGGTGATCCTCAATTCGCGCTGGTTCGCCCGCAGCGGCGACGATTCGCC
Source organism: Bradyrhizobium semiaridum (assembly GCF_020329505.1). Taxonomy (GTDB): domain Bacteria; phylum Pseudomonadota; class Alphaproteobacteria; order Rhizobiales; family Xanthobacteraceae; genus Bradyrhizobium; species Bradyrhizobium semiaridum. The sequence continues at coordinate 61,728 of NZ_JAGKJJ010000002.1, forward strand.
GGTCATCTACCGACCGGCGGTCGGGCCGCTGGCGCAGCGATTCGTCTATTTCTTCGCCTTCGCGCCGGCCATCGCGGGAAGCTTCATCGCCGGCCTGTTCAATCTCGGTCAGGTGTTCGGCGGCGCCGGCGTTGCGCTCCTGATGTCGGGGCTCGCGGTCGTGGTCGCGACCGGCGACCTGATTCATCTGCGGCGGCAGCGGCTGCTGCGTTCGGTGTGGGCGGGCGCCGTCGCAGCACCTGCCGCGGTCGCGGTGGCCGCGGCGCTGTTCCTGCCCTGGACCAGCACCACGGAACTGCAGACCTCGCTGCCTTCGGCCGCGATCGGGCGCTTCTTCGACGACAGCTATGAGCGCCGCACCAATCAGCGCCTGCGCGCGGTCGCCGGCGATCCTGAAATCGCCAGCCTGATCGCGATGGCGGCGCGCCGTCCGCATCTGCTGCTCGATGCCACGCCGCAGCGGACGCCGTGGCTGTCGATCGCGAAGTTCAACGAGACCGGCGGCGTTGTGGTCTGGCGCGCGCAGGACACCGCCGGCACGCCGCCGCCCGAGCTCGCGCAGCGTTTTCCCGGCCTCGTGCCGGAAGTGCCGCGCGCGTTCGACCGCCTGGTCAACGGCCGGCTGCCGGTGCTGCGGATCGGCTGGGCCATCGTGCGGCCGAAGGGGTAGTGCAGTTCCGTAGCCCGGATGGAGCGCAAAGCGAAATCCGGGGTCAGCATCCGCGACAAGATTCCCGGATTGCGCTGCGCTTCATCCGGGCTACGGCTTCACGCGCTCACCTGTACCAGCGCCTTCGCGATGGCGCGCAGGTCGAGCCACGACATCTTCTTGTACGACGGCGAGCGCAGCAGATAGGCCGGATGGAACGTGGCGATGGCGCGGATGCTGCGCGTGCCGGTGTCGTAGTCGAGCCATTTGCCGCGCGTGCGCATGATGCCTTCGCGGGTGCCGAGCAGGGCCTGCGTCGAGGGATTGCCGAGCGTCACCAGCACGTCGGGATTCACCAGCTCGATCTGGCGCTGGATGAAAGGCAGACAGATCTGCGTCTCCTGCGGCGTCGGCGTGCGGTTGCCGGGCGGCCGCCACGGGATCACGTTGGCGATATAGGCCTTGCTGCGGTCGAGCCCGATCGCCGCGATCATGCGGTCGAGCAGTTTTCCGGAGCGGCCGACGAACGGCAGGCCCTCGATGTCCTCGTCGCGGCCCGGCGCTTCGCCGACGAACATTACGCGCGCCTGCGGATTGCCGTCGGCGAACACCAGCTTGGTCGCGGTGTGGCGCAGCGCGCAGCCATCGAACGTCTCCATCAGCGCGCGCAGCGCCTCCAGCGTCGGCGCGGTGCGTGCCGCCTCGCGGGCGGAGGCGATCGCCGCATCCGGCGCGGCGACGATTTCGCTGCGCGGAACGGCCGGCATCGCCGGCGGCGGCCGCAGCGGGTTGAGCGCGGCAACCGGCCGCGGCGCGGCGGGCGCGGGAACCGGGTCGACCCCCTCCAGGCGGTTGATCGGCTCGTCGGCGAGCGCGCAATCGACCCCGGCCTCGAGGTAAAAAGCCAGCAATTGCTGCAATGTAGGGGCGGGTTCGGGCATCACGACCATGATATTGCGCAATCTAGAGCATGAACGGGAAAAATGCAGGCCGGTTTTCGCAAAGGATCAGGGCCGCAGGGCGGCTTCGGTCCCGTGCATGCCTCTGGAAGCGCAATTCCGTGGTTGTCCTGCCGTCAAAAATCGGAAACAACGGCCCTGAAAAGCTTAGAAGCGTTCTCGATGGGCTGAGACCAGATCATGAGCGAAGAACTTCCTCCCCGCGAATCCATGGAATTCGACGTCGTCATCGTCGGCGCCGGCCCCTCGGGCCTGTCGGCCGCGATCCGGCTCAAGCAGATCAATCCGGAACTGTCGATCGTCGTGGTGGAGAAAGGCTCCGAGGTCGGCGCGCATATCCTCTCCGGTGCGGTGATCGATCCGATCTCGCTCGACAAGCTGATTCCGGACTGGCGCGAGGATGCTGACTGCCCCCTGAAGACCCAGGTCAAGGACGACCACTTCTACTGGATGTTCGGCGACAACCGGATCCGCCTGCCGAATTTCGCGATGCCGAAGCTGATGGACAATCATCACTGCTATATCGGCTCGCTCGGCAATGTCTGCCGCTGGCTGGCGCCAAAGGCGGAAGCGCTCGGCGTCGAGATCTATCCGGGCTTCGCCGCCGCCGAAGTGCTCTATGACGACAAGGGCGCGGTGCGTGGCATCGCCACCGGCGACATGGGCATCGCCAAGGACGGCAGCCACAAGGATTCCTACACCCGCGGCATGGAGCTGCTCGGCAAGTACACGCTGTTCGCCGAGGGCGCGCGCGGCTCGCTGTCCAAGCAGCTGATCGCGAAGTACCAGCTCGACGCCAAGAGCGAGCCGCCGAAATTCGGCATCGGCTTGAAGGAAGTCTGGCAGATCGATCCGGCCAAGCACAAGAAGGGCCTGATCCAGCACTCGTTCGGCTGGCCGCTGAACAATTCCACCGGCGGCGGCTCGTTCCTCTATCACTACGACGACAACCGCGTCGCGGTCGGCTTCGTCGTGCATCTGAACTATGACAATCCGTATCTGTCGCCGTTCGACGAATTCCAGCGCTTCAAGACCCATCCCTCGGTCCGCGATGTGTTCGAGGGCGGCAAACGGCTCGCCTATGGTGCGCGGGCCATCACCGAAGGCGGCTACCAGTCGGTGCCGCGGCTGACCTTCCCGGGCGGCGCGCTGGTGGGCTGCGCGGCCGGCTTCGTCAACGTGCCGCGCATCAAGGGCGTGCACAACGCGATGGGCACCGGCATGCTCGCCGCCGAGCATGTCGCCGCCGCGCTGGCCGAAGGCCGCGCCAATGACGAGGTGACTTCCTACGAGAACGCCTGGCGCGATTCCGCCGTCGGCAAGGACCTGTTCACGATCCGCAACGTCAAGCCGCTGTGGTCGAAGTTCGGCACCTTGCTCGGCGTTCCCCTCGGCGCGCTCGACATGTGGACCAATTCGCTGTTCGGCTTCTCGCTGTTCGGCACGCTGCCGCACACCAAACCCGACCGCAAGACGCTGGATGCCGCCAAGCAGCACCAGCCGATCGTCTATCCGAAGCCGGACGGCAAGATCTCGTTCGACAAGCTGTCGTCGGTATTCCTGTCCAACACCAACCATGAGGAGGACCAACCGGTCCATCTCAAGGTCGCCGACATGAACTTGCAGAAGACCTCCGAGCACGACGTATTCGCCGGGCCTTCCAACCGCTACTGCCCGGCTGGTGTCTATGAATGGGTCGAGGAAAGCTCGGGCCCGCGCTTCCAGATCAACGCCCAGAACTGCGTCCACTGCAAAACCTGCGACGTGAAGGACCCCAACGGCAACATCACCTGGGTGCCGCCGGAAGGCGGCGGCGGCCCGAACTACGAGGCGATGTAGGCGCACATTTGCGTGAGGACGCTGCGGCTTCTGTCACAAACTCCGCGTCGCCTCTCCCCTTGTTGAGGGGAGAGGTGGAACTGAGCGCGCGGCAACCCCTTGTGTTTCCTCGCGCGAACTCTGTTTCCCAACGCGATCGTGCGCAGGCCGGCCACGATACCGCCACAGTAGCGGCGTCTTGCGGTGGGGCTGGCTGGATCGGCGGGCCTAAAGGCCTCATCTGCCAAATGATTCATCGTGCCTATCCTTGCGGTTGCGCGCCAAAAGCGGCATTGTCGCTGGCCGACGCCGCCGCTTGGGTTCGCAGTTTCGAGACTGAGATCGTGGCCGTAAATCCGTCGTGGCCGTAAATCCCTGGAGCAAGGCGACCGTGATGCTGTTCTCCCGTTTCAACCGCCTGACCATTGCCGTCGTTGCTGCTGCCGCGCTCGTCGCCCCAGCGCAACTCGCGGCCCAAACGCCCGACCATCCCTCCGACAACGCCGCGCAATTCCCGACCAAGAACGACCTGAAGTCGCTGACCACGGCCGGCAGCTATCTGGCGGCCCGCCATGCCAGCGTCGAGCGCGATGCGACTTCGGCCGCGGCGTTCTACCGTTCGGCGCTGCGCACCGATCCGAAGAATTCCGAGCTGCTCGACCGCGCCTTCATCTCCTCGCTCGCCGACGGCGACATCGAGGAGGCGGTGAAGCTCGCCGACCGCATCCTGACCCAGGACAAGGCCAACCGTGTGGCGCGCCTCGTCGTCGGTGTGCGCGATCTCAAGCTGAAGAAATACGCCGCCGCGCAGACCAACATCAACCAGTCGATCCGCGGTCCGATCACCGACCTCGTGGCGACTCTGCTGTCGTCCTGGGCAGCCTATGGCGCCGGCGACTCCAAGGCAGCGATCGCCTCGATCGACAAGCTGGCCGGACCGGACTGGTATCCGATCTTCAAGGACCTGCACGCCGCGATGATCCTCGAGCTGTCCGGCAAGGACAAGGAGGCCGGCGCCCGCCTCGAGCGCACCTACAAGCTCGACGACACGGCACTGCGCACGGTCGACGAATATGCGCGCTGGACCTCGCGCAACAAGGACGCTGCCGCCGCCACCGCGCTCTACGAGGCCTTCGACAAGAAGCTGCCGCGTCACCCGCTGGTGCTGGAAGGCATCAAGGAGACCAAGGCCGGCAAGAAGCTGCCGCCGCTGGTCGAGACGCCGCAGGCCGGCGCCGCCGAGGCTCTCTACGGCATCGGCGCGACGCTGACCCGGCGCGGCGGCGAGGACCTCGCGCTGGTCTATCTGCAGCTCGCGCTCTATCTGCAGCCCAACCACCCGATGGCGCTGTTGTCGCTCGCCGACCTCTATGAATCGGTGAAGAAGCCGCAGATGGCGATCAAGATCTACGAGCGGATGCCGGCATCCTCGCCGTTGAAGCGCAACGCGCAGATCCAGCTCGCGACCAATCTCGACGCCGCCGACCGCAGCGAGGAGGCGATCAAGATCCTCAAGGACGTCACCACGGAGTTCCCCAAGGACATCGAGGCCATCCTTGCGCTCGGCAACATCGAGCGCGGCCGCAAGAAGTTCGCCGATTGCGCCACCACCTATTCGCAGGCGATCGACGCGCTGCCGCCTGGGGGGGACAAGAACGCCTGGGTCACCTACTACTATCGCGGCATCTGCGAGGAGCGCTCCAAGCAGTGGAACAAGGCCGAGGCCGACATGCGCAAGGCGCTCGAGCTGCAGCCCGAGCAGCCGCATGTGCTGAACTATCTCGGCTATTCCTGGATCGACCAGGGTATCAACCTCGACGAAGGCATGAAGATGATCAAGCGTGCCGTCGAGCAGCGCCCCGACGACGGCTACATCGTCGACTCGCTTGGTTGGGCTTACTACCGCATCGGCAATTTCGAGGAGGCGGTGAAGAACCTCGAGCGCGCCATCGACCTGAAACCGGAAGATCCGACCATCAACGACCATCTCGGCGACGCCTATTGGCGCGTCGGCCGCACCCTGGAAGCCAAATTCCAGTGGGCTCATGCGCGCGACCTCAAGCCGGAGCCGGACGAATTGCCGAAGATCCAAGCCAAGATCGACAACGGCCTGCCCGACGACGCCTCGCCGGCGGCCGCCGCCGCCGACAAGAAGAAGGACGACGACGGCAAGGGCGGTTAGTCGGGATTGGGCGCAGGCTCGGTGAGTCTGGATGAGATGGTCATGCCCGGCTAGCTCCGGGCATCGACGTTTTTCTCACTGTCATGGCCGGGCTCGACCCCGCCATCCATCCTTCGCGAACGCTCTTCATTTGGATGCCCGGGTCAAGCCCGGGCATGACGAGGAGTGCCGGAATATCCGACCAAACAAAGGGATATGATCGTGAGGCGATTTCCTGTAATCGCATCACGATGTTTGTTTTGAGGGGTTTCCCGCCGTGCCGGCGCTAGTTGAAGTGGGACGTGCCAAGGTCAACCTGACGTTGAAGGTGGTCGGCCGGCGCACCGACGGGTTTCACGATCTGGAGAGCGTCGTCGCGTTCGCAGACTGCGCCGATCGCGTCACGCTGGAGCCGGGCCCGGAGCTGGCGCTGACGATGGCGGGCCCGCTGGCCGATGCCTGCGGCGACACCTCGGATAATCTGGTGCTGAAGGCCGCGCGGCTGCTCGGCGAGCGCGTCGCCAACCTCGAGGTCGGCCATTTCACGCTGGAGAAGGTGCTGCCGGTGGCCGCCGGCATCGGCGGCGGCTCGGCGGATGCCGCGGCCGCGCTGCGCCTCTTGGCGCGGCTCAACGAATTGTCGCTCGACGACTCCAGGATCATGGAGGTCGCGCTGCAGACCGGTGCCGATGTGCCGGTGTGCGTCGCCTCGCGCGCCTGCGACATGACTGGCGTCGGCGACGGCCTCTTGCCGCTCGATCTGCCGGCAATGCCCTGCGTGCTGGTCAATCCGCGCGTGCCGGTCGCGACCAAGGACGTCTTCAACGCGCTCGGCCTGCGCCACGGCGAGCTTCTGATCGGTGCCACTGATGTCGCGATGCAGGCGCCGTCCTGGCCCGCTTCCGGCTGTGCGATCGACGAATGGATCGCCGCGCTCGCGAGCGGCACCAACGATCTCGAGGCGCCCGCCGCGCGCGTCGAGCCGGTCATCAGCGACGTGCTGTCGGCGTTGCGCGAGACCCGCGGCGCCCGTCTCGTCCGCATGTCCGGCTCCGGCGCCACCTGCTTTGCGATCTTCGCCACCGACGCCGATGCAGCCGCCGCCGGCGACAAGCTCCGCGCTGCCCAGCCCGGCTGGTGGGTGCACGCGGGCACGCTGAGCTGAAATAGCAAGCCCGTCCTCCACCGCAACGCCGGGCAGCCTTGCGGGCCGCTTGCTTGGCAAGCCGAATCCACTTTGCCATAACGGGATGAACAACACCGTTGCGCGTGCGGGCCGTTCTGGAATCCGCCGGCAGCCAAACAAGCCGGGAGGATGAAATGGCCAATATCCGTGTTCTCGCCACCGATCTGGAATTTCCCGAAGGTCCGGTCGTCATGCCGGATGGTTCGGTGGTGCTGGTGGAAATCCGCGGCCAGCGGCTGACCCGGGTGTATCCCGACGGGCGCAAGGAAATCGTCGCCAAGGTGCCGGGCGGGCCGAACGGCGCCGCGCTGGGTCCCGACGGCAAGATCTATATCTGCAACAACGGCGGCTTCTCCTGGATCCCGACCCGCAACATGATCATGCCGGGGCCGCAGCCGGAGGATTATCTCGGCGGCTCGATCCAGCGCGTCGACCTGCAGTCCGGCAAGGTCGAGACCGTCGTGACCAAGTGCGGCGAGCACGATCTGCGCGGCCCGAACGACCTCGTGTTCGACAGGCAAGGCGGCCTGTGGTTCTCCGATCTCGGCAAGCGCCGCGCCCGCGACATGGATGTCGGCGCGTTCTACTATCTGAAGCCCGGCATGGCCGAGATCGTCGAAGCCGTGCACGGCATCCTGCCGGCCAACGGCATCGGCCTGTCGCCGGACGAGAAGACCGTCTACATCGCGGAGACGCCGACTGCGCGGCTGTGGGCCTATGAGGTCTCCGAGCCCGGCACCATCAAGCCGCGTGACATCATCTATCGCGGCGAGCGCGGCAAGCCGATCGCGGGCCTCGGCGGCTATCAGATGTTCGATTCGCTCGCGGTGGAAGCGAACGGCAACGTCTGCGTCGCGACGCTGGTCTCGGGCTGCATCTCGGTGATCGCGCCGGACGGCACGCTGGTCGAGCAGGTGCCGACCGGCGACCGCGTCACCACCAACATCGCCTTCGGCGGCCCCGAGTTGAAGACGGCCTACATCACGCTGTCGGGCAAGGGCGAGCTGATTGCGATGGACTGGCCGCGGGGCGGATTGCCTCTGAATTTTTTGAACAAGTGATCTAACAACGTCATTGCGAGCGAAGCGAAGCAATCCATGCCACCACATACGCGGAAGGAATGGATTGCTTCGCTTCGCTCGCAATGACGGAAAGGACCCAGAATGCCCTGGCTTGAACCGGTCACCCTGCGCGGCGCGCATGCGCGGCTCGAACCGCTATCGCACGATCACCTTGCCGGGCTCACCGAGGCGGTGAAGGACGGCGAGCTCTCGAACCTCTGGTACACCGCGATCCCGACGCCGGAGAACATGAGCAGGGAGATCGACCGCCGGCTCGGCCTGCAAAAAGCCGGCTCGATGCTGCCGTTCACGGTGTTCGACGCCGACGGCAGGATCGCGGGCATGTCGACCTACATGAATGTCGACACGCCGAACCGCCGCGTCGAGATCGGCTCGACCTGGTACGCCAAGCGTGTGCAGCGCAGCGCGGTCAACACGCAGTGCAAACTGCTGCTGCTGACCCACGCGTTCGAGAAGCTCGACTGCATCGCGGTCGAGTTCCGCACCCATTTCTTCAATCACCAGAGCCGGCGCGGCATCGAGCGTCTCGGCGCCAAGCAGGACGGCATCCTGCGCAGCCACCAGATCGCGCCCAACGGCACGTTGCGCGACACCGTGGTTTACAGCATCATCGCCAGCGAATGGCCGACGGTGAAGGCGCATCTGAATTATCAACTCAACGATAAGCCGCGGTGACGTCGCGTCGGCGCAAGAAACGGGACGATGGAAAGCTTCGACTATGTGATCATCGGCGCGGGCTCCGCCGGGAGCGTGCTGACCAATCGGCTGAGCGAAGACGCGGGCACGCGGGTCTGCGTGCTGGAGGCGGGGCCGAGCGACTGGCATCCCTACATCCATCTGCCGGCCGGCTTCATCAAGACATTCCATATGAAGAGCGTGAACTGGGCCTATCAGCAGGAGGTCGGTCCCTACACCGGCGGGCGCAGCATCTATGCGCCGCGCGGCAAGACGCTCGGCGGCTCGTCCTCGATCAACGGCCACATCTACAACCGCGGCCAGCGCCAGGATTTCGACACCTGGGCGCAGCTCGGCAATCGCGGCTGGGGCTATCCCGACGTGCTGCCGTATTTCCGGCGGATGGAGCGGCGCATTGGTGAGGGCGACGACACCTATCGCGGCCGCGACGGCAATCTTACCGTCACCACGATGGACTGGAAGGATCCGCTCTGCGAGGCCTTCATGGAGGGCGCGGTCTCGCTCGGCATTCCGCGCAACCCCGATTACAACGGCCAGATCCAGGAGGGCGTGTCGTACTGCCAGCGCACCATCCTGAACGGCCGCCGGGTCAGCGCCGCGACCGCGTTCCTGCATCCGGCGCGGCGGCGGCCCAATGTCGACGTGCGCACCCATGCGCATGTCACCGGCATCATCTTCGAGGGCAAGCGCGCGGTCGGCGTGCGCTATAACCGCGGCGGAAGATATGGCGATCCGCTGGAGATCCGCGCCAACAAGGAGGTCATCCTCTCCGGCGGCGCCTACAACTCGCCGCAGCTCTTGCAGCTCTCCGGCGTCGGCTCGCCCGAGCTGTTGCAGTCGCACGGCATCGAGGTGGTGCATGCGCTGGCCGGTGTCGGCGAAGGCCTGCAGGACCACTACGCGCCGCGCTCGGTGGCGCGGGTCAAGAACATCAAGACCATCAACGAGCTGCGCCGCGGCTTCAGCCTGTGGGGCGAGGCGCTGAAATGGGCGACGACGCGGCGCGGCCTGCTGTCGCTGTCGCCGACCATGGTGTACTGCTTCTGGCATTCCGGCGAGACCACCGAGAGCTCCGATCTGCAGCTCACCTTCACGCCGGCGAGCTACAAGGAAGGCGTGCAGGGCCAGCTCGAGGACGAGCCCGGCATGACCGTTGCCTCCTGGCAGCAGCGGCCGGAGAGCCGCGGCTATGTCCGCATCCGCTCCGCCGATCCGTTCGCGCCGCCGATCATCCAGACCAACTATCTTGCCGAAGAGATCGACCGCCGCGTCGTCGTCGCCGGCATGAAGCTGGCGCGGCGGCTGCTCGCCTCCGAGCCGCTCAAGCCGTATTACGCGTATGAGGATTTCCCCGGCCCGAAGGTGCAGAGCGACGAGGAGCTGCTCGCCGCCGCGACCGAGCGCGGCACCACCACCTTCCATCCCGGCTGCACCTGCCGGATGGGCCCCGCGGACGCGCCGTGGGCCGTGGTCGATGACCAGCTCCGGGTCCACGGCATGGAGGGCCTGCGCGTGATCGACGCCTCGATCATGCCGCGCATGATCTCCGCCAACCTTAACGCCTCGACCTTGATGATCGCCGACAAGGCCTCCGACATCATCCGCGGCAAGACGCCCGAAGCCGCGGCGAAGCTGCCGGAATATGCGTGAGGCGTTTCTTACCTCGCCCCGCTTGCGGGGAGAGGTCGAAATTCGCGGACGCGAATTTCGGGTGAGGGGGACTCTCCGCGAGTTCGGTGCGTGGAGAGTCCCTCTCATCCCGACCTTGTCCCGGCGAGCGGGGAGAAGGGGAAGTCAAGCAGCTACCCGTAGACGAACGCCTTGTCCTTGAGGTCGATCAGCGGGAATTCGTCCTTTTCGGCCCAGTAGTCCTGGTTGTGCTGCCACTCCGGCTTGTCGCCGCGTTTCGGCAGCAGGTGCATGCCGCGCATCATGTAGCCGGGATTGAAGTTCTCCGGATCGATCCACGGCAGCAGCGGCATGTTGTGGTCTTCCGGCCGCAGCGCCGGGGTCACCTTGCTGGCGCCGGTCGCCTTCATGTGCTTGAGCAGGCGGCAGACGAAGTCGGCGACGAGGTCGACGCGCAGCGTCCAGCTGGCGCGGAAATAGCCGAACACCCAGACGAGGTTCGGCACGCCGGTGAACATCATGCCGCGATAGGTCACGGTGTCCTTGAAGTCGAACGGCTTGCCGTCGATCGCAAAGTCGATGCCGCCATTGGCGGAGAGGTGGAAGCCGGTCGCGGTGATGATGATGTCGGCCTCCAGCTGCTTGCCGGACTTGAGCAGGATGCCGGTCTCGGTGAAGCGCTCGATCTCGTCGGTGACGACAGAGGCCTTGCCGCCCTTGATGGCGTGGAACAGGTCGGCATCCGGAACGAAGGCGATGCGCTGCCGCCACGGCCGGTAGCTCGGCGTGAAATGGGTGGCGATGTCGTAGTCCTTGCCGAGCACGGCCTCGACCGCCGCCAGCAGGTCCTTCTTGGCGCCCTCCGGCTCGGCAAAGGTGCGCTTGGTAAAGGCGTCCTGCTCGAACAGGATTTTTCTGCGGACGATCTCGTGGATCCAGGCCTCGTCGACCTGCAGCTTGCGCAGCTCCTCGGCGATCTCGATGGCGTTGCGGCCGGTGCGAAAATAGGTCGGCGAGCGCTGCAGCATGATGACATGGCCGGCATCCTTGGCCATCGCCGGGATCAAGGTCGCAGCGGTGGCGCCGGAGCCGATCACGATCACCCGCTTGCCGCTGTAGTCGAGATCGTCGGGCCAGGTCTGCGGATGCACGATCGTGCCCTTGAACTTCGCCATGTCGGTCCATTCCGGCGTGTAGCCGGCATCGTGGCGGTAATAGCCCTGGCACATCCAGAAGAAGTTCGCGGTGAAGCGCAGGTGCTCGCCGGTATCGATGCGGGTGGCGTCGATGGTCCAGAGATTGGTCTCGTTCGACCAATTCGCCGCGGTGATGGTGTGGCGGTAGCGGATGTGCGGGGCGAGGCCGTTCTCCTCGATCACCTCGCCCATGTATTTCAGGATCTCGGCCGCGCTCGCGATCGGGGCGCTGGTCCACGGCTTGAAGCGGTAGCCGAAGGTGTGCAGGTCGCTGTCGGAGCGGATGCCGGGATAGCGGTGCGTCGACCAGGTGCCGCCGAACGTCTTCTGCGTTTCGAGCGCGACGAAGGTCGTGCCCGGGCATTGCGTCTTGAGATGATAGGCGGCGCCGACGCCGGAGATGCCGGCACCGGCGATCAGGACGTCGAAATGCTCTGTCGTGACGGGCTCGGCGGCCCGGATCTGGGTCTGGACGTTCATCTTCCCTGGTCTTCTTGTTGGTTGGTCTTCGGAAAACAAAACGCCGGAGCGATGGCCCCGGCGTCCGGCTGTCTCGGAACTAGACTTCGCGGCGGCTGAGGAATGCCAGCCGCTCGAACAGGTGCACGTCCTGTTCGTTCTTCAGCAGCGCGCCATGCAGCGGCGGGATCAGCTTGCGCGGATCGCGCTCGCGCAGCATCTCCGGCGTGATGTCCTCGTTCAGCAGCAGCTTGAGCCAGTCCAGCAGCTCCGAGGTCGAGGGCTTCTTCTTCAGGCCCGGCACCTCGCGGACGTCGAAGAAGATGCGCAGCGCTTCTTCCACCAGCCGCTTCTTGATGCCGGGGAAGTGCACGTCGACGATCCGGCTCATCGTATCGGCGTCGGGGAACTTGATGTAGTGGAAGAAGCAGCGGCGCAGGAAGGCGTCCGGCAGCTCCTTCTCGTTGTTCGAGGTGATCATCACGATCGGGCGCAGCTTCGCCTTGATGTTCTCGCCGGTCTCGTAGACGTAGAACTCCATGCGGTCGAGCTCGAGCAGCAGGTCGTTGGGGAATTCGATGTCGGCCTTGTCGATCTCGTCGATCAGCAGCACCGGGCGCTTCTCGGCGGTGAAGGCGTCCCACAGCTTGCCGCGCTTGATGTAGTTCTTGATGTCGGAGACGCGCGCATCGCCGAGCTGGCTGTCGCGCAGCCGCGACACCGCGTCGTATTCGTAGAGGCCCTGCTGCGCCTTGGTGGTCGATTTGATGTGCCAGGTGAGCAGCGGCGCATCGATCGCTTTCGCCACTTCCTCGGCCAGCACGGTCTTGCCGGTGCCGGGCTCGCCCTTCACCAGCAGCGGGCGCTCGAGCACGATGGCGGCATTGACGGCGACCTTGAGATCATCGGTGGCAACGTAATCCTTTGTACCCGTGAATTTCATCTATCTGCTTGCCTTGGTTCGTTCGTCGGCCGCGCGGCGCCCGACATGAAACGACCGCTCTCGCAGCGGTCGGAGGTCCTGTCCAATGTCTTGTCAGGTGTCATACTAGTCAGGTGTCATACTAGTCAGGTGTCATACTAGATGAAAAAGCAGGGCGGTCTAGGCCGGATTCCGCAGCGCAGCGGCGCCATGCGCATGGTATGTCAAGCGTACTGTTTCCGCCCTGCGGAATGACTGTCACCCGGCAGCGACGACGCAAGCACGCTGCGGTCGCGCCCTGCATGCCCTTGACGGCACCGGCAGGGCGGGCGATTTAAGTAATCATGTTCCTGCAGTTCTTCACATCGCTGCGCGACGCCCAGGTCCCGGTCACGCTCCGGGAATATCTGACGTTGATGGAAGCGCTCGACGCCGATATCGCCGACCAGTCGGTCGAGAATTTCTATTATCTGTCGCGCTCGGCGCTGGTGAAGGACGAGCGCAATCTCGACAAGTTCGATCGCGTGTTCGGCTCCGTGTTCAAGGGGCTGGAGAGCCTGCTCGACGCCATGGACAAGGCGGAGATCCCCGAGGAGTGGCTGAAGAAGCTCGCGGAGAAATATCTCACCGAGGAAGAAAAGAAGCAGATCGAGGCGATGGGCTGGGACAAGCTCATGGAGACCTTGAAGAAGCGCCTCGAGGAGCAGAAGGGCCGCCATCAGGGCGGCAGCAAGTGGATCGGAACCGCCGGCACCTCGCCGTTCGGCGCTCATGGCTACAACCCCGAAGGCGTCCGCATCGGCCAGGAGAAGAACCGCAACAACCGCGCCGTCAAGGTGTGGGACAAGCGCGAGTTCAAGGATCTTGACGGCAATGTCGAGCTCGGCATCCGCAACATCAAGGTCGCGCTGCGCCGCCTGCGCAAGTTCGCCCGCACCGGCGCGCCTGATGAGCTCGACCTCGACACCACGATCAAGGAGACCGCCAACCACGGCTATCTCGACGTGCACATGCGGCCCGAGCGGCGCAATGCGGTCAAGGTGCTGGTGTTCTTCGATGTCGGCGGCTCGATGGATTCGCATATCGAGCAGGTCGAGGAATTGTTCTCGGCCGCCAAGAGCGAATTCAAGCACATGGAATATTTCTACTTCCACAACTGCCTCTATGAAGGCGTCTGGAAGCAGAACAAGCGGCGCTTCACCGATCGCACGCCGACCTGGGACGTGCTGCATAAGTATCCGCACGACTACAAGGTGGTGTTCGTCGGCGACGCCTCGATGTCTCCTTACGAGATCATGGTGCCCGGCGGCTCGGTCGAGCACGTCAACGAAGAGGCCGGCTCGGTCTGGCTCGACCGCATCATCCGAACCTATCCTCACGCGGTGTGGCTCAACCCGGTGGCGCAGAAGCACTGGGACTATTCGGAATCCACCACCATCATCCGCCGTATCTTCTCCGAGCGCATGTATCCGATCACGATCGAGGGTCTGGAGAATGCGATGAAGGAACTGGTGCGGTAACCTCGTCGCTCCGGGGCGATGCGAAGCATCGAACCCGGAACCTCGATCTGATGAAATTCGATCGAGATTCCGGGTTCGCTTCGCGTCCCGGAATGACGTGGCAAAGAACGCAAGACAAAGGGAGAGCGCCATGCCCCAGACCATCCACCGCGGCATCAAGGCGATGATCGACGAGGCCAATGCCGAGATCGAGACCATCGTCGCAAAAGATGCGATCACGCTGATCGGCAAGGACGATGTCGTGATCGTCGACATCAGGGATCCCCGCGAGATCGAGCGCGACGGCAGGATTCCCGGCGCGTTCCCCTGCACCCGCGGCATGCTGGAGTTCTGGATCGATCCGAACAGCCCCTACGCCAAGCCGATCTTCCAGCAGGACAAGAAGTTCGTCTTCCACTGCGCCGGTGGCCTCCGCTCCGCGCTCGCTGCCAAGACCGCAAAGGACATGGGCCTGAAGCCGGTTGCCCATATGGGCGGCGGCTTCGCCGCCTGGCGCGATGCCGGCGGGCCGATCGAGGCATGGGAGCCGAAGAAGAAGGGCTAGATGTCACACGCGGGCTTGACCCGCGTGTCCATCGCTTCAAGGCAAGATGGATTGCCGGATCAAGTCCGGCAATGACGATGGAGAGACACGTAAGATGACCACTGCCGACGATCCGCTTGTTTCCACCGAGTGGCTGGCCGCGCATCTCGGTGATGCCAATGTCAAGGTGCTCGACGCGACCTTCAAGCTGCCGGGCGTGCTGCCGCTGCCGAAGGACGACTATCTCGCCGCGCATCTTCCCGGTGCGGTGTTCTTCGACGTCGACGCGGTGTCGGATCATTCCAACCCGCTGCCGCATATGTTTCCGAGCGCCGAACAATTCGGCCGCGACGTCGGCGGGCTTGGCGTCAGCAATGCCGATACGGTCGTGATCTACGATGCCGGCGGCTGGGTCGCCGCGCCGCGCGCGTGGTGGATGTTCCTGTCCTATGGCCACCGCGACGTGCGCATCCTCAATGGCGGGCTGAAGAAGTGGCGCGCCGAGGGCCGCAGCGTCGAGAGCGGCGAGGTGAAGCCGAAGCCCGCGACGTTCAAGGCGAGCTACGATGCGAAGCGCGTGCGCAGCATCGAGCAGCTGATCGCCAATGTCGAAAGCCGCAAGGAGCAGGTGATCGATGCGCGCGCCGCCGACCGCTTCGAGGGCCGCGCGCCGGAGCCGCGGCCGGGCATCCGCTCGGGCCACATCCCGGGCGCGCGCAACGTCCCCTACAATCTGCTGTTCGATGCCGCGACCGGCGCGATGAAGCCGCTCGACGAGCTGCGCACAGCGTTCACCAGCGCCGGCGTCAAGCTCGATGAGCCGATCGTGACGAGCTGCGGCTCCGGCGTCTCCGCCGGCGTGCTGACGCTGGCGCTGTACCGGCTCGGCATCACCGACACCGCGCTCTACGACGGCTCGTGGTCGGAGTGGGGGCAGGCGAGCGGCCCGCCGATCGCGACCGGCCCGGCCTGACCGGCCAGGGTGTGATGATCGGTTGGGCCTCTGGTTCGGTTCACCTCTCCCTTGGAAGAGGTCGATTTGCGCAGCAAATCGGGTGAGGGGTTACGGTCTATCGAGAGAGCAAGAGCCCTCAACCGGAGCTACGCGCCGACCCTCTTCCCCGGCGGGGAGCGGTGAACCGAGATCGCGGCGCTAGCGCCGGGTAACCGGCATGGTCGTCGGCTGGCCGAACGGATCGAGCTGCTGCTGCTGAACGACCGCTTGCCGGGCCGCTCGTGCCCGGGCGATCCGCTGGCGTTCTCTCCGATTTGCGGCTCGCTTGGCCTCGCTCCGCTCGGGCTTCTTCTTCGCGGCAGCCTTCTTTTTCTCCGCTGTCTGCTTCTCGGCCGTCTTCTTCTCGACAGTTTTGGGCGCCGCCGGCGGGTCAACGACGACCTCCGGTCCGCCGAGCGTCGCGATCCTGGATGCGGCCGCGAGCGCCTCGGGTGAGGGCGGCGGCGCGAGCATCACCGCGGCAGGTGCCGGCTCGCTGACCACCGCAGGCGGTTCGACAATCGCAGCGACCTTGGCTTCGGCGGGCGGCGGCGCGGCCTCGGCAACGGATGGAGTGGGCTGCGGGCCCGGAATAGGGTCTGCGCTCGGAGCCTGTGGAGCGGCCTCGGCCGGTTGTGCCGGCAGCGCCTCCACGATGACCTCAGTCTCCTGCTTCGGGGCAGCCGGCGCTGGCTCGTCCGCCGCTATGGCAGCGATCTTCTCGGGCTCCGCGGGAGGCGGCGCGTCAGCCGCAGGTTCGGGCATCGTCGCAGCGGCTGGCGTCGGTGCCGGAACAGGCGCCGTATCCGCGCCGGCAGCGGGCGGCGGCTCGACACGCACCATGGCCAGCATTGGCGGGGCCTCCGGCGCTTGTGCGAATTGCGGCTCGGGCGGGACCCGGCGGGCCGGAATGCTGGCGAATTCCTCATGCGCAGCGCGCAACAGCGCCGCTGCGCCCAGCCCGAACACCAAGAGCGACGTCGCCAGCACGATCGCGGCGAACAGGAAACGAAGGCCGGGCAGCATGGACGCGGTTTCCCCCTCTGCGGGAGGTCTTGATGTCGAAGGGAACGCGGTGACCACACGAAAAGCCGGCGTCGCGGGCGCGAATCAGGCCGATTCGAGGATATCGCAACGCTTGGCGACTGTTTGTTACAAAATGCGCGCGATTGATGACTTCAGGCACGTGGACAGCGTTTCCTGATCCGTGAGACATCTTTGCCGCAGCGTCACGTGACATCACAAAATGCCCGTATTGGACCGGATTTCGCGGAATTGTCTTGAATGCGCCGCTATCTTCCGTCATTGGGCCGTTAACGGTCCGGTGTGGCTTGGGGACTATACAAGAGCAATGATGATCAACCGCATTCTGACGATTTGCGCCGCGGCGGCGCTCGGCGCGGCGGGAACCTCGCTCGCGCATGCTCAGCAGCGTTATCCGGCGTCCCAGGCTCCGGTCTATTCCGCGGCTCCGCAGCCCTATTCGCCCGGCAGCATGCCGGATTTCGATGCGTTCGACGATGACGATGCGCCGCATAACTCGGCTGCGCTGCCGCCGCCCGGCCCGGTGACGTCGCCGGATGATCCGCGCTACGGCCGTCCCGCGAACGCTGCGCCGGTTTACTCCGACCGCACGCCGACCGGTCCCGTGATGTCGCCGGACGATCCGCGCTATGGCCGTCCGATGAATGCGCCGCCGGTCTACTCCGACCGCGCGCCGACCGGCCCCGTGATGTCGCCCGACGATCCCCGCTACGGCCGCCCGATGGGTCCGCCGCCGGTGATCTATGGTGACCGTGCGCCGCCTGCGCAGCAGCAGGCCTATCCCGACAATTCCGTTCCGGCCGCCAACGTCGTCTATGGCGCGACGCCGAACGGCGATGATCGCAACGGCATACGGCCGCCGGAAGCCGTTGGCGTCACCGGCACGGTGCCGCCGCAGCAGGCCCCGATCGGGGCCGACGGCAAGCCGGTCCAGCTCGCGGCGTTGCCGCCGGACGAGCAGCCGGAAGACGGCCCGGCACAGCTGCCGCCGAACCTGCGGCGCCAGGAAGTCGCGTTCGCCACCAAGGAGCCCGCGGGCACCATCGTGGTCGATACGCCGAACACCTATCTTTACTACGTCCTCGGCAACGGCCGGGCGATCCGCTACGGCGTTCGCGTCGGCCGCGACGGCTTCACCTGGACCGGCGTGCAGAAGATCACCCGCAAGGCCGAGTGGCCGGATTGGCATCCGCCGACCGAGATGATCGAGCGTCAGCCCTATCTGCCGCGCTTCATGGCCGGCGGACCCGGCAATCCGCTCGGCGCCCGCGCGATGTATCTCGGTTCGACCGTGTACCGCATCCACGGCACCAACCAGCCGTCGACCATCGGCAAGTTCGTCTCGTCGGGCTGCATCGGCATGCTGAACGAAGACGTCTCCGACCTGTTCGAGCGCGCCAAGGTCGGCACCCGCGTGGTGGTGCTGCCGGGCGGTTCGGCGCCGGGAGCGGCTACGGCGTCCGCAGCTCCGGCCGGTGGCGGCCCCGTGGCCTCCGCGGCGCCGCAGGCTCCGCTGCCCGGCACCCAGCCGACCACCGTGCAGCCGCTGCCCGCACCGGTGACGGTCCGCTAGGCCGCTCCAGATCGATTTGGAAAAGGCGCGCCTCGAGCGCGCCTTTTTTGTTGCAATAAGCCGTCTGCGATTGCGTTGCCGATACGAGGCCGCGCTAGCTTCAGGCGAGGCGGCGCGGCGGCTCGTTGCCCTTGGTGAAGGCGTCGAGGCACGCGACCATCTGCTGGTAGTGCGTTTGCAGGCTCTCGCGCGTCGCGTAGCCGAGATGCGGCGTGATCACGACATTGTCGAGCTTGCGCAGCGGATGATTGGTCGGCAGCGGCTCGACCGCGAACACGTCGATCCCGGCGCCGGCGATGTTCCTGTCGCGCAGCGCCGCGAGCAGGGCGTCCTCGTCGACGATCGGCCCGCGCGCGGTGTTGACGAGATAGGCGGACGGCTTCATCCGCGCGATATCGGCGGCGCCGACCAGGCCGCGCGAGCGCGGGCTCAGCACGACATGGATGGTGATGATGTCTGATGTTGCGAACAGCTCCTCCTTGCTGGCGTAGCCGACGCCGGCCTCCTTGCACTTCTCGGGCGTCAGGTTGGGGCTCCAGGCGATGACGTTCATGCCGAACGCCCTGGCCATGCCGGCGACCTTGCTGCCGAGCTTGCCGAGGCCGATGATGCCGAGCGTCTTGCCCTCGATCTCGGTGCCGGCAAAGGTCTGCCAGGGTTCGCCGGCATGCATCCGCGCATTCTCGCGGCCGATGCCGCGGGTCAGTTCCAGGATCAGGCCCATGGTCAGCGGCGCGGTCGGATCCTGGCTGTATTGCGTGCCGCAGAACACGACCTTGCGCTCCTTGAGCGCCTCGGCGTCGATCGCAGCGTTGCGCATGCCCGAGGTGATCAGCAGCTTCAACTTCGGCAGCTTCTCGATCAGCGTGCGCGGGAACGCCGTGCGCTCGCGCATCGCGCAGATGATCTCGACATCCTTCAGCTTGCTGGCGGCGTCGGCCTCGTCCGCGAACGGCTTGTCGAACACGGTGACGTCGACCCGGTCTTTGATCGCAGGCCAATCGGCCACCGAGAGCGCGAGATCGAAATAGTCGTCGAGGATTGCACAGCTGAGCCGCGTCATTGGCAGGTCCGTTCATGGCGAGGAGGACGGCGCGAAACGAGCCGTCGAGAGTCCGTCATGCTCGCGCGCAATCGGTAGCTGCGCAAGCGGAGTCGGCTTCAAAAACCGGCGATTGTGACGTGGATCAGGACGGCTTGTGCGCCTTCGCGGTTCGGATGTCCGCGATCATCGATTGCACGGCGGGCGACAGCGCCATCTGCTTGGCGCGACAGGCCGGGCCCGGGCCGCGCATATAGTGCAGTTCCGGCCGGTAGGTGCTGAATGCCTTGGCGGCGAACGCGTGCCAGAAGGCGCGGAATTCGGCGAACAGCGCAGCCACGCTCCGGGTCGGATGCAGGGGAGATGCCGAGATGATGGTAGCCATGACACGGCCTCTGCTGTTTCGGTCGCGGTTTTGCCGCGAAAAACGCCGTTTTCGGCGTTCGAGACGAGTTTTGGCCTGATTTATTAAAAGATGGTTTCAATTGTCGTGATCCGGTGCACACAAGGCAGGACCCGCGCGGACATGGTGTCGGACCCGTTACCGCCGCTCGCGAAAGGGCTGAAAACGCCTCCCCTGCGGTTGCGCTTTCAGGGGCCGGCCGTTACATCGGCGGCAGCAAAATTTCCACAAATCGGATCGAATTCAGGGACAGCGGATGGCGCGCCAGTTCATCTATTTCATGCAGGGTCTGACCAAGAGCTATCCGACCCGCAAGGTGCTCGACAACATCCACCTCAGCTTTTACCCGGACGCCAAGATCGGCGTGCTCGGCGTCAACGGCTCGGGCAAGTCGACGCTGCTCAAGATCATGGCGGGGCTCGACAAGGAATATAGCGGCGAGGCATGGGTCGCCGAAGGCGCCCGTGTCGGCTATCTCGAGCAGGAGCCGCAGCTCGATGCCAAGCTCTCCGTCCGCGAAAACGTCATGCAGGGCGTCGCCAAGCAGAAGGCGATCCTCGACCGCTACAACGAGCTCGCCGTGAACTACTCGGACGAGACCGCGGACGAGATGACAAAACTGCAGGACGAGATCGAGGCCCAGGGCCTGTGGGATCTCGACAGCAAGGTCGACCAGGCGATGGACGCGCTGCGCTGTCCGCCCGACGATGCCGACGTCACAAAACTGTCGGGCGGTGAACGCCGCCGCGTCGCGCTGTGCCGCCTGCTGCTCGACCAGCCGGAGCTGCTGCTGCTGGACGAGCCGACCAACCATCTCGACGCCGAGTCGGTGTCGTGGCTGGAAGGCCATCTGCGCAACTATCCCGGCGCGATCCTGATCGTGACCCACGACCGCTACTTCCTCGACAACGTCACCGGCTGGATCCTCGAGCTCGACCGCGGCCGCGGCATCCCCTACGAGGGCAACTACTCGTCCTGGCTGGTGCAGAAGCAGAAGCGCCTCGAGCAGGAAGGCCGCGAGGAGGTCGCGCACCAGAAGACGCTGGCCCGCGAGCAGGAGTGGGTGGCGTCCTCGCCGAAAGCGCGCCAGGCCAAGTCGAAGGCGCGCTACCAGCGCTACGAGGAGCTGCTCAAGAAGGCGAGCGAGAAGCAGACCCAGACCGCGCAGATCATCATCCCGGTGGCCGAGCGGCTCGGCGCCAACGTCGTCGACTTCGAAGGGTTGAGCAAGGGCTATGGCGATCGCCTCTTGATCGACGATCTCACCTTCAAGCTGCCGCCCGGCGGCATCGTCGGCGTGATCGGCGCCAACGGCGCCGGCAAGACCACGCTGTTCAAGATGATCACCAAGCAGGAGAGGCCGGACAAGGGCACCATCACGATCGGCGAAACCGTGCATCTCGGCTATGTCGACCAATCGCGCGATGCGCTCGACGGCAGCAAGACGGTGTGGGAGGAGATCTCCGGCGGTAACGAGCTGATCCTGCTCGGCAAGAAGGAAGTCAATTCGCGCGGTTACTGCTCGGCGTTCAACTTCAAGGGCGCCGACCAGCAGAAGAAGGTCGGCGCACTGTCGGGCGGCGAGCGCAACCGCGTGCATCTGGCCAAGATGCTGAAGTCCGGCGCCAACGTGCTGCTGCTCGACGAACCGACCAACGACCTCGACGTCGATACGCTGCGCGCGCTGGAAGAGGCGCTGGAGGATTTTGCTGGCTGCGCCGTCATCATCAGCCACGATCGCTGGTTCCTCGACCGCATCGCGACCCACATCCTGGCCTTCGAGGGCGACAGCCATGTCGAATGGTTCGAGGGCAACTTCCAGGATTACGAAAAGGACAAGATGCGCCGGCTCGGCCAGGACAGCATCATCCCGCACCGCGTGAAGTACAAGAAGCTGACGCGGTGATCCGGTGGTGCGGTCGGACGCGGACATCGCGCCGCATCCGGCTGTAGCCTCATTGCAAGGATCGTGACCGCATCGCGGCGCGTTCTGCGGCCAGTTGTCGCTTTTCAAATCGGCGGGATTGCGTAGATAGAGCGCTCCGCACTCCAATCCTGCGAGCACTCCAACATGTCCGTCACGTCAGACGCGCCGGTCTCAGCGAAGGGCCTGCGTCCCGTTCCGATGCTGATCTTCGGGTCGCGCTGGCTGCAATTGCCGCTCTATGTCGGCCTGATCATCGCCCAAGGCGTCTACGTCGTGCTGTTCCTCAAGGAACTCTGGCACCTGTTCGCCCATGCCTTCGATTTCAGCGAGCAGCAGATCATGCTGGCCGTCCTCGGCCTGATCGACGTCGTCATGATCTCGAACCTGCTCGTGATGGTGATCGTCGGCGGCTACGAGACGTTCGTCTCGCGGCTCAATCTGCAGGGTCATCCGGACGAGCCGGAATGGCTCAGCCACGTCAATGCCAGCGTGCTGAAGATCAAGCTGGCGATGGCAATCATCGGCATCTCCTCCATCCACCTGCTGCGCACCTTCATCGAGGCGGGTGCATTGGCGTCGGGCAAGAGCACCTACACCGAGACCGGCGTGATGTGGCAGACCATCATCCACTGCGTCTTCATCCTGTCGGCGATCGGCATCGCCATCGTCGACAAGCTCTCGAACGACTCGATCGAGGGCGCCAAGCAGGGCGCCGGGCATTAGCCCCGCGGCCTCGCGGCGGTTCACAGCGATCCGTTGCCGTGATAAGCACGGCACGACCATCGCGGGCGCCCGCGGCGCCCAAAGCACCGCTGCGAACAGGCTGCTGGATTTGACATTGCTCCGCGCGCTCGCCTTCGGGCTCCTGCTGGCTCTACCTTTCGTCTCGCCCGCGCGTGCCGCCGACGCCGCCTTCACCCAATTCATCGACTCGCTGTGGCCGGAGGCGCAGGCCGCGGGGGTCTCGCGCGCGACCTTCGACCGCGAGACGCGCCGCCTCGAGCCTGACTACAAGCTGCCCGATCTGATCCTGCCCGGACGTCCGAAGACCGGCGCGCCGGCGCAGGCCGAGTTCGTGCAGGTGCCTGCGGACTACGTCAGGGAAGCCTCGATCGCGCGGCTCGCCGCCGAGGGGCAGCGGCTGCTGCAGAAGTATCGCGCCTCGCTCGATACGATCGAGAAGCGCTTCGGCGTGCCGGCCACCGTCGTGCTGGCGATCTGGGGCCGCGAGACCGATTACGGCCGCTATGCGCTGCCCTACGACACGCTGCGCGTGGTGGCGACGCAGGCCTATGTCGGCCGCCGCAAGGATCAGTACCGCAATGAATTCATCCTCGCGCTGAAGATCCTCGGCGAGGGCGCGGTGACGCGCAAGGAGATGACGTCGTCCTGGGCCGGCGCCACCGGCTACACCCAGTTCCTGCCGTCGGAATATTACAAGCACGGCGTCGATCTCGACGGCGACGGAAAGGTCGACATCTGGCACTCGGTGCCGGATGCGCTCGCCTCCGCCGCACAGCAGCTCGTCAACAAGGGCTGGCAGCCCGGCGTGCGCTGGGCTTACGAGGTGACGGCACCCGGCAATGTCGATTGCACGATGGGCGTGCCCGAGGTGACGAAGCCGATCGGCGAATGGCTGCGCGCAGGCTTCGTGCCGGTGCGTGGGCAGAAGCTCAGTGCCGCCGAACAGGCGCAGCCGGCCTCGCTGCTGCAGCCGGAGGGCATCTACGGTCCCGCCTTCCTGACCACGCAGAACTACTTCGTGATCAAGGAATACAATTTCTCCGATCTCTACGTGCTGTTCGTCGGCCATCTCGCCGACCGCATGACGACCCCCTTGCCGTTCGCGACCCCATGGGCCGCAACCAAGCAGTTGCGCTCCACCGATGTCGAGGCGATGCAGCGGCATTTGACCCGGATCGGCCTCTACAAGGACAAGCTCGACGGCAAGGCCGGCATGCAGACCCGCGCCGCGCTCGGCGCCTATCAGAAGCAGGCTGGGCTGAAGGTCGATTGCTGGCCGAGCGAAGCGGTGCTGCGCGCGATGAGCGCAGCGCGCTGACTAAGCATGGTCCGGAAAAGCAGTCTTCCCGCGCGACAAGCGCGAAGCGCTTGCGCGGAGACCATGCTCAAACAAGGAGCTCAAGCGCGACGACG
Organism: Bradyrhizobium semiaridum; assembly: GCF_020329505.1. Lineage (GTDB taxonomy): Bacteria > Pseudomonadota > Alphaproteobacteria > Rhizobiales > Xanthobacteraceae > Bradyrhizobium > Bradyrhizobium semiaridum. The sequence goes on from NZ_JAGKJJ010000002.1 coordinate 85,668, forward strand.
ATCTAACCCAATCTCATCGCGCTTTAGCGCGCATCTATGAGCAAAGAAAAACCCGGCCGCGAGGGCCGGGTTTTCGAAAGCAGAAATCAGCGCCAGCAATCAATCGCAAACCTGGATGCGGCGGAAGCGCCAGCCGTAGCCGTCCCAGAACCGCTCGCGAACCCAGCGGCAGGGGGCTTCTTCGACGTAGGTCGGAGCGGGCGCAACATAGACCGGCGCCGGACGGGCACCAGCAATCGCACCGCCGAGCAGGGCACCGCCGACCAGGCCGCCGACAACGCCGGCTGCGACGGCACCGTCGCCGGCCTTGGCGGCCGGAGCAGCAACGGTCAGCGAACCGGCGATCGTGCTGACGGCGACAAGGGCAGCTAAAGTCTTCTTCATGTCTTTGGCTCTCCTGGAAGTGTGGCGCCATGGTTCGGCGCCGGGGTTTGGGTGATTCGCACGCTGGTCTCGAACTGCTGTCTTGCTAAACAGCGCAGAACAGTCAATCGAAAGTAAACGTTCACAGGCTCATGGCGGGAAAAAGCGGTTTTTTCTGGCCACCGGAAACAGATGGCCCGGAAAGCAGTCGGTTTTCCGGGCCATCTGGTTCGAATTAATCAAGATGAACGAGCCGGTCAGAGCGTTTTCGAGCGAAGTGGATATCAGTTCGCGTAAAGGAAAACGCGTCAGGACAGGTCTAGTCGCAAACCCTGACGTTGCGCACGCGCCAGGCGTAACCGTCCCAGAAGCGCTGGCGCTGCCAGAAGCAGCCGGGAGGCGGGCCGTAGCCGGGGTCGACGACATAGGCCGGTCCGGGCGCATAGTAGCCGGGGCCGTAGTAGCCGTTCTGCGATGCGATCGCGCCGCCGACGATGGCGCCGCCGATCAATCCCGCGGCGACGCCGGCGGCGACCCCACGTTGTGCCTGGGCCGGAGCGGGCACCGCCACTGCCGAAACCGCCAGTGTGGCGACGGCGCAAAGCGCCAGCAGGGTTTTCTTCATGGCCTTCACCTTTCTCTGATGAGCAAAGGACAGCAAGCGGTCTGTCTGGCTCGAAAGTTCCATATTCCGCTTGAATGATCAATGAACAAGCCCGCCGTATTTGGGCGCCGAAACCCGGCAAGCTTATGGAAAATCCGGTGGGCGCAACACCGGGAAATGTACCGCCGGGCACCTGTGGCCGCGCTCGCGCGCGATGAATCGCAGTCGAACGGCAGTTTAGACTCGTTCCAGAATGAATCCTGCATCAGTTTGGAATTGCTTCAAAAAGCGGTTTTTCCTTTTGCATCCCGGCGGGCCGGACAATATCGATAATGGTCAGCATCACCGACCGACCTGCCAGCCCTGATGATTGTCTGTTCCTGTAACGTCCTCAGCGACCACGATGTCCGCAATGCCGTGAAGGCGGGCGGGCCCGACACGCGGCATGCCAAGCAGGTCTATGGCTGCCTCGGCTGCAGTGCCGAATGCGGCCGCTGCGCCCGCACCATCAAGGCGATCATCGACGAGGCGCTGGGCCCCTGCGCCAAGGCATGCTGCGCCGGCTGCCCGCATAGCCATCCTCCCGCCGCCAACGGAGACGCCGAGCCGGCGAACTTCGCCCTCGCGGCCTACTGACCCCTTCCAATCGATCGGAATCCCGGTTTTCCACGCGCTGTGGCGCGCGAAGTGGTTGCTTGTGCCGGCAACCTGATTTAGAAGCGTTCTAAATTGAGATTCCGGCCGATCCGGCCGCGAAAGGTGGAGTGGATCATGCAAGGCGACCCGAAGGTCATCGACTATCTGAACAAGGGGCTGCGCAGCGAGCTGACCGCCATCAACCAGTACTGGCTGCACTACCGGATGCTCGGCAACTGGGGCCTCATGGAAATGGCCAAGGTCTGGCGCAAGGAGTCCATCGAGGAGATGGAGCACGCCGATAAGTTCGTCGACCGCATCCTGTTCCTCGACGGCTTCCCGAACCTGCAGGTACTCGACCCCCTGCGGATTGGCCAGGACGTCAAGGAGATCATCGAGTGCGATCTGGCGGCCGAGATCAGCGCCCGCACGCTGTACCAGGAGGCGGCGACCTACTGCCACGGCGTCAAGGATTATGTCAGCCGCGACCTGTTCGAGAAGCTGATGAAGGACGAGGAAGACCATATCGACTTCCTCGAGACCCAGCTCGACCTGATCAAGCGCATCGGCCTCGAGCTCTACACCCAGAAGCACGTCGGCCATCTGAAGGGCGACGAGTCCTGATGGACTCGCGCGGATCAGCAAGGCCTTAGCCGCAATGCAGAAAGGCCGCCCTCGGGGCGGCCTTTTCGATTTCGGATCGGGCTGGCTCAGATCGTCAGTAGCAGCGGGTGATGTTGACGGTGCGGTCGCCGCCGCGGCCGGGAACGACGACGCTCTCGGTCGGGCAGCTCGACACGTAGGGGCGATCCGACGGCACCACGTTCGGCGGATAGCGGTGCGCCCAGTCCCAGGGCACGTCATAGGTGTAGGTGTAGCGGATGTCGTTCGGGATCACCGGCGCGGCCTGCGCGACCGGCTCGCCGGGATAGTACGGGCCGCCATAGTATCCGCCGGCAAGCGGGAAGAAGCCTCCGGGCACCCGGCCGCCGTGGCGGAACGCGGGATGCGGACCGGCAAAGGCCCCGCGCGGTGCCGTTCCGGATCTGGCGAAGGTTTCGGTCGCGGAGCCAAGCATCAGCGCTGCAACGCCGATCGACGCAACAAGCACCGCAGAGGTTCGATACGCCATGGCACGCACCACTCGATTACGCATTGTGCGGACGCTAGGCCGCGCCGCGCTGCGCCCGCAAACCCATAGTTAACTAATGGTTAAGAATTAAGGTTAACAGACGGTTGCGATTCAAAACGGCGGCAGGCCGCGCCGTGTCGCGTCACAGCTGGGTCTTGTAGCGCTCGTAGACGGCTTCCTGGCTCTCCGGCTCGCCGAGCGTGGTCTGGTCGTGGATCACCTCGCTGATGCTCGGGAAGACCTTGCGTTCGAGGCGGCTGTCCGCCGCCCACAGTTTCGAGCGCATCAGCGCCTTGCCGCAGTGGAAATAGGCTTCCTTGACGTCGATGCGCAGCACCGCGCGCGGCGGCTTGCCGAACTCGATCATCGCGGCGAGCAATTCCGGATCGGCGGAGAGGCGGCCCTTGCCGCCGACGCGCAGCGTCTCGTCGATGCCGGGCACGAAGAAGATCAGTTGCACGAAGCCGGAGCCTTCGACGATGTTGCGGAAGCTGTCGATGCGGTTGTTGCCGGAGCGGTCCGGCATCAGCATCTCGTTCGGCCCGGCCACGGTCACGAAGCCCGGCGTGCCGCCGCGCGGCGAGGCATCGACGCTGCCGTCGGAGGCGGAGGTCGCCAGCACGCAGAACGGCGACATCGCGATGAATTTTTTCGCGTGACGGTCGATCTCCGGCCGGGCCTTCGCGATCACGCGCGCAGTCGGCTGTGGATAGATCGTGGCGAGGTCGGAAGCGGCAAGGTCGGTCACGGCAGGTCTCCGGTGCTGTTGCACGCGACACTAGCACCATATGCGCCCGCCGTCATTTCGACGCCATCTAGACTGCGTCGGCCGGAACGAAGCAGCTGATGACGATGGCGCCGCGATGGTGCGCATACCACACCACCGCCTCGCCGACCGGATTGCCGCGATCGCGGATGATGGCGCGCTCGGGCACCAGCATCCATTCGCCCTCGATCGGCACCCAATAAGCGCCGCCGCGGACCTCGTAGCTGGTGCGATGGCCGTCGGAGATATCGCAGCAGGGCACGCCGTTGGGTGCCATCACGCTTTTGAACCAGGCGCGGACGTCGGGAGGCACATTGTCATACTGGCCGTTGTCGAACGCGAGCGCCGCGCCCGCCAACAGAGCGAGCCACGCAAGCAGCGCGATGGGCGCGAGCCGTCGCATTGCATTCCTCCGCGATATCTGGTGCAGCATCCGCGCAACGTTTGCCGCGCGCGAATCCGTGGTTCGCTCGATTGGACACGAACCGCGCGGAGGTTGCATGCTCAAAGAATCGGCGAAGCAGTGCAGCGAAACTTGATGCAGTGCGAGACGCGCAGCGCTCAGGACGATGTCCTGCGCGCCGTCCTTGCCGGCTTTGCCGTGACATTGCTCCACACCATCTTGAGCACGCTGCGCAGCGTGGTCACGTCGGTTTTCGCGAGCCGGACATTGGTGCTGCCGCGCTTGCCCCAGCTGTTCGGCGCGGGCCGGAAGATCTCCGGCTCCGCTGCGACCACCATCGCCTGTTGCTCCGGCGTCAGCTTCACCATGCCCCAGGCCTCATTGGGATAGCCCAGCGTGGCGAAGATGCGTCTGCCGACGCGGAAGTCGGCGAGGCCCTGATACCCACCCTCGATCGCCTCGGGGCAGGCTAGCGCGATCTTGCGGAAGCGGGCTTGCGACATGCGGCCGGTCCCGACCGTCACATCTGCGGTGCCGTCTGCAGCACCTCCTGCAATTGCCTGGCATAGAATTTGGCGTTGCCGGTGGTGAGATGGCCGCGCGTCTCGGTACTGGCCGGGATCAGGTAGATGCTGCCGTGCTTGATCCGCTTCACTGCGGCTTCGGTGACGCCGGTCTCCGGCGGATTGCGCTCGTCATCGGCGGCGTTGATCGCGAGCAGGGTTGCTTCGATCTTCTCCATTCCGGCGGACGGGTCGTAATCGTGCGAGGCTTCCCACTGATAGATATAGTCGTTGGCATCGGCGGTGATCGGCAGCGCCAGCTGCTCGTCGACCATCTTGTCGGCCTGCGGCGCCGTTGGCGCCAGCGTCTGATAGCCGAGCGTGCCGCCGGCGCTGGCGAAACGATAGGCGGCGATGGCGTATTTCATCATCCGCGGCGGACTGGTGTAGTTGCCATCCTTGTAGTCGGGATCATTGCGGATCGTCTCCAGCATCATCCGCCGCAGCATCCAGTTGCGCGCTGCCATCGCGGTCGGCTGCGAGGCCATCGGCACCAGCACGTCCATCATCCTGGGATAGCGCACGCCCCAGATCCAGGTGTGCATGCCGCCCATCGAATTGCCGATCACCAGCCGCAGGTGCTTGACGTTGAGGCCTTCGGTGACGAGCCGGTACTGCGCGTCGACCATGTCGTTGTAGTCGTATTTCGGAAAGCTGGTCCGCATCGCATCCGACGGCTTGGACGATTTGCCGTGCCCGATGCCGTCGGGGATGATGATGTAGTATTTCGCCGCGTCGAGCGGCTGGCCGGGGCCGAACAATTCACCGGCGAAGGTCGGCGTCAGCATGGCGGCGGCCGAGCCGCCGGAGCCGTGCAGCACCAGCACCGGCTGTCCGGTCGGCGCGCCGATCGTGGTGTAATGCAGCCGCAGCTCCGGCATCACCTCGCCGGTGTGGAACTTGAAGTCCTTCGCAATCCACTCGCCTTCCCTGGGCGCGGAGTCATCAGCAGCCATTACCTGTACCGACATCGAGACCAAAGCGGCCACCAGCGCCGCGCAGCAACGGATCATTCTGCTTCTCCCCAAGCGCGGCGCCTTTGTCCAGCCGCTTGGATGCAAGCCTAGCATGACGGCGCGAGCCGTCCGAGAGGCGCGCGACGCGGCTGGCGAAAACGTGTTCTGCTAGCTAGAGCCTAATGAGACTAGGTTCGGTCGGAACGGCAGTGTTGGTTCACCTCTCCCTTGGGAGAGGTCGGCGCGCAGCGCCGGGTGGGGGGTACGGTCTCTCGTTGGAGCCGCGGCCCCTCACCCGATTGCTTACGCAAATCGACCTCTTCCCGTCGGGGAGAGGTAGACCGAAGCCGCGGTCAAATCGATTGAACATAAACTTCATCCCGTTCTAGCTCTCCCTCAGCACGTTCAGCGCATACCATCCCCAATAGACCCGGTGGCGCTGGATCAGGCCGCCCTCGATCTCCATCACCTCGACGAGGTCCATCTGGTCGCCGTCCGGCGCTTGCCGCGGATATTCCCAGGTCAGGATCCGGCCGTCGCTGAAGAAGCCCTGCTTGAAGCGCCGGCGCTGCGGCGGGTTCGTCTGGAACACCCGCGTGATGAATACGCGCAGTGCGTCGGTGCCGCGGACGATGCCCTCGCGCGTCTGCATCAGATGCTGAACCAGCGGGCTCTCGATCGACGCATCGGGCGCATAGAGCGCCAGAGCGCCCTCAAGGTCCTTGTTGCCGAGCGCTTCGTCCCAGAGCCGGTAGATGCGTTCCGCGTCGTTGCTGCTGCTTGTCATGGCGGTTCCTTCTCTCTTCTGTCGGATAGGCGCGGATTGCAGCCCATGAAGAGGCCTCGTTGTTTCAGGAAAAGCTGAAATGAGTTTCGTTAGTTGGCGAATGCGGATAGGACGTTGCGGTCGGTATGGAGGACGCTGACATGGAGTCATCCCGATCGGTGCAGACCGGCTTCTCCCGGATCGCCGAGGCGCTCGGCGATCCGGCACGCGAGGCGATGGTGAGCGCGTTGGCCGACGGCAAGGCGCTGCCGGCGGGCGAGCTTGCCGCGGTGGCCGGCATCTCGCCGCAGAGCGCGAGCGCGCATCTGCAGAAGCTGGTCGATGCGCGCGTGCTCTCTGTCTGGGCGCAGGGCCGGTTCAGGTACTATCGGATCCGGGACGACGACGTCGCGGCGCTGATCGAGAGCCTGGTCGATCTGGCTGCGAAGTCCAGCGCCACGCGCAAGCGTGCGCTGCCGGCCGAGCAGCTCAGGCAATCGCGCACCTGCTATCGCCATCTGGCAGGCCAGCTCGGCGTGCTGCTGTCGAATGCGCTGATCCGTCGCCGGCTCGTCCTCGTCGACGGCCGCAGCGGTGAGGTGACCGGGCAGGGGCTGGCCTGGTGCCGCGCCGAACAGATCGATTTCGATCCCGCGCGGCAGCCGCATTGCCGGCTCTGCAACGACTGGACCGAGCGCGTTCCGCATCTCGCCGGCCCGTTCGCCAACGCCGTTCTTGCGCGCCTGATCGAGACGCGCTGCGTTGCGCCGCATCGCATCCCGCGTGCATTGCGGATCACGGATCGAGGACGCGCCTTCTTCGACCGGCTTGGCGTGCGGGTGCCGTTCTAGTCTGGCGCGGGGGCAATTTCGGAATATTGGAAGAATATTCCTGAGCTGCCCGACATATCAAGTCGCTTTGTCCTGTCGCTTTGTCGAGCGCCGCCAGCGCCGGCTCCTTTGCATGGGGTTGTTTTTCGAGATTTGGCAAAGCGCACTTGCGATGGGGAACTCTAGCGCCCATCCTCGACCTCGGTCTCCGGCCGGTCATTGCCGTCGGCGGTCTCGGTCAGCCACTTGCCGTCCGCTGTCTCGTACTGGATCGCCTCGGTACGGCCGGGCACGCGCTGTTCGGCCGCGACGCGCCGCGCCGCGGCAAGCGCGGCTGCATGGGTGGGAAACGGCTCTGAAAACACCCCGTTGACGGTATAGGCCCAGCCGCCGTCGTGCTGGACGACCTTGTAGGTCACGTGGCTCATCGGGAACCTCGCTCCGCCGTGGACCATGGGGCTGCCAGAATAGACCACGATGTCGTATTTTGCAGCAGCCGATCGTCCTTGGAGCATGATCCGGAAAGCCGCCCCGGCAGCCGGGGACGGAGGGAGACCATTATGTGCCGCAACATCAAGACGCTGTTCAATTTCGAGCCGCCCGCCACCGAGGACGAGATCCACGCCTCGGCGCTGCAATTCGTGCGCAAGCTGTCCGGCTTCAACAAGCCGTCTCAGGCCAATGAGGCGGCCTTCAACCTCGCCGTGACCGAAGTTTCCGCGGCGGCGCGGCGGCTGCTCACCTCGTTGCACACCACCGCGCCGGCGCGCGACCGCGAGGTCGAAGCGGAAAAGGCCAAGGAGCGTTCGCGGCTGCGTTTCGGCTGAGGCCGTTGGCGATCCGTGAGCCGGCTCACGGTGCGGCGGCGCGGCGACGGGCATGGTCGCCATTCACCCGGCTCCGGAGCACCGCAATGAAGTCCGCCGTCCCGCTCGCGCTCTGTTCGATCGCATTCGCCGTGCTGTGGACCTGCGGCATGCTGTGGTCGAGCGGCGCGATCGACAGCGACAACGTCATCGTCCTGTCGATCTGCGGGGCATTCGCCGGCGTCGGCTGGCACTACGCGATGCGCTGGGTGCTGCAGCACATCCAGCTCGGTCCGCCCGGCGATCCCGGCGCGGACCGCTGAGCGCGCGAAGGGTTACTTCTTGTCCTTCTTTCGGTGCTTCTTCTTTTTCTTGTGATCGTCCGCGTCGTCATCGTCGTCGAAGCCATCGGCATCGACGTCGAGGGCGATCGCCTCCGCTGCGGCGCGTTCAATCGCATCGCGCTCGGCCTGCTCGGCGGCTTCGCGCTCCTTGGTCCGCTTGTAGTCCTCCCAAGCGTCGAAGATCATGTGCAGCCACGGCATCACCTGGTCGATCGACGGCAACTCGCCGGGTGGGCCGGCTTCGCCGCGCGGACCTGCCGGTCCCTGCGGCCCTTGCGGACCAGGCTCGCCGCGCGGGCCCTGCGGACCCGCTTTGCCCGGCGCTCCCGGCTTGCCTGGGGGGCCGGCCTTGCCCACCGGACCGGGCTTGCCGATCGGACCCGGTTTGCCGCGCGGGCCTTCCGGTCCCGGCCGTCCCGGATGTCCCTGCGGACCCGGACGTCCCGGCTCGCCCTGGCGGCCCTGCGGCCCTTGCGGGCCGCGGGCGCGCGAAATTGTGTCGTCAGCCACTGATATGCTCCGTCGAAATGCGGAGTCGCTTGTAACAGAGGTTGGATGACGGCTTCAATTCGGCCCGCCCGCGCGATCAACAGTCATAATGTGACAGGCCGGCGGCGAGGGAGAGCGCGTTGCGGCTGCTGATGGACACGCGCGGCGAAGCTGTGGGCGGACAATCGCGGCCGCAGACGCTCGACATCGTCGTGACGCGCGACGATGTACGCGACGAAGCGAGCTTTCGCGCTACCGGCGTGCTCGATCTTTACCAGGAGCTGTTTCCGGCGAATGAGCGCGACAGTCCCGACGACATCGTACGCTGGGTCTTGTCGGAGGACGTCGGCCGGCGCGAGCAGTTCGTGCTCGACGGCCGCGAGATCTCATATTGCCTCGACTCGCGCTGCTTCATTCTGCGCGCCGCCGAGCGCGCGATCGGGCTCGGCTTCTTCACCTACGACCACGCCAGCCGCCTGATCTTCTGCAACTATGTCGGCGTGGCGAAGGCGTGGCGCGGCGGCGGACTGGCGCGGAGTTTCTATCGCGAGATGGTCGGCATGCTCGATGAGCTGTTTCCGGACAATGCCGGCGTGGCGCTCGAGGTCGAGCCGTTCGATCGCGATCATCTGGACGCGATCATCTGCGATCTCGAACGCACCGGCAGGCGGCAGCTCGCGGCGAATGAGCAGGCTGCAATCCGCAGATTCCTCCGGCTGCGCTGGTACGACACGCTCGGCCATTCGGTGTTCTGCGATGCGCGCACGACGCGGCCGCTCTCTTGCCGTTCGCCATGTCTCGATGCCTCGCTGCCGCATGTGGCGTGGGCCGGTGCAGAAGAGGACTACTGGCTGATCTGGCAGGCGCGGAGCAACGCATCGCCTGCGGCGGTCAGCGCAGGCGAGTTGTGGCAGACGACGGTCGAGGCGATCTATGTCGAGATCCTCGCCAAGTCGCTCGTCGCCGAGGAGCCGTCTGGCCGGCGCGGCTATTGGCATTATGCGGCGTCGCTGGTCGCGCGGACGCTCCGACAGAGCGCGGCGGCCGACGTGGCCCTCGCGCCCTGTCTCAATCCCGCTGATAGCGTACTGCTGTCGCGCTGGCGGCGCCTTGCGATCGACCTGTCGATCTGACCGTTAGCTCGCCGCGTTCTCGCAATACGGCGGCACGTCGATGCCGTCGGCGGAATACTCGCGGATCTTGTTGCGCAGGGTGCGGACCGACAGGCCGAGCACGCGCGCGGCGCGGGTGCGATTGCCGTCGCAGCGCGCCAGGGTTTGCAGCACGAGTTCCCGCTCGACCTCCTCGACGGTCGCGCCGATCAGCAATGGAACGATTTCATTTGGCGCCAGCGATGGCGGCGCCGCTTCTCGCGAAGCCAGGGTGAACGCGTAGGACATGATAACCTCCCGACCAACGCCCGCTTCATCGATGAAGCGGATCGAGTACCCAACTACCCCAAGCCGGTGGTTTCACGGTGTGCCAGTTTGGTTAACAGCTCCTTAACGCGTCCCTACCTCGCTGTGGGTCAACAAAAATACCCCGAAATCGCCACGATTGCGGCTTGCGGCATCATAGAGTCCGATAACCGCCGTCGACCATCACGATCGAGCCCGACACGTAGGCCGACATGTCGGAGGCGAGGAAGATCGCAGGACCCACGATGTCCTCCGCCTTGCCGGGGCGGCCGAGCGGGGTGTGGTCCATGAACACCTTCACCAGATCGGGATTGGTGGCGCGCACCTTCTCGTTCAGCGGCGTCTCAATGAAGCCCGGGCCGATCGCGTTGACGCGCACGCCGTCCTTGCCGAGCTCGGCGGCGAGTGCCTTGGTGAAGCCGAGCACGCCATGCTTGGAGGCGGTGTAGGCCGGCGAGCTCGGCGTGCGCAGATGCACGAAGGACTGGATCGAGCCGATATTGACGATGCGTCCCTTGTTCTTGCGCAGCGGCGCGAGGAAGGCGTGCGTCACGTTGAAAACGCCGGTGAGATTGATCGAGATGATGTCTTCCCAATCCTTGATCACGGCCTCGTCCGCGCCCAGCATGCCGTTGCGGCGGGCGATGCCGGCATTGTTGACCAGGATCGAGACCGCGCCGACCTTCTCGGCCACCTGCCTGGCCATCGCGATGCAGGCGTCGCGATTGGTCACGTCGAGCGCAAAGCTTTCCGCCTTGCCGCCATTGCCGCGGATCTCGTTCGCCGCCTCCGCCGCCGCGTCGCCGTTCTGGTCGAGCAGCACGACGCGCGCCCTCTCGCGTGCATAGCCGATCGCGATGGCGCGCCCGATCCCGGAGCCCGCACCGGTGATGACGGCGATGTGGTTGTCGAGAAGGGGCATGGCGTTTCCTCGTTTGATTGGAGCGTTGTCGACAACACTATTCAAAACTGCGCCAAGCGAAACGCCAAGCCGCGTTTGCGCGTTGCTGTCATCCGGATTCGGATAACACAGGTTCAGCACATGGACCCGCATGTCAGACAGTGGAAACTTGCGATCGAGCGCTTTTGCGAGGCGCGCGATCCTGATTATGGCCAGATGGCCCGAATGGTGGCCGAGATCGCCGCCACCGATGTCGACGAGACGCTGCGGCAAGCAGCCGCACAGGTGCTGCCGATCCTGCGCCAGGCGGCGGCAAAATCCGCCGACCGCCGCACCCGCGCGATGGCGCTGCGCCGGCTCGGTCTCATCAGCGATGCGCTGCATATGCTGGCCGCGCCGCGGTTCGGCCGTCGCGGCCTGATGCCGAGGGGGGTGACGCAGGAAGACCAATACCGCCAACTGCTCGGCCTGCCGCTCAATCGCCACCTTGCGCCCGTCGGAGATCCACCAGGCGTTCAAGCACGCCGCCAAGACGGTGCATCCCGACGGCGGCGGCAACGGCGCCGCGTTCCGCGAGCTTGCCGCGGCGCGCGATGCGCTGATGAAGCATCGCTAAAGCATGATCCGGAAAACTGCGAAACGGTTCTCCCTCGCGACAAGCGCGAAGCGGGCAAGGCTGGTGCTTTGCCCGCATCACGCTCACCAATGTCGAATGCGGCTCAGAACGTGCAGGTGCCGCTGCTTAGCAGGCCGGTCTTCAGCGCGAACGCGGCATCGAAGGTCGGCAGCTCGACGCTGACGACGGAGAAATTCGCCGGCCACGGCGTGGTCGGAATGCCCTGATCCCAGATCTGGCAGAAGCCGGTGTCCTGCCAGCGGATCAGGTGATAGGGCGAGGCGCTGGCAGGGCTCGCTGCGGCGAGCGCAGAGACAGTGACGGCAACGGCGGCACAGGCAATCGTAAGGCGGCGCATGGGGAAATCTCCGGTTTGAAAATGGTACGCTCCGCAAGGCAATGTCGGAGCTCTGGGGCCGATCGCCCCGGACATGCAGTGAGTGTTGCATTCCCGCGAACAGGTTCAACGCGGATGAGGTGCCAGTTGCGGCCGTGAACGTCCCAAATTGCGCGATCGAACATGCTAGCGCTACAGTCCGCGAACTGCGATTCGCGACGGTGTTCGCGGGCCTTCGTTTCGGCGGCGCGGGCCGACAGCGGTTTCGTACGCTCACGATCTACAAGGCGGGCTGGATCATCGGCGGCTCCGGACCGGTCACGAGGTCGGCTTGATGGCGAACGCCGATCTGAGCGGCCTTGCCATCACGAATGCGCTAAACCTCAGCGGAACAGATGCAGTGCTGCGTATTGCAGCAACATGATGGTCTTGGCGTCGACGATGCGCCCGTCGGCGATCATCGCGAGTGCCTCGTCGATGCCGAGCTCCAGCACCTCGATGTCCTCGCCCTCGTCGGCAAGTCCGCCGCCGTCGCCAATGCGCATCGCAGCGTCGTATTCGGCGACGAAGCAGTGCAGCTTCTCGGTCACCGCGCCCGGACTGGTGAAGGCCTCGAACACCTTTTGCACGTGGGTCAGCCGGTAGCCGATCTCTTCCTCGGCCTCGGCACGAATCCGCGCCTCCGGCTCGGCGTCCTCGAGCATGCCGGCGGCAACCTCGATCAGGAGGCCGTCATAGCCGTTGGCGAAGGCCGGAAAGCGGAACTGGCGCACCAGCACGACGGTACGGCGAGCGAGATTGTAGGGCAGCAGCGCAGCACCGCTGCCGCGTTCGAAAACGTCGCGCAACTGGGTCTGCCATTCGCCGTTGGCGCGCCGATAATCGAATCGCGCGCGCTTCAGCTCGTAGCGGCCCTTGGCGAGCGTTTCGACATCCTTGATGCGAACGCGGTCGGCAATGCTCATGCGGAAACCCCAACGCTGCTCACGGTGTCGGGTCGCGGCCGTCGAGCCATTTGGCGAGCATCACCGAGGTCGACTCTTCATAGCCGAGCGACTGGTAGAACGCGCCAGCCTTGGCATTTTCGCGGCGGACCAGCAGTTGCAGCTTCGGCACGCCGGCCGCGCGCAGCCAGTCCTCGGCCGCGGACATGATGATGCGGCCAAGGCCCTTGCCCTGGCGACCAGGATCGACAGCAACGTAGTAGACCCAGCCGCGATGGCCATCATGGCCGACCATCGCGGTCGCGACGATCTTGCCGTCGTCGCGGCCGACCAGCACGGCCGAGGCCGGTCCGCGACGCGCCAGCGCGATGTCTGCGGCGGGATCGTTCCACGGCCGGGTGAGGCCGCACGCCTGCCAGAGCGCGACGACATCGGCGACGTCGTCGTCGGTGATCGGAGCAATCGAAAGGGGCGTCATGGTCGCCTGCGCCGTCACAGCACCTTGCCCGGATTCATGATGCCGAGCGGATCGAGCATCGCCTTGATCGAGCGCATCAGCTCGATCGCGACCTTGTCCTTGACGTCGGGCAGCTCGTCGCGCTTGAGCACGCCGATGCCGTGCTCGGCCGAGATCGAGCCGCCCATTCGCAGCACGATCTCGAACACCACGGCGTTGACGTCGTGCCAGCGCGCCAGGAAATCGGCGGCATTGCCTCCGATCGGCTGGCTGACATTGTAGTGGATGTTGCCGTCGCCGAGATGGCCGAACGGCACCGGCCGCGACCCCGGGATCAGCTTCACCACGGCCGCATTGGCCTCCTCGATGAAGGCGGGCACGGCCGCGACCGGCACCGAAATGTCGTGCTTGATCGAGCCGCCCTCCGGCTTCTGCGCCGCCGACATCTCGTCGCGCAGCTTCCAGAACGCCTGGCGCTGGCTCAGATTGGCCGCGATCACGGCGTCGTCGACGATGCCCTCCTCCATCCCCTTGGCGAGGATCGCCTCCAGCGTGTCGCGGGCGTCGTCGCGCGACGACGACAGCTCCATCAGCACGTACCAGGGATACTTGGTGGTCAGCGGATCGCGGATGTCGATGCCGTGGCGGATCGAGAAGTCGACCGCGATGTCGGCGAGCAGTTCGAAGCTGGTCAGTGCGCCTGCCGCCTCGTTGCGCGAGATCGACAGCAGTTTTAGCGCCGCGGCCGGCGATTGCAGTCCGACATAGGCGGTCTCGACCGCGCGCGGCCTCGGAAACAGCTTCAGCGTCGCTGCGGTGATGATGCCGAGCGTGCCCTCGGCGCCGATGAAGAGGTTGCGCAAATCGTAACCGGTGTTGTCCTTCTTCAGCTTCGACAGCGCGTTCAGCACCCGCCCGTCGGCCAGCACTACTTCGAGCCCGAGCGCCATCTCGCGCGCCACGCCATAGGCGAGCGCCGCGGTGCCGCCGGCATTGGTCGAGAGGTTGCCGCCGATCGTGCAGCTGCCTTCGGCACCGAGCGACAGCGGGAACAGCCGGTCGACGTCGGCCGCCTTCTGCTGCGCGATCTGCAGCACCACGCCGGCTTCGCAGGTCATGGTGTTGGACTCGACGTCGATGTCGCGGATCTTGTCCAGCCGTCGCAGCGACACCACCACTTCGCCATTGTGCGGCGTCTGGCCGCCGACCAGGCCGGTATTACCGCCCTGCGGCACCAGCGCGATCCGGTGCTCGCTGGCGAGCTTGCAGATCGCCGCGACCTCGGCGGTCGAGCCGGGACGCAGCACCAGCGGCGAGCGGCCATGGAACAGGTCGCGCTCCTCGGTGACGTAGGGCTTGATGTCGGCGGCGTCGGTGACCGCGTATTTCGCGCCGACGATGGCGCGGAATTTCTCGATCAGGTCGGGCGAAAGCGGCGGCACGGCAGGCTTTGCGATGTTCATCTTGTTCTTGGTCTTTCACTCACGCAGAAATCTAGCTCCGTCCGACCGCGGCACGGCGCAGGCGGTCGTTGATGGCTTCGCCCAGACCGTCCTCGGGAATCGGCACCACTGCGATCGCATCGGCGTTTCGCTTGTCGAGCGTACGAAGGTAGCCGAACAGATTGGCGGCAGCCTCGGCGAGATCGCCGCTCTCCGACAGGTTCATCACCACGGAGGCGCATTCGCTGCGCGCGACTTTGCTGCGCCCGAACGCCAGCAGCGCCTCGCCGACATGGACGTCGCTGGCATTGAGCCTAACAGGGGTGCGCGGCGCGTAATGCGAGGCGAGCATGCCGGGCGCGACCGGCTGGCCTTCGCTCTCGGCGTCCTGCGGCGGCGACTGCAAGGGATGGCCGAGCACGCGCTCGATCTCCTCGCGCGTCAGCCCGCCGGGCCGCAGCAGCACCGGATCGGAGAAGCAGCCGACAATGGTCGATTCGACGCCGACCTCGACCGGGCCGCCGTCGATGATCAGGTCGATGCGGCCGGCGAGGTCGCCGCTCACATGCTCCGCCGTGGTCGGCGAGACGTGGCCGGAGAGATTCGCCGAGGGCGCCACCACCGCGCCGCCGAAGGTCTTGATGATGTCGCGGGCCACCTTGTGGGCGGGGACGCGAATCGCGACCGTGTCGAGCCCGGCGGTAGCCAGCTCCGCCACCGGGCAGGAAAGGGCTTTCGGCAGCACCAGGGTCAGCGGTCCCGGCCAGAAGGCTTCGGCGAGCCGCAGCGCCTGGCCGTCGAACAGCGCGATCCTCCGCGCGGCGGCGAGGTCGGCGACATGGGCGATCAGCGGATTGAAGGCCGGCCGGCCCTTGGCCTCGTAGAGGCGGGCGATCGCGCCGGCATTGCCGGCATCGGCGCCGAGGCCGTAGACCGTCTCGGTCGGAAATGCCACCAGGCCGCCCTCGGCCAGCACCCCTGCCGCAGTGGCAGTGGCGGCGGCGCCAGCGGGCAAAACGTGCGTTTTCAGACCTGTATCCACGGTGACTAAATCCTCAAAGGGTGCCTTGCAGTCCCTGAAACCCGACGCTATAAGCCCGGCTCTTAGTCGGAGTGTGGCTCAGCCCGGTAGAGCACTGCGTTCGGGACGCAGGGGTCGCAGGTTCGAATCCTGCCACTCCGACCATTCATTTTTCAGGCGTTTTTTGATTGCCGGCGGTTCCCAAGTCAATCGCCAACGCCTGTTCGATCTCACCAGCTGCTTCACCTCGTTGTCATAGCAGCTTCTGCTGCAGCGGTCGCGCGGGATTTGCGACGCGTCCGGTTCCTGGCGTCCCGGCCGAATTCGTAAAGGCGTTGGTGCTGGGTGGGCAACGGCCGTTCGTCATGCTCAGTATCCGCTCTCCTTACGGCGTCACCAAAACGGGCAGGGCGTCCAGCCGGGATCTCAGATGCGCCAGCGATGCTTACAAGATGACGTTGTCGGCCAACATCGTTCAGAACGGTGCGCAGCTCTCGGGCAACTGGGTTCGAGAGCGAGTACCGGCAGGGCGGCAAGATCACGGGGACCAGCACCGATGACGGGCTGATCGAGGCGCGAATTGAAGGCGAGACGTTGCCGCGCTGGTGAAAATCAAGACCAAAGGCAGCCACCAGTCGTTCGTCATGGATGCGCCTGGCTCGTGGCTCTCGCAGGTCGCGATCGAGTTGAAGAAAGATGCGCGCTGATCGTGAGCCGTAACTGCTGAGCCATAATTCCACGTTCTCGCGACATGAATTGCCCGAGTTTTGCATTTCGTTTCGCCGCTCCGAGAGCAGAGGGCGCAGGGAAAGCCGGGTGCCGATCGCACCCATGGGCCCCGAGCGATGGGTAGTAAGCTCGGGGGTAGGACCACAGGTGTAACCGGAAACAACCCGGCTTTCCCTGCGCGATGGGTTACGGCTTATACGTGCTTACCCCGGCGAGACTGGGCTTTGTTGTCACCGCCCTCGCAAGACGCAATTGCATCGAGCGAGAGGACACCTGCCACCAGGGCGTCCGGCCTGCACGACTTCACCGTCCGCCTCGCGTGCTGTCGTCACTGACACGCGCGACGTCCACCGCATCTCACCGCAACACCGTGACGATGCGCAGCGCCCCTCGATCGGGTGAGACGGGCACATTGAACATCTGAGTTGGGGAGCGCGTCAAGAGGAAATTCGGAAAATAAGAATGGGTGACTGGGTGGCTTGTGGAGCTAAGCCGGGTTGCCCGTCGGGTTACTTTGTCGCATCTGTCGGGGCCGGAGCGAGCATTCACAGGGGGCGGGCGCTGCGGACGTCGACATCATGCATCGATCCGAAGATCGATGTGGCCCTCGGATCAGACGGGTGATCCGTGGCGCCGGTCTTCGCTATCACAAGGAAAACCTCTATGTGGAGCGCCCCGCCGAAATAACCGGCGTCATAGTCGATGGCGGAAAATTGATGCCGCCCCATCGCCAGCACAAGAGAATTCGCGTTGGTGAGGCAAGTCTGAAGGCAGAAAAGACGCCGTTTTTTGCCCAGAGAATATCAGGCCAACTCACGGGTTGAAGGGGCAACTCAAACAGATATGCCTTCATAGTAGATCGCCGCAGCATACAGGATAAGTGGTGCTCAACCGCTGGCCGCGACCTCTGCCGGCGCGGTGAGCGGGCGCCAGGCGGCGAGGGCGGCACGTGCGATCAGCTCGAGCTGCTGCCGGCTGGCGCCGTCGCGGGCCTGGATCGACATGCCCTGCTGCACCGTCACGTAATATTTGGCGATCGCATCGAGATCGGCCGCGGGCGAGATCTCGCCGCGCGCGACGCCTTGGCGCAATCGCTCGCGCAGATCCTTCACGGTCTGTGCGCGATGCTCGACGAGTTCGCGGCGCACCGTCTCGGAATGCTCCCCCGGATGCAGCGCCGACAGCACGACGAGACAACCCGGGGGACGCGAGCGACGGGTGAAGACACGGGCGGTCTGCATCAGGAAGGTTTCCACCGTGTCGTAGGCGGTATGGGCGCGCATCGCTGCGCCCCAGATCAGGTCGCCCTCGTTCCTGACGTAATAATCGAGCGCCTGGCGGAACAGCTCCTCCTTGCCGCCGAACGCGGCGTAGAGGCTCGGCGAGGCTATCCCCATCGCCGTGGTCAGGTCCGCCATCGAGGCGCCCTCATAGCCTTTCAGCCAGAACACCTCCATGGCGCGGGCCAGCGCGGCATCCTTGTCAAAACTTCGGGGACGGCCACGGTCGGCCATGGTTCCCTCCATTTCTGTGTCATTCATTAAATAATTCACTTGACGTCCCGGCGCAACGGTTCTTATTTATGTGTCAATCGTTACAGATATAACCAGGGAGTCTCCCATGACCCAGTCACTGCAAGGAAAACGCGCCCTCGTCACCGGCGGCAGCCGCGGCATCGGCGCCGCGATCGCAAAGCGTCTCGCGGCCGAGGGCGCCGACGTCGCCATCACCTATGAACGTTCGGCCGACCGTGCCGAAGCGGTCGCCGGCGAGATCAAGCAGCAGGGCCGGCGCGCGCTGGCGCTCAAGGCGGACAGCGCCGATGCCGCGGCCGTGCGCGGCGCGGTGGAAGCCGCCGCCAAGGCATTCGGCGGTCTCGACATCCTCGTCAACAATGCCGGCATCTTCCGCGGCGGGCCGATCGAAAACCTCACGCTGGAGGACATCGACGCCACGCTCGCGGTGAACGTGCGGGCGGTGGTGGTCGCCTCGCAGGCCGCAGCCGCGCATATGGGCGAGGGCGGCCGTATCATCAATATTGGCAGCAACCTCGCGACCCGCGTGCCTGATGCCGGCATGAGCCTCTATTCGATGAGCAAGTCGGCGCTGATCGCTTGGACCCAGGGGCTGGCGCGCGACCTGGGCGGCCGCGGCATCACCGTCAACATCGTGCATCCCGGCTCGACCAACACCGACATGAATCCGGTCGACGGACCGGGCGCCGAGGCACAGCGTGGCCGCATGGCGATCAAGCGCTACGGCAAGGCCGAGGACGTCGCGGCGCTGGTCGCCTTCGTCGCCGGGCCTGAAGCCGGCTCGGTCAATGGTGCCGGCCTGACCATCGACGGCGGCGCCAACGCGTGACGCTGCTGCCGCGACAGGCGCGTTGTTACGCGCTTGTCGCACTGGCAACGGCAACCGCAGTCGCTGCTGCGCCCTATTCGCCCGGAACCAGGTGGCCGATCGGCGGCCGCTGCGCGAGGCGGCGATGGCGGCGGCGCGACAGATAGAGCAGATAGCCGGTGACCGTGAACAGCGGCATGGTGGCAGCGGCCAGCATGAAGGCGAGCTTGCCCGGCCAGCCGAGGATGGCGCCGCGGTGGATGTCGAGCACGCCGGCAAGGACGCGCTCGCCGAACGTCTTGTCGGCGTAGCGGTCCGCCGAGATCACGCGTCCCGTCACGGCATCGATGCGGAATTCGTCACGCACGCTGTCGAGCGACGCATCGCGCGCCCATGACCTGACGCGCACGATGGTGCCGTCGCCGCCCGGCATCGTCAGCAGCGCCCGGCCGTAGCTGCCGCCCTCCTGCTGCAGAAATGCCGACCAGACGCGATCGAAGGGATCACGGCGTGCAGCGAGCGGTGCAGGCCGCGGCCGCGCAGCGCCAGATTCGGCTTCAGCCACATCCTGACGCTGCGTACGCGGTGCGGCCAGCGCAGCACGAGTCCTGAAATCAACATCACGATCAGGCAGATCGCGGCCGTTCCGGTGATCTTGCGGCCCCAGCCATTGCCGTCGCCGGGCAGCAGCAGCCAGCGATGCAGTTTGCGGACGGTGGCGAAGAAATCCTCGGCCCGCGGCGAGCCGAGCACGTGCCCGTCATAGGGATCGACATAGACCGAGGATGGCCGCGTGCCGTCCTCGCTGCGGGCAAATCGTATGCGCGCCGCGGCCGCCGGATCGCTCGACATCGTCACGGCGGATGCCTTGCCGAAGTCCCCGGCCGTGCGCAGCCGCGCGATCAGCTGGTCCGGCGTCAGCCGTGGCGTTGCGCTCGAATCGACGCGCATGATGTCGTGGTTCAGGCTGGCCTGGATCTCATCCTCGAACGCCATCGTTGCGCCGGTGATCCCGACCACGGCCCACAGCAGCGCGAGCACGAGGCCGACGACGGAATGGACCTGCAGCAACGCGGCCTTGATCGCGGATTTGCTCATGACGGGGACTGAATTGGGGAGGGCACTGGAACCAGCGGGCTCGTTGCAGTCGCCGCCTTTTCAACAGCGCGCCGGGACCCTACCCAACGGCGCGCCGCGATGCCACAGGGCTAGTTTGGAATCGATCCAGCTTGCTGTCGAAGGGGCGTTGCTCCATCTCCGTCATTGCGAGCGAAGCAATCCATCCCTCCTCATGCGCGCACCCATGGATTGCTTCGCTGCGCTCGCAACGACCGGGGCGGCAGCGTTCACAATACCTTCATGTGGGCGCTCGGCCGACCTTCGTGGCGGCCTCGCCGCCCGAGCGAATGCCTATCCCGCGGACGCCGTCAGAACTTCACCGTCGCCGAGAGCGAGAAGCGCCGCGCGTCGCCGAGCGCGACGTTCAGATTGCTGACGGCGGAGGGATAGTAGACGTTGTCGAACAGGTTCTTGACGTTGAACTGGTAGATCACCGGGAATGTGTCGACCTTGGTCTCATAGGTCGCGAAGATGTCCGCCACCGTATAGGACGGCAGCACAAACGTGTTCGCGGCATCGCCGGGCCGGTCGCCGACATAGCGCGCGCCGCCGCCAAGCCGGAGCCGGCCGGGCAGGGCGGTGCCGAAATCGTAGACCAGGTAGAGCGAGGCGGTGTTCAGCGCGACGTTCTGCAGCTGCTTGCCGGCGAAGGTCGGATCCTCGGTGACCCGGGCGTCGGTATAGCCATAGCTGCCGATCATGCTCCAATTCTCGGTCAGCCGTCCGGTGACGTCGACCTCGGCGCCGCGCGAGCGCACCTTGCCGGCCGCGGTGTAGACGTTGAGGCCGGTCGAAGGATCGAGCTGGCTGACCAGCACGTTGCGCTTCTCGATGTCGTAAACCGCGACGGTGCCGGAGAGCCGCTTGTTGAGATCGAACTTGACGCCGGTCTCGTACTGCGTGCCTTCCTCCGGCGCGATGTTGGAGCCGAGCACCACGCCGCCGCCATTGGCGAGCGCCGCGATGGTCGAGTTCGGCTTCGCCGACTGGGTATAGCTGGCATAGAGCGACACTTCGTCGGTGAGCTTGAGGATCATGCCGCCGAGCGGCAGCACCTTGTCGGCGGAGACGTTGGTGTTGGTGACGAACGGTCGCCCTTTGCCGGCGAGCTGGTCGTAATCCATGTAGCGCATGCCGCCGACCAGCGCGAAGCGCTCGGTCACATGCAGCGTGTCCTGGAAGAACAGCGACCACTGGCCGAGCTTGTCGGTCTGGGCGCTGTCGGCGGCCGAGATCGTCGTACCGGGCGTGATCAGGCCGTAGACCGGATTGTAGAAGTTGAAGTTCGGCGTCGCCTGCCGAATCAGGTTGTCGCGATAGATGGTGCGATACTGCCCGTCGCCGCCGAACAGGATCTCGTTGCGCATGTTGCCGAGCCAGACATTGCCCTGCAGATAGGACGTGCCGTAGCTGGCATTGCTGAGCGAGCCCCAGGTGCCGTCGTTGCTGCGCTTCTCGATGCCGGTCTTGGCATCGACGCCGGTGATGCGGAGCTGGTTGGCGCTGAAGGTCTCGGTGTTGTAGCTGTAGGCGGCGAACAGCTTCCAGTTCTCGTTTAGGCAGTGCTCGACCGAGGCCTGGATCAGGTCGGATGTGCCCCACATGTTGTTGAAGGGCTCGTCGAGCCGGCGCGTCTTGGGAATCGCCAGCGGCGCGTTGTTGACGAATGCGGTGCCGCGGTCGAACGGGGTGATGAATTCGCGGTGCTCGTAATTGAGCTGGACCGTCGTATTCTCGCCGTACCAGGCCAGTGACGGCGCGACCAGCATTTCGCGGTGGCGGCCGAAATTGCGCCAATAGTCCTCGCTGACGCCATAGCCGATGAAGCGATAGGCGAGGCCGCGCTCGCCGATCGGGCCGGTAATGTCGATGGTGCCGTCGGCGCCGGTCCTGGAGTTGGCGTAGCTCGAGCCGAGCAGCGTGACCGAGCCGTGCTGATAGAGCTCGGGCCGCTTGCTGATGGTGTTGACGATGCCGCCGGGATCCATGATGCCGTAGAGCAGCGAAGCCGGCCCCTTCAGCACCTCCACGCTTTCGACCGCGGCATTGAGGCTGCGGCCCTGCACCAGCGGCATGCCGTTGCGCATGACCGAGCCATCGCGGTTGTCGCCGAAGCCGCGGCGCATCACCGCGTCCTGGGTACCGGCCAGCGTGTTGGCCTGGGTGACGCCGGAGACATTGGCGAGCGCGTCGTCGAGGTTACGCGGCAGCTGATCCTTCAGCACCTGCTCGGGAACGACGTTGACGGTTTGCGAGGTGTCGAGCGGCGAGGCGCCGCTGCGCAGCGTGGTCGAGCTTGGCATTGCGCGGTAGTGGAGCTTGGCCTCGTTGAGCACCGCGGCCGCCGCCGCGGCGCGCTGCGACGCTGTCGGCGGTGCCGGCTCGGCGTTGCGCTGGCGGGCGGCGGCGGCTGCCCGCCTGGGCTTCGCGGCAGGTGACGCCGCGCTTGCCGGCTTGCGCTTCTGCACAGCCTCGACGGTGACGGGCGGCAGCGCGACATTCGATTGAGCGCGCGCTGACGCTACCGAGAAGGACATGCCGGCAAACAGGAATGCGGCGCCGATCAGGAGACGGCTGCGCCTTCTGTCGGCGGAATTTCGAGTGAGTCCGACAGGCCGTCCATCAACCAGATCAATCACGTCTTACTTTCCACGCAGGCGTTCGTCCACGCCGGCGCGTCTAGCAGCCGCAGCGCGCAAAAAGAACCGCGCCCAGTTTGAATCGCTCTAACCGGGCTCGATCTTGAATCGCTCTAGATTTTCCAGTGTTGCGTGCGCGTCAGGACATTGCGAGGCTGACGGATGCCGAGCCGACCGTGCCGGTGCTGATGCCGCCGCGCGCCATCGATTCGATCTCGGTCCAGTTCTCGCGGAAGATCCGCGCCGCTTCGCCGGCGCTGTCGGCATGGATCGTCAGGCTGCACGCGCGTCTGGTGCCATTGCTGGCGAGCTGGAAGTGAAGAACGTAACCAGATTGGTCTGCGCGCCTTGCGCCCAACGGTCCCTGCTGCATGAAGTTTTCCCCAATCACGTGTTTTTGGCCGCCCGCGCCAAGGATTGGAAGCGCGATGCGGCGCAGTCGTGATTCAAAAGAGGCAATCGGCCTGATCGTGCGTTTTGTTCGAGTGTGTTGCCGGGATTCAACACAGCATGGAACCGGCGGCGGCAATCTCAGCGTTGCGGTGCGTGCACGTCGCACGCACACCATCGTGAAAGCCGCCGATCATCCTTCGCGTAACGCGGACGCATGCCCTTGCGTAGACCCGCCATGAGCGCGCCAGGGCGCGGAGGCCGGGGTTGCAGCAAGGGGAGAATCGTCCGCAATGAATCTGTCGTTCAACATCGCCGAACGCGGCGAGGGCTCCTATCGTCCACTGGCGATCCTGCGCTGGGTCATGGTGGTGATCTTCGTGTCGTTCGGCATGCAGAAGTTCACGCCGCAGTCGGCGCAGGGCATCGCCCAATTCATCACCAACAGCCCGTTCATCTCGTGGCTGTCGGTGTTCGGCCTGCGTGGCGAGGCCTATGTGCTGGGCGTCGCCGAGCTCGGTATCGCCGTGCTGCTGGCCGCCGGCGCATTCAGCCCATTGCTGTCGGCGATCGGTTCCTTCATGGGCGTCGTGACCTTTGCCATCACCTGGTCGTTCTTCTTCACGACGCCGGGCGTCGTGACATGGAGCGTGTCGTGGGATCCGATGGCCTGGAACCTGGCCGGCGAATTCCTGTTCAAGGACATCGTCCTGCTCTGCGTCTGCATCTTGCTGCTGCTGGCCTCCCTGCCGCGCTCTGCCATTCGGCTGCGCGCAACCGCGCGAGGTGATGGTTAACGCAGACCTAACTGGCGCGCTCCGCCGACTGTTGATCGAATGCAACTGACCTATGCAACCTTCGATTGACGAATTGTTGCTACTGAGAAACATCCCCGGTTGGGAGTTGAATGTGACCACGCCCGAAATACCGATGGCCGGCCTCGCAGGCGCCCGGGTTGCTTTGCCTTGGCCGGCATCTCCCATCCCCCGGACCATCGTGC
The DNA here is from genome assembly GCF_020329505.1 of Bradyrhizobium semiaridum. GTDB lineage: Bacteria > Pseudomonadota > Alphaproteobacteria > Rhizobiales > Xanthobacteraceae > Bradyrhizobium > Bradyrhizobium semiaridum. The sequence goes on from NZ_JAGKJJ010000002.1 coordinate 109,682, forward strand.
ATCATCTTGAACTGATTGCGGTTCCGGCACCCCGTGGCTGGTGCGCTGGAGGGCGGCTGCGGTCGCCGTGACGGCTCTGCTCGCCGTTGCGGCGCCGCGCCGCCCATCATGCGCACGGTAACGCGCGAGGCGCGCAATCGTGAATTCGGAAGGTCGGGTGGCGGGGCTAGACTCCGATCGATTGCATCACGATCACCCGTCTGGCTCGCTTAACCGGCTGCATCGCGCATCGCCCTGAACTTCATGCAACCACGGTCCTTGCTCCGGCACGCAGCGGTCCTGCTTGCCATTTGCTTCGGCATGCTGCCGTTCGCCCACGCGGATTCCGACATGGATGCGCAGATCAGGGACATCGTGAGCAGCGAGCTCGCGCCGACCGCGACGGCGTCCGATCCGGGCGGACTGGCGGCGGCGGTCTATGCCGGCGGCCGGGTCACGTTCTTCACCTACGGCTTTGCCGATGCCGCCGCGAAGCGGCCGGTGACGCCGGACACGCTGTTCAATCTCGCGTCGCTGCGGAAAATCTTCGAGGCGACGCTGGTCGCGCTCGGCACCGCGCGCGGCGAATTGCGGCTGGATGATCGCGTCAGCAAATATCTGCCGGAGCTGCACGGCAATTATATCAGCCGCGTCACCATCGGCGAACTGCTGACGCATACGTCGGGGCTGTTGCTGCCGACCGATCATCCGCCGTGGCCGAACGACAGTTTTACGCGCGAGCAGTTTGTCGCCATGCTCAATGCCTGGACGCCGCCGGCAGACGTCGAGCCGGGCAAGCAGCGCATCTACACCCATGCCGGCTACGTCCTGCTGCAACTCGTGCTGGAGCGGCGCTACCAGATGCCGATCGCAGCGCTGATCGAGAGCCGCATCCTGCAGCCGCTCGGCATGACCTCGACCTTCGTTCCGGCGCGCGGCGAGGACCATCGCGCGATCCTGCCGCCCGAGATCATGCAGCGCGTGGTGCAGGGCTATTCGGATCAGGGCATGGCGATCGGTGCGCCGGGCAGCCAGCAGAGCTACTACGACTTTCCCGGCACCGGCCAGATGTTCTCCTCGGCACGCGACCTCGGCATTCTGCTTCGCGCGTTGCTCGGCGGCGCCGTGATCGATCCCGACCTGCGCACGGCGCTGGAGATGACCGAGCGCGAGAGCTTTCGCATCGACGCGAGGTTCGGGCAGGCGATGGCGTGGGAGCACGTACGGCTCGACGGCGTCACCGTCATCGACAAGCCCGGCGGCCTCAACAACGCCTCGGCCTATGTCGGGCTGGTGCCGGCGCGGCGGCTCGGCATCGTGCTGCTCGCCAACCGCGGCGAATATCCGCACGAGATCGCGCGCTACAGGATCCTGCCCGCAATCGCAAAACTTTAGCCGCGGTCCGTGCCAATCCGATGACATTGCAGCGCAATCCGGAGGGGTGGCATGCGAAAAATCGCGATGGCGCCGAACCCCGGCCGGCTGTATAAGCCAGTAGCTTCTTCTCCTATTTGAAGAGGCTGATATGACCGATTTGAATCCTGATCTGCATTCCTGGCTCTCGCAACAGCCGCACGGCTTGCGAACCTTCAGGACCTTCCAGCAAAAACTCGAGACCTTGAGCAAGGACGACCCGGAGCAACGCGGCGTTTGCCGGCTGTTGAGCGGTCTCGTCGGCAGCTATGTCGAGGCGTTTGACGAGGAGCCGCTGCCGGTGGCGGTCGCCGACCATGCGTATAGCCGGCTGCTCGATCTCGTCGCAAGCCTGGATTTGAAGGGGAATCCCGACCGGCGTCTCGCCGACATCAACCGCGTCGCGGCCTTCAACCTGGTCAACTGAACGCTGGTTACCGCCGCGCGGCGACAAGCTCGCGATAGAGCGCGGCGTAGCGGCCGGCGCGATTGTGCCAGGAAACGTCCGTGGTCATGCCGGCGTGTTGCAGCCGGCGCCAGGTCACGGGATCGTTGAACAACAGGTTGGCCTTGCGCAGCGCATGCGCGAGCGCCTCCGCGGTGACGGGGCGAAACTTGACGCCGGTCGCCGCATCGGACGTGACGGTGGCCTCGTCGAAATCCAGCACGGTGTCGGCAAGACCGCCGACATCGGCGACAACGGGGACAGCGCCGTAGCGCAGCGCGCAGAGCTGGGTGAGGCCGCAAGGCTCAAAGCGCGACGGCACCGCCAGCGCATCGCTGCCGGCCTGGATCAGATGCGCCAGCGCCTCGTCGTAGCCAATCTCGACGCCGATCCGTCCCGGATGCGCCTGCGCCAGCGCGGCAAAGCGATCCTGCAGATCGCGATCGCCGCTGCCGAGCAGCGCGAGCTGCATCCCTTCGCCGAGCAGTGTCGGGACGGTTTCGAGCAGCAGATCGAGACCCTTCTGCCACGACAGCCGGCTGATCACGCCGAGCAGCAGCGCGCCGGACGAGACATCGAGGCCGAAGCGCCGCTGCAGCGCCGCCTTGTTCGCGGCGCGCGGCGTCAAGTGCTCGGCGCTGAACTGCGCGGCGATCTCATGATCGGTCGCCGGATTCCACACCGCGATGTCGATGCCGTTGAGAATGCCGCTCAGCACGTCGGCGCGCTCGCGGAGCAGGCCGCCGAGTCCCATGCCGCCGTCGTCGCCCTGGATCTCGCGCGCATAGGTCGGGGATACCGTGGTGATGCGGTCGGCGAATTGCAGCCCGGCTTTTAGGAGGCTGATCGCGCCGTAATATTCGACGCCGTGCAGCGCATAGGCCTCCGGCGGCAGGCCGAACGTGGCCAGCATGTCCGGCGAGAACTGGCCCTGATAGGCGAGGTTGTGCACCGTCATCACGGTGCCGGGCCGCTGCTGTCCGCTGTAGTGCAGCGTAGCGGGCGCCAGCCCCGCCTGCCAGTCATGCGCGTGGACAATGTCGGGTAAGAAGGTCGGGATTGTACCGATGCCGATCTCTGCCGCCACTCGCGACAGCGCGGCGAAGCGGATGCCGTTGTCCGGCCAGTCGCGGCCATCCGGCCCGACATAGGGATTGCCCGGACGGGCATAGAGATGCGGCGCGTCGAGCACGAGTAGATCGAGCCCATCGTTCGCGGCGGCAAGCACACGGATCGGCCCACCATAATATTCCGGCCAGCTCAACACCGTTTCCGCGGAGCGCAGTGCACTCAGCACGGCGGGATATCCCGGCACCAGCGTCCGCGTCGCGACGCCGTGTTGCTTCAGCGCCGCCGGCAGCGCGCCGACCACGTCGGCAAGGCCGCCGGTCTTGATGATCGGGTAGACTTCCGAGGCGACCGCGAGGACGCGGATGGGCGTCATGTCGCCAGCCTGTCGATCATCGACTGCGTGATCAGCGTGATGCCTTGGTCGCTCCTGCGGAAGCGCTTGCCGTCGAAGTCGGGATCCTCGCCGACCACGATTCCCTCCGGGATTCGCACGCCGCGGTCGATCACGACATTCTTCAGCCGCGCGCCGCGGCCGACATTGACATAGGGCATGATCACTGCATTCTCGACGTAAGCATATGAGTTGACGTGCACGCCGGTGAACAGCAGCGAGCGCCGCAGCGATGCGCCGGAGATGATGCAGGCGCCCGACACCAGCGAGGTCACCGCCTGTCCGCGGCGGCCTTCCTCGTCATGGACGAATTTCGCGGGCGGGGTGATCTCGGCATAGGTCCAGATCGGCCAGGAGCGGTCGTAGAGATCGAGCTCCGGCACCACGTCGGTAAGGTCGATATTGGCGCCCCAATAGGCGTCGATGGTGCCGGCGTCGCGCCAATAGGCGCGCGGGTCGTCGCCCGAGCGGACGCAGGAATCGTTGAACTGATGCGCGATCGCGCGGCCGTGCTTGACGATGTAGGGGATGATGTCCTTGCCGAAATCATGCGCCGAGTTCGGGTCGGCGGCATCTCGCCGCAGTTCGTCGAACAGGAATTCCGAATTGAAGACGTAGATGCCCATGCTGGCGAGCGACTTGTCCGGCTTGCCGGGCATCGGCGGCGGATCGGCCGGCTTCTCCAGGAAGGACTTGATCAGGCCGGTCTCGTCGATATGCATGATGCCGAAGCCGGAAGATTCCGCCCGCGGCATTTCGAGGCAGCCGACGGTGACGTCGGCGCCGCTCTCGACATGCTGCTTCAGCATGATCTCGTAGTCCATCTTGTAGACGTGGTCGCCGGCCAGCACCAAAATGTATTTGGTGCCGTGCGCCTCGATGATGTCGATGTTCTGATAGACCGCATCCGCCGTGCCGACATACCACATGGTCTCCGAGACGCGCTGGCTCGCGGGCAGGATGTCAAAACTCTCGTTTCGCTCCGGGCGGAAGAAGTTCCAGCCGCCCTGCAGATGCCTGATCAGGCTGTGCGCCTTGTATTGCGTCGCCACCGCGATGCGGCGGATGCCGGAGTTCACCGCGTTGGACAGCGCGAAATCGATGATGCGCGATTTGCCGCCGAAATAGACGGCGGGCTTGGCGCGCTTGTCGGTGAGCTCCTGAAGTCTGCTGCCGCGACCGCCGGCCAGCACGAAGGCGAGGGCATGACGCGACAACGGTTCGTTTACGACGGTTCTCATGGAGATCCTCCCGGGACTTTCAGCGCGGCCCCGCTACCTTCTCTTGTCCGGAAGGCCTGATCGGGCGTCACGGGGCCCGCCCGCGAACGTAGCAAGCGGCCCCGATGGAGCAAAGCGGCAGCGGCAATTTTCGTTCCCGGGATTTCGGCCTTCGAGGGGCGGGGTTGCGGCCTGATTAAAGCTATTGACGATGCGTCATTTCCGCCTACAGCAAGCCGGTCCGTCCCTGCTTCAGGCCCGCATTTCCATGACGCTTCCGACCGTAACGCCCCAGGACATCCGCTTGGCGCTGCTGCTGCGCCGCGAGATCGCACTGCTCGATGTCAGGCACGAGGCGCAATTCGCCACCGGCCATCCGCTGTTTGCCGCCAACATGGCCTTCGACCGGATCGTGCTCGAAGCCGCGATCCGGCTGCCGTGCAAAGACGTGCCGATCGTACTCTATGATGACGGCGAGGGGCTGGTCGCCGCCGCAGCCGATCAGTTGCGCGCGCTCGGCTATAGCAGTATCGGCACGCTCGGGGGCGGCCTCCAGGCCTGGCGCGCGGCCGGCTACGAAATCTTCCAAGACGTGAATTCCTACGCCAAGGCGTTCGGCGAGCTGGTCGAGGCGCGGCGCCATACGCCGTCGCTCGGCGCCGATGAGGTGGCGCAGCTGATTGCGGAGAAGGCCAACATCGCGATTCTCGACGTCCGCCGCTTCGACGAATACGCCACCATGAACATTCCGGGTTCGGTCAGCGTACCCGGCGCCGAGCTGGTGCTGCGCGCCGGCTTGGCTGCGCCCGATCCGGACACCACCATTATCGTCAATTGCGCCGGCCGTACCCGCTCGATCATCGGCACGCAGTCGCTGATCAATGCCGGTCTGCCCAACAAGGTTCGGGCGCTGCGCAACGGCACCATCGGCTGGACGTTGGCGCAGCACGATCTCGAGCACGGCGCCGCCAGGCGCGGCGGCATCGGACCGTTCGAGGGCGCAAAGGACAATGCGCGCGACGTCGCCTATTCCGCCGGCGTCCGGCACATCGGCGCGCGGGAGCTTGCCGCGCTGCAAGGCGAGACGCATCGCACGCTCTATCGCTTCGACGTGCGCGAGGCGGAGGAATACGCCGGCGGCCATCTGGCCGGTTTCCGCCACTACGCGGGCGGCCAGTTGGTCCAGGAGATCGACATGGCCGCGCCGGTGCGCGGCGCGCGCATCGTGCTGACCGACGACCGGAGCATCCGCGCCGAGATGACGGCGTCCTGGCTCGCGCAGATGGGCTGGGAGGTCTATGTGCTCGACGGCGGCTATGACGGCCCACTCGAGATCGGCCCGCCGGCGGTGGTGCCGAAGGTTGATCCTGCGCACCGCTACCGCCGACCGTATGAGGGCACCGACGTGCAGGAGCAGGCGATGCAGGCCTATCTCGATTGGGAATACGGACTTGTCGCGCAGCTGCGCCGCGACGATACGCATGGGTTTTATGTGATCTGATCTCTTCGCCTCTCCTCGCCCGCGGGGAGAGGCCGGAACGCATCGCCAGATGCGTTCCGGGTGAGGGGGGCCTCCGCGAATTCAACTGTCAGCGTGTTCGCGAATAGAGGCCCCTCACCCCAACCCTCTCCCCGTAAGAACGGGGAGAGGGAGAAGAGACCTCGTCGGGGAGAGGTCGGCGTGTAGTCCGTAGCCCGGATGGAGCGCAGCGCAATCCGGGCCTCTGCGTCCGCGGCAAGACTTTCCCGGATTGCGCGGAGCCTGTCATCGGGCGCGCGTTCGCGCGACCCGTTGGCTCCATCCGGGCTACGAAGCACCGGTTCAATCAGGCGTAAACGCGTCGTAGACCAGCTTCTTGAACACCGGCAGGATGCGCTGGCGCTCGTTCTGGGTCTGCTCCATCATGACGTAGACCATGTCGAGCGTCGGATCGACGCCGAAATAGGTGCCGCTGCCGCTGTCCCATTTCAGTTCGCCGATCAGGCCGGGTGGCGGCGGCTTTGCGATCCCGGGATCGGTGCGCATGGCGATACCATAGCCATAGCCGAAACCATCGCCGGGGAAATACCAGTAGTCGCGGCCGACGCCGGAGCCAGGTCCGATGTGGTCCGATGTCATGTCCTTGAAGGCGGCGAGGCTGATATAGCGCTTGCCGTCGAGCTCGCCGCGATTGAGCAGCATCTGCGCAAAGCGGGCGTAGTCGGTGATGGTCGAGACCAGCCCGCCGCCGCCGGATTCCCATTCGGGATGCGCACGCCGGTCGCGCTCGGCGGTGACCAGGATGGTGTCCGACGGCAACGGCTCGGCCATCCGCGCGCGCTCGCCGTCGCTGTCGAGCACGAACTTGGTGTCCTTCAGCCGCATCGGATCGAAGATGCGCTCCTTCTCGAACTGGTACAGCGTCTTGCCGGTGATGACCTCGATCACGCGGCCGAGCACGTCGGTGGAATGGCCGTAGCGCCAGAGCGTGCCGGGCTGCCGCGACAGCGGCAGCTTGGCCAGCCGAGCGACGAATTCCTTGTTGTCGAACTTGCCGTCGAACAGATGCCCCTGGTGGTACAGCTTCTGGATCCAGTCGGCGCCGATATATTCGTAGGTGATGCCCGAGGTGTGCCGCATGATGTCCTGGATGGTGATCGGGCGGACCGGCATCTCCAGCTTGAGATCGCTGATGTCGTTGTCGTTCCGCGGCTCGATGCCGACCTTCACGTCGGCGAAGGCCGGAATGTATTTCGACAGCGGGTCCTGCGGCGACAGTTTGCCTTCGTCGACCAGCATCATCGCGGCAACGCTGGTGATCGGCTTGGTCATCGAATGCAGCGCGAAGATGGTGTCCACGGTCATCGGCGCCTTGGTTGTGACGTCGCGATAGCCGAAGGTCTTGAGATAGACCGGCTTGCCGTGCTGCTGGATCAGGATCACGGCGCCGGGCAGCCGGCCGCTGTTCACCTCGTCGTTGAAGAGCGCGGTGATGCGCTCGAGCTTTTCCGGCGACGGGGGCGGGATGTCGGCGGCGCGCGCGGCGGTCATTGCGATCAGTGCGAGACACGCGGTCACCACGGCACGGGACGCGCGTGCCGCAATAGGAATCGCCCGGTCATATCTGCGTGACATGTGAATCTGCCGCCCTGCCTTATGCTCTGGAAGGAGGAAGTATTAGCGTGGGCATGCGGCGCAACATAGTCGTTTCGCTGCGGCATGATTTCAGGTTTGCACGATCCGAATGGCGCCGGCCGAGCGGGCGGCGAGCTCCGGAAATCTGTGGATTGGTCCGGCGGACCGTCCGCCGTCACGAGTCCTACACAATCTGCCGCGCGCCGGCCTGCGCCTTCACCGCATTGGACAGCACCTGCAGGGCCTGGCTGAGTTCGGCGCGGTTGCGCGCGGCGCCGAGCGAGACGCGCAGGCCGCGCGGCGCGGCGCCGCCCACCGCGAACGCGTCCTCGCCAACGACGGCAAGGCCGTTGCGCATCAGATGCGACAGCAAATCGGTGCCGCCGAAATGCTTCGGCAGCGGCATCCAGAGATGGTGGCTCGCCGGGCGGGCCGCGTAGTCGACGCCCTTGAGGAAGCGCGCCGCCAACTGCTGGCGCGCCGCAGCCTCGTTGCGGATGGCGCGGATGATCTCGCCGGCGACGCCGGAGCGCAGCCATTGCGTGACGAGGGCGACCATCAGCGACGGCGGCATCTGCATCGTTGCCTGCAGGCCGGCGCGCATCTGCTGCTCGGCGGCGGCGTCGGGTGCCAGCAGATAGGCGACGCGCAGCGCCGGCGCGATGCACTTGGCGATGCTCAGGGCATAATAGGTGCGCTCGGGAATGAGCGTCGCGATCGGCGCCATTTGCGGCTCGAGCGGGCCGTAGACGTCGTCCTCGATCAGCAGACAGCCGCGCTTCCTGATGATGTCGGCCACCGCCTTGCGCCTCGCCGCGCTCATCGTCGCCGTGGTGGGGTTGTGCTGCGTCGGCACCAGGTAGACCGCCTTCGGCCTGTGCTTGCGGCAGGCCTCGTCGAGCGCGTCGGGCTTGATGCCTTCGGCATCCATCGCGACGCCGGCGAGATGAACGTCGAGCCGCGCCGCCGCGGCCTTGATGCCGGGAAAGGTGAGGGCTTCCGTCACCACGACGTCGCCAGGCGAGGTCAGTGCGAGCAGCGCGTTGAAGATGATTGCCTGCGATCCCGGAAAGATCACGATGCGCTCGCTCGATGCCTGCGGCACGCGCGGTTGCAGCCAGGCGGCCGCGACCTCACGCTCGTCGGGGGCGCCGCCGGGGCGCGCATAGCCGAGATAGGCGGAGAAGCCGGCCTCCGACCGGATGTTGGCGAGCCCCTGGGCGATGCGCAGGTCGAGATTGGCCTCGACCGGCTGCGGCGGCAGGTTCATCGACAGGTCGATGTTGATCGGCGCGGGCAAATCGGATGTGGCGCGCGCGGTGGTCTCGGAGACGAAGGTGCCCTGGCCGACGCGGGCATCGAGCAGGCCGCGCCGCCGTGCCTCGCCATAGGCGCGCGTCACCGTGGTGAGATCGATGTCGAGCGCGGAGGCCAGCGCGCGATGGGTCGGCAGCCGCTGGCCGCGCACCAGCCGGCCGCTGGCGATGTCGGCCGCGAGCGCATCGACGATGCGCAGGAACATCGGGCCCTGCCATTCCGAAACCGTAGGGATCCAATCCATGCAATTTGATCGTTTGTCTTTGATTGTATGCGTCACGAAGCATATTGTATGGATCATTAGATCAGGTCAAGGACAACTGCAATGACGACGGAAACGGTTTCCCTGCCAAAAGCGATGTGGCGCGGTTTTACGATGCAGTGCCCGAACTGCGGGCGAGGCCATCTGTTCGGGCGGTTCCTGAAGGTGATCGATCACTGCGAGGTTTGCGGCGAGGACTACACGCCGCAGCGCGCCGACGATTTTCCCGCCTATCTCGTCATCGTGGTAGTCGGCCACGTCGTGGTGCCGGCGCTGCTCTGGCTGGAGATGAACTACGCGCCGCCGGCCTGGCTGCAACTCGCGATCTGGCTGCCGGTCACGCTATTCAGCGCGCTGGGGCTGCTGCAGCCGACCAAGGGCGCAATCGTCGGCCTGCAATGGCAGCTCGGCATGGAGGGCTTTGCCGCGACGCGGCGCAAGGTTGCGCCGGTGCGGGCGCAGAGCGGTGTCGGGCGGACGCGGGAAGCGTGACGCGTACGCAGCTTCGGAGCCCGGATGAGCGAAGCGATATCCGGGAACAGTGGCCCGCATGTCGCTTCGCTCATACGGGCTACGAAGATCAAATCGGGTGGTGATGTGGCCGGAACATGCGGCCCTTCTCCGTCACCAGCACCACGGCGAGCGCGGCCAGCGTGCAGAGGAAGAAGCCGGTCGCGAACGGCAGCAGCGTGCCGTCGTAATCCTGGCCGATCGTGGTGCCGATGCCGATCCCGAGCAGCGTGGTGATGGTGCCGTACAGCGACGATGCGGTGCCGGCGATCTTGCCCTGCGGCTCCATCGCCAGTGCGGTGAAGTTCGCCATCATCAGCCCGAACGCGAACATCATCAGCATCGACAACGCCATGAACAGCGGCAGCGACAGCGTGTCGGTCTTGACCGCGAGCAGCAGCGCGCCGGCAACCACCGCAAATCCCGTGATGGCGGCATGCGAGATCACCCGCATGCCGATGCGGCCGACGATACGCGCATTGAGGAAGCCCGCGATCGCGACGCCGACGGCGCAGGCCGCGAAGGCGACCGGAAAATAATGGCCGAGCTTGAATATCTCGGTGAACACCTGCTGCGAACAGAACACGAAGGCGAACAACGAGCCCTGCACGCCGCCGGCGGCGAGCGCGTAGCCGAAGGTCTGGCGGTTGGTGATGGTCTGGCGGAATGCGGACAGCACCTCCGGGATCGCCAGCGATTTGCGCAACTCGACCGGCAATGTCTCCGGCATGCGCAGCGCGCTCCAGGCCAGCGCGATCACGCCATAGAGCATCAGCACCACGAAGATGCCGTGCCAATGCGTCAGCAGCATCACCGCCTGGCCGAATGACGGTGCGATCACCGGCACCGCGATGAACACCATCATCGCCAGCGACATCACGCTCGCCATCCGCCGTCCGGCGTAGCAGTCGCGCACGATCGAGGTCGCGATCACGCGGGTTGCCGCGGTGCCGAGGCCTTGCAGCGCGCGCGCCAGCAGCAGCGTCTCGAACGAGGGTGCGACAATCGCGAGCAAGCCGGCGATGGTGTAGACCGTCATGCCGCCGAGCAGCACCGGGCGGCGCCCAAAACGGTCCGATAGCGGGCCCATCACGAACTGGCCGACGCCGAAGCCGACCAGGAAGATCGACAGCACCATCTGCGGCCGGTTGGCGTCGGCGATGGCAAACGCGGAGCGGATGTTCGGCAGCGCCGGCAGCATCATGTCCATCGCCAGCGGGTTCAGCGCCATGATGGATGCGATAACGACGACGAATTCGGGAAAGCCCATCGGGCGGTGGCCTGAGGAAACCCAGGCATCGGCATTGGTATCGGACACTTATGACCTCTTGGAAGCCACCGAATCTAGCGGCTTCGCTGCGGTGCACAATGCCCGTTTCGGGATGGGTGATAGCCGGTGAGGGATGGGCTGGGCAGCCGCGCTCACGCCGCGCGCAGCATCGCCTTCAATTTCAGCACGGCGCTGTCGGGCGTCGTCAGCACCGACTTACCGGTGACCTCGGCCACGCGGTCGGCGGCGGGCGCCATGCTGTACTGCGCGAGCGCGATCAGGTCGCAGTCGCGCAAATCCCGGGACGCCTCGACCACCAGCCGGTCGTGCCCGGCGCGGTCGCCGCGGTCGAGCGCGGCCAGCGCGCCGTCAGCGAGTTTCGGCACCAGCATGACGGACGACGGAAACTCCGGCGGCATCGAGACCAGCGTCGGCGGGAAGGTGGAGAGCAGGCCGATCTTCTTTCCCTTCGCGACCGCCTGCTCGATCATCGCTTCGTTCGGCTTCAGCACCGGCATCGGCGCGTGGGCGCGCGCCACCGCTTCGATGCAGGGGCCGAACGCCGAGCAGGTGAAGAGGATGCCGTCGGCGCCGGTCGAGGCGGCATAACGGCCCATGGCGAGGAAGCGCTCGGTCATTTGCTCGGTGAGCTTGCCGTCGCGCGCGAGATCGGCGGAGAGCGAGTCATCGAGCAGGTTCATCAGCCGCGCCTCCGGCCAGAGTCTTGCGAAGGACGATTCGATCGGCACGATCGAGTGCTTCAGGGCGTGGATGAGAGTGATGCGCATGGTCGGTGCTTCTTCTCCCTCTCCCCGTTCGTCACGGGGAGAGGGGCGGGGTGAGGGTTTAGCCGATTTTGCTTAAAAGCCGCACGGGAGGTGGGAGGGCTCTCTCCCCCCTTGCGGGGGAGAGTTGGAGAGAGGGGTAAGCCACAAACACCGTCCGCGCGGCTTACCCCTCTCCCTAACCCTCCCCCGCAAGGGGGTAGGGAACCCATCCATTGGTGCCTTCCTGACTTTTAAGCCGCCGCACCAGATGTGTGCATGCCCTAGCCCGCAAGCGGGGGAGAGGTGACTTTCTACTTGAACGGGATCGCGTACATCAGGCCGCCCCTGCTCCAGGTGGCGTTGAGGCCGCGCTCGAGCTTCAGCGGGCTGGCCTTGCCGACATTGCGCTCGAAGATCTCGCCGTAATTGCCGCCCGCCTTGATCGCTGCGACCAGCCATTTGTTATCGAGGCCGAGCCGCGAGCCGAGATCACCGGAGGCGCCGAGCAGGCGTTGGACCGCGGGCACCTGCGACTTCGCCATCTCGTCCGCATTGGCCTGGGTGACGCCGAGCTCCTCGGCTTCGACCAGGCCGTAATGCAGCCAGGTGATGATGTCGCTCCAGACCTCGTCGCCGTTGCGGGTGAACGGGCCGAGCGGCTCCTTGCTGATGGTCTGCGGCAGCACGACATAGTCGTCGGCCTTCGGCGCCGCGGTGGCGACCGCGCCGGCGAGCGCGGAAGCGTCCTGCGTCATGGCATCGCAGCGGCCGCCGAAGAAGGTCTGGTACATCGTGTCGACGCGGTCGAACACCAGCGGCTTCCAGTCGATGCCGTTGGCGCGGCCGTAGTCGCCGAGCGTCACCTCATGCGTAGTGCCCTGCGCAACGCAGACGGTGGCGCCCTTGAGGTCCTTGAGCTCCTTCACGCCGAGATCCTTCTTCACCACAAAACCCTGGCCGTCGTAGAAATTGACGGGCCCCTGCCGCAGCCCAAGCGTCGTGCCGCGCAAAAAGGTCTGGGTCGAGTTGCGGTAGAGCACGTCGATCTCGCCGGACTGCAGCGCCGTAAAGCGGTTCTGCGCGGTCAGCGCGACGTAGCGCACTTTTGCGGGATCGCCGAGCACACCGGCAGCGAGCGCGCGGCAATAGTCGACGTCGAGGCCCTTGAAGTTGCCTTGCGAGTCCGGCGCCGAGAAGCCGGCAAAGCCGGTCGAGACGCCGCACACCAGCGTGCCGCGCTGTTTGACGGTGTCGAGCGTCGCCGCGCTGGCGCCGCTGATGCCTGCGGCGAGAATTGTTGCCGTGATGATACCCCTGAGCATGTTTTCCTCCTCCTAATGACCGATATCCTTCAACGCGCTGTCGACCGCGGCGCCTAGTCTTTCGACGATCATGTCGATGTCGCCGGAAGTCGCGATATAGGGCGGAGCGAGCAGCACATGGTCGCCGCTCTTGCCGTCGACGGTGCCGCCCGCCGGATAGCAGCCGAGTCCGCCGGCAAAGGCGGTGGACTTGATCCGCTGATGCAATTTCAGCTTCGGATCGAACGGCTGCCGCTTGGCGCGGTCGGCGACCAGCTCGATCGCCCAGAACAGGCCGCGGCCCCTGATATCGCCGACATGGCGATGATTGCCGAAGCGCTCGGTGAGGCGCTGCTCGAGCTGCCTGCCGCGCTCCTTGACCTGGTCGAGCAGCTTTTCCTCGGCGATGATCTTCTGCACCTCGAGCGCGGCGGCGCAGGCCAGCGGATGCGCGAGATAGGTATGGCCGTGCTGGAACGCGCCGGAGCCGTTGCGCACGGTCTCGACGATGGTGCCGCTGGCCAGCATCGCGCCGATCGGCTGGTAGCCGCCGCCGAGTCCCTTGGCGATCGCTTGGATGTCGGGCGCAATGCCTTCCTGTTCCCACGCATTCAACGTGCCGGTGCGGCCCATGCCGCACATGACTTCGTCGAGGATCAGGAGCGCGCCGTGGCGGTTGCAGATCTCGCGCACCGCCTTGAAGTAGCCCTCGGGCGCCGGCACGCAGCCGGCGGTGGCGCCGACCACCGGCTCGGCGATGAAGGCGGCGACGGTGTCGGGGCCGAGCCGCTGGAATTCGGCTTCCAGCTCTGCGGCGAGGCGGGCGACGAACGCCGCCTCGGATTCATCGTCGCGCTTCTCGTGATAGGCGAAGGCCGGCGTGACGTGAGAGAACGAGGGCGACAGCAGCGGCGCATAGGGCTCGCGGCGCCAGGCATTGCCGCCGGCCGACAGCGCGCCCAGCGTGTTGCCGTGATAGCTCTGCTTGCGGGCGATGAAGCGGGCGCGCTGCGGCTCGCCGCGCTCGATATGATATTGCCGCGCCAGCTTGATCGAGGCCTCGATCGCCTCCGAGCCGCCGCTGACGAAATAGACTGCGGCGAGGCCGCCGGGCTCGTGGCCGACCAGCCGCTCGGCGAGCTCTTCCGCCGGCTCCGACGAGAAGAAAGCGGTGTGCGCATAGGCGAGCGTCGAGGCTTGTTTCGCGATCGCCGCGAGCACGCGCGGATGCTGATGCCCGAGGCACGACACCGCAGCGCCGCCGGAGGAATCCAGCACACGGCGGCCGTCCTCCGCGATCAGCCAGACGCCTTCGCCGCCGATCGCCTTCGGCGGGGTCTCGCGCAGGCTGCGATGCATCACGCGGCTCTTGTGGGCGGCCAAGATACTCATGATGACACTCATCCTTTCTCGACAAAATATTGCGACATCTCGGCAAGCCGGCCCTCGGTCTCCTCCAGCTTGCGCTTGGCGCCGGCGCCGCCGAGCGTGAAGGCGACCGCGGCGAGCGACTGCGCGACCGCGATCGCGCCGGTGAGGCTCGGGAAGAAGCCGGGCGAGGCGGCGGCCTCGAACAGCAGCAGGTGATCGGCGCCTTCGGCCATCGGCGCCGCGAAACTGTCGGCGATCGCGATCAGCGTGGCGCGCGCCTGATGCGCCGCGCTTGCCGTCTCGACGCTGACCGCGGTGTACGGCGCAAACCCGATCACGACCACGGCATCCTCGGCGCGGAAGGCGCCGTGGTCGAGATCGAACGGGCCGGAGCCGCCGACCAGTTGCACCGCATCGGGACGGAACAAGCGAAGCTGGTAGGTCAACAATTCAGCGACGCTGCGGCAGCTGCGAAAGCCCGATATCCAGACCCTGTTCGCGCTGTGCAGTGCACGCGCCGCATCTGCGACCGCATTGGCCGAAATGCGCGCAAGGCCCGCGGCCTCGGCCTCCAGCTTGTCGTGAACCAGCTTGACATCCGCGTTCGGTCCGGCACGGCGGCTTTTGGCGCGGCCGGAGAACGGCGAAGCCTGTGCCGGCCGGCGCGCCTCGGTGAGCGCGGCACGCAATTCATCCCAGCCGGAATAGCCGAGCGCCTTGGCAAGACGGGTGAAGGAGGCGGGATCGGCGCCGGCGACGGCGGCGAGTTCGCGCATTGAGCGGGTGGTGGCGTCGTAGTCATTGGCCGCGACAAAACGGCCGACTTCCTGCAACCGCATGGGCAGCGACGGCAATGCGCTGCACAATTCGTTGAGGGGCGATGGTTTCGGCTGGGCCTGGGCCATGAAACATATGTTGCATAAATCCTCAATTGGTGCAACATATGAAGTGCGCCGCAGAAGATCGCTTCTCACAAGGATCCTGTGCTGTGACGACATCGACGCCGAAACGCCCTCCCGCCCGGCCCTTGCGGCTCTCGCTCGACGATCCGCGCATCGCCGGCCTGTTCTGGCAAATCCTGGTGGTTGGCATTGCCATCGGCATCGTCGCCTGGCTGTGGTCGAACGCGGTGCACAATCTCTCTGTGCGGCGCATCTCGACCGGCTTCGCCTTCCTCGGCCGTGAGGCCGGCATGCCGATTTCTGACAGCTGGATCGAGTATACGCCGAAGAACACCTATCTGCGCGCCTTCATCGTCGGCCTCGTCAATACGCTGCGCGTCGCGGTGATCGGCATCGTGCTTGCGACCGTGGTCGGCACGCTGGTCGGCATCGCACGGCTGTCGACCAACTGGCTGCTGTCGCGGCTCGCCGCCGTCTATGTCGAGGTGCTGCGCGACCTGCCGCTGCTGCTGCAGCTCTTGTTCTGGTATGTGCTGATGCAGGGCCTGCCGGCCGCGCGGCAGGCCTGGAAGCCGGTCGAGGGCGTGTTCCTGTCCAACCGCGGGCTGATCCTGCCGTCGGTGCCGCTGCACGACGCCAATCTGTGGACGCTGCTCGCGCTGATCATCGGACTGATCGTCTTCCTGATCGTCCGCCGCCGCCTGATCGCGCAGCAGATGCTCGACGGCAAGGCGCGGCCGGTCTGGCCCTACGCGCTCGGCCTGGTCGTCGCGCTGCCGGCACTGGTGTCGTTCCTCGTCGGGGCGAGCTGGAGCATCACGCTGCCCGAGCTGCGCGGCTTCAATTTCGTCGGCGGACTGACCTTGGCGCCGGAATATTTTGCGCTGCTGATCGCGCTCGTCACCTACACCTCGGCCTTCATCGCCGAGATCGTGCGCAGCGGCATCCAGGCGGTGCCGCGCGGACAGTGGGATGCCGCCAAGGCGCTGGGCCTGAAACCGAGCTTCTCGCTGCAGCACATCGTGCTGCCGCAGGCGCTGCGCGTCATCATCCCGCCGATGACCAGCCAGTATCTCAACCTTACGAAAAACTCCTCGCTCGCGGTGGCGGTCGGCTATCAGGACATCGTCTCGATCGCCAACACCACGCTGAACCAGACCGGGCAGGCGATCGAGTCGATCGCGTTGATCATGATGGTGTTCCTCACCATCAGCCTCGGCATCAGCCTGTTCATGAACTGGTACAATGCGCGGATCGCGCTGGTGGAGCGCTGACATGAGCTCGCTCGCCCACGTTCCGCAAGATCCGCTTCCGATCGGCCGGCCGCGCGTGCAGCGCACGCTCGGCGGCCGGATCGTGCTCTGGCTGCGCACGAACCTGTTTCCGTCGGTCACCTCGACCATCGTGACGCTGCTGCTGCTGGCGGTGTTGGGCAAGGCCTGCATCGCGCTGTGGCAATGGGGCATCGCCAACGCGATCTGGTTCGTCGCCGGCAACGACACCAGCGCCTGCCGCGCGCTGCGCGGCGTCGGCGCCTGCTGGGCGGTGATCCCCGAAAAGTACCGCTTCATCCTGTTCGGCACCTATCCGTTCGACGAGCAGTGGCGGCCGGCGCTGGTGGTCGTGATCTTCATCGCGCTGTTCGCGGTCTCGAGCCGCCGCAGCTTCTGGCGCAAGGAGCTGTTCCTGCTCTGGGTCGTCGCCCTCGCCGTGATCGGCTGCCTGATGTGGGGCGGCTTCCTCGGCATGTCCTACGTCTCGCAGGACCGTTGGGGCGGCCTGCCGGTGACGCTGATCCTGGCGACCTTCGGGCTTGCCGTCGGCTTCCCGCTCGGAATTCTGGTCGCGCTCGGCCGGCGCTCGAAGCTGCCGGCGATCCGCTCGCTCTGCGTACTCTATGTCGAACTGATCCGCGGCGTGCCGCTGATCAGTCTGCTGTTCATGGCGAGCGTGATGTTCCCGCTGTTCATGCCCGACGGCGTCAACATCGACAAATTGCTGCGCGCGCAGATCGCCTTCATCCTCTACGCCGGCGCCTATCTTGCGGAAGTGGTGCGCGGTGGCTTGCAGGCGGTGCCGCGCGGACAGTCGGAGGCGGCGGATGCGCTCGGCCTGTCCTACTGGCGCAAGAACCTCTTGATCGTGCTGCCGCAGGCCATCCGTCACGTCATCCCGCCGCTGGTCAACACCTTCATCGCCTTCTTCAAGGATACCAGCCTGGTGCTGATCATCGGCATCTTCGACCTGCTGACGACGGCGAAGACCGCGATCATCGATCCGGCCTGGCAGTCCTTCAGTGTCGAGGTCTACGTCTTCGTCGGCGTGATCTATTTTGCCTTCTGCTTCGCGATGTCGCGCTACAGCCGCAGCCTCGAGGCACAACGCGGGCCGACCTGAGGCGAGCACCGCGCCGGGCGCGCAGCAGGCGAGTGCTTCGTTTCCGGGGCCGAGCCGGATCCAGGCTCGATCCACAATCTTCTGCCCTCGGCGCGGCGCCGATGCTATGATCCGCGCGCATTGGCTTCATTTTGATGCGCTCTTTCATGCAGTCTATTTGCGGGCGGCGACAGATTTATCGATGGTTTCCACGAGCGGCCGTCGGCTCGGCCTGCCTGCTGCTGCTCGTCCGTCTGGCCAGCGCCGAACCTGCCGGCCATGTCGAGCTCGCGCCGGCTGCGCCACGCGCCGACCTGGTGCAAACGGAAGCATCCGGTCCGAACACGAAAGCCGGTGAGACCAATAATGCGGCCGATCGTCCGGCACCGGACTCTCCTGCTTCATCCGCTCCAGCTCCGGCGCAAACGCCGTCGGCCGCAAAGCTCGAGGGGCCGCAGCAATACTGCAAGGTGTTGGAAGAGACGGCGCTGAAGAACGGCTTGCCGCCGGACTTCTTCGTCCGGCTGATCTGGCAGGAAAGCAATTTCGATCCCAACTCGGTCAGCCACGCCGGCGCCCAGGGCATTGCGCAGTTCATGCCGGGTACCGCGCGCTGGCGCGGTCTCGCCGATCCGTTCGAGCCGCTGCCTGCCATCCAGGAATCCGCCCGCTGGCTGCGCGAGTTGCGCGAGCAATTCGGCAATCTTGGCCTTGCAGCGGCAGCTTACAATGGTGGCCCGCGGCGGGTTCAGGATTGGCTGGCGGGACGCGGCAACCTGCCCGGCGAAACCCGTGCCTATGTCCGGATCATCACTGGCAAGTCCGCCGAGGAATGGGCGCAGGGTTCGCTGGAAGATCGCGTCCACACCGCCGCCGCCATGGCGTGCGGCGACATCGTGCGCGGCACGCTGGTCAAGGCGCTTCCTGCTGGACCAAGGGGACCCGGACGCGAGCCTGCGACACCTGCACAACAGGCGGCGTGGGGACCTTGGGGACTGCAACTGGCGGGCGGCCCGTCGCAATCCAGAGTGCTCGCCGATTACCAACAGCTTCAGAAGCGCTTCGCGCCCGTACTCGGCGATCGCGCGCCGCTGGTGCTGCGAACCAGCCGGGCCGGACCGGGCTCGGCATCCTGGTATCTCGTCCGCGTCGCCGAGACCACCCGTGAGCGCGCCAACCAGCTGTGCGCGCGCCTTGAGAAGATCGGCGGGAGCTGTCTGGTGTTTCGAAACTAGATCACCTTGTAAGAGCGCAAGGCGTGGATGGTGACATCGCGCTGTTCGTGAGTATCCTCTGCTGCCACCGTTACAGCGCCCGTCCACCGTCTTCACAAGAGGCATCATGACCAGCACCATCGAAGCTCTCGACAGCGGCTATCGCTTCATGCCCGGCGTCAGCCAGTATTCCTGCGGCGTCGCTGCGCTGCCCGGTTTCGCCATCGAGCGGGTCAGGTTCTACGAGCCCGTGCCGCTGAGCGCGGGCTTTGCCAGGATCGCCGAGATCGTTAAAGCCACCGGCCGGCCGCTGATGGCGTTCGCCGCCTGCGAATTGCGCTCGCCGGCGCCGTTCACCGAGGATGGTTTCAAGGCGTTCAACGAAGTCTACACCGAGACGCTGATCGCGTGGGGCGTGATGCGCAATGGCGTCAATCCGGTGGCGCGCAGCAATGTCTGTCCGAAGATCGACCCGCCCGCCGAGCCCAGCTTCCACGCGTTCTGCTACACGGTGCTGGCGCCCAAGGACGCGTCGCCAAGCTTTGTCGTCGCCGGCAGCGGCGAGTCGGTCGAGGGCAAGGCCAATTATCGCGACCATACCGTCGCGTCCGGCGACACCAGCCCGGCCGGCATGCGAGCTAAGGCGAACTTTGTGCTCGACGAGATGGAGCGCCGCATGCACGCGTTCGGCGCCTCGTGGCGGGACACCACCGCGGTACAACTTTACACCGTGCACGACGCCTATCCTGTCCTTGAGAGCGAACTCGGCCGCCGCGGCGTGTTTCGCAACGGTTTGACCTGGCATTTCGACCGGCCGCCGGTGGTCGGGCTCGACTTCGAGATGGATTGCCGGCGCGTGCATCGCGAACGCGTAGTCTGACGTATCAAAAGCGCGTGTGGGCGCATGCGGAGACGTATGCCCTTTCTTGACTCCGGTCGCGTCAGCCGTTTCCTTCTCTCAACGATCGATACGGCTGGGTGAATGCGGTGCAGAACGGATCCGTGATCAGGCGTCGGGATTTGCTGGCGCTGATCGGTACCATCGCCGGCAGCTCGGCGATGTATCACGCGATGACCAGCCTCGGCTTCGCGTCCGAGTCAGCCTACAGGGGACCGCTGAAGCTCGCAGGCGATCCGAAGGGCGCCTCCGTGCTGATCCTCGGCGCTGGTCTCGCCGGCATGACGGCGGCACTGGAATTGCGCAAGGCCGGCTACAAGGTCCAGATCCTCGAATTCAACAGCCGCCCCGGCGGCCGCAACTGGACCATCCGCGGCGGCGACAGCATTGTCGAGCTCGGCGGCTTCAAGCAGACATGCGAATTCGAGCAGGGGCTCTACATCAATCCCGGGCCGTGGCGGATTCCCTATCATCATCGCGCGCTGCTCGATTACTGCAAGCGGCTCAACGTGGCGCTGGAGCCGTTCATACAGCTCAACCACAACGCCTATCTGCACGCGACGCGCGCATTCAATGGCACGCCGCAACGCATCCGCAGCATCAAGGCGGATTTCCAGGGCCAAGTGTCCGAGTTGCTCGCCAAGGTCACGCAGCAGGGCAGGCTCGACGAGGCCGTCAGCAAGGAGGATCAGGAAATCCTGCTGCAATCGCTGCGCGCCTGGGGCGCGCTCGATCGCGACTACAAGTACAGCGCCAACATGTTGTCATCCGAGTTCCGCGGCTATGCGCGCGATCCCGGCGGCGGGCTGTCGGCCGATCCGCTGCCGAGCGAGCCGATCGCGCTGTCGGAGATCCTGCGCTCGCGGCTGTGGCGATATCTGCAGGCCTTCGCCCGCTACAATTTCCAGACTACGATGTTCCAGCCGGTCGGCGGCATGGACATGATCGGCAAGGCGTTCGCGCGCGAGGTCGGCGATCTCATCCGCTACAACGCCAAGGTGACGCAGGTCCAGCAGAACGGCTCCGGCGTCACCGTCAGCTATGTCGATACGGCCAATCCTTCGGCTGTGCAGCAGGCCACCGCCGACTGGTGCATCTGCACCATCCCGCTGTCGATCCTCAGCCAGCTGCCGGTCGATGTCGGCGCGCCCATGAAGAATGCAATCGACGCCTTGCCCTATGCCGGCTCGGTAAAGGTCGGGCTGCAATTCAAGCGCCGCTTCTGGGAAGAGGACGAGGCGATCTATGGCGGCATCAGCTACACGGATTTGCCGATCCGGCAGATCGCCTATCCGAACTACGACTTCAACCGCAGTGGCCGCGGCATCCTGCTCGGCGCCTATCTGTTCGAAGGCGCCAATTCCTACGAGTTCACTGCGATGCCGCCGGCCGAGCGGGTCGCGAGCGCGGTCGAATTCGGTGCCAAGATCCATCCGCAATACCGCAAGGAGTTCGAGACCGGCGTGGCAGTGGCCTGGCACCGTGTGCCGTTTACGCTCGGTTGCAGCGGCGAATGGAGCGATGCCGGGCGCGCGCAGCATTACCGCAATCTCTGCCAGATCGATGGCCGCATCGTGCTGGCGGGCGAGCACGCCTCCGACCTGCCCGCGTGGCAGGAGGGCGCGATCCTCTCATCGCTCGATGCGATCGCGCGGCTGCACGAACGCGTGGTGAAGATATGATGCGCTGGGCAACGACATCGGCGGCGGCAGCGCTGACGCTGCTGTCGGCCACCGCGGCAATCGGGCAGGACGGCGCCGCCAGCCGCCGCACCTTCTCCGACGGCTACCGCTTCGTCGAGATGACCGGCGAGGAGCTGTTCGCCAATGTCTGCCAAGGTTGCCACATGCCGGACGCGACCGGGGCGAGCGGCGCCGGCAACTATCCGTCACTGGCCGCCAACAAGAATCTCGAAACCGGCAGCTATCCGGTGTTCCTCGTCATCAACGGCCGCCGCGGCATGCCGGCCTTCGGCGACATGATGACCGATGGTCAGGTCGCCGCCGTCGTGAATTATCTGCGGACGCATTTCGGCAACGATTATCAGGACGCGGTATCGACGAAGGACGTCCAGGATGCCCGCCGCTAGCCGCGATCAAGCAATGGGGGACTCATGAAACTCGCAACTCTCGTTCTCGGCGCCATGCTGTCCGTCGCGGCGGCCGCTGCCTCTGCCGAGGTGATCCGCCATCCGATTCCGAACTCGACGTTCCCGATTGCGCAGGCGGTCACCGTCACTGGCAATGCCACGACGGTCTACGTCAGCGGCCAGGTGCCGCCGGTCATCAACAAGGATGCCGATCCATCGAGCGTGCAGGCGTTCGGCGATACCAAGACCCAGACCGTCGGCGTGCTCAACCGCATCAAGGGCATCCTGGAAGGCCAGGGGCTCGGCATGGGCGACGTCGTCAAGATGCAGGTGTTTTTAGTGCACAACGCCTCTGCGCCGATGAACTTCAAGGCCTTCATGGAAGGTTACACCCAGTTCTTCGGCGGCAGCCAGCCGAACCTGCCGGCACGCTCGGTGGTCGGCGTCGCTGCGCTCGCCAATCCCGGCTTCCTGGTCGAGATCGAGGTGATCGCGGTCAAGGAGACGAAATAAGGTCTCTAAATAACGCGCGAAATTGCGGGGCATGCGCGCGGAAATTGAAGGGCTCGCCGCCTTGCCAAAGACGCTGGCGCCTGTCTGAATTCAGCCGGCGAGACGGTGAGAACTCCGGGGAGAGCGTCATGTCGCAAAACATCCGAAAAATGACTCGATTGTTGCTGCTTTCGGCAGTCGTCGCTTCGGTGCTGGCAACCCCTGCCGCCGCGCAGGGGCTGACCGAGCAGCAGCAGTTTGCCCGCGGCATCTATCAGGAGCTGGTCGAGATCGACACCACCACCGCGACCGGTGACACCCAGAAGGCGGCGGAGGCGCTGGGCGCACGGCTACGCGCGGCCGGCTTCCCCGAGGGCGACGTCCACGTGTTCTCGCCGGCGCCGCGCAAGGGCAATCTCGTGGCGCGGCTGCGCGGCTCCGGCGCGCGCAAGCCGATCCTTTTGGTCGCCCATATCGACGTCGTTCCTGCCAAGCGCGAGGATTGGTCGTACGATCCGTTCAAGCTGACCGAGGAGGGCGGATATTTCTACGGCCGCGGCTCTAGCGACGACAAATACATGGCGGCCACCTTCGTCACCAACCTGATCCGCTACAAGAAGGAGGGCTACAAGCCCGACCGCGACATCATCATCGCGCTGGAGACCGACGAGGAGATCCTCGACGCCGACGGCCTCGGCATGCAGTGGCTGCTCAAGAACCACCGCGACCTGATCGACGCCGAGTTCGCCCTGAACGAAGGCGGCGGTGTCGGCCTCAAGAACGGCAAGGCGATCCGCAACAGCGTGCAGACCAGCGAGAAGGTCTCGACCAGCTACAAGCTCACGGTGAAGGACCGCGGCGGGCACTCGTCGCTGCCGCGCAAGGACAATGCGATCTACCGACTCGCCGAAGGTCTGGTTCGGCTTTCGAAGTACGATTTCCCGCTCAATCTCAACGAGACCACCCGGATCTATTTCGCGAAGACGGCCGAGACCGAAAGCAAGCAGAACGCCGACGACATCCGCGCCATCCTGGCGCCACAGCCCGATCCGGCGGCGCTGGCTCGGCTGTCGGAGAATCCGGGCTACAACGCCCAGCTCCGCACCACCTGCGTCGCCACGATGTTGCAGGGTGGCCACGCCATCAATGCGCTGCCGCAGCTTGCGGCCGCAGGGGTGAATTGCCGGATCCTGCCCGGCGAGCCGGTCGAGAGCGTGCAGGCCCAGATCGAACGCGTGCTCGCCGACAAGCAGATCGAGGTGGTCGGCGGCCAGGCGGTGCTGAGCCCGCCATCGCCGCTCAACGAGGAGATCATGGGATCGATCGAGAAACTGTCGAAGGAGTTCTGGCCGGATGCTGCGATCGTTCCGGTCATGAGCACCGGCGCCACCGACGGCAGCTACCTGCGCAATGCGGGGATTCCGACCTACGGCCACTCCGGGCTTGCCGCCGATGTCGACGACAACAGGAACCATGGCAAGGACGAACGCGTGGCGGTGAAGTCGTTCTACGAGGGGCAAGAGTATCTCTATCGTCTGGTCAAGATGCTCGCCGGCGGCAAGTGATGGCGGAGCGCGCAAGAACGACACGCGTCGCGGTCGCCGGTCTCGGGGCGATCGGCGCCGACGTCGTCAAGGCGCTCGATCAGGGCATCGACGGCCTGATGCTGGTCGCGGTCTCGGCGAACAGCCCGGAGAAACACCGCAGCTGGCTCGCAGAGCTCAGGACGGCGCCGGAGATGGTGCCGGTCGAGCAGCTCGCCGAGGTCGCCGACGTCGTGGTCGAGTGCGCGCCGAGCAAGATGGTGCGCGCGATCGTGGCGCCGGTGGTCGAACGCGGCAAGACCGCCGTGGTGCTGAGCGTCGGCGCGCTGCTGCAGAACGAGGACCTCGTCGATCTCGCGAAAACCCATGGCGGCCAGATCATCGTGCCGACCGGCGCGCTGATCGGGCTCGATGCGGTGACCGCCGCAGCGGAAGGCACCATCCATTCGGCAAGGCTCGTAACGCGCAAGCCGGTCGCGGGCCTCCTCGGCGCGTCGTATCTGGTCGAGAACGACATCCGGATCGAAGGCATCAGGGAGCCGGTGCGCGTGTTCGAGGGCAGCGCGCGTGACGCCGCGAAGGGCTTTCCGGCCAATCTCAACGTCGCGGTGGCGCTGTCGCTGGCCGGCATCGGGCCGGATCGCACCCGGGTCGAGATTTGGGCCGATCCGACGGTGACGCGCAACACCCACCGTATCGACGTCGATTCCGACGCGGCGCGGTTCTCGATGACGATCGAGAACATTCCCTCCGACAATCCGAAGACCGGCCGCATCACCGCGCTGTCGGTGATCGCCTGCCTGCGCAAGCTGCGCGCTTCACTGCGGGTCGGGACGTGACGGCCGTGAGGATTGCACCCGACGATCTGCTGCTCGTCATCGACGTGCAGAACGATTTCTGCCCGGGCGGCGCGCTGGCGGTCGCCGACGGCGATGCCGTGGTGCCTGTGGTTAACCGGCTGGCGGAGCGGTTCGACCACGTCGTGCTGACCCAGGACTGGCACCCGAAGGGCCACAGCTCCTTTGCCACCTCGCATCCGGGTGCCGCGCCGTTCTCGTCCGTCTCCATGCCCTACGGCCCGCAGACGCTGTGGCCCGACCATTGCATCCAGGGGACGAAGGGCGCGGCGTTCCATCCAGAGCTGGTGACCGACCGGGCTGAGCTGGTGATCCGCAAGGGATTTCGCGGCGCGATCGATTCCTACTCCGCGTTCTTCGAGAACGACCGGACGACGCCGACTGGGCTCGCCGGCTATCTGCGGGAGCGCGGCCTCAAGCGCATCGTCATGGCAGGGCTCGCGACGGACTACTGCGTGCAGTATTCGGCGCTCGATGCGCGCCGTCTCGGTTTCGACACCACGGTCGTGCTGGCGGGCTGCCGTGCCATCGATCTCGCCGGCTCGCTCGCGGCCGCCGTCGCGGCCATGACGGGGGCCGGCGTCGCGCTCGTGGACGACGTCGCCTGAGCGGGATCGCGGAGGCAAAAACCGTTGTTTTGACTGGCCTTTTGTTCTAATCCGCGGTCGATGAGCATATCTAGCGGAGACCCTGTGGCGGGACAGGTTTTACGGATCGGGACGCGCAAGAGCGCGATGGCGCTGGCGCAGACCGAGGAGGTCGCGCGGCTATTGCGCGCCTCGGCGCCGGACCTCGCCGTCGATGTCGTCAAGTTCGAGACCCGCGGCGACCAGGACCAGACCAGCAAGCTGCTCCGCCATGGCGGCAAAGGCGGCGCCTTCGTCGCCGAGATCCGCGAGGCGATGCGTGCGGGCACCTTGCAGGCCGCGATGCATTCGCTCAAGGACGTGCCGGGCAATGAAGAGACGCCGGGTCTCGTGATCGCGGCGCTGCTGCCGCGCGATGCCGCCAATGATTGCCTCGTGCTGCGGCCCGGCCTGTCGCTTGACGCCTTCCGTGCCGCGCGCGGCAAGGGAATGATGATCGGCACCAACGCGGTGCGCCGCGCCGCCTATCTGCGCCGGCTGTTCCCCGAAGCCACCGTGATCCACTTCCGCGGCGCCGCCGATACGCGGGTCGCAAAACTCGATCGCGGCGACAAGCAGCGGCTGCCGGGGGGCGGCGAGGTCGGACCGGCGGATGCGCTCGTCATGGCGCGCTCCGGGTTGGAGCGGATCGGCCTCACCGCGCGCATTGCGCATGATTTCTCGGTCGATGAGATGCTGCCGGCGGTCGGCCAGGGTATCGTTGCGGTCGAATGCGTCTGTAACGACTGGGTGACGCGCGCCCGGCTGGCGCTGATCGATAACGCGCCATCGCGCTTGGCCGCGGAGGCCGAGCGCGAGGTGCTATGGGTGCTGAACGGCCACTGCAATTCGCCGATCGCCGGTCACGCCACGCTGCAGGGCGCCGAGATGACGCTGCGCGCCTCCGTGCTCGACGAAGCCGGCGCCGGCTTCATCGAGGTGACGCGGCGAGGGCCGGCCGATCGGCCGCGCGAGCTCGGCCGCGCCGTCGGCATGGAGCTGCTCGACAAGGGCGCTGCCGAGATCATCGCCCGCACGCGGCCGGACGAGCGTTAGCGATCCGCACGCCAATCCTCACGTAATGTCGGCGAAATCGCCGTGCCGGCCTTTGCCACCGGCAAAACGGCGCGCGCCGGCCTCGGTCTCGCCGGTCGCGACGGTCGCGAGCCCGAGGCGGAACTCGTTCAGCGTGGCCTGTTCCCAGCCGAGCTCCCACTGCTCGATGGCGGAGAGCCGGTCGCTGCGCAGCGCAGCCTGCGGCAGGCGGCACAGCTCATGGGCGAGCCGTCGCGCCTCGGCAAGCGCACTGCCCGGCGCGACGACACGGTTGGCCAGTCCGATCGCGCCGGCCTCCTCGCCCGAGACGCCGCGCCCGGTGAGGATCATGTCCATCGCCCGGCTGTGGCCGATCAACCGCGGCAGGCGCACGGTTCCGAGATCCATCAGGGGTACGCCGAAGCGCCGGCAATAGACGCCGAAGGTGGCGTCGCGCGCCGCGACGCGCAGGTCACACCAGATCGCAAGCTCGAGCCCGCCCGCCACCGCCGGTCCCTCGATCGCGGCAATCACCGGCTTCGACAGCTTCATCCGGGTCGGGCCCATCGGGCCGTCGCCGTTCTCGACGCGGTGGCCGCGATGGCCGGCCGCGGTGCGCTTCAGATCGAAGCCGGCGCAGAACGCGCCGCCTGCGCCGGTCAGGATCGCGACCGACAGCGCGGGATCGCGGTCGAAGGCGCGAAAGGCGTGTGCCAGCCCCTGTGCGGTCTCGGGATTCACCGCATTGCGCGCCGCGTCATAGCGGTCGATCGTCACGATCGCGACCGCCTGCTCGGTTTGGTATCTGACGGTCGGATGCTCCATGCTCGGGTCCTCGATGAATCAGCGTGGGTTCATGCCGCGGTCGATGGTCGCGGCCAGGTTGCGATGAAAGTGCCTGATCGCACCTTCGAACAGGCCGAAGGTGAAATGGTCGTTGGCGCGCGTTGCGAGGCCGCGCTGCGCGGCGCAAGCCATCTGGCGGTCCTCGGCGGCGCCGGCGGTGACGAAATCGCGGCCCTGCGCAACGGCGGCGCGGCCGTCCTCCGCCGCGATCTGGTTCGACAGCGTGTAGGTGACGAGGCGGGTGCGGCCAGCCGCCAGCGGCTCCAGTACCGTCATCAGCCGGTTGGTCGGGAAGGTCGAGAGCATCACGTTCGGGAACAAATGATAGACATGCGTCAGCATGCCGTCGGTCCTGCGCTCGCCCGGCGGCACATTGCGCAGCTTCTCGATGCGCCGGTAGGGGAAGCTGATCCGGCTGTTGCGGCCGAAGGCCTCGATCACGTTGAGATTGTCGTATTGCAGCGGATAGAACGTATCCTGATGCGTCGAGCGGATGTGATAGCCCTCGAGGAATCCCTCGGCGACGATCTTCCAGTTGGCCTCGACCTCCTGCGTATTGGTCGAATACAGCGTCCAGTCGTCGCCGAACAAGGTCGGCATGTCGGTGGCGTCGGATGCCGCGGCGGGATCGTCCTGGGAGACGAACACCAGGCCGCCGCGCTCGATGCAGGTGACCGGCACGAGACCGTGCGTGGTCTTGTCGAGACCCGGAAAACCGTGCTCGTCGGGGATGCCGCGCAGCCGGCCGTCGAGGCCGTAGGTCCAGCCGTGATAGCGGCAGGTCAGTGCCTTCCTGCAGCCGGTGCCGTCGACCAGCTGCACGCCGCGGTGGCGGCACGCGTTGCGGAAGGCGCGCGCGACGCCGTCGGCGCCGCGGATCGCGATGATCGGCGTCAGCGCCGCGTCGCGCGCGACATAGGCGCCGATCTCGGCCAGCGCGGCGGACGGACAGAACGGCGTCAGCGTGCGACGGAACGCGTGGGCGATCTCGGCAGCGAAGCGGTCCTGCGACAGATAATGCGCGACCGGTTCGTGCCAGACGCCGTCGCTGAGGTCGGTCGATTTCGCGTCGATATGCTGCAGGATCCGGTCGACGACGGAAGCTTCGTCCGCGAGTTGCGCCCTCATCGCTGCCCTCCGCTGGCTCGGCCGGCCTGTCGACCGGCTCGATATGATGCGTAGAATCCGACATTGCGGCTCTTGCGACAAGCGAAAGCGTGACGTTTCGGATGAATGACATTCATCCGAGATCGACAGCGGGCGGCGCAGGCCGCTAGGATCGGCCGAGACCTCGAACCGCAATGTCGATTTCGACACCGAGATGTTCGATGCCGGCATCAGCTTCGGGCCCGACAAGGCCGAGGGCGTCGTTGCGCATCGCTTGATGGACGTCAGGACCGTTCCGGTCGGCACGCCGGCGCTGGCACGGCGGCTGAAGCTGCGCACGGCTGCCGACCTCGGCCGCGCCGTCCTGATCGAGGTGTCGACATTCCCCGCCGCGTGGCCGCTCTGGTTCAAGCATGCCGGCGAGACCGTACCGCAATCGGCGCGGGCGGTCGCGGTCGACAGCTTTGTGGCGGCGCTGCAGGCCGCCGAACGCGGCGCCGGGATCGCGCTCGCGCTCGAACCGTTCATTGCAGAAAGTGAACGGCGCGGCACCATTCGCCGGCTCCTGCCGGTGAGCCACATGACCGGCAGCTATTGGCTGGTTCATCCACCGGGCGCGCAGCGCAGCCGCGCGCTGCAGGCGTTCAAGAGGTGGCTGCTGGCCGAAGTTGCGAGGGAAAGCTAGCTCGTCCGCAGCGGCCAGCTACCGATGATCCGGAAGCGTGAGCCGCCGTCGTCCTGCTTGAACAGGGCGATGCGGTCGACTGCGAGCGTAGCAAGGCCGGTCGCGGCAAACCGCTCGCGCAGCCACGCCACGATCGGGCCGCGCCGCTCGTCGCTCAACCGTCCGGTCAGCGTCATGTGGAAGCGGAATTCCTCCATGACGTACGGATAGCCCCAGCGATCGAGATATTCGCATTGCCGTGCCGACAGCTTCGCCGGGTTGCGCCGCGCACGATCCTCCGGCGTCAGCGGTGCGCGGAACGCGTCGAACTCGGTGACGCAGTCGGCGGCGAGCTGCTGCAGATCATCGGAGCGCCTGGCCGGGATCACCGCGATGAAGCCGCTGATCGCATCGACCACCGGCTCGATCAGCGGGATGCAGCGTGGGCGATCGGCGAAGGCGGCACAGGCGTCGAGCAGCTCCGCCTCGCACTTGCCGTCGGCGAGCGCCATCGGAGCCTTCAGCGTGGCGTGGAATCCGTATTTGCGCGGGTCCTGCGTCAGCTCGCGCCAGTCCGGCGCGACGCCGTCGGGGAAGGGCAGATCGCCGCCCGAGGCCGCGTCGTAGCCGAGCATCGTGGCGCCGAAGCGGTGCAGCTCGCTGTCGGCTGATGGCGCATGGTAGATGGCGTAGCGCGGGAAGTTGCCCATGGATCAGCCCGGCTACGCTGCCGCAACCGTCTTGCGCGGCGCGAGCGAGTGAACGAGGCAGCTTGCATCCGCCAGATGCACCAGCCGGCCGGCGGCGATGACGGCCACGATGCGCGGCCGCAGCGGCACCTGGTCGTCGACCAGGATGATGTCGGCGCGGCGGCCGGCGGCGAGCACGCCGCGATTGTCGAGCCCGGCGGCGCGCGCCGGCGCCGCGGAGATCAGGTCCCACGCCTTGGCGAGCGGCAGGATGCCGTCGCCGGCGAGGCGGAAGGCGGCGAGCAGCTGTGCCGGATAATAGTAGTCGGACGCCAGCACGGAGCAGAGGCCCTTGGCGATCATGTCGGACGCCCTGGTCCAGCCGGTGTGGCTGCCGCCGCGCACCACGTTGGGCGCGCCGAACACGATGAAGTCGCCGGCCGCGGCGGCATCGCGCGCGGTCTCCTCGTTGACCGGGAATTCGGCGATCGTGGCGCCGAGCGCGCGAAACTCCTGCCGCATCGCGGGGGTGTTGTCGTCATGCGAGAGCATGCGCACATTGGCCTCGCGCGCGGCGGCGGCAAGCCGCGCGATCGAGGCCGGGACTTCGGGGCGGCGCGCGACGACCTGATCGATCAGCTCGTTGAAGGCCTCGAGCGAGAGCCCGGCGCGCTCGGCGGATTGATTGCGCTTCTTCGGTTTGACGTTGCTGTGGTCGTTGAAGGCGAACAGATCGATGCGGCCTTCGCTGAGCCACCGGATGATCTCGGCTTCGGCGGCGAGATTGTGGGTCTCGTGGCGCAGATGGAAGCGCGTGTCGGCGGCGAGCTGCGGGCGCAGCGCCTCGATCGCGTCGAGCAGCTTGCGCGCATTCTCCGCGCTGCGCAGGCCGGGCTCCCATGACCAGGTCGTGCCGTGATAGACGGTGGTGATGCCGTTGGCGATCGCCTGGCGGTCGCTGTCGATCAGCGCGACGTCGATCGGGAAGTCGACGCCGGGGCGCGGCATCATCTGCCGCTCGAAGGCGTCGCCATGCAGATCGATGATCCCCGGCAGCACCAAGAGCCCGCCGGCATCGATATGCAGCGCGGCGCGGCCCTGCTCGGCATCGAGCGCGCCGATGTCGCGGCCCGCGGTCCGCAGCGAGGTCTCGACGAAGGCGCCGTCGATCAGCGTGCGTCCGCCTGCGATGAAAATGTCAGTCACGATGCGGCACTCCGCTGGTTGTTGTCTGATCGGGCCGCGCTCGCGGCCTCGTATTTGTCGAGGAACTCATCGACCGGAAGCTTGCGGAAATCGGGCAGCGCGCGGCGAAGCGACTCATGATCCCAGTCCCACCATGCCAGCGTCGTGAGGCGATCGGCAATCGCCTCAGTGAAGCGCCGCTTCACCGGGCGGGCCGGATTACCGGCTACGACGGTGTAGGCCGGCACATCCTTGGTCACAACGGCGCCGGCAGCAATCACGGCGCCGGTTCCGACGTTGCGTCCCGGCAGCAGGACCGCGCCGTGACCGATCCAGACGTCATGGCCGATATGCACGTGATGCGCACGTCGCCAGTTGAAGAACTCGGTGTCGTCACCCTCGCCGGGAAAATAGGCGCTGGCGCGATAGGTGAAATGCGCCTGGCTAGCGCGCTGCATCGGATGATTGCCGGGATTGATCCGGGTCATCGCCGCGATCGAGCAGAACTTTCCGATCGAGGTGTAGGTGATCTGGCTGTCGTTCACGACGTAGGAATAGTTATCCATGCTGACTTCGAGCAGGATCGTGCGTGCGCCGACCTCAGTATATTTGCCTAGCTTGCTTTCGCGCACCGACGCGCTGGGATCAACGGTCGGCACGACCGAGAGTGTTTTTCCGGCCATCAGAGCACTCCGCAAATCCTTTGGCATTTCGGGGAGATGGCGTGTCATCACGACGCATGATGACAACATCATGACACGGCGATGACGGCAAGAGAGGGGTGTGGACGATCGCCGCAGTGCAGTAGCGCCGTCACATAACTGTAAAACGCCGGGGATAGCGGTGGCCCAACGCGACGCGGTTGGAGCATTGCATGCTGGTAGTGGAAGGTTTGACGTGCCGTTTCGGCGCAAAAGCCGCGGTCGACAACGCGTCTTTCTCGATCGCGCCGGGCAGCTTCGTCGGCGTGATCGGCCGTTCCGGCGCCGGCAAGTCGACGCTGCTCAGGATGATCAACCGTCTCGCCGATCCGACCTCCGGCCGCATCCTGTTCGAGGGTACCGACGTCACCGCGCTGCGCGGCAAGGATTTGCGGCGGTGGCGGGCGCGTTCGGCGATGATCTTCCAGCAATTCAACCTGGTCGGCCGGCTCGACGTCCTCACCAATGTGCTGATGGGCAGCCTCGCGCAGATCCCGTCCTGGCGCTCGCTGGCGCAGGTGTGGCCGGAGCAGGACAGGGCGCTTGCGATGTCCGCGCTCGAGCAGTTCGACATTGCGCAATACGCAGCGCAGCGCGCCGATCAGCTCTCCGGCGGCCAGCAGCAGCGCGTCGCGATCGCCCGCGCGCTGGTGCAGGAGCCCGATGTCATTCTCGCCGACGAGCCGATCGCCTCGCTCGATCCGCGTAACACCAAGATCGTGATGGACGCGCTGCTACGCATCAACAAGCATTTCGGCATCACGGTGCTCTGCAATCTGCACTCGCTCGACCTGGCGCGGACCTACTGCGACCGCCTGATCGGCATGGCGGCGGGCCGCGTCGTGTTCGACGGCGCGCCGGCGGCGCTGACCGACCATGTCGCCCGCGAGCTCTACGATCTCGAGGCCAATGACGTCATCGGCGCGGCGCCGCAGCCCACGCCCGATGGCGCAACTGCACCGGTGCTCGGCAGCGCTGCCGCCGCCTGAGCGCGCGCATTTTTGGAAATTGAGGGCGGCCGGGCATTTCGCCCGGCCAACAGGACCACCACTGGAGGGGTAATCATGATCACTCGTCGCATCGTGCTGGCCGGCGCTGCCGCGCTGGCTTTCGCCGGCTCATCCTCGGCGCAGGACTACAAGGCGAAGTATCCCGAACTGACCTTCGCCGTCGTTCCGGCGGAAAACGCCTCCGGCGTCACCGAACGCTGGACGCCCTTCGTCGCGTATCTGTCCAAGGAACTCGGCGTCAAGGTCAACCTGCGCATCGCCAACGACTACGCGGCTGTCATCGAGGGCCAGCGCGCCGGCAACATCCAGATCGCGAGCTACGGCTCGGCCTCGTTCGCGCGCGCCCGCCTGACCGGCGTCAAGACCGACGCCTTCGCCAACGACATCAACGCCGACGGCTCGACCGGCTACTACTCGGTGTTCTTCGTCAAGGCCTCGAGCCCCTACCAGAAGGTCGACGACCTCAAGGGCAAGAACCTCGGCCTGGTCGACCCGAACTCGACCTCGGGCAACAACGTGCCGCGCTTCGAACTCGACAAGATGGGCATCCATGACGCCGAGGGCTATTTCGGCAAGGTCGTGTTCACCGGCAGCCACGAGAACGCCGTGCTGGCGCTCTCGCAGGGCACGGTCGACGTGGCCGCCAATCAGTGGACCAGCGACGACGACTCCACGCTCGCCCAGATGCTGCACAAGGGCATGCTGAAGAACGCCGACGGCTCGGCGATGAAGAAGGATGATTTCCGCATCATCCACAAGTCGGCGCCGATCATCAACGGGCCCTATGCCTATAACGCCGACCTGCCGGAAGACCTGAAGGCTGCGATCGCCAAGGCGTTCTTCGACGCGCCGACCAAGGACAAGGCCGCCTTCGACCGCCTCTCCGACGGCCAGAAGAAGGGCTTCCATCCCGCCACCACCAAGGATTGGGACGGCACCATCGAGCTGATCAAGTTCGTCGACAGCCTGCGCAAGAAGAAGGCCAGCTGATCGAACGCAACGAGCGAACCGGGCCGGGTTTCGACAACCCGGCCCTTTTCCGTTTCAACTCTCCCAACCCGACTGGGCCCATCGATGGCGACCGCCGTATCCATTCTTCCGGCCCCGCAACTGGCGGCGCTTGAAGAGACCTATCGCAAGGCGGTCGCGCGCAAGCGGCTGAAGGCGGCGCTGGCGACCGCCCTGTTCTGCGCGGCGCTGCTGCTTGCCGCGTTCGGCGCGGAAGTGAATCTGCGGACGCTGTTCACCTATTTCGGCAACTTCATCAGCTATTTCGACCGCATCCTCACGCTGGATTCCGGCGCACGGGTCTGGACCGACCCGGCCGAGTGGTTCTGGGGCTGGCAAAAGTGGCTGAAGCTGCTCGGCGAGACCATCCTGATCAGCTATGTCGGCACGCTCACCGGGGCGGTGCTCGCCTTCGCGCTGAACTTCTTCGCGGCCCAGAACACTTCGCCCGGACCGTGGCTGCGCTTTGTGGTGCGGCGCCTGTTGGAATTCGCCCGCACCGTGCCCGGCATCGTGTTCGCGCTGATCTTCGTGATCGCCTTCGGGCTCGGGCCGATGGCCGGCGTGCTCGCGATCGCGATCCATTCGACCGGCGCGCTCGGCAAGCTGTTCGCCGAGATCGTCGAGAACGCCGACATGAAGCCGGTCGAGGGCATCCGCTCCACCGGCGCGAGCTGGCTGTCCTGCATGCGCTTTGCGGTGCTGCCGCAGGTCTCGGCCGGCTATGCCAGCTACGCGCTGCTGCGCTTCGAGATCAACGTCCGCGAGGCCTCGGTGATGGGCTTCGTCGGCGCCGGCGGCATCGGGCAGGAGCTCGTGGTCGCGATCCGCAAGTTCTATTACTCCGACGTCAGCGCCATCCTCGTCACCATCATCGTCACGGTGTTCATCATCGACATCTCGACCGGCTGGCTGCGCGGCCGGCTGTTCGGCAAGGAGACGCGGCGATGAGCCAGCTGCCGA
Source organism: Bradyrhizobium semiaridum (assembly GCF_020329505.1). Taxonomy (GTDB): domain Bacteria; phylum Pseudomonadota; class Alphaproteobacteria; order Rhizobiales; family Xanthobacteraceae; genus Bradyrhizobium; species Bradyrhizobium semiaridum. The sequence goes on from NZ_JAGKJJ010000002.1 coordinate 144,320, forward strand.
GGCCGAACACCGAGGAACTGCGCGCGAAGTATCCCGACGTGTTCGAACGTCCCGCATCGGCACGGCTGGCGCTGCCGGCGATGATCGCCGCGGCGTTCGCGATCTTCATCTACGGCCTGGTCGATCTCGACTTCTCGCCGACGAAGCTGATCAAGGGCATCAGCGAGCTCGGCTGGATCACCATGCTGATGATGCCGCCGAACCCCGGCTCGTCGTTCCCGCTCTACATGCAGGCGCTCGGCGAGACGCTGTCGATCGCGCTGCTCGGCACCACGCTCGCCGCGGTGCTGGCGCTGCCGGTCAGCCTGCTGGCGGCGCGCAACGTCATCCCGTCCAACCTCATCCGCTTTCCGGTGCGCCGCTTCCTGGATTCGATCCGCGGCGTCGACACGCTGATCTGGGCGCTGGTCTGGATCAACGTCGTCGGTCTCGGCCCGTTCGCCGGCGTGCTCGCGATCATGGTGTCCGACTTCGGCGCGTTCGGAAAGCTGTTCTCCGAGGCGATCGAGGCGGCCGACCGCAAGCAGGTCGAGGGCATCCGCGCCTCCGGCGGCAACGCGCTGCATGAGATTCGGTTCGGCCTGCTGCCGCAGGTGCTGCCCGTGATCGCCGGGCAGGTGCTCTACTTCATCGAGTCGAATACGCGCTCGGCCACCATCATCGGCATCGTCGGCGCCGGCGGCATCGGCCTGCAACTCGCCGAGCAGATCCGCGTGCTGGAATGGCAGAAGGTGTCGTTCCTGATCCTGATGATCCTGATCGCGGTCGCGGCGATCGATTTCATCTCGACCAAGCTGCGCTTTGCGATCATCGGGCAACGGGCGGTGGTATAGGCTCCTTCGCCTCTCCCCGCCTGCGGGGGAGAGGCCGAATCGCATGAATGCGATCCGGGTGAGGGGGCTCTCCGCGAGTCAGTCGTTCACCGTTTCCGCGGAGCGAGCCTCTCACCCCAATCCTCTCTCCGTAAAGAAGGGGAGAGGGAGAAAAAAAGGTTCGCGATCATCGGTTCCGCCCTCCGTTGAGGCGGCAGAGCCGAATCATGAAAATAACCCCATGCAAAGGAGCCGGCGGCTGCCGGTGTTCGACGGCCGCTTGACACGTCGGGCAACGCAGGGGTATTCTTCCAATATTCCGAAATGCGCGAGCCTGGTGCCTTTGCTCGAAGGGCGACTAACTAGCTGTTCTCCACCAGGAACTCGACGCGCTCGGCGGCGAAGCGCGAGCGCTTGGTCACCAGCGGCTTGTCCGCGGTGTCGACGTCGGTGGCGTCGACCACCAGCACCGGGCGTCCCAGCGCGAGATCGAGCCGCGCGGCGTCGGTGGCGTCGGCAATCGCTGCGGTGATCCGGGTGGTGGAGCGCCGGTAGTCCCTGATGCCGTAATGCGCCAGCAGCTTGGTCATCGAGCGCAGATTGGCGAACACGGTGCCGGCATCGGGAAAGCGTTCGGCCGACAGCCAGGTGGTGGAGACGCAGATCGGCGTGCGGTCGGCGAACCGAACCGCCTCGATCCGGATCAGCGGCGCGCCGGTCTTCAGTCCGAGCACCTGCCCGAGCTCGCGGCTGGCGATGTCGTCGCCGGCCTCGATCAGCTGGCCGCGCGGCTCCTGGCCGCCGGCGCCGACGATCTCGGAGAACCGCGTGCGTGAGCGCAAGGGGTAGGCGAGGCGCTGGGCCTCGACATAGGTGCCGCTGCCGCGCTCGGCGCGCACCAGGCCGCGTTCCGCCAGCGCCGCCAGCGCCCGCCGAACGGTATGGCGGTTGACCCGGTAGGTCTCGGCGATCTCCATCTCGGCGGGCAGCTTTTCGCCCGCAGCAAAGCGGCCGTCGGCGATGCCGCGCTCGATGCCGTCGGCGACCTGCCGCCACAAGGCGACACCGGAACTTTCCTGCATGCTCATGCCGCGGTGATAGCCAGAAATCTTGGAATTGTCACGAAACAGTCATGGCGTTTGGTTATCAAGTTGTCTAGTATCATAGACAACTTGATTCAGGCAAGGTTGCCCGAGAGCTGCACATGACTACGACCGGACGAAACAGCAAGACGGCGCAGCGCAAGGCCGCCATGGCTGTGCTGGCGCATTCCGACGCTGCCGAAATCGCAGGCTTTCTCGCTGACATCGCAGTGCCTGCGCATGAGAACCTGCGCGAGCCGGAAAACGGTCTCGTGATGTTGCGCGGCCGGATCGGCGGCGACGGCGCGCCGTTCAATCTCGGCGAGGCGACGGTGTCGCGCGCGGCGGTGCGGCTTGCGACCGGCGAGGTCGGCTTCGGCTACACGCTCGGCCGCGACGCGCAGAAGGCGCGGATGATCGCGCTGTGCGACGCCATGGTGCAGTCGGCGGAGTTGTCCGACGAGGTCGAGGCCAAGGTGATTGAGCCGCTGCGCGCGGCGATGCTCGCCGCGCGCAATCGCAAGGCCGAGGAGACCGCGGCGACGCGGGTCGATTTCTACACGATGGTGCGTGGTGAGGGGTGATGCGATGACGACGATTGCCGAACTGCCCGCAGGATTTGCCGACAAGGTGTTGTCGGCCCAGTCGACCTTCCGCTCGGTGATGGATGCGATGGCCCGTCCGGGCAGCGTTCAGCGCGTCACCGCGAGCGTGGGAACGCCCGCTGGGCTGATGCGCGGCGCGGCCGCGATCGCGCTGACGCTGTTCGATCACGACACGCCGATCTGGCTCGATGCGGCGATAACGGCGACACCAAGTGTCGCGCGCTGGCTGAAGTTTCACACCAGCGCCCCGGTGATTGGGGAGCCGTCGATCGCGAGCTTCGCGCTGGTCGGCGATGCCGAGAATCTTCCGGCGCTGGAGCGCTTCGCATTCGGCAGCAGCGAATATCCGGATAGGTCGACCACGCTGATCCTGCAGGTCGACGGCCTGACGCAGGGGCCGGCCTTCGAGCTGAAGGGCCCCGGCATCGACGGCACCGTGCTGCTGCAGGCGATGATCCGGCCGCGCGATCTGTTCGCACGGCTTGCCGTCAACGAAGCCTTGTTCCCGCGCGGCATCGATGTCGTGCTGGTCCATGACGATGCGATAGTGGCGATCCCGCGCACCACGCGGCTGGTCGCAAGCGGAGTGTAAGCGATGTATGTAGCCGTCAAGGGAGGCGAACGCGCCATCGAGAACGCCCACCGTCTGCTCGCGCATGAGCGGCGTGGCGACCGCGATGTGCCGGAGGTGACGCTGGCGCAGATCTCCGAGCAGCTTTCGCTCGGCGTCGACCGCGTCATGACCGAAGGCTCGCTCTACGACCGCGAGCTCGCGGCGCTGGCGATCAAGCAGGCGCGCGGCGATATGATCGAGGCGATCTTCCTGGTCCGCGCTTTCCGCGCCACGCTGCCTCGCTTCGGCGCCAGCGAGCCGGTCAACACCGGCGAGATGCAGGTGCGCCGCCGCATCTCCTCGACCTTCAAGGATATTCCGGGCGGCCAGATCCTCGGCCCGACCTTCGACTACACCCACCGCCTGCTCGATCCGCAGCTCGCGGAAGGTTTCGTGCCGGAGCAGCCGGCAACGGCCGAGGCGCCGCAGACGCCGGCGCCGCGGGTGACCGACATCCTCGGCCGCGACGGCCTGATCGAATCCTCGCCGCAGGCCGAACCGGATGCGCCGGTCGGCGACCTCACGCGCGAGCCGCTGAGCTTCCCCGCCGACCGCGACCTGCGGCTGCAGAATCTGGCGCGCGGCGACGAGGGCTTCCTGCTTGCGCTCGGCTACTCGACGCAGCGCGGCTACGGCCGCAACCATCCGTTCGCCGGCGAGATCCGCTTCGGCGACGTCGAGGTCGAGTTCTTTGCCGAGGATGCCGGCTTCGCGGTGCCGCTCGGTTCGATCGAATTGACCGAGTGCCAGATGGTCAACCAGTTCAAGGGCTCGGCGACCGAGGCGCCGTGCTTCACCCGCGGCTACGGCCTCGCCTTCGGGCAGAGCGAGCGCAAGACCATGTCGATGGCGCTGGTCGACCGCGCGCTGCGGGCCCGCGAGCTCGACGAGGAGGCAAGGTCGCCGGCGCAGGACGAGGAGTTCGTGATGTCGCACTCCGACAATGTGCAGGCGACCGGCTTCGTCGAGCATCTGAAGCTGCCGCACTATGTCGACTTCCAGTCCGAGCTCGGCCTCTTACGCAAGCTGCGGCAGGAGTTCGCGGAAGCCAACGATACGCCGGAACTGCGGGAGGCCGCGGAATGAACGCGCCGACGTACAACTTCGCCTATCTCGACGAACAGACCAAGCGGATGATCCGCCGCGCGATCCTCAAGGCGATCGCGATCCCCGGCTATCAGGTGCCGTTCGCCAGCCGCGAGATGCCGATGCCCTATGGCTGGGGCACCGGCGGCGTGCAGGTGACCGCGGCGATCCTCGGGCCTGACGACGTGCTGAAGGTCATCGACCAGGGTTCCGACGACACCACCAACGCGATCTCGATCCGCAAGTTCTTCGGCAAGACCGCGGGCGTTGCGACGACCACATCGACGACCGACGCCACCGTGATCCAGACGCGGCACCGCATTCCCGAGGCCGAGCTGCATGCGGGGCAGGTGCTGGTCTATCAGGTGCCGATCCCCGAGCCGCTGCGCTTCCTCGAGCCGCGCGAGACCGAGACGCGGCGCATGCATGCGCTGGCCGAATACGGCCTGATGCATGTCAAGCTCTACGAGGACATCGCGCGCTTCGGCCACATCGCGACCGCCTACGCCTACCCGGTGAAGGTGAATGCGCGCTACGTGATGGACCCGTCGCCGACGCCGAAATTCGACAATCCGAAGATGGACAATTGCGCGGCGCTGCAGCTGTTCGGCGCCGGCCGCGAGAAGCGCATCTATGCGATCCCGCCCTACACCACGGTAGTATCGCTGGATTTCGAGGACCACCCGTTCACGCGCTACCGCTTCGACGCGCCCTGCGCGCTGTGCGGCGCCGACAATTCCTATCTCGACGAGATCGTCACCGACGACAGAGGCGGGCGGATGTTCGTCTGCTCCGACACCGATTTCTGCGAGCAGCGCCAGGCCGCCGGCCATCACGGCACCGAAAGGGCGGCGCCGCACAAGGAGAAGGCGCATGTCTGAGGCGTCTCATCTCGACAACGACCAGCCGCTGCTGGTTGCCGACGGGCTCGCCAAGAACTATGGCCAGCTCGCGGCCTGCCGCGACATCTCGTTCTCGCTCTATCCGGGCGAGGTGCTGGCGATCGTCGGCGAATCCGGCTCGGGCAAGTCGACGCTGCTGCAGCTGCTCTCGGCGCAGCTCGCGCCGAGCGCGGGACGCGTGTCGTACCGGATGCGCGACGGCGTGCTGCGCGACCTCGCCGTACTCGGCGAGGCCGAGCGCCGCTTCCTGTTCCGCACCGACTGGGGCTTCGTGCATCAGGATCCGGCGCAGGGTCTGCGCATGGGCGTTTCGGCCGGCGCCAATGTCGGCGAACGGCTGATGGCGGTGGGCTGGAATCACTACGGCAAAATCCGCGACAGCGCCTCGACCTGGCTGGAGCGGGTCGAGATCGACGTCGGCCGCATCGACGATGCGCCGAAGACCTATTCGGGCGGCATGCGGCAGCGGCTGCAGATCGCCCGCAACCTCGTCACCGAGCCGCGGCTGGTGTTCATGGACGAGCCGACCGGCGGCCTCGACGTCTCGGTGCAGGCGCGCCTGCTCGATTTGATGCGCAACCTGGTCAGCGAGCTCGGTCTCGCCGCCATCGTCGTCACCCACGATCTCGCCGTCGCGCGGCTGTTGTCGCATCGGGTCATGGTGATGAAGGGCGGCCGCGTCATCGAGACCGGCTTGACCGACCAGGTGCTTGACGACCCGCGCGAGCCTTATACCCAACTGCTCGTCTCCTCGATCCTACCGCCATGAGCCTGCCAATGACCGCGATGATCGAACTCGCCAACGCCGAAAAGACCTTCACCATGCATCTGCAGGGCGGCGTCGAGCTGCCCGTGGTGCGCGGCGTCTCGTTCCATGTCGAGCCAGGCGAATGCGTCGTGCTGTCGGGCCCGTCGGGCGCCGGCAAATCCTCCATCCTCAAGATGATCTTCGGCAATTACCGCTGCGACAGCGGCCGGATCGGCATCCGCCACCACGGCGCGGTGATCGACCTCGCCACCGCCGAGCCGCGCCAGGTGCTGAGCATCCGCCGCTCGACCATCGGCTATGTCAGCCAGTTCCTCCGCGCAGTGCCGCGGGTCGCGACCATCGACGTCGTCGCCGAGCCGCTGATCGTCAACGGCGTGGCGCGCGAGGAGGCCCGCACCCGCGCCGGCCATCTTCTGCGCCGGCTCAACATCCCCGAGCGGCTGTGGACGTTGCCGCCCTCGACCTTCTCCGGCGGCGAGCAGCAGCGTGTCAACATCGCACGCGGCTTCATCTCCGACCTTCCCATCCTGTTGCTGGACGAACCGACCGCTTCGCTCGATGCGGCGAATCGCGCAGTTGTGGTCGAGCTGATTGCCGAGAAGAAGACTAAGGGCGTCGCGATGGTCGCGATCGTCCATGATGACGAGATCCGCCATCTGATCGCCGACCGGATCGTCGACGTGACCTCGTTCGCCGCTGCTGCCTGAAGGAACCATTTGAAATGACCGCCAAGCAAGACACCATCATCGGCAACGCGAGGGTCGTTCTCGCCGATCGCGTGATCGAGCAGGGCTGGGTGGCGATATCTGACGGCAAGATCGCCGAATTCGGCGAGGGCCGGGCGCCCGAAGCGGCGGAGGACGCCGGCGGCGACCTGATCATGCCCGGCCTGATCGAGCTGCACACCGACCATCTCGAGATGCACTATGTGCCACGGCCGAAGGTGTTCTGGAATCCGATCGCCGCCGTGATCTCCTATGACGGCCAGCTTGCCACCTCGGGCATCACCACGGTGCTGGATTCGCTGAGAGTCTGGCGCGAGGACGGCGCCGAGGAGGTCGACGGCCGCGCCGGCGTGCTGGCGGCGGCGATCTCCGCCGCGCGCGAAGAGAATTTGCTGCGTGCCGATCACTTCCTGCATCTGCGCTGCGAGGTGCCGATGCCCTCGGTGGTGGAGGAGGCCAAGGAACTGGTCGGCCGGCCGGACGTGCGGCTGATGTCGCTGATGGACCACACGCCGGGCCAGCGCCAGTTCCGCGACGAGGTGAAGCTGCGCGACTATTACCGCGGCAAGGGCGGCGGCATGACCGACGCCGAGCTCGACGTGCTGTTCGCGCGGCGGTTCGACTATCAGAAGCAATATGCCGCGACCAATGTCCGCGCGATCGTCGCGCTGGCGCAGCAGCATGGCATCCCGCTGGCGAGCCATGACGACACCACGGAAGAGAACGTGGCCGATGCGATCAACGACAAGGTCGCCGTCGCCGAATTCCCGACCACGATGGAAGCCGCGCGCGGGCTGCACACCGCCGGGATCGATATCCTGATGGGGGCGCCGAACGTCGTTCGCGGCGGTTCGCATTCCGGCAACATCGCGGCGGTCGATCTCGCGCGCGAGGGCGTTCTCGACATCCTGTCGTCGGACTACATCCCCTCGAGCCTCTTGATGGCGGCGCTGCAGCTGCCGCGGCATGTGCCGGCGATCGATCTTGCCGCCGCGGTCCGCACCGTGACCAAGACGCCGGCCGAGGCGGTCGGCCTGTCCGACCGCGGCGAGATCGCGGTCGGCCGGCGCGCCGACCTGATCCGCGTCCATGTCGCGCGCGACCTTCCGGTGGTGCGCAGCGTCTGGCGCGAGGGAGGGCGGGTCGCATGACCGACGCGTCCGTCGTCGCCGAGCAGCATGCCCGATCGATCGGCCCAGGCCGCCTGATCCTGGTCGTCGGGCCGAGCGGTGCCGGCAAGGATACGCTGTTGTCGCTGGCGAAGGCAGCCTGTGCCGATATCAGCGGCATCGTGTTTCCGCGCCGTCTGATCACCCGCGCCGCGTCGGCGTCGGAGGACAATGACGAGGTCAGTGCGGAGCAGTTTCAGCGCGGCGTCGCCAATGGCGACTACGCGATGCACTGGGAGGCGCATGGGCATCGTTACGCGCTGTCGCGGGCGATCGGTGACGACATCCGCGCCGGCCGCACCGTGATCGCCAATGTTTCGCGCACCGTGATCGCGGCCGCGCGCCGCGACTATGCCAACGTCGTCGTGGTCTCGATCACCGCGCCGCCTGACGTGCTTGCCGCGCGCCTTGCGGCGCGGGCCCGTGCCAGCGACGGCCAGCTCGCACAGCGGCTGGCGCGCAGCGTCGACGAGACGACGGCCACGCCCGATGTCACGATCGTGAACTCCGGCACCGCCGAATATCACGCGCGGCAGCTGGTCCGCGTCATCAAGGGCGAGCGTTGGGACGATAAGCAGCAGCAAGGGAGAAGTGACGCTGATGTCGGTGATTGAAACGATCGAGCAGCTCGAAGCGATCTATGGCTTCCCGAACGACGCGTCGACCGTGAAGGTCGCCGATCGGGTGACGCCGCTCTATCGGGTGCTGATCGAGAAATCGCCGTTCGTGTCGCTGGCGACGTCGGGGCCAGAGGGCCTCGACTGCTCGCCGCGCGGCGACCTGCCGGGCTTCGTCCGCATCCACGACGACAAGACGCTGATGATGCCGGACCGCCGCGGCAACAATCGCTGCGATTCGTTGCGCAACATCGTACGCGATCCGCGTGTCGGGCTGCTGTTCCTGATCCCGGGCTCCGGCAGCACGCTGCGCGTCAACGGCCGCGCCTATGTCACGGCCGAGCGGGAACTGCTGGCTTCATTCGAGATGGAAGGCAAAACGCCGCGCACCGTCATCGTGATGACCGTGGACGAGATCTACTTCCAATGCGCCCGCGCCATCGTGCGCTCCGATCTCTGGAATCCCGACAAGCGGGTCGATCCGAGGTCGTTGCCGACACCAGGCCAGATCCTCGCCGAGATGAGCGAGAACACGGTCGGCGGCGAGAAGTACGACCGGGAATGGCCCGAGCGCGCGCGGCAGACGATGTGGTGAGCGCGGGCGGCCGCGATCAGTCGGACGCGGTCTTGCCGACCACGGACTGACCGGAGACTTGCGCCGTCGGCGTGCTGTGCATCCCGGGCAGGCCAGTGGTGAGCGAGAGCCCAACCAGGATCGCGATCACCGCAAGGCCACCGACGATGCCGGCATAGAAACCGGCGCCGTGGCGAACCGGCTGCGGCTGCGCTGACTGGGGGTCCTGCTGGGGTTGCTGTTGCGTATCCTCGGCATTCATTGGTCGTCTCCCGCTCACGACATGACGCGGGACAACCGGCGCCGATCGGGCCGCGTTCCGTGACAGCGCGATGAATTTGACAGGTTGCCGATGTGGCGAAGCGCCGTTACGCGTCGCCCTTCGACTGCTCCTCGAACGCCTTCAGCGACACGGCCGCGATCTCGCGCAGCGCCTCGCGGGTCGCACCGGAGGAGGCCATCACGCACATGCCTGACGCGACGGCGGAGAGGTAGCGCGCGAGCGACGCAGGGTCGGCGCCGTCGCCCAGATCGCGGTCCGCCTTGGCGCGGACAAAACGGTCACGCAATTGATCCTCGGTGTGATTGCGGCGCGCCGCCAGCTCGAAGGGAACATTCGCCGAGCCAGTGCCGCAGGCCAGGCCACCCTGGACCAGCAGACAGCCAGGCGGGTTGGCAGGGTCGGTCTGGGCGTCCGCATGCTCCATCAGGAAGCGTTCGGCGACCTCGCGGGCGGTGGGCGCGCCCAACACCTTCTCCATCCAGGCGTCGCGTTTCTCGGTGTAGCGGTCGAGCGCGGCCTTCAGCAGGCCTTCCTTGCTGCCGAAGGCGGCATAGAGGCTCGGCGGATTGATGTGCATTGCCTCGGTGAGCTGCGCGATCGTCGCGCCCTCATAGCCGTGGCGCCAGAACACCTCCATGGCCTGGTCCAAAGCGGCGTCCGCGTCGAATGCGCGGGGGCGTCCCATACCCATTTCGTTGCTCCGTAAGCCGGGTGCCGTTTCTACGACGGGATTGTCCCTAGCCTATCTCGTTGTTGGACGTGATGTTTTTCCGCGACTTTCCATTTCCCCAGAAACGCGCTAAGAAATTCATAGCGTCCGATACATAAGTATCTTGCGAAGCCGCGTCCAGCTCCACATCTGTAGCGAGCACTACAGATCGATTTGGAGCGCGCTCATGCCTTCGTCAACCCAAGATCCCCGTTCCGGCCGTTTCCGATCCATTGTTGGAGGTATTGTGATCCTCGGCGGCCTCGCGGTGGCCGGTTCGATCACCACCGGCCGCTATTTTTATGCCGCGCAAGCGACGGCGCCCGCGGCGGCTCCCGAGCAGGCGGTGCCCGTCACTGTCGCCATCGTCGAGCCGCGCCCGGCCACGCTGTTCGAGGAGTTCTCCGGCCGGCTCGAGGCCGTCGACCGCATCCAACTCCGGCCGCGAGTCGCCGGCGCGATCCTCGCGACCAACTTCACCGAGGGCGCGCTGGTGAAGGCCGGCGATGTCCTGTTCAAGATCGATCCGGCGCCCTATGCCGCCGAGGTCGACAAGGCCCAGGCCCAGCTCGAGGCGGCGAAGGCGAGAGCCGTGTTCACCGCCAGCGAGGTCGAGCGCGGCGCAGCTCTGGTCGGCAACAACGTCGTCACCCGGCGTGATTTCGACCAGCGCGACAACGCCAATCGCGAGGCGATCGCCAACGTCAAGGCGGCGGAGGCGACGCTGCAGACGGCCAAACTCAATCTCGACTACACCGAGGTGCGCGCGCCGGTCGATGGCCGCGTCGGCAAGATCGAGGTCACCGTCGGCAACCTCGTCGCCGCCGGCACCGCATCGCCGGTGCTGACCACGCTGGTCTCGGTCAATCCGATCTACGCGAGCTTCGATGCCGACGAGGAAATGGTGCTGCGCGCGCTGAACTCGATCGCCGACGGCTCCGGCCAGCGTGGCAATCTCGCCAGGATCCCGGTCGAGATGACGACCTCCGGCGGCCTCGGTGCCAAGGGCCACATCCAGCTGATCGACAACCAGGTCAACAGCCAGAGCGGCACCATCCGCGTCCGCGCCACCTTCCGTAACGACGACGGCCGGCTGATCCCCGGACAGTTCGCGCGGGTGCGCATGGGCCAGCCGCAGCAGCAGACGCTGGTGCTGATCGACGAGCGCGCCGTCGGCACCGACCAGGACAAGAAGTTCGTCATGGTCGTCGGCGACGACAGCCGCGCGGTGTACCGCTCGGTCACGCTCGGCGGCGCGGTCGACGGCCTGCGCATCGTCACCGCTGGCCTGAAGTCGGGCGAGCGTATCGTCGTCAACGGCCTGCAGCGCGTGCGCCCCGGCGCCCTCCTGAAGCTGGAGGTCGCCGAGATGGGCGCGCGCGGCATGCAGCAGGCAGCCGCCGAAACCAGGCAGAACACGGCGCAGCGCTGAGCCTTCGCTGCGCCCCAGGGGCACCACCATGAATCTCTCAAAATTCTTCATCGACCGGCCGATCTTCGCCGGCGTGCTATCGATCCTGATCTTCCTTGCCGGCCTGATCTCGCTGTTTGCGATGCCGATCTCGGAATACCCCGACGTGGTGCCGCCCTCGGTGGTGGTCCGCGCGACCTATCCCGGCGCCAATCCCAAGGTAATCGCCGAGACGGTGGCAACGCCGATCGAGGAGCAGATCAACGGCGTCGAGGGCATGCTCTATATGTCGAGCCAGGCCACCACCGACGGCGCGATGACGCTGACCGTGACGTTCCGCCTCGGCACCGATCCCGACAAGGCGACGCAACTGGTGCAGAACCGCGTGCAGCAGGCCGAGCCGCGCCTGCCGGCGGTGGTGCGCCAGCTCGGCATCATCACCAAGAAGAGCTCGCCCGACCTCACCATGGTCGTGCATCTGTTGTCGCCGAACAACCGCTACGACATGACGTATCTGCGCAACTACGCGGTGCTCAACGTCAAGGACCGGCTGGCACGGATCGACGGCGTCGGCGACGTCCAGCTCTACGGCGCCGGCGACTATTCGATGCGGATCTGGGTCGATCCGCAGAAGGCGGCCGAGCATGCAATGACCGCCAACGATATCGTCAAGGCGATCCAGGCGCAGAACGTCGAGGCCGCCGCCGGCGTGGTCGGCTCCTCGCCGAGCGTCAAGGGCATCGACCTGCAGCTCTCGGTCAACGCCGAGGGACGGCTGTCGACCGAGGAACAGTTCGGCGACATCGTGGTCAAGACCGGCGCGAATGGCGAGGTGGTGCGGCTGCGCGACGTCGCGCGGATCGAGCTCGGCGCGTCCGAATACGGCTTGCGCTCGCTGCTCGACAACAAGCAGGCGGTGGCGCTGCCGATCTTCCAGGCCCCGGGCTCCAACGCGCTGCAGATCTCGGACAACGTCCGCGCCACCATGGCCGAGATCAAGAAGAACATGCCGGAGGGTGTGTCCTACCAGATCGTCTACGACCCGACCCAGTTCGTGCGCTCCTCGATCGAGGCCGTGATCCACACCCTGCTCGAGGCGATCGCGCTGGTCGTGCTGGTCGTGATCCTGTTCCTGCAGACCTGGCGCGCCTCGATCATCCCGCTGCTGGCGGTGCCGGTGTCGATCGTCGGCACGTTTGCGGTGATGCATGTGTTCGGCTTTTCGATCAACGCGCTCAGCCTGTTCGGCCTCGTGCTCGCGATCGGCATCGTGGTCGACGACGCCATCGTCGTGGTCGAGAACGTCGAGCGCAACATCGAATCCGGGCTGTCGCCGCGCGATGCCACCAACCAGGCGATGCGCGAAGTGTCGGGTCCGATCATCGCGATCGCGCTGGTGCTGATCGCGGTGTTCGTGCCGCTGGCGTTCATCTCCGGCCTCACCGGCCAGTTCTACAAGCAGTTCGCGCTGACGATCGCGATCTCGACCGTGATCTCCGCCATCAACTCGCTGACGCTCTCGCCGGCGCTGGCGGCGCTGCTGCTGAAGGGCCATCACGAGCCCAAGGACCGCCTGACGCTGATCATGGAGAAGTCGCTGGGCTGGTTCTTCCGCGGCTTCAACAAGGTGTTCACGAAGTCGTCCGAGAACTATGGCCGCACCGTCACCAAGGTGATCTACGGCAAGGCCGCGGTGATCGGTCTCTATGTGGTGCTGGTCGGCCTGACCGGCGTGCTGTTCAAGCAGGTGCCGAGCGGCTTCGTGCCAGGCCAGGACAAGCAGTATCTGGTCGGGTTCGCGCGGCTGCCTGACGGCGCCACGCTCGACCGCACCGAGGAGGTGATCCGCAAGATGAGCGACATCGCGCTGACCCAGCCCGGTGTCGAGAGCTCGGTGGCGTTCCCGGGCCTGTCGATCTCCGGCTTCACCAACTCCTCCAACGCCGGCATCGTGTTCTCGACGCTCAAACCGTTCGACGAGCGCAAGGATCCCGCGCTCAGCGGCAATGCGATCGCGGCCGAGCTAAACAAGAAATATGCCGGCATCCAGGAAGCCTTCATCGCCATGTTCCCGCCGCCGCCGGTCAACGGCCTCGGCACCATCGGCGGCTTCAAGCTACAGATCGAGGACCGTGCCGGCCTCGGCTATGACGCGCTGAACGACGCGACCAAGGCGTTCATGGCGGCGATCTCGAAGGCGCCGGAGATCGCCGGCGCGTTCTCCAGCTTCCAGGTCAACGTGCCGCAGCTGTTCGCCGATATCGACCGCACCAAGGCGTTGCAGCTCGGTGTGCCGGTGACGGAGGTGTTCAACACGCTGCAGATTTATCTCGGCTCCTACTACGTCAACGACTTCAACAAGTTCGGCCGCACCTATTCGGTCTATGTGCAGGCCGACGCGCCGTTCCGCGCGCGCGCCGACGACATCAGGCAGTTGAAGGTGCGCTCGTCGTCGGGCGACATGGTGCCGCTGTCGGCCTTGCTGAAGGTGCGCCAGAGCGCCGGTCCGGAGCGCGCGATCCGCTACAACGGCTTCCTGTCGTCGGACATCAACGCCGCCGCGGCGCCCGGCTATTCCTCCGGCCAGGCGCAGGAGGCGGCGACGCGGATCGCAGCCGAGGTGTTGCCGCCCGGCTTTGCCTTCGAATGGACCGACCTGACCTATCAGGAGTTCATCGCCGGCAATTCCGGGATCTGGGTATTTCCGCTCGCGATCCTGCTGGTGTTCCTGGTGCTCGCCGCGCTCTATGAGAGCCTCGCGCTGCCGCTCTCGATCATCATGATCGTGCCGATGGGCCTGCTCGCTGCGATGTTCGGCGTCTGGCTGTCGAAGGGCGACAACAACGTCTTCACCCAGATCGGCCTGATCGTGCTGGTCGGCCTGTCGGCGAAGAACGCGATCCTGATCGTCGAGTTCGCGCGTGAGCTCGAATTCGCTGGCCGTTCGCCGATCCGGGCCGCGATCGAGGCGAGCCGGCTGCGGCTGCGGCCGATCCTCATGACGTCGATGGCGTTCATCATGGGCGTGCTGCCGCTGGTGCTCTCGACCGGCGCCGGTTCGGAGATGCGGCGCGCGATGGGCGTTGCGGTGTTCTCGGGCATGATCGGCGTCACGATCTTCGGCCTGTTCCTGACGCCGGTATTCTATGTGCTGCTGCGCAGTCTCACTGGCATGAAGCCGCTGACGCAGCACGGCGAGGCGACCATTCCCGGAAACACCCACGCGGCATGATGCCGCGCGGGTTCGCTCCACATCAAAAGCGAGAGCCTCGGTTCCGATGTCGATCGGAACCGAGGCTCTCGTTTGAGGCGTTTCCAGTGATTTCAGGCGGCGATGTCGAGCAGCAATTGTGACGAACCGCGGACCAGCATCTTGCGGCCCGCCGGTGTCAACGCGAACGAATCGCCCCGCACCGCAACAAAGCCGAGGGTCACAAGGCTATCGACCGCATACCGGTTCAGTCTGGAAGGGTTTGCCGCGGGGGCCCGCAGCGCCTTCAACGCATCCCACTGATCAGGTCTGAGTTCGAGTTCTTCGCTCATGTCCAGGCACTCCAATTTCTGGGCAGCCAGATACAGAGCGCAGATGAATTTCGTGCGACCACAACGAGTCAGGATTTCGATTTATGTGGACGCCTCGTCACATCGCCGTGTCATTGGAATGTTTCAAGTTTTTCGAATCGTTGGGCGCATTGACGCGTGATCTCGTCACAGAGATTAACGGCGGTCAGGTCACACAGGTTAATCGCACAGATCGACCTGTTAACCGCGCCGCACGCTGGCACCGCCATCCACCGGCAACGTGACACCGGTAATGAAATTGGCCTCGTCGGAGGCGAGAAACAGCGCCGCATTGGCAACGTCCCAGCCGGTGCCCATTTTCTGCCGCAGCGGCACCTTGCTGTCGCGCTCGGCCTCGACCTCGGCACGGCTCTTCTTGAATTCGCGCGCACGGGTGTCCACGGCCATCGGCGTGTTCATCAGCCCCGGCAGGATCACATTGGCGCGAATGCCGTACTGCGCATTCTGGTAGGCGAGCTGTTCGGTGAAGGCGATCATCGCCGACTTGGTCGCCTTGTAGGCCACGTACGGGTAGGTCGTGATCGCGGCCATCGACGAGATATTGATGATCGCGCCGCGCTGCTGCTTGCGCATGATCGGGATCACATGTTTGGCGGCGAGGATGCAGCTCTTCAGATTGATCGCGACGCAGCGGTCGAACGCCTCTTCGGTAATGTCGAGCAGCTCGGCATCGCCGCCGGACAGGCTGACCCCGACATTGTTGTGCAGGATATCGATGCTGCCCCAGCGCCCATGCGCATCGGCCACCATCGCCTTGATGTCGGCGTCCTTCGTCACATCGGCCTTGAAGGCCGCCGCGGTGCCGCCCTTCGCCGCGATCAGATCGACGGTCTCCTGCGCCGAGGCCAGATTGTGATCGACGCACAGCACCCTGGCGCCTTCGCGCGCAAAGGTCAGCGCGGTGGCGCGGCCGTTGCCGATGCCTTCGCCGGGGCTCTGTCCGGCACCGACGACGATGGCGACACGATCTTGCAGGCGCATCTCACTTCACTCCCGGGATCGGGTACTGCTGAAGTACCTCTTTGTAGGTGGGTTCGTTGTCGATCTGCATGGTGGCGAGCACGCGCACCACGGCGCAGTAGAACGCGATCGTCAGTACGAGGTCGGTCATGTGCTCGTCGGAGAGCTCCTTCTTGATCTCGGCGAAGGTCGCATCCGACATCGCGAGCTCGCGCACCATCTCGCGGGCACCTTTCAGGATCGCCTTCGCCAGCGGCTCGAGCTTCGACGGCTTGCCGTCGGTCTCTGCCATCAGCCCCTGGATGTCCTCGTCGGTGACGCCGAACTCCTTGCCGATCTTCACGTGGTGGGTGAATTCGTACTCGGATTTCTCCAGCCAGCCGACCTGGAGGATCGCAAGCTCGCGCAGCCGCGGATCGAGCTTGCTCTTGAATCGGATGTAGCTGCCGATGCCGTTGAAGGCGCGCGCCATGTCCGGCGAGTTCACCAGCAGCTTGTGCAGATTGGTGTTGCGCTTGAGCATGTCGCGATATTCGGGCGCGACTTGTTCGGCTTCGAGATAGGGCAGGCGGGCCATTGTTGTTGTTATCCTTGGTTCGGCGGCTTGCGGGGGGAGGCGGCTGTCGCTTCAGCCGTAGAGGGCTTTGTGCTCGCGCTCGTAATTGGCGTAGGAATCCTTCATGCTGGCTCCGTTCAGCAGCATGGTCGCAACCAGCGTGCTGTCGGCGTCGAACACGGTGGTGCGCACCCACATGCTTTCGGTGCGCTTGCTGCCGGAGAGCGCGACGACCTCGCGCTCGGCGAAATAGGTCTCGCCGGGGAATAGCGGGCCGCGCAGCAGGCGGATCTCCTGGTCGGCGAACAGCCCGACCGCGGGGCCCCGCACCGGCAGCCGGTCCTCGCGCGCGCGATACTGGAACAGCACGCTCAGCATCTCCATCGGGATGATGGCGCGGCCCCAGGGATTGTGCTCCTGCGCGTAGTAGCCGTCGGAGGGCTCGGTGATCACCTTCAGCTTGTCAGCCAGCGAAAACGGATAGAGGTCGCCCATGTGCTGGTCGAAATCCATCCTGATCGGCTGCCGGGCGGTCTTCATGCCGACCTTGATGTCGGCGAGGATGACGGGATCGGCCAGCGGCTTCAATTCGCCGAGCCGGCGGCTGAGGGCCGTTTCGCTGCCGTCGCCACCGACCGACGCGGTGCCGCGCAAGACCTCGGTGCCGTCGCGCTTGATCATGCCGATCGCGCAGACGGTCTGGCCATCCTTCGGCTTCTCGATCCGGGCCTGCACCTCCTCGCCCTCGAAGGCGGGATTGCGGTAATGCGCCGACAGGCAGCCGGTCTCGAACCAGGCGCGGCCCCATATCCGCTCGCAGAGCGGCGCGAACTGGCTGAAATGCGTCGGACCCTCGATGGTGCCGCCGCGGAAGCCGAGCTTCTTCGCGGTCGCATCGTCGTGGATCGAGGCGTGCGAGTCGTAGACTTGAGCCTGCAGCATCTGCTTCGGCTGCCGCCATGGTCCGACCAACAGATCACCGTCTTGCACGATTTCCGTCGTGAACGCAGTCTCGACTGTCAGCATCCTCGGGTCTCCCTTTGCGCGCCACCGTTTCAAAGAAGCCAGGCTTCGGCAAGCCCTCGCAATCGCAACATGAGATATGTGCTGCGCCCATGGATCGGGCCTGTTCATGCATAGCAAAATCAGTGCATGCTGATGCATGATGCTGCGCAGAAAATGAGACCGGTTCGGACCGGCACGGGACGGGGAGCTGAGACTGATGACGTTGATGGACGTTGGACTGGACGACAAGTACCGGTTGGACACCAAGCGAATTTTCCTTTCCGGTACCCAGGCGCTGGTCCGATTGCCCATGTTGCAGCGCGAACGCGATCGCGCGCACGGGCTGAACACCGCGGGTTTCATCTCCGGTTACCGCGGCTCGCCGCTCGGCATGTACGACCACGCGCTGTGGCGCGCGAAATCCTTCCTCCGCGAGCACGACATCGCCTTCGTGCCCGGCCTCAACGAGGATCTCGCGGCGACGGCGGTGTGGGGCAGCCAGCAGGTCGGCATGTTCCCGGGCGCCAAGGTCGATGGCGTGTTCGGCATCTGGTACGGCAAGGGCCCCGGCGTCGACCGTTCGCTCGATGCGCTCAAGCATGCCAATTCGGCCGGCACGTCGCGCAATGGCGGCGTGATCGCGCTGGCCGGCGACGACCATGGCTGCCAGTCCTCGACGCTGGCGCATCAAAGTGAGCAGGTGTTCGCCTCGGCGCTGATGCCGGTGGTCAATCCGGCGACGCTGCAGGACTATCTCGATCTCGGCATTCTCGGCTTCGCGCTGTCGCGCTATTCCGGCTGCTGGGTCGGCTTCAAGGCGATCTCGGAGACGGTCGAGAGCTCGGCCTCGATCGTCAGCGATCCCGACCGCATCAAGATCATCATGCCCGACGATTTCGAGATGCCGCCGGATGGTCTCTCGATCCGCTGGCCGGATCCGCCGCTGGAGGCGGAGCGGCGGCTGCACGGGCCGAAGATGCAGGCGGTCGCCGCCTTCGCCCGCGTCAACCGGTTCGATCGCATCGTGCTGGATTCGAAGCCGGCGCGGCTCGGCATCATGGCGACCGGCAAGGCCTATCTCGATCTGCGCCAAGCGCTCGCCGATCTCGGCATCACCGATGCCGAGGCCGAGGCGCTCGGCCTGCGCATCTACAAGGTGGCGCTGACCTGGCCGTTGGAGGAGCGCGGCGCGCGCGCCTTCGCCGAAGGCCTGCAGGACGTGCTGGTGGTCGAAGAGAAGCGCGGCTTCATCGAAGACCAGCTGGTTCGCATTCTCTACAACATGGACGCCTCGAAGCGTCCTTCGGTGGTCGGCAAGCGCGACGAGAGCGGCGCGCCGCTGCTGCCGAGCGAAGGCGAGCTGACGCCGACCATGGTCGCCGCCGCCATGGTGGCGCGTCTGCGCAAGCTCGGCCACCGCAGCCCCGCGCTGGAGCAGCGGCTGGCAAAGCTCGAGGCGTTCGATCGTCCGGCGGAGGGCACCGGCACGGCCAAGCTGTCGCGCACGCCGTATTTCTGCTCGGGCTGCCCGCACAACACCTCGACCAAGATTCCGGACGGCAGCCGCGCCATGGCCGGCATCGGCTGCCACGGCATGGCGCTGTCGGTGCCGAACCGCCGCACCGCGACGATCTCGCATATGGGTGCGGAGGGCGTCGCCTGGATCGGGCAGGCGCCGTTCACCAGCGAACAGCACGTGTTCCAGAATCTCGGCGACGGCACCTACACGCATTCCGGCCTGCTGGCGCTGCGGGCCGCTGCCGCGGCCGGCGTCAACATCACCTACAAGATCCTCTACAACGATGCGGTCGCGATGACCGGCGGCCAGCCGGCCGAGGGCGGTTTCACGGTGTCGCAGATCGCGCATCAGGTCGCGGCCGAGGGGACCAAGCGGCTCGCGATCGTCTCCGACGATCCCGACAAATATCCTGCCAACTATTTCCCGCCGGGCGCCACGATCCATCATCGCCGCGAGCTCGATGCCGTGCAGCGGACCTTGCGCGAGATCGAGGGCCTCACCGTCCTGATCTACGACCAGACCTGCGCCGCCGAGAAGCGCCGCCGCCGCAAGCGCGGGCTGTTTCCCGATCCCGCAAAACGCGTCTTCATCAACGAGCGCGTCTGCGAAGGCTGCGGCGACTGTTCGGTGGCGTCGAACTGCGTCTCGGTGCAGCCGCTGGAGACCGAGCTCGGCCGCAAGCGCCGCATCGACCAGTCGAACTGCAACAAGGATTTCTCCTGCGTCGAAGGCTTCTGCCCGAGCTTCGTGATGGTGCAGGACCCCAAGCTGCGCAAGGCCGACCGCACGGCCGCCGATCCCAAGGCGCTGTTCGCTGACCTGCCTGCGCCGACTGCGGCCACGCTGACCGCGCCGTACAACATCCTTGTCACCGGCATCGGCGGCACCGGCGTCATCACCATCGGCGCGCTGCTCGGCATGGCCGCGCATGTCGAGGGGCTGGCCTGCTCGACGCTCGACTTCACCGGCCTGTCGCAGAAGAACGGCGCGGTGATGAGCCATGTCCGGCTGGCACCGGCGGCCGACATGCTGACTACCGTGCGCATCGCGCCGGGCAATGCCAATCTGATCCTCGGCTGCGACATCGTCGTCGCCACCAGCGATCCGGCCTTGAGCCGCGCCGAGCGCGGCGTCACCCGCGCCGTCGTCAACGCCGATCTCTTGCCGACCGCGAGCTTCGTGATCGACCCGGATATCGATTTCGAGGCGAGCTCGATGCGCGATGCACTGAACGGCGCGGTGACGCCCGGCGATCTCGACATCCTCGACGCCACCGGGCTGGCTACCGCGCTGATGGGCGACAGCATCGCCACCAACGCGTTCATGCTCGGCTTCGCGTTCCAGCGCGGCGCGATCCCGCTGTCGCTGGACGCGATCCTCAAGGCGATCGAACTCAACGGCGCCGCGATCGAGATGAACAAGACGGCGTTCTCCTGGGGCCGGCTTGCCGCGCACGATCTGCCGCGCGTGGTCAGCGCCGCGTGCTTCAAGAGCGCGGGCACGGCACCGGCCAAGCGGACGCTGGACGAGGCGATCGCGTTCCGCGCCAAGTTTCTTACCGACTATCAGGACGCGGCCTATGCAAAACGTTTCCTCGACGACGTCGCGCGCGTCCGCGCCGCGGAGGCAACGGCGGCGCCGGGCTCGCATGAGTTGACCGAGGCCTTCGCAAAGGGCCTGTTCAAGCTGATGGCCTACAAGGACGAATACGAGGTTGCGCGGCTCTATTCCGACGGCGAGTTCAGCAAGGCGTTGCGGGAGCAGTTCGAGGGCAACCCCGACGTGAAGGTGCTGCTGGCGCCGCCGCTGCTGGCGCAGCGCGATCCCGTCACCGGGCGGCTGCAGAAGCGCGAGTTCGGCCCCTGGATCTTCAAGGCGTTCGGGCTGCTGGCGAGGCTGAAGGGGCTGCGCGGCACCAGGTGGGACATCTTCGGCTACACGGCGGAGCGCAAGATGGAGCGCGCCCTGCCGGTCGAATATTCGGCGATGATCCTGCGTCATCTCGACGGCAAGAGGCCGCTCGACCTGCCGCGGCTGG
The DNA here is from genome assembly GCF_020329505.1 of Bradyrhizobium semiaridum. Taxonomy (GTDB): domain Bacteria; phylum Pseudomonadota; class Alphaproteobacteria; order Rhizobiales; family Xanthobacteraceae; genus Bradyrhizobium; species Bradyrhizobium semiaridum. The sequence continues at coordinate 165,337 of NZ_JAGKJJ010000002.1, forward strand.
TGGCGCTGGCGAAGGCGGCGGACCTCGTACGCGGCTATGGCCACATCAAGGAGGCCAACGTCGCCCGCTATCGCGGCGAGTGCGCGCGGCTGGAAAGCGCGATCGGCCAGCGGATGGCGCAGGCGGCCGAATAGAGGTGGATGGCGGCCCGCCGGAACTTTCCGCGGCCGCCATCGTTGACCGGTAACCCTGACGGCAACCCCGGCTGGAAATGCACGGGCGCGTCCCTAAATGATGCCTGTTCCGTTTGAGTGATTTCAGGAAGGCCGTGTTCATGGTCCTGAAAAGCGCTTGTATCGCCGCCCTCTGTACTGCGTCCCTGGCTCTGTGTGGCGTGGCGCGGGCTGACGAGTATCGCCCGAGCGAATATTTCAGCCTCGATCTGTCCAAGGCGGTGTTGTCGCCGAAGCGCCTCGGCCCGCCGGCGCAGTTCGAGCCAGTCCCGGTCGAAGCGAAGGCCGACCACAGCAGCGATCCGCAGGCCAGCGCCGGGCCGAAGGTCGAAGAGACTAAGGTCGCGCCGCAAAGGGCCGTCCGCACCACCAAGGTGACGCCGCCCGCCGAGAAGGCGCACGAGCGCAAACGCGCAGCCACGCACGTGCCCGCCCGCGCCAGGCTGACGCGCCGCCACACCAACCCGCTCGACGCGCAGGCCCGCGACACCCGGATCCAGACCTGGCCCTGCCGCAGCGGCGGCATCTGCAACTGGCGGCGCTGACGCGCTGCAGCCGCGTCCCTCTTAGTCGCCTGACCCGCGCGCAATTACCAACCCGTCATGCTAAGGAGCGCGCCCTTGCGCGCGTCTCGAAGCATGCACCGGCCCGGATGCGTCCGCGGAGAGGGCCGGCGGTCGACCCTTCGAGACGGCCGCATCGCGGCCTCCTCAGGGTGACGGTGAGGGAGTGGGTGCTCGACTGCTTCCACCGTTGCGAGCGAAGCGAAGCAATCCATGGCGCCGTCCATGCGGAACGATGGATTGCTTCGCCTTGCTCGCAATGACGAACTGGCGGACATGCTCCGAGTCATCCCGCTGTCGCAAAACCGTCGGCGGAGAGTCAAGAAACCGTAAGGACGGAGTCAAGCAGCGCAGGCAAAACCTTCCTCGCGATTCGACGAGGGTTTTGCGATGGCGATCTCCGCGAGGGCGGCGCGAGGCCTCACTCGGCGTCAGCTTCTGGTGCGCTCGGCGTCGATGGCCGCGCTGGCGGGATTGGGCTCGGTGGCAAGGCCTTATCTGAGCCGTGCCGCCGACCGGCCCGCGATATCCGGCATTCAATCCGGCGACGTCGCCGGCGACTCCGCGGTGATCTGGGCGCGCGCCGACCGCGCCGCGCGGATGCATGTCGAGTGCTCCGCGGTCGAGAGCTTTGCCAGCATCCTGCGCACCGCATCGGCCGACGCACTGCCCGAGCGCGATTTCACCGCGAAGCTGCTGCTCGACGGCCTGCCGCCGGGCCAGGACCTGTTCTACCGTATCCGCTTCGACGACAGCGACGGCGTTGCGGGTGAAACCCGCATCGGACATTTCCGCACCGCGCCTACTGACCGGCGCTCGGTCTCGTTCGTGTGGTCGGGCGACGTCGCCGGGCAGGGTTGGGGCATCGATGTTGCGCGCGGCGGCATGCGCAGCTACCGCACCATGCTGAGCGAGCGGCCGGACTTCTTCATCCATTCCGGCGATCACATCTATGCCGATTGCACGATACCGGCGGAGCAACAGCTGCCGAACGGCGAGGTCTGGCGCAACATCGTCACCGAGGAGAAATCCGTCGTCGCGCACAGCCTCGACCAGTTCCGCGGCAACTACCGGTACAACTGGCTCGACGAGCATTTCCGCGCCTTCCACGCCGAGGTGCCGATGTTCGCGCAGTGGGACGATCACGAGGTCGCCGACGACTGGTCGCCGGTCGGCACCGCTGACGCGACCGGCTACGATGCCGACGGCAGCTCGCGGCTGGTGGCGCGGGCGCGCCGGGCCTTCCACGAATTCATGCCGATGCGCCTGATGCCGGAGCGCGACGGCCGGGTCTACCGCAAGATCGCCTATGGACCGCTACTCGACGTCTTCATGATCGACATGCGTTCCTACCGCGATTCCAGCTGGAACAAGCAGGGCGATCCCGACGACAGCTTCATCCTCGGCCGTAGCCAGCTCGCCTGGCTGAAGCGCGAGCTGGTGGCGTCGGACGCGACCTGGAAGGTGCTCGCGGCAGACCTGCCGATCGGCCTCGTCAGCCTCGATGCGGTCGCGCTCGGCGACGGGCCGCCGGCGCGGCGCGAGCGCGAGATCGCCGATCTGCTATCCTTCATCAAGCGCGCCAGCATCCGTGACACCGTCTGGCTTACCGCCGACATGCACTACACGGCGGCGCATCACTACGATCCGAACCGCGCGGTGTTCCAGGACTTCGAGCCGTTCTGGGAGTTCGTCTCCGGGCCGCTGCATGCCGGGACCTGGTCGCCGGGCGCGCTCGACAACACCTTCGGTCCCAGGGCGATGTACCAGAAGGGCTGCTCGGCGGAGCAGGGCGACAATCTCGCGCCATGCTTCGGCCTGCAATTCTTCGGCCGCGTCGGCATCGACGGCAGCACCGGCGTGATGACGGTGACGCTGAAGGACGTCGATAACCACGATCTCTTCGCGGTCGATATCGAGCCGCGCCCGGACGCGCGGCCGGGCCGGATCATGGCGCAGCACATCTGAGCTCGCGCGCTTCCGGCCGGTCCGTCGCGACATCTTGATGGCGGCAGCCTTGCCTGAGGGGCCGGTTTGCGGGCAAACTGCGGCGCTGGCAGTCCTGCCAATATTCCCGACAAACGATTTGCTGGCGTGACGTCGCCGATCTTCCCGGCGCCCCACGCGTCAGGAGCTATCCATGGATAATCTGCAAACCCAGGGCATCAGCCTGCCCCGCCTCGGCCTCGGCACCTTCCGCATGCAGGGCGATGCCTGCCGCGCGGCGGTCGAGAGCGCGCTCGCCCTCGGCTATCGCCACATCGACACCGCCGAGATGTACGGCAATGAGGAGCCGATCGGCGCCGGCATCGCCGCCTCCGCTATCGCGCGCAAGGACCTGCACGTGACCACCAAGGTCTGGCACGAGAACCTCGCACCGGATGCGATCCGCCGCGCGTTCGACGCCAGCCTCAAGAAGCTGCGGCTCGATCACGTCGATCTTTATCTGGTGCACTGGCCGTCGCGCGAAATGAACCTGCCCGCGATCTTCGAGACGCTGATGAAGCTGAAGGATGAAGGGCGCACCCGCGCGATCGGCGTCGCCAACTTCACCACCGCGCTGCTCAAGACCGTGGTCGAGGACATCAAGGCGCCGATCGCCTGCAACCAGATCGAATATCATGTGATGCTGGACCAGACGCCGGTGCGCAAATATCTCGCCGCGAAGTCGATCCCGCTGGTGGCCTATTGCCCGCTGGCGCAGGGCCGTTTCGCCACCGACGAGACGCTGGCGAAGATCGGCAGCAAGCACGATGCGACCGCGGCGCAGGTCGCGCTGCGGTGGCTGCTCGACCAGGACGGCGTTGCGGCGATCCCGAAGGCTTCGCGCAGCGAGAGCCAGAAGGCCAATCTCGATGCGCTGAAAGTCAAGCTCGATGACGACGACCGCAAGGCGATCGACGCGCTGCGCAAGGACATGCGTTGCGTCAATCCGGGCTTTGCGCCGGCGTGGGATTGATCGTGGAATTGTAAGATGGGCAAAGGTACGTCGGCGGCGGAGAAGTCGCTTTGCCCACCCTGCAAATCTTGATCTCGCTCAAAGACCTCGCAAAGAAAAAATGGCTCCGCGCGGAGCCATTTTCCATTGTGTCGATCCTCAGTCGTCTTTTTGATTAGTAGCGGTGCGACCGCTTGATGATGACGGTGCGGTCGCGATGGCCATGATGCCAGCCACGGTGCCAGCCGCGATCATAATGGCGCATCGCGCCATATGCGCCGTAGCCGCGATCCCAATGATGATGGTGGCCGCCACGCTTGATCACGACGGTCTCGGCGCTCGCGATCGACGGAACCGCCACCGCAAGCGCGCCGATCGCCGCAAGCATCAATCCAAATTTCCTCATCTCATCCTCCTCAATTGATCGAGGATGAAACAGTGCAGCCGGCGAAACGTTCCTGTCGGACGTCGAGGAGTTTTCTGAACAGCTGTTCAGCAAGACTGTCGGCGACGTGCTGCGGATGCGCTGCGGACGACATCCTGCGGAGACCCCATTTCCCCGTATCGACACGGCTTGCCTAACCACCGCACCCGACGCATCATCGCGCCATAAGAATATAACTGGGGGAGCGTTGCCATGGGTGGATTCTCGGGCGGATTCTCGCGCCGTGATTTTCTGACGCTGACCGGATCGGCCACGGTTGCCGCGATCGCGGGGCCAGCCGGCGCCGCGATGGGGCAGAACGACAAGTTCGACCTCGTGATCAAGGGCGGCGACGTGATCGATCCGAGCCAGTCGCTGCGCGGCAAGCGCGACATCGGCATCCGCTGGGGCGTGATCGAGGCCATCGAGGACGAAATCCCGGCGGCGCGCGCGACGAAAACCATCGATGCGTCGGGCAAGCTGGTGATGCCGGGCTTGGTCGATCTGCACTGCCACGTTTATCCCTATGGCTCAGCGATCGGCATTCCTGCCGACGAGCTGGTGCAATTCCAGGGCACCACCACCGTTGTCTCGGCGGGCGATGCCGGCGTCAACAACCTCGCGGCGCTGCGGCGCTACATCGTGGCGCAGTCGCGGGCCCGGATCTACGCCTTCGTCCACATCGCCAACAACGGCCTGTCGGCGTTCCCGGTCGCCGAGCTCTACAACATCGACAACGCCCAGGTCGAAGCCTGTGCGATGGCGCTCGCCGAGAACCAGGATTTCCTGATCGGCGTCAAGGTACGGATGTCCGAGAACGTGATCTTCAAGCATGGGCTGGAGCCGCTGAAGCGCGGCATTCAGGCCTGCGAGATGTGCGGCTGGCCGGCGCGGATGATGGTGCATATCGGCGGCGTCGAAACCAAAGAGCTGATGAGCGACATCCTCAATCTGCTGCGGCCGGGCGATATCCTGACCCACGCTTATTCCGGCGCGCCGAACATGTCGGGCGCCTTCACCAATATCGTGCAGGAGGGCCGGCTGCTGCCGGCCGCGCTCGAGGCCAAGCAGCGCGGCGTATTGTTCGATGTCGGCCATGGCGGCGGCAGCTTCGATTTCACCGTGGCTGAAATTGCGATCCCCGGCGGCTGCCCGCCGGATACCATCTCCTCCGATATCCATGTGTTTTCCGGCAATTCGCCGGGCATGCCGTTCCTGCCCAATGTGATGAGCAAGTTCTTGGCGATGGGCTCCTCACTGGAGCAGGTGGTGGCGATGGCAACCTCGGGCCCGGCGCGGATCATCAACCGGACGCCCAAGATCGGCACGCTGCAGCGCGGTGCGCCTGGCGACGTCGCGATCATGGACCTCGTCGAAGGCCCGGTCTCCTTCGTCGACACCCGCGACAACAAGCGCGACGGCAATCTGTTGCTGAAGCCGGTGCAGACCGTGATCAATGGCGTAGCGTTCGGCCGTCCCTATCAGTCGCCGTTCGCGGTGAGGTGATCTCGAGCAAGTGGATGCATGGATTGCTTCGTCGTTTCGCTCCTCGCAATGACGTGAGGAGAGATCATCTCGTCATTGCGAGCGAAGCGAAGCAATCCATCACGCCGCAAGCGAACAGCTAGCCGCGCTTCTCCACATTGCCGCTGCGCGCGGGCACGCCGAACTCCTTGCGGCAGACCTCGGCCAGAACGGCGACGCCCTCGCGGATCTGCTCATGCGAGGGGCTGGCGAAGCAGAGGCGGAGCCGGCTGCCCGAATGGGCCTTGCTGGTCGACCATTCCGGTCCCGGGTTGATCGAAACGCCGGCGGCGAGCGCTGCCTGATACAGCTTCATCGTGTCGACATTATCCGGCAGCTTGACCCAGAGGAAGATGCCGCCCTTCGGCGCCTCGAACTCGGCGGCGGTGCCGAACTGCTCGTTGAGCGCCTCCATCAGCGTGTCGAGCTTGGCCCGCAGACCCTTCGTCAGCCGCGGCACGTGGGTCGCGAAATGCGGCGCGCAATATTCTGACAGCACCATCTGCTCCAGCGCGCCGGAGCCGGCGTCGGTCTTCAGTGCCAACATCCGCGACATCATCTCCCAGGGCGCGACGATGAAGCCGACCCGCAGCGCAGGCGCGATCGACTTCGAGAACGAGCCGATATGGATCACCCCGCCATGCCGGCTCATGGCGTAGATCGCGGGCGGCCGCTCGCCGCTCCAGACCAAATCGGCATAGCAATCGTCTTCGAAGATCGGCACGCCGTATTCTTTGGAGAGCTTGAGCATCTCGGCGCGCCGGCTCTCGGGAAGGATCGAGCCGGTCGGGTTCTGCACCGTCGGGATGGTGTAGATGTATTTCGGCGTGATGCCGCGCTTCTTGTGGTCGGCGAGCGCTGAGGCCAGCGCGTCGATCCGGATGCCCTCGCCATCGAGCGGAATGCCGACGGCGTTGACGCCGAGCCGAGTCAAGCGGTTCAGCGAGCCTTGATAGGTCTCCTGCTCGATCAGCACGGTGTCGCCCTTGGTGAGCAGGGTGTGATTGACGAGGTCGAGCGCTTGCAGCGAGCCGGAGACGATCATGATGTCGTCCGGCGTGCAGGCGATGCCGGCATCGCGCTTCAGCTTGTCGGTGAGGAACTTGCGCAGCGGCAGATAGCCCTGCGGGCCGTGGGCGAGATTGTAGGTCGCGAGATTCCGGCCCTCGCGCTTCAGCACGCTGTTGACCGCCTCCAGCAGCCCCTCGACCGGCACCTGATCGGGATCGTTGTTGCCGCCGACGAAGCTGTACTTGGCGAGCCCGGTCCACCGCGCGGCCGGCGCGGGCAGGCCGGCCGGGAGCAGGGGTGCAAAATCGAACTGGGCTGAAGTGGACATGGCTGTTTCGCTCCCGTGTTGTTTTCATTGAGAAGGCCGTATCGTGGCCTCCCCTGAAAGTCAGTTCTTGCCAACCAGCCTGATCGGCCGGCCCTGGGTGATGAAGGCATAGTGTCCGGCACCGACGCTGCCGACCATCAGGGCCTCGACCACTGGTTCCGCGATGTCTGCGGCGGCCGCCCAATCGACCACGAAATTGGCGCCGGTGCCGCCCCGGACATCCGACGTGGCGATCGAGACCTCGACGGTCGCGAACGGTTTTAGCGCGATCGGGGATTTGAGGTAGCTCTCCACCATCTTGCCTGATGTGTCGAAATAGGCGATCCGCTTCAGGACCAGCGGCTTGGTCTCGGAGGCGTTGTGCACGCTCAGCGTCACCGAGAAATCGGCCCTGAACTTGCCCTGGCTCATCGACACGCTGGAATAAACCGGCACGTAGAACGCGCCTGTTGTGGCGAGATTTTCCGTGGGCACCGCGGTCAGCGAGCCCGCAAAATTTTGCTCAATACTTCCGGCGGCTTGCGCTAAAGCCGGGTCCATGCGCACGGTAAGCAGACAAGCGAGAATCGCCAGAAAAAAGCCGCCTGCGCGGATGTGACACATTGCTTGATTGATCCTCACGCCCGGCCCTCTAGGTTGCGGCAACAGGAAGACTTGGGGCATGCACGAACTTATTCGCGATATCACGCTATCCATCCTGTTCGCCTGGGGCGTCGGGCTGCTCGCCCATTTCTCCCGGCAGCCGCTGATCCTGGCCTACCTTATCGCCGGCTTTTTCATTGGTCCATTCGGCATGGGCTGGGTCAAGTCCCAGGAGTCGATCAGCGTCATCTCCGAGCTCGGCCTGATCTTCATGCTGTTCATGATCGGGCTCGAGATCGACCTGAAGAAGATCGTCCGTGCCGGCAAGGTGATCCTGTTCGCAGGCGCCGGCCAGCTCCTGGGCGGCTGCCTGATCGGGGCGCTGTTCTTTGCCGGCATCGGGCTTGCGCTCGGCGGCGGCAAGTTCGATGCGATTTATCTCAGCGTCGCCTGCGCGCTGTCCTCGACCGTCATCATCGTCAAGGTGCTGTACGAGAAGCGCGAGCTGGACACGCTGCCGGGCCGCATCACGCTCGGCATCCTGGTGCTGCAGGACATCTTCGCCATCCTGTTTCTGGCAGTGCAGCCGAGCCTCGACAATCTGCAGATCGGCGTCGTGCTGCTGTCGATCGCGCGCGTCGCGGTGCTGGTCCTGACCGCCCTGGTGCTGAGCCGCTACGTGCTGCCAAAACTGTTCCATCAGATCGCGCGGCGGCCCGAGCTCGTGCTGCTCGGTGCGCTCGCCTGGTGTTTCCTGATCGGCGAGATCGCAGAACGGCTGCATCTGTCGCGCGAGATGGGCTCGCTGGTCGCCGGCGTCTCGCTGTCGACCTTCCCCTACGCGCTCGACGTCACCGCGAAGGTGACGACGCTGCGGGATTTCTTCATCACCTTGTTCTTCGTCGCGCTCGGCATGACGATACCGATTCCGGGCCTGTCGGTGATCAACCTCGCGCTGATCATCGCGGCGTTCACGGTGGTGAGCCGGCTGCTGACGACGTTCACGCCGCTCTATCTGATGAAGCAGGGCCTCCGCGCGAGCCTGCTGCCGGCGATCAACCTCGCGCAGATCTCCGAGTTTTCGCTGGTGGTGATCCAGACCGGAACGGCCGCCAATCACATCGCCACCGAGACCGCGAGCGCTGCCTCGTTCGCCTTCGTGGTGCTGGCGGTGCTTTCGACCTTCGCGATGGGGCGCAGCGACCAGATCGTGCGCGGCCTGATCGGCCCCTTGAAGCGGATCGGCCTGCGCGACCTCGACCACGGTCAGGACGGCGCCAAGGGCGAGGGGCACGAGGGCGGCCATGGCGAGATCAGGCGCATCGTCATCCTCGGCTTCTTCCGCGCGGCGAGCGCGCTGCTCAGCCAGATCGAGCGGCAGAACCAGTCGCTGCTCGAGCAGATCAGCGTGATCGACTTCAATCCGCTGGTGTTCCGCACGCTGAGCGACCGCGGCCTTCATGTGATCTATGGCGACATCAGCAATGTCGACACGCTGGTCCATGCCGGCATCGGCAAGGCCGAGATCATCATCTTGAGCGTGCCGGATTTCCTCCTGGTCGGCGCCGACAACGAGAAGCTGGTGCGCCACGTCCGCGCGCTCAACCCGACCGCGAAGATCGTCGCCACCGCTGACCTGTTGGCTGACGTCAACGACCTCTACGCCGCCGGCGCCGACTACGTCACGGTGACCCGGATCAGCGACGCCGCCGAGCTCTACACCGTGATCGAAGCCGCCGACGCCGGCCTGCTCGACGACAAGCGGGCCGAGATGGACGCAAGGCTCAGCGACCGCCGCGAGGTGCTGCCGTAAAGGCACCAGCCTTGTAGCCCGGATGCAGCGAAGCGAAATCCCGGGGGTCGTGCCCGCGGAAAAATCCCGGATTGCGCTTCGCTTCATCCGGGCTACGAAGCGGTGTCTACCCCTCTGGCATACCTGCCCGATGCATGGCGGGTTGCATAATGATACTGGCGCGGGCTTCGGAACCCGGCTAATCCACTGGTTGCAATCAGCGAGATATCAGGACAATGGCCGATACGATCCAGGAAGTGCTGCAAGCCTTTGCAAGGGGCGAACTCGTCGTCGTCACCGACGATGACGACCGGGAAGGCGAGGGCGATCTGATCGTCGCGGCGTCGTTCTGCACGGCGGAAAAGATGGCCTTCATCATCCGCCACACCTCCGGCATCGTCTGCGCGCCGATCACCCCCGAGGACGCCCGCCGGCTGCGGCTCGATCCGATGGTGGCGCACAACGAGTCCAACCACACCACCGCCTTCACCGTGTCGATCGACTACAAGCCCGACGGCGGTACCGGCATTTCCGCCGAGGAACGCGCCTCCTGCTGTCGCGCGCTCGCCAATCCCAATGCCGGCGCCGCGGACTTCGCGCGCCCCGGCCACATCTTCCCGCTGATCGCGCGCGACGGCGGCGTGCTGTTGCGGTCCGGCCATACCGAGGCCGCGGTCGATCTGTGCAAGCTCTCGGGCCTGCCGCCGGTCGGCGTCATCAGCGAACTGATGAACGACGATGGAACCGTGATGAAGGGCGAGCAAGTGGCGAAATTCGCCGCTGCCCACAAGCTCAAGCACGTCACCATCGCCGACATGATCGCCTACCGCCAGGCGCGCGAGAAGCTGATCGAGCGGGTCGCGACCTTCACCACGGAAAGCCCGATCGGCCAGTTGCAAGGCTATGCCTACCGCTCGCCGTTCGACGAGATCATGCACGCCGCCTTCGTCTATAACGACATCGGTGACGGCAGGAACGTTCTGACCCGGCTGCACAAGCCCAACATCGTGAAAGACCTCTTCACCGGCCAGTCGCGGATGGAAGCGGTACTGCGGCACTTCAAGGATGCCGGCCGCGGCGTGCTGGTCTATCTGCGCGATGGCGCTGCCGGCGTTCCGGTCGAGCCGGTCGGCGAGAGCAAGTCGGCAGAGGCCGACCGCAACAAGCAGTGGCGCGAGGTCGGCGTCGGCGCGCAGATCCTGCGCGATCTCGGCGTCAGCTCGATCCGAAACCTGACCTCGTCGGTGCACGACTACAAGGGCCTGTCCGGCTTCGGCATCGAGATCGTGTCTAACGAGAAGCTGGACAACTAGCTTTCGTCATTCCGGGGCTCGCGAAGCGAGAACCCGGAATCCATTTCGCCATCGGTTGTGCTCGACAATGGATTCCGGGCTCGCGCCAAGAGGCGCGCCCCGGAATGACGGCGATCCCAATCCAATTGCGCTTTGCACCGCAGCGCCTTAATTTATCTGCCAAATTCCGAGAGACGACGCGAAAGGATGTTTCATGAGTGTGAGCCCCAAGGCAAAGGACAAGCCGGCTGCGGCCAGCTTCCAGTGGGATGATCCGTTCCTGCTCGATGACCAGCTCACCGAAGACGAGCGCCTGATCCGTGACACCGCGCGAGCCTACGCGCAGGACAAGCTGTTGCCGCGGGTCACCAAGGCTTATCTCGAGGAGAAGACCGACCGCGAGATCTTCAACGAGATGGGCGAGCTCGGCCTGATCGGCGTGACGCTGCCCGAGGACTATGGCTGCGCCAATGCGAGCTATGTCGCCTATGGTCTGGTGGCCCGCGAGATCGAGCGCGTCGATTCTGGCTATCGCTCGATGAACTCGGTGCAGTCCTCGCTGGTGATGTATCCGATCTACGCCTATGGCGACGAGAACCAGCGCAAGAAGTACCTGCCCAAGCTCGCGACCGGCGAATGGGTCGGCTGCTTCGGCCTCACCGAGCCGGACGCCGGCTCCGACCCCGGCGGCATGAAGACCCGCGCCGAGAAGGTCGCCGACGGTTACAGGCTCAACGGCGCCAAGATGTGGATCTCGAACGCGCCGATCGCCGACGTGTTCGTGGTCTGGGCCAAGTCCGCGGCGCACGATAACCAGATCCGCGGCTTCATCCTGGAGAAGGGCATGAAGGGCCTGTCGGCGCCGAAGGTCGGCGGCAAGCTCTCGCTGCGCGCCTCGATCACCGGCGAGATCGTGCTCGACAACGTGGTGGTGCCGGAAAGCGCGCTGCTGCCCAACGTCTCCGGCCTCAAGGGTCCCTTCGGCTGTCTCAACCGCGCCCGCTACGGCATCTCCTGGGGCGCGATGGGCGCCGCCGAGGACTGCATGCATCGCGCCCGCCAGTACACGCTGGACCGCAAGCAGTTCGGCCGGCCGCTCGCCGCCACTCAGCTGGTGCAGAAGAAGCTCGCCGACATGGAGACCGAGATCGCGCTCGGCCTGCAGGCCTCGCTGCGCGTCGGCCGCCTGATGGATGAGGGCAAGATGGCGCCGGAGATGATCTCGATCGTCAAGCGCAACAATTGCGGCAAGGCGCTCGACATTGCCCGCGTGTCGCGCGACATGCACGGCGGCAACGGCATCCAGATCGAGTATCACGTGATGCGCCACACCGCGAACCTCGAGACGGTCAACACCTACGAGGGCACGCACGACGTGCACGCCCTGATCCTTGGACGCGCGATCACCGGCATCCAGGCGTTTTCGTAAGATCTCGCCCCCCGTCATCCTGAGGTGCGCGCCTTCTTGGGCGCGCCTCGAAGGATGGACGGCCGGGCTCGTGCCCGACATCCTTCGAGGCTCGCAAGCGCTCGCACCTCAGGATGACGGCTCACAAGGAATCTCCCATGGCCGACAACGACGACATCCCGTTCAACCGCGACTTTCCGCTGAAGCCCGGCGTGGTCGAGGAGGTCCGCCCCGGCGTGCGGCGTGTGCTCTGCAACAATCCGAGCCCGTTCACCTTCACCGGCACGGTCAGCTACATCGTCGGGCAGGGCAAGGTCGCGATCATCGATCCCGGTCCCGATGACGAGGCGCACGCGAAAGCGCTGCTCGATGCGGTGAAGGGCGAGACCGTGACGCATATTTTGGTCACCCACACCCATCGCGACCACTCGCCGAATACGCCGCGGATCAAGGCCGCGACCGGCGCGCCTGTTTATGCCGAGGGGCCGCACCGCGCCTCGCGGCCGCGCTACGAGAGTGAGAAGCACAATCCGGAATCCGGCGCCGATCGTGACTTCCGGCCCGACATCGTGGTCAAGCATGGCGACGTCATCGAAGGCGCGGGCTTCGCGCTGGAGGCGGTCGCGACCCCCGGCCACACCGCCAATCATCTGGCGTTCGCATGGGCCGAGCGCAGCATCAATTTCGTCGGCGATCACGTGATGGGCTGGTCGACCTCGATCGTGGCGCCGCCCGACGGTTCGATGATCGACTACATGGCCTCGCTGGAGCGGCTGGAGCAGCGGCCCGAGCAGCTGTATTTCTCGGGCCATGGTCCGGAGATCCCGGAGGGCCCGCGCTACGTCCGATTCCTGGCGCGGCACCGCCGGGCGCGCGAGCAGTCGATCCTGCACCGGCTCGGCAAGGGCGAGGCCGACATCCCGACCATGGTGCGTGCGATCTACATCGGCCTCGACCCGCGGCTCGCCGGCGCCGCCGGCTATTCCGTGCTGGCGCATCTGGAGGATCTGGTCGGGCGCGGGATCGTGGTGACCGACGGCGATCCGGTGATCGGCGGAACGTATCGGCTGGCGTAAGCGCGGCTCTCTCCACCCGTCATTCCGGGGCGCGCGATAGCGCGAGCCCGGAATCCATCTGGCCGCAAGCCCTGAGGCGAAATGGATTCCGGGCTCGTGCTTCGCACGCCCGGAATGACGAGGTGAGGGTTATTTCTTCACCGTCTTCGCCGGCGGCGGCTTCGGGGCAGGCGCCGGCTTCTTCACCGGCTTGTCCTTGTCGTTCTCGGCGGCGGCGTTTAGGTCCTCGATCAGCTTTTTTACCCGCGCGGCGTTGCTGCCGAGATCGGCGTCGAAATAGCGTGAGGCGGAGCGGATATCGACGCGCGCATCGTCGCCGTCGGCGGTCACGCGGATCGAGACATCCTCGCGGAACCCCATAATCGGCGTGCGCGCCACCGCTTCGATCCGGCCGGTGCGGCGCGGCGGCTGCGGGGGGCGCTCGTCGATCACGAGCCATTTGCGCCGGTGCACCAGCCGCAGCGTCAGCTCATAGGCGCGGTCCACCGGAACCTCGAGCTCGACCGTTTCGATGTCGGGATAGGCCTTGCGCTGCTGGTCGGCTGAATAGAGGCCGGCATAGATCGCCGGGTTGGTGCCTTCGCCGGTGCGCAGCCGCGCCAGCGCCTCGAATTTCGGCGGGTCGATCGAATCGGTGGTGATGTCGTAGATCCGCGGCAGCTTGCGGTACTGATAGGCGAGGTAGCCGGGATAGGCGAGCACGGCGGCGTCGATCAGGAACGCGAGCAGGATCCGGCCCATGCCGCGGGTGCCGTTCTGCCAGATCGCGGCGAAGGCAGCGAGCCCGAGCAGGATCGACAGGCCGGCGCAGGCGAGCGCGCCGAAGAAGGTCGCCAGCGCCGGCTTCACCTCGAGGAAGTCGAAGCGGAGGATCAGGATCGAGACCACCACGACGACAACGGAAAAAATGGCAAGGTTGCGCGACCAGGTCGCAAGACCGGACACGGGTTCCTGCTGGTAGGGCGCGGAAAACCTGCGGGCCATGCTCTCGAAATCTGCCTGTTGAAATGCGCCGGGCGGCCAATGCCGCCGCTATTGCCCGCTTGAGACCATGGCCCTGCGGCAAATTCAAGGGAATTAGGCGGTGTTATCACCCTCCCCTGGAGGGGGAGTGTCGGCTCACATGGAGCGCAGCGCAATGTGAGACGGGGTGGGGTGATCTCTCAACACGAGGTAGCGGCCGAGCGGATGGACTGCCACCCCACCTCGGTTCGCATGCCGCTACGCTGCATGCGAACCGATCCTCCCCCTCCAGAGGAGGATGGCTCTGCGTCCTACGCCGCCGCGTTCGGGAAGCGGTAGTCCTTGAACTGATCGCGCAGCGCCGTCTTCAGGATCTTGCCGGTCGCGGTGTGCGGGATGCCGTCGACGAAGGCGACGTCGTCGGGCATCCACCATTTGGCGATCTTGCCGTCCATGAACTTCAGGATGTCCTCGCGCGTCGCGCTCTGGCCCTGCTTGAGCTGCACGATCAGCAGCGGACGCTCGTCCCATTTCGGGTGGTGCACGCCGATCACGGCGGCCTCCGCGACCGCCGGATGGCCGACCGCGAGGTTCTCCAGATCGATCGACGAGATCCACTCGCCGCCGGACTTGATGACGTCCTTGGAGCGGTCGGTGATCCGCATGTAGCCGTGCTCGTCCATGGTCGAGACGTCGCCGGTGTCGAAATAGCCGGCGTCGTCGAGGATGTTGGCATCGACCCGGAAATACGCTTTCGCGATCGCCGGACCCGAGACCTTGAGGCGGCCGAAGGTCTTGCCGTCCCACGGCAGCTCCTTGCCGGAATCGTCGGTGATCTTCATCTCGACGCCGAACGGCGGATAGCCCTGGGTCTGCAGGATGTCGAGCCGCTCCTCGCCGGTGCGTGCGGTGAACGGCGGCTTCAGCGTGGCCAGCGTGCCGAGCGGGCTCATCTCGGTCATGCCCCAGGCGTGGCGCACCTGGCTGCCCATGTCGAGGAACGCCTTGATCATCGAGCGCGGCATCGCCGAGCCGCCGCAGATCACCATCTGCAGGTCCGGCAGCTTGAGATTGTTCGCCGCCATGTATTGCAGCAGCATCAACCAGACCGTCGGCACGCCGGCGGTGTGCGTGACCTTCTCGGTCGACAGCAGCTCATAGACCGAGGCGCCGTCGAGCTTCGGGCCCGGCATCACCAGCTTGGTGCCCATCGAGGGCGCCGAGAACGCGATGCCCCAGCTGTTGGCATGGAACAAGGGGACCACCGGCAGCATTGTGTCCGCGGCGGAGGTGCCCAGCGCGTCCTTCGAGTTAGCCATCAGCGCATGCAACACGTTGGAGCGGTGCGAATACAGGACACCCTTGGGATCGCCCGTCGTGCCGGAGGTGTAGCACATCGCCGCCGCGGTGTTCTCGTCGAAGGTCTTCCACGCGAACTTGCCGTCGGAAGCCGCGATCCAGTCCTCATAGGCGACCGCGTTCTTCAGCGTCGTCTCCGGCATGTGCGCCTTGTCGGTCAGGATCACATAGCGCTCGACGCTGGGCAACTGGCCGACGATCTTCTCCAGCACCGGAACGAAGGTCAGGTCGGTGATGACGATGCGGTCCTCGGCGTGGTTGACGATCCAGGCGATCTGCTCTGGAAACAGCCGCGGATTGACCGTATGGCAGATCGCGCCGATCCCCATGATGCCGTACCAGACTTCGAGATGGCGCCAGGTGTTCCAGGCAATGGTGGCGATGCGGTCGCCGAGCTTGATGCCGTCGCGCTCCAGGCTCTGCGAGACTTTCAGCGCGCGGGCATGGATTTCGGCGTAGGTGGTGCGATGAATGGGTCCTTCGACCGAGCGCGTCACGACCTCCTGCGTGCCGTGATATTTCGCGGCGTGCTCGATAATCTTGTGACACAGCAAAGGCCAGTCTTGCATCAAGCCAAGCATACGCAAATCCCTCCTCAATCCTCGCGCATGATCTGCCGGCATCTTGGCGGCCGGCAGTAAAATCATGGAACTGACATGAACTGTAGCGCGGAGAAAGCAAGCCGAAAATGGCCTGATGGCGCGTTTCGTCGCTCCCGCGCGGCAATGGTTACCGCTGCCGCGGCAGCGCTTTGGCTTGGCATGCAAGCCGGGCCGGCGGAGGCTGCTCGGCGCTCTGCAGGCTTCCCATGGGACGATCTGTTCGGCACGCACCCCCACCACAGGCCGCGCGCGGCGCCGCGGCGCGTGGTGGTACCGTTGCCGAAGCCGCGCCCCGCAGAGGCACCTGCCGCGGAGCAGCCCGAACCGCCCGCGGCTGCGACGCAACCTCCTGCCCAGCCCGCGCAACCAGCCGAGGCTGCCAAGCCGGCCGAACCCGCTGCGCCGCAGCCCTCGGCCTGCCGGCAGGCCCTCACCGAGGAGATTGCGATCGCGCCGAGCATTCCGGACATCCACGGCGCCGGGGGCTGCGGCGGCGAGGATCTGGTGCGCCTCGAGGCGATCGTGCTGCCGGACAAGCGCAAGGTCACGGTGAAGCCCGTGGCGATCCTCCGCTGCAAGATGGCGAGCGAGATCGCGGACTGGATCCGCACCGACATCGCGCCGCTCGTGCAGGGGCAGGGCAGCGCGATCAGCGTGCTCGACAATTTCGACTCATTCGAGTGCCGCGGCCGCAACCGCGTCGCCGGCGCGCAGCTCTCCGAGCACGGCCGCGCCAACGCGCTCGACGTGCGCGCGTTCGGTCTTGCCAACGGCAAGTCGATCTCGCTGACCGACCGCAGCGTGCCACGCGGCTTGCGCGAGAGCGTGCTGCATTCGGTGTGCGCACGCTTTGCGACCGTGCTCGGCCCGGGTTCGGATTGGTACCACGAGGACCATATCCATCTCGACCTGATGGAGCGTCGCAACAACTACCGGATCTGCCAGTGGAATGTGTACGATCCGCTGCCGCAGACGGCCCCGCTGCTCCCGGCCGAGCGCCCCGAGGAGGCTCCGCCGCGCGAAGTCGCCGCCAAATCCGACGGTGGCAAGGATGAGAGGTCGAAGGCCGATACGTCGAAGCTTGGCGACGGCAAGCCGAATGCAACGAAGTCAGGTGACGCAGCCGCGCCGAAGGGCGCCGCTGAAACCAAGCCGCAGCCAACAAAAAAGCGCCGGCAAAGCTGGCGCTTTTGAGCTCGTCGATAACGAGAAGATCAGTAGGTGGCGCCGCCACCGCCCTGCAGCGCCATCTGCGGCTTGTAGGGGCTGTCGCCGTGCTTCGGCTCCAGCACCACGACGATGGTGCCGAGCTTGACGCGGTTGTAGAGGTCGATGACGTCCTCGTTGGTCATGCGGATGCAGCCCGAGGAGATCGAGGCGCCGATATATTCCGGCTGGTTAGTGCCGTGGATCCGGAACAGCGTGTCCTTGCCGCCCGAGTAGAGATACATCGCGCGCGAGCCCATCGGATTGTCCGGGCCCGGAGCCACATAGGTCGGGACGCCGAGGCGAGAGATCTCACCCGGGGTCGGGTGCCAGGCCGGCCATTCGGTCATGCTGCCGACCTTGGCAATGCCGGACCAGGCCATCGCCTCTTCGCCGACCGTGATGCCGTAGCGGATCGCCTTGCCGTCGTTCAGCACGTAATAGAGGTAATGGTTGTCGGAATCGACCACGATGGAGCCCGGGGCTTCCTTGCGGTGATATGCGACGATGGCGCGGCGGAATGGCTCGGCGACCGGGGTCTTGACGTAGGTGGTCTTGGCCAGCAGTTCCTTGTCACGCGGCTTGAAGTTCGAGGTGTTGGTGGCCTCGTAGGTTGTGGCCTGCATGCAACCCGACAGCATCAGGCCCGCGGCCAGGATCCCGAAGATAACTTTGAGCGACGACATGATTTACATTCCAATCGAAAATCTGCGCTCTAACGCGCCAATATCGCGCTCCAAACGCCACGATTCCTTCAATGGCATTATTGCCGAAACCCGACTTTCTTCCCAGCGTTTAGATGCTCTTCCCGCGTTGCGGGACGCGATCTGTGGCTTTTTTGCCGCAAGTTCGCTGGCGCCGGATGGAATTTTGTGCAAACAGGCAACGGTCCCCGAGTCGATGCCCAACGCGCTGGCCGCCTCGCCGCCACAAGGATGGACGCTCGGTTAATCCGCCGGTCATCAAGCGCCCGTCAGAATCGCGCTAAGTCCACGGGTCATGCGTCCCGTTTCGTGGAGTTCCTATGCTGTCGGTGTTCGTCCCCTCCGAGTTTACCCTCAAGAAGGCCGCCGTCACCGACCTGGCGGCGTTGCCGGAGGCCGCGGTCTGGGTCGACCTGGTGAACCCGACCGTCGAGGAGGACAGGGCCGTGGAGAAGCTCGCCGGGATCGCGGTGCCGACCCGGGAAGACATGCAGGAGATCGAGATCTCCAGCCGGCTCTATATCGAGAACGGCGCGCGCTACATGACCGCGACGCTGATGTGCCAATCCGACACCGACATGCCGCGGACCACGGCCGTCACCTTCATCCTGACCGGCCACCGCCTGGTCACGGTGCGCTATGACCTGCCGAAACCGTTCGCGCTGGTCGAGAACAAGCTGGGCCGCTCCTGCGCGCCCACCATCACCGGCGAGCAGGTGCTGATGGAACTGCTGGATGCGGTGATCGACCGCTGCGCCGACATTCTGGAGCGCTGCGGCTCCGAGATCGACGAGGTCTCCCACGACATCTTCGAGCCCGAGAGCGAGCGCCACGGCCAGGCCAAGCGCTATTCGCAAATCCTGATCGCGATCGGCCGCAAGGGCGACCTGACCTCGAAGGTTCGTGAAAGCCTGGTCTCGATCGGCCGCCTCGTCACCTTCCTCTCCGCGGTGGTGGAGGGCGTGAAATGGTCCAAGGACATGCGCGAGCAGCTCAAGACCATGCAGCGTGACGTTTCGTCACTGACCGACCACGCTTCCTATCTCTCCAACAAGATCACCTTCGTGCTCGACGCCATGCTCGGCGTGGTCAATCTGGAACAGAACAACATCATCAAGCTGTTCTCGGTGATGGCGGTCGTCTTGATGCCGCCGACCCTGATCGCCTCGATCTACGGCATGAATTTCAAGGTGATGCCGGAACTCGAATGGGTGCACGGCTATCCGATGGCGCTGATCATGATGCTGGTCGCGGCGATCGTGCCGTACTGGATCTTCAAGTGGAAGAAGTGGCTGTAGGACGCTGCTTTTCAGCGTGCGCGTCGCATTTTGGGATTCGGGCAGGCTGCCTTATTTCCTCTTCTAAAATTTGAGCGTTGCGCTGAACGTTTGGGCGAAACTTGTCTGCGATAACGCCGTCCTCGAAAGCCGGAGGACAGCAATGGTTGCGAAAATCATAACGCCACGGCGTAACGTCATCGACTTTGCGCGCTATCAACAGGGCCGCGGAGCAGGCAAGGTGCAGGCGATTTCGCCGAGGCTTTGCCGATACTGTGGCGCTGCGCTGCTCGATGGTGAGAACGAAGACGAGTGCTCCAGCGCGCTGAACACGCTTACGCTGCAGCCGCTCGAGAACAAGCCGCGCCGGTTCTACGCGGACTAGAAGCTCTCGCTTCCGAGGCAGAAGCCTCGCCTTCCTCGTTACGTCTGCACTCGAAGCAATCCCGACGTGAGGCCGCGGCGGCGGCCGGGATCGCCTCGACACCCTTCAGTGAAGTGACCAGCCTCTCCAACGCTCAGACGTGCTGACCGCCGTTGATGTGGATCTCGGCGCCGTTCACGTAGGAGCTGGTTTCCGTGCACAGCACGTAGATGATCTTGGCGACTTCGTCCGGCGTGCCGAGGCGATGCATCGGGATCTGCTGGTCGACGATCTTCTCGGTGCCCGGCGACAGGATCGAGGTGTCGATCTCGCCGGGCGCGATCGCGTTGACGCGGACGCCGACACGGCCGAAGTCGGAGGCCATTTCCCGCGTAAGCGCAGCAAGCGCCGCCTTCGACGTCGCATAGGCCGCGCCCGCGAACGGATGCACGCGCGAACCGGCGATCGAGGTGACGTTCACCACCGCGCCCCGGGCGTGCTTCAGCTCCTCGATCAGGCCGCGCGCGATCATGATCGGGGCGAAGAAGTTGACATGGAAGACGTGGGTCCAGGTCTCGATGTCGGTGTCCATGGTGCCGAGCCGGCCGCCGCCGGGCGCCTTCGGCGAGATCGCCGCATTGTTGACCAGCGCGTGCAGCTCGTCGTTGTCCAGCCGCCGGCGGATCTCGGAGATCGCGCGCACAGTGTCGTCGTGGCTGCCGAGGTCGACCTCGATATGGTCCTCCGGCCCCGCGCCCCACGGGCAGACTTCCGGAAACGCGTGCCGCGACAGCGTGATGACCCGCCAGCCGGCGGATGAGAAGCGGATCGCGGTGGCATGGCCGATGCCGCGGCTCGCGCCGGTCAGGAGCAGCGTGCGCCGCGGTGCATTGGATGAGGGGGGCATGTCGGTCTTTCAGCGTTGAACGGCGTCTGCGTCTGATTGGGGTCAGGGATAGAGCCGCACTTTCGACCATGCATGATCCGCGCCGTCACGGCGGAATTCGATGCGGTCGTGCAGGCGGAATGGGCGGTCGTGCCAGAACTCGAAGCGCTGCGGCGTGATGCGCCAGCCGCTCCAGCCCGGCGGCCGCGGCACCTCGCCGATGACGTATTTGGCGCCGACCTTTGCAATGGCCTGCTCGAAGGCGAAGCGGCTCTCCAGCGGCTGCGACTGCTTGCTGGCCCAGGCGCCGATCTGCGCCTGCTTCGGCCGCGTCGCGAAATAGGCGTCGGCCTCGGCATCGCTCACCGGCGTCACCGGCCCGCGGATGCGCACCTGGCGGCGCAGCGATTTCCAGTGGAACAGCAGCGCGGCCTTCGGGTTGGCGGCGAGCTCGCGGCCCTTGGCGCTCGCGATATGACTGTAGAACACGAAGCCGGCGGCATCGAAGCCCTTCATCAGCACCATGCGCACGTCAGGCAGCCCGTCGGCATCGACGGTGGCCAGCGCCATCGCGTTCGGGTCGTTGGGCTCGGACTTGACCGCCTCGGCAAACCATTCGGCGAACAGGGCAAACGGCTCCTCCGCCGCGGTAAAATCACCCGATGTTAACGGTGCCGGGTGTTTGATGGAGCTCGTGTCGGTCATGTCAGGGGTCCCGATTTGCATTCGCCCGCGTCCCAGAACGCATTGCTAGCCCTATATAGGGCATGCGGACGCATTGGCCTATCGTCGATCCCGCCCGCGGGCACCGTGGTCATTTTGATCCTGATCGGCGTCGGTGCCGGCGGCTGTAGCATCTCGCGCAGCGATGCCTTCGCCAAGCTCGACGACAAGGATGTGACTGGTACGATCAGCCCGACGCTGGCGAGCGCGCCGGCGCCGACCGACAGCGATCTCGCCTTCACCCGAAATGCCGCCTCCGACGTGCTGACCAAGGGCAGCAAGGATTCCAGCCAGCCCTGGGAGAATCCGGAGACCGGCGCGCGCGGCTCGGTGACGCCGCTGGCGCAGTCCTATTCGGGCGAGGACGGCCGGACCTGCCGGGACTTCCTCGCCAGCTATGTCAATGGAACCACCGAGAGCTGGCTACAGGGCGCCGCCTGCAAGACTGGACAAGGGCGGTGGGAAATCCATAGCCTGAAGCCGTGGCGAAAGTCCTGAACGCATCTTGCCTGGATTTTCGGGGCCAGAGGGGCGGGGCGAGTTGCAAAAATGCCACTAAATCCCCACATGAACGCAAAGTGGGCCCGTTCGGGTCCCGGACCCAGAATCGATGTTCCCGTGAAGGAGACGTGACGGATGCGCGACCCCTATGAGGTCTTGGGGGTGCCGCGGAGCGCCAGCGCCGCGGCGATCAAGAGCGCCTATCGCAAGCTCGCCAAGAAACACCACCCCGACAGCAACAAGAACGATCCAAAGGCGGCGGCCCGCTTTGCCGAGATCAACAGCGCCAACGAGATCATCGGCGACGAGGACAAGCGCAAGCAGTTCGATCGCGGCGAGATCGACAGCGAGGGCAAGCCGCGCTTCCAGGGTTTCCCTGGCGGCGGCGCAGGCGGCCGTGCCGGTCCCGGCGGATTCGAGTACAGCTTCCGCACCGGCCCTGGCGGCAGCGGCGCGATGGGCGGCGGCAGCTTCGAGGACATT
The DNA here is from genome assembly GCF_020329505.1 of Bradyrhizobium semiaridum. Lineage (GTDB taxonomy): Bacteria > Pseudomonadota > Alphaproteobacteria > Rhizobiales > Xanthobacteraceae > Bradyrhizobium > Bradyrhizobium semiaridum. Next base: position 187,516 of record NZ_JAGKJJ010000002.1, read on the forward strand.
CTCAACAGCATGTTCGGCAATGCCGCGCGTGGCGGCGGCCGCGCCGGGCGCGCCAACCCGTTTGACTTCGAGGGTGGCGGGGTCGGCGTCGACCTCGATCTGTCGGTTGCGATGACGGTGTCGCTGGAAGAGGCGGTCAATGGCGGCGAGAAGCGCGTGCGCCTGCCGACCGGCCGCGAGCTCAACGTCAAGATTCCCGCCGGCGTCACCAGCGGTCAGCAGATCCGGCTGAAGGGGCAGGGCGAGAACGCGCCCGGCCATCCGCCCGGCGACCTCCTGATCACGATATCGATCGCGCCGCATCCGTTCTTCAAGGTCGACGGCAATGATCTGCGGATCGATCTGCCGGTGACGTTGTATGAGGCGGTGCTCGGCGGCAAGGTCCGCGTGCCGACGCTCGGCAGCGCGGTCGAGCTATCGATCCCGAAGAACACTTCGAGCGGCCGCACCTTCCGCCTCAAGGGCAAGGGCCTGCCCAAGGCGGGCGCATCGGGCGATCTCTACGTCACCACCCGCATTATCCTTCCCGACGGGAACGATGCCGAACTTGAGGCATTGATGCAGACGTGGCGGGAGCGACATCCCTACAATCCGCGCGGCGATCTCGGCTGATCGCAAGGCAACGCGCTCAAGATGCGAAACTGCACTACCCCGGAGTCCTTGGGGGTAGACAACAGGCATTGCGAGCACGTTGAAAGAGGGCCAAGCCGCTACCTTCCGTTCTGCGGCGTGCAGAACCGTCCCGGGCAGCGGATAAAGGAGTGCGGCCTCGAGAGGGGGACCAGCGCGGTACCAAGCCCCAATCGAGGCCGCGTGCGCCGATCGGCGGATCGAGCGCACATCATCTTCGCGTGAGCATCCGGTGCGATAATGAGACGCGCCAATGTCGCGATTCGAAATTTTCGATGTCGGAATTGGGACGGCGAGTGAGGCGGGATTCATTCGGCGTCCTTCGCCCGTAGAACTACGGCGCGCTACCTTGCTTGGTGTCATCGCCCAGCTTGACCCAGAGACAGGTGTGATTGAGCGGATAGGCCGCGGCGTACCGGATCCCCCGGTCCAAGTGCGCAATTGCGCACAGTGCGGACGATGACGGCGGTGCGTGAGGGCAAAGCCTCACATCCTCTCAGCCGCCGCTCTTTTCCATCTGGTCGTAGACCGCCTGCGCGACCTGGGTCAGGCGGCCCCGGTCGTTGCCGCCGCTCACGACATAGGCGACGCCGCGATCGGCCCAGAACAGCGCGCCGTCGCTACCCTTGACCGAGTAGCGCATCTGAGTCGGCTCGGTCTTCGCCTTTGCGGTGTAGATCGTGAAGCGCTCGCCGGACGCACCTTCATACATCAGGAACGAGGCCGGCCCGCTCGGCCCGGGCAACAGCCGGCCGCCGACCAACTTCAGCCCGGCGAGCTCCGGGGCCCGGACATCCCAGCCGCACCGCCTCGTCAGCCATTGCTGCAGATGGTCGCGCTCACTGCCGGGCACCTCGACCGGATGGCGGACCTCGACCACGTAAAGTCGGTGCGCATCGAGCGCGTCGAGCGTGAAGCTCTGGACGATTGACGGCGTCGCCGCCGCACCGCGCGCGATCCAGCCGGCGCCGCCGCCGGCGACAAAGGCCATGAGCGTCGCCGCCACCGCGCCGTAGACCCAGCGCCGCGGCTGGCGCTGCAGCCGTTCGATCTCGAGCCGCTTCGGCACCGCCTCGTCCACCACGGAATCGTAGCGCGCGTGCAGCGTATCTGCCATCTCGCGCCATGACTGGACCCGCGCTGCGTCGTCGGGATGCGCGGCGAGCCACGCCTCGACATCGGCGCGGCGTTCGGCCGGCAGCTCGTTGTCGACGTAGGCGTGGAGCTCGTCTTCGGTGACGGGGATGTTCGGCTCGGTCATATCGTCGTCTCTGTCAAATCTCGCTTCGATAATCGTTCAAGCACAGGCCAGTCGCGTATGTCATTTCACCCGCCTGAGCGCCGGGCGCTCGCCCTCCAGCATGGCCCGCACATGGGCGCGGGCGCGGGCGAGGCGGGACATCACGGTGCCGATCGGCACGCCCTGGATGTCGGCGACCTCGCGATAGCTCATGCCCTCCAAGACCACGAGCAACAGCACCGAGCGCTGCTCCTCGACCAGCGTCGACAGCGCGCGCTCGATGTCGCGGCTCTCGGCCTCGGTGCCGCTGGCGTCGGCATTGTTGTCGAGCAGCGGCACCAGCGGCGGCCGCCGCGCCAGCGAGCGCCGGCGATTCTTGTTCAGATTGGTCAGGATCGTATAGAGCCAGCTCCTGAGGTCGCCGCCGAGAAACAGTCTTTCCGAGCGCAGCGCGCGCACCAGGGTATCCTGCACCAGATCGTCGGCGATGTCGGCGTCACGTGCCAGCGCACGCGCGTAACGGCGCAGCGCCGGAATCATGGCCTCGACACTTTGACGAAACGCGTTCATGTATCCCAGCGCTTGATGGTCGCGGCGAAAACCGCCTTATCGAGCATAACACCCGAATCCAGCGGCTATTCCACTTGCGCGGATTTGCGCAGGGTCTGCGCGCGGATTGGTGCTGTACCGGGCCGGACTGCTGGTGTAGCGAACTCCCGCAAATTCGGCGCATGGCAGGACTTCTCGCAGACTCCGGCCGAGCGCGCTCGACTGGCTCAGCAAGGACTGGCGATTCGCAGATGCCCGCTCCGACGATCTACTTCATCCGTCACGGCGAGACGTCGTGGAACGCGGCGGGCCGATTGCAGGGTGTACAGGACATCGGCCTGAACGACCTCGGCCGCCACCAGGCCGCGCATGCCGGTCGTGTGCTCGGCGGTCTCATCGCGCGCGACGGCCGCGACACGTCGGCGCTGTCGTTTGTCGCCAGCCCGCTGATCCGGGCGCGCGCGACCATGGAGCTGGTGCGCGGCGAACTCGGCCTGCCGCCGGCCGATTACGCGCTCGACGCGCGGCTGCGCGAGATCGCCTACGGCGTCTGGGAAGGCTCGACACTGGCGCAGGCGCAGGCGGCCGATCCCGCGCTCTATGCCCGCCGCCAGGCCGACAAGTGGACAGTGTCGCCGTCCGGCGGCGAGAGCTATGTCGAGGTGCAGGCGCGGATGACCGACTGGTACCACTCGGTGACCTCGGACACGGTCGCCGTCGCCCATGGCGGCACGGCGCGGGCGCTGATGGTCGGGCTCGGCTACGAGACGCCGGCCAGCGCCGCGGATCTCTTCATCGAGCAGGGCGCGGTTTATGTGTTCGCCGAGGATGGACTGCGGAAGTATAGTTAACTTGCCCCGTCATTTCGGGTGATGCGCTGTGCACCGCCCAGGAATGATGGAGCAACGTTTGACCCCGGTGCCATCGCGCGTTACCACACGCCCATGTCCTTCAACACCTTCGGCCATATGTTCCGCGTCACGACCTTCGGCGAGAGCCACGGGGTTGCGATCGGCTGCGTGGTCGACGGCTGCCCGCCGCTGATCCCGCTCGACGTCGCGGAGATCCAGCGCGACCTCGATCGCCGCCGGCCCGGCCAGTCGCGCTTCACCACCCAGCGCCAGGAGCCGGATGCGGTGAAGATCCTGTCCGGCGTGATGGCGCATCCGGAGACCGGGGTGCAGGTGACGACCGGCACGCCGATCGCGCTTCTGATCGAGAACACCGACCAGCGCTCGAAGGACTATTCCGAGATCAAGGACAAGTTCCGGCCCGGCCATGCCGACCTCACCTATGAGGCGAAATACGGCCTGCGCGACTATCGCGGCGGCGGACGCTCCTCGGCGCGCGAGACCGCGACCCGCGTCGCCGCCGGCGCGATCGCGCGCAAGATCCTGCCCGAGGTGAAGGTGCGCGGCGCGCTGGTGCAGATGGGCCCGCACAAGATCGACCGCGGCAAATGGGACTGGGACGAGGTCGCGAGAAATCCGTTCTTCTGCCCCGACAAGGATAAGGCGGCCTTCTTCGAAAGCTATCTCGACGGCATCCGCAAAAGCGGCTCCTCGATCGGCGCGGTGCTCGAGATCGTGGCCGAGGGTGTGCCGCCGGGACTGGGCGCACCGATTTACGCCAAGCTCGACAGCGATCTGGCATCGGCAATGATGAGCATCAATGCGGTCAAGGGCGTCGAGATCGGCGCCGGCTTCGGCGCCGCCGAGCTCTCGGGCGAGGAGAACGCCGATGAGATGCGCACGGGCAACAACGGCACCCGCTTCCTGTCCAACAATGCCGGCGGCATTCTGGGCGGCATCTCGACCGGCCAGCCGGTGGTGGTGCGTTTTGCGGTCAAGCCGACTTCCTCGATCCTGACCCCGCGCCGCACCGTCGACCGCAAGGGCGCCGATACCGACATCCTGACCAAGGGTCGCCACGACCCTTGCGTCGGTATCCGCGCAGTACCGGTCGGCGAGGCCATGATGGCCTGCGTGCTGGCCGATCATTTTCTGCGCGATCGCGGGCAGATCGGCCGCTGAAGCGCGATGCATCGCGCTTTAGCGGCTTGTCCAGCCACGACCTTTGCAGAAAACCGCTTCACACTTTTCCGGATCGCGCCTTAATTCCTGTATAGTCGTGGTTGCCTGATCGGGTGCTCGCCTGGGGAGCTGCCATGAACGCGTCGGAATTGCGGGACATGATCGAGTGGATCATCGGCGGCGCGCGCTCGGCGCCGACCCCGCAGCAGATGATGGCGGAATGCTGCGAGCGGTCCGTGCGGGCCGGCCTGCCGCTGTGGCGCGTCGGCGTCTTTGTCCGCACGCTGCATCCTGAAATCTTCGGCCGGCACTTTCTCTGGAAGCCCGGCTCCGAGGTCGAAACCGGCACGGTCGATCACGATATCCAGAACTCCCCGGAATTTCTCGTCAGCCCGCTTGCGCCGGTGTTCAAGCAGGGGCTCGAGGTGCGAGCCCGGCTCGACGACCCCGCGAGCGCACGCTTTCCGATCGTCGAGGATCTGCGCGCCGAAGGCGTGACCGAATACGTTGCGCTGCCGCTCGTTTATACCGACGGCTTCATCAATGCTTCGAGCTGGACCACCAGGCAGCCGGGCGGCTTCACCGATGAGCAAATGGATGCGATCCGGTCGATCACCGTTCCGCTGGCGCGCTACATCGAGATCGTCACCTTGCGTCGCACCGCCATGCTGCTGCTCGACACCTATGTCGGCAACCGCGCCGGCGAGCGTATCTGGGGCGGCCAGATCAGGCGCGGCAGCGCCGATACGATGGACGCGGCGATCTGGTTGTCCGACCTGCGCGGTTTCACCGCGTTGTCGGACCGCTTGCCGTCCGAGACGGTGGTCGAGATCCTCAACCTCTATTTCGACTGTCAGGTCGCGGCGATACGCGACCAGGGCGGCGAGGTGCTGAAATTCATGGGCGACGGCCTGCTCGCGGTGTTTCCGATCGACGAATATGTCGGCGACGAGGCGCAGGTCTGCTCGCGGGTGCTGGATGCCGCGCGCGCATCCCGCGCCGGCGTCGCGGCGCTGCAATTTCCCAATGGTGAGGCGGTCGAGCGCTTCCGCTTCGGCGTCGCGCTGCATCTCGGCCGCGTGCTCTACGGCAATATCGGCGGTGGCAACCGGCTCGACTTCACCTGCATCGGGCCCGCGGTCAATCTCGCAGCGCGGCTGGAGAGGATCGCCGGCAGGCTCGGCCGCACGGTGGTGGCGTCCGAACGCTTCGCCGGGATCTGCAATGGCGGCTGGAGCGATCTCGGCGAGTTTCCGATCGCGGGTTTCTCGAAGGCCGAGCGGGTCTACGGCCTGCACGACGAGGCCTCGCGCGCAGCGGCCGGATAGGCCTCGGGGCGGGGCGATTAGCGTGCCGGTTACTCCTCCGGCTCGGTGGTGAACAGCAGGGGATAGCCCTTGGCGCGGCCGGCATCGGTGGCGCGCGTCGCCTTGGTCTCGGCGACGTCCTTGGTGAAGACCGCGACCACGCAGACGCCGCGCTGGTGCGCGGTGAGCATCACCTTGTAGGCCTGGTCGTCGGTCATGCGGAATTCGCCCTTCAGCACGGTGACGACGAACTCGCGCGGCGTGTAGTCGTCGTTGACCAGGATCACCTTGTGCAGGCGCGGCCGCTCGACCTTGGTCTTCGTCCTGGTTTTCGGCTTGACGACGGTATCGGGCATCGCCCGCCACCTCCCTCACGATTGCGCCCCGTAAGACTACCGTCTTCCGCCGCGAGTTGGAACCGGTCGATTTGCACGGGCTCGTTGCGGCAACGGCACGGCGCGTGCAACGTGTGGCCGCATAATGTGTGGGCGGCTAACCTGAATGTGAAGGACAGATGATATCTGCGCTTTGCGCCGCCTGATTTGCGTGTCACCATAATGCTCACACGACGGGAGGGCCGCGAATGCGCTGGTATGTCTCGATCGGAGCGGTGCTTGTCGCCGGCGTGCTGGCCGGCGGCGATGTGGCGGGTGTTGCCGCGCCAAGGGCCGGAACACAACCTGCCCACAGCCTTGCGGAAAAAGAAGCCAGCCCGAGCGTCGACGTCGAGCTGATCATCGCGGTCGACGTTTCCTATTCGATGGACATGGACGAGCTCGCGGTGCAGCGCGAGGGCTACGCGCAGGCGATCGTCTCCAAGGAGTTCCTGCAGGCGCTGAAGGCCGGCCCGAACGGCAAGATCTCGATCACCTATTTCGAATGGGCCGCCTCCAAGGACCAGAAACTGATCATTCCCTGGCGTGTGATCGACGGCCCGGAAACCGCCGACGCCGTCGCTGCCGAGATCATGAAGACACCGGTGCGGCGCGCCTCGCGCACCTCGATCTCGGGTGCGATCTATTTCGCGATGCCGATGTTCGACGAGAATCCGCATCGCGGCCTGCGGCGCGTGATCGATATTTCCGGCGACGGCCCCAACAACGACGGCACGCCGATCCGGCCGGCGCGCGATGCGGCGCTGGAGAAGGGCATCATCATCAACGGCCTGCCGATCATGGTGAAGGAACCGTCCTATTCCACGATGGACATCGAGAACCTCGATTACTACTACGAGGACTGCGTGATCGGCGGTCCCGGCTCGTTCGTGGTGTCGATCAAGGATCGCGAGAAGTTCAAGGAGGCGATCCGCACCAAGCTGCTGCTCGAGGTCGCCGGCCGCGTGCCGGAGCACCACGTCGTGCCGGTGGCCGACAAGGAGCCGCGGGTCAATTGCATGATCGGCGAGAAGATCTGGCAGGACCGTTGGGGGCGGTGAGGGCGCTCACAACGACGCCGCAATATCAGCGATCGATCTGAACAGGATCAGCGGATCATCCTTCGACGCGTGAAGCGCGCCACCAGTTCGACGTGTGGCGTATGGCGGAACTGGTCGACCGGGGCGACGCCGTCGATCCGGTAGCCGCCATCGATCAGGATTCTTGCGTCGCGACCGAAGGTGGCGGCGTTGCAGGACACCGCGACGACCACCGGTACCTTGCTGGCCGCGAGTTGCGTGACCTGGGCTTGCGCGCCCTGCCGCGGTGGATCGAACACGACGGCATCGAAGTCGCGCAATTCCTGCGGCATCAGCGGGCGGCGGAACAGGTCGCGCGCCTCGGCCTTGAGCGGCTTCAGCCCGGATGTCGCCTGCGCGGCCTTTTGCAGGGCGGCAACGGCGCCGGCATCGCTGTCGAACGCCGCAACGCGTGCCTGCTCCGCAAGGCGCAGCGCAAACGGGCCGACGCCGCAGAACAGGTCGGCGATCTGCTTGGCGCGCCCGCAATATTCGCGCACCAGCGCGGCCAATGTCTCCTCGCCCTTGACGGTGGCCTGCAGGAACGAGCCCGGCGGCAGCACCACCCTGGCCTTGCCGATTGAAATCTCCGGGGCGCTGCGCATCAGGACCAGCTCGCCGTGCCGGGTCAGCCGCGCCAGCCGATGCTTGTCCGCGACGCGCGACAGCGTCGCGATCATCGCCGTCGGCAGCGCGCCGGAGCCGCGCACGTCGATATCGAGGCCGTTGCGCGTCGCAGTGGCCTGGATGTCGAGCGGCTTGCCGACCGTGATCAGCGGCTCGGCGATCGCCCAGGCCGCCTCGAGCGCGCCGTCGAGCGCAGCATCAAGGATCGGACAGCGGTCGACCGGGACGATGTCGTGCGAGCCGGCCGCGGCGAAGCCGACCTTGAGCACCTCGTGGGTACCCATCCGCGCATGCAGGGTCATGCGCCGGCGGCCGGCGCCATGGGCGTCGATGAGCGGCGCGACCTCGCAATCGATCCTGGCCTGCGCCAGCGTCTCGACCACGATGTTGCGCTTCCAGGCCTGATAGGGCGCCTCGCTCCAGTGCTGGATCGCACAGCCGCCGCAGACGCCGAAATGCGGGCAGAACGGGGTGATGCGCTCGGCGCTGGCGCGCTCGACGCGCAGCAGCCGCCGGCGGTCCGGATGGTTGCCGGGAATCTCGGCGACCTCGACGCGCTCGCCCACCAGCGCATAGGGGACGTAGATCGACTGCGCACCCTCGATCGCAACGCCGTCGCCGCGATGGCCGACATGGTCGATGGTGAGGGTTTCAGCCACGCCGCGCGCCGAGGAAGAATTCGATGTTGCCGTCGCCGCCTGGGATCGACGACGGGAACACCTGGATGTCGGTGCAGCCGAGCGAGGCGGCGAAGCCGGCGATGTCGTCGCAGATGTCCTGATGCACCATCGCGTTGCGGATGATGCCGCGCTTGGAATGTTTTCGCGCCGCCTCGAATTGCGGCTTGATCAGCGCGAGCAGATGCATCGGCGCCGCCGCGAGCGACAGCGCCACCGGCAGCACCAGCTTGAGCGAGATGAAGCTGACGTCGATCACGACGACGTCGGGCCGCGCCGGCAGCCGCTTGCCCTCAAAGCTCCTGATGTCGGTCGCCTCCATCGAGACGATCTTCGGGTGGCCCTGCAGCGAGGGATGCAACTGGCCGTGGCCGACATCGATGGCGAACACGAGGCTCGCGCCGTTGGCGAGCAGCACCTCGGTGAAGCCGCCGGTGGAGGCGCCGACATCGAGGCAGACATGGTCCTCGATCTCGATCGGATAATGCTCCAGCGCGCCGGCGAGCTTGACGCCGCCGCGCGAGACGTAGGGATGCGCCGGCTCCGCGGCGAGCGCCGCATCGGACGCGATGATCTCCGAGGCCTTGGCGATCTGTTTGCCGTCCGCGGTCACGAGCCCGGCGTCGATCGCGGCACGGGCCCGAGCCCGGCTCTCGAACAGGCCGCGCTCGACCAGCAGGACGTCGATGCGCTTGCCGGCCGGTGCATTGTCGTTGTCGCCCGCCTTGGTCACTGGGCTGCCGGCGGCTGCACTGCGTATGCGGCTGCGAGCTGCACGCAGGCCTCGAAGCAGGCGAGATCGCGCCAGATGTCGCGGGGCACCTCGCGCGGGGTCACTAGCGGCGCACCGTGCAGGTCGAGCGCATGGATCATCATCAGATTGTCGGGCAATCCGAACTCCTCCACCGTCAGCCCCTCCGCATCGATCAGCCGCCCGTTGGGCGCCGGCGCGACCGGTTGGCGCCGCGCCACGCGGTTGGCGTAGGATGCAGGATCGTTCGCGTAGGCGAAGCAGCGCTTGCGGCGTCCTGCCATGTAGCCCAATTCGTAGACGGTGCCTGCGTCGGCACTGGGGCCGCGAAACGGCGTCAAATTGGCGATGATGGCATCGGCGGAGTCCATCATCGCTTCATTGTTCTTGAAGATGACAAGGGAGGCGTCGGCTGCCGCCCGTTCCACCGCGATGTCGAGCGGAAACAGTCCGGTCAGGCTATGCCGCGCGCAGATCGCCGCCTTGCGGCGTCCGATCTCCACGGCATCCGGCAGGAACACGTCAGGACCTGCCAGATAGATTTTCATGGACTTGCCGCCCCGAAGCGCCGTCCGGAAGGATTACGCGAGCTTGACGGTCTCGGTCTTGAAATCCTTGCCGAGGGTTTCGAACACCTTGGCGACGATGCTCTTGGCGTCGAGACCGGCGCGGGCATACATCGCCGCCGGCGTGTCGTGGTCGAGGAACACGTCGGGCAGCACCATCGAGCGGAACTTGAGCATGCCGCTGTCGAGCATGCCGTGATCGGTCAGGAACTGCACCACATGCGAGCCGAACCCGCCGATCGAGCCTTCCTCGATCGTGATCAGGATCTCGTGGTCGCGCGCCAGCCTCAGGATCATGTCCTCGTCGAGCGGCTTCATGAAGCGCGCGTCGGCGATGGTGGCGGAGAGGCCGTGGGCGGCGAGCTCGTCGGCCGCCTTCTCGCACTCGGCGAGGCGGGTGCCGAACGAGAGCAGGGCGACCTTCTTGCCTTCGCGGATGATGCGGCCCTTACCGATCGGCAGGGGAACGCCGACCTCGGGCATCTCGACGCCGCGGCCTTCGCCGCGCGGATAGCGCACCGCGCTCGGACGGTCGTTGATCGCAACCTGCGTCGCCACCATGTGGACCAGCTCCGCCTCGTCGGAGGCGGCCATGATCACCATGTTCGGCAGGCAGCCGAGATAGGCGTTGTCGAACGAGCCGGCATGGGTCGCGCCGTCGGCGCCGACGAGACCGGCGCGGTCGATCGCGAAGCGGACCGGTAGGCTCTGGATCGCGACGTCGTGCACCACCTGGTCGTAGCCGCGCTGCAGGAAGGTCGAGTAGATCGCGCAGAACGGCTTGTAGCCCTCGGTGGCGAGGCCGGCGGCGAAGGTCACCGCATGCTGCTCGGCGATGCCGACGTCGAAGGTGCGGTCCGGGAACGCCTTGTTGAAGATGTCGACGCCGGTGCCCGACGGCATGGCCGCGGTGATGGCGACGATCTTGTCGTCCTTCTGCGCTTCCTTGACGAGGCTCTGGCCGAACACGTTCTGATAGGCCGGCGCGTTCGGTTTTGCTTTCGCCTGCGTACCCGTCGCGACGTCGAATTTCACCACTGCGTGATACTTGTCGGCGGAGGCTTCCGCCGGGCCGTAGCCCTTGCCCTTCTGGGTCACGACGTGGACCAGGATCGGGCCGGTCTCCATGTCGCGGACGTTCTTCAGCACCGGCAGCAGATGGTCGAGATTGTGGCCGTCGATCGGGCCGACATAGTAGAAGCCGAGCTCCTCGAACAGCGTGCCGCCGTCCATCATGAAGCCGCGCGAATATTCCTCGACGCGGTTGGCGCGGTTGGCGAGGATCTTCGGCAGGCGCTTGTTGATCTGCTTGGCCGCCTCGCGCAGCGAGCGGTAGGTCTTGCCGGAATAAAGGCGCGACAGATAGGCGCTCATCGCGCCGACCGGCGGGGCGATCGACATGTCGTTGTCGTTGAGGATCACGATCAGGCGCGAGTTCATGGCGCCGGCGTTGTTCATGGCCTCATAGGCCATGCCCGCCGACATCGCGCCGTCACCGATCACGGCGATAACGTTGTTGTTGCCGCCGGAGAGGTCGCGTGCCACGGCCATGCCGAGACCGGCCGAGATCGAGGTCGAGGAATGCGCGGCGCCGAACGGATCGTAGTCGCTCTCGGTGCGCTTGGTGAAGCCGGAGAGGCCGCCGCCGGTGCGCAGCGTGCGGATGCGGTCGCGGCGGCCGGTCAGGATCTTGTGCGGATAGGCCTGGTGGCCGACGTCCCAGATCAGGCGGTCGCGCGGGGTGTCGAAGATGTAATGGATGGCGGTGGTCAGCTCGACCACGCCGAGACCGGCGCCGAAATGCCCGCCGGTCACCGACACGGCGTCAATCGTCTCCTGGCGCAGTTCATCGGCAACCTGCCGCACCTGGTCGACCTTGAGCTTGCGCAGGTCTTCCGGCGTGCGGATGGTGTCAAGAAGCGGCGTCTTACTAAATGTGGTCACAGCGATATTCCAATTTTGCCAAGTCGGAACCAACGGCCCGACGCGAGAAGGGTTGCGCGCTCGCGCGCAGCGAATGCCAGACACTGGTGCCGCCCCGGCAAGCCGATGCCTGGATGTAAGCCTAGATGCACTCCGGATTGGACCCTGTGATATCCCTCACGTTGGTCGCTTTTCACCCGTCCCGGTTCAGTTTTGTCGAACCATTTGAGGTGCTTGCCGCCGGAAGAATCCGGCCGGCCGCCCCCCTCAAATGCCCATAGAACTGGAAGCATTACACCAAACCTGTCGGCAAAGCCAACCCGCTCGGCGCAATGGGTTCCCATGCTCCGTTCCGAAAAATACAGATATTTCAATGGGTGTCGTGGACTGCGGGTTCCATTCCGCCTATTTCATGGGCAGCCGGTCGGCCTCGGATTGGCCGATTCGATCGCACGTCGCACCGGGCGGGCGGCGCAGCGCTGTGCATTCCGCGGGCAGGCACGGCGGAAACATGCAGAAATATTTTGAGGCGTTGGCCGCGTCCTGCGATCGGCCGAAGCGCTACTGCACGTCCAGCGGCGCGGTGCCGGTCGGCTGGCCCGACGCGTCGGTGGTGATCTTGTCAACGCGGGCTTCGGCCTGGCGCAACAGCTCCTCGCAGCGCCGCTTCAGCGCCTCGCCGCGTTCGTAGATCGCGACCGATTCCTCAAGCGGGACCTTGCCGTCCTCAAGCCGCTTGACGATCGATTCGAGTTCCTCGATCGCGCGTTCGAAGGAGAGCTGCTTCACGTCCACCTGGGTATTCTCGGCCATTCTTTGCGTTCCCGATTGCGCCGATCAGATCGCGATCTGATCTGTTATCCTTGAGCATGATCCGTCGCAGGTTCGGGCGTCTATTCGGTCATGCTCGCCCACCGGAGAATCAAATCGAAGTTTTGCGGGCGTATTGTGGCGGGGATTTACCCGCCCATCAATGCGGTGACGTGGGAAGCCACCGACTCTTTCAGGCCCTCCAGATCGTAGCCGCCCTCGAGAACCGAGACCACGCGGCCGCCGGCACTCTTGTCGGCGAAGTCCATCAGCTTGCGCGTGACCCAGCCGAAATCTTCGCCCCTCAGATTGATCGAGGCCAAGGGATCGCGATGGTGCGCATCGAAGCCGGCCGAGATGATGACGAGTTCGGGGGAGAACTTCTCGAGTTGCGGCAGGATCAGGTTCTCGAACGCCGAGCGGAACTTGGCGCTGCCATCGCCAGGAGCCAGCGGCGCATTGACCACGGTATCGTGCTCGCCGCGCTCACTCATCGCGCCGGTGCCGGGAAACAGCGGCATCTGGTGCGTCGAGCAGTACATCACGGTCGGATCGGCCCAGAAGATATCCTGCGTGCCGTTGCCGTGATGGACGTCGAAGTCGATCACCGCGGCACGCGCGATGCCGTATTTGCGCTGCGCGTGGCGCGCGGCGATCGCGACGTTGTCGAAGAAGCAAAAACCCATCGGCGTCGATTTTTCGGCGTGATGGCCGGGCGGGCGCACCGCGACGAAGGCATTCTGATGCTTGCCCTGCATCACCGCGTCGGTCGCGGCCACCGCGCCGCCGACGCCGCGCATCACCGCCTCCCAGGTGCCCGGCGACATCGAGGTGTCGCCGTCGAGATAGATTAGACCCGAAGTCGGCGCGATGTGGCGGAGCTCGCCGACATAATGCTCGCCGTGACAGAGCAGCACGGAATCGAGGTCGCCTTCCGGCGCCAAATCGCGCACCAGCGCCTTGAAGCGGTCCTCGCCGAGCACCTCGTCGACCGCACGCAGCCGGTCGGGGCGTTCGGGATGTCCGGGCGGGGTGAGGTGATTGAGGCAGGCCGAATGCGTCAGAAGCAGTGTCATGCGAATTCCCGGCGCCACTGGTGGCGCGTACGAGGAAGGCCCCAATGTAGGCCGTTAGCGGCGGTCCGGAAAGGTCCGACTTTGTTCTGCCGGCCTCACCTTGGCGCGACGGCTAGAAGCCGAACTCCATCCCCGTCATTGCGAGCGAAGCGAAGCAATCAATTGTCACCGCGCAAGCGGTAGCATGGATTGCTTCGCTTCGCTCGCAATGACGGGGAGGGACCCGTGCTTCATGCGCGCCGCTTCGCCTAGTTGATCCGCTCGATCCGCTTGCCCGCGGTCGGGCTGACCGGGCTGTTGGCCTTGAAGTATGCATAGAGCGCGTCGACGTCGTAGATGCCGAACTGCTGTGCCTTGCCGTCCTTGAACACAGTGAAGCCGTCGCCGCCTTCGGCGAGGTAGTTGTTCACGGTCACGCGATAGCTCGCCGCGGGGTCGATCGGCTTGCCGTCGAGCGACATCCTTGCGGCGATGATGCGCTCGCCGTCCGGCTTGCTCGCGTCCCAGGCATAGACAAAACCCTTCGATACCTGCAGCGGACGCGGCCGCTTGGGGTCGGCCCATTGCTGCTCCAGCACGTCCTTGAGCTGCTTGCCGGTCAGCGTCATCGTCACCAGCTGGTTGCGGAACGGCTGGCTGGCGAAGATGTCGGCGTAGGTGACCGCGCCGTCCTCGCGGTGGGTGATGTCGGTGCGCACACCGCCGGGATTGGTGAAGGCGATCACGGCGCCGCCATTCGGTTCGGAGCTGGTCGCGGCCAGCTGCGCATCGGCGACAATGTCGCCGAGCGCGCTTTCGCCCGAGTCGTTCGGCGTGCGCGACAGCGTCTCGGTGACCGATCCGGCGGCGCGGTTGGCGATCGGCGCGGCGAGCCGGTCATAGGCCTCGAGCAGCGCGGTCTGTTCGGGATCGCGGTGATAGGTGTCGATCCGCACGATGGTGTTGTCGGCCTTGGCGCTGATCACGTCGCGCGTCTTCGGATCGAGCTGCAGATCGATCGCGGTGACCAGCGTGCCGTACTTGTCGCCGGAGGTGACGAGCCGCCCGTCGATCTCGCAGACATAGGCCTGGTGGGTGTGGCCGGAAATCACGACGTCGACCGCCTTGTCGAATTTCCTGACGATGTCGACGATCGGTCCTGATATCCCCGGGCACTCATTGTAGTCGCCGGTCGGAAAGCCGCCTTCGTGGATCAGCACCACGATCGCCTCGACGCCCTTCGCCTTCAATTCGGGGATCAGCGCATTGACGGTCTCGGCCTCGTCGCGAAATTCCAGGCTGGCGACGCCGGCCGGCGACACCAGGTTCGGTGTGTTCTTCAATGTCAGCCCGATGAAGGCGACCGGGATGCCGTCGAACGTCTTGATCTCGTAGGGTGGAAACACGGGTTTGCCGGTCGCCTTCTCGATCGTGCTGGCGGCCAGATAGCGGAATTTGGCGCCCGTGAAGGGATGCGGCCCCTGGCACTTGTCGATCGGATGGCAGCCGCCGTTCTGCATCCGCAGCAACTCATCCTTGCCTTCGTCAAATTCGTGATTGCCGACCGAGGAGATCGCCAGCCCCATCATCGACAGCGACTCGATGGTCGGTTCATCGTGGAACATGGCCGACAGGAACG
Organism: Bradyrhizobium semiaridum; assembly: GCF_020329505.1. GTDB lineage: Bacteria > Pseudomonadota > Alphaproteobacteria > Rhizobiales > Xanthobacteraceae > Bradyrhizobium > Bradyrhizobium semiaridum. The sequence continues at coordinate 202,776 of NZ_JAGKJJ010000002.1, forward strand.
GGCTCGCACCGATCAGGTCGCCGGCCGCAACGAAGATGTTGTTTCTGTGACCCTGACGCATCTCCTTGACCGCGGTCGCCACCCGCTCGGCGCCGCCGGCGGGCACCATGACCTTCCTGGTCGCGTCGGCGGGATCGGTGATGCGGATGCCGCCGGGCGGCGGCCGCAGATAGCCGTGGAAATCGTTGATGGCGAGAATACGCAAGTCCACCGGCGCAGTGCTCTGCGCCAGGCAGGGGCCGGCCGCGAGGAGGGCGAGCGAAGCGATGGCGACGGAGAGGTGGTGATGTCTCATGATCTGTCCATGGAGCACGCGATGATGACGCCGCGCCACTACATTTTTGCGACGCGCGCGTTCAATCCTTCGTGCGCGCCATGAACGCCTTGAAGGCGGCGATCGCTTCCCTGGAGCGCATGCGCTCGGTGAACAGATGGTTTTCCTGCTCGATCCGGCGGGTGACATCCTCCGGCGGCAGGCGGATCAGCCGACGCGAGATCGCCACCGCCTCGGCCGGCAGCGCGCAGATCTCGCGCGCCACCTTGTGCGCCTCGACCTCGGCGTGGCCCGGCGCCACCACGGTGTTGACGAAGCCGGCGACGCGGGCGTCGTCGGCGGTCATGGTGCGGCCCATTACCAGCATCGCGAACGCCCGCTGATGGCCCATGCTGCGCGGCATCAGTAGGCTGGAGGCGCCCTCCGGCACCAGGCCGAAATTCGAGAACGGGGTCGAGAACGAGGCGGTTTTGCTGGCCAGCACGTAGTCGCAGTGGAACAGCATGGTGGTGCCGATGCCCATCGCGACGCCGTCGACGGCGGCGATGATCGGCTTCACATTATGGGCCAGCGAATACAGGAACTTGACCAGGTTGGAGGCGGCGGGCGGATCGGTGTTCGAGGTGCCAGCGGTCAACAGGTCCTCGATATCGTTGCCGGCGGTGAACACGCCGGAGCCGCCGGTGACGATCAGGCAGCGGATATTCGGGTTGTTCTGCGCCGTGTCGATCGCATCGCTCATCGCGCGATACATGTCCTGCGTGATCGCGTTCTTCTTCTCGGGGCGGCGCAGCTTGATCACGCGCGTGGCGGCTTCGTCGGTCACGATCACATGCGCGGTCATCAAGCGGGTCCTTGCATTGGCCGGCGGCTTCACTGCCGCCCGGCGCGGTCCTTGCCGTCATCCTACATGATCCGCCGCAGGCCCCAAGTGCTTCCGGACGCTTTTCCGTCAGGCGAGCATTGACGGCGCAGCTGGAATTCACCTCGTCCCGAGCGCGGCGGTTGGCTCTGCATACGTTCCGCTCGCGAGTTGTTTAAGTCCCGCGCAGAAACATTCCGCGCCCTGCAGCATTCATCCGGTGCAGCCGGCACACGCGCGCGGAGGTCATGCCCGGTTCCGCCGTCCGGCAAGCGCGGCTGAGCAGCAGGAGAGCGGCATGCAAATTTCCGGTCGTTTGGAACTATCCCGGCGCCATTTGTTGATTGTCGGAGCCGCCTCGCTTGCCGCGTCGTCTGTCGCGGCGCCGGCATCATCCGCGACGGCGCAAACTGCATCAGCCCCGCCTGGAGCGCCTGTGATGACAAAAGTGTCCTTTGATGTGAACGGCGACACCCACCAACTCGAGCTCGATACCAGGACCACGCTGCTCGATGCGTTGCGCGAGCATCTGCATCTGACCGGCACCAAGAAGGGCTGCGACCACGGCCAGTGCGGCGCCTGCACCGTCATCGTCGACGGACGGCGGATCAATTCCTGCCTGACGCTCGCTGTGATGCATGAGGGTGACGAGATCACCACGATCGAGGGGCTCGGCGCGCCGGATCATCTGCATCCGATGCAGGCGGCGTTCGTCAAGCACGACGGCTATCAATGCGGCTACTGCACGCCGGGGCAGATTTGCTCCGCGGTCGCCGTGCTCGACGAGGTCCGGAGCGGCATTCCGAGCCACGTGACGGCCGATCTCACCGCGCCGGTGCGATTGACCAATGCCGAACTGCGCGAGCGCATGAGCGGCAATATCTGCCGCTGCGGCGCCTATTCCAACATTGCGGACGCGATCGGCGAGGTCGCCGGGAGGAGCGCATGAGAGCCTTCAGTTACACGCGGGCGCAGTCGCCGGCCGAGGCGGCGAGCGCGGCCGCGCACACCGACAACGCAAAATTCATCGCAGGCGGCACCAACCTGCTCGATTTGATGAAGCTCGAGATCGAGACGCCAGCGCATCTGATCGACGTCAACGGCCTTGCGCTCGACCGCATCGAGGAGACGCCGGACGGCGGCCTGCGCATCGGCGCGCTGGTGCGCAACACCGATCTGGCGGCGAATGAGCGCGTGCGCCGCGACTATGCCGTGCTGTCGCGCGCGCTGCTGGCCGGTGCCTCCGGCCAGTTGCGCAACAAGGCGACCACGGCCGGCAACCTGTTGCAGCGGACGCGCTGCCCCTATTTCTACGACACCAATCTGCCCTGCAACAAACGCAAGCCCGGCAGTGGCTGTGCCGCGATCGGCGGCGCGTCCCGCCAGCATGCCGTGGTCGGCGTGAGCGAAGCCTGCATCGCAACGCATCCGAGCGACATGGCGGTGGCGATGCGCGCGCTCGATGCGACCGTGGAGACGGTGCGGCCCGACGGTGCCGCACGTACCATCCCGATCGCCGAGCTGCATCGTCTGCCCGGCGACAGTCCCGAGATCGAAACCACGCTGCAGCCGGGCGAATTGATCACTGCGGTGACGCTGCCAAAACCCGTCGGCGGCACGCAGGCCTACCGCAAGGTTCGGGACCGAGCCTCCTATGCATTCGCGCTGGTTTCGGTCGCCGCGATCGTGCAGCCGGACGGCACCGGCCGTGTCGCGCTCGGCGGAGTCGCGCACAAGCCGTGGCGCGTCGAGGCGGCGGAGGCGGAATTGCCGCGGGGCGCCAAAGCGGTCACCGCAAGGCTGTTCGCCGATGCAAAGCCAACGCAGGACAACGCATTCAAGCTGCCGCTCGCCGAGCGAACGCTGGCAGCGGTGCTGCGCGAGGCAAGGGGATAGAAAAGGGTCAATCATGCGCTTTGAACATCCCGCGACCTTCAACCCGATCGACCAGCTCAAAGTGGTCGGCCACCCGACCAGCCGGATCGAAGGGCCGCTGAAGACCACCGGCACCGCGCCCTATGCCTATGAGCGGCACGATGTCGTGCCGAACCAGGCCTACGGCTATATCGTAGGTGCCGCGATCGGCAAGGGGCGGATCAACGCGATCGATCTCGCCGCGGCGAAAGACGCGCCCGGCGTACTCGCCATCGTCACGGCCGACAATGCAGGCAAGCTCGGCAAGGGCGAACGCAACGCGGCGCCGCTGCTCGGCGGTCCCGAGATCGCGCATTATCACCAGGCCGTTGCCCTCGTGGTCGCCGAGACGTTCGAGCAGGCGCGCGCTGCCGCGCAACTGCTCCGGATCGACTATTCAAAGGCCGACGGCAAATTCGATCTGGCGGCCGGCGTCGACGGTGCGATTGCGCCAAAACCCTCGTTCGGCGGCCCGGCGGATACCGCCGTCGGCACGTTTGCCTCGGCCTTCGCGGCCGCGCCGGTGCAGCTCGACGCGCGCTACACCACGCCGGACCAAGGGCACGCCATGATGGAGCCGCACGCCTCGATCGCGGCCTGGGACGGCGATAAGCTCACGGTCTGGACCTCCAATCAGATGATCGCCTGGGGCGCGGGCGATCTGGCGCAGACGCTCGGTATCCCCAAGGACAAGGTGCGGCTGATTTCGCCCTATATCGGCGGCGGCTTCGGCGGAAAGCTGTTCCTGCGCGCCGACGTGCTGCTCGCCGCGCTGGGCGCTCGCGCCGCCAAGCGCCCGGTGAAGGTGGCGTTGCAGCGCCCGCTGATGTTCAACAACACCACGCACCGGCCGGCGACGATCCAGCGCATCCGCATCGGCGCGGACCGCGACGGCACCATCACCGCGATCGGCCATGAGAGCTGGTCCGGCAACGTCAAGGACGGCGAGGCCGAGACGGCCGTCAGCCAGACCCGGCTCCTGTATGCCGGCGCCAACCGCATGACGGCGATGCGGCTGGCCGCGCTCGATCTGCCCGAAGGCAATGCGATGCGCGCGCCGGGCGAGGCTTCCGGCATGATGGCGCTCGAGATTGCGATTGACGAGCTGGCGGAAAAACTTGGCATGGATCCGGTCGCGCTGCGCATCAAGAATGACACCCAGGTCGATCCGGAGCATCCGGAGCGGCGCTTCTCGCAGCGTCAGTTCGTGCAGTGCCTCAATGAGGGCGCCGCGCGCTTCGGCTGGAGCCAGCGCAACCCGAAGCCCGGCCAGGTCCGCGACGGACGCTGGCTGGTCGGCATGGGCGTCGCCGCAGCCTTCCGCAACAACCTGGTGACCAAATCGGGCGCACGCGTGCGGCTCGACCAGCAGGGCGTGGTGACGGTCGAAACCGACATGACCGATATCGGCACCGGCTCCTACACCATCATCGCGCAGACCGCGGCCGAGATGATGGGCGTGCCGCTGGAGAAGGTGGTGGTGCGGCTCGGCGATTCCGACTTCCCGGTGTCCTGCGGCTCGGGCGGGCAGTGGGGCGGCAACAACTCTACCGCCGGCGTCTATGCTGCTTGCGTCAAGCTGCGCGAGGCGATCGCGCAGAAGCTCGGCTTCAATTCCGATGAGGCTGAATTCGCCGACGGTCTGGTCCGTGCCGGAAACCGCAGCGTGCCGCTGGCGCAGGCCGCCGGGCAGGACGGCCTCGTCGCCGAGGACGCCATCGAGTATGGCGATCTTGCAAAAACCTGGCAGCAGTCGACTTTCGGCGCGCATTTCGTCGAGGTCGGCGTCGACGCCGACACCGCGGAGATCCGCGTGCGGCGGATGCTGGCGGTGTGCGCGGCGGGCCGCATCCTCAATCCGAAGGCGGCGCGCAGCCAGGTGATCGGTGCGATGACGATGGGCGTCGGCGCGGCGCTGATGGAGGATCTGGTGGTCGACAAGCGGCACGGCCTGTTCATCAACCACGACCTCGCCAGCTATGAGGTGCCGGTCCACGCCGACATCCCGCATCAGGACATGGTCTTCCTCGACGAGACCGATCCGGTGTCGTCGCCGATGAAGGCCAAGGGCGTTGCCGAGCTCGGCATCTGCGGCGTCGCCGCGGCCGTCGCCAACGCGGTCCACAATGCGACCGGCATCCGGGTGCGCGACTATCCGATCACGCTCGACAAACTGATCGGGCAGCTGCCCGAGGTTGGATAAGATCTCGTAGCCCGCATGAGCGCAGCGACATGCGGGTCTTTCGCTCGTCGGACCCGCATGTCGCTGCGCTCATGCGGGCTACGCGGCGCCGATCATCGCTCGGTTGGCCGGTGCGGGGTAATTATCTGCCGCTTTTTGGCCATTATCGGGCCGAAAACGCCCCTGATCGCGGGTAAACCTCCAGCATAACTTGTGCCAAACCGTGAGCGTGTGTGATCGCCTCGGGCCTTGATTTGCGCCCCTATCGGGTGGAGACTCGCGCCGGGAGCAGGGATGCCAAGGGATGTCGAGGCGGCCGCCGCAGGGGGTGCCGGCAAGTGACCCATCGCGTTCATGAGACCTTGCAGGACGGCGATTTGCAGGACGGCGATTTCCGCAATCTCGTCCGCGTCATTTCAGCCTGCACATTGGGGCTCTGGGCGTTTGCCGCGGGCCTGCTGATCGGGACCTTCCTGTTTTCGTGATCGCGCGGACCGCTAGCTAGCCTGTCCGATAAAGGCGCCGATGCGCTCGCCGATCACGGGGCCGTTCTGATACAGCGCACCGAGGTGGTCGCCGGGGATCGACATCGCGTGCAGGCCGTTGTCCTCGGCAAACCGCAGCATCGGATCGTGTGGCCCATCCTCGCGTCCGTTCCAGAGCAGCACCGGTACCTGTGAGCCGAGAATCGCGTTCTCGGCGCCGTCGAGCTGGGCCATCGCATTGAAGCAGGCGCGCACGCCGTCTTCGAGATCGGGCGTCACCCAGGCGACGAGTTCCGGCACCGTACGCCGCGCGAAGGTGATGAAGGCGCTGTAGGTCAACGGGCCGCTGTTGCCGCGCGGCAGCCCGGTTTGAAAATCCCAGCCGCCGATCGCCAGCGACGCCAGCCGCTTCGGGAAATACCTGGCGACGCCCACCGCGAGCCAGCCGCCCATCGAGTGGCCGACGAGATGCGCGCGCTCGCAGCCGAGATCGTCGAGCACGGCGACGATGTCGCCGGCGCGCTGCGCCTGGCCGTAGAGCGCAGGGTCGGTCGGCTTGTCGCTCAGGCCATGCCCGAGCGAGTCGATGCAGACGACGCGGAAGCGATCGGCGAGTGCCGCAACAACGCCACATTCCCGCCAGCTCGCGGCGTCGAGCAGAAGGCCGTGCTGCAAAACGATCAGCGGGCCGGTCCCTTCGACGGTATAATGGATGCGCTGGCCGCGATGGCTGGCGAAAGGCATTTGGCAGGTTCCCCACGTTCCATCGGGAGGTGAGGGCGGCGAGCGCCGGATTCAAGACCTGCAGTCGCATGCGGGAACCCGTCATGCATGTCGGTGCGCGGTGCTCCCGCGCCGTCAGCCGCCCCAGATGGTCGATTCGGTCCAGCCCAGCTCGGCGAACTCATGGGCGCGCAGCGGCGCCTCGCCGGCGGCGAAGAACTCGTCGAGCTGCGGCGGCTTGACCGCGGTTTCCGACAGCATCGCATGGGCCTGGCCGCGGTGATGGATCTGGTGCTGAAACAGGTGCATCAGGAGGCGGTCGCGCCGCTCGGTCTGCACCGTGGTGTCGCGATTGATCCTGACGACATCGTCGAGCCGCTCCGGCGTCAGCGCATCGCAGTGGTCGATCAGCCGCTGATCCATTGCACGTTGTGCCCGCTTGAGCGCGTCGACCGCGGGATAGGGCACCTCGTTGGCCCACGCCTTAGGTCCGAGCCAGCCGCCCTCCAGCGCGTCGATGTAGAACAGGTCGATGATATAGATGTGGTTCAGCGTCGCCTGCAGGCTCGGAAAGAACCCGGTCCGCGCCGCGGCGAATTCGGCCGCGCCAAGACCGGCGCAGGCCGTCAGCAGGCGATGGTTGGCCCATGCATTGTTGTAGGCAAAGCCGCGAAAGGTCTGAACGAGGCCGGCGGGCATGTCTGTCCTCATCAGCTGAGTGCACGATAGCGATGAGAATCTAGCACGCTCGGCGTGCAAAGGCGCGCTTCTTGCCGCCACACTCGGCCGTCCGCACGGCATAGTCGAACCGCAGCGGCCCGTTCGGCGCGGCCTAAATCAGGCCGACGCCGACCGAGATGCGTACGACACCACGGAAGGCGCAGTCGCGGCGCGAGGCCTCGATCTGCACGTCCTCCACCGACTTCTCGACCTGCTCGACATTGTGAGGTGCGAGCTCTTGCGAGCCTCGAAGGATCAATCGGCCCGGCTGGTGGCCGTCGATCCCGTTAGCCTGCCAGCACCGCATCCGCGCCGACCACCGCCTCGGCGCTCTCGGTCACCGTCTTCTCCAGCGACGGCGCCTGCACGGCGATGTTCTCGGCGAAGAAGCGGGCGAGGGCGACGTAGCGCTGCGGCTCGCCTTCGCCGTTGGCCTTGGCAGCCAGCGCCTCGCCGGCGAGCATGCAGCCGCCGAGCGTGGCGCCGAACAGCCGCAGGTAGGGTGTCGCGCCGGCCAGCGCCTCGTTCGGCGCGGCGGCGAGGCGTTCGAGCAGCCACTTGCTGCTGCGCTCCAGCGCGGCATGCGCGTCGCGCAGTTTGGCGCCGGTGGTGCCGAACGCCGGGTCGTTGGAGGTCTCGACCTGCTTGATGGTGGCGGCGAGCTCGTCGAGCAGCGCCCACACCGAGGCGCCGCCATTGGCGCCGAGCTTGCGGGTGACGAGGTCGATCGACTGGATGCCGTTGGTGCCCTCATAGATCGAGGTGATGCGGGCGTCGCGGTAGTGCTGCGCGGCGCCGGTCTCCTCGATGAAGCCCATGCCGCCATGCACCTGCACGCCGAGATAGGCGACCTCGTTGCCGATGTCGGTGGAGAACGCTTTTGCGATCGGCGTCAGCAGTGCGCCGCGCGCGGCGGCCGCAGCGCGCACCTTGGCGTCCTTGGCGCGCACCGAAATGTCGAGCGCGACCGCGGTGGCGTAGCAGATCGAGCGCGCCGCCGCCGTCATGCTGCGCATCTGCATCAGCATGCGCTTGACGTCGGGGTGCACGATGATCGGGTCCATGCCGTCGCCCTTGCGGCCGACTGCCTTGCCCTGCTTGCGTTCCTGCGCATAAGCCAACGCCTGCTGATAGGCGCGGTCGGCGATGCCGACGCCTTCAAGGCCGACGCCGAGCCGCGCCTGGTTCATCATCGTGAACATGCAGCGCATGCCCTGGTTCTCTTCGCCGATCAGATAGCCGATCGCGCCGCCCTTATCGCCCATCGTCATGGTGCAGGTCGGCGAGGCGTGCATGCCGAGCTTGTGCTCGACGCCGGAGGCATGGATGTCGTTGCGCGCGCCGAGCGAGCCGTCGGCATTGACCAGGAATTTCGGCACCAGGAACAGCGAGATCCCCTTGGTGCCGGCAGGGGCATCGGGCAGCCGCGCCAGCACGAAATGCACGATATTGTCGGTCATGTCGTGCTCGCCATAGGTGATGAAGATTTTCGTCCCCTTGAGACGGTAGGTGCCGTCGGCCTGCTTCTCAGCCCGCGTGCGCAGCGCGCCGACGTCGGAGCCGGCGTTGGGCTCGGTGAGCTGCATCGTGCCGGTCCATTCGCCGGTGACCAGCTTCTCGAGGTAGATCTTCTTCAGTTCGGCATTGCCATGCGCATCGAGCGCCTCGATCGCCGACAGCGTCAGCAGCGGGCAGAGGCCGAAGGCGACGTTCGACGCGCTCCAGATCTCGGTGCAGGCAGCGTTGATCGCGAGCGGCAGGCCCTGGCCGCCGAACGCTTCCGGTCCGGACACCGCATTCCAGCCTGCCGCGGTCCAGCGCTGATAGGCGTCGGGCCAGCCGGGCGCGGTCGTCACCTTGCCGTCATCGAGCTTGATGCCGTGCTCGTCGCCGACCTTGTTGAGCGGCGCCAGCACGTCGGAGGCGAACTTGCCCGCCTCTTCCAGCACCGCGGCGGTGATGTCGCCGTCGAAATCGCCGTAATGGCCGGCCGCAACGGCGGCGGCGAGGCCCGCGCCGTGATTGAGGGACAACAGGATGTCGTTGATCGGTGCACGGTAGGTCATGGCGTTACTCCCGACGAGGCGTTTGGGAATTGTCATCCCATGAAACCCGTCGCCTCTCAACTCTGCGAGCCCGGCCTGCCTTGCGGACGCGGATGGTTTCAGCCGTGGCGGCGACGCACTATAAGGGTGGGTCCGTGGCGACATCCGCGGGACCGTCGGCCGATTTCGATCGCTGCCCTGTTGAAATGGCCAATTGCACTCTATAGACCGGCGTGGCCTTCGATCGGCGCGTTGGGGCGTAGCCAAGCGGTAAGGCAGCGGATTTTGATTCCGCCATTCGGAGGTTCGATCCCTCCCGCCCCAGCCAGCGATGATTGCTACATCGATGTGTCGTCCGCCCGGCGCCGGCAGCGGAGCTTTTTTCGTCGCGGGCCGCATGAAGAGAATAAATCCATCGATCTGCACGCGCCTTGCGACCTGAACCGGCCGGCGGCGCCGCCGCATGCGCTTGTCCCGGACAGATGAGATTCCCTCCGGGGGACGGGGGCCTCTTGAGGGCGGAATTGACGGTATCAAAACGCCGCTATGTCGTTCATGCTCCGAAACATTTTGCGGCGAAAGCGGGGCCGGACACCGGAATCACCGCGGCTGGAGTGGGGGCCGATTCCCCGCGGTTCTCCCCAGGGCCGGCGCCATGCCTTTCGTTCCCCCCATTGTTGCCCAAATTCACGGCGGGCAACGGTATTGCAAATATTCACAAGGTATTTCAATAGGTTGTAAGCGGCCTGAGCTTCACATGCCCGTGATATTTTCGCAACATCCGCCCGAAAACAGTCGAAACTGAGCCGAAACGAAGCTGTCTTTTGTTGCGTGATCGGGGGGCTTCTGTCTCATATGGAACTACGACGGAGGGGGGCATCCCAAGGTCGTCCCGTTCTAGGTGGTTCGCTTAAGTCCCTCGCGTTCAGCGGGTGTGTCCGAAGGCGCGAAGCGACTAAGCGGGTTGAGGGGGATTAAGGGAACCAACCTGAGGGTGTCTTACCCAGCGGAGCCGGAACCTTCCCTGAGATAGAGCAACTTGGAGGTTTAACATGAAGATGGTTAAGAGCCTTATCCTCGGCTCGGCGGCGGCACTCGTCGCGGTCGGCGGAGCTCAGGCGGCCGATCTTCCCGTCAAGGCCAAAGCGGTCGAGTACGTGAAGGTTTGCTCCCTGTATGGTCCCGGTTTCTACTACATCCCGGGCACCGACACCTGCATCAAGCTGGGCGGCTACCTGCGCGTTGAAGTTCTCGCGAACGCCAACTCGGTTTACACCGGCAACACCAACAGCTTCGGCGGCGCCAACAACCGTTTCACCAACGGCTACACCTGGCGTTCGCGTGAAGACCTGAACATCGATACGCGCACCGCGACCGAGTACGGCGTGGTTCGTACGTTCTTCGATGCGACCTTCACCTGGACCACCGACAACTACGGCGTGAACGGTGCGGCTCCCGGCGCGACCGTCTACGCTCCGCTCGGCGGCGGCGGCACGGTTGCCCCGGCTTCGGCTCCGAACAACGCGGGCGCCGGCAACGGTTCCTACGGCACAGTCGGCGTCTACTACGCCTTCATCCAGTTCGCCGGCTTCACCATCGGTAAGGCGGTGTCGCAGTTCTCGGCTCCGTGGCAGAACTATCCGGGCAACAACTACGACGGTCTCGTCGGCGGCGGCGGCACGGTCACTGGTGTCAACCAGTTCACCTACACCGCTGAATTCGGCAACGGCGTGTCGCTCGCTCTGTCGGCTCAGGATCAGGCTGCCTACTACCAGGCTGGCGTGAACAACCTCAGCGCCGGCGGCCCGTACGGAGCCAGCGACTACGCCGGCACGATCTCGCCGGACTTCGTCGGTATGCTGCGTGTCGACCAGGCTTGGGGTCTGTTCCAGGCGTCGGTCGCTGCGCATGACAACCACGCTGCCTACTACGGCGCCACCGAGTTGACCGGTCATCCGGACGACAAGTGGGGCTGGGCTGGTGCGCTGGCTCTGTCGATCAAGAACATCCCGACCGGACCTGGCGACACGATCAACGTCCAGGGCGTCTACACGGATGGTGCGACCCGCTACAACATCCAGGATCTGGCTGGTGCGGCTGGTGCGAACACGATCTACGGCGGCACCAACATTCCGGGCCTCTACCAGAGCGTCGGTATCGGCTTCGCGCCTGATACGATCTTCGCCGCTGGCATCCAGCAGCAGACGATCAAGACCTGGGGCTTCCGTGGTGCTTACACGCACAACTGGAACCCCTACTGGAACACGGCGATCTACGGTGCTTACGCCGCTGTGATGTACAACGACACGTCCAAGACGCTGCTCTGCGGCATCGGCGGTGTCGGTGGTACGGTCCGTACCACGCTCGCTTCGGCGGCCGGCACTGGCCTGACCTCCTGCAACCCCGACTACAACATCGCCCAGCTCGGCCTGATCACCCGTTGGACCCCGGTCAAGAACCTGACCTTCTCGGCCGACGTGATCTGGACGCATCTGGACCAGAAGTACACGGGTGTCGTCTCGCTGCCGAGCGGTTCAATCGGCAAGCCGGCTGCCCTGTACGAAATGAAGGACCAGGACACCGTCAGCCTCCTGCTCCGCGCTCAGCGCAACTGGTAAGACCGGTTGATCTGATCACGATCTAACAAACCCCCGGCGGGCGACCGCCGGGGGTTTTGCTTTTATGGTGACCGATATTGCGACTGAGGACGGGCGCCTTACGCCGCCAGCAGGTCGCGTACCAGCGGCACCACCTTGTTTCCGTAGAGCTCGATGCTCTTCATCAGCTTCTCGTGCGGCAGCGGGCCCGCCGAATACTTCAGCTGGAAGCGCGCGCTGCCGAGCGCCTTGACGGTCGCCGCGATCTTGCGTGCGACAGTTTCCGGCGATCCGACATAAAGCGAGCCGTGCTCGGCTTCGGAGACGAACTCGTCGCGGCCCATCGGCGACCAGCCGCGCTCCTTGCCGATGCGGTCCCGCATCACCTTGTAGTCCGGCCACAGCTCCTCGCGTGCCTGGGCATCGGTCTCCGCGACATAGCCCGGCGAATGCACGCCGACCGGCTGCGGCGCGCGGCCGAACTGCTCGTAGGCGCGCTTGTGCAGGTCGACATAGGGCGCAAACCGCTTGGGGTCCCCGCCGATGATCGCGAGCATCAGTGGCAAATCGTAATGCGCCGCGCGCACCACCGATTCGGGGCTGCCGCCGACGCCAATCCAGGTCTTCAGCCGGCCGTGCTCGACCGGCGGAAAGACCGACTGGTTGTCGAGCGGCGGGCGGAGCTTGCCCTGCCAGCTCACCGGCTGCTGCTTCAGCAGCTCGGTGAACAAATCGAGCTTCTCCTCGAACAGCTCGCTGTATTGCCGCAGGTCGAAGCCGAACAGCGGAAACGATTCGGTGAAGGATCCGCGGCCGAGGATTACCTCGGCGCGACCGTTCGAGACGGCATCGACGGTGGCGAAGCGCTGGAATACCCGGATCGGATCGTCCGAGCTTAGCACGGTCACCGCCGAACCGAGGCGGATCCTGCTGGTCCGAGCGGCGATCGCCGCCAGCACGGTCTCGGGGGAGGAGATCGCAAAATCGGCCCGGTGATGCTCGCCGAGCCCGATGAAGTCGATGCCGAGCTGGTCGGCCAGCACGGCCTCCTCGACGACATTGCGGATCACCTGGGCGTGCGGCAGCGCCGCGCCGGCGGCGTCCCTGGTGACGTCGCCGAACGTGTCGAGGCCAAATTCGAGAGAGGTCGTCATCGGTCAGTCCAGTTTGTCGACGCGGCGAAGATCCGCCACGCGCTACCCATCGCACGCAGGCCGGAAGTCACATTGCGGTGTTTATTCCCGCAAAGCTGCGCTGTGGAGCCTTGGTTGGAGATACCTAGCAACTAGAGGCTGTTCGCGGCGGAACAAGACCATACGCTGAAACGCTGGGTTTCCATCCGGCGGACGGCGGGCAGGGCGCTGTCAGAACGCTTCCGCCCACGGCCGCAGGTCGAGCTCCAGCGTCCAGGCGCTGCGGTGCTGGTGATGCAGCACCCAATAGGCGTCGGCGATGGCCGCGATGTTGAGCAGCCCGTCCGGCCCGCGGTCGTCCTTCAATTGCGGACGCAGGCTGAGCAGGCGATCGCCCTCGATGCCGCCGTCGACCACGACATGACCGACATGAATGCCTGCGGCCCGAATTCCCGCGCCACGCTCTGCGCCATTGCGCGCAGCGCGGCCTTGGCCGCAGCGAACGGCGCGTAATTGGCCTTGCCGCGCAGCGAGCCGGAGGCGCCCGTGAACACCAGCGTGCCGCCGCCGCGCTTCAGCAGTGCCGGGATCGCGGCCTGCGCGAGCTGGAAGCCGCCGAGCGCATGCTCGCGCCAATGCTCCTCGAAGCGCTGCTCGCTGACCTTCAGGAACGGCGCCGGCCGGTTGGAGCCCGCATTGTGCACGGCCATCGCCAGCGGCGCGAGCCCTTCTGCGGCCGCGACGAAGCGGGCGACATCGGCTGCATTGGAAGCGTCGCCGACGACATGCGCGACCGTCGCGCCACTGGCGGCGAGCTCGGCCGCGGTCTCGGCAAGCTTGTCGGCATTGCGGCCGGCGATCGCAACGGGATAGCCGCCGGCGGCAAAGCGGCGCGCGATCGCCGCGCCAAGTCCGTGCGACGCGCCGACGCCGGCAATCAGCACACTGCCCTGCACGGCGGTCGGCTCGAGGACGGATCGATCGTTCATGGCTCACTCCATCAATGCGCCCGCGTAGCGGGCAGGATCACGCATCCGACGCCATCGCGGCGATGCCGTCCCGCACCGTGCGCAAGACGGAATCGGATCGCTTCGGATCTGTCATCACGCGCGAGATCGCGAGCGCGCCGACCATTGCGCTCACTGCCATCGTGGCGCGGGCATTGTCATCGTCGCCAAACGTCTCCGCGACTTTGGCGATGAAGGCTTCGATGTAAGGCTCCATCACCGCGCGGCATTGCGGATCGGCGCGGCCGACGTCGGAGATCAGCGCCGCGATCGCGCAGCCGGACTTGCGGGTATCGCGATGGGCGCGGCTGAGATAGCTGCGGGCCAGCGCAGTCACGCTGACCGATTTGTTGGAGTCGCGCGAGGCGCGCGCCCGCGCTTCGCCCGCGACCAGCGCCCGCTCGAGCGCCGCGGCGATCAGCTCCGAGCGCGACGCGAAGTGCCCGTAGAAGCCGCCGTGGGTGAGGTCCACCTGCTGCATCAAATGGCCGATGCTGAGCGCATCCAAACCCTTGTCGCGAATCTGGGTCGCGGCCTCGTTCAGGATGCGTCGGCGGCTCCTGGCCTTGTCGGCCTGGGAATGTCCCATCGCGCGTCACCTCGTTCGTGTTTGACGCTCATTCAGTATTATGACCATCATCTATCAGGATGACAAGCATCATCCAGGATTATGCAGTCACAAGCATGGGAGGAACAGATGACCGGCAGCGCGAGTGAAGGGCGGGTCCGCTACGAACGGCATGACCGCATCCTGCAGATCGTCATCGACAATCCGGCAAAGAAGAACGCGTTCAGCCCGGAGATGATGGAGCAGTTGTCCGACGCGCTGACGCTGCTCGACAATGACGAAGGGCTCTGGGTCGGCGTGCTCTGTGCCGCCGGTGACAGTTTTACGGCCGGCCTCGACATGCCGAAATTCTTCGGCCCGACCGCGACGCGCAAGCCGCTGCCGGAGGGCAATGTCGATCCGTTCGGATTGTCGAAGCGGTGCCGGAAGCCGATCGTCACCGCGGTCCAAGGCATCGTGTTCACGGTTGGCATCGAGATGATGCTGGCCGGCGACATCGTCGTCGCCGCTGATGATAGCCGCTTCTGCCAGATGGAGGCCAAACGCGGCATCGCGCCGCTCGCCGGCGCGCATTTCCGCTACATCAGCCGCGCCGGATGGGGCGATGCGATGTATCACTTGCTGTTGTGCGACGAGTTCTCGGCGGCGGAGGCGCACCGGATCGGCCTCGTGCAGGAAGTGGTGCCGGCGGGACAGCAGATCGAGCGTGCCATGACGCTCGCCGGGATCATCGCCCGCAACGCGCCGCTCGGCATCCAGGTCACGAAGGAGGCAGGCCGCAAGTTCATCGAGGCCGGCGAACAGGCGGCGATCGCGGTCATTCCGGAGATCCGCGCGCGCGTGCTGGGCAGCGCCGACGCGGCCGAGGGCATCAAGTCGTTCGTCGAACGCCGCGCCGCCGTATTTCAGGGGCGTTAGAGCGCGTGCGAAGCGATTTTCCCTCGCGACAAACGCGAAGCGTTTGCGCAGAGATCATGCGCAAACAAGGCGCTGAAGCGCGATGAACGCCTCAACCCGATCTCATCGCGCCTTGGTCGCGTTCACGATCCGTACGAGGCTGTTTGTGGCAATGATGTCGCAACCGGCCGCATTTCGATCATGACGATGCCGCGACGACTCTTGTCGAGATTCGTCGAATCAGGGAGATTCGATTCCGTACTCAGCCAACTTTCATTTAGTCAATTTTCGTCCCGCTTTGACTCAAGCGTCCGTAAGGATTCGCATGACAAACGCACGCATAATTGTCGTAGGAAACAACAAGGGCGGCTCCGGCAAATCGACAATTGCCATGCATGTCGCCATCGCGCTGATCAAGGCGGGTCAGCGTGTCGCCACCATCGATCTCGACAACAAGCAGAAGTCACTCACCCATTACATCGATAACCGGCGGGACTGGGCGCGCGAGACGTCCCATGACCTCGGCGTTCCGACCCATATGTGCTTCGAGACGGTTGGCGGCCGGACCAGCGAGGTCGAGACGCTCGGCCGCAGCGCGCTTGCCGAGATCGTCGAACGGCTCGGCCGCACGCATGATTTCGTCGTCATCGACTGCCCTGGCCACGACACCTACCTGACGACGTTCACGCATTCGCTGGCGAATACGCTGATCACGCCGCTCAACGACAGCTTCCTCGATTTCGACGTGCTCGGTACCGTCGATCCGAACGATTTCAAGGTCACCGGGATCAGCCACTATTCGAACATGGTGGAGGCGGCGCGGCGCGAGCGCAGCGCCCACGATCAACCGGCGTTCGAGTGGGTGGTGCTGCGCAATCGGCTGTCCACGCTCGGGTCGCGTAACAAGCGCCTGGTCGGCGAAGCCCTGAGCGAGCTGTCGAAGACGCTGAACTTCCGACTGGTCGACGGGCTGGCCGAACGGGTGATCTTCCGCGAATTCTATCCGCGCGGGCTGACGGCGATCGACGACGTCAGCCAGCTCACGCTCAATGCGCGGCCGACCATGTCGCATGTCACCGCAAGGCTCGAAATGGAGCGGTTGATGATGGCGATCATGCTCGGCCATCTCGTTGCGCGCCCGCTGGGAGCCTTCGCCGCGAGCCGCGATGCGGCATAAGGCTACAAGCAGTTCGGGTTGCCGGTTTCGGCCGCGATCAGGAAGGTGACCGTAGCTGGCGCCAGCGTGATCGGGCCAGCTGCGACGGCTTCACCGGTGAGGGCCGGGAAATCGTCTCCGGCCGTAAGCGCAAGCGTGTTGCCGTTGAGCTTGATGGTGCCGTCTTCGGGCGTCGCGCTTGCCAGCGTGTAGCGCTGCGATGCGGTCGGCAGCATCAGCTTGCGTTCCAGCTCCCTGTCATTGTTGATGACGAGCAGCGCAACAGCGCCCCGCCGGTCGCGCGCACAGTGGGCGTAGACGTGAAGGCCACGCTGCGGCGCGACTTCGGTATCCAGCACGGTCGTGCCCATCAAGCGGCGCCAGAGCAGGGCCGCCCAGTAATTCGGCCGTGGCCGATGGGCTTGCTCGTCCAGCAGACCATAGTCGCTGGCGGCAAGCGTGTTGTGCATCACCACCTGGACGCCGGCTTTTGCAAGTCGTCCGAGCTGGTCGAGATAACGGAAAGTATCGACGAAACTGGCGGCCCAGCGGTTGCCGCCACACGCCGCCTCGGCGGTTTCGGTCAGCCAGATCGGCATGCCCGGCGCGAGCCGGTCGCGCAGCGTTCGATAGAATGCAAATGTCTTGTCGGTTCGCGCCAGCCATTCGTCCGACAGGGCGGTCTCCGACGTGCGATCGCCATCGCAGCGGGCCGAGAGCGCGCCATAGTGGTGATAGGAGACCACATCGATGCCTTGTGCTGTCGCGGCAAACAACGCCGCGGCATCTGCGCCAGTGCCGGCAGTGCCTGGGCCAAGGATGGTCACATCGGGCGCGGCGCGCTTCATGAAACTGCGGAAGGTCGCGAAGTCGCGTGCGTAGGCCGCAGCATCGTAGCCGTCAGGGGCGCCGCCGATCGCCGGGAGGTCGGGCTCGTTCATGAACTCGGCAGCGGCGAGGTGTCCGCCATAGCTCAGCGTGTGGGCGAGCAGGCGCTGGGCCTGTGTCGCTGTCCACGGTCTACCAGCATCGCGCGTGCCGGCGCTGATCGCAAACGACGTGACAATCGGCGCGTCAACCGCGCGCGAGAAGTCGATCACGCTTCGCCATTGCTGTGGCGTCAGGACGCCGTCGAATCCGGCCGGCGGCACGGGCGGCGGAATGTCGGTATCGGCAACGAAGGTGCTGTTGGCCCAGGTCCCGCTCACGCGCAAATACGATGGGGCGAGCGCCGCCGCGAGCTTGCGCAGCCTTGCGTCGTGCAGATCGATGGGTGGGCGTTGCGCGAACCGGTCGGCCTTGCCCGCCTGCGCATCGGCCGCGGCATAGGGCTTCCAGAAGCGCCCGCCGGTCACCTCGACCATCTCGATGTTGTAGGACTGGAAGCGCGGATCGATGGTCGCAACGCGTGGCATGGTCGCAACGTCAAGCACAAGCTCGGCCGCGAGCGCGCTCGTGCAGACGAAGGTCGCGATGGCCGTGGCAATGAAGCGCGCGGCGCGTTGGCGAACGGACCTGCAAAGCGAGATGGGTCCGCTGGAGCGTAAGGTAAGCAAGCCAGTCAGGCTCCCTCCCCCGTTGCGGGGGAGGGTTGGGGAGAGGGGTAAGCCCCAGGCGAGATGATCGTTGGGGTGCACCGCCATCGCAATCATCTATCGCGCTTGATCAAAGAACATGTCGAGAGAGTACGCTGCGTGGCACCCCTCTCTCTAGCCCTCCCCCACAAGGGGGGGGGGAGGAACCCTTCCGCCAGTGCGTCCCTTACCAGAGTGCAGGCTTGCACCTGACCCGCACGGCGCGCGATTGCCGTCGGACCACGGCTCACGCCCGCGCCGGGATCGCGGTGGGCAGTTCGTTCCGCGTGGTCTGGTCGGTCGCGATATTCTCCTGATAGGTCTCGGGCCCGATCCAGATCGCGATCACCGTGCAGAGCGACAGGAACATCGCGTAGCAGGCGACCGGCCACCAGGTGCCATAAGCTGCCACCAATGCGGTGGCGACGAACGGCGCCGGACCGCCCGACAGCAGCGAGCCGAGCTCGCGCGCGAAGGCGAAGCCGGCGAAGCGGCGCTGCGGCGGGAACAGCTCGGCGAAATACGCCGCCTGCGGCCCGAACATCGCCGCCGTCACCACTGCGCGCGCCAGGATGAAGGCGAGTGCGATCATGATCCATTCCTTGGTGCCGACCATCCAGAAGAACGGGAAGGCGAGCGCCACGCCGGCCAGCGCGCCGAACATGTAGACCGGCCGCCGCCCGATGCGGTCGGACAGCGCCGCAAAGCCGAGGATCGCGAACAGCTCGATCGTGAACGCCAGCATCAGCGCGCTCAGCGCATCCGCTTTCGGCACGCCCAGCGTGGTGATGACGTAGCTGAGACCGAACACCGGGAAGAAATAGCCGAGCCCGTTCTCGGCCATCCGCGCTCCCAGCACCACGAAGAAGTTGCGCGGGTGGCGGCGCAGCGCCTCCATCGCCGGATTGCTCTCGACCTTGCCGCGCGCGACCACCGCCTCGGTATAGACCGGCGTCTCGGCGACGCGCATGCGGACGAAGATGCCGACCAGGATCAGCAGGAAGCTCGCCAGGAAGGGCACCCGCCAGCCCCAGCTCATCAAATCCTCGCGCGGCAGCATCGTCGCCAGCGCGAACGCGCCGGCCGCGA
The DNA here is from genome assembly GCF_020329505.1 of Bradyrhizobium semiaridum. Lineage (GTDB taxonomy): Bacteria > Pseudomonadota > Alphaproteobacteria > Rhizobiales > Xanthobacteraceae > Bradyrhizobium > Bradyrhizobium semiaridum. Next base: position 222,002 of record NZ_JAGKJJ010000002.1, read on the forward strand.
GCAGATTGCCGACGGAGACGCCGAGCGGCGCGAAGCCGCCCCAGAAGCCGCGATGCTTCGGCGGCGCGTTCTCGACGAGGTAGATCACCGCGCCGCCATATTCGGCGCCAGCGCCGAGGCCCTGCACGACGCGCATCGCGACCAGCAGGATCGGCGCCCAGACGCCGATCTGCGCATAGGTCGGCAGGAAGCCGATCGCGGTGGTGCCGATGCCGATCATCAGCAGCGTCGAGACCAGCACCGGCTTGCGGCCGTAACGATCGCCAAGGATACCGAACAAGAGGCCGCCGAGCGGCCGCACCACGAAGCCGACGCCGAAGGTCAGGAACGACAGCAGCGTGCCGACGACCGGATCGCTCTTCGGAAAGAACAGCTCCCCGAACACCAGCGCGGCGGCGGTGCCGTAGAGGAAGAAGTCATACCATTCCAGCGCGGATCCGACGCTGGCTGCGAGAATCACACGCAGGCGCGATTGGCCGGCGCCATCTGCCATCTTGGTCATTCGTTTTCCCGTTATGTCTGTTTTTATGTATTGAAAGCAGCAATGCCCGCGGCGAGACCGCGGGCATTGGTCGTTCGATCAGGCGGCGCGGGTGAAGTAGGATTTCTTCGACGCCGACTGGGTCTCGTAGATCGAGCCCTGCCGTTTCGCCGGCGGCAGCGGCATGCGCACCGGCACGTTGGTGAGCCGCGGCGTCACCACCGAAGGGCCCGCCAAGAGGCGGCTGTCGAACTCGCCGAAGTCCTTGACGCCCATCAGCGGCCAGGCATCGCTGGCCGCGACTTCGTAGAGCAAGAGATTGCGCGGCCGGTTCGAGGTGTTGGTCGCCGAGCCGTGCAGCGCGCGGACGTGGTGGAACGACATGCTGCCGGCCTTGCCCATGCAGGGCACCGCACGCTTGATCTCGTCCTGGATCAGATCGGGATCGATCAGTCCGGCGAAGTGGCCGTCGTCGCCGTGATGGTCCCACATCCTGTCGCCGGTGTGCGTCCTAGGCGTTACCAGCATCGGGCCGTTCTCGAGATCACAATCGTCGAGCAGCACGCCGATCGCGAGGATGTCGTCATTGGTATGCGGATAGAACGCCCAGTCCTGATGCCATTCGACCGGTGAGCCGTACTGCGCCGACTTCATGTTGAGCTTGGAGCCGTGCAGGCGCAGGCCCGGGCCGATCAGCTTGGTCAGGATCGAGATCACGGCGGGGCTGCGGACGATCTCGTCGAAGATCGGGTGCACCTTGTGCGGTGCCTTGATGCGGCGGACGCGCGGGTTGTCCGGCGTATGGCCAGGCTCGAGATCGTAGACGTCGGTATGCTCGGTCACCGCGGCGGCGCCGGCGACCAGCTCGGCGAGCACCGTGCGTACCCGGCCGAGTGTCTCCTGGTTGAGGACCTCCGGGACCACGATCACCCCGTCGCGCTTGTAGGCCTGCGCCTGCTCGTCCGAAATCATGCCGTTTCTCCCTTCATTTCAGTCATTGATGCAATGTTAGCGCTAACATGTCGGTATGTTAGCGCTAACATCATGGCTTGGCAACCTGGAATCGTGCACCCTCGGACCCATGAGCAGCGATCTGACCGTCCCCGAAACCGGCCCGGCCGATGCCGCGCCCACGCTCTCGGCAGTGGCCAAACGCGCCGGCGTCTCCTCGATCACGGTGAGCCGCGTGGTGCGGACGCCCGATCTGGTCGCTCCCGAAACCCGGGCGCGGGTCGAGCAGGCGATGCGCGAGCTCGGCTACGTGCCGAACCTCGTCGCGGGCGCGCTGGCGAGCGCCCGGACCAATTCGGTCGGCGTGCTGGTGCCGACGATCGCCAATTCGATCTTCGCCGATACCGTGCAGGGACTCTCCGACAAGCTCGAGCCGCTCGGCTTCTCCGTGATCCTGGCGCAGTCACGTTACGACGCGGCGCGCGAGGACCGCATGCTGGCGGCGCTGCTGTCGCGGCGGCCGGAAGCGATCGTCATGGTCGGCTCGCCGGCGACGGAGGAGGGGGCACGCCTGCTGCGCAACGCGCGCATCCCGATCGTCGAGACCTGGGATCTGCCGGCGACGCCGATCGATGCGGTCGCGGGCTTCGACAACTACAAGGCCGGTATGGCCGTTGCGAAGCATCTCGTCGCGCAGGGACGCAGGCAGCTTGCCTTCATCGGCGGCGATGATCCGCGCGCGACGCGGCGCTGGCTCGGCTTCCGCGAGGTGATCCTGGCAAGCGGACTTGCCGAGCCGCGTCGGCTGATCCTCGAGCGCAATGCCACGGGCAGCGTGGTCGCGCATGCGCGGCTGCCTGACGTCGAAGCGGTGTTCGCCGCCAATGATGCGCACGCGATCGGCTTCATGGCGGGGCTGCGCAACGCCGGGCTGCTGCGCGAGGGACCCGCGTCAGCACAGCCCGTCGCCGTGATCGGCCTCGGCGACCTCGAAATGGGCCGGCTGATCTCGCCGGCCCTGAGTACGATCAGCGTGCATGGCGATGCCATCGGCCGCACGGCGGCGGCGCTGACGCTGGAGCGCAGTGGCGAGCGCCGCGTCGATCTCGGCTTCGAGCTGGTGCTGCGCGACAGCGGCTAGCTCCTTGCGCCCCGTTGCCAGCGCTCGACGCCGCCAAGCGCCGCGGCAATCAGGCATCCGAGATGATGCCAAATGTCAGGTCCTCGAACACGGTCAGGGCGAAGGTCGGGATCAGCACCGCGGCGGCGCGCCAGTCCGTGACCAGGTGCACGAACTCCTCCTTTTCGGCCATGTACCAGCACACCACCACCAGCACGCCAGCCAGTGCCGAGAGCGGGATGTAGCCGGCGAGCGGCGCGGCCACGATCATGAACAGCAGCAGGAAGACTGCATGCAGCATGCCGGAGAGCTGACTGCGTGCGCCGGCGCGGATATTCGTCGCGGTGCGCGCGATCGTGCCGGTGACGCTGATGCCGCCGAACAAAGCGGAGGCGATGTTGGCAATGCCCTGCCCGACCAGCTCCATGTTGGAGCGGTGCTGCGGCCGGTCATGCTGTCGGCGACCTTGGCCGAGAGCAGGCTCTCGACGCCGCCGAGCAGCAGCGCCACCACCGCGACCGTCAGCCCGGCCATCACATCATGCCGAAATGCTTTCAGCCCGTACCCTTCGGTCAGCGTGGTGACGAGCTTGGGACGATAGAGATGCGCCCGTGGACGATCCGTCAGGCATGCAGACCACCGCGTGGAGGGGATGTCGAAGCGAATATTGCAGAAACAGTGTAAGCGAAATACGTCCCCGCAAATGCCGATCGGATCAATGCGCGTCCCGTATCTGCGATCAGCCTCATCCGGCAATCTTCCGGTAGACGGACGCGGCGTGCCGCAGCAGCCGGCTCTTGCGCTTGCGCTCGTGCACCCTGCGGCGCCTGGCCCTGCGCTTGCGGGCGCGCTGCTCGAGCGCATCGGCGCTTTCGACCAGCCCGCGCCGCACCTCGTCGTCGTTCAGCTCGCCGAGGATTTGCTGCCCCTTGCGCAGATGCTTCAGCACGTTGCGCCACGACGCGTAATCGTCAGCGGCAAGGCTTCCTTCGGAGAATTCGATGGCATAGCGCAGCCGCTTGCTGGCGAGCCGCACGCGGTGGCGCTTGTTCTTGCCCATGCCCTGCAAGCCGCGACTCTTCCGGCAGAGCTTCTGGTGCCATCGCGCCAGCCGGCGGGCGTGAAACACCGACACCGGCACCGCACGCCGCTGCGCGGCGCGGCGATCCTGCCTTGCGGTCCACGGGCCGCTGCCGACCCAGTCCCACATGCCCTCGAACCAGTGCAGGTAGCGATCGCTCTGCAGCGCCTCCTTGAGGCGCTCGAACGCCTCGGCGCGCGCGGTCCTGAACATGCGCTCCTCGGGCTGGCCGAGGCTGTTCTCGATCGCGACGTCGAGATCGCGCGTCGCGCCGAGATGGCCGCTCAGCCATTTCAGCTCGGCTTTCAGCCGCGTCCATTCGCTGTCCGCGACCATCGGTCCGTAGAACGCGACCGCGGCCTTCAGCCGCGTCAGTGCGACGCGGGTCTGATGCAGCGCGGTTGCATCGCCGGCCAGTACGGCGTCGTGATGGATCGCAACGTCCTCGAGGCACTCGGACAGGATCAGCCGAAACGCGGTCTCGCAACGCATGGCCTGGCTGAGATGGCGCGGCCGCTTCAGGCGGATGATCTTGGCCGAATCTGCCGATGGCGTCATGTCTATCTCGCACCCCAAACCGGGCCGCAACGCGGCACGCGGCTTCGCTGCCCGAAAGATTTCCCGTTTGATCGGTCCCGATCAAGGCTTTTCTGTTCCGCGGCAGCACGACGATCCGGCTGCGCGGCCAAAATGCCGCAATTGCAAGGCGATATCGGCATGAATCCTGCGGCAAGGACGGGCCGGCGGAGATTCGCGGACGGCATGGCCGGGGTTGACGCGGCTGCTGCGATCCAACATCTGCTGCCGGCGGAGCGCATTCTGGTGAGGCGAGGATATGACTGACAGTTACACGCTGCGCGGCGAGGCGATCGCCGCGACCATCCTGGCGCGAGGGGCGGAGCTGTCGTCGCTCAGCAATGCCGACGGCGCCGAGCTGTTGTGGCAGGCCGGCCCGCAATGGCCGCGGCACGCGCCGATCCTGTTCCCGATCGTCGGCCGGCTCAAGGGCGACACGCTGCGCCACAACGGCAAGGCCTATCCGATGACGCAGCACGGATTCGCGCGCGACCGGCGGTTTGAGTGGCTGGAGCGGGGGGCGCGCTCGTGCAGACTGGTGCTCGCCGACGACGCCGAGACCCGCGCGCGCTATCCATTCGCGTTCAGCCTCGAGGTGACCTACAGCGTCGACGACGCCGCGCTCGAGGTCGCCTTTGACATCGTCAATACCGGGGACGAGGTGCTGCCGGCGTCGCTCGGCGGTCATCCCGCCTTCAACTGGCCGTTGGTTCAGGGATTGCCCAAGGATGCCTACACGCTGAGCTTCGCGAAGGACGAGTCCGCGCCGATCCGGCGGCTGAAAGATGGGTTGATGCGGCCGCAATCGGAGCCAACGCCAGTCAAGGGCCGGACCCTTGCACTGTCGGAGCGGCTGTTCGATGACGACGCCATGATCCTCGATCAGGTCGCAAGCTCATCGGTCCGTTTCGCCGCTGCGCAGGGGCCGGCGATCGAGCTCTCGTGGAACGGCTTTCGCGAACTCGGCGTCTGGTCGAAGCCGGGCGGCGCGCCGTTCCTCTGCATCGAGCCGTGGCGTGGATTTGCCAGCCCTGCCGAGTTCGACGGCGAATTCGCCGACAAGCCCGGTGTGATGCACATCGCGCCGGGCGGACGTCAGTCGCTGAGCTATCGCATTCGCGTGAGCTGATCGCCATCCGGCCGTCGGCTTCAATGCGGGCGGGAGCCGAGCGCGCTGGTGAGCGCGGCGACCGATGGCGGATTTTCGTTCGCCCAAGCCTCGTGCGCCGCGAGATCGCGGTAGTGCTCGGCCATGCGCAGCAGCCGTTCGCGGATGCTCGCATCCTCTTCGCCCTTGGCCTGATCGGCCAGTTGCGCGGCGCGTTCGAGAAGCGCTTTCGGATCGATCACGGCAAGCTCCAGATCTGGTTTTCGCCTGTAAGATAACGATCGCAACGCAAGCACAGTTCCCGCCATGGTTTGATGACAGCGGCCGATGGAACAGCGACGTGTCGACCGGGTCAGTTGAACGCCATCCCGCCGCTCATCGCGATGGTCTGCCCGGTCATGTAGGGGTTATTGACCAACAGCATCACGGCCTGCGCGACTTCCTCGGCGGTGCCGAAGCGTCCGATCGGAATCCGGCTGACCAGCCCGGTCTGCCCTTTCATCATGTCGGTCTCGATCAGCGATGGCGCCACCGCATTCACCGTGATGCCCTCCTTGACGAGGCGCGCGGCATAGCCGCGGGTCAGCCCCTCCATGCCGGCCTTGGATGCGTTGTAGTGCGGGCCGATCGAGCCCGCGCCGCGGACGGCGCCGGAGGAGATATTGACGATGCGGCCCCATTGCTTGGCGCGCATCATCGGCAGCACCGCCTGCGTGCACAGGAACGCCGATTTGAGGTTGACCGTGATGGTGCGGTCGAAATCCTCCTCGGTGAGATCGTCGACGCCCTTGACGATGGCGATGCCGGCATTGTTGACGAGGATATCGACCGGGCCGAGCGCGGATCGCGCCCGCTCGACCATGCCGGCGACGGCGGCGGCCTCGGACACATCTGCGGCAATCGGCACGGCCCGGCCGCCGGCCGCGGTGATGCGCTTCGCCAATGCCTCCGCATCCGGTGCGCGCTCGCGATAATTGATCGCAACCGCGGCGCCGGCCTCGGCCAGCATCTTGACGATGGCCGCGCCGATGCCGCGCGAGCCTCCGGTCACCAGCGCCACATGGCCGTGTAGGCTGTTCGTTGTCATCGCCAGCATCCTCTCGATTGGCGCGCAAGCTCGCAAAAGCGCACGGGGGGCGCAATGTGAGTCCGCCCAAGGCCTGCTCAAATCTGCGTTGACGGACGCCGCAAGGGCGGCAATTCGGGCAGGAATCGCCGGAATTGGCCTTGCGTCGGGCACGCCCGCTCGGCAATGCTGGGGCGTCATTTCTGCAATGCACCCCCACGAGAGATCGATGAGCAAACTGATTGTCCGCGCCGGCGAGTTCACCTTTGATGCCCGTTTCGAGGAGCAGCTCGCGCCGAAGACGGTCGCCGCGTTCCGCAAGGCGATGCCGTTCGAGAGCCAGGCGATCCATGTGCGCTGGAGCGGCGAAGGCGTCTGGATGCCGCTCGGCGATCTCGATTTCGGCGTCTCCTACGAGAACCACACCAGCTATCCGGCACCCGGCCAGATCATCCTCTATCCCGGCGGCATCAGCGAGACCGAGATCCTGCTCGCCTATGGCGGCGTGCATTTCGCCAGCAAGATGGGCCAGCTCGCCGGCAATCATTTCATCACGCTGACCTCGGGCCTGGAGAACCTGACCGCATTCGGCAAGACCGTGCTGTGGAAGGGCGCGCAGAAGATCCGCTTCGAGGAAGTCTAGATGTGAGCGAGCAACGCTATCCGCGCGATCTCCGCGGCTACGGCCGCAACCCGCCCGATCCGAAATGGCCCGAGGCGGCGCGCGTCGCCGTGCAGTTCGTGGTCAATTTCGAGGAGGGCGCCGAGAACAACATCCTGCACGGTGATCGCGCGTCGGAAGCGTTTCTATCCGACGTGCTCGGCGCGCAGCCCTGGGCCGGACAGCGCCACGCCAATATTGAATCGATGTTCGAATATGGCTCGCGCGCCGGCTTCTGGCGGCTGTGGCGGATGTTCACCGAGCGCAGGATGCCGGTCACCGTGTTCGGCGTCGCGATGGCGCTGAAGCGAAACCCGGACGTCGTCGCGGCGATGCAGGAGGCTGGCTGGGATATCGCCAGCCACAGCCTGCGCTGGGTCGAGCACAAGGACATGTCCGTTACCGAGGAGCGCGAGGAGATCGCGCGCGCCATCGCCGTGCACACCGAAGCGACCGGCGCGCGGCCGCTCGGCTGGTACACTGGCCGTTCCTCGATCAACACGCTGCGGCTGCTGATGGAAGCCGGCGGCCTGCGCTATCTCTGCGATTCCTACGCCGACGATCTGCCGTACTGGATCAAGGCGCCGGGAACGGAGCCGCATCTCGTCATCCCCTACACGCTCGATGCCAACGACATGCGCTTCATCAACCCGCAGGGCTTTGGCGGCGGCGACGAGTTCTACACCTACCTCAAGGACAGTTTCGACGTGCTCTATGCCGAGGGCGCGACGCGGCCTGCGATGATGTCGGTCGGCCTGCATTGCCGTGTGGTCGGCCGTCCCGGCCGCGCCGCCGCCTTGATGCGCTTCCTCGACTACATCGGCAAGCACGAGCATGTCTGGGTGCCGACCCGGCTCGCGATCGCCGAGCATTGGCACGCCAATCTCAAGCATCTCGCCGAACAGGCATTCGAGATCGGCTGACTTGCGGTCGCCGCGCGGTCGCGGGGGTGCACACGCAGAATCTCGAAAAACAACCCCATGCAAAGGAGGCGGCGGCTGCCGGCGCTCTACATTCGACGCTCCACATTCGACTTGACACGTCGGGCAACTCAGCGATATTCTTCCAATATTCCGAAATTGCGAGCGGCCAGGTCGAGGTCACGCGCTTGCGACTGCCGTGTACTCCACACAATCTGAAGTCTCTCGTCCTGAAGCACTCGTCGCGCTGGCCTGCGCGGCTCTGTGCCCAGTTCCATGCGGCGAGCCGAGCTGCCCTCAGCCCGGGTTGCGTCGGCTGGATTGCTGCTTTGCACAGGCGATGAAACGATGTGCGGATACCCTGCGTTAGCGGCCAGCAATGCTGGAGCAGGGCGGATCGATGCAAGAGTTCCTGATCGAGTTGGAACACGCCTTTGGCTGGGTGCCGGATTGGGTGATCGGCCTCGGCCTGATCGTCGGCGCGGTGCTCGTCGCGCTGCTCATTCATTCGATCGCACAGCGCGTGACGCGCCGCATTCTGGGCCTGAAGAACCCGGTCGCGACGATGCTGCTCGACCGGACCTCGGGGCCGACGCGGCTGGCGCTGTGCCTCGCAGCCGTCGCGCTGGTGCTGCCGCTGGCGCCGCTCAGCGACCTGCTGCGGCAAGCGCTCAGTCATTTCTTCGGCGTCGCCGTAATCGCGCTGATCGGCTGGATCCTGATCCGCGCCGTCGACATGGTGTCGACGCGATATCTCGACCGATTCCGCCACGATGTCGCCGAGAATTTCCTGGCACGCAAGCACGTCACCCAGGTTCGCGTCTTCAAGCGGGTCACGGATACCCTTGTCGTCATCATCGCGGTGTCGACCGCGCTGATGACGTTCGACTCGGTTAGACAATATGGCGTCAGCCTGTTTGCCTCCGCGGGCGCCGCCGGCCTCATTCTCGGTCTTGCCGCACGGCCGCTGCTCAGCAATCTGATCGCCGGCGTGCAGATCGCGGTCACCCAGCCGATCCGCATCGAGGACGCCGTTCTGATCGAGAACGAATGGGGCTGGGTCGAGGACATCGCCTCGACCTATGTAGTGATCCGTCTGTGGGACTGGCGGCGCATGGTGGTGCCGCTGTCCCATTTCATCGAACGTCCGTTCCAGAACTGGACGCGCGACGCGCAATCGCTGATCGGCACGATCATCCTGCATGTCGATTACAGCGCCGACGTGCCGCGCATCCGAAAGCGCCTCGAGCAGGCGGCGCGCGAATCCAAGCTGTGGGATGGCGCGGTGGTCAATCTGCAGGTCATCGACACCCATCCGCGCACCATCGAGCTGCGCGCGCTGGTCAGCGCCCGCAACGCGCCGCAGTCCTGGGACTTGCGCTGCGAGATCCGCGAGAAGCTGCTGGCGTTCATCCGCGACGAGATGCCCGAGGCGCTGCCGCGCGACCGCGCGCTGCTGGCGCCGGCCGAGGACGACGGCTTCGGCCGAAACTTCCTGCGCCGCGCGCCGACCGCGCGGTCGCGCCGTCACCCAACTGAGACAGGCCGCGGACTTTGACGCAGCCATAACCTGATTGACGCAAGCGGAACAAACGGAGGTCGTTTGGCGGCCAAGTCGTCGTTTGACCCGATCGGGTCGATCATATCTAATTCTTCATGTCCCAATCAGAAATGCTTAGTGCCTTCGGTGCTAATCCAGCTGCATGAATTGGCTCGCACTTCTCCTATTTGTCGGCTCGTTTGTGTACTTCCTCCTTCGTGCCAAACGCAGCCACGAACGATCGCTGGAACTTAGGCCAACGGGGATATACCGCTCTCCGCTTTCTTACGCGCGAATAGTAATTCTCCTGGCAATTCTCATCCTTATGTTCGGCCCAGCCTACTTGCCTCCCGATCGTTGGGTCCTCGTTGCGTATCTAGCGGTCTGGGCCGTCGTGCTTGTCGCGGCCTTCTTCGTGCGGCGCGCCCTGAAATGGCGCTACCCGATCTAAGACGACGACTTCTGCTGTTGGCCGATAGCTGACCGTTGCCCAGACCGCTGCAATGTCCGCTTTGGAAAGGGGCCGGTATACATCAAGCGGATTGCCGTGGTCAGCTCTTGACCCGAAGCTGACGATCAGCGCATTTCGCGATGTTGCTCAACGCTTCCCAACTCGGTCGTCACACACGACGACGCAGTAGCTATCGTTGGTATCGTGTATCCAGCCTGATGTACCCGGAGAATTCGTAATGCCGGGTGGAGGGATATTTGGAATTTCGCATTTTTCAAGTAGACCATGAGAGAAACGCAGCGCTTCAATCTTTGAATTCTGGTCTTTCACGAACCGACAATTTGCGCGAGTTGAGGTCGAATAGTCACCAATTCCTCGTCCGCAAGTCACGGAGCTGGAACCTCTTACCCCGTCGCCGTGCATCACCGTCACATGATGAAGTCCCATATTTGGCTGAAAAGTCCACTCTCGACTATCGACGCTAAACGATGCTTGTGGAATTTGCAGTCGGGTCGGACACCGCAACTCTCCAGCGGTCGCAGAGATTAAAGCCGTTCCGCCCCAGCCGATGAGAAATATGACCGATACTAGCTTCATGTGAGCCCCCATACCGCCAGCTCTGCATGTGGGGTCGGATTTCTTCCAACGCTTGGACGCACGGCAGATAAGCTACCAATTCGGAACAGGTCAGTAGCAAACAACCATTTAAATGTGTGCGTGTGTGCAGCAAATGTCGGCTTTTGGCCCTTTGCTGACGTTGCAGCGACGTCTGCCGACCGTCCGCTTTTGACCCGTTGCAGAAGTCGAGCCTGCTTCATTCAAAATTCTCAATTCAGGCGTAGCCGTGGCTGAACGAAGCAAGTTGAACGCCAGTTCGCGGCCAGCAATGCTTCTGGCCCAGACCGAACTCAAGCTACGTAGACGTATCCTTCTCCGCCCTGAGTGCGATCAGCGCCAGCAGCGCGGCCAAACTCAGACCTGATGTGACTGCCAGCGTATAGCCGCCCAACGGTGAAATCAAAAAGCCGAATAGCAGAGGCGCGAGCGCCTGCGACAGGCGTGATGGCGCGCCGAGCAGTCCCAGGCGATAGCCGTAATCCTTCGGCCCGAATATCGCCAGCGGCAATGTGCCGCGCGCAATCGTCAGGATGCCGTTTCCAGCGCCGTGCAACAACGCGAATACGCCCGCGAAGCCACCGCCGAAAAGGCCGATCACGCAGGCGCCCAAAGGGTGCGTGATGCAGGCCAGGCGCGCCGACCAGAGTGGATGGAAACGCGTCAGCAGGCTCGCTTCGACAATGCGCGCCGCCACCTGCGCCGGGCCGATCAGCGCGCCAGCTGCAATTGCCTGCGCATGTGTCGTGCCCAACGCCTCAAGGATGCGCGGCAGGTGGACCGCCATCGCCGACGTGACGCTCCAGGCCGCCGCGAAAGCAAAGGCAAGCAATACCATCGCGCGGTCGATCGGAATACGCGGCTTTGCCGTGTCGGCCGCGACCCGATGCTCCCCGTTCAGTTCGGGAATCAGGAAACCGTTGAGCGGAAGGCAAATCAGGATGTGCGCAGCCGCCCAGCCGAAGCAGGTCCAGCGCCAACCGATGGTTGCCAGTCCCCACGCGCTGAGCGGCCAGCCGATCGTGCTGGCAAACCCCGCGATCAAAGTAATGCCGGTGATGGAGCGGCGGGCCGCGGTGCCGTAGATGCGCCCGAGTGCGGCAAAGGCCGCATCATACAGACCGAGGCCCATGCCAACGCCGAGCAACAGCCAGCTTGCAGTCATCAGCGCACCGCCCTGCGCCAGCCCAAGGAGGACCAGGCCGGCGGCCAGAACGAGGTTGGATGCACAGAGCACTTCGCGCCCGCCCATGCGGTCGATCTGACGGCCAACGCGGGGGCCGAGCAGTCCGGAGATCACCAGCGCCATCGAGAACGCGGCGAAAAGCCAGTTGGTCGAGATGCCGAGGTCTCGCGCGATCGGGTCCGCGAGAATGGCGGGCAGATAATAGCTCGACGCCCATGCCAACGTCTGCGTGGTACCGAGCGCGACGATCAGAACGTTGTCCGCACGGCGGCTCATCCAGCGCGCGGTCCCGCAGCCTTGGGCGAAACCACTTCTCCGTCTTCCTTGACGAATTCGCCGATGTCGGCCACCGCGAGGAGATCAAGCACCGCCTCGGACGGACGGCACAACTTCACACCCTTTGGGGAAACCACGATCGGCCGGTTGATCAGGATCGGATGCGCCATCATGAAATCGATCAGTTCGTCGTCGCTCCATTTCGGATTGGCAAGATCGAGCGCGGCATACGGCGTGCCCTTCTCGCGAAGCAAGGCCCGCGGCGTCACGCCCATCGCCGCGATCAGCGCGATCAGCGTCTCGCGCGAAGGAGGCGTCTTGAGGTATTCGATGATCTCGGGCTCCTCGCCACTCTGGCGGATCATCGCCAAGGTGTTGCGCGATGTGCCGCAGTCGGGATTGTGATAGATCGTGATCGTCATCGGATTGCTTCCCTGGTGGTTTCGGCGCCGCGCAGCAGCCACGTCATGAACGCGAGCGCGACCATGGCTCCGACAATTTCGGCGACGATGAAGCCCGGTAGATCCTGCACGCGGATGCCGGAGAATGTGTTGGTCAGCGATCGCGCGATCGCGACGGCCGGATTGGCGAAAGACGTGGACGCGGTGAACCAGTACGCCGCCGTGATGTAGAGCCCGACCAGCCATGGAATTGCGGTCTCGCGAAACCGGAGGCCGCCGATGATCGTCGCGACCAGGCCGAACGCGGCAACGAATTCCGCAAACCACTGCGGAAACCCGGTCCTGGCCTTTGCGGAGAACTCCAGGAGCGGCAGGCCGAACATGGCATGCGCAACGATCGCGCCGAGGATTCCCCCGAGCACCTGCGCTGCGATGTATTGCGCGGCGTGTGGCGGGCGGAACTCGCCCTTGAGCGTGAACACGAGTGTGACCGCGGGATTGAAATGCGCGCCTGAGATCGGCCCGAGAATCGTGATCAGTACCACCAGGATGGCGCCGGTGGGGAGGGTGTTGCCGAGCAGCGCCAGCGCCACGTCCCTTGTCAAGGTCTCGGCCATGATGCCGGAGCCGACGACCGTCGCGACCAGCAGCAGCGTGCCAAAACCCTCGGCCGCAAGGCGTCTTGATAGGTCGAAGCCGCGCATCAGGCCCGCGCCTTCTTCCTGGCCGCAGAGGGCCCGCACTGCGCATCGGCGAGGGCCGGGGCGCAGATTTCCGGGTGGCCCGCGCAGCAATCCTTCATCAGGAACGCAATGAGATCACGCAGGCCGGTGAAGTCCGCTGAGTAGATGATCGAGCGCGCCTCGCGACGCGGCACAATCATGCCCGCATGCTCGAGGTCCTTCAGATGGAAGGAGACGTTGGACGGCGACACCGCGACCGCCTCGGCAATCGCCCCGGCCGCCATTCCATCGGGACCGGCCTGGACCAGCAACCGCACGATCCGTAGCCGCGTTTCCTGCGACAGCGCGGCGAACGCGGTCCGGGCTTGACGCTCCTCCATCTTTCGATAATCCTACAATTCAACAATCATTGAAACGAGGATAGCAGCCATGAACTCGCTTGCCAAGAGCCGATCGGTCGTCGGCGCCCTGTTGCCGGTGGAGGAACTGTCGTCTGATGTACTGCTTTCCGGCCTTGAGGCGCACCAGGAGAAGCCGCTGATCTTCAATTACGAGGGGCGTGACGTCCGCCCGAGCTACCACGTCACCGAAGTGAAAACCGGTTCGTTCAGAGGGCTCGACTGCGGCGCAAACCCTGAGAGCTGGAGCGAGACCTTCATCCAGCTCTGGGACATCGAGGAGGAAAATCGGGGCCATATGCCGGCTGGCAAGTTCCTTGCAATCATCCGCAAGGTTGATGAGGCCGTCGGCTTCGATCCGCAAGCCAGGCTGACCTTCGAGGTGAGCGACGGCGTGAGGCCAATGCAAATCTATCGTGCGGAGCGCCTGGCGGTGGATGACAGCGCGATCCGCGTTTATCTGTCGGCGCGTCCGTCGAGCTGCAAGCCGCGTGACCGATGGCTGCAGGAACAGCAGGCCTGCTGCGCGCCGAAGGCCAAGCAACCTTGTTGTGGTTGATGTAGCCCCGGCGCAATGACGGCGGCCCTGTCGTTGGGTACTGGCCCTTCGCGATGAACCGGACGTTTCCCGGTTCGGTCGCCGTGGCGGCTGTTGACCGATAGGCCGCTCCGGCTTCACCTCCGCATCCGGAAGCGATCACCGCTTCCCGCGGAATGCGATCCGCTTGGCGCGATCGCTGTTCACCACCAGTATGGCCACCGCCATGCCTCGTAGCGCACCCATGACGACTCCAAAGGCGGACCATATGGATCGACCCGGTCGTCTTCAGGGCGATAGCGATATCGTGGAACAACATTATAGTCCCAGGGAGTCGGTGTTATCACTGGGGTCTGGATAATCACGCGCCTTGGTTCATGAACGACATGTGCCCTCCGCGTCCGGGCTTCAGCACCGGAAGTCCCGAGGTTGCACAGCACCAGGGCCGCTCCGAGAGCGCACGCAACTGTTATTTTTTTCATGCATCGGCCTCCTTGCCTGAGAGTGCAAAAGGACTCGAAGCAAGGCAAGCTAATTCGCTGTCGGCTTGGTTGAAAGATTGCTGATGTCCCGTGCGACAATAGCGCGGCCGCATGGCCTCGATCAGTCATAAAGCAACAACCGAGACAGCCTTCGCCGCATCGCGCGGCTTATGAATGGACGCGTCGCGTCCTCAATGCCCGGCCATGTGCCGGCCGATCTCGGTGAGGTCGGCCTCGCTGGCGCTGATATCGTGCACGAATTCGCCGTGGAACATCACCACCAGGCGATCCGACAATTCCAGGAGCTCGTCAAGGTCCTCGCTGACCAGCAACACCGCGGCGCCGCGGTTGCGTGCGGCCATGATCTCGGCGTGGATCTGCGCCACCGCGGCGAAGTCGAGGCCGAAGCAGGGATTGGCGGCGATCAGGACCTCGACGTCGCCGGAGAGCTCGCGCGCCAGCACGGCGCGCTGCACATTGCCGCCCGACAGCGCGGCGATAGGCGTCTCCGGCGTGCGGGTCTTGATCTTGTAGCGGTTGATCTTGCGCATCGCGTCGTTGCGGAAGGCCGAGCGGTTCAGCCACCAGCCGCCACGCGCGAACGGGGCGCGGTCGAATTCGCGGAACGCGATATTGTCGGCGACGCTCATGCCGCCGACGCAGGCGTTCTTCAGCGGCTCCTCCGGCAGCAGCGACATCTTGTGGCGGCGCATCTCTTCGCGGCTCGCGGCATAGACCTCTCCCTGGACGCGGATCACGCCGCTCTCGGCCTCGCGCTGCCCGGCCAGCACCTCGACGAGCTGGCGCTGGCCGTTACCGGAGACGCCGGCGATGCCGACGATCTCGCCGCTCTTCACGGTCAGCGACACGCCGTGCACCGCGATCGCGCCGGCGTCGTCGCGCGCGGTCAGCCTGTCGAGCTCGAGCCGCGGCGCGCCGGTCTCGCCGGTGCGCGGCGGCTGTACGGTCAATTGCTCGGCGCCGATCATGGTGCGGGCCATCTCGTCGGGCGTGAGCTCCGAGACCTTGCCGGTGCCGGCGAGCTTGCCGCGGCGCAGGATCGTCACCTCGTCGGCGAAGGCCATCACCTCGCGGAACTTGTGCGTGATCATCAAGATGGTCAATTCGCCCGCGATCACCATGGCGCGCAGCATGCCGAGCACCTCGTCGGCTTCGCCCGGCGTCAGCACCGAGGTCGGCTCGTCCAGGATCAGGAAGCGGCGCTTTAGATAGAGCTGCTTGAGGATCTCGCATTTCTGCCGTTCGCCGGCCGAGACGTCGGCGACCTTGGCATCGAGCGGCACCTTGAACGGCATCCGCGACAGGAAGGCTTCGAGCTCCTTCTTCTCCTTGCGCCAGTCGACCACGGCCGGCACGTCGTCGCGCGCCAGCACCAGGTTTTCGGCGACGGTCATCGCGGGGACCAGCGTGAAGTGCTGATAGACCATGCCGAGGCCGAGCGCGTGGGCGTCCTTCGGATTGGCGATCGCCTGCTCGCGGCCGCCGACCAGGATGTCGCCCTCGGTGGCGTGGTAATAGCCCATGATGCATTTGACGAGCGTGCTCTTGCCGGCGCCGTTCTCGCCGAGCAGCGCGTGGAACGAGCCGGGCCGCACCTTGAGCTCGACATTGTCGAGCGCCGTGAAATCGCCGAACCGCATCGTCATCGCGATGGCGTCGACGCCGAACGCGCCTGACGGAGCCGCCGGCTCGCCGATGATCACGACAGCGCCCCGATCAGGTCGGCGGATTTTGCCACCGTGCCGAACACGCCGCCCTGCATCTTGATCATCTTCAGCGCGTGGTCGTGATTGCTCTTGTCGGTCGCGCCGCAGCAATCCTCGACCAGCACGCATTCGAAGCCGCGGTCGTTGGCCTCGCGCATCGTGGTGTGGACGCAGACGTCGGTGGTGATGCCGGTCAGCACGATGTTCTCGATGCCGCGCAGCCGCAGCATCAGTTCGAGGTCGGTGGCGCAGAACGAGCCCTTGCCGGGCTTGTCGATGATGGGCTCGCCCGGCAGCGGCGCGAGATCGGGAATGATCTCCCAGCCGGGCTCGCCGCGCACCAGGATGCGGCCGCAGGGGCCGGGATCGCCGATACCGGCGCCGATCTGCCGCGAGCGCCAACGCTTGTTGGCGGGAAGATCGGCGAGGTCAGGCCGATGGCCCTCGCGGGTATGGATGATGTGAAAGCCCTGCGCGCGCATCACCGCCAGCAGCTTCTTGATCGGCTCGATCGGGGCGCGGGTCAGCGACAGATCGTAGCCCATCTTGTCGACATAGCCGCCGACGCCGCAGAAATCGGTCTGCATGTCGATGATGATGAGCGCGGTGTTCTGCGGGCGCAGGTCGCCATTGTAGGGCCAGGCGTAGGGCTCGGACTTGATGAAGCGCTCGGGCATGGGACTCTCGCAAAGCCTATCGGGTGATGGACAATTCGGCCGGCGCGCCGGTCAGCGTGCGCTTCGGCGAGCAGGTGATGATCATGATCGCCAGCGTCAAAATGTAGGGCGAGGCGTTGAAGAGGTGATAGCCGGAGGTGACGCCGACCGATTGCAGCGCGGGGCCGAGCGCGGCGGCGCCGCCGAAGGCGAGTGAGGCCCACAGGCAAAGCATTGGGTCCCAGCGCGCGAAGATCACCAGCGCCACGGCGGTGATGCCCTGGCCCGAGGAAAGGCCCTCGTTCCAGCTGCCGGGATAGAACAGCGACAGGAACGAGCCGCCGATGCCTGCGAGAAAGCCGCCGACCATGGTGGCGCGCAGGCGGATTAGCAGCACCGAATGGCCCATCGCGCGCGCCGCGTCGGCGCTTTCGCCGGCGGTGCGGATCAACAGGCCCCAGCGCGTGGTCTTGAAGGCCCAATAGAGCAGCGGCGCGATCGCGACGCCGATCAGGAACAATACATTGATGCGTAGCGCCGCGCGCACCTGCGGCACGTCGCTCCACCAGCCGAAATCGATCGCCGGCAGCCGCGCCGCGGTCGGCTCGATCAGCGGTTTGCCGAGGAAGAAGGCGAGGCCGGTGCCGAGCAGCATCAGCGCGATGCCGACTGCGATGTCGTTGACCCGCGGCAGCGAGCAGATGCCGGCATGCAGCGCGCCGAACAAGGCGCCGGTGATGCCGGCTGCGAGCACGCCGAGCCACGGCGAGCCGGACAGATAGGAGATGCCGTAGGCGCTCATCGCGCCCATCACCAGCGTACCCTCGAGGCCGAGATTGATGCGGCCCGAGCGCTCGGTGATGCATTCGCCGAGGCTGACGAACAAGAACGGCGTCGAGACGCGGATGGCGCCGCCGAGCACGGCGAGGGGAACGGTCCAGAGCCCGATCGATGCGTCGGCCATGTCAGGATTTTCCCTTGAGGAAACCGATGCGCCCATAGAGCGCGTCGCTCGCCAGCACGAACACGAAGATGATGCCTTGCAGCACCAGCACCGAGGCGTCGGGCAGGCCGAG
The DNA here is from genome assembly GCF_020329505.1 of Bradyrhizobium semiaridum. Lineage (GTDB taxonomy): Bacteria > Pseudomonadota > Alphaproteobacteria > Rhizobiales > Xanthobacteraceae > Bradyrhizobium > Bradyrhizobium semiaridum. Next base: position 239,995 of record NZ_JAGKJJ010000002.1, read on the forward strand.
CCGGCGCTGCAGCAGGCCGCCGGAGGCGCTGATGCCGCCGAGCAGGATCGCTACCGGAATGATCGCGACCGGATTCTGCCGCGCCAGGAACGCGACCAGGATGCCGGTGAAGCCGTAGCCCGCGGCAAGGTTGGCATTGGTGCGGCCCTGCACGGCGGCGACCTCGACCATGCCGGCGAGCCCGGCGCAAGCGCCGGCGAGGAAGCAGACGGTCAGGATCAACTTGCCGACACCGAGGCCGACGATCCTGGCGGCGCGGATATTGCCGCCGGCGACGCGCGCGGCGAAACCGAAGGTGGTGTGATAGATCAGGATGTAGGCGGCAACCGCGGCGACGAGGCCGAACGCGAGGCCCCAATGCACATCGGTGCCGGGAATGGTGCCGATCATGTTGGCGGCGCCGATCTCGCGTGTCGACGGCTTGTTCAGGCTGGCCGGATCGCGCAGCGGACCCTCGACCAGATGGTTGAGGATCGCGAGCGCGATATAGACCAGCAGCAGGCTCGAGATCGTCTCGTTGACCCCGCGATACTGCCGCAAGCCGCCTGAAAGCGTGATCCAGAGCCCGCCGCCGATCATGCCGGCGATCACCATCGCGATCTGCACCACGATCGGCGCGGCGCCCTGCAGCGCCAGCGCCGCCGATGTCGCCGACAGCGCGCCGATCAGGAGCGCGCCTTCGCCGCCGATGATCACCATGCCGAGCTGCGCCGGCAGCGCCGTGCACAGCGCGGTCAGGATCAGCGGCGCGGCGCGGGTCAGCGTGTTCTGCCAGGAGAAGGCGGTGCCGAACGCGCCGTAATACATGTAGAAGTACAGATCGAGCGGGTTCTTGCCGTACAGCGCGACGAAGCCGCCGAACACCGCGAGCGCGCCGATCAGCGCCGCGCACGGGATCAGGATGTATTCGATGCTGGTGCCGTAGCGCTGGAGAAATCCGGGATCGGCGGCCGGAGCAACTCCGGCCGCGTCCACGGATTCCACTTCCGCCGTCACGCGGTGGCTCCGATCACGCCCTCGACGAGATAATTCATCTTCTCGAGCTCGGGATCCTGCTGGCCGCGGTCGGTGCCGGCAGCGATCACGGTGTTGCCCTTGTTGTCGGCGATCGGGCCCTTGAAGATGGTGAAGTCGCCGGCCATGAATTTGGCCTTGACGTCGTCGGCGTGCTTGCGCGCTTCCGCCGACACCACCTCGCCATAGGGCGAGACCTTGACGATCTCCTCCTTCAGGCCGCCGCGGTAGAAGTTCGGGATCGGCTGACCCGACGTGATCATCTTGACGAATTTTGGATACAGCGCCTCCCAATTCCATTCGGCGCCGGTGAGATAGGCTTTCGGCGCCAGCGGCGATTGGTTGACGTGATAGCCGCAGACGAACGCGCCGCGGCGCGCGGCGTTCTCGACCATCGTCTTCGGACCGTCGACATGGCAGGTCAGCACGTCGATGCCCTGGTCGATCAGGCTGTTGGTGGCCTCGGCTTCCTTGACCGGCATCGACCAGTCGCCGGTGAAGATCACCTGCGTGGTCGCCTTCGGGTTGGCGAGGCGGGCGCCGAGCGTGAAGGCGTTGATGTTGCGCAAGACCTGCGGGATCGGCTTGGCGGCGACGAAGCCGAGCTTGCCGCTCTTGGTCGAATAGCCGGCGACGATGCCGGAGATGAACTGCGCCTCGTCGATATAGCCGAAATAGCTGCCGGCGTTCTTCGGATCCTTGTCGGACCACAAGCCGCCGCAATGTTCGAAGCTCATCTTGGGAAACTTGCTCGCCATCTTGAGCACGTGCGGGTTGTAGTAGCCGAACGAGGTCGGGAACAGCAGCGTGGCGCCGTCGAGGTTGATCATCGACTCGATGGTCTTCTCGACCGCATCGGTCTCCGGCACCTTCTCTTCCTCGACCACCTTGACGCCGGGCAGCTTCTTCACCGCCGCGGCGCCCTGCGCGTGGGCCTGGTTGTAGCCGTAGTCGTCGCGCGAGCCGACATAGATGAAGCCGATCGTGGTCTCGGCGGCGGCCGCGCCGCGGACGCCGAGTGCGCTGCCGACGGCCAGCGCCGCGCTTCCCTGCAACAAATGCCGACGTGAAATCCTCCCAAAATCCATGTGCCTGCTCCCCTCCGGCGGTCTGCCGCCCGTCCTTGTCGCAGCCGCCTGAACGGCGGAGCCCATCAGAGGTGTCGCAAGCTTCGTGCCAGAGCACATCGGGCGGTCAGGGACGGCTAACCGCTTGAAATTGATTGGTATCGGGTGACGGTCCAGGAATGCCCGCAGTGCGCGCCGGAGTGTTTTGCTTATATTTTAGGCGATTGATCGCCGTTGTATGCAATTACGTTAAGCAACGGCTCCAGCCGTAAGCCGCCGTACAGCCGCCATTTGCCGGCTGGTCAATCGGATCGGGCCTGCTACGAGTGAGGGGTGCGAGCCGGGGCACGGCGGCGGGACTGAAAGAGCATGAGCGAGATGAGGCCGACATCCCTTGGCGAGATCCTTGGCGAGACCCTTGGCGACGAGATCGCGGCGCGGATCGACCAGCTCGCGGCGATCTCGGAGACGCCGGAGCATCTGGCGCGGATCTTCCTCACCCCGGAGCACCGCAAGGCCGCCGACCTGATCCTGACTTGGATGCGCGACGCCGGCATGAGCGCGCATCTCGACGCCATCGGCAATGTCTGCGGCCGCTACGACGGCGACCGCCCGGGCCTGCCGTGCCTGATGCTCGGCTCGCATTACGACACCGTGCGCGACGCCGGCAAATGGGACGGCCCGCTCGGCGTCATCACCGCGATCGCCTGCGTCGCCGACCTCAACCGGCGCGGCAAGCGGCTGCCGTTCGCGATCGAGATCGTGGGCTTTGCCGACGAGGAGGGCGTGCGCTTCGCCTCGACCCTGCTCGGCAGCCGCGCGGTGGCCGGCACGTTCGATGAGCGCGTCCTCGAGGTGTGCGACCGCGCCGGCATCTCGATGCGCGAGGCCATGGTGCAATTCGGGCTCGATCCCGATCAGATCGGCAAGGCCGCGCGTGCCCGCCGCGAGCTGCTCGGTTATGTCGAGCTGCACATCGAGCAGGGGCCGGTGCTGGAGGACAAGGGATTGCCGGTCGGTGTCGTCACCGCGATCGCCGGCGCGACGCGGCTCGTCGCCAATCTTGTCGGCACCGCCGGCCATGCCGGCACCGTGCCGATGCCGCTGCGCCGTGACGCGCTGGCGGGCGCGGCCGAATGCATCGTCGCGATCGAGGAGTTTTGCCGGAGCGACGATGCAGGCCTGGTCGGGACGGTCGGCGTCATCACCGCGCTGCCGGGCGCCGCCAATGTGATCCCTGGAAAAGTGTCGTTCACGATGGACATCCGCTCGCAGAGCGACACTCATCGCAAGCGCGCGGTGGCCGACATCGTGCGGCAGGTCGAGGCGATCGCAAAGCGCCGTGAACTTGCATTGCAGATCGATGTCACGCATGAGAACCGCAGCGTGCCTTGCGCGCCGTGGCTGCAAGCGCAACTCGCGGACGCCGTCGCCGCCGAGGGATTTGCCACCTTCGAGCTGCCCAGCGGGGCAGGGCATGACGGCATGGCGATGGTCGACGTCGCCGACATCGCCATGATCTTCGTGCGCTGCCGCGGTGGGATCAGCCACAATCCGGCCGAGCATGTCGAGCTGGCCGATGCCGATACCGGCGCGCGCGTGCTGCTGCGCTTCATCGAGAATTTTCGGCCGCAGCGCGAGGCGTGAAGCCGGCGCGCTTGGCGACAGTGGCCGATGGGAGCATTTCGGGTGCCCCAAGAAGAAAATGCTCTCCACCTTTTGCGCCGGAAAACGTCCTTCCAAGGAGCTGCTGCAAAAGGCATGGCGCTACCCTTGCTTCCGCACCGAATGTCGCGACATTTAGGGGCGTCAGCAACGGTCACGTCCATGAGCCAATCTGCATTCGATCCCTTCGGCGAGCCGGTCCCCGCGATCGATCAATCGATCGCCGGCACGCGTGCGTCGAAATGGCTGAAGACGGCCGGCACCAGTGTTTTCTGGGTGCTGGTGGCAGGCATCGTGCTGGCACGCGCCGCCTATTTCGAGCCCGGCGTGTTCAGCTTCGACAGCGCGCTCGCTTGGGCGCAGGGCCTGATCGCAGCACTCTGAGGCGCATTTGCGCGTCTTCTTTCCCTAACTGCAAAATACCCTGAGATTCGGCGTTCGCGGGCGGGCGCGTGCTGCCCGGCGCCGTCAATCCCGGGGATAGAACTTCTATGCATCCGCCCAATCCGAAAATGGATTGGTCAAAGGCCGCAATCTGGCGCATAAAATCTTCTCCGTAGAAGAGGATTTCGTGCCGGACCCATCGAAAAGTCAGGGGAAGCAGCAAAGTGCGCTGAAGCGTGTGCTCCTGCTCATTCCCGGTATCCTGCTCTGCGGGGTGATCACGATCATCTCGCTCGGCATCCAGGCCGCCGAAGAGCACGTTTTTGACCATCCCTATATCGAGGCCCTGGTGGTCGCGATCCTGCTTGGGATGGCGGTGCGCACCGCCTGGCAGCCGTCCGAGCGATGGCGCTCCGGCATTGCCTTCAGCGCCAAGCAGCTGCTCGAGGTCGCCGTGATGCTGCTCGGCGCCTCCATCAGTTTCGCGGCGATCGTGGCGTCGGGTTATCTCCTGATCGGCGCCATCGCGGCGACCGTCGCGATCATGCTGATGGTCAGCTACGGCCTCAGCCGGATGCTCGGGCTGAAGACCAAGCTTGCGATCCTGATCGCCTGCGGCAATTCGATCTGCGGCAATTCGGCGATCGCAGCGGTGGCGCCCGTCATCGAGGCCGACGGCGACGACATCGCCTCCTCGATCTCGTTCACCGCTATTCTCGGCGTGCTGATGGTGCTCGGCCTGCCGCTCCTGATTCCGCTGCTAAAGCTGTCGGCGACGCAATACGGCATCCTGGCCGGCCTCACGGTCTATGCCGTGCCGCAGGTGCTGGCCGCGACCGTTCCGGCCGGCATCGTCTCGACCCAGATCGGCACGCTGGTGAAGCTGGTGCGCGTCCTGATGCTGGGGCCGATCGTGGTCGGCCTGTCGCTGTTCGTCGCAAGGCGCAAGCGCAAGGCGGGCAACGCCAAGACGGTTCCCATCAGTCCGTTCAAGCTGGTGCCCTGGTTCATCATCGGATTCCTGGTGCTGGCCGCGCTGCGCTCGCTGCAACTCGTCCCCGACGTCGTGATCGCGCCGGTGACCAAGACTGCGGCGATCCTCACCGTGCTCTCGATGGCCGCGCTCGGGCTCGGCGTCGACGTCCGCGTGCTCTCGACCGTCGGCGGCCGGGTGACGGCCGCCGTCACGCTGTCGCTGATGCTGCTGCTCGGGCTGAGCATCGGCCTGGTGCATTTCTTCAAGTGACGGCGGTCTCGCCTGCTACTCGGCCGCCTTCGCGGTCTTTCCGAACATCCGTGTCGGCGCCGGAAATCCGCAGGACGTGCCGTCCGTGATCTTGACCTGATCTTCCCAGGGCAGGCGGAAGCGGCCGGACACCATGTCCTGCATGAACGTATAGGGACAGTCCATCGCGCCGCCTTTCACCGCGACATAGCCGCGGTGCCAAAGCTGATAGATGTTGTTCTCGACGCCCCAGTTGATGCGCGCCTCGCGTACGAGGTCTGGCCGCACCTCGGCGGTGATGATCTCGTCGGCGCGTCCCGTGGTGCCGTGGGCGATGATGCTGCCGTCGAAATTGACGATCATGCCTTCGCCCATCGAATCGAACGAACCGTCCGAACCGCACATGCAGACATTAGCCGTCACCATCAGGTTCTGGAAGGCGTTGGCCTGGTTGGTGAAGCGCCAGCTCTCGCGGATCGGCGCGGTGTAGCCTGCGGTGCGGATCATGATCTCCGCGCCCTTGTAGGCGCATTCGCGCGCCATTTCGGGGAACATGCCGTCGTGGCAAATGATCAGCGCGATCTTCGCGCCCTTCGGTCCCTCGATCACGGGGATGCCGATATCGCCCGGCTCCCACGGCTCCACCGGAATCCAGGGATGGAATTTCCGATAGTACAGCTTGATCTCGCCGTGATCGTCGATGATCAGGCCGGAATTGTAGGGGTTGCCATGCGGGTTGAACTCCATGATGGAGAAGCAGCCCCAGATCTTGTTGTCGATGCAGGCCTTCTTGAAGGCCGCGACCTCGGGCCCATCGAGGTGGCACATGATCTCCGGATTGGTGTCCATCGACAGGCCGTGCAGGGAGTATTCCGGGAGCACGACGAGGTCCATGGTGCCGAGATTGCGCCGCGCCTTGCCGACCATCCACACGATACGCTCGGTCTGTCGTGCCAGATCGGCCTTGGTCGCAACCACGGGGAGCTGCAACTGCACCAATCCGATCACCACCCCGTTGGGTGACTTGTTGAGTCCACCAAGTCCGTTCATGCTCGTCCTCCCGATATCCGACGCGTTGCGCTTTGCCTCACACGGTCCATGCCGCTCCATCGGTTTAGCAATCATCATGCCAGCACAGCTGAAATCAGTGCAAATCACCGGCAAGTGCAACGCTCGCCATCGGATTCGATGGCATGTCCCTTGCTTGCCATGGATCGGAGCGGTGGGATGAGGGCGTCACGATGAAGTCAAGCAGCACGATGGCGGCGGAGCCGGAGCCGATCACGCTCGACTGGAGCCGGACCGCGCTTGTCATCATCGACATGCAGCGCGATTTCCTCGAGCCCGGCGGTTTTGGTGAAACGCTCGGCAATGACGTGAGCCAGCTCGCCCGCGCGGTGCAGCCGATCGCCGCCGTGCTCGCGGCGGCGCGCGATCGCGAGATGCTGGTGATCCATACCCGCGAGGGCCATCTGCCTGATCTTTCCGACGCGCCACCGGCCAAGATCGAGCGCGGCGCGCCGTCGCTGCGGATCGGCGACCCCGGGCCGATGGGACGGATCCTGATCCGCGGCGAGGCAGGGCACGACATCATCCCCGCGCTCTATCCATTGGACAGCGAGATCGTGATAGACAAGCCCGGCAAGGGCGCGTTCTACGCCACCGAATTCGGCGACATCCTGCAGAAATATGGCATCGAGAACCTCCTGGTGTGCGGCGTCACCACCGAGGTCTGCGTCAACACCACGGTGCGCGAGGCCAACGACCGCGGCTACCGCTGCGTCGTGATATCAGACGGCTGCGCCTCCTACTTCCCGGAATTCCACGAGATGGGCCTGAAGATGATCAAGGCCCAGGGCGGCATTTTCGGCTGGGTCACCGACTCGGCCGCGGTGCTGCAGGCGCTCGGGGACTAGAACATTTGCAGCCGCGGAGCTGGTGCGCTCCCTCTCCCGCTTGCGGGGGAGGGCTGGGGTGGGGGTCTCATGGCGAACGATGCCGTTCGTTGTGCGGAGAGAGCCCCCACCCGCATCGCATCTTCGATGCGACCTCCCCCGCAAGCGGGAGAGGTGCAGCGAGTTCGCCGCGAGATCACTTCGCCCCAACTTGGTCGCCCTAACCGCCCTTCACCGCGCCCGCGGTCAGCCCCGCCACGATCTGCCGCTGCGCCAGCACCGTGAGCAGCAGCACCGGCGCGGTCACGATCAGCGCGGCGGCGGCGAGCGGGCCCCAGCTCAGCTGGTCGAACGAGATCATGTTGTAGACCGCAACCGGCAACGTGCGGGTCTCGCGTCCGGCCAGCACGATGCCGAAGACAAAATTGTTCCAGGAGAAGATCACCGCGAGAATGAAGGCGACGGCGAGGCCGGGCTTGGCGATCGGCAGCGCGACGTGGCGGAACACCTGCCAGCGCGTGGCGCCGTCGATCAGGGCAGCTTCCTCCAGCTCCAGCGGCGTGGTCTCGAAATAGCCGATCATGATCCAGATCACGATCGGCACCGTGACCACGAGATGGATGATGATCTGCGGCACCAGCGTGCCGAGCAGGCCGAGCCACTGAAACAGCAGGAACAGCGGGATCAAATAGGACAGGCCGGGCGTGATCCGCGCGATCAGGATCACCACCGCGGATTTATGCGCGGCCATCCGCGCGATGCCGTAGCCGGCGGGCACGCCGACCAGCATGGCGAGGCCGGTGGCGGCGCCGGTGACGATCAGGCTGTTGGTGAAGTAGGTCAGGAAGCGGTTGGAGGCGAGCACATCGGCATAGTTCTTCCAGGCGATGTTCTCCGGGAAGAACACCGGCGGATAGGCGGCGTTGTCGATCTCGAATTTCAGCGACAGCGAGGCCATCCAGAGGAAGAACAGGATCGCCGGCGAGACGATGACCAGCACCGACAGCCACAGCCCGATCTGGCCGAGAATCTGGCGCGGGTTCATGCGCCGCCTCCGAGATCCGATGTCCACAGCATCCGCTTGCGCATATAGAGCAGCAGCGCGGCCAGCGCGACGATCAAAAGGAAGAACACCACCGCGATCGCCGAGCCGTAGCCGAGGTCGTAATAGACGAAGGCGACGCTGTAGAGATAGACGTTGATGGTCTCCGACGCCGAGCCCGGCCCGCCCTGGGTAATCGCGAAGATGATGTCGAAACTCTTCACCACGTCGATCATCCGGATCATGCCGGCGATGAACAGGAACGGCATGATCAGCGGCAGCGTGATGAAGCGGAACACCTGCCAGAAATTGGCGCCGTCGATCTGCGCGCTCTCATAGGGCTCGGTCGGGATCGCAGCTAAGCCGCCAAGCACGATCAGCATCACCAGCGGCGTCCACTGCCAGGTCTCGACCAGCACCAGCGAGGGGATCACCGTATTCGGATTGAATACCCAGAGCTGCGGCGGCAGGCCGACCAGCGACAGCAGATAGTTCAGCACGCCGAGCTGCGGATGGAACATCATGGTCCACACCAGCGCGATCGCCACGGGAGTAGCCATCATCGGCATGATGAAGATGCCGCGCAGGAAGCCGCGCGCGGCGAACTTCTGGTGAAACACCACGGCGGCCAACGTGCCGAAGACCAGCGGCAGCAGCACCGACAGCGCGGTGTAGGACAAGGTGTGCCCGACCGCTTCGACGAAGCGCGGATCGGTCGGCAGCCGCAAATAATTGGCGAGGCCGACGAAGGTGATGGGGGAGCCTACCTTCCATTCGTTGAAGCTCATCCAGATCGTGAACACCCATGGAAAGATGATCACCGCCAGCACCACGACGAGCGCCGGGATCACGAACGGCCAGTAGGACGGCGGACGCCATTCACGCTCCGGCGCGGCGTTCTGCACCGCGGCCGGAGAATCTTGTGCTACCACGCTCACGCTTTTTCGCTACGCTCCAGGATCGGGCGGAATTGTTCGTGCGCCTTCTTCAGCTCGGTGGCGGGATCGGCGCCGGAGAGCGTCGCAGTCAGCGCCGCGCCGACGATGTCGCGGAATTCGGCGACCGGGATGATGACGGGCAGGCCGAGCTTGGAGATCTTTGCGGAATCGACCACCGACTGCAGCCATTCCTGGGTCTTGACGCCCTTCCTGATCTCGGCATCGTCGACCACCGAATTGCGGAACGGCACGCCGCCGCCGGCCTGCAGCAGCCGGCCGCCCTGGCCCTTCGAGACCACCCATTGGCAGAGCAAATAGGCGGCTTCCTTGTTCTTGCTGGCGGCAGCGATGCCGATGCCGTCGCCATAGGTCGAGGAGAACTTGCCCTTGGGTCCGGCCGGCACCAGCGTGTAGCCGACCTTGCCGACCACGCGCGAGGCGCTCGGGTCTTCCAGCGGCGGCGCCCAGCCGTCGGCATCGATCCACATCGCGGAGCGTCCTTGCGTGAAGGAGGCCATCGATTCCATCCAGTTGAAGCCGGCGACGCCGGGCGGCGCACATTTGGTCAGCAGGCGCTGGTACAGCTTGGTCGCCTCGACCGCCTCGGGGCCGTCGGTGAGGATGTTGCCCTTGGCGTCGAGGAATTCACCGCCGTAGTTGAGATAGAAGTTGGTCCACATCGCCATGTTGGCGTTGCGCAGGCCGCGGCCGACGAAGCCGTAGATGCCGTCCTTCGGATCGGTCAGCTTCTCGGCGGCGACCGCCATCTCGTCGAGCGTCTTCGGCACCTCGACGCCCTTCTTCTGGAACAGCTCCTTGTTGTAGTAGAGGATGAAATAATCGACCGACCACGGCAGCGACAGCATCTGGCCCTTGTCGTTGCGCGCGTATTGCAAGCCGGCCGCCGAGAAGTCGCTCTCGACGAGGTCCGGCAGCGTCATGCTCGGGTCCTTCAGGTAGCCCGACATGTCGGCGAGCCAGCCGGCCTTCTCGAACTGCCGCTTCTGCACATGGTAGCTGAGGTGCACGACGTCGAAGCTCGGCTTGCCCGACGACAGCTCGATCACGCATTTCTGCCGCTGCTGCTGCTCGGGGATCTGCTCCGATTCGACCTTGATGCCGGTCAGCTCGGTGAATTCCTTGATGTACTTCTGCAGATTGTCGCCGCGCGGCCCCTTGGCCAGGATCACCTCGAGCGTGGTGCCGGAATATTTCTTCCAGTTGACCTCGGCGCGGGCCGGAAATCCGCTCAATGCCACCGCGCCGGCGGCCGCCGTGCCGGCCAGCATCTGGCGGCGCGAGATCAGGTGATGCGACATGATTCCCTCCCTGGGACGGTTTTTGTTTGGGAGGGATACTAGCGTTTGAACTCCGTCTGCCTAGCCCCCACCTGCGCGGCGCGCTGCATAACGCCGCGCCGCGCAGGGTATGGCAGCTATGCCGCGACGAAGGCGAGCAGGGTGCCGTTGCCGGCCGCCGGCGGCACGCAGATGCTGCTGCCGCTCTTCACGCCGCTCGCGCCCAGCGCCTGCTCAGTCTTGGCGAGATCGGCCGCGATCACGAGGCCGGCGCCGCCGCGGTCGGGCAGGCCATCCAGCGAGACGCCGCCATAGCGCTTGCCGAGCTGGTCCTTGCTCAGGAAGACGAAGTCGGCGCGGTCGCCGCCCGACGGGACCGCGACTGCACCGTCGGCCTCGTTCCGCACGGCGATGTCGATCATCTTCGACAGATGCGCGGCGTCGGTTGCCGGATCGGGCGAGACGATCAGCACCTGCTTGAGGCGCTTGGCCCCATTGGCGTGCGTCATCAGCTCGGGAATCCACACCGTCTCGCGGGTCTTGTGCTGACAGGCGAAGATGCGGACGCCGCCGGGCGCCTCTGCGGTCGGCCACTGGAAGGTGCGAAATTTTGCCGCGGAGATCGTGCCGTTGGGCATCGTCACCGGACGCTCGAAATCGGTCGGCCCGATCGGCGTGTAGCCGCGGGCGCGGATCTCTTCGGCGCCGGCGGCCGAATCCACCGCGGTGAATGCGATCCGCTCGATGCCTTCGCCGCGCTTCTCCAGAAACGCGCGCGCCGGAGCATTATGTTCTGTCGGCGTCAGTACGCCGAGCAATTCCATATAGTCGGGATCGAACATGATGGTGTAGTTGCCCGAACCCATATGCGCGCTGTGGGTGCCGCGCGGCGACACCGTGAAGCCGAGCCGCTTGTAGTTCTCGGCGGCCTTGTCGAGGTCCTTCACCATGACCACGGCGTGGTCGATTCCGATGACGTTGTTGAGTGCCACTTCTTGTCTTCCCGGCTGGAATAAGGGAGTAAAGCTAAGCAAAACCACAGGGCGCCCGCAAGAAAGGAACATGATGGACAGCAATGCCGTGCGCTGGCCGGAGTCGCTCTGGGCCGCGGTGACGCCCAAAGGCCCCGACTGCCCCGAGCTGACCGGCGCGCAGCAGGCCGATGTCGTGATCATCGGCGGCGGTTTTACCGGGCTGTCCACCGCGCTGCATCTGCGCGAGGCCAATGTCGATGTCGCGATCGTCGAGGCCGCCGAGCCCGGCTGGGGCGCGTCGGGGCGCAACAACGGGCAGGTGATCCCGACGCTGTCGCGGCCCGATCCCGATGACATCATCGCCAGGCACGGCGCGGCCGGCGAACGCTTTGTCGCGATGCTGCGCGACAGCGCGTCGGCGCTGTTCGATATCGTCAGGCGCTACAACATCGACGCCGAGCAGGAGCAGGCGGGCTGGGTGCAGCCGGTGCATTCGCCGGGCCGCATCAGGATCGCGGAGCGGCGGGTGCAGCAATGGTCGAAATTTGGCGCGCCGGTGGAGCTGCTGTCGCGCGAGCAGGTCAGCGACATGCTCGGCTCGAACGCCTGGTACGGCGGCTTCTGGAACAAGACCGGCGGCCACATCAATCCGCTGGCGCTGGCGCGCGGCCTCGCGCACACCGTGATCGGCCTCGGCGCGCGCATCTATGCCCGTTCGCCGGCGCTCAGTTTCGAGCGCCGCGGCGACAAATGGGTGGTGAAGACCGCGAAGGGCGAAATCTCCGGCCGCGCGCTGGTGGTCGCGAGCAATGCCTATAGCGGCGAGTTCGCGAAATCGCTGGTGCCGGAGATCGCGACCGAGGTGATGCCGGTGCTGTCGTGGCAGATGGCGACGCAGCCGCTGTCGGACAATGTCCGCAAGACCATCATCCCCGGGCGGCAGGCGATGTCGGACACCCATGGCGAGCTGTATTTCGCGCGCTACGACGCCCGCAATCGCCTCGTCACCGGCGGTGCCGTGCTCGGTCCCGGCAACAAGGTCGCGCGGATCAAGGCGAGCGTGACGGCGCGGCTGCAACGTCTGTGGCCGCAGATCGGCGACATCAAGTTCGATTACGTCTGGAACGGTTATGTCGGCATGACCGCGGATTTCCTGCCGCGCATCCACCTGCTGGGGCCGAACGCCTATGGCTGGACCGGCTGCAACGGCCGCGCCGTCGCGCTGACCATGCCGCTCGGCCGTGAGCTCGCCAAGGCGGTGCAGGGCGTCCCGGAAAGTGAGCTGGCGCTGCCGTTCACCGAGCCGGTGCAGTACATCGCGCACGGATTGCTGCGCAAGCTCGCGCCCTGGATGCTGGTGCTGTACCGGCGCCGCGACGCGCAGGAGCTGTCCGGCGGCGACAATTTCGAACTGCTGCGCTGGGCGGAGCGCGTGCTGGCTTCGCGCCGGTAAGCGAGATTGTGAGAGCGGCGCTCTCGTCGATCATCTCGCCCCGGGCCACCCCTCTCCCCACCCTCCCCCGCAAGGGGGGAGGGAGCCCGGCCAGCGTGCTCACCTCACGGCGACAACACATCGCGCAATAAGAGTTGGAGCACTGCACCCGTAATGGAGCCACCGGCGGACGGGTTCCCTCCCCCCTTGCGGGGGAGGGTTAGGGAGAGGGGTACCCACACGGCGTGCTCTCTCGATATGTCTCGATGACGAGGCAAGATTCTGAGAGCTGCGACTACTCGCCCGCCAATGCCGCCGCGTCGCGCTTGCAGGTGAAATCGCCGCCGGGGATCGCGGCCAGCAGCGCCTGTGTGTAGGGATGTTGCGGATTGCCGAACACCTCGGCCGTGAGGCCTTGTTCGACTACCGCGCCATCCTTCATCACGGCGACGAGATCGCAGATCTGCGCGGCGACGCGCAGGTCGTGGGTGATGAAGATGATGGAGAGGCCGAGCTGCTGCCGCAGCCCCGCCAGCAGTTTTAGCACCTGCGCCTGCACCGAGACGTCGAGCGCCGAGACCGGCTCGTCGGCGACCAGCACGTCGGGCTTCAGCGCCAGCGCACGCGCGAGCCCGATGCGCTGGCGCTGGCCGCCGGAGAATTCGTGCGGGAAGCGGTCGCCGGCGGAGGGGTCGAGGCCGACCAGCTCGAACAGCTTTCGCGCTTCCGCGATCGCCTCCGCGCGATCGGTGCCGTGCACGATCGGCCCCTGCGCCACCAGCTCCGCCGCCTTGCGGCGCGGGTTGAGTGAGGCGAACGGATCCTGGAACACCATCTGGATGTGGCGGGTCTCGCGCCTGACATCGTCGCGCGAAAGCTTGGCCCAGTCCTTGCCGTTGAGCAGGATCGAGCCGGTGTCGGGATCGATCAGCCGCACGATGCAGCGCGCCAAGGTCGATTTGCCCGAGCCGGACTCGCCGACGATGCCGAGCGTCGCGCCGCGCGGCAGATGCAGCGAGACGTTCTTCACGGCCTCCGTAACCCGGGCGCCGCGGCCGAGGAAGCCGCCGGTGCGGTAGGTTTTCGAGACGCCGTCGATGGTCAGGATGTGCTTGCCCGAGAGCAGGCGCGGCAGCGGCGCCTTCAGCGGCGGGACGGCCGCGATCAGCTGCTTCGTGTAAGCATGCTGCGGATCGTTCAGCACCTTGTCGGCGGCGCCCTGTTCGGCGATCGCGCCGTGCTGCATCACCACCACGCGGTCGGCGATCTCGGCGACCACGCCGAAATCATGGGTGATGAACAGCACCGCCGTCTTCTTGCGCTGCTGCAGATCGCGGATCAGTTTCAATATCTGCGCCTGCGTCGTGACGTCGAGCGCGGTGGTCGGCTCGTCCGCGATCAGGAGCTTCGGGTCGAGCGCCAGCGCCATCGCGATCATGGCGCGTTGGCGCTGGCCGCCGGAGAGCTCATGCGGATAGGCTTTTGCCGCCGCGCTGGGATCGGGAATCCGGACGTCCTCGAGCAGCGCCTGCACGCGCGCCGCGATCTCGGTCTTCGAAAGTTTGGTGTGGATCGAAAACATCTCGCCGATCTGGTCGCCGATGGTGCGCAGCGGATTGAGCGCCGTCATCGGCTCCTGGAAGATCATCGCGATGCCGGCGCCGCGCACGTCACGCATCTCCGCCGGTTCGGCGGCGCAGAGGTCGCGGCCGTCGAACATCGTCCGGCCCCGCTCGATACTCACCTCGTTCGGCAACAGCCGCATGATGGCGTTGGCCATCATCGATTTGCCGGAGCCGGATTCGCCGACCACGCAGAGGATCTCATTCGACGCGATCGACAGCGAGACATCGGAGAGCGCATGCGGCCGGTCGGCGCCTCCGGGCAGGCGTACCGTCAGCCCGTCGAGCGAAAGGACGGTCTCACTCATCGGCCCTTCAGCCTCGGATTGAGTGCATCGTTCAGCCCCTGGCCGACCAGCGACACCGCGAGCACGGTGACGAGAATCGCAATGCCGGGGATCGCCGAGACGTACCACTGCACGCGGAGCACATCGCGGCCGAGCCCGATCAGGTTGCCCCAGGAGGCGACGTTGGGGTCGGACAGACGCAGGAAAGCGAGTGCGCTTTCCAGCAGGATCGCGACCGCCATCACCACGCTGGCATAGACGATCACAGGCGGCAGTGCGTTGGGCAGGATCTCACCGAGGATCAGCTGGACGTCCTTCATGCCGAGCGTCTTGCCGGCCTGGACGAATTCGCGGTTGCGCAGCGACAGGAACTCGGCGCGGGTCAGCCGCGCCGGCGCCGGCCACGACACCACGCCGACTGCGATGGTCACCGTGGTCAGGGTCGAGCCGAACACCGCGACCAGCACCAAGAGCAGCACGAAGTTCGGCAGAGTCTGGAACGCCTCGGTGATCCGCATCAGGACATTGTCGACCCAGCCGCCGTAATAGCCGGCGAAGGCGCCGACCAGAATGCCGATCAGGATCGCGATCGCGGTGGCGACACCGCCGATCAATAGCGAAATCCGCGCGCCGTAGAAGATCTGCGCGGCGATGTCGCGGCCGGAATTGTCGGTGCCGAGCAGAAAGCGCGGATTGGAGAACGGCCAGATCAGCGGCCGGCCCGCCAGCGCCAGCGGATCGCGCGGGTAGAGGAAGCCCGCGCTGACCGCCATCGCGATGACGAGCAGCAGCAGGATCAGGCCGATCACCGCGGCTGGGCTGCGGAAGTAGCGTTTCACCGCGTCCATCGTCAGCCCTCCGCCGCGATCCGCGGATCGAGCCGCGCGTAGAGCAGGTCGACAACGAAGTTCACTGATATCACGAGCAGGGCCGAGACGAACACGATGCCGAGCAGGGTATTGAGGTCGCGCTGTACCACCGATTCGTAGGCGAGGCGGCCGAGGCCGGGCAGCGAGAACACGCTCTCGACCACGACCGAGCCGCCGAGCATGGTGCCGGCCTGCAAGCCAATCAGCGTCACCATCGGCAGCAGCGCATTGCGCAGCACGTGGCGGGTGATGACGTGGGTCTCGTCGAGCCCCTTGGCGCGGGCGGTGCGGACGAAGTCGAGGTTCAGCACCTCCAGCATCGAGGCGCGCATGATGCGCAGGTAGATCGCGAGGAAGATCAGGCCGAGCGTCAGCGTCGGCAGCACCAGATGCGCGGCGATATCGAGCACGCGCCAGATTCCGGTCTGCACCGTGCCGATGTCCTCGAAACCGCCTGGCGGCAGCCATTGCAGATAGACAGAGAACACCACGATCGCCATCAGGCCGAACCAGAACGAGGGTGTGGCGTAGAAGATCAGGCCCAGCGTCGAGATCAGCGTGTCCGGCCAGCGGTTGACGCCACGCGCGGCGGTCACGCCGAACACGAGGCCGAAGAAGAACGCGAACGACAACGAGGCCGTCATCAGGAGGATGGTCGGCGGCAGCCGCTCCAGGATCACGGTCGCCACCGGCTTGCCGTAGATCGAGGAGAAGCCGAGGTCGAGCCGCACCAGCCGCCACAAATAATTGGCGAGCTGCGCCGGAACCGAGAGGTCGAGCCCGTAGAACTCGCGCAGCTGCCTGGCGGTCGCGGCATCGCCGCCGCCCATCTGCGCCATCAGCGCATCGACGGTGTCGCCCGGCGCGAGCTGCAGCAGCAGGAACACGCCGATCAGGATCAGGAACAGGGTCGGGATCGAGGCGGCCAGCCGCCGCCCCGCAAGGCTCAGGATGCGCATGGACTATCTATAGCGATTTCAGGCGAGGTGGACACGGGGGCGCGTCAAGAAGCACGGGCGCCAGCCGCTTGGTCACCTCGCCCCGCTTGCGGGGAGAGGTCGGATCGCATCGCAAGATGCGATCCGGGTGAGGGGGTACAGGTCCATCGATGGAGCACCATGGCGGAGAGAGCCCCTCATCCCAACCCTCTCCCCGTAAAGAACGGGGAGAGGGAGAAGTGGACCGCGCCGACTCCACCCCTCACGCCGTCAGCCACAGATCGTGCCAGCTCGTCGAGCCCCAGCGCGGGGTGTTGGAATGGTTGCGCGCTTTCGCCGTGATGACGGTGACGAAGATCTGCTCGATCGGCATCCAGACCGGCAGCTCCGTGTTCACCTCCTTGACGAACTGGGCGTAGAGCGCCTTGCGCTTGGCCGGATCGAGTTCGGTCAGCGCGCTGTCGATGGTGCCGTCGACGGTCTTGTCCTCCCAGCCCCACTGGTTGGTCCACGGCGCGCCCTTGGGCTGGCCGGAGCGGTACCACACTGTGGTCGAGACCGCGGGGTCGTTGCGGTACTGGTGCCAGCCGGTGGCGAGATCGAAGGCGTGATCGTCATAGACCTGCTTGAGGAAACCGCCGCCGTCGTTGCGCACGATGTCGACCTGGATGCCGACTTCGCCCAGCGACTGCTGGATGAAGGTCGACCACAGCGAGATGTCCTCGCCCCACGGTGCCGGCAGCAGCTTCAGCGTGAAGCGGTTGCCGCCGGTGGCCTTGAAGCCGGCCTCGTCGAGCAGCGCGATCGCCTTGGCCTTGTCGTAGGGATATTGCGGCGTGTTCGGCCCGGGATAGAAATCGGTCGAGGTCGAGGGGATCGGGCCGGTGCCGAGCTTGGCGAAATCGCCGAGGAAGTTCTCGATGAAGAACGGCACGTTGATCGCGTGCGCGATGGCGCGGCGGACGCGGATGTCCGACAGCTCCTTGCGGCGGAAGTTGAACTCGATGGTGTTGGTGCGGGCGTTGCCCTCATTGCCCTTTGTCGAGACGATGAAGCGCTTGTCCTTGCCAAGCCGCGCCATGTCCGAGATCGTCAGGCCGGAGAACGGGCTGTAGTGCAGCTCGCCGGCCTCCATCTGGGCCGCGGCGGCGGCGCGGTCGGTGATCACCTTCCAGACGATGCGGTCCAGATACGGCGCGTTCGGCCGCCAGTAGTCCGGGTTGCGGTCGGCGATGATGTACTGGCCGCGCTCATATTTGACGAACTTGAACGGCCCGGTGCCGACAGGGGCGAGGTTGGTCGGGTTCTGCCTGATGTCGCCACTCTCATAGAGATGCTTTGCCGAGACGTAGCCAAGGTCTGGCAGCGCGCGCAGCAGCAGGCTCAGCGGCATCGGCCGCTCGTAGCGGAAGATCGCGGTCTGCGGATCGGGGGTGTCGACCGCGGTGAGGAACAGCTGCAGCGTGGATCCGTAGTTGAGGATCTTCTTCCACATGTTCATCGCGGTGAAGGCGACGTCGTCCGACGTGAACGGCTTGCCGTCGTGCCAGGTGACGCCCTTGCGTAGCTTGAAGGTGACGGTCTTGCCGTCCGGCGTCGCCTCCCAGCTCTCGGCGAGCACGCCGACCGGCTGCCCGTTGGCATCGAGGTCGACCAGGTTCTCCTGGATCTTGCCGCCGATGATGTAGACCCCGGTCGAGGCCTGGATGCTCGGGTTGAGCTGGCGCTGCTCGGCGCCGTAATGGACGTTGAACACGCCGCCCTTGCGCGGGGTCTCCTGCGCGAAGGCCCGCATTGGATTGATGACGTTGGCCGCGATCGTGGCCGAGGTCAGCAGGGCCATGCGGCGGTTGATCTCGAGGCGGGTGAAATCCATACGGGTCTCCAAGGCTTACTGGACGAAGGCTTGCGGGCAACGACGCTCATATCTCATATAAAGGCCCGCCGGCTGGCGCGGCGGGCCTTGGCCGATGTTACCTTGGAATGGGAACCCAAGTCATTTTCTAATGGCGCGGCGTTTTGGACGATCATTTTCGAAACCTGAAGTGGCGTCGTGCCGCTGCGCAACTCCCCACACGCCTGCGGCTTCGCACACGGATGGCGTGCGTGAGGTATTTTGATTCGCTCCAGGGCGCTCCCTTCGCGCGCCGCGAAGGCGCGCAAACCCTGTAATTTCAGGGGTCGGAAGTGCCTTGACTTGCGAAAACCCGGTAAAAATCGCTGATTCGGGGGCTGTCCACAGCGATATTGCTGTGGGGATTGCAGAAAACCCTGTTTTTTTCGGCGTTTTCCGCCATATCGTGCGAACTCCAGAATCAATGGAGCAACCATGGCTACCCAATTGTCGAAGTCGCAAGTGATCGAGAAGATCGCGACCACCACCGAACTCTCCAAGCGCGACGTCAAGAACGTCTTGGACTCACTGGTCGATGTCGGCCACAAGGAGCTGAAGAAGAGCGGGGTGTTCCTCGTTCCCGGCTTCGCCAAGTTCGTCGTGGTCAAGAAGCCTGCGACCAAGGCGCGCAAGGGCACCAACCCCTTCACGGGCGAAGAGATGATGTTCAAGGCCAAGCCGGCCCGCAAGATCGTCCGCGCCCGGCCGGTCAAGGCCGCCAAGGACGCGGTCTAAGAATAGAAGGCCTCCGGTGACGGAGGCCTTTTGCTTTTGAGCCGTCGCTTCCGGCCGAAGGTTGCCAGCGCTCTCAAGTGCGACGGCCTTGCTTTACCTCTCCCCATCGGGGAGAGGTCGGATTGCGCCCGACGATGCGCAGCATCGTCCGGCGCAGTCCGGGTGAGGGCCCTTGCTCTCTCGATAGCCCGTCACCCCTCACCCGATTTGCTGCGCAAATCGACCTCTCCCAAGGGAGAGGTGGATTTCGTCGTGTGGCTTCAGCTCAGTCGGACCTCAATACGTTCTAGACCACCGGCGACCTGCCGCCATCGACATTGATCGCGGTGCCGGTGATGTAGGAGCCCTGCTCGGAGGCGAGGAAGCAGGCGAGGTTGGCGAACTCCTCCGCCGTGCCGATGCGGCCGAGCGGCGTGCCCTTGGCGAGACCCTTCGCGAACTCCTCGAAATCCATGTTCGGTGCCGTGGCGGCGTGACGCTTGACCCATTGGTCGCTCATGATCAGGCCGACCAGCAGCGCATTGACCAGGATATTGTGTTCGCCGCCCTCATTGGCCATCACTTTTGTCAGCGCCATGCCGGCCGCGCGCGACACCGAGGTCGGCGCCGAGTTGCCCGCCGGCGCCTTGGCAAAGGTGTTGAGCACATTGATGATGCGGCCCCATTTGCGCTGCTTCATGCCGCCCCAGACCAGCCGGCTGAAGCGAATCGCCGCGAACACCTTCAGGTCGAAGTCCTCCTGCCACGCCTCATCGCTGATGTTCTCGAACGCCACGGTGCGCGCGGTGCCGGCGTTGTTGACGAGCACGTCGATCTGGCCGAGATCGGCGACGATCCTGTCATGCGCAGCCTTGATGTCGTCGGCCTTCGAGACGTCGCAGACATAGTCGCGCACCGCGAGACCGTCCCTGGCGAGCGCTTCGCGCGCGGCGGCAAGGTCGGCCGCGCCGCGGGCGAGGATCGCGACCCTGGCGCCGGACTCGGCAAACCGCCGCGCCACGGCGATGCCGATGCCCTTGCTGCCGCCGGTCACCACCGCGACGCGGTCCTTCATCGATAGTTGCATGCTTCTCTCCCTGTTGTCGTCGCTCGCGGCGTCAAAGAAATTCTTCGGCGCCGTCGTTGCGTGAAAGGCTTGCGCCGGAAACCGTCGATCTTTGAAATTGCTGCGATCGGCAAAACCTAACACGCTCTCCGCTCCAACACGGTCCTCAGAACGGGAAGGCGCGCATGCGAAAATTGCTGGGTCGAACTCTAGCGCTGGCGATCGCCGGCTTACTCGTGGGCTGGGCGGCGCTGCCGTCCGCGCAGGCCAAAGACAAGGTGTTTCGCGTCGCATTCCAGAAGGGCGGCGGCAACCTGATCTTTCTCAAGGAGCGCGGCATCCTCGAGCAGAAGCTGGCACCGCTCGGCTGGACCGTGAGCTGGAACGAATTCCAGGCCGGTCCGCAATTGCTCGAATCCCTCAACATCGGCGCCGCCGATTTCGGCCCCGTCGGCGAGGCGCCGCCGATCTTCGCGCAGGCGGCCGGCGCGAACATCGTCTATGCCGGATACGAGCCGGCCTCGCCGCGCAACGAGGCGATCATCGTTCCCAAGGACAGCCCGATCAAGACGATCGCCGACCTGCGCAGGAAGCGCGTTGCCCTCAACAAGGGATCGAACGTCAATTATCTCCTGGTGCGTGCGCTGGAAGCCAACGGGCTGACCTATCAGGACATCCAGCCGGTCTATCTTGCGCCGGCGGATGCGCGGGCGGCGTTCGAACGCGGCGCGGTCGACGCCTGGGTGATCTGGGATCCCTATTACGCGGCGGCGGAGATCGGTCTCGGCGCGCGCAGCGTCGCGGATGCGACCGGACTTGCCGCCAACGTGTCGTTCTACATCGCCTCGCGCGCCATCGCCGAGGAGAATCCGAAGGTGCTCACGACGGTGCTGGCGGCGATCGACGAGATCGACGTCTGGATCAGGGACAACCGAAAGCAATATGCCGCCGAACTCAGCCCGAAGATCGGGCTTCCCGCCGAGATCATCGAGCGCTCGGTCAACCGCGCGGAGCTCGGCGCCCGCCGGGTCGATACTGCCGTGCTCGCCGAGCAGCAGAAGATCGCCGACGTTTTCACCCGTCTCAAATTGATCCCGAAGCCGATCAACGTGTTCGACGCCGAATGGAAGACGGAGTAAGCGCCGCGCGGTGGCTAAGGTCCCGGCCCGCGCTACAGCGCGATGAGATTTGATCGAATCGTCATCGCGCTTCAGCTCTTTGTTTGAGCATGATCTCCGCGCAAACGCGTCCCGCGTTTGTCGCGAGGGAAAACCGCTTCGCACATCGTGCTTTAGTTTAGAGCGACAGCATCACCAGCAGCGTCATGCAGGCCAGATGCGCCGCGACGATGAGGGCGAGATGAACGGGGCCGGGCATCGGTGTCTCCATGTCGGACAGTGAGGTTGAGCACCACTCGCTGGCTCCCTCTCCCGCTTGCGGGGGAGGGCGGGGTGGGGGTGTCTCCGCATAGAGAACTCACCGCGGATACACCCCCACCCGCCACGCATCTCACGATGCGCGTCGGCCTCCCTCGCAAGCGGGAGAGGCGAAGTGAACCAGCCGATAAGCTTACGCGCTCACATGCGATCGCCCTGCCTCAAGGGGAGGTCAAGCGGCACCGCCCCTAGTTCAGGCTGGCGCTTGCGGTGAAGCTGCGATCGACCGCCTTGCTGACATCCAGCGTCTTGCCGAGGATGCCGTAGCACGTGGCGCGGTCGGAGGCGGCCTGTACCTCCTTCACCACGGCCTCGTCGATCGCGATCGGGCTGGTCTTCTGCGCAGTGTAGGCTGCGAGCAGCACGTCCTCCGGCAGTTTTGTCAGCTCGGCGGTGTTCCTGGCGTATTCGGCGAGATGATCGAGCGACCACAGCCGCGCCTTGTTCAGCCGCTGCACCAGGTCCTGCACCGCCGCGCGCTTGGTCGCGATCGCGTTGTCGGAGGCGACGATGAAGGTGATGGTCGGCGTCAGCCCCTCGCCATCGGCGACGACGCGCGCCTTGTCTTTCAGCGTCGCATAGGAGACGTAGGGCTCCCACACCGCCCAGGCATCGATCGAGCCGGCCAGCAATGCGATCTTGGCGTCCACAGGGCCAAGCGGCGCGAACGTCGCCTCCTCGATCTTGCTCCCGGCCTTCTCCAACGTGGCGTTGATCAGGAATTGGCCCCAGCCGCCGCGGGTGCCGGCGAGCCGCTTGCCCTTCAAGTCGGCCGCCGACTTGATCGGGGAATCGCCGCGCACCAGGATCGCCTGCGTCCGCGCGTCGGACCGCGTGCCGCCGATCGCCTTGATCGGCGCGCCGGCGGCATAGACCGTGAGGAAGGAGAGGTCGCCGGTGTAGCCGACATCGAGCGCGCCGGCGTTGATCGCTTCCAGGATCGGCGCGGCGGCCGGAAATTCCGACCACTCGATCTTGTAAGGCAAGTCCTTTGCGAGCCCGGAAATCTCGAGCAGCGAGCGGTTGCCGCCCTTCTGGTCACCGACGCGCAGCACGATCGTGTCGGCCGCGAAAGCCGCGGCCGATGTCGACAGCGTGACCGCGGCTGCGATCAGTGCTGCCGCCGCGCGGCGGGTGAGGGAATGGGAGGAGCTCCGGCGGTTGAGTTTGCGCATCGCATTTTCTTTCTGCTTCATTCGCTGACCGGCGGAACGCACGTCAGCGTCCGATCGAGTCTATGAGCAGGCCGTTCGCCGTCAACGAAACGGAAAACTGTATTCTGGCGCCGCGCGACAAGGATGATCTCGTCCGCCATCGCGTTTGTAGAAGAGCTCATGCACACGATCGCAAAACGCTCAAATTTGATGCAGGCGAGAGCGCTGCGCGGCGCGCCCGCGTCGCAAGAACGTTGAAAATCGTTTCATCGTCACGCGATGCGATCGTGGAGATAATCGCTGTCGCGTGCGCCACATTCGAAATTCCATTTCATTGACGATGAAGCCATCGCACCGCATCATTTGCGCGTTGCCTTGAATGCAATGGCCCCGGAGAAATCCGCTTTTTTATAACAAGCGCTTCGAACGAGCAGCGTGCAGACGAATACGGTTTGCGCGCAAGGCGAAGCCTTGCCGACATGCAGGAGTGAAGATGTCGACGGATAACAAGAAGACGGTGATGGATCGCCGCAGCCTGCTGCGCGCGGGCGCAGCTGCGGCGTTGGTGGCGCCGATCGGGGCGTATGGCGCCCAGGCCTTCACGCCGCGCGCCGTGGCGCCGGCGATCGACTTCTCGGAATTCCCGATTTGCAAGACCGCATCCGACACGCCCCCGCTGACGGGAGCGCCGCGCAAGCTGAAATTGTCGTGGAATGCCGGCGCGGTCTGCCTCGCGCCGCTGCCGGTCGCGATCGACTACGGCTTCTTCAAGAAGCAGAATCTCGACGTCGAGCTGGTCAACTATTCCGGCTCGACCGACCAGCTCTTGGAGGCGATCGCCACCGGCAAGAGCGACGCCGGCCTCGGCATGGCGCTGCGCTGGCTGAAGCCGCTGGAGCAGGGCTTCGACGTCAAGATCGCCGCCGGCACCCATGGCGGCTGCATGCGGGTGCTGACCCGCGCCAATTCGGGCATCGACAGGCTTGCCGACCTCAAGGGCAAGACCGTCGCGATCGGCGATCTCGCAGGTCCCGACAAGAACTTCTTCTCGATCCAGTTGTCAAAACTCGGCATCGATCCGGTCAAGGACGTCGACTGGCGCGCCTATCCGGGAAATCTGCTCAACGTCGCGGTCGAGAAGGGCGAGGTGCAGGCCTTCCTGTCGTCGGATCCGCTGGCCTATCTCTGGCTGAAGGATCCGCAATACAAGGAGGTCGCCTCCAATCTCGACGGCGAGTACCGCGACAAGAGCTGCTGCATCGTCGGCCTGCGCGGCAGTTTGGTGCGTGAAGAGCCGCAGGTCGCGCGCGCGATCACGCAGGCGCTGCTCGATGCCGCGATGTTCACCTCGCAGAACCCGGACAAGGCGGCAAAGTCGTTCCAGCCTTACGCGCCGAAGGCGGCCAGCCTCGCCGATCTCGAAGCGATGGCCCGCTACCACACCCATCACCATCATCCGGTCGGCGAGGTGCTGAAGCGCGAGCTGAAGGCGTACGCCGACGATCTAAAATCGGTCCAGGTGTTCAAGCCGAGCACCGACACGGCCAAGTTCGCGGAGCGGATTTATGTCGACGTATTCAGTGTCTGACGCGAGCGCCGCGGCCGCGCCGCGCGCCGCGGTGACGCTCTCGAACCTCTCCGGCAGTTACGGCGTCGGCCTCGCGGCGAGCCTGGCCTGGCTCGCATTCGGGCTGTCGTGCCTGTACTGGCCGGATGTCGGCGACTGGTCGCGGACCGGATCACTCGGCATCGGCGCCATTGTCATCGCCGCCTTCATATTGTTCGGCACGTTCAGCGCCGACTACCTCGGCGGCGCCGGCGGGGCGCTGCGCAAGCGCGCGCCATGGCTGTTGGCGTTCGGCGCCTTCGTGACGCTGTGGGAGCTCGCCACCGCAAAGTTCGCCTGGCTGCCGCTGCCGTTCTTCCCGCCGCCGCAGGCGATCCTCGAGGTCTATACCGACGACCTGCCAAAACTGCTCGACAGCGTGTTCGCCTCGATCAAATTGCAGCTCGGCGGCTACATCATCGGCGCGACCATAGGCTTCCTCACCGGCGTCTCGATCGGCTGGTCGCAGAAGGTCGGCTACTGGGTGCATCCGGTGCTGCGCTTCATCGGCCCGCTGCCCGCGACCGCCTGGCTGCCGATCGCCTTCTTCACCTTCCCGTCGAGCTGGAGCGCCTCGACCTTCCTGATCGCGCTCGCCACCGGCTTTCCGGTGACGGTGCTGACCTGGTCGGGCGTCGCAAGCGTCAGCAATGCCTATTACGACGTCGCCCGCACGCTCGGCGCCAAACCGTCGTTCCTGGTGCTCAAGGTCGCGATTCCCGCGGCGCTGCCGCATGTGTTCGTCGGCCTGTTCATGGGGCTCGGCTCTTCCTTTGCGGTGCTCGTCGTCGCCGAGATGATCGGCGTCAAGGCCGGGCTCGGCTGGTACCTGCAATGGGCGCAGGGCTGGGCGGCCTATGCCAACATGTATGCGGCGCTGATCGTGATGTCGCTGCTCTGCTCCGGTGCCATCACGCTGCTGTTCCGCACCCGCGACCGGCTGCTGGTCTGGCAGAAAGGCGTCGTCAAATGGTAGTGTCATCCGCTGCCGAAGCGATCACCTATCCCGCCGTTGGCGCCGAGCTCGATATTGAGGGCGTCAGCCACGCCTTCGACATCGATGGTGCCGTTCTGCCGGTGCTCGACAATGTCAGCCTGACGATCGCGCCCGGCGAGTTCGTCGCGCTGCTCGGCCCGTCCGGCTGCGGCAAGTCGACCCTGCTGCGGCTGGTGGCCGGGCTGGAGAAGCCGCGCACCGGCACGCTGCGCGAGGACGAGGTGCGCATCGCCGGCCCGCATCCGTCGCGCGTCGTCGTGTTCCAGGATCCGACGCTGTTTCCGTGGCGCTCGGTCTGGGACAACGTCGCGCTCGGGCTGGAGGCGCAGGGCATCCTGAAGGCGCAGCGACACCGGGTCGACGACGTCATCGAGCTGGTCGGCCTGTCCTCGTTCCGTAACGCCTATCCGCACCAGTTGTCCGGCGGCATGGCGCAGCGCGTCGCGCTGGCTCGCGCTCTGGTCAACGATCCCAAGATCCTCGTGCTCGACGAGCCGCTCGGCAAGCTCGACTCTCTGACGCGGATCGCGATGCAGTCCGAGCTCGTCGCACTATGGCAGCGCAAGGGATTTACGACGCTGCTGGTCACCCACGATGTCGAGGAGGCGCTGGTGCTTGCCAACCGTGTCATCGTGCTCTCCGACCGGCCGGCACGGATCAAGGCCGACATCGCCGTGGCGCGGCCCTATCCGCGGCATCGCGGCGATCCCTATCTCGCCGACCTGCGCAAGCAGATCCTCGGCCTGCTCGGACTGGAGGCGACATGGTGACGACGCTAGCCAGGGAATTGCCGCAGGCGGGTGAGCCGGAGCATATCGTGCGCGCGTTGCAGCTCGCCGATGTCTTTGCCGCGCGGGCACAAGCGCACGATCGCAACGCCAGCTTCCCGTTCGAGAATTTCGCCGATCTGGCGCGCGAAGGATTGCTGGCCTTGACGGTGCCGACCGCGCTCGGCGGCATCGGGGCGGGTGCCCGCGAGACCGCACGCGTGCTCGGCATCATCGGCAAGGCCGATCCATCGACCGCGCTGGTGCTGTCGATGCACTACATCCAGCATCTCGTGATGGCGCGCAGCACGCGCTGGCCCGGCCACCTGGCGCGCAAGCTCGCCAAGGAGACGGTCGAGGGCGTGGCGCTGATCAATGCGCTGCGCGTCGAGCCCGAGCTCGGCTCGCCGGCGCGCGGCGGCCTGCCGGCGACCACGGTGCGGCGCACCGAGACCGGCTGGCGGCTCTCCGGCAAGAAGATCTATTCGACCGGCGCGCCGATCCTGAAATGGTACGCCGTGTGGGCCAAGACCGACGAGGCGGAGACGCGTGCCGGATTGTTTCTGGTTCCGGCAGGCTTGCCCGGAACATCCATTGTCGAGAGCTGGGATCACCTTGGCCTGCGCGCCAGCGGCAGCCATACCGTGGTGTTCGACGACGTGGTGTTCCCGCTCGACTACGAGATCGATGTCCGCAGGCCCGACGACTGGAAGGTTCCGGATTTCACGCAAGCCACCGTGCATGCGATCTTCGTCGCCGCGATCTATGACGGCATCGCCCGCGCCGCGCGGGACTGGCTGGTCACATTCCTGCAGGAACGGGTGCCCGCCAATCTCGGCGCGCCGCTGGCGACGCTGCCGCGCATGCAGGAGGTGGTTGGCGGCATCGAGGCCTGCCTGGCCGTCAACGCACGCCTGATCGAGAGCTTTGCATCGGATTTCGATGACGGCTTCCAGCTCTCCGCGATCGAGTCTAACATCATCAAACTGACGGTGACCAACAATGCCGTCAAAGCGGTGGAGGACGCCTTGTCGCTGACCAGCAACCACGGCCTGTCGCGAACCAATCCGCTGGAGCGGCATTATCGCGACGTGCTGTGCGGCCGCGTCCATACCCCGCAAGACGATGCCACTCGTATCTCCGCCGGACGCCTGGCGCTGGGCGTCTGAAATAACAGCCAACAACGAACGGAGTTTCCTGCCATGTCGGTCGAGTTCATCGGCTTCATCACCAACAACAACGCCTCGGAGACCATCGTCCGCTCCGGCCCGGTGCTCGATCCGCCCTATATCGAGACGGTCGCCAAGGCGCACGAACTCGCCGGCTTCGACCGCGCGCTGCTCGCGTTCCATTCGACCACGCCGGATGCATTGCAGGTCGCGCAGCACGTGCTCACCATCACCAAGACGCTGAAGGTGATGATCGCGCAGCGCCCGGGCTTCACCGCGCCGACGCTGCTGGCGCGCCAGCTGGCGACGCTCGACCAGTTCTATGGCGGCCGCGTCTCGCTGCACGTCATCACCGGCGGCAATGCCATCGAGCTGCGCCAGGACGGCAACACGCTCGACGACAAGGACGAGCGCTACGCCCGCACCGACGAATTCCTCGACATCGTGCGGCTAGAATGGACCAGCGAAAAGCCGTTCAACTACAGCGGCAAGTACTACAACGTCGAGAATGGCTTTTCGCAGGTGAAGCCGCTGCAGAAGGGCGGCATCTACACCTTCGTCGGCGGCGGCTCGGACGCCGCGGTCGAGGTCGCCGGCAAGCACGCCGACACCTTCGCGCTGTGGGGCGAATCCTACGCCCAGGTGCGCGACGTCACCGCGCGGGTGCGCGCCGCTGCCGCAAAACACGGCCGGCCGTCACCGCGCTTCAGCCTGTCGGTGCGGCCGATCCTCGCCGACACCGAGGAGAAGGCGTGGAAGAAGGCGGAACATATCCTCGAGCGCGCCACCGCGTTGCAGGATCAGACCGGCTATCGCCGGCCCAACCACGCCACCGACGGCGCCAAGCGGCTGCTCGCGCTCGCCGACCAGGGCACGCGGATCGACAAGCGGCTGTGGACCGAGGTCGCCAAGCTGACCGGCGCCAACAGCAACACCACCGCGCTGGTCGGCACGCCCGAGCAGCTCGCCGAGGTGTTCGGCGATTACTATGATCTCGGCATCAACCATTTCCTGATCCGCGGCTTCGATCCGCTGGTCGATGCGATCGACTATGGCCGCGAGCTGATCCCGCTGACGCGCCGGCTGATCGCGGCGCGCGACGAGCAGCGCGGGATTGCCGCCGAATGATCCGTCTCATCGTCGCGGCGGCGCTGGCGCTCGCCGGTATCAATGGCGCTGCCGCGCAGGCGCTGCGCGTCGGCGACCAGAAGGGCAATTCGCAGGCGGTGATGGAAGCGGCCGGCGTGCTCAAGGACGTTCCCTACAAGATCGAATGGAAGGAGTTCGCCGCGGCGGCGCCGCTGCTGGAAGCCTTGGGGGCGGGCGCGATCGACACCGGCCTCGTCGGCGATGCGCCGTTCACCTTCGCGGCCGCCGCCAACGTGCCGGTGAAGGCGATCGCGGCCGTGCGGCAGTCGCGGCAAGGCCTTGCGATCCTCGTGCCGGAGACTTCCGCGATCAGGAGCTTTGACGATCTGCGCGGCAAGAAGATCGCGACCGGCCGCGGCTCGATCGGGCATCAGCTGATTCTGGCGGCGCTGGAGGCGCGCGGCTGGCAGGCCGGCGACGTGCAGATCGTGTTCCTGGCGCCGTCGGATGCCAAGGTCGCCTACACGCAGGGCTCGGTCGATGCCTGGTCGACCTGGGAGCCCTATGTCAGCCAGGAGGAGGTGCTGTTCAAGTCGCGCCTCGTCGTCACGGCCGACGGCCTCACGCCCGGCCTCGGCTTCCAGGTGGCGACGCCGGACGCGATCAAGAGCAAGCGCGCCGAGCTCGAAGACTTCGTGCGCCGACTCGCTGCCGCGCGCGCCTGGTCGCAGAACAATGTCGACAGCTATGCGGCGACCTGGGGCAGACTGATGAACATCCCGCCGGCGGTGCCGCTGAACTGGCTGACGCGCGCAAGGATCCGTATCGCGCCGATCGACGACAGCGTGGTCGCCGACGAGCAGAAGACCATCGACCTCTACGACCGCTGGGGGCTGATCCGGCAGAAGGTGAACGCGGCGGATATTGTCGACCGGTCGTTCGGCGCGGCCGTGGAGAAGGGCGCGGGGCTTTAAACGCGAAGGCCCAGGCGGCACCAAACATCAGCATCGTCCTGGCGAAAGCCAGGACCCATTACCCCAATCGCGCGCTGTTGGGCGACGCTGCGGCCGCATCCTGCTCGTCATCAGGTTCGGTGGTGATGGGTCCTAGCTTTCGCCAGGACGACGGTGAGCGCTAACGAAGCCGTGATCTCCCAAAACATCCGTTCGGCCTGTGAGTGCAGCCCGGCAAGGATTTTCTCCGTTCCGCACCCGCCAAAACCGCAACGTTGCTATTTTCGCCGCGGCCTTGCCGCCCCTTCGCCCGCTGCCAAGATCAAACAGACGAACAATCGAGTCCGGGAGATCACCATGGGCCTTCAAGAAACTCGCATCGAGTCGTTGCCGTTTGTTACCGCCGAACTCAACTACCTCGCGCCGACACCAGGCAAGCCCCGCACCTACGCGTTCGATCCGCCGCCCGGCGAACCCAAATCCACCGCACTGCCAGAGCCGCATAACGTTCCGATCTTCGATGGCCGCCTGATCGCCGACAGTTTTTCGCTCGATCGCGAAGGCTTTGCCCTCGTCAAGCATCCGACCTTCGTCAAGGACTTCTACGACGACAATGAAGTCCGCAAGGTCTATTACCCCGCGGTCGAAGCCTTCCTGAAGGCGACGCTGAATGCCGACCGTGTCCTGATCTTCGATCACACCGTGCGCAAGCGCGTCGATGGCGCCGCCGACATCAGAGGCGCCGGCCCCCGGCAGCCGGCGACCCGCGTCCATGTCGACCAGACCGACGTCTCCGGCCGCAACCGCGTGTTCGAGCATCTGCCCGATGAGGCCGAGGAACTGGTGAAGGGCCGCGTCCAGGTGATCAATCTGTGGCGGCCGATCCGCGGACCCCTGCGCGATTCACCGCTGGCGATGGCCGACGGCACGACCATTGCGCCGGAGGATCTGGTCGCCTCCGACCTGATCTATCCGAACCGCAGCGGCGAGACCTATTCGGTGAAGTACAATCCGAATCATCGCTGGTTCTACATCCCCGAGATGACGCCGGACGAGGCGATCCTCTTGAAGTGCTACGACTCGGCGACCGACGGCCGCACGCGCTTCGGGCCGCACACCGCGTTCGTCGATCCGACCACGCCGGCCGATGCCCCGCCGCGCGAGAGCATCGAGCTGCGTACGCTGGTGTTTCATAAGCAGTAGCGTCACCTCGTCCCGCGGGTCGAGACGAGCGAAGCTCGCTCTTCGGTCGCCGCAAAGCGGCGGGTGAGGGAGCTTCCGCGCGTCCGACTGTGACCATTTTTGCTGAGACAGCCCCTCACCCCAGCCCTCTCCCCCGCAAGAGCGGGGAGAGGGAGCTAAGCGGTTGGCACTGTCGGCCCAATAGTGTTACGCCGTCCCCAAGACGCTCTGAGAACAAGACGTTCGGGGGGAGAAGGCGATTCATGGACGGCGTGGTGACGACGGAAGAGGCGGGGATCGGTTTCCGCGCCCTGGTTCTTGCTCTTCTGGCATTGGCCTGCGGCCACATGCTGTCGACGCTGCTGCGAACCATTCCCGCGATCAGCCTCGATCTGATGGCGTCCGATTTCGGCACCTCGCCGCAGGCGCTGGCGAGCCTCACCTCGGTCTATCATTTTGCCTTTGCCGCCTCGCAGGTGCCGGTTGGTGCCGCGATGGATCGTTTCGGTGTGCGGCCGGTGGCGCTGAGCCTGCTCGCCGGAACCGTGGTCGGAACGCTGGTCTCGGCGATTGCCACCGGCCCCGCCAGCTTCGTGCTCGGGCAGCTGATGCTCGGCATCGCCACCTCGGGCATGCTGATGTGCCCGATGACGCTGGCGGCCAAGCAGATGTCGGCGGCGAAATTCGGCTTGTGGTCCGGCCTCATCCTGTCGATCGGCAATATCGGCATGCTGCTCTCGGCGAGCCCGCTCGCCTTCGTGGTCGATCAGTTCGGCTGGCGTGCCGGCTTCTGGGTCTCGGCCGGCTTCGGCGTCGCGGTGCTCATCGCGGTGTTCGCGCTGGTGCCGCGGCAGCCGGCTGCGCATGCCGACGATTCCTCGCCCCTGCACCAGATGGCCGAGGTGCTGCGGCTCGGCCTGTCGCGCAGTTTGCGCGGCCTGATCGCGCTGTCGCTGGTCTCGCTCGGCGCCTCGCTGGCACTGCGCGGCCTGTGGGGCGGGCCGTGGCTGATGGACGTCAAGGCGCTGAGCCGGATCGAGGCCGGCAATGTGCTCGGCCTGTTCACGCTGGCGATGATCGTCGGCCCGATCTGCATCGGTGCGTTCGATCGCAAGTTCGGCCACCGCCGCACCATGGTGGCGGTCTGTCACGCCATCGCCGCGCTGCTGCTCGCACTGCTGGCGGCGGGCGCGCCGCATTTTCCGGTCTCCAACCTGTTCGGCGTCGACGTGATGCCCTCGCGATATGACCTCGTGCTGCTGGTCCTGATCGGGCTTGCGACCTCGGCGCAGCCGCTGATCTTCGGCATGACGCGGCAGTTGGTCGACGCCCAGAACACCGGCAAGGCGCTGTCGGCGGTCAACCTCGCTTTCTTCCTCGGCGCCGCGCTGATGCAGTCGGTCACCGCCGGCGTCGCCGCATTGTTCGGTCTGCCCGCAGTGCTGCTCTACATGGCTGGCGCGCTGGTGATCGGGGTCATGCTGTTTTGGGCCTATACCTCGACGGCGACGGCGATAAGATAGCGGTCTCGTTCCACCGCCTCGGAAATCACGTGTCCACGCCTGCCAAGATCGATCCGATCACCCGCTCCGTCGTCCAGCACCGCCTGTCCTCGATCGTGAGGGAGATGGGTGAAGCCATGCTGCGCACCTCCTATTCGCAGATCCTCAATTCCAGCCGCGATTTCTCGCTGGCGATCTGCGACACGCGCGGCCGGCTGATCGCGCAGGCCGACCACATCCCGGTGCATGTCGGCGCGCTGCCTTGGGCGACGCTCGCGGTCGAGGAGCGCTTCAAGGACGTCGCGCCCGGCGACGTCATCCTGCTCAACGATCCCTATCAGGGCGGCGGCAGCCATCTGCCCGACGTGACAGCCTTCGTGCCGGTGTTCGATGGCGGCAAGCGGCTGCTCTGGACCATCGTGCGCGCGCATCAGAGCGACATCGGCGGCGCCACCCACGGCGCCTACAATCCGGGCGCGACCGAGATCTATCAGGAAGGCATCCGCATTCCGCCCATAAAACTCTACGAGGCCGGCAAGCC
This sequence comes from Bradyrhizobium semiaridum, assembly GCF_020329505.1. Classification (GTDB taxonomy): domain Bacteria; phylum Pseudomonadota; class Alphaproteobacteria; order Rhizobiales; family Xanthobacteraceae; genus Bradyrhizobium; species Bradyrhizobium semiaridum. The sequence goes on from NZ_JAGKJJ010000002.1 coordinate 272,715, forward strand.
GCGCGAGGACCTACTCGACCTGCTGGCTTTGAACATCCGCAATCCCCGCGAATTCCGTGGCGACCTCGCGGCGATGCTGGGCGCCGCGCATCTCGGCGAGCGCCGCGTGTCAAAGCTGTTCAGCGAGTTCGGCGCCGACATCGTCGAAGCCGCGATCGAGGCGATCCTCGATGCCACCGAGCAGCAGACCCGCGCCGTGGTATCGACCTGGAAGGACGGCGTGTTCTATGGCGAGGCGCTGCTCGACGATGACGGCCACGGCCGCACCGACATCAAGATCGCGGCCAAAGTCACGAAAAAGGGCAGCGACATCGAGGTCGATCTCACCGGCTCCGATCCGCAGTCGACCAGCTTCGTCAACTCGTCGCATGCCAACATGCAGGCCGCGGTGGCGATGGCCTTTGCCTATCTGATCGACGCCGACATCCCGAAGAACACCGGCGCGCTGCGGCCGCTGAAGGTGATCGCAAAGCAGGGCACCATCGTCTGGGCCGATCCCGGCCGGCCGGTGACGCTCTGCACCAGTCATCCCTCGAACGAGATCGTCGAGGCGATCATCAAGGCGATGTCGGCGTCCTGCCCGGACTGCGTGATGGGCGGCTGGGGCCGCCGGTTCCGGATCGCGATCCAGGGCGAGGACCCGCGCAACGGGCGCAACTTCATCTGGCACATGTTCCAGGCGCGGCCGGGCGGCGGCGCCTCGATCGGCGGCGACGGCTATTCGTCGATCGGCGAGTGGCACACCGTCGGCGGCCTGAAGTTCGGCAGCATCGAGGTTGCCGAGGTACGCTTCCCCCTGCATTTCCGTCAGCACGAATTCCGCCCGGATTCCGGCGGCGACGGCCAGCACCGCGGCGGGCTCGGCGTTTCCCTTGACATGGTGCTGGAGACGGCAAAGCCGGCCAAGGGCAACACCGCCGGCGACGGCGCGCGCCACGGCCCGTGCGGCATGCTCGGCGGCAAGGACGGCAAGCCGCACCGCTATCGCCTGCTGTCCGAAGGACGCGAGCCGCGCGTGCTGAAGACCAAGGAAGTCGGCATCGAGCTGCGTCCCGGCGACTGCCTCGAGGTGCGCTCCTCCGGCGGCGGCGGCTGGGGCCCGCCGGGCAAGCGAACGGCGGAGGCGCGGGCGCGCGACGTTGCGCAAGGTCTGGTTTCGAAAGCGGTGTAGGCATCGATGTATACGATTGGGATAGATGTCGGCGGCACCTACACCGACCTGGTTGCGACCGATCAATCCGGGCGCACCGTGTTCGCGAAGTCACCATCCACGCCGGCCGATCAATCGATCGGCGTGATGGCCGGGCTGGAAGAACTTGCACGCCGCCTCGGTGTGACGCGTGCGGCGATGCTCGCGGAGACAGATCGGCTGGTGCATGGCACCACCGTCGCGACCAATGCGCTGCTGGAGCGCAAGGGCGCAAAGGTCGCGCTGCTCACCACCGAGGGCCACCGCGACGTTGTCGAGATGCGCGAGGGCCTGAAGCCGGATCGCTACGATCTTCGCACGCCGCCGCCCGAGCCGCTGGTGCCGCGCGAGCGGCGTCTCGGCGTGCGCGAGCGGCTCAAGGCCGATGGCAGTGCGGCCATTCCGCTCGATGCCGCTGCGCTCGGCGATGTCATCGCCGAGGTGAAGCGATCGGGCGCGAGCTCGGTCGCGGTCTGCTTTCTGCACGCCTATCTCAACCCGGCGCATGAGCTTGCCGCGGTCGAGCGCCTCGCCAGGGAACTGCCCGATGTCAGCGTGTCGCGCTCCAGCGATGTGCTGCCGCAGATCAAGGAATATGAGCGCGTCTCGACCACCATCGTGAACGCCTATGTTCAGCCTACAGCGCAGCGCTATCTCACCAATCTGGAGAGAAGCCTCACTAAAGCCGGCTTCAAGGGCTCACTGTTCGTGGTGCTGTCGCATGGCGGCATGGCACCAGTGGAGGAGGCCTCGCGGCTCGCCGCGGGCACCGTGCTGTCGGGCCCCGCCGGCGGCATCTCCGGCAGTCGCCGCTGCGCCGAGATGCTCGGCATTCCCGATCTCGTGCCGTTCGACATGGGCGGCACCTCGACCGACATTTCCTTGATTGCCGACGGTGCGGCCTCGCTCTCGGCGGACGGCATGCTTGCGGGACAGCGCATCGCGCTGCGCAGCCTCGACATCGCCAGCATCGCCGCCGGGGGCGGCTCGATTGCCAGCGTCGACGGCGGCCGCACGCTGCGCGTCGGGCCGGAGAGCGCCGGCTCGGTGCCGGGGCCGGCCTGCTACGGCAATGGCGGCCTGGCGGCCACTGTTACCGACGCCAATGTCGTGCTCGGCTATCTCGATGCCGCCGCCTTCATGGGCGGCGCGCGGCCGCTCGATCGCGCGGCGTCGGACGCTGCGGTGGATCGTATCGCCGAAGCGCTCGGCCTGTCGCGCATCGAGGCGGCGGCCGGCATCTACAAGATGATCAACCTGAAGATGGCCGACGGCATTCGCCTGATGACGTTGCGCCGCGGCGTCGATCCGCGCAAATTCGCGCTGCTCAGCTTCGGCGGCGCCGCCGGCATACACGCCGCCGAGGTGGCGCGCGAGCTCGAGATCAGGCGCATCATCGTGCCGACGGTCGCCTCCGTGCTGTCGGCCTGGGGCATGCTGACCAGCGATCTGCGCTACGAGGTCAGTCGCACCCATTACGGCACCGGTAAGATTTCGGCCGATGAGGTGCGGGCGCTGTTCGCCGCGCTGGAAGAGCAGGCGGCCGGCCGGCTGCGCGCCTGGTTCAAGGGCGACATCACGATCGAGCGCTCGGCCGAGATGCGCTATGGCGAGCAGGTGTTCGAGATCGACGTGCCGTTCGGTGACCTCGATCTCGGCGCGGCCGACCTGGTGGCGCAGATCGAGGACCGTTTCCACCGCCGCCACGAGGAGCTCTACACCTATGCCTCGCGCGGGCAGGAGGTGGTGTTCGTCAACGCCCGCGTCGCCGCGGTCGGCAAGGTCGCGCCTGAGGGCCGCGATGTCGGCAAGGTGACGGCGGCCGCAACCTGCGCGCCGCGCGGCAAGCGGCAGGCCTGGCTCGGCGGCTGGCGCGAGGTGCCGGTCTACGCGCTCGATGATCTCCGGCCCGGCCATGCGCTGACCGGCCCCGCGATCATCGAGGCCGAGACCACGACGGTGCTGGTCGACACGGGGGATCGTGTCGCGGTCAATCCGCTGGGCTGGCTCGACATCACGTTGCGCTGATCGCCACGCGGGGGTTCTGCTCCCTCTCCCGCTTGCGGGGGAGGGCCGGGGCGGGGCATCCCTCCACGAGTCATATCGCGGCAAGAGCCCCCACCCGGATCGCATCTGCGATGCGATCTGGCCTCCCCGCAAGCGGGAGAGGCAAGGGAGCGGCTGCTCCGCCATCAACATTTCATTTTTTGGGCGTTGGCTTGGGCGATAAAGTCTAAGCGCTCGGGAGGAGCGCCGGCAGCGCCGGCGTTTGTGGCGATGTTGATGCAAAGACGAGCCGCGTTTTCGATTGTTCTCATCCTTGCCGCGCTGGTCGCCGCACCGTTGCGTGCAGAGCAGGCGTCGGCCGACACCGAAATCCGCATCGGCAACGTCATGCCCTACACCGGGCCGCTCGCGGCCTTCGCGACCATCGGCCGAGCCGAGGCTGCCTATTTCGACATGGTCAATGAACAGGGCGGGATCAATGGCCGCAAGATCAAGTTCATCTCGGTCGACGACAGCTCCAACCCGAAGACCTCGATGGAGCAGACCCGCAATCTCGTCGAGCAGCAGAACGTGCTGATGATGTTCGGTTCGTTCGGCACGCCGGGCAATCTGGCGGTGCGCAAATATCTCAACGAGAAGAACGTCCCGCAACTGTTCGTCGCATCGGGTGACGAGGAGTGGGCGCATCCCAAGGCCTGGCCCTGGACCATGGGCTGGCAGCCGACTTTCCGCGCCGAGGGACGAATCTACGCCAACTACATCCAGGCCGCCTATCCCAATCGCAAGATCGCGGTGCTCTGGCAGAACGACCAGTTCGGCCGCGACCTGTTCCGGGGATTGCAGGAAGGGCTCGGCGACACCGCGGGCATGATCGTCGCCGATCTCGCCTTCGATGCGACGGAGACCAGGATCGAGAACCAGCTCGGCATCCTCAAGGCAAGCGGCGCCGAGATCCTGGTGTTCGATGGCGCGCCGGCGATCGCCGCGCGTGCGATCCGCGTCGTCGCCGGGATGGAGTGGCATCCGGTGTTCATCCTTGACAACGCGTCGGCCTCGATCGCGAGCGCCTTGCAACCGGCCGGCCTGCAGAATTCGCTCGGCGTGATCTCGACCTCGTTCCTGAAGGACGCCGGGGACGCCGCGTGGAAGGACGATCCGCACATCAAGGCGTGGGACGCCTTCATGGACAGGTACTTCCCCGACGGCGACAAGGACGACATCTACGCCGTGTTCGGCTATGCCGCCGCCGACACGCTGCTGCAGGTGCTGCGCCAGTGCGGCGACGATTTCTCGCGCGAAAACATCATGCGGCAGGCGGCGTCGCTGAAGAACTACCAGAGCCCGATCGCGCTGCCGGGGATCGTGATCAACACCGGCCCGAACGATTTCCGCCCGATCAAGCAGATGCGCCTCGTGCAGTTCGACGGCAACGCATGGCAGCCGATCGGCGATGTGATCGAGAGCGCGTTCGCGACGGTCAGGGAGGATAATTGATTTCGTCGTCCTGGCGAAAAGCCAGAACCCATTACCCCGACTGTTGGTCGTTGCGCGTTGCTGGGCCATGATCCGCTCTCAAGCAAATTCGGTGGTTATGGATCCTGGCTTTCGCCAGGTCGACGTTGTGGGGAGGCCGCTCGCCACAATGTTCATCACCGTCACCCTTGAGAGGATGTGAAGCTACGCGCGTGGTTCCTAAGCCGCTACTTCTTCAGCCCGTAATTCAGCAGCCCGCCCTTGTTCTTCGGCGGATGGGCGCGCAGGCCTTCCTCGTTCGGCTCAGTGCCCCAACCGGGTCGATCCGGGATCACGAGATGGCCGTCGACGAACTCGGGCACATGGGTGAACAGCTCATGGTCCCAGGCCAGGCGGTCGATGTCGGTCTCCATGATGCGCAGGTTCGGCACCGCGGCGCAGAAGTGCGCGTTCATCATGGTGCAGAGGTGCCCGTAGAAATTATGCGGCGCGACGTTGACCTCGAAATGCTCGGCGGCGGCCGCGATCTTCATCGACTGCCAGGCCCCGTTCCACGGCGTGTCGATGATCGCGACATCCATCGCCTGCTCGGTGAAATAGGGCAGGAATTCGCGCAGGCCCAATAGCGTCTCGCAGGACGAGATCGGGTGCGGGCTCTGGCGGCGGATATAGCCGAGCGCCTGCGGGTTGAACGTGTCGATCTCGACCCAGAACATGTCCATCTTCTCGATGGCGCGCAGGATCTTCAAATAGCCCTCGGTCTTGGCGTTGAAGTTGAGATCGAGCAGCAGATCGACATCCGGCCCGGCGCCGTCACGGATCGCTTCCAGATGCATGCAGAGATTGCGCAGCACAGTGCGGTCGACATTGATCTCGGGCTGGAACGGCGAGCCGAAGCCGGGGCGCCAGCCCTGCGGTTTGCCGTCGGTATAGAGGAAGATGTTGGTCTTGAGCGCCGAAAACTTCTTCTCGCGCACCTCGCGGCCGATCGCCTTGACGCCGTCGAGGTCCGTAATAGCCGGCTTGTACCAGTCGGGGTGATTGATGCGCCAGGTCGCGCAATGCGACCAGTAGACCCGGACCCTGTCGCGGATCTTGCCGCCGAGCAGATCGTAGCAGGGCACGCCGAGCGCCTTGGCTTTCACGTCAAGCAGCGCGTTCTCGATCGCGCCGAGCGCCAGCGCCACCACGCCGCCGGCAGCCGGGCGCGTCGCGGCGAACAGCTCGGCATAGATCCGCTCGTGCTGAAACGCATTCCTGCCGATCACCCGCGCCGAGAGCCGCTCGATCGCCGCCGTCACACCGGGCGCGCCGAAGCCTTCGTCATATTCGCTCCAGCCGACCAGCCCGTCCTCGGTCGTCAACTTGACGAAATGATAATTCCGCCAGCCGGCATCGCAGGCGAGCGTCTCGACGGTCTTGACGGTGGTGGCTTTGCTCATGATTTCCGCCCGGGTTGTTGTTGGTGTTGAGGCAGTTCAACAACGGATCGGATGAGGCGTCAATTCGCGTAGGAGCAAGGCGACAATGCATTCTCGACCGTCAGTCTGAGGAAATGTGACTCGCGAGCGGCACCAAATATTCAGCCGTCGTCCTGGCGATAGCCAGGAGCCATTACTCAGCGATCTGTTGTTGCGTGACGCTGGCCACCGTCTCGCTCTCAATCAAGCTCGGTGGTTATGGGTCCTGGCTTTCGCCAGGACGACGGCATGTGGGTGGCGGGGAGGATGGGGTGCTTGGCCGGAACAGCGCCGGCTTTTGCCGTTCGAATGTCTTGCGGCCGCGCTTGAAGCCCAGCAGGACGTCGGGAAGTTCGGCGATCGCGCCGGTGGCACTGTCGGTGTCGAGCACGACGAGATCGGCGGGATTGCCGACCGCGATGCCGTAGTCGCGCAGGTTCATCAGCCGTGCCGGCAGGTCGGTGACGAGATCGAGGCAGGTATCGAAGTCGCCGATCCCGGCGTGCGCCGCGTTGGCGTAGAGGTTCGCCATCCGCAGCAGCGAGGCGTCGCCGAACGGCGTGAATGGGTTCTGCACATTGTTGGTCGCGACCGAGCAGAGCACACCGTCGGCGACGAGCCGGTGCGCGGCGGCCAGGCCGCGCGGGACGTTATGCGTGGCGTCGCGCCCCATCAGATAGAGATCGGTCGCCGGCAGCACGGTGACGGCGACGCCGGCCGCAGTGAGCCGCGCGGCGGCCGCCTTCAGCCGCTCCGGCGACAGCGCGGACAGTTTCGAAGCATGCCCGATCGCGACGCGGCCATGATAGTTGCGCCGCTCGGCCTGCCGGCAGACCTCCTCCATGTGCCACCAGGACGGATCGAGATCGAAATCGAGATGAAGGTCGACATCGATGTCGAACTCCTGCGCGAGATCGAAGATGCGTGCGATCTGGGCGTTCGGGTCGGTGTCGACGTAGGGGCAGCCGCCGATCGCCTGCGCGCCGTCGCGCAGCGCCGCGACCAGCAGCTCGTCGGCGCCGGGGTCGTTGGTCAGGCCTTCCTGCGGGAAGACGCAGAGCGACAGATCGAGCGCCCAGGCATAGTCGCGCTTCAGCGCCTTGACCGCCTCGAAGCCGCGCAGGCCGACCCGCGGATCGATCTCGACATGGGTCCGCATCCGTGTGGTGCCGGCCGTGATCGCGCGCTCCAGCACCCGGGCGCCGCGCGCGTAGACGTCCTCCACCGTGAAGTCGCGCTTCATCGCCGCCACCGCGCGGATGGCCTCGGTGACATTGGCATGGTCGTGCCCGCAGCGGCCGAGCAGGCAGGCCTTGTCGAGATGAATATGGCTGTCGACGAAGCCGGGCAGCGCCAGCCGGCCGCCGAGATCGATCTCCACCGCCTCGCAGGCGAGCCGTGGCGCGACTTCGGCGATTTTCCCGCCGATAATGCCGATATCGACCGCAGCGGCCGAGCCGCGCGTCACGGCGTTACGGAAGACGAGGTCGAAGACAGGTTTCGCGATCATCGTGGAGCAAGGGCCAGGATGGTTTCAGCCTAGCGGAATCGCAGGGAACGAGCAGTATCAGATTGTGTGCAGTTTGCCCCCTCAGATTGTTCAAAAAATGTGCATGCACTTTTGCCGCTAGATTGTAGAGTTCGAGCATCCTTGGAGATACCGCATGTCCGTCATCGCCAGAGCCGATGCCCGCCCGCTGTCCGATGCCGAGATCGTCGAGGCCTATCTGACCGCATCGATGATCCCCGATCCCGACGCCGCGGCGGCCTACATGAAGCCGGGCACGGTGATCACCTTCACCGGCGGGCGCGAATTCGACCATCCGCGCGGGCCGACCGGGTTCAATGCCAAGCGCTATCGGTGGGTCAAGAAGCGGATGGATCGCTTCGACGTCTGTCCGGGTGCCGGCGAGACCGTCGTCTACAGCATCGGCACGCTCTACGGCGAATGGATCGACGGCACGCCGTTCGAAGGCAACCGCTATGTCGACCGCTTCGTGGTGCAGGGCGGGCGGATCGTGAAGATGGACGTCTGGAACGACAGCGCCGAGCGGATTTTGCTGCAGCGGGGCATCGAGGCGTAGGCACGCCCACCACAGCGGTGGGTGGGACAAAGCTTCACACCCGCTCAGGGATGGCGGCAATGGAGCGGTTGTCGCTACTATCTTCGCGCCGCCTTCGGCAGCTTCACCACGCGCTCGCTGCCCGTCTCATCGGCGTATGGCGCCAGAATATCCAGCAGATCCCGGCCGCGCTGCGGCGTCGGCGCCACCAGGGCGCGGGTTGCCACGGAATCGAGATGGCCATGCATCAGCTCCATCGCCTTGGCGGCGTCGCCCTTCACCAGCGCAGCGATGATCGCGCGGTGTTCGTTGATCGCGCACTCCGATGAATGCGGCCGGCTGTACAGCGAGAGCGTCAGGCAGCAGCGATAGGCCACCTCGCTGACATAGCGCACCAGGATCGGACTGTTCGTCATGTGCGCGAGCAGGATATGGAATTCGGTGGCGAGCCGGATCGACACCGCGTCGGTGCCGTCGCGGGCGCGGTCCTCGGCGTCGACATGCGCGGTCAGCTCGGCGATTTGCGCCTTGGTCAGCCTGCCCGCGAGCTGCCGCACCACCAGCCGCTCGAGCTCGATGCGGATGTCGAAGGCATCGCGCGCCTCCTGCCAGCTCGGCGTCGCCACGACCGCGATCCGGTTGCGGCGCAGCTCGACCAGGCCTTCAGCGGCGAGCTGCCCGAGCGCATGCCGCGCAATGGTGCGGCTGACGCCGAAGCGTTCGCCGAGCGAATCCTCGGGCAGCTTCGCGCCGGGCTCCAGCGCCTGCTCGATGATCGCCCGCCGCAGCGCGCGGCAGATCACGCTGACCCTGTCGGTCGATTCAGCCGTCTTGCCCGTGCCGGCGCGCCCCGCCATATCAGCGAATCCTGTTCAGAAAGTGCTTCGGGCGCTTCTTTATCATACCGGCGAAACAATCGGGCGCCCGAATTGCATGCAGTTTGTGCCGCAAATTGCCTAAACGGAATCCGGCTTCTCGTCCGCGTGTCCCGCGATCCCCTTGATTTTCCACAGCCCGGCCGCTGGCATCCAGCTTGCATGCACTTTGCCCGTGATGCGCATGCAACCAAACTCCGACTTTGCCGGCGAGGTCGTTCCCGCCGGATCCGCGCCGACCGCGATCGAGCTGTCGGAAGCTTCCGTCACCTTCGGCCGCGGCGCCCGCGCCGTGCCGGCCCTGTCGACCACCACCTTAAGGATCGCCGACGGCGAGTTCGTGGCGCTGGTCGGCCCGTCCGGCTGCGGCAAGTCCACCATCCTGCGGCTGGTTTCGGGTCTGACGCGGCCGACCGGCGGCGTCGTCATCGTCGGCGGCCGCGAGGTCGCGGCGCGGGCGATGCGGGTCGGCATGGCGTTCCAGAACCCGACCATGCTGCCGTGGATGACGATCGAAAAGAACATCATGCTGCCGCTGAAGATCGTCGAGCCGTACCGCTCGCAGTTCCGCAGGCTGCGCAAGACCGAATTCCGCGACAAGGCCAACGCGCTGCTCGAGCAGGTCGGGCTGAAGGGTTTTGGCGGCCGTTATCCTTGGCAACTGTCCGGCGGCATGCTCCAGCGTGCAAATCTCTGCCGCGCACTGATCCACGAGCCGCGCATGCTGCTGCTCGACGAGCCGTTCGGCGCGCTCGACCAGTTCACCCGCGAGGAGCTGTGGGGAATCCTGCAGCAGCTCTGGATGACCCACAAGCCGACCGTGCTGCTGGTCACCCACGATCTGCGCGAGGCCGGCTTCCTGGCCGGCCGCATCTGCGTGATGAGCGCGCGGCCCGGCCGCATCCTCGACGACTCCCGGGTCGATTTTGCGCGGCCCCGTACGGTCGCCATGACGTTCGAACCCGACTTCGTCGCCCTCAACCAGAAGCTCCGTGCCTTCATCGTCGAGGCGCGCACGTCGGCGCAAGGGGAGCCCTGACCGTGTCCGTGTCTGATATCAGGCAGAAGGCCTGGTCCGCGGTGCTGATCGTGCTGTTCTTCGTCGCCTGGGAGCTGTTCTGCCTGATCACGGGTATGTCGGACCTCGTGCTGCCGCGCCCCTCGCAGATCTTCGTCACGCTGATCGAGAAATTCCCGCTGCTGTGGCCGCACATCGTCCAGACGCTGGTCACCACCATGATCGGCTTCGTGCTCGGCGTGGCGCTTGGCGTCGCGCTCGGCGCCGTGATCGGCGTCTCCAGGACCGCGTACGACACCTGCTATCCGCTATTGGTCGGTTTCTCCTCGATCCCGAAAGTCGCCGTGGTGCCGATCTTCGTGCTGTGGTTCGGCTCCGGCACCGTGCCGGCGGTGCTGACCTCGCTGTCGATCTGCTTCTTTCCGATCGTGGTCAATATCGCGACAGGCCTCGCCACCACCGAGCCGGAGCTCGAAGACGTCCTGAAGGCGCTCGGCGCCAGCAAACTCGACATTCTCTGGAATGTCGGCCTGCCGAGAACCATGCCGTTCTTCTTCGCCTCGCTGAAGGTCGCGATCTCCTACGCGTTCGTCGGCGCAGTGCTGTCGGAGACCGTCGCCTCGAACCGCGGCATCGGCAACGTGATGATGACCGCGTCCTCCAATTTCAACGTGCCGCTGGTGTTCGCCGGGTTATTCGTGCTCGCCGGCCTCGGCGTCGCGCTCTACGTCCTGTTCTCGCTGATCGAGGGCCAGGTGACGGGATGGGCGACGCGCAAGGACAACGTCATCGCTACCTGAGGTTTCGTCAATCGCCGTTCACTGGAGTTGAGGAGGTCGTCATGCTGAAGACAATAAGCGCTGCGCTGCTGGGACTGGCCCTGGTTGCGGGGTCCGCGAGCGCCCAGGAAACCACCATCAAGTTCACGCTGGGCTGGAAGACGCAAGGCAGCGACGCCGCGTTCTTCTACGCCAAGGACAACGGCTACTTCAAAGAGGAAGGCCTCAACGTCGTGATCGACCAGGGCGAGGGCTCCGGTGCGACGGTGACGCGGATCATGTCCGGCGCCTATGATGCCGGCTTCGGCGACGTCAACGCGATCATCCAGAACGCCGCGACCAAGCCGCAGGATGCGCCGGTCATGGTCTACATGATGTGGAACCAGCCGCCATTCGCGATCGTCGCCAAGAACTCCAGCGGCATCAAGTCGATCAAGGATTTCGAGGGCCACACGCTGGGCGGCGCGCAGGGCACGCCGACCACGCGGCTGCTGCCGGTGTTCGTGCACAAGAACGGGCTCGACGGCGAGAAGATCAAGATCTCCAACATGGCGCCGAACCTGCAGGAGCCGATGCTGATCAAGGGCGACATCGATGCCGCGCTGGTGTTCAACATCACCAGCTACTTCAACCTGGTGCTGAACCGCCAGGACCCGGACAAGGATTTCAAATGGTTCTCGTTCGGCGATTACGGGCTCGACCTCTATTCCAACGGCGTAATGGTCTCGCGCAAGCTGATCGCGTCGAACCCGAAGGCGGTGGCCGGCCTCGTCCGTGCCATCAACAAGGGCGCCATCGCGGTCGCCACGGACCAGAACGCCGGCATGAAGGCGGCGCTGAACTATGACAATCTGATCAATGTCGATGTCGAGAAGCGGCGGCTGCAATATTCCTTCGAGAAGCTGATCGTCTCGCCGGAGATGAAGGAGATCGGGATCGGCGACGTCAAGGACGACCGTATGGCCCGCGCCATCGGCATCATCGTCGAAGGCTACCAGCTCGCCCGCGCGCCGACCCCGGCGGAAGTGTTCTCGCGCGAATTCCTGCCGCCGCGCGCGGAGAGGGATCTGGTGTATACGGCGAACTGAGGCAATTCGTCATTGCGAGCGAAGCGAAGCAATGCATTCCTCAGCGCGGAGATAGATGGATTGCTTCGTCGCTTCAGCGCAAAATTGATGTGCAATTTTGTCGCTTCGCTCCTCGCAATGACAGTGGAGGGCAGCGGCAGTGAACGTCAACGCAACCCGTCTGTTCACCGGTCCTGGCGCCGCCATCCGCGACAACGTCGTGCTGCGGCACGATGGCGGCGTGATCACCGATATCTCGGAAGCCGAGGGCCGGGTTGAAGGCCCGCGCTCCCTGATCCTCCCCGCTTTCATCAACTCCCACGATCACGCCCGCCCGCGGGCGTCCAGCTTCGGCGTGGTTGGCATGCCCTTGGAAGGCTGGATCCTGCGCACGGTGGTGGGGGCGCCGGTCGATCCGTATCTGACGGCGGCCTCCGCGTTCGCGCGTGCGGCACAGGCCGGCTGCGCGGCGATGATGGTGCACTACACCCGACCGAGCGGAAGGATGCCGCTGGTCGAGGAGGCCAAAGCGATTGCGCGCGCGGCGGGCGATGTCGGAATCCGCATCGCCTTTGCCATCGCGGTGCGCGATCAGAACCCGATCGTCTATGGCGACAGCGAACCGGTGCTGTCGGCTCTCGCCGCCGACGATCGCAACGCGATCGAGCAACTGTTCGTCCGCGCGCCGATGTCGCCGAAAGCCTATACCGAGCTGACCGATGCCATCGCAGCGGCGATCGCAGGTCCCATGGTCGACGTGCAGCTCGGGCCTGCCGGCGTGCAATGGTGCTCGAAGCCGCTGCTCGAGGCGGTCGCGGAGAATTCCGCGCAGACCGGACGCCGCGTCCATATGCACCTGCTCGAGACGATTTATCAGCGCGCCTGGGCCGACCGGCATTTCCCCGGCGGCATCGTTCGCTATCTCCGCGACATCGGTCTGCTCTCCGAGCGGCTGACGCTGGCGCACTGCATTCATGCGAGGCCCGACGAGATCGAGATGATCGCGGCATCCGGCGCGCGCATCGTCACCAATTTCTCGTCCAACCTGCATCTGCGCTCCGGGCTGGCGCCGATCGCGGCGGCGCACCGCTGCGGCTGCGCGATCGCGGTCGGCGTCGACGGCCTCGCGCTCGACGAAGACGACGACGTGCTGCGCGAGATGCGGCTGGTGCAGATGATGCACGGCGGCCTCGGTTTTGCGCGCACCTGGACGCCGCAGGAATTCTTCACGCTTGCGATCCGCAATGGCCGCCGCGCCACCGGCGCGCCGGGAAGCGGCGAGCTCGCGGTCGGCGCACCGGCCGATTTCGTCAGCATCGATCTCGACCGCCTCGAGGACGGTCAGATCCTCGCCGCCGATCCGCTCGATCTGTTGTTTGCACGCGGCAATGCGTCGCTGGTGAGAGACGTCGTCGTCGAGGGGCGCAGCATCGTCAGCAATGGTCGGTGCTTGGGTGTTGATCTCCCCGGCATCGAACAGGAACTGCGTGGCCTCTATCGCGGAAGTGCTGCCACATACGCGCATGTTCTGCGTGCATGGCCGCAGCTTTCGACGTCATTGCAGGACTGGTTCGCAGCGCAGCTCACCTGCATTTAGGCGGCAAAGGCACGCGCCAGACCGATCGGCTATCGTCGTTACGACCGCGCGTATTCCGCGAAGCGGAAGAAAATTCCACTTGCATCACAGTGTCGGCGCGGCTTCAAGTTCAGCCAACAAGAAACTGAATCAGCTGATGTCATCGGCTGGTCATTTTGTCGCGAGGAAGCGTGATGGGCGCGTTGTCGCATCTGCGGATTGTCGAGGTCGGAAGCGCGGCTGCGACCAGCTACTGCGCGCGGCTGTTCGCCGATTTCGGCGCCGACGTGCAGAAGATCGAGCCGCCGCACGGCGATCCGCTGCGCCGCACCGCGCCACTGACGCCGAAGGGACAGAGCGCGTGGTTCGCGTTCCTCAATTTCAACAAATCGAGCCTCGCGCTCGGCAAGGATGACGCGGCTCGCCTGCGCGAGCTGATTGCCGGCTGCGACATTCTGCTCGACGGCCGCGGCATCGATGCGGCGGAGTGTCCAGCGGTCGATCTCGATGCGATCAAGCGGGACAATCCTGGTCTGATCCATCTCGATCTGTCCTGGTTCGGCGATCGCGGCCCCTACGCGAACTTCGCGGCGACCGATTCCACGATCCGCGCGCTGACCGGGTTGATCAAACTGGTCGGCCCGGAACAGGGGCCGCCGATGCACGCGCCGGATTTTCAGACCGGCATTCTCGGCGGGCTGTGGGGCTTCATCGCCGCGAGCGCCTCGGTGTTCGGCCGCATGCAGGATGGAAGCGGGCGCAGCAGTCACCTCAGCCTGTTCGAGGCCAGCATCGCCGTCACCGAGTACATCATGTTCGAGGCGTTCCAGCGAGGCGACATCATGCGGCGGATCGGCGTCAACCGGTTCTGGCCGACGTTCCCGGTCGGCATCTACGAGACCAAGCAGGGCTGGCTCGGCGTCACCACGGTGACACCCGCGCAGTGGCGTGCGTTCTGCGAGATGCTCGGGCTCACTGAGCTGGGCAACGATCCCTCGCTGTTCATGGGCGTCGACCGGCTCAAGCATGTCGCCGAGATCGAAGGCAGGATCCTGCCGAAGCTGAAGCAGCGCACCGCGCAGGAATGGTTTGCCGAAGGCCTCAAGCGCAAGATCCCGATCGTGCCGGTGCCGGAGATCGCGGACTTGATCGCGGACGAGGAGAAGCGCGCCCGCGGCGCGATCGTCCCGATCACGGTCGGGGACGAGACCGGCTTTTCCGCCGGCACGATGCAGCGGCTGATGGCAACGCCGCCGCTGCGCGGGGGACGCGTGCCTGATGTCGGCGAGCAGCAGGCAAGGCGCGAGGCTGCACCGCGGGTGCCAGTGCCGAAGCCCGCTGCGGCGGCTCGATTGCCGCTTGAAGGCATCCGCGTCATCGATTTCTCGATGGGCTGGGCCGGGCCGATCTGCACCCGCACGCTCGCCGATCTCGGCGCCGACGTCATCAAGATCGAGGCGATCCAGTATCCGGACTGGTGGCGCGGTGTCGACCGCCGCCCGGCCTATGTGCTGGAGCAGATGTACGAGAAGTCGGTGCGCTACTGCATCATGAACCGCAACAAGCGCGGCATCACGCTCGACCTCACCCGGCGGAAGGGGCTCGCGCTGGCGAAACGCCTGCTCGCCGATGCCGACCTCGTGGTCGACAATTATTCGGTCGAGGTGCTGCCCAAGCTCGGCCTCGGCTACGAGGTACTGAGCAAGACCAACCCAAAGCTCGTGATGATGTCGATGTCGGCATTCGGCGCCGGCAGCGCGCATCGCGACTGCCGCGCCTATGGCTCGACCTTGGAGCAGGGCTCCGGACTGCCGAGCGTGGTCGGTGATGCCGGCGGGCCGCCGGTGATGAGCCACACTGCGTTCGGCGATGCCGTCGGCGGCCTCAACGGCTGCGCGGCCGTCCTCACCGCGCTGATCCACGCCAGGCTGACGGGTCAGGGCCAGTTCATCGATCTCGCGCAGATCGAATGCATGATGCCGTTTGCCGCGCCCTGGATCGTGGCTCATTCGATCGACGGCAAGCCGCCGACGAAATACGGCAATCGGCATCCGGATCTCGTGCCGCATGGCTGCTTCCGCTGCGCCGGCGAGGACAACTGGATCGTGGTCGCGGCCTCCGACGACACGATGTGGCCGAAGCTGGCGCGGCTGCTCGGCCGCGAGGACTGGGCGGGCAATCGCGCGCTTGCGACAGCCGCAGGTCGCCGCGCGATCGAGTCGGAGATCGAGGCCGCGATCAACGCCTGGACCTCGGTTCGCGACCCTGACGATGCGATGGCCGCGCTGCAAGCAGCCGGTGTCGCGGCGGGCGTGGCGCGGCTGCCGATCGAACTCCTGAACGACCCGCAGCTCCAGGCCCGCGGTTTCATCCAGCAGGTCGACCGCGCCTTCATCGGCAAGCACCCGCAGCCGTCGATGCCGTTCCGCGAGGGCGCCGCGCCGTTTGCGATCCGCTCGGTGCCGCCGACGCTCGGCGAGCACAATCGCGAGATCCTCGGCGGCATGCTCGGCCTCTCCGACGCCGAGCTTGCCGAGCTGGCGCAAGAGGGCATCATCGGCACCGAGATGCTGATGGAGGAGCAGCTGGTGAAAGAGAAGAAGCGGGCGGCAGGCTGATGGGGACAGGCCGGCCGGCACAGCCTGGGGCGGAGGGAGCGCGCGACGGCGCGCGGCCGCTGATGTCCGTGCGCGGCCTCGGTATTCGCTTCAAGACCGCGCAGGGCGTCTGGCAGGCGACGCGCAAGATCGACTTCGACATCGCGCCGGGCGAGCGGGTCGGCATCGTCGGCGAGAGCGGCTGCGGCAAGACCATCACGGGCCTCTCGATCCTGCGACTGCTGCCGGGCAATTTCGCCGGCCTCGACGGCAAGATCCTGTTTGATGGCATCGATCTCGCCTCCTGCAGCGCGCGGCAGATGCGCGCGATCAGGGGCAAGCGGATCGCGATGATCTTCCAGGAGCCGATGAGCGCGCTCGATCCCGTCTTCACCGTCGGCCACCAGATCGCCGAGACGCTGCGCGTTCACACCGACATCAGTTACGAGGAGGCGCGGGCGAAGACGCTGGAGATGCTGCGGCGAGTCGGGATCGCCTCGCCGGAGCGGCGGATCGACGACTATCCGCACCAGCTCTCCGGCGGCATGCGCCAGCGCGTGATGATCGCCGCCAGCCTGATCTGCGGGCCGCAGCTTTTGATCGCCGATGAGCCGACAACCGCGCTCGACGTCACCGTGCAGGCGCAGATCCTTGAACTGTTGCGCGACATCAGCGAAACCTCGCACACCGCCCTGATGCTGATCACCCACGACCTCGGCGTCGTCGCCGAGACCTGCACGCGGATGATCACGATGTATGCCGGCGAGGTGATCGAGGATGCCTCGGTCGACGAGGCGCTGGTGCGGCCGCTCCATCCCTACACCTCGGGCCTGTTGCGCTCGCTGCCGCATCTGTGCCCGCGCCACGGCCGGCTGCCGTCGATCCCGGGCCGGGTGCCGTCGATCGCCGAGATGCCGAACGGCTGCCGGTTTCGTGCCCGCTGCGCGCACGCCGCAAAGGGCTGCGAGGCCGAGCAGGCATTGCAGGACGCCGGCGGCCGGCGCGTGCGCTGCTGGCGCTTCGCCGAGCTCAATCTGCCGGGGGCGCTGCATCCGCCCGGACCCGCCGCCGCGCCAATGGTCGCGCGACAATGACTGCAACATCGACCGAGCCCCGCGAGCCCATCGTCTCGGTGCGCGACCTCCAGGTCCGCTTCCAGACCACCGACCGCCGCGCCACCGTGAAGGCAGTCGACGGCGTCAATTTCGACGTCCGCCGCGGCGAGACTTTTGGCATCATCGGGGAATCAGGCTCCGGCAAGACCACGATCGGCCGCGCGCTGGTGTTTTTGCTGAAGCCGAGCGCCGGTGCGATTTTGCACGACGGCGTCGACCCGACGGCGCTGTCGCGCAGCGCCTTCCGGAGCCACCGCCGCGACTACCAGATCATCTTCCAGGACCCGAACGCCGCGCTGAATCCGCGCATGACCATCCTGGCCTCGGTGCTCGAGCCGCTGGAGCTTGCCCGCGTCGGATCGAAGGCCGAGCGCGAGCGGCAGGCGAGGGAGGCGCTGGAGCGCGTCGGCCTGCCGCAGGAGTTCGGCGCGCGCTATCCGCACCAGCTCTCCGGCGGCCAGAAGCAGCGCGTCGTGATCGCCCGCGCGCTGACCTTGAGGCCAAAGCTGATTGTCTGCGACGAGGTCGTGGCCGCGCTCGACATGTCGATCCGCGGCGACGTGCTCAATCTGTTCGCCGATCTGCAGCGCGATCTCGGCCTCACCTATGTCTTCATCACCCACGATCTCGCCGTGGTCTCACATATCAGCGAGCGCGTCGCGGTGATGTATCTCGGGCAGTTCGTCGAGCTCGGCCCGACGGAGGAAGTCGCAGAGCGGCCGCTGCATCCCTACACCATCGCGCTGCTATCGGCCGAACCGCGGCCGCTGCCGTCGTCGATGCGCACCGATGCGCGCATTGTCCTGCAAGGCGAGGTGCCGAGCCCGATCGATCCGCCGTCAGGATGTCGTTTCCGCACCCGCTGCCCGCATGCGCAGCCGCTGTGCGCCGAGCGTGCACCGGATTGGCGCGAGCTGACGCCCGACCACTGGGTCGCATGCCATTTTGCCGACCGCCCGAACTTTTCGCCGAATTAACAACACCGGAGGGAATGCCATGACGATGACGACACGACGCGAAGCCATGGCGCTGATCTCGGGTGCATTGGCGAGCACCAGCCTCGGCGGCAGAGCATTCGCTGAGGGCGCGCCGAAGAAGGGTGGGATCCTGCGCATCTCGGCGCCAGCCAATCCGTCGAGCCTCGATCCGGCGACCGGCGGGGCCGGCTCCGATCATGCCTTCCTGTTCACGATGTACGACACGCTGACTGAATGGGAGTTCGACACGCTGAAGCCGAAGTCCGGTCTCGCCGAAAGCTGGAAGTTCGTCGATCCGACGACGCTGGTGCTCAACATCCGCGCGGGAGTGACTTTTCACGACGGCACGCCGCTCGATGCCGAGGCAGTCAAGTTCAACCTCGATCGCAACCGCAGCGACGCGAAATCCAACATCAAGGCCGATCTGCTGTCGGTATCCTCGGTCGAGGTCACCGGTCCCCAGCAGGTGACGCTGATGTTGAAATCGCCTGATACCGCGCTGCCCGGCATCCTGTCCGATCGCGCCGGCATGATGGTGTCGCCGACCGCCTTGAAGGCGGCCGAGGGCGGCGTCGTCACCCGCAAGCCGGTCGGCGCCGGCGCCTATGCGTTCGTCAGCTGGGCTGACGGCGAGAAGATCGTGGTCAAGCGCAACGAAAAATACTGGAAGCCGAACCGGCCCTATCCCGACGGCATCGAGCTCTCGATCATCCCCGAGCTCACCACCGGCGCGCGCTCGGTCACCGCCGGCCAGAACGATTTGATCTACCAGCTGCCGCCGCGGCAGAAGGCGATCATCGAGCGCGCCTCGAGCGTCAAGGTGGTGCACGGCCCGACGCTGTATGTGTTCCAGATCTTCATCAACTGGGCCAAGCCGCCGTTCGACAACGTCAAGATCAGGCAAGCCTTCAACTTCGCAATCGATCGCGAATCCTTCGTCAAGGCCGGGCTCGCCGGCCTCGCCGAGCCCGCCTACATGAACCTGCCGAAGGCGCATTGGGCCTACGATGCCGAGGTCGCAAAGCTCTATCCCTACGATCCCGACAAGGCGCGCAAGCTGCTCGCCGAGGCCGGCTTCAAGGAAGGTACCACGATCGAGCTCGGCGGCTATCCGGACCAGGATTCGGTGCAGCGCCAGGAGATCCTGATCGAGCAGTTCCGCAAGGCCGGCATGAACGTGCGCTTCGTCAACGCGCCGATCGCGGAAGCCTCCGCCTCGTTCTTCGGTCCGGAGAAGAAGAACTCCGGCCTGCTCGCGGCGTGGACCGGGCGGCCCGATCCGAGCCTGACCTATTCGCTGATGTTCACTAAGGACGCCTACTACAATGGCGGCCGCGCGCCGGTGCCGCCGGAGCTCGAGGCCGCGATCCGGGAGTCGCGCGCATCGGAGGATCTCGACACCAGGCGCAAGGCGTTCTCCACCGTGCAGCGGCTGGTGATGGAGAATGCCTTCGTCGCGCCGCTGGCGTTCCAGTTCGAGCTCGTTGCCATGAACAAGAAGGTGCAGGGCTATCGGCCGAACCTGCTGGGCAAGCCGAAATACGACGACGTCTGGCTTGAAGGGTAAACCATGGCACGACGGTCACCGGTCAAGGTCATCGGCAGCCGCCTGTTGCAGGCGCTGCCGGTGATCCTGCTTGCGACCTTCATGGTGTTTGCGCTGCTCAAGCTGGTACCCGGCGACATCGCCGTGACGCTCGCCGGCGACAACGCCACCGATGCGCGGATCGCGGAGATCAGAAATATCTACGGCCTCGACCGCCCGTTCCTGGTGCAATACGGCGCCTGGCTCGGCCATGTCGTGCAGGGCGATCTCTCGCAGTCGCTGCTGACCGGCGAGAAGGTCGCCGACTCGATCGGGCGTGCCTTCCCGAACACGCTGCTGATCGTCCTCATCGCGTTGGCGCTGGCGCTCGTGACGGGCATTCCAATGGGCGTGATGGCCGCGATCAAGCCGAACGGCTGGATCGACAAGCTGATCAGCATGCTCGCCTCGCTCGGCGTCGCGGTGCCCGGTTTCTGGCTCGCGATGATCCTGGTGGCGGAATTCTCGCTGAAGTTGAACTGGCTGCCCGCCACCGGCGCAAAGTCCTTCACCGCCTCGCCGATCGATGCCGTCAGGCACGCGCTGCTGCCGGGCATTGCGATCGCGGCCTACGGCATGGCCGAGGTCGCGCGCCAGCTCCGCGGTGCGCTGCTGGAGGTGCTGTCGTCGCAATATGTCCGCACGCTGCATGCTAAGGGACTGTCGATGTCGCGCATCCTCTGGCAGCACGGGTTGAAGAATGTCAGCGTCAACCTGCTCACCATAATCAGCCTCCTGGTCAACCGCATGCTGGCAGCCACCGTGGTGATCGAGGCGGTGTTCGCGATTCCCGGCCTCGGCAGCCTGATCGTGCGCGGCGCGATCCAGCGCGATTTTCCGATCGTGCAGGGCGTCGTCTTCACCATGGTGGTCGTGGTGATCGTGGTCAACCTCGTCACCGATCTCTTGTGTGCCGCGGTCGATCCGAGGATCGATCAATGACCGACACGGCGCTCGCTCCGCTGAAGGTCCCGGCACAGCCGACGGCGCTGCGCCGCCTCGTGCGCTGGCTGGTCGGCGATCTCCGCGCCGGGCTGTCGATCCTGGTGCTGCTGGTGCTGGTCGTCGTGGCGATCGGCGCGCCGTGGATCGCGCCCTACGCGCCGACCGCGCAGGACGTCAACAACATGCTGGCGCCGCCGGGCCCCGCCCATCTGCTCGGCACCGACGATCTCGGCCGCGACGTGCTGTCCCGCCTGATCTACGGCGCGCCGGCGACCGTCTATGCCAGCCTGCTCGCGGTCGGCGTCGCGGTCCTGATCGGCCTGCCGGTCGGCCTCGTCGCCGGTTATTTCGGCGGCTGGATCGACGACATCATCAGCCGCGTCATCGATACGTTTCTTTCGTTCCCTGCGATCGTGCTCGCGATCGCCGTCACCGGCGCGCTCGGCATCGGCCTGACCAACGGCATGATCGCGGTCGGCATCACGATGTTTCCGGCGCTGGCGCGCATCGTCCGCGCCCGCACCCTGATCGTGCGGCAGGAGCTCTATGTCGATGCGTCCAGAGGCTTCGGCGCCCCGACCCGGCATGTGCTGTGGCGCCACGTGCTGCCGAACACGCTGCAGCCGGTGATCGTGCAGGTGACGCTACTGCTCGCCGCGGCGCTGCTGGCCGAAGCCAGCCTGTCGTTCCTCGGCCTTGGCATCCAGCCGCCGAATCCGAGCTGGGGCGCCATGCTGGCGCGCGCCTATCAATACATGGAGATCGCGCCCGAGCAGATGTACGCGCCGGGCCTTGCCATCCTCGTCGTCTCGCTGGCGTTCAACGCGCTGGGAGAATCCCTGCGTATCGTGCTCGATCCGACCATGAAGGATCGTTGAGCGATGAGATATCAAGCCGCGTGCGTCTTCACCTCGCCCCGCCTGCGGGGAGAGGTCGAAATTTGCGCGCAGCGCGAATTTCGGGTGGGGGGACTCTCCCCAGGCGCGCTTGCGGAGACTCCCCCTCACCCGAAGCCTGCGCTTCGCTTCGGCTTCGACCTCTCCCCGCAAGCGGGGCGAGGTAAGTAACCAACGGAACCGGCCATGTCCTTCAAGAAATTGCTGATCGCCAACCGCGGAGAGATCGCCATCCGCATTGCCCGCGCCGCCAGCGAGAGCGGCCTTGCCACGGTCGCGATCTATCCCGCCGACGATGCGGCCTCGCTGCATGTCCGCTCAGCCGACGAGGCGCGCGAGATCCCCGGCCGCGGCGCGCGGGCCTATCTCGACATCGAGGCGGTGGTCGCGGCTGCGAAAGCGACCGGCTGCGACGCGCTGCATCCGGGCTATGGCTTCCTCAGCGAGAATGCGGCACTGGCGCGGCGCTGCGCGGAGGAGAAGATCACCTTTGTCGGCCCGTCGCCGGACGCGCTCGATCTGTTCGGCGACAAGGCCACGGCCAAGGCGCTGGCGAAGAAGTGCGGCGTGCCTGTTATCGCCGGCACCTCGGGCGCAACCACGCTGGACGAAGCAAAGGCTTTCTTCGCCTCGCTCGGCGACAGCGCTGCCGTGATGATCAAGGCGATCGCCGGCGGCGGCGGGCGCGGCATGCGCGTGGTCGAGGACGCTGCCAAGCTTCCGGAGGCCTATGCGCGTTGCCAGTCCGAGGCCAAGGCGGCATTCGGCAGCGACGCCGTCTATGTCGAGCGGCTGATCCGCAAGGCGCGCCATATCGAGGTGCAGATCATCGGTGATCGTCACGGCGCGATCTCTCATCTCTGGGAGCGTGAATGCACCATCCAGCGCCGCAACCAGAAGCTGATCGAGGTGGCGCCGAGCCCGTCGCTGAGCGATGTGCTCCGAGCCCGCATCATCGAGGCGGCCAAGCAGCTCGCGTCGGCCGCGCGCTACGACAATCTCGGTACCTTTGAATTCCTTGTCGATGACGAGGCCGGCGAGGGCGAGGGCGCGTTTGCCTTCATCGAGGCCAATCCCCGGCTGCAGGTCGAGCACACCGTCACCGAGGCGGTGCTCGGCGTCGATCTGGTCCGCGCGCAGCTCGCGGTTGCTGCCGGCGCGACGCTGGCCTCGCTCGATCTCGCGCAGGCCGCGGTGCCGCTGCCGCGTGGCTATGCCATGCAGCTCCGCGTCAACATGGAGGTGATGGACGAGAAGGGGGTGACAAAGCCGACTGGCGGCACGCTGGCGGTGTTCGATCTGCCGTCCGGCCCGGGGGTGCGTGTCGATACATTCGGCTATTCCGGCTACCGGACCAGCGCAGCGTTCGACTCGCTGCTGGCCAAGGTCATCGTGCATTCGCCGAGCGCGAAATGGGCCGACGTGGTGCACAAGGCATCCCGCACCTTGCGCGAATTCCGCATCGGTGGCGTTGCCACCAACATCCCGTTCCTCGGCGCCGTGCTGGCGCATCAGAGCTTTGCCCGCAACAAGATCAGCACCAACTTCATCGATACCCATGTCGCGGCGCTGGTCGGCGCGGCCAAGGAGCTTGCCGCGCCGCTGGTCGAGGTCAGCGAAACCGCTGCAACCAAGGCGGTCGTCGCAGAGGCCGCACCCGAAGGGTCGCTCCCCGTGCCCGCACCGCTGCAGGGCACGATCGTGGCGATCGAGGTCGCCGAAGGCGATCTGGTCCGCCCCGGCCAGCAGATCGCCGTGCTGGAATCGATGAAGATGGAGCATCTCGTCGCCGCGCCGCATGGCGGCCGGGTGACCAGGATCGCGGGCGGTCCCGGCGTCACGCTGATGCATGGCGAGCCGATCCTGTTCCTCGAGCCGGCCGAGGTCGACGGCCACACCGCGGAGCAGGAGGCGGCGATCGACCTCGATCATATCCGTCCCGATCTCGCCGAGCTGATCGCGCGCAAGGCGATCACGCTGGACGAGAACCGGCCGGCCTCGGTCGAGCGCCGCCGCAAGACCAACCAGCGCACCGCGCGCGAGAACGTCGCCCATCTGGTCGATGAGGGCTCATTCGTCGAATACGGCTCGCTCGCGATCGCAGCGCAGCGCCGCCGCCGCAAGGTCGAGGACCTCATCAAGAACACGCCGGCCGACGGCCTGATCGCCGGCGTCGCCACCGTCAACGCGAAGGATTTCGGTCCCGAAGGCGCACGCTGCATGGTGATCGCCTATGACTACACCGTGCTGGCGGGCACCCAGGGCCACATGAACCACAAGAAGATCGACCGCATGCTCACGCTGACCGAGCAGTGGCGGCTTCCGCTGGTGTTTTACGCCGAGGGCGGCGGCGGCCGGCCCGGCGATACCGACCGGCTCGGCATGACCGGCCTCGACGGTCCTTCCTTCGTGCAGTTCGCAAGACTCTCCGGCCTCGTGCCGGTCGTCGGCATCGTCTCCGGCTATTGCTTTGCCGGCAACGCCGCGATGCTCGGCGTCTGCGACGTCATCATCGCCACCAAGAATGCCTCGATCGGCATGGGCGGCCCGGCGATGATCGAGGGCGGCGGGCTCGGCGTCTATCATCCAGCCGAAGTCGGTCCTGTCAGCTTCCAGTCGCCGAACGGCGTGATCGACATCCTGGTCGAAGACGAGGCCGAGGCGACGACCACGGCGCAAAAGTATCTGTCCTACTTCCAGGGCGCGGTACGGGACTGGATGGCGCCGGACCAGCGGCTCTTGCGCCGCGCGATCCCGGAGAACCGCCTGCGCGTCTACGACATCCGCAACGTCATCGACCTCATTGCCGACGAAGGCTCGGTGCTGGAGCTGCGCCGCGACTTCGGCGTTGGCATGATCACCGCCTTCATCCGCATCGAGGGCAAGCCGTTCGGCCTGATCGCCAACAATCCAAAACATCTCGGCGGCGCCATCGACGCGCCGGCCGGCGACAAGGCGGCGCGCTTCATGCAGCTCTGCGACGCCTTCGATATCCCGATCATCTCGCTATGCGACACGCCGGGCTTCATGGTCGGCCCGGAGGCGGAGAAGACCGCGATCGTGCGCCACGTCGCGCGGATGTTCGTCACCGGCGCCAGCATCACCGTGCCGCTGTTCGGCATCGTGCTGCGCAAGGGCTACGGCCTCGGCGCGCAATCGATGATCGGCGGCGGTTTCCACGCCTCGTTCTTCACGGTGGCATGGCCGACCGGTGAATTCGGCGGCATGGGCCTCGAAGGCTATGTCCGCCTCGGCTTCCGCAAGGAGATGGAAGCAATCGAGGATCCCGTCGAGCGCGAGAAGTATTTTCAAACCAAGGTCGCCGAGCTCTACGCCAACGGCAAGGCGGTCTCGATCGCCTCGGTGCTCGAGATCGACGAGGTGATCGACCCCGCCGACACCCGGCACTGGATCATGGCGGGCCTGCGCTCGGTGCCGAAGGTCGAGCCGCGCACCCACCGCAAGCGGCCGTGCATCGACGCGTGGTGACGTAAGGTGAGCACGCTCTCAGGCTCCCTCTCCCCTTGCGGGAGAGGGTGGGGAGAGGGGTGGCCGCGGGCTCAACTGTTCGATGCGGGATCGCTCTCGCAATCACGTAAGCCGTCGCATTTCCATACGGAGGGTGCGCGCCGTGTGGCACCCCTCTCCCTAACCCTCTCCCGCATCCTGCGTGCAGGAAGGTTCAACCCAGCCGCAGCTCCGCATACCCGTTTGCCGCGACCTCATCGCAGCGCGCACGATACGCCGGCGCGCTGCCGCTGTAGCGGGCGACGATGCGGGTCTGCTTGCCTTCGACGTTGCGGTTGATGCCGGTCATCCAGGAATCGACCTCGTTGGACAGCAGGCCGACGCCGAGCGCCTTGACGTGATCGGTCCAGCCGGCGGTGCCCTCGGGCGTTGCGTCGAGAAACGTCAGGCCCTTCGCTTGCGCAAACCGCAGCAGGCCGGTGACCCAGTCGACGCTGTATTCGATGCTACGCGGGATGTTGCCGAGCGCGGTGTGCGGGCCCATCAGCATCATCATGTTGGGGAAGCCGTCGACCATCAGTCCGAGATAGGTTTCCGGCCCGTGTTTCCACTTCTCCTTCAGCCGCGCGCCGCCGCTGCCGCGAAAGTCGATCGCGTCGAAACTGCCGGTGATGGCGTCGAAGCCGGTGGCGTAGATGATGATATCGAATGCGAAATCCCGCGCGCTGGTGCGGATGCCCTCGGGCGTGATCGTCTCGATCGGTGTCTCGCTCAGATCGACCAGCTCGACATTGTCCTGGTTGTAGACCTCGAAATAGAAGGTCTCGAGCGGCACGCGGCGGGTGCCGAAACCATGGTTCTTCGGGATCAGCTTCTCCGCCACCGCAGGGTTCTTGACCCGCTCGCGGATCTTGCGCGCGATGAAATCGCTGATTGTCGCATTGGCCTTGCGGTCGATCAGGATGTCCTTGAAGTTGCCCTGCCAGATGCCGAAGCCGCGCTCGCCATAGAGCTTCTCGTAGTTCGCCTCTCGCTCGGCGTCGGAGACCTCAAACGCGCCGCGTGGATCGGGCGTATGGATGAAGCAGGCAAAGGTCTCCTGGCAGCGCGCGAAGATCTCGGGATAACTGGCCTTGATCTTGGCTTGGGTGGCGGCGTCGATCTTGCCGTTGTGCAGCGGCGCGGCCCAGTTGGCGGTGCGCTGGAATACGGTGAGGTGTCCGACCTCGCTCGCGATGGTCTGGATGGTCTGGATGCCGGTGGCGCCGGTGCCGATCACGGCGACGCGCTTGCCGGCGAAATCGACCTTCTCCTTGGGCCAGCGCGCGGTGTGGAAGGATTGGCCCTTGAAACTGTCGCGTCCCTCGATGCGCGGCAGCGTCGGCGTCGAGAGCGGGCCGATCGCGGTGATCAGGAAGCGGCAGCTGTACTGCGCGCCGCTTGTCAGCGTGACCTGCCAGCTTCGCGTCTCGTCCTGATAGATCGCAGCAGTGACACGGCTCTCGAACTGGATGTCGCGACGCAGGTCGAACTTGTCGGCGACATAATTGCAGTAGCGCAGCGTCTCCGGCTGGCCGGCAAAGTGCTCGGACCATTCCCATTCCTGCAGCAGCTCCTTGGAGAACGAATAGCCGTAGGAATAGCTCTCGGAATCGAAGCGCGCGCCGGGATAGCGGTTCCAGTACCAGGTGCCGCCGACTCCGGTGCCGGCCTCGAACACGCGTGTCTTGAGGCCAAGCTCGCGCAGCCGGTAGAGCTGGTACATGCCGGACAGGCCGGCGCCGATGACGATGACGTCGTAGTCCAGCGCAGCCGTCTGCGACGGAGTTGTGTCTTGACGCTGTGCGGCCACCTCGCGTTGCTCCCAACCTTGTTGATTGCCGGCAAGGCTAACCGGTCTCGCCGCCGCCGACAAACATTGCAAAGCGGGGCTGGTATCGCGATTTGCGGGGGCGCGTCGCCCCGCGGCTTTACTCAGCCGCGCGATTCCCCTTATCGTTGCTTGCATCCGGGAAATCTCGAGATTCCGGGTTCGATGCTTCGCATCGCCCCGGCATGACGGGATAGTGAGAACAAGGAAGAAGAATGAAGAACGATCCCGTTGACGTCCTGATCATCGGCGCCGGCGCCTCCGGCGCCGCGGTGGCCTGGAGCCTTGCAGACACCAGGATGCATATCCTCTGCCTCGACCAGGGCGGCTGGATGAATCCCGCCGAATATCCGAGCACCGGTCGCGACTGGGAAGCAAAGTTCTATGGCGAGTGGTCGTCCAGCCCGAACGTCCGCAGGCGGCCGGAAGACTATCCGATCAACGACGACAACTCGCCGATCAAGGTGGTGAACTTCAATGCCGTCGGCGGCTCGACCGTGATGTACACCGCGCACTGGCCGCGGCTGCATCCGTCCGACTTCAAGGTGAAGACGCTGGACGGTGTCGCCGACGATTGGCCGATCGATTATGACGCGCTCACCCCGTTCTTCGAGGAGAACGATCGCATGATGGGCACCTCGGGCCTGTCGGGCGATCCAAAGTCGCCGTTGTCGCATCCGCCGATGCCGCCACAGCCGCTCGGCCTGTCCGGGCCGCTGATCGGCAAGGCCATGAACAAGCTCGGCTGGCACTGGTGGCCGTCGGACACCACGGTCGCGACGATGGATTACGAGGGCAGGGCCCGCTGCATCAATCTCGGCCACTGCACGCCGGCCTGCGCGCAGGGCGCCAAGGCCTCGACCGATATCACCTATTGGCCGCACGCGATCCGCGCCGGGGTCGAGCTGAAGACGCATTGCCGGGTGCGCGAGATCCTGACCAATGGCGAGGGCATGGCGACCGGCGTCGTCTATTACGACAAGGACGGCGTCGAGCAGTTTCAGCCGGCCGCGGTCGTGATCATCGCCTGCAACGGCGTCGGCACGCCGCGGCTGCTGCTGAACTCGGTGTCGGGCAAATTTCCGAACGGTCTCGCCAACTCATCAGGCCTGGTCGGCAAGAACCTGATGTTCCATCCCTATGCGCAGATCTACGGCTATGTGAAGGAGCCGACCGATTCCAATCGCGCGCCGCCGACCTGCCTGTGGAGCAAGGAGTGGTACGACACCGACCTCTCGCGCGGCTTCGTCCGCGGCTACGGCGTCCAGTTCGTGCGTGGCGCCGGGCCGGTGTTCGAGGCCGTGGTCAGCGAGCAGAAGGGCATCCTGCCGTGGGGCAAGGATCATCACCGCGTCTTCCGCAAGCTGAACGGGCACCGGCTCGGTTTCTCTGCGATCTGCGAAGACCTTCCCGAGGAGCACAACCGCGTCACGCTCGATCCCGTTCTGAAGGACAGCCACGGCATTCCGGCGCCGAAGATCGACTACACGATCAGCGAGAACAGCAGGAAGATGATGGACCACGCGCTGGCGCGCGGCCGCGAGGTGCTCGAAGCCGCCGGCGCGACCGATCTCTGCGTCAACTCGCCGATCCCGTGGGGCGGCTGGCATCTGCTCGGCACCGCGCGGATGGGCACCGATCCTGAACGCTCCGTGGTCAATGAATGGGGCCGCTCGCACGATGTGAAGAACCTCTTCATCGTCGACGGCAGCATCTTCGTCACCTCTGGTGGCGTCAACCCGACCTCCACCATCCAGGCCCTCGCGCTCTACATCGCCGACCAGATGAAGCAGCGCCTCGCCGATCTGTTCGATTGAGGCCGTCATGTCCGATAACAATCAACTGACCGCAGCCCAGCGGGCCGACCTCCGCACCGTCGCCGCGATGATCGTACCCGAGAGCTCCGAGTACCGGGTGCCGGGCGCCGACGATCCGGTAATCCAGGCCGACATGCTGGCGACGCTCGGCCGCGACACCGCGCTGGTCGCGCAGGCGCTGGATCATCTGGCGAGGCTCGCCGGCAAGCCGCTCGCCGAGCTCGACGAAGCGAAGCGCGATGCGGTGGCGCAGGAGTTTCGCGCCACCGGCGGTGCGGCCGCGGCGACGCTCGTCCGTGTCGTGCTGCAATGCTACTACCGCGACGACCGCGTGCTGCGCTCGCTCGGCTTCGAACTGCGCGCGCCGTTCCCGAAGGGCCATGTGCTGGAGGAGGGCGACTGGTCGCTGCTCGACCCGGTCCGGGCGCGTGGCGGGACGCTGCGGCGGGCCTAACAGGGCAGCAGGCCTGCGCGGGACGTAGCCACTTGCGGCGGCGGGAGCTGGTCACCATCTGTGGGAACCAAAGGATTCTCGCCATGCTGGATTTTACCTCAGATGCCGCCGGTGACAGGCCGTCACCGCGGATGGTTGATGCTGCCCCGGACGACCGGGCTTTGCTGGATGCCTACTCCAACGCCGTGATCGACGTCACCGAACGCGTCGGCCCGGCGGTGGTCCGCGTCGAAACCGGGCCGAAGGTGCGCAATGCGCGCGAGCGCGGCGGGCTCGGCTCGGGCATCGTGATCTCGCCCGATGGCCTCGTGCTGACCAACAGCCACGTGGTTGGCTCGTCGAAGGAGATCCGCCTGCGCGACACCGAAGGCTTCGTCACCGACGCCCATGTGCTCGGGGTCGATCCCGACACCGATCTCGCGTTGCTGCGCGCCGATGGCGCACGTGATCTGCCCTACGCCGCGCTCGGCAATTCCAAGACGCTGCGGCGCGGCCAGCTTGTGGTCGCGATCGGCAATCCGCTCGGCTTCGAATCGACGGTCACCGCCGGCGTCGTCTCGGCGCTCGGACGCTCGATCCGCTCGGTCAGTGGGCGGACCATCGAGGACGTGATCCAAACCGACGCCGCGCTCAACCCGGGCAATTCCGGCGGGCCGCTGGTGGCGTCGAACGCCGAGGTGATCGGGATCAACACCGCGATCATCAGCGGCGCGCAAGGCATCTGCTTTGCGGTCGCCAGCAACACCGCGCAGTTCGTGTTGTCGGAGATCATCCGCCACGGCTATGTCCGCCGCGCCTTCATCGGCGTCGCCGGCCAGACCGCGCCGGTGCCGCGGCGGCACGCCGTGTTGGCCGGTGTCGAGAACAAGATGGGCGCGCTCTTGATGCAGATCGAGCCGGACAGCCCCGCCGCGCGAGCAAGCCTGTTGCCGGGCGACGTCGTCATCAAGCTCGACGGCGTCGAGATCAACGGCGTCGACGACCTGATCCGCGCGCTCGACCACAGCCGGATCGATCGGACGCTGTCGATGGACGTGCTGCGGTTAGGCCGCCTGCGCGCGATCGAGATTCATCCGATCGAGCGGAAGCCCGCGAAGCAGTGAGTGCGGACCTATCGTGAGAAGCGCGTTCCGCGCTCCTCAAAGGTGAGGGGTTGAACAGCGGTGCAACATATCCGGTGTCGTCCCGGCGAAAGCCGGGACCCATAACCACAGGATTGGATTGTTGAAGAAGGTGCGGCCCCAGCATCGCGGATCTTCAGTGGTTATGGGTCCCGGCTTTCGCCGGGACGACACTGAGAATTTGGTGCCGCTAGTGGGCCATAGTCGCTATCGCAACGCCGCCAGCAACTCGTCGGGCTGCTCGACCATCATCATGTGGCCGGCACCCGGCAGCACCACTGTTCGCGCATTCGGCGTCGCGGCGGCCAGCGTCTTGCCGGCCTTCGCCGGTGTCATCATATCGCGCTCGCCGAGGATGAAGGTCGCGGGCACCTTGACCGCGGCTGCGGCGGCGAGCGCATTCTGATAGGCGTTGCAGGCATTGAGGTCGTTGTACAGCACGCCGGGCTTCGCCTCCTGCAGCACCCGCTGGGCGCCCTGGTGCATCCATAGGCCGGGCGCGAGACTGCCGCCGAGCTCGGCCTTGAAGCCGAGCCCCCAGATCGAGACCATGTCGATGGCAGCGGCGTCGTTGGCTTCGGCGGCCTTCAAGAGATCGGGCCCGACCGTCATGGTCGCGGCGGTGCCGATCAGCGCGAGACCGGAGACCTTGTCCGGATGCCGGGCCGAGGTCTCGAGCGCGATCAGCGAGCCCATCGAGTGGCCGATCAGCCGCGCCTTGCTCGCGCCGGCGGCAGCGATCAGATCAGCGGTCCAGTCGGCCATCTCGGCAATCGTCGCCAGCGGCTTGCCGGCGGAGCGGCCGTGGCCGGGCAGGTCCGGCGCCAGCACGGCAAAACCATGATGCGCGAACCAGCGGCTGTGCAGCGCCCAGGTCGAGGAATCGAAGCCGGCGCCATGCAGCATCACCACTGCCGGCAGCGAGGGATCGAACGGCTTGCCGCCGGTGGCGATGAAGGTGTCCGATCCGTTGACGGAAAGCTGCATGTGCCTAAGTCCTTTGCGAGGCGCGCAGCGCCTGGCCGAGATCGTCGATGATATCGTCAGCGGTTTCGATGCCGACCGACAGCCGCACCAGGTCCTCGCCGATGCCGGCGGCCTTGAGCTGTGCGGCATCCATCTGCTGATGCGTGGTGGAGGCCGGATGGATCACCAGCGTTTTGGCATCGCCGACATTGGCGAGATGGCTGATCAGCTTGAGCTGCTCGATGAACTTCTTGCCGGCGGCGCGCCCGCCCTTGATGCCGAAGCTGACGATCGAGCCGGCACCACGCGGCAGCAGTTTTTTCGCGAGCGCGTAGTCGGGATGGGTCTCCAGCGACGGATGCAGCACCCAGTCGACCGCCTTGTTCGCCGTCAAGAAGTCCAACACGGCGCTGGTGTTGCTGACGTGGCGGTCCATGCGGACGCCGAGCGTCTCGATGCCCTGCAACAGCTGGAACGCGTTGGTCGGCGACAGGCAGGCGCCGAAATCGCGCAGGCCCTCGGTGCGCGCGCGCATGATGAACGCGGCCCTGCCGAACTGCTCGTCGAAGACGATGCCGTGATAGCCGGCATAGGGCTCGGTGAGCTGCGGGAATTTGCCCGACGCGCGCCAGTCGAACCGGCCGCCGTCGACGATGACGCCGCCGATCGCGATGCCGTGGCCGCCCATCCACTTGGTCGCCGAGTTCATCGTGATGTCGGCGCCGAGTTCGATCGGCTGGCTAAGATAGGGCGTCGCAAAAGTGTTGTCGATCAGCAGCGGAACCTTCGCGTCGTGCGCGATCTGCGCGACGGCAGGAATGTCCAGCACCTCGAGGCCGGGATTGCCGATGGTCTCGCCGATCACCAGCCGCGTGTTCGGCCTGATCGCGGCGCGGAACTCGTCCAGCGCGCGCGGCTTCACGAAGGTCGTGGTGATGCCGAAGCGCGGCAGCGTATGCGCCAGCAGGTTGATGGTGCCGCCATAGAGCGAGGCGGAGGCGACGGTGTGGTCGCCGGCATTGAGCAGCGTCGCGATGGCAAGGTGCATCGCGGCCATGCCGCTCGCCGTGCAGATCGCGCCGACGCCGCATTCGAGCGCGGCGATGCGCTCTTCGAGCACGGCGGTCGTCGGGTTGGAGATGCGCGTGTAGATGTGCCCGGCGCGCTCCAGGTTGAACAGCGCCGCGGCGTGGTCGGCGTCCTGGAACACGTAGGACGTGGTCTGATAGATCGGCACGGCGCGCGCGCCCGTGGCAGGATCGGGCCGCTGGCCGGCGTGCAGGCTCAGGGTTTCGAAGGCAGGCGGCTTGGGTGCAGGCATGCGAAACTCGTCAGGTCGGTCGATGAAAGGATTGCCGCGTAGGGTTATACGTGAACTGCGGTGCGAACGCGGCCGACATTGCCGAACACGCGCAAATAGCGCTCGACCTCGGACGGGATGCCGGTCGCCTTCTCCGGATTGTCGGAGAGTTTTACGGCCGGGCGGCCGTCGACCGACGTCACCTTGCAGACGATCGAGATCGGGTCGAGCTCGGTCGAGCCGTCGGGCGCGCAGCCGACGAAGTCATTGGTGAGGTTGGTGCCCCAGCCAAAGCTGATGCGGACGCGTCCCCTGAAGTGGTGGTAGGTCTCCTCGATCGAGCCGACATCCATCGCATCGGAGAACACCAAAAGCTTCTCCCGGGGATCGCGGCCCTTCTGCTTCCACCATTTGATGATGTCTTCGCCCGCCGCGATCGGCGGCGCGCTGTCGGGACGAAAGCCGGTCCAGTCGGCCACCCAGTCCGGCGCGTCGCGCAGGAACGGTTTTGTGCCGAACGCGTCGGGCAGCGCGATCAGCAAATTGCCGCCATAGGTGTGGCGCCACTGGTCGAGGATGCGATAGGGCGCCCAGCGCAGCTCCTCATCGGAATTGGCGAGCGCGGCAGCCACCATCGGCAGCTCATGCGCATTGGTGCCGATCGCCTCGAGATCGTTGTCCATCGCCAGGAGCACGTTCGACGTCCCTGTGAAGGACGGGCCGAGGCCTTCCTTCACCGCCTCGACGCACCAGCGCTGCCAGAGAAAACCGTGGCGGCGACGGGTGCCGAAATCGGACAGCCGCAGGCCGTCCAGCTTGCGCAGCCGCTCGACCTTGGCCCACAGTTTTGCTTTGGCGCGGGCGTAGATCACGTCGAGCGCGAAGCGGCCATAGTCCTTGGTCGCCGCGCGCGAGCGCAGCTCGTTGAGGATCGCGAGCGCCGGGATCTCCCACATCGTGGTGTGGGTCCAGGGTCCGTGGAAGTGCAGCTCATACTGGCCGTCGACCTTGTGCAGCTCGTATTCGGGCAGGCGGAAGTTCGAGAGCCAGTTGATGAAGTCAGGCGAGAACATCTGGGTCTTGCCGTAGAACGTGTTGCCGGCGAGCCAGATCAATTCCTTCTTGGAGAAGCGGATGGTGCGGGCGTGATCGAGCTGCGCGCGCAGCTCGCCCTCGTCGATGACCTCGGCGAGCTTGATATGGGTCGAGCGGTTGATCACCGAAAAGGTCGTGCGGGTGTCCGGATAGCATTCCCGGATCATCTGCTGCATCAACAGCTTGTAGAAATCAGTGTCGAGCAGGCTGCGCACGATCGGGTCGAGCCGCCAGCCGTGGTTGTAGGTCCGGGTCGCGATATCTGTCACGGTCATGCGGGAACTCTAGCCTGCCGGACGCCGCGCGCCCAGTGGGTTTCGGGCGGAACATGGCAGGTCATCGCGCTATGGTCTGCCGGATACGGCCGACGGTTGCAGCGACGCCGGTCCATTCAGGCTTGCCCGGGGCAAATTGCCGCCGGAGGAAGCCGACCAGTTCGGCGACCTGGCTGTCGGTCATGCTGTCCTTGAAGGCCGGCATGTAACCGAGATCGGTCACAGCGGGCTTGGCGATGCCGTGCAGGATCACCTGGATCAGATTGTCTGGCACGTCGCTGTGCAGATTGCTGTTCAGCGCCAAAGACGGCCGGCTGCCGAACAACGGCGGGCCGCCGACCTCGTGGCACACCGCGCAGGCGCCCTGATAGGTCCGCGCGCCCGCGGAGGCAGCACCGGTCACGGCGGTGCCGGCTTCGAGCTTGGCGACCAGCGCCTCATGCGCCGGCCGGTCGGCGGGCTCATTGAATGAGGCGAGGTAGACGGCCATCGCGCGGATGTCCTGGTCCGGCAGTGCAGCCAGCTCCTTCACGACCGGCGCC
The DNA here is from genome assembly GCF_020329505.1 of Bradyrhizobium semiaridum. GTDB lineage: Bacteria > Pseudomonadota > Alphaproteobacteria > Rhizobiales > Xanthobacteraceae > Bradyrhizobium > Bradyrhizobium semiaridum. The sequence continues at coordinate 307,245 of NZ_JAGKJJ010000002.1, forward strand.
ATCGGTCCCGCAGCGACGCCATGGAGGCGGGACTGGCCCGTGCGCAGATAAGCGTAGAGCTCGTTCTCGCTCCAGGGGATCGGCGCCTTCGACAGCGAGGTCAGCGCTGGCGCCTCCCACCCCTCGGCAAAGCCGCCGGCGAGATACGCGCGTTGCTGCTCCGCGCCGAGCGCGTTGCGCGGCGAGTGGCAGGCGCTGCAATGGCCGAGACCCTCGATCAGATAGGCGCCGCGATTCCAGACCTCCGATTTGGACGGATCGGGCCGGAACGTATCGGGCTGATGGAACAGCGCATTCCATCCGGCGAGCAGCGGACGCAGGTTGAACGGGAAGGCGAGCGCGTTCGGCGGCGTCTCGGCGCGCACCGGCGCCTGCGCGATCAGATAGGCGTAGAGCGCCTGCAGGTCGGCGTCGCTTGCCCTGGCAAAATGCGTGTAGGGAAACGCCGGGTAGAGGTGCCGTCCGTCGCGATGGATGCCCTCGCGCATCGCGCGCTCGAACGCAGGATACGACCAGGCGCCGATGCCGGTGGCCACATCGGGCGTGATGTTGGTCGCGTAGATCGTGCCGAACGGTGTCTCGAGCGGGCGGCCGCCGGCATTCAGGACGCCGTTGTCCGCGGTGTGGCAGACGGCGCAGGCGCCGAGGGCCGCAAGCTCCTTGCCGCGTGCGATCGTCGCCGCGGAGAAGACCGAGGCATCGGTCCGGGTGATCGGCGCGATCGCGCGCCAGGGCAGCACCGCCGCGCCGATGCCGATCGCGGCGGCGCAGAGCGCAGCCGCACCAGCGAGGATGCCGCCGCGCTTGACGAACGGGTTCTGCCATTTGTTGCGCTGAACCGGTTGAGGAGGCGGCGCAAGCGCGGCCGCCGGCTGCTCGCCGTGCAACCCCTTGACGATGCGTTCCGGCGTGAACGGCAGCTCGCGGAACCGCACACCGGTCGCGTCATAGATCGCGTTGGCGATCGCGGCGGCGCTCGGCACCGAGGCGGACTCGCCGACGCCGAGCGGCGGCTGGTCCTGCCGCGGCAGCATCAGCACGTCGATCTTGGGCAGCTCGGGGAATTTGATGATGGGGTAGGCGCCCCATTCCCGCGCCGTCACCGCGCCGCGCTCGAAGGAGACTTCCTCCATCAGCGCGCGGCTGGTCGACTGGATGACGTTGCCCTCGATCTGGTGGCGCACGCCCTCCGGATTGATCATCAATCCGGAATCCTGGCCGGCGACGACGCGCGTCACGCTGACGTCGCCGGTCGCCTTGTTGACGGCGACGTCGGCGATCCACGCCGACCACGCCGCACCGTAGCCGGGAAACTTGCTGTGCACGTAGAGCGCATAGGCGAAGCCGCGGCCGCGCACGATGTCGCCTTCCGGCTCGGGTTCCTGTCGCACCGGACGCGGCGTCCAGCCGGCGCGTTCGGCGACCGCGTTGACGAGATCGATCGCGCGCTTGTCCTTCAGATAGCGCAGGCGATATTCGATCGGATCGACCTCGGCCTCGGCGGCGAGCTCGTCGATATAGCATTCATGCGCAAAGGTGTTCGGCAGCGCGGAGACGCCGCGAAGCCACGACGCGCGCACGATCGGCGGCATGTCGTTGGCGACGACGCGCAGGTTCTCGTAGTCGTAGGGCGGGATCGCGGTGCGGTCACCCATCTCGAACACGGCCGGCGTCGGCGCAATGCGTCCGGTGAGCAGCAGCGCCAATGTCGGCGCGCCGTTCGAGGGATAGCGCGTGGAAAAATCGTAACCGGCGACGCTGCCGTCAGCGTTGAGCCCGCCATTGACATCCATCAGCTGTGCGGTGCCCTTCGGCTCCCAGGCATGCTCCTGCTCGCGGGTGAGCTGGACGCGCACGGGACGGCCGACCGCGCGCGACAACAGCAGCGCATCGGCGGAGACGTCGTCGGCGCAGTTGCGGCCGTAGCAGCCGGCCGCTTCCAGCCTGATCAATTCGATCTCGGATTCGGGCCGCTCGATCAGCAGCGCGAGATCGCCGCGCAGGATGTGCGGGTTCTGCGTGCCGGACCAGACGCGGATCGTGGCGCTGTCGTAGTCGGCGACTGCGCAGGACGGACCGATCGAGCCGTGCATCTGGTACGGCCAGACGTAGGTCCGCTGCATCGGTTTTGCGGCCGCGGCAATCGCGGCATCGACATCGCCCTTGTCAATCAGCTGGCGCGGCGTCGAGGGGTTGGCGCGCAGCGCCCGCTCGATGTTCGAGAGATCGGTCAGCGCCGGTCCCGGCTTCCATGTCACCTTGAGCTGCGCCGCCGCCTTGATCGCATTCTCTTCGCGCTCGGCGACGACGCCGACGAAGTCGCCGATCCGCACCACCGCGACGAGGCCGGGGATATCACGCACCGAAGCCTCGTCGACCGCGATCAGGCTGGTGCCGACGAACGGGCCGGCATCGACGCCGGCATAGGGCGGGCGGACGACGCGGCCGTGCAGCATGCCGGGGACACGCACGTCATGGACATAGACCGGTTCGCCGGTCGCCTTCGCCGGCAGGTCGACGCGCGGCACCGATCTGCCGACGATGGAATAGGCGCTGACGTCCTTGACGGGGACATCGTCGGTCAGTTCGAGCCGGATCGTCTCGTCCGCGATCAATTCGCCATAGCTGATGCTGCGGTTGTCATGGCCGCGGATCAGTCCGTCCTCGATGGTGAGGTCCTCGACCGGCAGTTCGAGACGCTCGGCCGCACGTGCGATCAGAAAGTGCCGCGCCTGTGCGGCGGCCTTGCGCAGCGGGACGGCGGTGATCTGGATGGTCTCGCTCGCGATCGTCGCGCCCTGGTTCGGCACCACGGCGGTATCGCCGAGGATCACGACCACACGGGCAAAGGAGACGTCGAGCTCCTCGGCGACGATCTGGCCGAGCGCGGTGCGGATGCCGGTGCCGAGGTCGACATGGCCGTTATAGGCATTGACCGAACCGTCGGCGGTGATGCTGACGAAGGTCTCGAACGCGCCTTCCGCGCCCAGCACCGCGGAGCGGACGACCGACAGCGAGCCGCGCTTGCCTTGCTCCGCATCGGCCATCAATCGCGCGCCTCGAGCGTATGGCCGGCAGCGCGCATCGCGGCGCGGATGATTTCAATGTGCGCGCCGCAGCGGCACAGATTATAGCGCAGCGCTTCCAGCACCTCCTGCTCGGAGGGCGTAGCGTTACGCGCGAGCAGCGCCTTGGTGGTGATGATCATGCCGTTGAGGCAATAGCCGCATTGCGCGGCCTGCTCGCGAATAAAGGCGTCCTGCACGGGATCGGGACACTCGCGCGTGCCGAGTCCTTCGAGCGTCACGATGTCGCGGTTCGCGCAGCCTTCGATCGGGATCACGCAGGATCGCGCGGCGACGCCGTCGATCAGCACCGCGCAGGCGCCGCATTCGCCGAGGCCGCAGCCGTACTTCGGTCCGTTCAATTGGAGATCGTTGCGCAGCACGTAGAGCAATGCGGTGTCGGGAGCGGCGTCGACGTCATGATTCCTGCCGTTCACGGTCAGGCGCATCGCCCTGGTTCTCCCCTCGTGTTTGCGCTGCAATGCGAGCGTCGGATCGCCGGCGAGGATAACGTTTGTATACAAACGTGCAAGCGGCGGCATGCCGCGCTGCAGCGCGTGCCCGCTTTATGAACAGGGCGGCTAGGCAAATGGATTATTATTCGGCAGCAGCAGCTTTTGCTCGCGATGGCCGCTTGACAGGTTTCGGGTCCGCGCGCAGGATCATTCGTACACGAATGATATCGGCGGAGGGATGCGAAGTATGATCGACCGCCGCCTCAAGTCCAGGCTTGGTCACGATGGCTGACACAATGACCGTCGCCGCCGGCGACAAGATCCGCTGCGATGCCTGTCCGGTGATGTGCTACATCAAGCCGGGCGCGGCCGGCGCCTGCGACCGCTACGCCAATCACGATGGCACATTGGTCCGCGTCGATCCGCATGTGGTGCTGGAGCGCACGGTGTCGCACGGCGGCAAGCTGGTGCCGTTCCAGGTGAGTGGCGATTGGGACGGCAAGATCGTGCGCCAGCCCGACATCTTCGTCACCGCGATCGGCGCCGGCACCACCTATCCCGATTACAAGCCGGCACCGTTCATTGTCTCGTCGGAGCTCGACGGCGTCGACATGGTCACCGTGGTGACCGAGGGCATTTTCTCCTATTGCGGCGTCAAGGTGAAGATCGACACCGACCGCTATCTCGGCCCGGAGACCGCGACGGTGCGTGCCGACGGCGAGGCCGTCGGACATGTGACGACCAGCGAATATGGCTCGCAGATGCTGTCGCTCGGCGGCGTGCATCATTTGACCGGCGGCTCGAAGAAGGAAGGCCGCCTCACCTGCGACACGCTGATGGACCTCTCCAACTGCAAGGCGGTGGAGTTGACCATCGACGGCGGCGCCACCGTGATCGTGCAGGCCGGCAAGCCGCCGATCGTCAACAACGTGGCCGAAGAGCGGATGCGGGTCGGCTGCGGCTCGGCGACCATCGGCATGTTCGCAAAGCAGTGGCACGGCAAGGTCGACGAAGTCGTGGTGGTCGACGACCACATCACCGGCGTGCTCAGCGAGCACCAGGCCGGCAAGCTGCTCGACATCGCCGACACCGGCATCAAGATGAAGGGCCGGCGCTCGACACCAGGCCGGTATTTCCAGGTCGCCGAGCCCGGCACCGGCTGGGGCGGCACCAACATCTCCGATCCGCTGTCGATCCTCGGCCCGTTCAACCCGAAGGAGGCGCGGCCGGGGCTGACCATGCTGATGGTCTCGACCACCGGCGAGCATGCCTCCTACTACGTGCTCGATGACGCGCTGCGGCCGATCGAGACCGAGATGCCGGCCGATCTCAGATTCTCGGTCGAGCGCATCCAGGAGAATTGCGAGCCGGCGCTGTGCACGGTGCTGTTCATGGGCGGCGCCGGCGGCTCGCTGCGCGCCGGCGTCACCGACAATCCGGTGCGGCTGACGCGCTCGGTGAAGGACGCGCTGACGCGGGTCACCAGCGGCGGCGCGCCGGTCTATGTCTGGCCGGGCGGCGGCATCACCTTCATGGTCGATGTCACGCAGATGCCGGCCGGCGCGTTCGGCTATGTGCCGACGCCGGCGCTGGTGGCGCCGATCGAGTTCACCATGCGGCTATCCGACTATGCGGCGCTCGGCGGCCACATGGATTACGTCCGGCCGCTGTCGTCTCTGCGCGACAGCGCCGAGGTCCGGCCGATGCCCTATATCCCGGGGCGGCGCGCATGACGCGGCTCCCGCAAATCGCGCTTCTTCCCGACGGCAAGCGGCTGCATTTGCAGGACGGTCCCATTGATCTCATCATCGAGGCGAAGGGCAGGGAGGCCGACATCCGTTTGGCCTACAAGGCTGCGGCGGAACGTTTCACGGGACTGCTCGATGAACTCTGTGCGGAACTGCCCTTGCTGCGCAGTGCGGCCGACCCCCATCATTGTGCGCTGAACGGCGTCGCGGCGCGGCGCATGCACGCGGCGGTCGCACCTTTTGCCGGCGACTGCTTCATCACTCCGATGGCGGCAGTCGCGGGCTCTGTGGCCGAAGAGATCCTCGGCGCGATGCTGCGGGCGGCCACGCTCGATCGCGCCTATGTCAACAATGGCGGCGATATTGCCCTGCATCTGGCTGGCGGCGAGCAGTTCAGCATCGGCCTGATGGACCGGCCGGACCGTCATGGCGTGATGCGCACGACGACCGTCGATGCCGACATGCCGGTTCGGGGGATCGCAACCAGCGGGCGTCACGGCCGCAGTTTTTCGCTCGGGATTGCCGATGCCGTCACCGTGCTGGCGCGTTCTGCGTCGCAGGCGGATGCTGCGGCGACGGTGATCGCCAATGCGGTCGATCTGCCCGGCCATCCCGCGATCGTTCGCATTCCGGCCGACGAATTGCAGCCGGACAGCGATCTCGGCATGCGGCTGGTCACCCGCGACGTCGGTCCGCTGGCGGAACACGAGGTCGAGCAGGCGCTCGACGCCGGCGCGGCGCGGGCGCGCGTGCTTCTGATGTCGGGATTGATCGAGGGCGCGGCATTGCGTCTATTGGGCGAAACGCGGTTGGTCGGTGCAATTGGCAGCGAAGCGCCGGCACCGCACGCGTTTCACGCAAGAACGATAAACAACATGCTGCAGGCATGATCGGGAGCGAGGCCAGATGAGCGCCGTCATTCGCAAGATCGTCACCGTGGTCGAGGAGACCCATCTGGAGATGGGCAAGACCATTGCGCCGCCGACCCGCCGGGCGGCCGCCATCGCCGTGATCGAAAATCCGTTCGCGGGCCGCTATGTCGAGGATCTCTCGCCGCTGATCGCGATTGGCGAGGAACTCGGTGAGTTGCTGTCGAAGCGGGCGGTGGCCGCGCTCGGCATCGACGGTGCCAACGCGCACAGCTATGGCAAGGCCGCCGCGGTCGGCGAGAATGGTGAGCTGGAGCACGCGGCCGCGATCCTGCATCCGAAGATGGGCGCGCCGGTGCGCAAGGTGCTCTCCAAGGGCGCCGCGCTGATTCCGTCGTCGAAGAAGCGCTCGGGCCCCGGCACCACGCTGGACATTCCGCTCGGGCACAAGGATGCGGCCTTCGTGCGGAGCCATTTCGACGGCATGGAGGTGCAGATCAACGACGCGCCGCGGGCCAACGAGATCATGGTCGCGGTTGCCGTGACCGACAGCGGCCGGCCGCTGCCGCGGGTCGGCGGGCTGACGGTGGACGAGATCAAGGGCGAAGACGGATTGCGATAATCTCTTTGAAGACGAACTGGAGGTACGGGATGCGTGGCTATTTCGTAGGGGCGGGTTTGGCGATCGCGGTTGCGGCCATGGCGAGCAGCGCCATGACAACACCGGCCATGGCGCAAAGCGGCGAGATCAAGATCGGCGAGATCAACAGCTATTCGCTGCTGCCGGCGTTCACCGAGCCCTATCGCAAGGGCTGGCAGCTCGCGGTGGAGGAGGTCAACGCGGCCGGCGGCATCGGCGGCAAGAAACTCGTCGTCGTCTCCAAGGATGACGGCGGCAAGCCGGCGGATGCGCAGACCGCGGCGAACGAATTGGTGTCGAGCGAGAAGGTGGCGATGCTGGCGGGCACCTTCCTGTCCAACATCGGCCTTGCCGTCAGCGACTTTGCCAACCAGAAAAAGGTGTTCTTCCTCGCGGCCGAGCCGCTGACCGACGCCATCACCTGGTCGAAGGGCAACCGCTACACCTTCCGTCTGCGCCCGTCGAACTACATGCAGGCGGCGATGCTGGTGGAGGAAGCGGCAAAGCTGCCGGCAAGGCGCTGGGCGACGATCGCGCCGAACTATGAATACGGCCAGTCCGCGGTTGCTGTGTTCAAGAAGCTGATGTCGGAGAAGCGGCCCGACATCCAGTGGGTCGACGAGCAGTGGCCGCCGCAGGGCAAGATCGACGCCGGCCCGGTGGTGCAGGCAGTTGCCGCGGCGAATCCCGAGGCGATCCTCAACGTCACCTTCGGCGCCGATCTCGTGAAGCTCGTGCGCGAGGGCAACACCCGCGGCCTGTTCAAGGATCGCAAGGTGGTGAGCTTTCTGACCGGCGAGCCGGAATATCTCGACCCGCTCAAGGACGAGACGCCGGAGGGCTGGATCGTCACGGGCTATCCCTGGTACGCGATCAAGACGCCGGAGCATGATGCATTCCTGAAGGCCTACCAGGCCAAGTACAACGATTATCCGCGGCTCGGCTCGATCGTCGGCTACCAGACCATCAAGGCGGCGGCGGCGATCCTCGCCAAGGCGAATTCGACCGATCCGGAGAAGCTGATCACCGCGGCCGAGGGCATCTCGATGCCGTCGCCGTTCGGCGAGATCACCTTCCGCAAGATTGATCACCAGTCGACCTTGGGCGCTTTCACCGGCCGGACCGCGCTCAAGGACGGCAAGGGCATCATGGTCGACAGCGCCTATCGCAAGGGTGCGGACTATCTGCCTGGTGACGCCGAGATCGAGAAGATGCGGCCGAAGGATTGATACTTCTCCCTCTCCCCGTTCTTACGGGGAGAGGGTCGGGGTGAGAGGCTCTCTCCACGAGTGCAGCTCGCGGAGAGTCCCCCTCACCCGGATCGCATCTTCGATGCGATCCGACCTCTCCCCGCAAGCGGGGCGAGGTGGAAGAGAGAACGCGGCGATCTCGATCGACGCACAAACGCCAACGCGGACCGCCCATGGCTTTTTACGTCGTCCAGTTCCTGACCGGTCTTGCCAGCGCGGCATCGCTGTTCCTGGTCGCCTCTGGCCTGTCGATCATCTTCGGCGTGACGCGGATCGTGAACTTTGCCCATGGCGCGTTCTACATGCTCGGCGCCTATGTCGCGTTCACGCTGACCGAGCGTTATTCCGGCGCGCTCGGTTTCTGGGGCGGCATCGTCGCGGCGGCGCTGGCAGTGGCCGTGATCGGCGTGCTCGTCGAGATGCTGCTGCTCCGCCGCATCTATCATGCGCCGGAGCTGTTCCAACTGCTCGCGACCTTCGGCCTGACCTTGATGGTCGAGGACCTCGTGGTGCTGATCTGGGGCCCTGACGATCTGGTCGGCCGCCGCGCGCCCGGCTTCAAAGGCGCAATCGATTTCTTTGGCCAGAACATTCCGAGCTACGACCTGTTCCTGATCGCGCTCGGGCCAATCGTGCTCGGCATCCTCTGGCTGCTGTTCCAGCGCACCCGCTGGGGCATCCTGGTGCGCGCGGCGACGCAGGACCGCGACATGGTCGCGGCGCTCGGCGTCAATCAGAAATGGCTGTTCACCAGCGTGTTCGCACTCGGCGTCTTCCTCGCCGCGCTCGGCGGCGCGCTGCAGATCCCGCGCGACGCCGTCAATCACGCGATGGACCTGCGCATCATCGTCGAGGTCTTCGTCGTGGTGGTGATCGGCGGCCTCGGCAGCATCATCGGCGCCTTCGTCGCCGCCGTGCTGGTGTCGGAACTCAACGCCTTCGGCATCCTGATCTTCCCGAAGATCTCGATCATCCTGGTGTTCCTGGTGATGGCGGTGGTCTTGATCGTCCGTCCTTGGGGCCTGTTCGGCAAGCCGGAGGCGCCGGCGCGGCGCACGCCCGGCCTGACGGTCAATCCATGGCGGCCGCTGACCACAAATGAGCGCTTCGCCGCGCTCGCGGCGCTGCTGGTCGCAGCAGCCCTGCCGGTCCTCAACAATCCCTATCTGCTCACGGTCGGCTCGGAGATCGCGATCTTCGTGATCTTCGCCGCCAGCCTGCATTTCTTGATGTCGGTCGGCGGGCTGGCGTCATTCGGCCACGCCGCCTATTTCGGGCTCGGTTCCTACGGCGTGGCGCTGCTGGCTACCAAGGCGGGGCTGCCAATGATCGTCTGCCTGGTGCTCGGGCCGATCGTCGGGCTGCTCGGCGCGGCGGTGTTCGGCTTCTTCGCCGTGCAGCTCTCGGGCGTCTATTTCGCGATGCTGACGCTGGCCTTTGCCCAGATCGTCTGGTCGATCGCATTCCAGTGGGTGTCGGTGACCGGCGGCGACAACGGCATCCTCAGCGTCTGGCCTGCGAACTGGGCGGCGGGCCCGGCGCATTTCTACTGGCTGTCGCTCGGCATTGCCGCGCTCGCGGTCGTCATCCTCCGTATCATCGTGTTCTCGCCGTTCGGCTTCGCGTTGCGCGCGACGCGCGACTCGCCGCTGCGCAGCGAAGCCATCGGCATCAACAGCAAGCGTATCCAGTGGACCGCCTTCGTGATCGCAGGCACCGTGGCCGGCGTCGCCGGCGCGCTGTTCGCTTACCTCAAGGGCAGCGTCTTCCCGGACAATATGGGCATCTCGCTCTCGGTCGATGCGCTGGTCATGGTGCTGCTCGGCGGCGTCGAGACGGTGTCGGGTGCAGTGATCGGCGCGATCGTCTACAAGGCGCTCAACATCTGGCTGGTCAGCCAGACCGATCTGTCGAAGCTGGTGCTCGGCGGCTTCGTCGTGCTGATCGTGGTGGCCTTCCCGAAGGGCATCGTCGGCACGCTGGAAGCATTGCTGCATCGCCGCCGCAAGTCCGCGTCATCATCGGCCTCGCCCTTACTTGCCTCCCGCATCGAGTCCGCCGAATGAGCATGGTCCCCACATTGCTGTCGGTCGAGAGCCTGACCAAGTCCTATGGCGGCGTGCATGCCATGCGCGGCGTCTCGTTCGAGTTGCGCGCCGGCGAGATCCTGGCGCTGATCGGGCCGAACGGCGCCGGAAAAAGCACCTGCTTCAACGCGCTGAACGGTCAGATCATTCCGGATTCCGGGCGGGTCCGGCTACTTGGTGAGGAGATCACCGGCAAGAAGCCGCGCCTGATCTGGCGGATGGGCGTCGGCCGCACGTTCCAGATCACCGCGACGTTCCCGACCATGACGGTGCGCGAGAACGTGCAGGTCGCGTTGGTCTCGCACGGCGGTGAGCTGTTCAATGTGTGGGCCTCGACCGCAAAGCACGCGCGCGACGAGGCCGGGCGGCTGCTCGATCTGGTCGGCATGGGCGCGTATGCGGAGCGGCCCTGCGGCGAGCTCGCCTATGGTGACCTCAAGCGGCTGGAGCTTGCGATCGCGCTCGCCAACCAACCAAAACTGCTGCTGATGGACGAGCCGACTGCCGGCATGGCGCCGCGCGAGCGTGTCGAGTTGATGCGGCTGACGGCGCGGATCGCGCGCGAGCAGGCGATCGGCGTGCTGTTCACCGAGCACGACATGGACGTGGTGTTCGAGCATGCCGACCGCATCCTGGTGCTCAATCGCGGCAGCCTGATCGCCGAAGGCTCGCCGGAGGAGGTCCGCGGCAACGCCCAGGTGCGGGCGATCTATCTCGGCGAAGGACTGGTCTACGACGCGCGGCACCGGGAGGGAGCATCGGCATGAAGCTCACGGTGAAGGACCTCAACAGCTTCTACGGCCCGGCGCATATCCTGTTCGACATCGCGCTCGAGGTCGGCGAGGGCGAAGTGGTGGCGCTCCTCGGGCGCAACGGCGCCGGCAAGTCGACCACGTTCCGCTCCATCGTCGGCCTGGTCGAGAACCGCACCGGCCGCATCATGTTCGAGGGCAAGGACGTCTCGCGCGAGGCGACGCACGCGATCGTGCGCGGCGGCCTCGGCTACGTGCCGGAGGAGCGCCGCATCTTCACGGATTTGACGGTCGAGGAAAATCTCGAGGTCGGCCGCCAGCCGAAGCGGGCGGGCGCGCCGCAATGGGATCGCGACAAACTGTTCAAGCTGTTCCCCAATCTCGGCGAGATGCGCAACCGGCCCGGCGGCCGTATGAGCGGCGGCGAGCAGCAGATGCTGACGATCGCGCGCACGCTGATGGGCAATCCGTCGCTGGTGCTGCTCGACGAGCCCTCGGAAGGGCTGTCGCCGAAGATCGTCGAGCAGATGGTCGATGCGATCCTGGCGATGAAGAAAGAGGGCGTCAGCATCGTCGTCTCCGAGCAGAACCTGCATTTCGCCCGCCTGATCTCGGATCGCGCCTACATCATCGAGCGCGGCCGCATCTGCTTCGGCGGCACCATGGCTGAACTCGACGCGCGGCCGGACATCCGCGACGCGCATCTGTCGCTGTAGGGCGATGCAGGACCATGGCGAAAGCGGCTGCACAGAAGCGAAACGGCAAGGCGGCGAAGCCGAGTTACGTGCTGGACGAGCAGATCGGCTTCATCCTGCGCCAGGTGTCGCAGCGCCACGCCATGATCTTCGCCCGCGAGATCGGCATCAACCTGACGCCGACGCAATGGGCCGCGCTGTCGAAGCTCGCGGAAGTCGGGGCATGCTCGCAGAACCAGCTCGGCCGGCTGACGTCAATGGACGTCGCAACCATCAAGGGCGTGATCGACCGCCTGACTGCGCGCGGCCTGACCGAGACCTCGCCCGATCCCGACGACGGCCGCCGGCTGCTGGTGAGTCTCACGCGCGCCGGCCAGCAGATGGCGGAGAAGACCGCGCCGCATGCACACGCGATCTCCAAGGAAACGTTGGCCCCGCTCGACGCCAAGGAGCGCGAGACGCTGATCGCGCTGCTGGGAAAGTTGCGGTGACGATTTGTTTGCGCACGCTGCGCAACTCCATCCCCTCGTCATTCCGGGGTTCGCGAAGCGAGAGCCCGGAATCCATCAGGCCGCATGTTCGGTGGATGAATGGATTCCGGCGTCATGACGCGAGCACCAGCGCGACTGCTCCGACCAGCACAAGGCTGGCGGCCCAGACGGTGTCCAAATTGAACCAGCTGCGCGATACGAATTTGAGGCCGAGATAGCGGTAGACCAGCCACGCCAGGCACCCGCCGGCGAGGATCATCGCGCCGGCGTGGACCACTGAGACCAGCAGCGCCATCGTGAAATTGGCATTGATCAGCGCACCGGCGGCCTCGTGGCCACGATCGGCATCGGCCTCCCGGCACAGCCCGAGATAGATCGGCAGCAGCATCAGCGCCGCGCCGTGGGCGATCGCGACGGTGAACGACCACAGTCCCAGTTGGGTCGGCGGGATCCGCGCCAGCGCCCGCGGATGACGGCGGTCGACCAGCCGGTAGATGCCGAAGGCGATGACGAGCAGGCTGGCCGCGATGCGGATCGGGCGTTGCCATTCGACCAGCGCGATCAGCATCGCGAATGGCAGGATCACCAGCAGCATCGCGAGCAGGTGCCCGATCGCGAGCGGCCCGAGCGCGCCAAGCAGCGCGCGCGGGGTTCGTTGCATCAAGCCGGCCGACACGGCGAGCGGCCAGCCCATTCCCGGGTTGATCCCGTGGTAGAGGCCGCTCGCGATGACAGCCAGCCACAGCCAGGCCGGCGTCCAGTCGGCCGCACTCACATTCAGACCGAGGGATAGCAGAACGAGTCGGTCGAACAGTCGCCGCCGTCGAGCCGGATCTGATGCGCGCGGTAGCCGTCGGGGAGGCCGACCCAGAAATCCTTCGCCAGTTCGAGGCCGCCGTTCGGGCCGGCAATTGCCATCACCTCGGCGCCGGGAATGCCTTGCGGATAGAACTGGTCGTCCCAGGTCGAGTACAGCGAGTTGGTCCAGTACACCCGCTTGCCGTCGCGGCTGATCTCGACCATCTGCGGTCCGCCGGCAAAGGCCTGCCCGTTTGGATGCGGCGCGCGGCTAACGATGCCGCCGATCCGGACCGAGCCGGCAAGCTTCGGCTTGCGCGGATCGGAGACATCGTACTGGCGCATCTCGCCGGTGCCCCAGCAGGAGACGTAGAGGAAGCGGTCGTCCATCGACAGGTCGATGTCGGTGACCAGCGGCGGCACCGCGCCAAAGCCCTGCAGCAGCGGCGGCAGCTTGTCCTTCGGCGCGGGCTCGGGCGGGATCGTCGCCGTCTTCTCGATGTGAAACTTGCCGCCCTCGCGCCACCAGGTCCAGATCGAGCCCTCGAGGTTCGTGGTATCGACCACGACGCCGACGAAGCCATATTCGCGCACCGGATCATGTGCCGGCCGCACCTCGAGTGCCATCTGATGGTTGGCGCCGAGATCGATGGTCTGGACGTTGCGGCGGGCGCGCAGATCCCAGAAGTGCAGGCGGTGGCCATATTTGTTCGACAGCAGATCCTCCGGCACGATGCCGTTCTCGAACTGCGGCGGCAGCGCCCATTCGCTGCTCACCATGTAGTCGCGCGGCAGGTTCCACCAGAAGTCATAATGCTTGGTCTGCGAGCCGCGGTCGATCTCCCAGCGGCCGAGCACCTCGAACGTCTCGCAATCCATGATGAAGATGCCGGGCGGTCCGTCGGTGCCGTCCTTGCCGCCGCCGCCGAGTGTCGAGACATAGATGCCTTCCGGCCCGCAGTGGATCGTGTGCGGCCGCGAGTAGCCGGTCTTCTTGAAGACCTCCTCCGGCTCGATGATCTTGTGGATCTTGGCCTGCGTCGGATCCGGCTTGGTATCGATGATGTAGATCCGGGAGGACCGCATGCCGGGGATGATGAGGTAGCGGCGCTCGAGGAAGGCGTGGCCGGCGAGCGGTGACAGCGCCGACGAGCAGGCGTTCCAGCCGAAATGGTGGAACTCGTCGCCCGTGTTGGGCATCGTCACGGTGTGGACGATCTTGCTGTAGGTCGGCGAGCCGCGCTTGACGTCGATCACGGCCAGCGCATCCGGCCTGGAATGGTCCGGACTGAGCAACACGGTATAGGCGAAGTTCTCGGCCGGCGCTTCCATCGCGAGCTTCGGCGAGGCGTGGAACGTGGGATCTGGCCTCATCGTCATCGGCTGCCCTCCTGATTGTGTGATGTGATCAACACGGCACGGCGGCATGCAACGGCAAGAACTTCAAATCCGGATCGAAATGCCTCTTGCGAGTGCTGCCGGTCAAGGTTCGCTCGTGGGCAGATTACACCTCAATGGTGACAGCTGAAAACAAGCTTCGGTGACGTCGCCAGCGCGGCATAGCCGCGCGGCGGGGGGCATGTGATCTGGCAGATTTGCTCAAGGGATTGAATAAGCACCGATCCTGCAGGTGAATGTATGACTCGCGAGCGGCACCAAACATCTAGCGTCGTCCTGGCGAAAGCCAGACCCATTGCCCCAATCGCTTGTTGTTGCGCGACGCTGGGGCCACTATCCCGTTGCAAATCAAATTCGGTGGTTATGGGTCCTGGCTTTCGCCAGGACGACGGCGTGGGGAGGCCGCGCTTCTCAGAGCGACGGTCTCCGGCTTGTTCGCCTTACTTCGCCACGATCTCCGGCACCTTGCCCGCGGGCGGCGTGTTGCGGCTGCGCTGGGTGCGGACGATGCCGTCGATGATGGTCATGCCGATGCCGGGGAGATCGCCGAGCTGCACGCTGTCGAGGATGTTTTTGCCGGGCGAATGCTGCGCCTTGTCCATCAGGACAAAATCGGCGGAGCGGCCGACCTCGATCAGGCCGCAATCGAGCTCGCGCATCCGCGCGGTGTTGCCGGTGGCGAGGCAGAACGCGAGCTCGGCGGGGAGGTCGCCGAGCGAGGACAGCAGCGAGACCATGCGCAAAATGCCAAGCGGCTGCACGCCGGAACCGGCCGGCGCGTCGGTGCCGAGGATGACGCGGTGCAGGTCGCCCATCTCGCGCGCGGTGCGCAGCGTGAACAGCGCCGAGCGCTCATTGCCGTTGTGCACCAGCTCAAGCCCGCGCTTGCAGCCCTCGCAGATGCAGCGGATCTGGTCGTCGGGCAGGGCGGTGTGGCCGCCATTGATGTGGCCGACCACGTCGGTGTCGGCCTCCAGCACCACGTCCTTGTCGATCAGGCCCGAGCCCGGGATCGAGGGGCCGCCGGTGTGGATCGTGCTTTGAATGCCGTATTTGCGTGCCCAGCCGACCATCTTGCGCGCCGTCGGGCCGTCTTTCACGCCGCCGAGCCCAACCTCGCCGAGCAGCTTGACGCCGGCGGCGGCCATCTCCTTGAAGTCGTCCTCGACCATCTCGCATTCGATTACCGGCGCGCCGGCATGCACCTTGACGCCGCCGGGCCGCAGCGTCCAGAACGCGCGCTGCGCGAAGATCGCCATCGCCTTGACGCCGACCACGTCACGCGGACGGCCGGGCATGTGGACCTCGCCGGCAGAGATCATGGTGGTGACGCCGCCATGCAGGTAGCTGTCGATCCAGTTGATCTGGTTCTGCCGCGGCGTCCAGTCGCCGGCGACCGGATGGACGTGGCTGTCGATCAGCCCCGGGGCGACGGTGGTGCCGTTGGCGTCGACGATGGTGGTGGCGCCTTCGGTGTCGACGTCCTTGAGGCGGCCGATTGCGGTGATCTTGCCGTTCTCGGCGACGATGGTGTCGGCATCCAGGATCGGCTTCTCCAGCGCTCCCGACAAAAGTAGCCCGATATTGCGGATCACCAGCTTGCTGGGGCCGGTGGCCTGGGGCGCGTCGTGAGCCATGGTGGTTTCCTTCTGTCCTGAAATTGCTCGGGAATTTGAGCCCGGCTTGACTTTCGGATCAAGCCGGATTATTCGTTTGTATACGAATGATCGTATACAAACGATCCGGCCGGTCAACAGGGTTCAAGTCCTTATCCGCGCAGCACAAATCAGGGATTGGTGCGATGAGCAATTTCAACCAGGAAAGCGTCCTCAGCGTTCATCACTGGACCGACACGCTGTTCTCCTTCAAGACCACCCGCAATCCCACCTTCCGCTTCCGCAACGGCGAGTTCACCATGATCGGCCTCAAGGTCGGCGAGAAGCCGCTGCTGCGCGCCTACAGCGTCGCCAGCGCGAATTACGAGGACACGCTCGAATTCTTCTCGATCAAGGTGCCGGACGGTCCGCTGACCTCGCGCCTGCAGCACCTCAAGGAAGGCGACGAGATCATCGTCAGCCGCAAGGCCACGGGCACGCTTGTCATCGACAACCTCGAGGACGGCCGCAACCTCTATCTGGTCGGCACCGGCACCGGGCTTGCCCCGTTCCTCAGCGTGATCAAGGATCCCGAGACCTATGACCGCTTCGAGAAGGTCGTGCTGCTGCACGGCTGCCGCCGCGTCAAGGAGCTCGCCTATGGCGAGATGATCACCGAGAAGCTGCCGAACGACGATCTGATCGGCGAGCTGGTGCGCGAGCAACTCATCTATTACCCGACCGTGACGCGCGATCCGTTCCGCAACCGCGGCCGCATCACCGACCTCATCACCACGGGAAAACTGTTCGACGACATCGGCCTGCCGGCGCTCGACGCCGCGCATGACCGCGTCATGATCTGCGGTTCGCCGGCGCTGGTCGCCGACACCCGCACGCTGCTCAACGGCCGCGGCTTCGTCGAGGGCAATCACGGCGAGCCGGCGCAGTTCGTGGTCGAGAAGGCGTTCGCCGAGCGCTGAGGCCCGCTCCGCTCTCCACCACCGTCATTGCGAGCGCAGCGAAGCAATCCATTGTCACCAAGCATGCAGTGAGATGGATTGCTTCGCTGCGCTCGCAATGACGTGGATGGGGCAGTGGGAATTTACGGCCTTACCGCAGGCGTCTCCAGCTTCATGCCGCGCGCCCGCGACATCAGATACGCCTCCAGTTCCACCAGCTCGGGCGAACCATATTCGTAGGCCTGCGCGCGGATGCCGGTGATGCAGGCGCGCAGCCGCCGCTGCAGCGATCCGAGCGACTGCCATTCCAGCCGGTAGAGCGGATAGCCGGTCGGCTGTCCCTGCGTGATCGGCGCGCCGGCAAGCTTCCTGTCCCAGTTGTCGTCATGGCAATTGGCGCAGGCGAGATTGAGCTGGCCCTGCCGCCGGGTGAACAGCTCGTGTCCCTTGGCGACGAACGGTGCGAGATCGGGATCATTGCCAACCTCGATCGGCATGCCCCTCGATTGCTGCGCGACATAGGCTGTCAGCGCCAGCAATTCGCGGCTTTCGTAGGCGAGGGGCGGCGCCTGCTGGTGGTTGCTGCGGCAGAGATTGATCCGCCCTTCGAGATCGACCGGCTTGCCGAGGGCCTTGTCGAAGGTCGGATAGCGCGCCGCGACGCCCTTCATGCTGACGCGCGCGTCGCTGTGGCAATCGCCGCATGCCTTGCCCGCGGTGCCGGCCTTGCGTTTCCACAGCGTCTCGCCGTCGAGCACCCAGAGCATGCCGGGGTTGGACGTGTCATCATCCTGCATCGCCCTGCTGTCGGGGCCCATGAAACTGTAGCCGGAGCGGCGATCGGCTTGCGGAATCTCGGTCGCGAGCGCGGTGCCCGCCAGCGCCGCCAGGATCGCGATGCAGCCGACGAACTTCATTCGACCGTGATCGAAGCCGATGCGGTCTCCGAAAACCCCTTGTCGCCGACCCACTCGAATTCGAACTTGCCGCTTTCGGTCACCGTGGTGAAGAAGGTGAGGAATGGATTGGCGGCGATTGCCGGATAAAGATCGGCACGGAAAATCTCCGCGCCGTTGAAGCGGCAGGTGAAGCTCGTGATGATGTCGCGCGGCACCACCTCGCCGGAGGCGGTGTGGCGATAGCCGGTTTCCATGATGTGCGACATCAGCGTCTTGATCTCGATGACATCGCCGCGCTTCGCTTTCGACGGCACGTTGATCAGCGCGGACGGCATCAGATCGCCTCCTCGGTGCAGGCGGCGAGCGTCACCACGACGTCTGCTGTCGCCGACCAGAACGTATCGTCGGAGAGCCGCGCGATCGCCGTCACCTTCTGGCTGTCAGCGAGGCGGATGCGGGTCGAGACCTGGGCGCGGCCTGCCCGCGGTCCGAGATAAAAATTGCCGATGTTCGGCTGCGGGTTCTTCTCATTGAAGACGTGGATGCTCTTCACATAGTCATCCGTCGTCATCGGGCTGGCGACACTGACGGTCATCGGCACGGTGTTGCCGTTCTCGACCAGCGGCGGGATGTCGAGCTTGACCCTGCCGGTGCGCACATTGGCTTCGCCGACGACGTTGCGGATCGCTGCCGACAGCATCGCCGGTGTTGCCTCCGCCGGACGCACGATGACGGCCGGAACCGCTCCCAGCACGGCAGCGCCACCGGCGAGGGTGAGAAACGTTCGGCGCGTGGTGTGATCCGAATTCGGCATCATTGTCCTTTGCTTGCGCATGATCTTATCGGCAAACCGGTTCCCACTTTTCCGGATCATGCGCTAGTCCCGCAGTGTCACCAGATAGGCCACGATATCCTCGATCTGCTCCGCCGACAGGATTGGCTTGTCGCGCCACGCATTGCCGACGCGCGTCAGCCCGTCGATGCGATAGTAGGACGGCATGATCGTTGCCGGATCGAAGTGCGACGCATCGACCAGGCGGAGCCGCAGCTGTCCCTCCGACCAGCGGCTGCCGCTGCCGGACAGGTTCGGCGCGAGATCGCCCTGAAACGCCTGCTCGGGAAATGGGCCGCTGTGACAGAGGATGCAAGTCGAGGAACGCTCGACGATCAGCGCCCGGCCACGTGTTGCATCGCCTTTGGTTCCCGTGAGCGAGTCGGGAACCGCATCGCCCGCCACGGTGTAGGGAAGCAGGCCCTCTGCACCCGCAGGCCCGCAAGCTGCGAACGCAGCGGTCGCGAGCAACGCGATGAGGACGGGCCTAGCCAAAGGCGTCCTCCGTGATTGTCTTGAACCAGTTCACCGCCTCCTCGGCCTCGCGCTGCCGCATTTCGCGCGGTGCATCGACCGGGCTCGTGGTCACTTCGGCCTCGGCGTATTGATCGTCCTTCGGTTGATAGATGCCGCGCAGCGAGAACGCGTAGCCCGGTGCCACCGTGTTGTAGCAGGCACCATCGAGCCGCGGCGTCTCCGGCGGCCTGCCCGCGAGCGCATTCACGATCGCCGCCGCGCAGGCGCGGCCCTGCGCCGCGGCGGCAGAGGCGGATTTCGGAATGCCGCCGGCGATCGCGGCATCGCCGATGACGTGGATGTTGGGCACCAGCTTCGAGGCGAAGGTGATGGGATCGATCGGGCACCAGCCGGTGCGGTCGGCGGCGCCGGCGATCGCGGCGATGCGGCCGGCGCGCTGCGGCGGGATCACGTTGGCGACCGCGGCGGTGTAATTGCCGAAATCGGTGACGATCTCATTCGCGGCCGGATTGACCGCGGTGACCCGGCCGCCCTGCGACAGCGCGATGCGCTCGATCATGCCGGGATAGAGCTCCTGCCAGGCCTTCTCGAACAGCTTTTGCTGCGAGTAGCCGTCCTTGGCGTCGAGCACCAGGATCTTCGAGCGCGGCTTGTTCGCCTTCAGATAGTGCGCGATCAGGCCGGCGCGCTCGTAAGGCGCCGGCGGACAGCGCAGCGGGGCCGCGGGCACTGCGATCACGACGAGGCCGCCGTCGTCCATGGCCTCAAGCTGTCGGCGCAGCAGCAGTGTTTGCGCACCGGCCTTCCAGGCATGCGGCATCTTTTCCGCCGCCGCCTCGTCATAGCCGGAAAGGGCGTCGAAGCGCATGTCGATGCCGGGCGCGAGCACCAGCTTGTCGTAGGCTAGCGTCGTGCCGTCGGCGAGACCGATCGTACGTCCCTGCGCGTCGACCTTGCTGGCCGCCTGCGCAGCGATGGTGACGCCGTCGGCTGCAACCCTGTCGTAGCTGAATTGCTGCTGCGGAAGATCGCGCAGGCCGGCAATCACCTCGTTGCTGAACGGGCAGGCGGTGAAGGTCTTGTTAGGCTCGATCAGCGTGACCTGCAGTTTCGCATCGAGCCGCCGCAGCGCCCGCGCGCAGACTGTGCCGCCGAAGCCGCCGCCGATCACGGCAACGCGGGCTGCGCCTTGCGCCAGCGACGGACGCGCCAGCGCCGCCGCCGCGACGGCAGCGGCGCCACCAATGACATTCCTGCGCGTCAGGCGACGCGTGACGGCCATGCACGACAATCCGGAAAGCGAAGCAGCGGCCGAACCGGCCGCTGCTTCTGATTGCATCAGGCGAAAGTGATGTTCTGGCTGCGCAGCGGGAAGCTGCGGATGCGCTTGCCCGTCGCCGCGAAATAGGCGTTGAGCACCGCCGGCGCCGCGACGCCGATGGTCGGCTCGCCGACCCCGCCCCAGAACCCGCCGCTCGGCACCATCACCGATTCCACCTTCGGCATTTCGTTGATCCGCATCGAGTTGTAGGTGTCGAAATTGGTCTGTTCGATGCGGCCGTCCTTCACGGTGCAGCCGCCGTAGAACAGCGCGCTGAGGCCATAGACGAACGAGCCCGCGATCTGGCGCTCCACCTGCGCCGGGTTGACGATGTAGCCCGGATCGGTGGAGGCGACGATGCGATGCACCTTGATCTTGCTGCCGTCGGTGACCGAGATCTCGGCTGCTCCCGCGACATAGCTGCCATAGCCCATCACCTGCGCGATGCCGCGATAGACGCCGTTCGGCGCCGGCGTGCCCCAGCCGATCTTCTCGGCCACGGCATTGAGCACCGCCAGATGCTTCGGATGCTTGCCCATCAGCTTGCGGCGGAATTCGAGCGGGTCCTGGCCGACGGCGTGGGCCAGCTCGTCCATGAAGCATTCCATGTAGATCGCGTTGTGATTGACGTTGACGCCACGCCAGAAGCCGGGCGGGACGTGCGGGTTGCGCATCGAATGCTCGACCAGCAAGTTCGGCACCGAGTAACCGATCGCGGCCTCGCCGGTCTGTGCGACGCCCTGGAACGCGGCGGGGTCCATGCCGTTCTGCAGCGCTTCGGGACGCACCGAGAACAGGATGGATTGGCCCGAGAGGCGGTAGTGCAGGGCGATCAGGTTGTTGTCGGCGTCGAACGCGCCGGTCAGCTTGCACTGCGTGATCGGGTGGTACTTGCCATGCTGCATGTCCTCTTCGCGCGACCACAGCAGCTTGACTGGCGTGCCCGGCATCTGCCTGGCGATCGCCACCGCCTGGCGGACATAGTCGGTCATGCCGCGCCGGCCGAAGCCGCCGCCGAGCAGCAGCTTGTGCACGTCGACCTTCTCCGGCGGCAGGCCGGAGGCCTCGAGCGCCGCGGCGAACGCCGCCTCGCCATTCTGCGTGCCGCACCACACCTCGCATTTCTCGGGCGTGTAGAGCACGGTGGCATTCATCGGCTCCATCGTGGCGTGGTTCTGGTAGGGGTAGCTGTAGACAGCTTCGACCTTCTTAGCCGCGCCGGCAATCGCAGCCTTGGCGTCGCCGTTCTGGTTGCCGATATAGGCAGGTTGCGCATTGTCGAGGCCCTCGGCCAGCCATTTTGCAATCGTCTCGCTGGAGACCTTGGCGTTATCGCCTTCGTCCCAGATGATCGGCAGCGCGTCGAGCGCCGTCTTGGCGTGCCACCAGGTGTCGGCGACGACGGCGACCGCGCTGTCGCCGACCTGCACCACCTTCTTGACACCCTTCATATTGGCGATCTTGGCGGCATCAAAACTCTTCAGCTTGCCGCCGAACACCGGGCAGTCCTTGATCGCGGCGTTCAGCATGCCCGGCAGCTTGACGTCGGCACCGTAGATCATCTTGCCCGTGACCTTGTCGGCGGTATCGAGCCGCTTCAGGCCCTTGCCGGCGATGGTCCAGTCCTTCGGGTCCTTCAGCTTGACGTCGGCCGGCGGCTCGAGTTTTGCGGCCGCTTCTGCGACCTTGCCGTAGGTCGTGGTCTTGCCGGACGGCGTATGCGTGATCACGCCGCTGGAGACCTTGCATTCGGTGGCCGGCACCTTCCACTCATTGGCGGCGGCCTGGATCAGCATCACGCGCGCGGTGGCGCCGCCCTTGCGGACATAATCCTGCGAGGAGCGGATGCCGCGGCTGCCGCCGGTGGAGAAATCACCCCAGGCGCGCTTGCGGGCGACGCTCTGGCCGGGCGTCGGGAATTCGGTCGTGACCTTCGACCAGTCGCACTCCAGCTCCTCGGCGACGAGCTGGGCGAGGCCGGTCAGCGTGCCCTGGCCCATCTCTGAGCGGGCGATGCGGATCACGACGGTCTCGTCGGGCCGGATCACCACCCAAGCGTTGACTTCAGGAGCGTTGATCTCGGGCGAGCCGTCGGCCGCGCGCACCACGGCGGGGCCGCCAAACGGAAGGTCGAGGCCGATCGCAAGGCCGGCACCCGCGGTTGCTGCGCCGACCACGAAGGAGCGGCGGTTGATCTTGACGTGCTGATTCATGGCTGCCCCCTTACGCGTTCGCGGCAGCATGGATCGCCTCGCGCACCTGCTGGAAGGTGCCGCAGCGGCAGATGTTGGTGATGGCGTCGTTGATGTCGTCGTCGGTCGGCTTGGGATTGTCCTTCAAGAGCGCCGCGACGGCCATGATCATGCCGCTCTGGCAGTAGCCGCATTGCGGCACGTCATTGGCGATCCAGGCCGTCTGCACCTTGTGCAGCACGCCGTTGACGGCAAGGCCCTCGATCGTGGTGATCTCCTTGCCGGCAGCTTCGCCGACCGTGACGCCGCAGGAGCGCATCGCCACGCCGTCCATATGCACCGTGCAGGCGCCGCATTGCGCGATGCCGCAGCCGTATTTCGTTCCGGTCAGTCCGACATTCTCCCTGATCGCCCACAGCAGTGGCGTGTCGTCCTCGACGTCTACAGTGATTGTCTTGCCATTGATTTTGAGGTTTGCCATCGCGGTCCCCTGATTGGTCCAATCCATCGATTGAACTGCGCGGCAATCTGGCCTCGAAACTGGAACCGTTCAAATCAAGAAACCGCGTTTGCAACCCGACAAGAATTGACCGCGCGCGGTGTTTGGCCGCGGCTGCGAATATCACATGCCTGTCATGCCTTTTTCGGCGAGGCGACGGCCAGCCGCAGGAAGCTCATGACACTGCCGACTGCCGCAAAGCCGGCGCCGAGGGCGAGCGCGACGGTCGCGCCTTCGCGGTCGGCCAGTGCGAAGCAGAATGCGGCAAGCGCAGCGCCGGTGGTCTGCCCGATCAACCGCGCGGTGGCGACGATGCCGCTGGCGCTGCCGCTGCGATGCGGCGGCGCACTCGACATGATCGCCTTCATGTTCGGTGTCTGGAAGAAGCCGAAGCCGACGCCGCAGATCATCGTGCGCCAGACGATGTTGGCGACGCTCGGCTCGGCCGGCAGGGTCGCCAGCAGCGTCATGCCGAGCCCAAGCAGCAGCATGCCGATGCCGCCGAGGATGCCGGCCGGATAGCGGTCGGACAGCCGCCCGCCGATCGGCGCCATGAAGGCCACCACCAGCGGCCACGGCGTCATGAAGAAGCCGGTCTCGACCTGCGAGCGGTGCAGGATGTCCTCGAAGTAGAAAGGCAGCGACACGAAGGCGAGGCCCTGCACGGCGAATGAGCAGACCGCGGTCGCGGCCGACAGCGCGAACACCGGCCGGCGGAACAGGTCGATCGGCAGCATCGGTGCCGGATGATCGGCATGCCGTCGGGTGAGGATCCAGCCGAACAGCACCGCGCCGATCAGCTCGGCGATCACAAGCGCGGGTGCCGCCCGGTGCGCGGCGCTGCCGATCCCGGTGATGAACAGGCCGAGACAGGCGGAGGCGAGCGCCGCGCCGGTGAAGTCGAAGCTGTGGGTGGCACGCGGCGTCGGGGGCAGCGTCTTCAGGCCGATCAGGATCGCAATGATGCCGAAGGGAATGTTGACGGCGAACAGCCAGGGCCATGGACCGAGCGCCAGGATGCCCGAGGCGATCGTCGGTCCGAGCGTGAAGGCGGTGGCGACGACCAGCGCGTTGTGGCCGAAGCCGCGACCGTGCATCTTGCTCGGATAGACGAAGCGCACCAGCGCGGTGTTGACGCTCATCAGGCCGCTGGCGCCCAAGCCTTGCAGGGTGCGCGCCATCAGGAGGCTGGGCAGCGACCACGCCAGCGCACAGCCCAATGACGCCAATGTGAACAGCAGGAGGCCGCAGAGATAGATGCGCTGGTGGCCGACGATCTCGCCGAGCGCGCCGAGCGGCAGCAGCGTCGCGACCAGGGCGATCTGGTAGACGTTGACGACCCAGACCACCTCGGCCGGGCTGACATGGAGATCGGTGGCGATCGCGGGCAGCGCGATGTTGGCGATCGCCGTGTCGAGCGAGGCCATCGCCAGCGCGGTGAAGATCGCGGCCACCGCCCAGCGCCGCCGTTCCCACGGCAATCCATCGGTGACAGGCGCTGAAACTGCGGCGGCGGTCGGGGTCTTTTCGAGCATGATCGGGACGGTCTCCAGCGCCGCATGTACTACGCCGGCATCCCGTTCCACAGCCGCGCCGCTGCATGATGCGTATGCGAAGCAGCCTTGCCGGAGGCCGGAGGGGACAGATCCTGCCCCGCCATTCCGGGGCTCGTAAAGCGAGAGCCCGGAATCCATTGCGCCGCAGCGTTGGTGGATGAATGGATTTTCGGGCTCGGCCCTCCGGGCCGCCCCGGAATGACGAGTGGGAGAGTCATTCGCAGGATGAGCTCGGCGAAGCGAGTTCGAACGAGTCCTGTCGTGAGAATGCAAGGCTGCGTCCCCACCACGGTGTCATCGCCCGGCGCGATGTTCAAGCCGGGCGATGACACCGAGCAAGTTGAGCGAACCAACCCGTTATCCCCGCGACAAAGGCGAAGCCTTTGCGCGCGCATGACGGAACCAATGGCTGCGATTGGGCGACGACAACCCACAGTTCATCCGCGCAAACGCAGTCCCCGTTTCGTCCGTGTGTCACATTATCGCGTGCGGACGACTTTCGGATAGCTTGCGTCATCGGACCGATCGACTACCCTTGGCATACAAGCTGGCCACGATAGAAGCGGCCGCGGAGGGGAAGCGCATTGCACGGACAGGCGGACCGGCGCAGCGAGGTCACGCGTGGCGCCAGCGACGGGGCCCGCCGCCGTTTGTACACTGGCCTCTGGGTCGGGGCATTGCTGGCGATCCTCGCCTTCCTGGTGATCTACCCCGTCATTATGCTGCTGCTCGGTGCGCTCACCGACACCAATCCGGTGGTGGACGGCCTTGCGCGCAGCCTCAGCCATCTCTCGGTCGCGAATTTCCTCACCGTCCTCGCCAATCCGAATGTGGGCGAGGCGCTGCTCAACACCCTGATCGCCTGCGGCGGCGGCACCGCGATCGCGGTGGCGATCGGGCTGTTCTTCTCCTGGATCGTGGTGCGCACCAATACCCCGTTCAAGGGCTTCATCGCCGCGGCCAGCATCCTGCCGCTGTTCGCGCCGCCGCTGGTGGCGGGCGTCGCCTGGGCCATCCTCGGCTCGCCCAAAACGGGGCTGATCAACACGATGTTCAAGTGGATGGGCTCGGACTTCCGCGTCGATCTCTATTCGATGTGGGGCCTCGTCTTCGTGTTCGGCATCTACTATGCGCCCTACGTCTACATGTTCACCTCGTCGGCGCTGCGCAACATGGATCCGAGCCTGGAGGAGGCCGCCGAGATCTCCGGCGCCAGCGCGTTCTCGACGCTGTTCACGGTGACGTTCCCGCTGATCATGCCGGCGATCGTCTCCGGCATGCTGCTGTCCTTCATCGTGATGCTCGGCATCTACGGCATTCCCGCGGTACTCGGTGCGCCGACCAACCTCAACGTGCTCACCACCTACATCTTCAAGCTGACCAACTGGTCGCCGCCGCTCTACAACACCGCGGCCGCGGTCGCGATCATCCTGATGGTGGTGACGGGACTATTGGTCTATCTGCAGCAGCGGGTGCTGAGCGGGCGTAGCTACACGACGGTCGCCGGCAAGGCGTTCCGGCCGCGCAGCCTCGACCTCGGGCCGTGGCGCTGGCTCACCTTCGCGATCGGCATTCTCTATCTCCTCGTCGTCGTGGTGCTGCCGTCGCTGGCGCTGATCGTCGCCGCGTTCCGCAAGTTCATGTTCATCCGCGACGTCGCCAGCCTGTTCGACATGCGCCAATATTCGCTGACGCATTTCGAGAGTATCTTCGACAATCCGCTGACGATGCGGTCGATCTACAATGCGGTCGAGGTCGGCGTCATCACCGCGGTGGTCGGCGGCGCGCTCGCCTTTGCGATCGGCTACACCATCCATCGCACCCGGGTCGCCGGCCGCGGCGCCATCGACCTGATCTCGACGCTGCCGGTCGCGATTCCCGGCCTGGTGGTCGGCGTCGCCTATCTCTGGGCCTGGATCGGCATCCCGGGCGGGCTCTACGGCACAATCTGGATTTTGGCGCTCGCCTTCATCGCGCGTTTCATGCCCGACACCGTGAAGGCGCTGTCGACCTCGTTCCTGCAGATCCATCGCGAACTCGAGGAGGCGGCCTGGGTCTGCGGCAAGGGCATGCTCGGCACCATCAGGACCATCGTGCTGCCGCTGGCGAGCCCGGGCGTGCTGGCGGCGATGACGCTGCTGTTCGTGCTGGCGATCCGCGAGCTCGGCTCGTCGCTGTTCCTCTACACCAGCAACACCATGGTGATGTCGGTGCTGCTACTCGACTATTACGAGGGCGGCAATATCGGCAAGACCGCCGCCTTCAGCCTGGTACAGACGGTGCTGCTTGGCGTGCTGATCGGCGGCGCCAACTGGCTGTCGCGCGGCGCAGCACAGGGCAACGTGGCCCGGACCGGATAACAACAAACAACGGGAGGATTGGCGATGGATAGACGGAGCTTCACCACGTTGGCCACGACATGGGCCATGGCCGGCGTCGCGGCATTGACGCTGGTGCCTCGCGCGCAGGCGCAGGAGTTCGGCTCGCCCGAGCTGATCGCGGCGGCCAAGGCCGAAGGCAAGCTGGTCTACTACACCGCGAACTTCGCCGAGATCGAGCAGCAGGTGATCAAGGCCTTCAACAAGCGCTTTCCTGAGATCAAGATCGAGATGGTGCGCGCGCCGGGCGGCCAGCTCATCACCCGCGTAAAGACCGAGGCCGCAGCCGGCAAGCTGATCGCCGACGTGGTCGACCATTCCGACCGCGCGCTGATGCAGCCGCTGGAGGACCTATTCCAGGACTACGCGCCGCCGAACGCCGCCGATTACGATACGCACGCGCTGATCTCGCCAAAACTCTGGCCGCGCGCCACGATCGCCTGGTCGATCGGCTACAACACCGAGCTGGTGAAGGACCCGCCGAGGTCCTGGAAGGACTTGACCAAGCCGCAATATGACAAGCTGATCGGACAGGTGTTCGCGCAGTCCGGCGGCACCACCTGGACGCGGATCATGTTCGAGCGCCAGGTGCTCGGCGAGGATTACTGGGCCAAGCAGGCCGCGACCCATCCGGTGCTCTATCCCTCCGGCGCGCCGACGGCGGACGCGCTGGTGCGCGGCGAGATCGCGATCGCGCCGCTGCTCTACAACGTGATCTACCAGAAGAAGAAGGACGGCGCGCCGATCGAAATCTTCTTCCCGCCGGAGGGTTCGCCCGTCAATCCGTACGCCACCGGCATTCCGAAAACCGCCGCGCATCCGAATGCCGCCAAGCTGTTCCTGAACTGGTGCCTGTCCAAGGAGGGCCAGACCTTCATGATCAAGGAGCTCGGCAACCTGACGTCGCTGAAGCAGCCGCCGGCCTATCCGGAAGGGTTCGATCCCAAGGTGGTGAAGCTCTGGTATCCGGACTTCGACGAGTACAAGAAGTTGCATTCGGCGTGGGTCGCGGACTGGGACAAGACCTACGGCTATCGGCAGTAAATAGCGGGTGAAGCGATGATGGCGACACTCGAGGTCACCGAGCTCCGGAAACAGTTCGCGATCGGTCGCCCGGCGATCGACGGCGTCAGTTTTTCCGTGCCCGCCGGCGAGATCGTGGTGCTGCTCGGTCCTTCCGGCTGCGGCAAGACCACGACCTTGCGCTGCGTCGCCGGGCTCGAACATCCGACCGGCGGCGAGATCAGCATCTCAGGCAAGGTGGTGTCGTCGCCCGAACGCGGCGTGCTGGTGCCGCCGCGCTCGCGCGATCTCGGCATGGTGTTCCAGTCCTATGCGGTGTGGCCGCATATGACGGTGCGGCAGAATGTGGTCTATCCGCTGAAGCACCGCAATATCAGCCGCGCCGACGCGGGACGCAAGGTCGAGGAGGCATTGGCGCTGGTCGGGCTGTCGGAATATGGCGACCGCCCGGTGGTCGCGCTGTCGGGCGGACAGATGCAGCGCGTCGCGCTGGCGCGCAGCATGGTCTACCGGCCGCAACTGCTGCTGCTCGACGAGCCGCTGTCGAACCTCGACGCCAAGCTGCGGTTGCGACTCCGCGATGATCTTCGCGTCATCCTCAAGCAGACCGGGATGACCGCGCTCTACGTCACGCACGACCAGGCCGAAGCGGTGGTGCTCGGCGACCGCATCGGCGTGATGCGCGACGGCAAGCTGCTGCAGATGGATTCGCCTGACGCGATCTACAATCGCCCCGCTGATCTGTTCGTCGCCAACTTCACCGGCGCCACCAACGAGCTCGCGGGCACGCTGGTCGCCTGCAACGGCCGGTATGGCGTGGTCGATTTCGGCGACGGCAGGCGAGGCGAGGTCGCGCTATTCCATGCGTTGGCGCCCGACGAGAAGGTGCGCGTCGCGCTGCGGCCGGAGAACATCGCGATCGGCCGGCCTGACGGCGCCAACACGTTCTCCGCCAAGGTGCTGGACCGCCGCTATCAGGGCACCCAGACCGCCTACGGCATCGAGCTGTTCGGCAAGCGGCTGGAGGCGATCGAGCTCGGCACCGCGGCGCGGCACCAGGTCGGCGTCGAAGCGCCGGTCTCGCTGCCGCGCGAATGCCTGTGGGCCTATCGCGACAGGGGGCCGGTCTCGCATGAATAGCGGTGCGGCGTCTGCAAGCCGCAAATAGTGTTGACATCGGCCCATCCGGCGCGGAACAACCATAAGAAGCCGCGGCTGGAGCGCGCCCCTGATGACGATGACGGACCAATCCCGGGCTGCGCAGCCCGCTGCGATCGACAAGGAGCAGCTGCGCCAGAAATATATCGTGGAGCGAAATAAGCGGCTGCGCCCTGATGGCAACGACCAGTATCTGCAGATCAAGGGACAGCTCGCCCACTATCTCGACGATCCCTACACGCCGGTCACGGCGCGGGCGCCGAAGACCGACCATGTCACCTTCGCCTTCATCGGCGGTGGCTTCGCTGGCCTTGCGACGGCGGCGCGGCTGACCGAGGCCGGCATCAGGGATGTCCGCATCGTCGAGAAGGGCGGTGATTTCGGCGGCACCTGGTACTGGAACCGATATCCCGGCGCGCAATGCGACACGGCCTCGATGGTCTACATGCCGCTGCTCGAAGAGACCGGCCACATGCCGTCGGAAAAATACGCCCATGCGCCGGAGATCCTCGCGCATTGCCAGCGGATCGGCAAACATTTCGGGCTCTACGACAACGCGCTGTTTCATACCGAGGTGACGAGCCTCGATTGGGACGACGCGCAATCGCGCTGGATGATCCGCACCGCGCGCGGCGATGCCTTCACCGCGCAATATGTCGGCATCGGCACCGGCCCGCTGCATGTGCCGAAGCTGCCTGGCATTCCGGGCTTGGAAGATTTCAAGGGCCATTCATTCCACACCAGCCGCTGGGATTACAGCTACACCGGCGGCGATCCCTCGGGCGCGCTGATGGACCGGCTGGCCGACAAGCGCGTCGGCCTGATCGGCACGGGCGCGACCTCAGTGCAATGCGTGCCGCACCTCGCGCGAGCCTGCAAGGAGCTCTACGTGTTTCAGCGCACGCCGTCGTCGGTCGACGTGCGCGCCAACGCGCCGATCGATCCGAAATGGTTCGCGGAGATCGCAACGCCCGGCTGGCAGCAGCGCTGGCTCGAGAATTTCACCGCCAACCAGGCCGGCGGGTCCGCCGAAGAGGATCTCGTGCAGGACGGCTGGACTGACCTGTCCAAACGTATTCGCGCCAAGGTCATGCTGCTGCCGCGCGAGCAGCGCACGGTGGCCAACATGCGCGCCGCCTTCGAGGAGTCCGATTTCGAGAAGATGGAGGAGATCCGCAACCGGGTCGACAGCATCGTCACCGATCCCGAGACGGCGAACAATCTCAAGGCCTGGTACGGCCAGCTCTGCAAGCGGCCGTGCTTCCACGATTCCTATCTTCAGGCGTTCAACACGCCGGGCACGCATCTGGTCGATACCGATGGCAAGGGCGTCGAACGGATCACCGAGCACGGGATCGTCGTCGCGGGCAGGGAGTACCAGCTCGATTGCATCATCTACGCGTCGGGGTTCGAGGTCGGGACCGAATATCGCCGCCGGGCGGGCTTCGACCTGACCGGCCGCGGCGGCGTCAAGCTGTCGGAGCATTGGGCCGAGGGCATGCGCACCAAGCACGGCATCCACGTCCACGGCTTTCCGAACGTGTTCTTCGTGCAGCCGACGCAGGGCGCCAATCTGATTTCCAACGTGCCGCACAATCTGACCGACTCGGCGCGCACCATTGCCCTGATGGTGAGCCACGCGCGGGACAACGGCTTCAGGCAGATCGAGGTCAGCAAGGAGGCCGAAGACCGCTGGGTCGAGCTGCTGCTGACCGGCGTCGGCCGGATGATCGGCGGACCGGATTGCACGCCCGGCTACTACAACAATGAGGGGCGTGAACCAGGTCCGGCCGCCAAGCTCAATGTCGGCCATCCCTCGGGCGCATTGGCCTACTTCAAGTACATCGATGCCTGGCGCAGGAGCGGCCAGTTCGAAGGCGTGCAGTTTCGCTGAGGGGATCGTGCGCAGACTTTTCGTCGTGTGAGGGAGTAATCGCCATGACAGCCAGCGACACGTCACAGCAAGCTCCGAAGCCTGCATCCGCTTTCGTGATTGCCCAGCATGCGGCGACGCTGAAGGCGCTGCCGTTCTCCGACACCAGCGATTTCGAAGATGCCGCGCGCGGCTTTCTCGGCACCATCGAGAACGCGAAGATCACCTCCGCGCAGGGCCGGACGGTCTGGAGCCTGGAGCCGTACGGCTTCCTCTCCGAGGCGGCGGCGCCGCCGACGGTCGATCCCAGCCTGTGGCGGCAGTCGCGGCTCAACATGCATCACGGCCTGTTCGAGGTGGTGCCCGGCGTCTACCAGGTGCGCGGGCTCGACATTGCCAATATGACGCTGATCGAGGGCGACAGGGGCGTCATCGTCGTCGATACGCTGACCTCGATCGAGGGCGCACGTGCCGCGATGGAGCTCTACTTCCGACACCGCGGCAAGCGTCCGGTCGCCGCCGTGATCTTCACCCACACCCATACCGACCATTGGGGCGGGGCGCGCGGCGTGGTCGATGACGCGATGCTGGCGGCCGGCGTGCCGATCATCGCGCCGAACTTCTTCATGGAGCACGCGGTCTCCGAGAACATCATTGCGGGACCGGCGATGCTGCGCCGCGCGCAATACCAGTTCGGGCCGTTCCTCGCCAAGGGCGTTCAGGGCCACGTCGATTGCGGGCTCGGCAAGACCATGGCCGCGGGCGGGGTAGCGCTGCTGCGGCCGACCGACCTGATCATCGCGACCGGCGATACGCGCATCATCGACGGCGTCGAGTTCGAATTCCAGATGGCGCCGAACAGCGAGGCGCCGGCGGAGATGCATTTCTTCATCCCGCGCTACAAGCTGCTCAACCTCGCGGAAAACTGCACGCACAATTTCCACAATCTCTTGCCGTTCCGCGGCGCCGACGTCCGCGATGCGCTGGCGTGGTCGAAATATCTCGGCGAGGCGCTGCAGATGTGGGGTGGCAAGGCCGCGGCGATGTGCGGCCAGCACCACTGGCCGGTGTGGGGCGCGGCGCGGATCGACACCATGATCCGCCAGCAGCGCGATCTCTACAAATACGCCCACGACCAGACCATCCGCCTGATGAACCACGGGCTCAACGCTGCCGAGATCGCGGAGACCATCCGCCTGCCGCAGAGCCTCGAAGGCGCCTGGCACGGCCGCGGCTACTACGGCCATATCAGGCACAATGTGAAGGCGATCTACCAGAAATATCTCGGCTGGTACGATGCCAACCCGGTCAATCTCGATCCGCTGCCGCCGGTCCAGGCCGGCAAAAAATATGTCGAGTATATGGGCGGCGCCGACGCGATCCTGAAGCGGGCTGCGGCGGATTTCGCCAAGGGTGAATTCCGTTTCGTGGCACAGGCCGTCAGCCATCTCGTGTTCGCCGAGCCGGACAACCAGGCGGCCCGGGCGATGCTCGCCGACACGTTCGAGCAGCTCGGTTATGCCGCGGAAAGCTCGACCTGGCGCAACGCCTATCTGTTCGGCGCACAGGAGCTGCGCCAGGGCATGCCGAAGACACCGCCGCGCTCGCCGATGCCGCGCGAGACGCTGGCCGCGCTGCGCACCGAGCAGCTCTGGGACGTGCTCGGCATCCGTCTCAACGGCCCCAAGGCTGAAGGCAAGCGCATCGTGCTGAACTGGACTTTTACGGACACCGGCGAGAGCTTCGTGCTCAACCTCGAGAACTCGGCGCTGACCTACGTCAAGGGTGCGCAGGCCTCGGATGCGCAGGCGAGCTTCACCTTGGCCCGCAGCGTGCTGGATGAGGTGATCGCCAAGCTGACCACATTTCCCGAGGCGGTCGACGCCGGCAGGATCAAGGTCTCGGGCGAGCCGCAGCGGCTCGGCGAGCTGATGTCGCTGATGGACGAATTCCCGCGCATGTTCGAGATTGTCGAGCCGAAGCGCACAGTCGTTGTGTGACGAAGGAACAGCTCAAATCCCCAGATACGCCGCCTGCACCTGCTTGTTGTTGGCGAGCTCGGCGCTGGTGCCGTGCATGATGACGTTGCCGCTCTCCAGCACATAGGCGCGCTGTACCAGCGACAGCGCGCGGCTGACGTTCTGCTCGACCAGCAGGATCGCGGTGCCCATCTTGTGGATCTCGCCGATCTTCTCGAAGGTGACGTCGGTCATCACAGGCGCCAGCCCGAGCGAGGGCTCGTCGAGCATCAGAAGCCGCGGTTTCAGCATCAAACCGCGGCCGACCGCGAGCATCTGCTGCTCGCCGCCGCTCATGGTGCCGGCGAGCTGCTTCCTGCGGTCGGCGAGGCGCGGGAAGATGTCGTAGACCAGCTGCATCGTGTGCTGGCGGTCCGGCTTGGCCCTCGGCGTGTAGGCGCCGATCTCGAGATTTTCCTGCACCGTCATCTCCGGGAAGACCTGGCGGCCTTCCGGGACGTGGGCGATGCCGAGCTCGGGGATGCGGTAGGGCGGCAGCGCGGCGAGATCGACGCCGTCGAATGTCACCTTGCCGCCGAACAGCTTCACCAGGCCGGAGACGGCGCGCAGCGTCGTGCTCTTGCCGGCCCCGTTGGCCCCTAACAGGCCGACGGCTTCGCCCTCGCCGATCGAGATGTCGACGTCGGTGATCGCCGGTACCGAGCCGTAGCTGGCGCTGACGCGGGAGAGCTCAAGCATGGGCGTCCCCCTGCGCGGGCGGATGCACATAGGAGCCGAGATAGGCGCGGATCACCTCGGGATTCTCCACGATCTCCTTCGGCGCGCCCTCGGCGATCTTCTGGCCGTGGTCGAGCACCACGATGTGGCGCGCCACCGCCATGATCGCGCGCATCACATGCTCGACGATCACGATGGTCAGACCGCTGGCGGCCAGCTTCTTCACCAGCGCCACGGCCTGGTCGATCTCCGACGGATTGAGCCCGGCCATCACCTCGTCGAGCAACAGGATCCTGGGCTGCGTCGCCAGCGCGCGGGCCATCTCGAGGCGGCGCTGGTCGATGGTGGTGAGGTCCTTGGCCGGCGTCTGCTCCCTGGCACTGAGCCCGACGAACTCGATCGCCTCGAGCGCCTTCCGCTCGGCGGCGGCGACGTGGCGGTCGCGCAGGAAGGCGCCGGTCATGACATTGGCCAGCACCGTCATCGCGCCAAATGGCTTGGCCACCTGGAAGGTGCGCGCCATCCCGAGCGCGCAGACGTCATGCGGCTTGAGTCCCACGACCTCCTGGCCGAAGGCGAGCACCGAGCCGGCGTCGGGCCGATGGAAACCCGTGATCAGATGAAAGCTCGTGGTCTTGCCGGCGCCGTTCGGGCCGATCAGCGCCACCGTCTCGTTCTCCTGCACGGTGAAGCTGACGTCCTGCACCGCGCGCAGGCCGCCGAAGCGCTTGCTGAGGCCCTTGATGACCAGTGCTTCCGCCATCGCGATCGCCTCAGGCGTGCGCCGGCTTACGCCGGGCATAGCGGTGATAGAGGTCGGTGGCGAAGCCGATCAGTCCGGTCGGCCGCCACAGGATCACGGCCATCAGGATCAGGCTGTAGACGGTGAGCTGGATGCCGCCGACCGAGCTGCCGAGCCAGCTCTGCAGCAGCGCCGACGTCGTCTCCAGCAGCACGGTGCCGATCACCGGCCCCCACAGCGTGCCGATGCCGCCGACGATCGACACCAGCGCGGCCTCGATCGAGACGTTGAAGCTGAACGCGGTCGCGGGATCGATGAAGTAGATGTACTGGGTGTAGAAGGTGCCGGCGAGCGCGGTCAGGAACGCGCTGAGCATGTAGATGTCGCGCTTGACCTTCGGCGCGTTGACGCCGATCGCTTCCGCTGCGTCCTCATCCTCGCCGATCGCGACGAGATAGTAGCCCATCCAGGATTTTTCGATTCTGTGGGTGACCCAGAGCCCGACGGCGAGCAATCCGAGCACGACGTAGTAATACGACGACTTTTCCTCGAACTGCATCATCAAGGGCGCGCTGCCGAGATTCGGGACCGTGGTGCCCTCGGCGCCCCAGGCGAAATCACGGAACTTGAGGAAGACCAGCATCAGCACTTGTGCCGTGGCGATGGTGGCGATGGTGAAATAGGGGCCGCGCAGGCGGAAGCAGAGCCAGCCGATCGGCAGGCTCGCCAGCATCGCGGCCACGCCACCGGCCATCATCCCGATCCAGGGCGAGATACCGTAGTTCACCTGCATGATGGTCGAGGTGTAGGCGCCGAGCCCGAAATAGGCGGCATGGCCGAGCGAGAGTTGCTTGGCATAGCCGCCCATCAGGTTCCAGGCGACGCCGATGAACGAAAACAGCAGAATGCGGATGAAGATGTCGATCGCGAATGACGAGGTGACGATCTGGGGCAGGGCGATCATCACCACGATCGCCAGCGCGATCCAGAGCCATTTCATCTTGCCGAGCGCTTGCATCAGCGGCCCCTCCGTGCACCAAGGCCGCTCGGCTTGAACGCCAGCGTCAGCAGCAGCAGCGCGAACACCACGATCAGGCCGGAGTCGGCGCCGACGAACTGGATGCCGAGCGATTCGGCGACCCCCATCATCAGGCTCGCGACCAGCGCGCCCGCCACATTCCCGAGCGTGCCCATCACGACGGCGACGAACGCCATCAACACGAACACCTGGCCGACGAACGGATAGGCCGAATAGAACGGCATCAGCAGCGAGCCGGCCGCGCCGGCCAGCGCCAGCGCGGTGCCGAACGCCACCGCGAACACGCGGTTCGGATTGATTCCCATCAGCATCGCGACGTCGCGGTTCTGCGACGCGGCGCGCATCGCCTTGCCGAGATCGGTGGTGTGCAGGAACACCCAGAGCAGGCCGCTCAGCCCCATCGCGACCGCAAAGGCGATCAGCTTCGCCACCGGAATGTAGAGCCCGCCGAAATGCAGCGCCTCGTCGGAATAGGAGGTGTGCACCGTGCGGTAGTTCGCGGTGAAGAACATCAGCGACAGATTCAGCAGCAGCAGCGACAGCGCGAAGGTCAGGAAGATCTGCGGCATGTCGTTCGGTCCGAGCACCCTGCGGATCAGGAAGTGCTGGATCAGCACGCCGGCCAGGAACAGCACCGGCATCGAGACCGCCAGCGAGACCAGGGGATCGATGCCGAACTGGGTGGCGAGGAAGAACGAGATGTACATCCCGATCATCACGAACTCGCCCTGGGCGAAATTGACGATCTTGACCACGCCGAAGATCAACGTGACGCCGATGCTGACAAGCGCGTAGATGCCGCCGATGAGCAGACCGTTGATTACGGCCTGGGCCAGTGTCTCCCACATGTGATGTGGCCGATCTTCAGGTCTTCATCAGCGGCGCGCGGGCGTCTTCCTTCGGGAAGACGCTGACGAGGTCGGAGTTCTGCCATTGCACGCCGACCGGCCTGCCGTAGACGTTCTTGCCGTCCGGCCCGAACTTCACCTTGCCGCCGGGCGCCATCGCCGCATAGCCCGAGGAGACGTCGAGCGTCGAGAGCGCTTCGCGCACCTTCTTCGGATCGGTCGAGGCCGCGCGTTCCAGCGCGTCGGCCAGCATGAAGGTCTGTGCCACGAGGCCCCCGGCATATTCGAACGCGAACTCGCCGGTGCGCTTTTTGAACTCGACGTTGACCTTCTGGGCCTCCTCGCTGACGTCGTGATTCCAGTGCCCGACGCCCTGCAGGCCCTCGGCCAGTTTGCCGACATTCTTGTAGAAGTCCGGCATCACGAAGCCGCCGGAGCCGCCATTGATCGCGATGTTGAGCCCGACCTGCTTCACGGTGCGCACGATCAGGATCAGGTCGTTGAGATAGGAGATCGAGAACAGGGTGTTGGCGCCGGAGGCCTTGACCTTGTTGATCAGCGGGCTCGCGTCGGTGAAGCCGGCCGAATAGGGCTCGAACATCACGATCTCGACGCCTTCGCCGGGCGCCAGCTCCTTCAGGCCGTTCGAGGTCGAGGTGCCGAACGCGGTGTTCTCGAAGATCACGGCGACCTTGGCCTGCTCGCTGACGAGCTTGGCCATCTGCAACTGCGTTTTGGCGAATTGCGAGGCCCGCGCAAACGGCGTGAAGGTGTAGCTGCGTCCCTTGTTGAGCTGATCCGAGCTCGAGCCGGTGATGATCGGGATCCGGGCGCGCTCGCAGACTTCGCTCGCGATCAGTGTCAGCGCGCTGGCGTAGCAGCCGTGGATCGCCGACAGCTTGTTGCCTGATATCAGACGGTCGGTCTCGGTGCGCGTCACCGTGGTGTCGCTCTGCACGTCGGAGACGATCAGGTTGAGCTTGGCGCCGCCGAGCGATTTGATGCCGCCGGCTTCGTTGACCATGTCGACCGCGAGCTTGGCGGCGGCAACACAGCCGACGCCGATCTGCGCCATGCTGCCGGTGGTCGGATAGAGCGCGCCGATATTGACGGGGTCTGCGGCCCAGCCGCGCAGCGGGACGGCGCCGAAGGCGCCAGCAGCCATGATGCCGCCGGTCCGGACCAGGAATTTGCGCCGGTTCAGCTTGGTCTGTGAGACTTTGCTCGGCGCGACATTATTAATGGCCGAAGGCTTGCGGTCCCCTGTCATGGCGTCCCCCTGTGCGATCGCGGTACGGTTGCTCTGTCCGCTCGCTTTTTGTTTTTAGATCAAGCGGGCGCATAAGAGCACGTAATTCAGCGTTCGCAAAGGCGATATAGCCCCCGCGCTCGCGCAGAGGGGTATGCGAGAGTGCGGCGCAGCAACCTGCTCATGGGGCCGCTGCAGGCGAGGGACGTTCGCCATCGCCCGAAGTATTATTGACAATCGAATGACCGACAGGCCTCCACGCGATGTGGGCAGGCCCGCCGGATCATGCGATCGGCCGCTGCAACCGCTACTCGGCGCTCGCCACCAGCTTGAAGCGCGGCTTCTCTTCCATCAGGCTGCGATAGGCGGCGAGATAGTCGAGCGCCATCCGGCGCGCGGTGAAGCGAGTCTCGAACTGCTTTCGGATCGCGCCGCGATTCAGCGTCTCGAGACGGCCGACCGAAGATACCGCGCTGATCTCGTCCTCGACGATGAAGCCGGTCAAGCCGTCCTCGATGATCTCGGGCACGGAGCCGCGGTTATAGGCGATGACAGGCGTGCCGCAGGCCATCGCCTCGATCATCACGAGGCCGAACGGCTCCGGCCAGTCGATCGGAACCAGGAGGCCGAGCGCGCCGCTCAGGAAATCCGGCTTTTCGCGGTCGCTGATCTCGCCGATGAATTCCACCAGCGGATTGTTCGTGATCAGCGGCTTGATCAGCTCGTCGTAATATTCCTGATCGGCGCGGTCGACCTTGGCCGCGATCTTCAGCGGGATGCCGCAGCGCGTCGCGATCTTGATCGCGCGGTCGACGCCTTTCTCCGGCGCGAT
The DNA here is from genome assembly GCF_020329505.1 of Bradyrhizobium semiaridum. GTDB lineage: Bacteria > Pseudomonadota > Alphaproteobacteria > Rhizobiales > Xanthobacteraceae > Bradyrhizobium > Bradyrhizobium semiaridum. The sequence continues at coordinate 345,661 of NZ_JAGKJJ010000002.1, forward strand.
GCGCCCGAGCACGGCGAGATAGGACGGCTTGACCGGCTGCGGTGTCAGCAGGTTCTCGGGCAGGCCGTGGTGGATGGTGCGCACCCAATTCGCCTGCGGCGCCGGCCGACGCTGCGCGTTCGAGATCGAGATCACCGGGATCTTGGAGAACGTATTGAAGACGGGCTGATGCTCGGGAAGGTCGAGCCGTCCATGCAGCGTGGTCACGAACGGCGTCGGCTGTCGCGAGAACAGCGACCATGGATAGTAGTCGAGATGGAAGTGCAGGAAATCGTACTCGTCGTCGTCGCTTTTCTGCCGCACGCGCTCCAGCATCACCATGTGCAGCGCGTTGGGATCACGGACGGAGCCATCGAGGCGCAGTGCCTTGGGCCAGGTCGCATCGAGCTTCGCGGAGGTCTGCGAGTCGCCGCTGGCGAACAGCGTGACGTCGTGTCCGAGTGTAACGAGTTCTTCGGTCAGCCAGTGCACGACCCGTTCGGTGCCACCGTAGAGTTTGGGGGGAACAGCCTCCGTCAGCGGGGCAACCTGCGCGATGCGCATTTCTGTCTCCTGTATGTGATGTGGATGGATTGACCCTCAGCCCTCTGATGGCACCCGGCATGCCGAAGACGGGAACGTTCTCGCACGTGCGTAGTTCCCTTGGTGCGCGACATCTGTCGGTTCTTTCTTCCATCACACTGTGGTCTTGGTGATGCCATCACGCTCCAACACGTTTTTGCCGATGCGAGCGGAGCGAAATTGTTGCGCAGTGGTGGCCACACCAAGGAAACGATCAGCCGCGCTTCACGTCACCGTGCACGGGAAACCGAAATAGACAAATCCCGTTCACTCCCAACAGGTTTTGCAGGGACGTTCATGGACCATCTGTCAGGATATGCGCATCGCCCGCTTCCGTTTGTGCTGCGCTATCTGCGTCGGCGCCTGCCTTCGCATGTTGTAATTTTGTCAGCCGTGGTCGCGGCGGTTGCCTGTTCGGTGGGCACGCAATACGGCGTGAAGAACCTGGTCGACGCACTGGCTGCTGGTCCGTCCTCCGCGAGCGGCGTATGGCTGGCATTCGCTTTGCTCATGTCGCTGATCGCGGCCGACAACTTCCTGTGGCGGATCGCGAGCTGGACCGCGAGCTACACCTTTGTCAGCGTCACCGGCGATCTGCGCCGAGACATGTTCCGCCATCTTACCGGACATGCGCCGAGCTACTTCACGGACCGGCTGCCGGGGATGCTGACCAGCCGCATCACGGCGACGTCGAATGCGGTGTTCACGGTCGAGAACATGTTCGTCTGGAATGTGTTGCCGCCCTGCATCGCGACATCCGCCGCGATCACGCTGGTTGGAACCGTCAGCGTAACCATGTCAGCGGTGCTGATCCTGATCGCGGGAATCATGGTGCTGGCGATGTTCCGAATGGCGGCCGCCGGCAGGCCGCTGCATGACGATTTCGCCAACAGGGCGGCAGCGGTCGACGGCGAAATGGTCGACGTGATCAACAACTTGCCCCTGGTGCGCGCGTTCTGCGGTCTCGGCTATGAGCATGATCGTTTCGATGCGACGGTGAATCGGGAACTCATCGCGCGGGGCCGCTCCCTGCGCTATCTTGAGAAGCTGCGCCTCGTTCACGCCGGCGTGACCGTCATCTTGACCATCGCGATGCTGGCCTGGGCCCTCAATCTCTGGCAGCAGGGCGCGGCGACCACCGGCGACGTCGTGCTGGTCTGCACCCTCGGCATCTCTATTCTCAGCGCAACGCGCGATCTTGCGGTCGCGCTGGTCGACGTCACCCAGCATGTCGCGCGGCTCACCGAGGCGCTTGCGACCCTGCTGCAGCCGCACGAGCTGAAAGATCATCCGGAGGCTGAGGCGCTGGTGAAGAGCGGCGCGGCGATCGCCTTCAACAATGTCTCGTTCCGCTATCCGGGCGGCCTGCAGGTGTTTGAGCGCTTCAGCCTGCGCATCCAGCCCGGCCAGCGCGTCGGCCTGGTCGGCCAGTCTGGCGGCGGCAAGTCAACACTGTTTACCCTTCTGCAGCGCTTCTACGATGTCGAGAACGGCAATATCACCATCGACGGCCAGGATATCTCTCGCGTCACGCAGCTCAGCCTGCGCGCGGCGATCTCGGTGGTTCCGCAGGACATCTCGCTGTTCCACCGTTCGATCCTGGAGAACATTCGCTACGGCCGGCCGGATGCCACCGACGACGAGGTGCTGCGCGCGGCGATCGCGGCGCGCTGCGACTTCATCGAGAGCCTGCCCGAGGGCATGAACACCATCGTCGGCGACCGCGGCGTCAAGGTGTCCGGCGGCCAGCGGCAGCGCATTGCCATTGCGCGCGCCTTCCTCAAGGACGCGCCGATCCTGCTGCTCGACGAGGCCACCGCCGCGCTCGATGCCGAATCCGAGGAGGCGATCCGCGAGGCGTTGTCGCGGCTGATGCGCGGGCGTACGGTGGTGGCAATCGCGCATCGCCTCGCGACCCTGCGCAGCTTCGACCGCGTCGTCGTGCTGCAGGGCGGCCGGATCGTCGAGGACGGTCCGCCCGATATCCTCGTCAAGGGAAGGGGTCCCTACCGCGACCTCGTCGCGCGCGAGATGGGCCGCCTCTCCACCAGCGCGGCCTGATCCCGCGCCAACAAACGTGTTCAAGTTGCGGTGCGTTCGTTCGAGCCAAAATTCGAGCTAAGAAGAGTCGTCCGAGGTTCCGATGGCAGCCGACGTCGTTACGCAGATCAGCGCCCGCATCACTGAACAGATCGTCGTGGAATCCCCGTTCTACATTCCGATGACCGGGCCCGCGGCGCGGCCGCGGCGCTCGCTCAAACATGACGATACCTTCATCGTACTCGACAGCCATGGCGATATCGGCGCCTCCGCCGGCGGGCCCGATGGGCTGTTCAACGCCGACACGCGCTACCTCGCGCGGCTCGAAATGGTGCTGGAAGACGTGCAGCCGCTGCTGCTCGGCTCCAATCTGCGCGACGACAACTCGGCGCTGACCGTCGACCTCACCAATTCCGACGTCTACCGGGACGGCCGTCTCACCCTGCAGAAGGATACGCTGCACATCGTGCGCTCGATCTTCCTGTGGCGAGGCACGGCCTATCAGCGCATCGGACTGCAGAATCACGGCGACCATCCGGCAAGCTTCGATCTGACGCTGCTGTTCGACAATGACTTCGCCGATCTGTTCGAGGTGCGCGGCGAGCGGCGGCCGCGCCGCGGCATCGGCGCGAGCAAACTGTTGGGACCGACCGACGTCGTGCTGGAATATCACGGCCTCGACGAGCAGGCGCGGATCACCGCGCTGCATTTCGATCCACGGCCGACGCGGCTGTCGGTGAATGCCGCGACCTATCATTTCGACCTCGCACCCGCGCAGGTCACTTCGCTGTTCGTCGCGGTGTCCTGCAACAAGCCGATCATGCAGAAGCCGGTGCCGTTCTTCCGCGGGCTGCTCGCGCATCGCCGCGAGATGCGGAACTCGTCGGCCGGCGCGGCCTCGATTGAGACCTCGAACAACATCTTCAACGAGGTGTTGTGCCAGGCGATGGCCGACCTCAACATGCTGATGACCGAGACGCCGCAGGGCCGTTATCCCTATGCCGGCATCCCCTGGTATTCGACGACGTTCGGCCGCGACGGCCTGATCACCGCACTGCAGATGCTGTGGGTCGACCCGCGGATCGCCAAGGGCGTGCTAAAGCGGTTGGCGGTCTTCCAGGCCAAGACGATCGACCCGCTGTCGGATGCCGCGCCGGGCAAGATCCTGCACGAGATGCGCGGCGGCGAGATGGCGGCGCTGCGCGAGGTGCCGTTCGCGCAATATTACGGCAGCGTCGATTCGACGCCGCTGTTCGTGCTGCTCGCCGGGCTCTATCTCGAGCGCACCGGTGACGAGGAGACGCTGCGCGAATTGTGGCCCGCCATCGAGGCCGGACTGCAATGGATCGACGGGCCGGGCGATCCCGACCGTGACGGCTTCCTCGAATATCAGCGCGCGACCGAGGAGGGGCTGCGCAACCAGGGCTGGAAGGATTCGTTCGACGCGATCTTCCATGCCGACGGTACGCTTGCCGAAGGAAATATCGCGCTCGCCGAAGTGCAGGGCTATGTGTTCATCGGCAAGCGGCTTGCCGCGCGCGCGGCGCGGCGGCTCGGCATGGCCGAGAAGGCGGCGCAGCTCGAAGCCGAAGCCGAGCGGCTGCGCGAGCAGTTCGAGCAGGCATTCTGGTGCGAGGAGATCGGCACTTACGCGGTGGCGCTCGACGGCGCCAAGCGGCAGTGCAAGGTCCGCACCTCCAATGCCGGCCAGTTGCTCTTCACCGGAATCGTGCGGGAAGACCGCGCGCGACGGGTCGCGGCCGGGCTGATGAGCCAGCGCTTCTTCTCGGGTTGGGGCATTCGCACCGTCGCGGTCGGCGAGGCGCGCTACAACCCGATGTCCTATCATGACGGCTCGATCTGGCCGCACGACAATGCGTTGATCGCGCTCGGCTTCGCACGCTACGGCCTGAAGCATTCGGTGGCGCATTTGTTCAAGGGACTGTTCGACGCCGCGAGTTACATGGAGCTGCGGCGGCTGCCGGAGCTGTTCTGCGGCTTCCGCCGCGAACGGCGGCGCGGACCCGTGCTCTATCCGGTCGCCTGCGCGCCGCAGGCGTGGGCGAGCGCGACGCCGTTCACGCTGCTCGAGGCCGCGCTCGGGCTCGAATTCGACGTCGCGCGCGGCGAGATTCGGCTGCGAGATCCATGCTTGCCGGAATTCCTCAGCGACGTGCTGTTGCGCGACCTCAGGCTCGGCGCCTCCAGCGTCGATCTGAGGCTGCGCCGACATGACAGCGAAGTGTCGCTCGAAGTGTTGCGCACGCGCGGCCAGATTCAGGTGTCGATCGTGCTGACGCACTGAGCGCCGCCGCTCCGGCTCGCGTGAGGCAAGATCCATCGTGGGGAGAGTTTGATGCGTTCGAGGATCATAGTCACGCTCGTTGCGGGGGTGCTGGTCACCGCGGCGGGCGTCCGCGCGGCCGACGATTCGGCGCCGGCGCCTTCGCCGTCACCGCCGCAGGCGGCCCAGGCCGCGCCGAAGGAGCAGGCCAAAGAACCAGTCAAGGATCCGGCAAAGGAGCCGTCGCCGCCGCCGTCGGTAACCGTGATCGGCGCCCGCGACGCGCACGGCATTCTCGGGCGCGACGTGCGCAGCTCCGCCAATGAAGACATGGGCCGCATCGTCGACGTCATCGTCGACCGTGACGGCAAGGTCCGCGCCGCCGTGATCGATTTCGGCGGCTTCCTCGGCGTCGGCAGCCGCAAGATCGTGGTCGATTGGAACGCGCTGCGTTTTTCTGGCGTTTCCAGCAAGACCGACAGCATCTCGCTTGATCTGAACAAGCAGCAGGTGAGCGCGGCGCCCGAATACAAGGAAGATACGCCGGTGATCGTGCTGGGTGCGGCCGGCAGCCTCCATCCATGGGATTATGAACATTAGGGGACTGAAGCTGGTCGCGCGTCCGAACGCTCCCTTCGAGACGGTTGGCGACGATCGTGACGAGCGATCAGCCGGCGACACCCGTGTTGCGCGACCGACACCCGCACCCGATCAGCGGATGCCTGAGGAGTCGCGGACCCCGTCGCGCGAAAGCCAGCGCGGGCTTGACTGGTTCATCTTCTTCCTCGCCGACGTGCAGACCGGCTTCGGCCCGTTCATCGCGGTCTATCTGACAACGCAAAAATGGACCCAGGTCGAGATCGGCTTCGTGCTCTCGATCGGCGGCATCATCGGCCTGCTCGGCCAGATGCCGGGCGGTGCGATCGTCGATGCCGCACGTTCGGAGCGCATCGTCGCGGGCTTTGCGGTCGCCACCATCGGCATCTGCGCGCTGGCCTATGCGCTCTGGCCAATCCTCCCGGTGGTGACGGTGGCCGCGACGTTCCATGCGCTGGCGAGTTGCGTGCTAGGACCGGCGATCGCCGCGATCAGCCTCGGCCTGGTTGGGCCGCATGCGATCGGGGAGCGGCTCGGACGCAACGCGCGTTTTGCCTCGCTCGGCAACGGCTCCGCCGCAGCGCTGATGGGCGCGGTCGGCTATCTATTGTCGAACCGCTCGGTGTTCCTCGTCACTTTCCTGCTCGCGATCCCGACGCTGCTGTCGCTGGCCCGGATCCGCGAGCGCGAGATCGACATCGCGCAGGCCCATGGCGAGGTGAAGCGCGAGAAGCCCGACAAGAAGGCGACCAGCGTCTTCAGCCTGGTGCGGCAGCGCTCGCTCTTGATCTTTGCCGGCGCCATGATGCTGTTCCAGCTCGCAAACGCGGCGATGTTGCCGCTGATGGCGGGCGTGGTCACGACACGGTCGAGCCAATGGGCGCCGGTGCTGATCGCGGCCTGTATCATCGTGCCGCAGGCGATCGTTGCGCTGTCCTCGCCGTCGGTCGGCCGCAAGGCGCAGGCCTGGGGCCGGCGGCCGCTGCTGCTGATCGCCTTCGCCGCGCTGGCGATCCGCGGCCTGCTGTTCGCGACGGTGCGCGATCCCTACCTGCTCGTCGCCGTGCAGGTCTTCGACGGCATCACCGCGGCGATCTTCAGCGTGATGGTGCCGCTGGTGGTGGCCGATGTCGCCTTCGGCAGCGGCCATTTCAACCTGGCGCAGGGCATCGTCGGCACCGCGGTCGGCATCGGCGCCTCGCTCAGCACGGTGCTGGCCGGCTATGTCAGCGACAAGCTCGGCAGCAGCACCGCCTTTATCGGGCTCGCCTGTGTCGCGGGGCTGGGCTTGCTGATGATCTGGCTGGTGATGCCCGAGACCCGGCGGACACGTCCCGCCGCTACGCCGCCACCCGCGGCATGACCAGCCGCTTGTAGAGCGCGCCGTAGCAGGCCGCCGACAAATCCCAACTGTAGGATTTGGCCATCGCGCTGGCGCGCATGGCGTGCAGGCGATCCTTGGCGTGATAGGCGCCGAAGGCGCGCCTGACGCCGCCGAGGAAGGACTCCGCCGACGGCTGCGGAAACAGGAAGCCGGTCTCGCCGTCGGTGATGGTTTCCGCGAGGCCGCCGGTCTGGTGGCCGATCGGCAGCGAGCCGAACCGCTGCGCATACATCTGGCTGAGGCCGCAGGGCTCGAAGCGCGACGGCATCAGCGTGAAATCGCTGCCGGCGAAGATCCGGCGCGCCTGCGCGTCGTTGAAGCCGATCACGACGCCGATCGCGTCCGGCCGGCGGCGGTGCGCCGCCACCAGGGCGTCCTCGATCTCGGGCTCGCCGGTGCCGATCACGACGATCTGCCCGCCGGTCTCGATGATCTCGTCGGCGGCCGACAACACGAGGTCGACGCCCTTCTGATGCACGAGCCGGGCGACGAGGCCGAAGATCGGTCCGCGCGAGATCGCGAGGCCGAACTGCCGGCGCACATAGTCGGCATTGGCCTGCTTGCCCTCCCAGTCGCCGGCGCCGAACGGTTGTGCCAGCTGCGCGCAGGTGCGCGGGTCCCAGCTCTCGTCGATGCCGTTCAGGATGCCGGTGAGCTGGTCGGCGGCGGAACGGACGCGCAGCAGGCCTTCGAGCCCGCAACCGAGCTCCGCGGTGGTGATCTCCCGCGCATAGGTCGCGCTGACCGTGGTCAGGTGCGAGGCGTAGACGAGGCCGCCCTTGAGGAAGGACAGCTTGTCGTAGAATTCCAGCCCGTCGATGTGGAAGGAGCTTTCCGGTGCGCCGATCCGCCGCAGCGAGCTCCGCGGAAACAGGCCCTGATAGGCGAGATTGTGGATGGTGAGGATCGACGGAATCCGCAGCCCGCGCCAGGCGAGGTAGGCCGGTGTGAGCGCGGCTTGCCAGTCATTGGCGTGGACGAGGTCGGCTGCCCAATTCTTGTCCAGCGTACCGGCTGCAAGTTCGGCAGCGGCAGAGGCGAAGCGGCCGAAGCGGATGTCGTTGTCCGGCCAGTCGCGGCCGGACTCGTCGCCATAGGGATTGCCGGGCCGTTCGTAGAGCTGCGGGCACAGCAGCACATAGACCGGCAGCCCGTCCTTGGTCGCGGCGCGCCCGAGCGTGCAGGCCGGCATCTCGGCGCGCTCGGTGCATTGCCCGATGATCTCGATGTGGGTGAACTGCTCGACCACGTCCCGGTAGCCGGGAAGCATGATCCTGACGTCGCTCCAGGGGCGGAGCGCCCGCGGCAATGCCGCCGAAACGGCGGCGAGCCCGCCCACGCGGACGAAATCGTCCATCTCGGTCGTGACGAACAAGACCTTCAACAAGTGCGCCCTCGTTCCACCCGTTACAGGGCTATGCAAGATCGGGTCCAACCTGCCTTTGAGTAAAATGCAGGGCGGCCCGCGGGCCTGGTCTGGACGAGGCGCGTTCCTGTCAGCGCGGCTCACTTGAGATCATGATGCGCTTTCGCGGAAGCCCCTCATGATCTCATCTCTCTATCTGAGCATGATCCGCTCGGAAAACCGGTTTCCACTTTTTGGATCATGCTCTAGGGTCACGCGGCAAACAATGAAGACGCGCGATGGAGGAAGCCTTGGCGACGACAGTAGCAGGCATCGATGAGGGGAATTTGACAGGCAGCTTTGCCGGCCTCCGCGTGCTGGATTTCTCGACCACGATCGCCGGACCTCATTGCACGCGCATGCTCGCCGATCTCGGCGCCGAGGTGATCAAGATCGAGCCCGCCGAGGGCGAGACCATGCGCACCCGGCCGCCGGTCCGCAACAATTGTTCGGCGGTGTTCGGCCAGCTCAATGTCGGCAAGCAGAGCGTGGTGCTCGACCTGAAGTCGTCGGCCGGCGTCGAGGCGGTGCGGCGGTTGATCGCCACCGCCGACGTGCTGGTGGAGAATTTCCGTCCCGGCGTGATGCGGCGGCTGAAGCTCGACTATGCAGTCGTTAGCGGCATCAATCCGAAGCTGATCTACTGCTCGATCTCCGGCTACGGCCAGACCGGACCGTCGGCGGAATTGCCGGCCTACGCCCCGGTGATCCATGCCGCCTCCGGCTACGAGATGGCGCATCTGGCCTATCAGCGCGGCCGCAGCCGGCCGGATTATTGCGGCATCTACCACGCCGACGTGCTGACCGGCACCTATGCCTTCGGGGCGATCTCGGCCGCGCTCTATCAGCGCAGCACGAGCGGCAAGGGACAGCACATCGACGTCTCGATGCTGGAATCGATGCTGAGCCTGACCCTGAACGAGTTGCAGTGGTCGCAGTTCGAGGTGAAGCCGAGCCAGCGCCCGATGTTCGGGCCGATCGAGACCACCGACGGCTACGTCATGGTGGCAATCGCCAGCGAGAAGACGTTCCAGAACCTGATGCAGGTAATCGGCCGCCCCGAATGGGTGTCCGATCCGCGCTTCGCCAGGTATTCCGATCGGCGGGAGAACTGGCCGAGCCTGATGGAGGGCGTCGAGGCGTGGTCGCGCGCGATCAGCACGCAGGCCTGTCTCGCCGCGCTCAACGAGTACGGCGTGCCGTCGTCGGCCTATCGGACCGTGAGCGAAGCGCTGGCCGATCCGCAGATCGCCCATCGCGGCGCGCTGGCCGAGGTCGCCGATGGTGGCGGCAGCTTCAAGGTGCTCAACCCGCCGTTCCGGATGTCGGGGGCGACGGTCGCCGCGGGCAAGCGGATGTCGACGCTCGGCGAGCACACGCTCTCTTATCTGAAGGAGATCGGCCTCTCCGAGGATCAGATCGCGGGTTTCGCGGCGCAGCCACCGAAGACGGCGCGCGGTTAATCAACCCGCGACCTTTTCATCCGTCTTACGGTCTTGCCGCGCACGGCGATTCCGGACAATGTTATGCTCCATCACAACGATCCGGAACACCGGACGTTGCGCATCTCGGGAGGGAGCACGGATGAAGCCGGTCGGCCGCGCGCATGCGCTTGCGCGCTTATTTCTTGTCGCGGGATTTGTTTCAGCGGCGTCAGCAACACCCGCCGGCGCGCAGAAGTCGGGCGGCACGCTGACTGTCGGCCAGGAACTGGATATCCCGGGCTTCGATCCGCTCAAGGTCGGTGTCTACGACACCTCGGCCAACACGGCAGCGGCTGCGATCTTCGATACGCTGGTGACCCTCAACGACAAGGGCGAGCCGCAGCCCAAGCTCGCACTGTCGTGGTCGCATTCGGACGACTTCAAGACCTGGACCTTCAAGCTCCGGCCGGGCGTCAAATTCCATGACGGCACGCCGTTCAATGCGCAGGCGGTGAAGGAGAATTTCGATCGCCAGAAGGACCCGGCCAACAAGTGCCGCTGCGCATTCTACATCTCGAGCATTATCAGCGTGCAGACCACTGACGATCTCACCGTCGTCTACAATTTCAGCGATCCGTCGGTGAACTTCCCGGCGACCCAGACTATCCAGAGCTCCAACAACGTGATGCAGTCGCCGACCGCCTGGAAGACCAAGGGCGACGACTACAATCGCAATCCGGTCGGCACCGGTCCCTACATCCTGAAGTCCTGGACCGCCGGCGACCGCATGGTGCTGGAGAAGAACCCGGACTATTGGGACAAGGGCAAGCCCTATCTCGACCGCATCATCTTAAAGCCGCTGCCGGACGCGCAGTCGCGCTTCGCCTCGCTGCAATCGGGCGAGGCCGACATCATCTGGGACGACGAGGCCGACGCCGACAATATTCTGAAGGCGCAGAAGGACTCCAAGCTCACCGTGCACACCTACAAGGGCTCGGGCGCGGCGGTCTATGCGGTCAACACCAAGAACCCGCCGTTCGACGACATCCGGGTGCGGCAGGCGGTGGTGATGGCGCTCGACCGGCCGAAGATGTCGCAGGCGGTCAGCAGCGGCCTGAGCCGGCCGGCGTCGAACCCGTATGGCGACGGCTCCTGGGTCAAGTGCAAGGATGACGGCGCGCTGCCGTTCGATATCGAGAAGGCCAAGGCGCTGATTAAGGATTACGGCAAGCCGGTCGAGTTCAAGATGCTGGTCACGGCGACGCCGCGCGGCCGCACCGTCGGCCAGGTGCTGCAGCAGCTCTGGAAGCGGGCCGGCATCAACATGGAGATCGAGCAGGTCGATCAGGCCACCATCGTGCCGCGCGCGTTCATGCGCCAGTTCCAGATGACGCCGTGGCGCATCGTCGATCTCGCCGACCCCGATCCGCAGATGTATGCGAATTTCCACACCGGCAGCCCGGTCGCGCTTGCCAATTATTCCGATCCGGAGCTGGACCGGCTGCTCGAGCATGCGCGCTCCACCGCCGACATCGACAAGCGCACCGAGGATTATTGCGCGATCAGCCGCCTGATCAACAAGCAGGCGATCTGGTTCTGGACCTTCCAGAACACCTACTACGCGATCTCGAATGCGAAGGTGAAGGGTGTGCCGAAGATGTTCAACGGAGTGCTCGACGTCTCCACCGCCTGGAAGGAATAGCTCTGCATGCTGTTCTTCGTTGCGCGGAGGCTGCTGTACCTGGTGCCGGTGCTGATTGCCGTCTCCGTGCTGACCTTCGTGATCGCCTCGCTGTTGCCGGGCGATCTCGCCTACGTCATCCTCGGTGATCAGGCGACACCGGAAAATGTCGCCGCGCTGCGCCATGACATGGGGCTCGACCTGCCGATCTGGCAGCGCTATTTCGGCTGGCTCTGGCAGATCCTGCAGGGCGATTTCGGGCGTTCCTTCCGCACCGGGCAGACCGTGCTGCAGGCGGTCAGCGAGCGGGTGCCGGTCTCGTTCGAACTGATGATCTTCGCCGAGCTGATCGGGCTCGCGATCGGCGTGCCGCTCGCGATCGCCTGCGCGGCGAAAGCCGGCAGCGCGTTCGACCGCTTAATGACCGGCTCGGCCTTCGGCATGCTGTCGGTGCCGACCTTCCTGTCCGCGATCCTGCTGATCTATCTGTTCGCGGTCGAGCTGCGCTGGCTGCCGGCGACCGGCTACGTGCCGTTCACCGAAGACCCGATCGCCAATCTGCGCTTCATGGTGTTGCCGGCGCTGACGCTGGCGCTGGCGGAATGGCCCGGCATCATGCGCGTGCTGCGCTCCGACATGATCGCGGCGCTGCAGGAGGATTACATCGCGCTCGCCAAGGCGAAGGGCCTGAAGCCGTCGCGCATCCTGTTCGTGCATGCGCTGAAACCCTCGTCGCTGACGCTGGTCACCATCACCGGCATCAATATCGGCCGGCTGATCGGCGGCACCGTGATCGTCGAGACGATCTTCGCACTGCCCGGAATCGGCCGCCTGCTGGTCGGCGCGATCTACACCCGCGACCTCATCATCCTGCAGGGCGTGGTGCTGCTGGTCGCCGCCGGTTTCGTGATCATGAACTTCATCGTCGACATGCTTTATGCCGTGCTCGACCCGAGGATCCGCCATGGCCACGCTTGAGCTGAGCCTCGATGAGACCGCCACGGCTCCGCCGAAGCGCGGGCGCCGGCTCGGCACGCTGTTCTGGGTCGCGATCGGCTGGATGCTGCTGGTGTTTGCGGTCGCGATCTGCGCCGACCTGCTGCCGCTGCCGAGCCCGACCGACATGGATATGCTGGAACGGCGCGCGCCGTTCTCGGCTGAGCACTGGCTCGGCACCGACGGCCTCGGCCGCGACGAACTGTCCCGGCTGATCTACGGCGCGCGGATTTCGCTGATCGTCGGCCTCTGCGCGCCGGTGATCGGGCTGGTGTTCGGCGGCGCGCTCGGCATGCTGGCGGGCTATTTCCGCGGCCGGTTCGAATCGATCGTGGTCGGCAGCATGGACGTGCTGCTGGCGTTCCCGCCGCTGATCCTGGCGCTGGCGGTGACCGCCTATCTCGGCCAGTCGATCTTCAACCTGACCTGCATCCTCGGCGTACTCGGCATTCCCGCCTTCATGCGGGTGGCGCGGGCGGCGACGCTGTCGCTGGCGCGGCGCGAATTCGTCATCGCGGCGCAGGCGCTCGGCGCGACCCACGCGCGCATCCTGCTGCGCGAATTGCTGCCCAACGTGCTGCTGCCGCTGCTCGCCTTCTTCCTGCTCGCGGTCGCCGTCACCATCGTGGTCGAGGGCGCGCTGTCGTTCCTCGGCCTCGGCGTGCCGCCGCCGATCTCGAGCTGGGGCAGCATGATCGGCGAGGGGCGTGAGAGCCTCGACGTGGCGCCAAGGCTCGCCTTCCTCCCGGCGATCGCGATGTTCCTGACCGTGCTCTCGTTCAACCTGATCGGTGACACCATGCGTGCGCTGACCGACCCCAGGCAGGGCGCACTGTGAGCGGCGCCGCCTTGCTCTCGGTCGAGAACGCGGTGGTCGACCTGCCGACGCCGCGCGGCAATCTGCGGGCGGTCGATCATGTCGATCTCGCCGTCGGCGCCGGCAAGACGCTCGGCATCGTCGGCGAGTCCGGCTGCGGCAAGACCATGCTGTCGCGCGCGATCCTGCAGCTGCTACCGAAAAAAGCAAAACTGTCCGGCCGGGTGATGTTCGACGGGCAGGATCTGCCGGCGCTTCCGGCGGAGAAATTGCGCAGGCTGCGCGGCCGCTCGCTCGCAGTCGTGTTCCAGGATCCGATGACCTCGCTCAATCCGGTGCTGACCATCGGCACCCAGCTGACCGAGACCATGCAGGAGCACCTCGAGCTCGATCTTGGCAAGGCGAGGCAGCGGGCCATCGAACTGCTGGCTGCCGTCGGCATTCCCGCGCCCGAGCAGCGGCTGTCGCAATATCCGCACCAGCTTTCCGGCGGCATGCGCCAGCGCGTCGCGATCGCAGTGGCGCTGTCCTGCGAGCCGAAGCTCCTGATCGCGGACGAGCCGACCACCGCGCTCGATGTCACGATCCAGGCGCAAATCCTCGATCTCCTGGCGCGCGAGCAGCAGCGTCGCCACATGGCAATGATCATCATCACGCATGACCTCGGCGTCGTCGCAGGGCGCACCGACGAGGTCGCGGTGATGTATGCCGGGCGCGTGGTCGAGCGCGCGCCGACGCCGTCGCTGTTCAAGCAGATGCGGATGCCCTACACCGAGGCGCTGCTCGCCGCCTTGCCGAAACTCGATGCCGCGCCGCATACGCCGCTGCCGGCGATCTCCGGCCGTCCGCCGGATCCGACCCGGCCGCTCAAGGGCTGCTCGTTCTCGCCGCGCTGCCGCTATTCCGCCGGCCGCTGCGGCACCGAGAAGCCGCACCTCAGCGCGGCCGAGGCGCCGGACCATCTCTATGCCTGCTTCCATCCGATCACGGCAGGGGCGGACGCATGATGTTGCAGGCGGCATCCGATCCGCTCCTGAAGGTGGAAAACCTCGTCGTCGAATATTCGGTGGGCGGCAAGACCATCCATGCGGTGTCCGATGTCAGCCTCGACATCGCCCGCGGCGAGACGCTGGGCCTGGTCGGTGAATCCGGCTGCGGCAAATCCACGCTCGGCCGCGCGGTGCTGCAATTGCGCCAGGCCGTCTCCGGCAAGGTGTTGTTCGACGGCCACGATCTCACCGCGCTGCGCGGCGAGACGCTGCGCCAGATGCGCCGGCGCGCGCAGCTGATCTTCCAGGATCCGATCGCTTCGCTCAATCCGCGGCGGCGGATCGGCGACATCGTCGCCGAGCCGCTGGTGATCGCCGGTGTCAGGGATCCCGAGGAACGCCGGCGGCGCGTCAACGAGGTGCTGTCGGCGGTCGGCCTCGATCCCGCGCTGGTGAGCGGACGCCTGCCGCATGAATTCTCCGGCGGGCAGTGCCAGCGCATCTGCATCGCCCGTGCGCTGGTGCTCAATCCGGAATTCGTGATCTGTGACGAGCCGGTCTCGGCGCTCGACGTCTCGATCCGCGCGCAGATCCTCAATCTCCTGGAGGAGATGAAGGCGCGCTACGGCCTGACCCTGCTGTTCATCGCGCACGACCTTGCGGTCGTGAAGGCAGTGAGCGACCGCGTCGCCGTGATGTATCTCGGACGGCTCTGCGAGGTCGGCCCATCCGAGCAGTTGTTCGCGCGGCCGGCGCATCCGTATACCGCGCTGCTGATCGAGGCGATCCCGGTGCCCGACCCGGATGTCCGCCCGACCCAGAGCGTCCCGGTCGGCGAGCCGCCGTCGCCGATCGCGCCGCCCTCGGGCTGCCGCTTCCGCACCCGTTGTCCGCGGGCCGATGCGCGCTGCGCCGCCGAGGTGCCGGAACTGCGCCTGGTCGCGCCCGGCCAGCTCGCGGCTTGCCATCATTCCCTGATTTGAACTACCCCGTTTGTCCTGAACGGACGGGCGTGGCAGGGTCGCCCGCAAGAATGTCGCCTGCAAGAACAAGATTCCGGGAGAACAGCGATGAAGAGCTTCCAGGTCGTCGATTTCAACGCGCCGCTGAAGGAGGTCGATCAGCCGACGCCGCAGCCGTCGGGCACGCAGGTGCTGATCAAGGTCAAGGCGGCCGGCGTCTGCCACTCTGACCTGCACATCTGGGAAGGCGGCTATGATCTCGGCCACGGCCGCAAGCCGCTGTCGCTGAAGGATCGCGGCGTCTCGCTGCCCCGCACGATGGGCCACGAGACGGTCGGCGAGGTGGTTGCGTTCGGGCCCGACGTCAAGGAGGCCGACAAGGGCGGTCTTGCGATCGGCGACGTCGCGCTGGCCTATCCCTGGCTCGGCTGCGGCAAGTGCCCGACCTGTCTCGGCGGCGACGAGAACATGTGCGCGATCAAGCCGAATGCGCTCGGCGTCTATTGCGACGGCGGCTATGCCGATCACATGACCGTGCCGCATCCGAAATATCTGCTCAACCTTAAGGGGCTCGATCCGGTCACCGCCGCGCCCTACGCCTGCTCGGGCGTCACCACCTACAGCGCGCTGAAGAAGGTCGAGAAGGACCTCGACACCCCGATCGTGATCTTCGGCGCCGGCGGTCTCGGCCTGATGGCGCTGTCGCTGTTGAAGGCGATGGGCGGCAAGGGCGCCATCGTGGTCGATATCGATGCCAGGAAGCGCGAGGCGGCGGAAGCGGCCGGCGCGCTCGCGACCGTCGACGGCAAGGCGCCGGACGCGCTGGAGCAACTGATGAAGAAGGCGGGCCAGCCGATCCGCGCCGCGATCGACCTGGTCGGCAACGCGCAGACCTCGCAGCTCGGCTTCGACTGCCTGACCAAGGGCGGCAAGCTCGTGATCGTCGGCCTGTTCGGCGGCGGCGCGACCTGGGCGCTGCCGCTGATCCCGATCAAGGCGGTGACCATCCAGGGCAGCTATGTCGGCAATCTGCGTGAGACGCAGGAGCTGCTCGACCTCGTCCGCACCAAGAAGATCCCGGCGATACCGGTCACGCCGATGCCGCTCGCCAAGGCCAACGAGGCGCTGACCAATCTGCAGAAGGGCCAGCTCGTCGGCCGTGCCGTGCTGACGCCGTAACTGCCATGACGCCCGCCGCGTCATTGCGAGCGAAGCGAAGCAATCCATACCGCCGCGCCGGAAGGATGGATTGCTTTGTCGCTTCGCTCCTCGCAATGACGATCGGGTGAACGTTGGCATTCCAATCGAGGTAATCCCCCCATGTCCGCCAACAACGCATTCCACATCGCCGTGCTCGGCGGCGACGGCATCGGTCCGGAGGTGATGGCGCCTGCGCTCGAGGTGCTGCGCAAGATCGAGCAGTCGACCGATCTCCGATTCCGCTTCACCGAGGCGCCGGCCGGCGCCAACAATTACAAGGAGACCGGCAAGTCGATGCCGGACTCCACGGTGCGGCTGTGCGAGGAGGCCGACGCGATTCTGTTGGGGGCCTGCGGGCTGCCGTCGGTGCGCTACCCTGACAACACCGAGATCATGCCGCAGGTCGAGCTGCGCTTTCATTTCGATCTCTATGCCGGCGTGCGGCCGGCGCGGCTCATCCCGGGCGTGCCGAGCCCGATCGTCGGCGCCGATCAGAAGGGCATCGATCTCGTCGTCATAAGGGAGTCGACCGAAGGCCTGTTCGCCTCGATGGGCAAGGGCGTCGTCACCGACGGCGAGGCGCGCGAGACGCTGGTGATCACGCGCAAGACCTCGGAGCGGCTGTTCGAATTCTCGTTCCGCCTCGCCGAGCGGCGCAAGGCGCGCGGCCGCGTCGGTGGCGGGCTGACCTGCGTCGACAAGGCGAATGTGTTCAAGGCATTCGCGTTCTTCCGCGACATGTTCGACGAAGCCGCCAAGCGCCATCCCGACGTCAAGACCGACCGCCTCTATGTCGACGCCTGCTCCGCGCTGCTGGTCAAGCGGCCCTGGGATTTCGACGTCATGGTGATGGAGAACATGTTCGGCGACATTCTGTCCGATCTCACCGCCGGCCTGATCGGCGGCATGGGTATGGCGCCGTCGGCGGATATCGGCGATCGTCACGCCGTGTTCCAGCCGTGCCACGGCACCGCGCCCGACATCATGGGGCAGGGCAAGGCCAACCCGACTGCGATGATCCTCTCGGCGGCAATGATGCTGGACTGGCTCGCCGACAAGCATGGCGTCGAGGGCGCCGCCGAGGCCGGTGAGCGGATCGAGCGTGCGGTCGACAAGGCCTATGCCGGCGGCATCAAGCCGATGGAGTTCGGCGGCAGTAACGGCACCGCTGATGTCGCCAAGGCCGTGCTGGCGGCGCTTTAGCGCGCAAGAACGATTCCCCTGAGCCATGGCAGAAAATGAGGGGACGCTGAAAATGAGGGGGCCGAAGCCCCCTCGCTGATCACGAAAACTTGCGCAGGATCTCCGCGCAACAGCTACGCTTTGTCGCGGCGGAAAACGCTCAAGCTTGCTGGGACGGCTGCCCTAGCGCCGATGCCCGCCGTGGTGGCCGCCATGATGGCGGTGCCGGTGATGATGGTAGTGGTGGTGACGGTAGTGCGGCCGATGATGCCAACCGTGATGGCGCGGTCCGTAGTAGCCGTAGGGGCCCGGCCTCCAGGTGCAGCGGCCCCAGCGATCGCAGACCTGACGGACGTGATCGACGTTGGACGTTTCGCCTGCGATGTGGCCGGCCTGCGGAAGCCCGTTCGGCATCGCCGATGCCGAACCCGACATCAGGGCAACGCCGCCGAGCGCGGCCAGTCCAATAACAGCAAGCTTGATGTTCATTGAGGTCTCCTTGGTTGAAGCCTGAAAACGTCGGGCGTGGCGGCTTGGTTGCTGCGACAAAAAGCCGAGTCGCGCGCACGTCGCTTCAGCGACGCCGGTTCAACGCAGGAAATGCGGGTGTTGTGAGATGGCTCCGCTTGCGGGCGACAATTGGCCGCGCGGCAGAATGGCGGCGTACGGCGCGTATCACGCCGGATGCACGCGCAAGCTCAGGAGGGGAGAGAATGGAAGAGGACCTAAGAAAAAAGCGCTGCCATCACGGATAGCAGCGCTTCAAAAAATCATGCAGCCCGAGGGCAATTGGCCGTCGCGGTGACCGGCCAGCGGCCGGTCCGTTCGCATTGTCAATCGCGTTCGCGCCGCGGCGAACGGACCTTCGACGCCGCTCAGTCTTCGTTGGCGGCGATCGATTCCATCAGCGAAACCAGCTGGCGCTGCACGGTTTGGTCCTTGATCTTGCTGTAGGCGCGCAGCAACCGCAGGCTGAAGGCGCTGTCCAGGAAGAGCAGGCTTTCGACTTCGCGCGCCTTGTTGTCGCCGTCGTAGAAGAAGGTCACCGGCACATCGAGTGCGGATGCGATCTGCTGCAGACGGGCTGCGCCGACGCGGTTGACGCCCTTCTCATACTTCTGAACCTGCTGGAAGCTGACGCCGAGCTTGTCGCCGAGTTCGGCCTGCGAGATCTTCTGCTCGACACGGCGCAGGCGAATCCGCTTGCCCAACTCAATGTCCGGCTTGCCGGCACTGCGCTGTTTCATCTTCTTTGCTGCTGATCTGTTCATCCTTGTGACCCGTCCTTCAAATCGGGAATCCCTGGCCCGGTGGGGTCAGAGACTCGGCCATGATGTACCGCGTTATGCTCGTATGGACCGTCAGTTCATCGTTGAGAACTACGAAAATCCAAGAAGACCGCGGGATGGTATCCAAACGCTCGCGCGCTGGAAGCACCCATTTACCGACACGGCCGACTACCTGAAGTCGATCGCGCCAAGGTGTCTACCCGACACCCCGCCCTCAACATTTGGCAAAATCTTGACCAAACTACAACTAGCGCGAGTTTGATCGTCACAGATTTTGCGTGCATGCTTACTGGGCGGCACAGACACGCGTTCCGTATTTCTACGGGCGATCCGTATATTACGGGCACCTTATTTGAGATGCAACCCCTGCTAGTGCATCCAGAGGTCGTGACGGCTGGCGTTCATGACATGAACCGGGCGGCTCGTCCCGCCAAAAGTTTGCGATAAGTCCAAGTCAGGCTTTCGGAATGTTGCTGGACAATTGCCCAAAAGTTCTGAATCATTCCGCCCAAGTCTGTGCCTACCACCGGCGAACTCTGGCGGGAGAGGCCAATGAAGCGAAAGAGCGGAACGCGTCGATCCGACCTCGCGGCTCCGGGAGTAGAAACTATGCCGGTCGCAAGCATGGAAGAACGGTTGCTGTCGCTGCTCGCGACGCTGGAGGAATGTCAGGCATTTCTGCTCGATAGAGGAAGCGCCGAGACCGCGCGACTGCTGTCCCTTGCGATCCTCGAGCTTCGGATGGAGCTCCACAAGGTGACGGACTCCGAGCTCAAGGCCTTGTGCGACATGATGGCGTCGAACGAGCAGGCCCAGGTGCAGGCGGCAGCCAGCCGCTTCCCGCCCTATCTGAAGCTCGTCAAGTAGACCGCCGCCGATCGTGGACCATGCGCCCTGCACCGCGGCGCGCGGTGCGTGGGCGCCTCAGCCCGTCGTCACATCCACCGTTTCGGCGCCGTCGAGCACGCGGCGTGCCTGCTCGCGGTCGAGATCGCCTTCCCATGCCGCGACCACCACGGTGGCGACGCAGTTGCCGATCAGATTGCCGACCGCGCGCGCCATGCCGATGAACCAGTCGACCGAGAGCACCAGCACGAGGCCGATGGCAGGGATGCTCGGCACCGCGTTGAGCGTCGCCGCCAGGATCACGATCGCCGAGCCCGGCACGCCGTGTGCGCCCTTCGATGTGATCAGCGAGACGCCGAGCACCAGCAGCAGGTCGCCGAACGACAGCGGCGTGTTGGTCGCCTGCGCGATGAACACGACTGCCAGCGTCAGGTAGATCGAGAAGGCGTCGAGATTGAAGGAATAGCCGGTCGGAATCACGAGGCCGACCACGGAATCCTTGACGCCGAACCGCTCCAGCTTGCGCATCACTTGCGGCAGCACCGCGTCCGAAGACGCGGTCGCCAGCACGATCATCAGCTCCTCGCGCAGGTAGCCGAGGAACTTGAGGATGTTCACGCCGGCGAGCGCCATCACCGCGCCGAGCACGCCGAGCACGAAGATCGCGACCGAGACATAGAACAGCGCCACCAGCGACAGCAGCTGCTTCAGCGAGCCGACGCCGTATTTTCCGACGGTGTAGGCGACGGCGCCGAGCACGCCGATCGGCGCGAAGCGCACGATCAGGCCCATGGCGCGGAACAGCACGGTCGAGATCGCCTCGATCATGGAGGTGACCTTCTCGCCCTTCTCGCCGCCGACCAATGCGAGGCTGACGCCGAAGATGATGGCGAAAAACAGCACTTGCAGCACATCGTTGCGCGACAACGCATCGAACGAGGTGATCGGGATGATGTTGAGCAGGAAGCTGCCGACGCCGTCGCCCTTCAGCTTCTGCGCATTGCCGGCATAGTTGCCGAGCGCCTTGGGATCCAGCGTCGCGGTGTCGATGTTCATGCCGTGGCCGGGCCCGAACCAGTAGGCGAGCAAGAGGCCGACCACCAGCGCGATCGTCGTCATCACCTCGAAATAGACCAACGCCTTGACGCCGACGCGTCCGACCTTCTTCAGATCGCCGGCGCCCGCGATGCCGTGCACCACGACGCAGAACACGATCGGCGCTACGATCATCGAGATCAGCTTGAGGAAGGCGTCGCTGAAGATCTTCAACCCGACGGCGAAGTCGGGCGCGGCCATGCCGATCACGATGCCGAGCAGCAGCGCCACCAGCACCTGAACGAACAGCGACGTGTAAAGCGGCTTGCGCGTCTCGGCGGCTACCGCTGCGATGGTCGACATGACTTCCCCCTGACCTGTGGCCGGCCGCCAACCGCTCCGACCCAACCGTTCTACCTTAGCAACTTGCGTGCCAAAATGTCGCGGGTGAGGCAGGGGCCGGTCAGGGAGAGTGTCGCGGCGCCCGGTGTGCCCCGCGACATGGGGGCGGGTCAGAGATTGCTGTCGGTGATCGCGGCATAGACCATGGTGCGCAGCTCGCGCCGCAGCGGGTAGGCGCTCGACGGCAGGACCTGGGTCATGAAGATCGTGATCAGCTCCTCGGCCGGGTCGATGAAAAACGACGTCGTCGCCGCGCCGCCCCAGTTGAATTCGCCCGGGCTGCCGGCAATCAGCGTCTGCGACGGGTGCATGGTGACGGCGAAGCCGAGGCCGAAGCCGATGCCGTTATAGGCGGCCTCGCTGAACAGCGAACGCGACATCGCCGGCAGGTCGACGCCACCGGGCAGATGGTTCGAGGTCATCAGCTTCAGCGTCTTCGGCCCCAGCAGCCGCACGCCGCCGAGCTCGCCGCCATTGAGCAGCGCGCGGCAGAACGTGAGGTAGTCGGAAGCGGTCGAGCACAGCCCGCCGCCGCCGGAGATCAGCGAGGGCGGCGACAGGAACGAGCTGGTGGCCGGGTCGTCCTGCAGGGTCAGCGTGCCCTTGCGATCGGCGGCGAGCGGATTGAAGCCGCCCTGCGGGTCGGCCGAATAGCAGGCGGCGAAGCGGTGCGCCTTCTCCGCCGGCACGAAGAAGTCGGTGTCGTTCATGCCAAGCGGCTTGAAGATGCGCTCCTTGAGAAACTGTTCGAACGGTATGCGCGAGATCTTGCCGACGAGATAGCCGAGCACGTCGGTCGCGACCGAATAATTCCAGCCCTCGCCCGGCGAGAATTCCAGCGGGATCTTGGCGAGGTCCTCGATCATACTGTCGAGCGTCCCGGCCTTTTCAACCTCGCCGATCTTCTTCGCGCGATAGGCCGCATCGACATTGGAGCGCTGCTGGAAGCCGTAGGTGAGGCCCGAGGTGTGACGCAAGAGGTCGACGATCAGCATCGGCCGGGTCGGCGGGCGGGTCAGGAAGGCGGGCGCGTTGCCTGCGACGAACACGCCGAGATTCTTCCACTCGGGAATATATTTGGCGACCGGCTCGTCGATCGCGACGCGGCCTTCCTCGACCAGCATCATGAAGGCGACCGAGGTGATCGGCTTGGTCATCGAATAGATGCGGAAGATGGTGTCGTCCTTCACCGGCACCTTGCGCTCGAGATCGGCAAAGCCCTGCACCGCCGAGTGCACCACCTTGCCGCGGCGATAGATCAGAAGTTGAGTACCGGGAAACCGGCCTGCGTCGATGTAGCGGGTCTTCAGATGCGCCTCGAGGCGGTTCAGCGCTGCGGTCGACATGCCCGCGGATTCGGGTGAGGCAGAGGTGGGGGCTAGCATCGGGCTCTTCTCCGGCTGACGAGGAGGGTTTGATAGCCGAAAAGTGTCTACCGCACCATTCTGTCGGCGCTTACCTGCATACGGTTGGTAGTGTACGCTCCGACCCGCAATCGCGCTCTCAGGGGCCGGGAATACGTCAAGGGAAACGCCACAGATGACCCAGTTCAACGACGCCGAACTCACCGCCGCCGTCATCAAGAGCTTTGACCAGACGCCCAGTCCGCGGGCCAAGTTCCTGCTGCAGGAACTGGTGAAGTCGCTGCACGACTACGTCCGCAAGACCGATCTCACCTTCGAGGAATGGGACTACGCGATCGATTTCCTGACTCGCACCGGGCAGAAGTGCACCGACATCCGCCAGGAGTTCATCCTGCTGTCCGACGTGCTCGGCGTCTCGATGCTGGTCGATGCGGTCAACCACAGGGATCGCGACGGCGCCACCGAGACCACCGTGCTCGGCCCGTTCTATGTCGGCGAGCACAAGGTCACGCCGCACGGCACCGACATCTCGGCAAGCCTGCCCGGCGAGCGCATGTTCGTGCAGAGCCGCGTCACCGACCTCAAGGGCAAGCCGCTGGCGGGTGTGCCGGTCGATGTCTGGCACGCGGATGAGGACGGCTTCTACGACTCGCAGAAGGCGAACTATGCCGCCGAGGGCGCCTCGTCGCGGGCGCGCTTCATCACCGACGCCGACGGCCGCTTTTATTTCCGCACCATCCTGCCATGCAGCTATCCGATCCCGACCGACGGTCCGGTGGGCCAGATGATCACACAGACCAACCGCCATCCGATGCGGCCCGCGCATGTGCACTTCCTGGTCAATGCCAAGGGTTACGAGCCCTTGATCACGCATGTCTTCATCGATGGCGACAAGTACATCGATTCCGACGTCGTGTTCGGCGTGAAGAATGATCTGATCGCCAAGGTCGAGAAGCGCGGCGGCGATGCGGTGATGCCCGACGGCAAGACGTCGGATGGTCCGTGGCACCTGATGACCTACGAATTCCGCGTGAAGCCCGGCGGCGGCATGGCGCCGGCGCCGCTCGGAACCAAGGTGCCGGAGCACGCCTGATCAATCGCTGAACGCTCTGCTCAATTCTTGTGCGACGCACAAGAATTGAGCGGCGCGCCAAATTTGGATGCGCGCGACGTGGCCGCCGTGTCCTGCGACATTGTTCGCAACTCTTTCTCACCGATCACATTTTTGCGCTGCAACGATTTGGCACGCGGCTTGAATAGTAGTCGCCGACGCCATCGACGCCGTCCCTTGAGACCAATTGATCCGAATTGTGCTGCCGCAACCGGGCCACGCCCGAACGCGCCCTCATGCGTGGACAGCGGCGACGCCAGACGGACGGCCATCCTCAGCACAGACGCAAAAGGACGAGACTGTTCATGACCAAGCGCATTGACCGTAATTCAGGCCGCGGACCGAGCCGTCGCCAACTCCTCAAGGCCGCCGGCGGCACCGCGGCGCTGCTTGCCGCCGCGAAGCTGAACTTCCCCGCCGGCGCATTCGCGCAGGGCGCGGGCCCCGAGGTGAAGGGCGCCAAGCTCGGCTTCATCGCGCTGACCGACGCCTCGCCGCTGTTCGTCGCCAAGGAGAAGGGCATCTTCGCCAAATACGGTATGCCCGATGTCGAGGTGCAGAAGCAGGCCTCGTGGGGCACGACGCGCGACAACCTCGTGCTCGGCTCCGAAGGCAACGGCATCGACGGCGCGCATATCCTGACCCCGATGCCGTATCTGATCTCGGCCGGCAAGGTGACGCAGAACAATCAGCCGACGCCGATGTACATCATGGCGCGGCTCAATCTGAACGGCCAGTGCATCTCGGTCGCCAAGGAATATGCCGATCTCAAGCTCGGCATCGACACCGCGCCGTTCAAGGTGGCGCTGGAGAAGAAGAAGGCGTCCGGCAAGGCGGTGAAGGCCGCGATGACCTTCCCCGGTGGCACGCATGATCTATGGATCCGCTACTGGCTCGCCGCCG
Organism: Bradyrhizobium semiaridum; assembly: GCF_020329505.1. Classification (GTDB taxonomy): domain Bacteria; phylum Pseudomonadota; class Alphaproteobacteria; order Rhizobiales; family Xanthobacteraceae; genus Bradyrhizobium; species Bradyrhizobium semiaridum. The sequence goes on from NZ_JAGKJJ010000002.1 coordinate 370,133, forward strand.
GCGGCATCGATCCCGACAAGGACATCGAGACCATCGTGGTGCCGCCGCCGCAGATGGTGGCCAACATGAAGGTCGGCACGATGGACTGCTTCTGCGTCTGCGAGCCGTGGAATCTGCAGCTGATCCACCAGGACATCGGCTACACCGCTGTTACCACCGGCGAACTCTGGGACAAGCATCCGGAGAAATCGTTCGGCCTGCGCGCCGCCTGGGTCGACAAGAACCCGAAGGCGGCGAAGGCGCTGCTGATGGCGGTGATGGAAGCGCAGCAGTGGTGCGAGAAGGCCGAGAACCGCGAGGAGACCGCGGCGATCTGCGCCAAGCGGCAGTGGATCAATTGCCCGGTCGAGGACATCACCGACCGCATGAAGGGCAAGTTCGACTACGGCACCGGCCGCGTGGTCGAGAACTCGCCGCAGCAGATGCGGTTCTGGAAGGACAACGCGTCCTACCCCTATCAGAGCCACGACCTCTGGTTCCTGACCGAAGACATCCGCTGGGGCAAATACGAGGCTAGCTTCGACACCAAGGCGCTGATCGCCAAGGTCAACCGCGAGGATCTGTGGAAGGAGGCCGCCAAGGAGCTCGGCGTGTCGGACATTCCAACTTCGACCTCGCGCGGCAAGGAGACCTTCTTCGACGGCAAGGTGTTCGATCCGGAGAATCCGGCCGCTTACCTGAAGTCGCTGTCGATCAAGCGTGTCGATGTCTGATTTGGCCATGTTGGCCGCGCGCTGTCGCGGCCCCGCCTTTTGATCACGGAGATTTATTGTCGATGTCGATGCCTGCCATGAAGACCGAAGTCACCGCGGTCGCGCCGCCGCCGGCTGCTCAGGCGGCGCCGGTCGTGACGACCATAATGCCGAAGCGGACGCCGCGCGCCGAAACCTATGCCAGGATTGCGAAGGACGCTGCGGTGCGCATCGTGCCGCCGCTGATCGTGGTCGCGCTTTTGCTGCTGGTGTGGGAACTGGTCTGCCGTCGTGCCGGCTCCAGCCTGCCGCCGCCCTCGAAGGTGTTCAAGGATACCAAGGAGCTGATCCTCGATCCGTTCTTCGACAATGGCGGCATCGACAAGGGCCTGTTCTGGCATCTGTCCGCCAGCCTGCAGCGCGTCGCCTACGGCTATTCGCTGGCGGCGATCGCCGGCATCGCGCTCGGCACGCTGGTCGGGCAATCGGTCTGGGCGATGCGCGGGCTCGATCCGCTGTTCCAGGTCCTGCGCACGATCCCGCCGCTGGCCTGGCTGCCGCTTTCGCTCGCCGCGTTCCGCGACGGCCAGCCTTCGGCGATCTTCGTGATCTTCATCACCTCGATCTGGCCGATCATCATCAACACCGCGGTCGGCATCCGCAACATCCCGCAGGACTATCGCAACGTCGCCGCCGTGGTGCAGCTCAATCCGCTGGAGTTCTTCACCAAGATCATGATCCCGGCCGCCGCGCCCTACATGTTCACCGGCCTGCGCATCGGCATCGGCCTGTCGTGGCTTGCGATCGTCGCCGCCGAGATGCTGATCGGCGGCGTCGGCATCGGCTTCTTCATCTGGGATGCGTGGAATTCCTCGCACATCAGCGAGATCATCCTGGCGCTGTTCTATGTCGGCATCATCGGCTTCGTGCTCGACCGTCTGATCGCAGGTCTTGGCAAGGTCGTGACCCGCGGCACGGCCGCGAACTGAGGAGGCAAGTCATGCAGGCCTATCTGAAGCTCGATCACATCGACAAGACCTTTTCCCGCGGCAACGCCACGACCGAGGTGCTGAAGGAGATCAACCTCACCATTGATAAAGGCGAATACGTCTCGATCATCGGCCACTCCGGCTGCGGCAAGTCGACCTTGCTCAACATCGTCGCCGGCCTCACCGGCACCACCAATGGCTGCGTGCTGCTGGAGAACCGCGAGGTCAATTCACCGGGGCCGGATCGCGCCGTCGTGTTCCAGAACCACAGCCTGCTGCCGTGGCTGACCGTCTACGAGAACGTCAAGCTCGGCGTCGACAAGGTGTTCGCCAAGACCAAGACCCGGGCCGAGCGCGACGCCTGGGTGATGCACAATCTCAGCCTGGTGCAGATGGCGCATGCCAGGGACAAGCGCCCGAGCGAGATTTCCGGCGGGATGAAGCAGCGCGTCGGCATCGCGCGGGCGCTGGCGATGGAGCCGAAGGTGCTGCTCCTCGACGAGCCATTCGGCGCGCTCGATGCGCTGACCCGGGCGCATCTGCAGGATTCGGTGATGGCGCTGCATCAGAAGCTCGGCAACACCATCCTGATGATCACCCACGACGTCGACGAGGCCGTGCTGCTGTCGGACCGCATCGTGATGATGACCAACGGCCCGAGCGCGCGGATCGGCGAGGTGCTCGAGGTGCCGCTGGCACGCCCGCGCAAACGGCTCGAACTCGCGACCAACCCGGCCTATCTGAAATGCCGGCAGCGCGTGCTCGAATTCCTCTACGAGCGCCACAGCTTTGTCGAGGCGGCGTAGCTCCGCCGCCGCAGGGCCGCGTGCACGGAGGCGTACGGGATCGCCTGGTCCATGTGCGCAATTGCGCACAAGCCCGGCGATGACGGCGCTGGGTGACAAAGCTTCAAAGCCCTCTCAGGGTCATGGTGATGGACATTCTGGCGAGCGGCCTCCTCACGCGTCGTCCTGGCGAAAGCCAGGACCCATAGCCACCGAACTTGATTGGGAGCGGGATCGAGGCTCCAGCGTCGTGCAACAACGAGCGGCTGGGGGAATGGGTCCTGGCTTTCGCCAGGACGACGCTGAGTCTGCTCGTCATGCATTCAGATTCTCGCAGCATGACCGGGAGGGATCAGCGTTCACCCCCTCCTGTTCCTCGCATTGACCGCAATGGCCGCGGCGGCGGTGCGGTTTTCGACGCCGAGCTTGGAATAGATCTGCTCCAGATGCTTGTCGACGGTGCGCGGGCTGAGGCCGAGGATCTGCGCGATGTCGCGGTTGGTCTTGCCCTTGGCGAGCCAGGACAGCACCTCGCCCTCACGCGTGGTCAGGCCGAGCTCGCTGGAGAATTCGGCGGGCAGGTCGCCGGAAGTGTCCTTGGCGAGACGCAGCAGGAATTCGTTGGGGCCGAGCTTGCCCATATATTGCAGGCGAAGCTGATCGTTGCCTGGAAACGATGCCATGGTCGCGGTCTTGGCGCCGGACTTGCCCTTTTGCGCCTGGTCGAGCCATTGCGGCATCGGATCGGGCAGCACGAAATCCTCGCCGTCGCCCGCCAGCGTGTCGGACAACAGCCGCTGCGCCTGCGGCGTCGCCCAGAGCAGCTTGCCGGCGCTGTTGACCGCGAGCAGATAGCGGCCGGAGACGTCGAGTGCGGCGCGGGCGCTCTGGGTCATCCGCGCATTGGCGAGGTGGACGCGGATGCGCGCCAGCATCTCCTCGACCACGATCGGCTTGGTCACGTAGTCGACGCCGCCGGCCTCCAGCCCGCGCACGATGTGCTCGGTCTCGGCGAGTCCGGTCATGAAGATGATCGGCACGCCGTCGAGCCCGGCATCGCGCTTCATCCGCCGGCAGGTCTCGAACCCGTCGATGCCGGGCATCACGGCGTCGAGCAGCACGATGTCGGGCGTGATCTGCTCGGCGATCCGCATCGCGGAGGCGCCGTCGAGCGCCACCATCACGGTCATGCCGGCGCCGTCGAGTGCGTCGGTGAGCAGGCGCAGCGTTTCGGGCGAGTCGTCGACGACGAGGGCGACGTCGCGCTTCTTGGGGTCAATGGTCATAGCTGTGCAATATCTTTAACGTCGCCATGTACTGGTCGAGATCGAAACGGTCGACCAGCGTGCGCATCTGGGCGACGAAACCGGCGTGTTCGGGAGATTCGTTGCCGATCTCGTCGAGCTTGAGCTGGATCGCCCTGATATAGCCGAGCTGGCCGAGGCCGATCAGCTCCTCGACATATTTGACGGGCGGCCGCGCGCCGCTGTCCGGCTTCCATTGCGGAGCGGGGGCCTGCTCGGCCTCGTATTGCCACTCGATCTTCAAGAGCTGGCGGATGGTTTCGAGCAGCCGTGGAATGTCGATCGGCTTCATCAGATAGCCGTCGTGGAACGGCTGCGCCAGCGGTGCGCCATGCGCCTCCAGCGCGCTGGCCGAGATCATCAGGATGCGGGCCTGATGGTGGCCTGCCGAACGCAGGGCTTCGGCGACCGTCCAGCCGTCCATGCCAGCCATCGAGATGTCGAGCAGGAACAGGTCGGGCCGGCAATGCTGCGCCAGCGCAAGGCAGCCGGGGCCGTCAGGTGCGCTGAGCAGGATGAAGCCGAGCGGCGCCAGCACCTCGCGCAGGAGGTCGCGATGGGTGGGGTCGTCGTCGGTGATCAGGATGGTCTTGCGCGGGCCGAGGTAGCCGTAGACGGGAGCATCGACCGGCGCCTCGCGCCGCGGATTGGTGACCTCGGAGAGCAGCAGCTTGACGCGGAACGTAGCTCCGGCGCCGACCGTGCTGCTCACCTTGATATCGCCGCCCATCACGCCGGCCAGCAGGCGGCTGATGGTGAGACCGAGGCCGGTGCCGGTCTGCGGCTGGGCGATGCCGAGCGCGCCGCGCTCGAACGGCGCGAAGATGCGCTCGAGATCGTCGGCCTGGATGCCGGGGCCGGTATCGATCACCTCGAACTCGGCGACCGGGCTGCGGTAATGCACCACAAACTGCACGTGGCCGGTCTGCGTGAACTTGATCGCATTGGAGAGCAGGTTGATCAGGATCTGCCGCAACCGCTTTTCGTCGGCATAGACGACCAGCGGCAGCACGCTCGGCCGCTTGAAGATGAACTCGATGCCTTTCGCGGCCGCCTGAAGGCGGAACATGCCGACGAGCTGGTCGAGAAAGTCGGTCAGGCGCACCTCGTCCCGCGAAAGGTGGAGGCGGCCCGCCTCGATCTTGGAAATATCCAGGATGCCGTCGATCAGGCCCGACAAATGGTCGGCGCTGCGGCGGACCACGCGCACCTGGTCGCGTGGCCGGGTCTGCAGGCTGTTGTCCTGCTCCAGCAGTTGCGCGTAGCCGGAGATCGCGTTCAGCGGCGAGCGCAGCTCGTGGCTGAGGCCGACGACGTAGCGGCTCTTGGCGAGGTTGGCCGATTCCGCCACCTCCTTGGCGCGCTGCAACTCGGCATCGGTGCGCTTGTGGGCGTCGATCTCCTGGATCAGCAGCGCGGTCTGCCGCCGCGTCTCGTCCTCCGCCGCGCGCCGGCTCTGCTGCGCCAGCACGAACAGCCAGGCGACAACGCCGATGATCAGGATCAGCGCGAAGAACACCTTCCACAGCACGTCGGCCAGCAGTTCGTCGGCATGCACGGCCGCCGAGGTCTGCAGGTAGATCAGCCCGAGCACCAGTCCGACCAGACCGGCGGATGCCGCGAACACGCCGAGATAATGGCCGAGCTGCGAATTGATGCGGACGTAGATCGGCTGCGGCAGCACCTTGCCCAGTGCTTCCGACATCTGCGCCCCGATCCGCCCATGCGGCTTGCAGAGGTCGTGGCAGCGCGCATCGAGCGAGCAGCACAGCGAGCAGATCGGTCCGGCATAGGCCGGGCAAGCCGCCATGTCCTCGGGCTCGAAAGAATGCTCGCAGATACAGCACTGGATCTGGTCGATGTTCTGCCAGCTCCGCTTCGGCTTGCGCGCGATGTAGTATTTGCCGTCGGTCGCCCAGGCGATCAGCGGCGCGGCCACGAAGGCGACGGCCAGCGCGACGAAGGCGGACAGCGCCTTCGCGGTCGGGCCGAACAGGCCGTAGAACGCGCTGATCGACACCACGGTCGCGATCGTCATCGCGCCGACGCCGACCGGATTGATGTCGCAGAGATGCGCGCGCTTGAACTCGATGTGCTGCGGGCGCAGGCCGAGCGGCTTGTTGATGACGAGGTCGGCGACCAGCGCGCCGACCCAGGCGATCGCGACGTTGGAATAGAGCGCGAGCGTCTGCTCCAGCGCCTTGTAGACGCCGATCTCCATCAGCAGCAGCGCGACGACGACATTGAACACCAGCCACACCACGCGGCCGGGATGCGAGTGGGTGAGGCGGGAGAAGAAGTTCGACCACGCGATCGAGCCCGCATAGGCGTTGGTGACGTTGATCTTGACCTGCGACAGGATCACGAAGCTGCCGGTCAGCGCCAGCGCCAGATCCGGCTGCGACAGCACGTATCGAAACGCTTCCAGATACATGTTGGCGGGCTCGGCGGCGTGGTCGGCCGGCACGCCGTGGCTGAGCGCGAAGAAGGCGAGGAACGAGCCGGCCAGCAGTTTCAGCGCGCCGAGCACGATCCAGCCGGGACCGGCGCCGAGCAGCGCGATCCACCACGCCTTGCGCGAGGTGCGGCGGTCGCGCGGCAGGAAGCGCAGGAAGTCGACCTGCTCGCCGATCTGCGCCACCAGCGCAAACACCACCGACGCCGCAGTGCCGAACAGCAGCAGGTCGAGATGTCCGGCGGGGTCGCCATGATCGCCGGCGAATTTGCGCCACTCCGTGAACGAGTGCGGATTGGCCCAGGCGATCGCCGCGAACGGCATGATGTGCAGGATGATCCAGAGCGGCTGGGTCCAGAGCTGGAAGCGGCTGATCAGCGTGATGCCGTAGATCACCAGCGGAATGATCACGACCGCGCTGATCAGATAGCCGATCGGCCGCGGGATGCCGAAGCACATGTCGAGCGCGCTGGCGAGGATCACCGCCTCGATCGCGAAGAAGATGAAGGTGAAGGAGGCATAGATCAGCGAGGTGATGGTGGAGCCGATATAGCCGAAGCCGGCACCTCTGGTCAGCAGGTCGATGTCGATGCCGCATTTGGCGGCGTGATAGGCGATCGGCAGCCCGCACAGGAAGATGATGACGCTGACGACGAGGATTGCCGCGGTCGCGTTCATCGCGCCGTAATTCAGCGTGATGGTGCCGCCGATCGCCTCCAGTGCCAGGAACGAGATCGCGCCGAGGGCGGTGTTGGCGACGCGGGCGGCGGACCAGCGTCTTGCGCTCTTGGCCGTGAAGCGCAGCGCATAGTCCTCCAGCGTCTGGTTGGCGACCCATTGATTGTACTGGCGCCTGACGCGGTCGATCCGCTGCCGCCCTGCCACTCGTTGCCACTCCTGGTCCGCGCTGCCTGATGCCGTCGCGGGCAAATCCCGTACCAAAAAACCTACGTCGCTATTTTGCGGTGCAGTATACGCGATCTCACGTATCAGTGCGCTGCACAAAACTGAGCAATCCTCGCCTCATCCGTAAGCGTTCTCGAACCAGATGGGGTGCTCATGTCAGACGAAACCAGACCAGGCCTGAAGTCTCCGCTTCGCCGCAAGCTCTTGATGGGAATGGCCGCGCTGCCGGCCATCTCGATGCTCCCGCGTCCCTCATTTGCCGACGTTCCTGCAACCTCCGCGGTCAACACGACGGGCCTTGCAGTCACCGATAGCGAAGTTACCGTCGGCATCCTGCATTCCGTCACCGGCACCATGGCGATCTCCGAGACCGGCTCGGTGGAGGCCGAGAAGCTCGCGATCGAGCAGATCAATGCCGCCGGCGGCGTGCTCGGCCGCAAGATCAAGTTCATCCAGGAGGACGGCGCCAGCGACTGGCCGACCTTCGCCGAGAAGGCCAAGAAGCTGCTGGTCAACGACAAATGCGCCGCCGTGATGGGCTGCTGGACCTCGGCCTCGCGCAAGGCGGTGCTGCCGGTGTTCGAACAGTACAACGGCATGCTGTACTACCCGACCTTCTACGAAGGCCTCGAGCAGTCCAAGAACGTCATTTACACCGGCCAGGAGGCGACCCAGCAGATCATCGCCGGCCTCGACTGGGTCAACAAGACCAAGGGCGCCAAGAGCTTCTACCTGCTCGGCTCCGACTACATCTGGCCGCGCACCTCGAACAAGATCGCGCGCAAGCACATCGAGAACCATCTGCAGGGCTGCAAGGTGGTCGGCGAGGAATACTTCCCGCTCGGCTCGACCCAGTTCAACTCGGTCATCAACAAGATCAAGCTGACCAAGCCGGACGTGATCTACGCCATCATCGTCGGCGGCTCCAATGTCGCCTTCTACAAGCAGCTCAAGGCGGCCGGCATCGATCTGTCGAAGCAGACGCTGCTGACGATCTCGGTGACCGAGGACGAGATCGACGGCATCGGCGGCGAGAACATCGCCGGCGCCTACGCCTGCATGAAGTACTTCCAGTCGCTCGACAATGCCAACAACAAGGCCTTCGTGCCGGCCTTCAAGAAGATGTGGGGCGAGAAGACCGTGATCGGCGACGTCACGCAGGCCGCCTATCTCGGCCCGTGGCTGTGGAAGCTGACGGTGGAGAAGGCGCAGAGCTTCGACATCGACAAGGTCGCGGCGGCCTCGCCCGGCGTCGAGTTCAAGGGCGCGCCGGAAGGCTATGTGCGGATCCACGAGAACCATCACCTCTGGTCGAAGACCCGCGTCGGCCGCGCCAAAGCCGACGGCCAGTACGAGCTGATCTACGAGACCGCCGATCTCGTCGAGCCGGATCCGTTCCCCAAGGGCTACCAGTGACGCTTCTGCAGAAGACCTGCGCCCCCCCTCCCGCTCGCGGGGGAGGGTCGGGGTGGGGGTCTCTCAACGGGTTGCGCTCTTTGTGGGGTGAGAGCCCCACGCGCACCGCATCTGACGATGCGACCTCCCCCGCAAGCCGAAGAGGTGCAGCGAGGCACTGTGCCACGCGATCAATTCTCCATGTCGCGAGCGGTTCGCGACGTGCGCTGGTCACGGAGGACATCAATGTTCGGCGACTATTCGTTCAGTGATCTCGGCGCCATCCTTGCGATGCAGGGGTTTGCCGGGCTCATCCTGTTCTCCGTCTACGTGCTGATGGCGCTCGGGCTTGCCATCATCTTCGGCCAGATGGGCGTCATCAACATGGCTCACGGCGAGTTCATGATCCTCGGGGCCTACGTCACCTGGATGACGTCGAACACCGTGCAGCACATCGCGCCCTGGCTGTTCCCCGGCTACTTCTTCATCGCGATGATCCTGGCCTTCATCGCTTCCGGCGCGCTCGGCATGCTGGTCGAATGGGCGCTGATACGTCATCTCTACAAGCGTCCGCTCGATACGCTGCTGGCGACCTGGGGCCTCAGCCTGATCCTGCAGCAGGCCTATCGCTCGATCTTCGGCGCCCGCGAGGTCGGCGTCGAGCTGCCGGAATGGATGATGGGCTCCTGGCAGGCGACCGACTCGATTCAGATCCCGATCAACGGCATGTTCGTGATGGCGCTGACCATCCTGATCACGATCGCGGTCGCCTACGTGCTGTTCTGGTCGAGCTGGGGTAAGCAGGTGCGCGCCGTGGTGCAGAACCGCGTGATGGCCGGCGCCGTCGGCATCAACACCGAGAAGGTCGACCGCTATACGTTCGCGCTCGGCTGCGGCATCGCAGGGATCGCTGGCTCGGCCTTCACCATGATCGGCTCGACCGGGCCGACCGCCGGCCAGCTCTACATCGTCGACACCTTCCTGGTCGTCGTGTTCGGCGGCGCCGCCTCGTTGTTCGGCACCATCGCCTCCGCCTTCTCGATCTCGCAGACCCAGTCGACGCTGGAGTTCTTCCTGTCGGGCTCGATGGCCAAGGTGATCACGCTCTTGACCATCGTCGCGATCCTGATGGTGCGTCCTCAGGGGCTCTTCGCGCTCAAGGTCCGCAAGTAAGAACAAGCAGGCTGGTCATGATCATCAACTCGCGCTTTTTCAATCGCTCCGAACTCGTCGGCTTCCTTGCGCTCGCGCTGCTGTTGTTCCTCGTTCTGCCGCTGTCGCTGGACATCTTTCGCCTCAACCTGGTCGCCAAATATCTGACCTATGCCTTCGTCGGCATCGGCCTCGTGCTGTGCTGGGGCTACGGCGGCATTTTAAGCCTCGGGCAGGGCGTGTTCTTCGGCCTCGGCGGCTACTGCATGGCGATGTACCTCAAGCTCGAGGCATCGTCGGTCGCGAACACCAAGATCCAGTCGACGCCGGGCATTCCGGATTTCATGGACTGGAACCAGCTCACCTCGCTGCCCTTCTTCTGGAAGCCGTTCCACAGCTTTCCGGTGGCGCTGATCGCGATCATCGTGGTGCCGGCGATCTTCTCCTTCATCATCGGCGCGGCGATGTTCAAGCGCCGGGTCGGCGGCGTCTACTTTGCGATCATCACCCAGGCGATCGCCGCGATCATGACCATCCTGATCGTGGGCCAGCAGGGCTACACCGGCGGCATCAACGGGATCACCGACCTGCGCACGCTGCATGGCTGGGATATCCGCACCGATCACGCCAAATACATCCTCTATTTCGTCGAGGTGGTATTGTTGTTCGGCTGCATCGTCGCCGCGCAGTTCATCCGCCTGACAAAACTCGGGCGCATCCTGGTGGCGATGCGGGAGCAGGAGGATCGCGTGCGTTTCTCCGGTTACAGCGTCGCCAACTTCAAGATCTTCGCGTTCTGCGCCGCAGCGGTGTTCGCCGCGATCGGCGGCGCCATGTTCACGCTCGAGGTCGGCTTCATGTCGCCGTCCTTCGTCGGCATCGTGCCCTCGATCGAGATGGTGATCTACACGGCGGTCGGCGGCCGGATGTCGATCTTCGGCGCGGTCTGGGGCGCGCTGCTGGTCAATTTCGCCAAGACGTCGCTCTCGGAATCGTTCCCGCAGCTCTGGTTGTTCGGCCTCGGCGCACTGTTCATCGCGGTGGTGCTGGCGTTCCCGAACGGGCTCTCCGGCATCTGGGCCGACCACGTGCAGCCGCGCATCGACCGCCTGCTGGCGTCACGCAAGCCGAAACCGGCGGCCGGCTATGTCGCCGATGGCGCGCCGGCCGAGTGAGGAGGGACATCATGCTCATCGGTCATCAGCCCAAGGATTTCCTGCTCGCGGTCTCCGGCCTCACCGTCTCCTTCGACGGCTTCAAGGCGGTCAACGATCTCTCTTTCTATGTCGAGGAGAACGAAATCCGCGTCATCATCGGCCCGAACGGCGCCGGCAAGACCACGGTGCTCGACCTGATCTGCGGCAAGACCCGCGCGACCTCAGGCTCGATCCAGTTCCGCGGCCAGGAGCTGACCCGGCTGCGCGAGAACGAGATCGTGCAGGCCGGCGTCGGACGCAAGTTCCAGACGCCGTCGGTGTTCGAGGATCTCACCGTGTTCGAGAACCTCGAAATCTCGTTCCCGCGCGGCCGTACCGTGTTCGGCTCGCTGACCTTCCAGCGCGACGACGTGGTCAAGCAGCGGGTCGAGGAGGTCGCCGAGATGATCTTCCTCAAGGACCGCCTCAACACCTATGCCGACCAGCTCAGCCACGGCCAGAAGCAGTGGCTCGAGATCGGCATGCTGCTGATCCAGGACCCGGACCTGCTGATGCTCGACGAGCCGGTCGCCGGCATGAGCGTGTCCGAGCGCGCCAAGACCGCCGAGCTGCTCAACCGCATCATCAAGGATCGCTCGGTGCTGGTGATCGAGCACGACATGAAATTCGTCGAGGACATCGCCCACAAGGTCACCGTGCTGCATCAGGGCCAGATCCTGTCCGAGGGGACCATGGAGCACGTCAAGAACGATCCCAAGGTGATCGAAGTCTATCTGGGGCACTGAGCATGACCAGGTTCAATCGAAGCGAAGGCAGTGCCTCGTCTCCCTCTCCCGCCTGCGGGGACCCCTCCACGAGCTCGGTGCCTGGAGAGTCCCCATCACCCGGCGCTTCGTGCCGACCTCTCCCCGCAAGCGGGGTGAGGTGGTCCGGTGCTTAACGGATAAGGAGCAACAGAGCATGCTGGCAATCTCCGATCTTCACGTCGCCTACGGCCAGAGCGAGGTGCTGCACGGCCTCAACGTCCAGGTCGCGCCGAACGAGATCGTCGCGATCATGGGCCGCAACGGCATGGGCAAGACCACGCTGATGAAATCGCTGATGGGCATCCTGCCGGCCAGGAGCGGCAAGGTGACCATGGACGGTACCGAGCTCGGCACTCTGAAGAGCTACGAGCGCGTCGCGAAGGGGCTCGCCTATGTGCCGCAGGGCCGCATGATCTTCTCCACCATGACGGTGAAGGAGAACATCGAGACCGGGCTCGTGGTGTCCGGCGGCTCCGAGGTGCCCGGTGACATCTACGAGCTGTTCCCGGTGCTGCTCGAGATGAAGGGCCGCCGCGGCGGCAATCTCTCCGGCGGTCAGCAACAACAATTGGCGATCGCCCGCGCGCTCGCCACCAAGCCGAAGGTATTGCTGCTGGACGAGCCGACCGAAGGCATCCAGCCGTCAATCATCAAGGACATAGCGCGCACCTTGAAGCGCATCCGCGACGAGCGCGGGCTGTCGATCGTTGTGTCCGAGCAGGTGCTGAGCTTCGCGCTCGACATCGCCGACCGTGTGCTCGTCATCGAGAACGGCGCAATCGTCCGCGACGATCCGCGCGACAGCGTCGATGCCGCGCAGATCTCGAAATATCTGTCTGTCTAAATCAACCGCGTAACCCAGGGGAGCACTGCGATGCCAGATACACTGATCAAGGTCGATCTCAGCAAGTCGGCCTATGAAAACGACAAGATCCACAACCGCTGGCATCCGGAGGTTCCGATCGTCGAGTGGGTCAGCCCCGGCGACGATTTCATCATCGAGACCGTCGACTGGACCGGCGGCTTCATCAAGAACAATGACTCCGCCGACGACGTCCGCGACATCGATCTGTCGATCGTGCACTTCCTGTCCGGCCCGATCGGCGTCAAGGGCGCCGAGCCCGGCGATCTCCTGGTCGTCGATCTGCTCGATGTCGGCCCGCTCAAGGAGAGCCTGTGGGGCTTCAACGGCTTCTTCTCCAAGCAGAACGGCGGCGGCTTTCTGACCGACCATTTCCCGCTGGCGCAGAAGTCGATCTGGGACATCAAGGGCCTCTACACCTCGTCGCGCCACGTCCCCGGCGTCAACTTCGCCGGCCTGATCCATCCCGGCCTGATCGGCTGTCTGCCCGATGCCAAGATGCTGGCGGCGTGGAATGCGCGCGAAGCCGAGCTGATCGCGACCAATCCGACCGGCGTGCCGGGCCTCGCCAATCCGCCGTTCGCGCCGACCGCGCATGCCGGTCAGGCCAAGGGCAACGTCAAGGCCAAGATCGGCCTCGAGGGCGCCCGCACCGTGCCGCCGCGCGAGCATGGCGGCAATTGCGACATCAAGGATCTGTCACGCGGCTCCAAGATCTACTTCCCGGTCTATGTGCCGGGCGGCGGGCTCTCGATGGGCGATTTGCATTTCAGCCAGGGTGACGGCGAGATCACGTTCTGCGGCGCCATCGAGATGGCCGGCTGGCTGCACATCAAGGTCGACGTCATCAAGGACGGCGTGTCGAAATACGGCATCAAGAACCCGGTGTTCAAGCCGTCGCCGATCACGCCGAACTACAAGGACTATCTGATCTTCGAAGGCATCTCGGTGGACGAGGCCGGCAAGCAGCATTATCTCGACGTCCACATCGCCTATCGCCAGGCCTGTCTCAATGCGATCGAGTATCTGAAGAAGTTCGGGTACTCCGGCGCACAGGCCTATTCGATCCTCGGCACCGCGCCGTGCCAGGGCCACATCTCCGGCGTGGTCGACGTGCCCAACGCCTGCGCCACGCTGTGGTTGCCGACCGAGATCTTCGACTTCGACGTGATGCCGTCGGCGGCAGGTCCGATCAAGCACATCACCGGCGACGTGCAGATGCCGATCTCGCCCGACAAATGATCCCTGCGCGAAGGGTGCGGGACGGCGCGTTCTTGCCGCCCCGCATCCATCGCCGACATCACACACGATTGCGCAAGGATCGAAAAATGCCCGTCTACGAATATCTCTGCAACGATTGCGGCCCGTTCACCGACATGCGGCCGATGGCCGAATGCGACCTGCCGCAGGACTGCCCGCAATGCGAAACGAGCGCGCCGCGCGTGATCCTGACCGCGCCGGCGTTCTTCTGCATGCCATCAGACAGGCGCAAGGCGAACGCCACCAACGAACAGAGCCGCCACGCCCCGAAGACGCTCGACCAGTACAAGGCCGCGCACGGCTCGGGCTGCGGCTGCTGCGGAACCGGCAAGAAGAAGCCGGGGCGGCTGGTGACCAAGACCAAGAGCGGCGCCGTCGGTTTTCAGACGGCGAGACCGTGGATGATCAGCCACTAGTCGCGGCCACGGATCGCGCAACATACTCCACTGTCGTCCCGGGCCTGACCCGGGACCCATAACCACGGTTTTGGGTTGTTGAAAGCGGCTGGGGCTACAGCCTGCTTCAACAACACAACCCTGTGGTTATGGGTCCCGGCTTTTGCCGCGACGATGTGGAGACAGGGTTGTCTCTTTCGTTTATCGTTCCGCGCGGGGCCAGAATCGCGGAACAAGACGACCATGCAGACAAAGGCATTCGGCAGCAACGGCCCGCAGGTGTCGGCGATCGGGCAGGGCACCTGGTATCTCGATCGCGGCGACCGCAAGGCGGCCGTCGCAGCTCTGCGCCGCGGTCTCGATGCCGGCATGACACATATCGACACCGCCGAAATGTATGGCGACGCCGAGCTCGTGATCGCCGACGCCATCGCCGGCCGGCGCGACGATGTGTTCCTGGTCTCGAAAGTGCTGCCGAGCAATGCTTCGCGGCGCGGCACCATCACGGCCTGCGAGCGGTCGCTGAAGCGGCTGAAGACCGATCGCCTCGACTGCTATCTGCTGCACTGGCGCGGCACCTATCCGTTGGCGGAGACCGTCGCCGCGTTTGACGAGTTGATCGCGGCGGGCAAGATCCGGTCCTGGGGCGTCAGCAATTTCGACACCGAGGATCTCGACGAGCTGCTCGACATCGCAGGCGAGGGCAAGATCGCCTGCAACCAGGTGCTCTACCATCTGCGCGAGCGCGCGATCGAGCACGCCGTGATCCCGTGGTGCGCGCAGCACGGCGTCGCCGTCGTCGCCTATTCACCGTTCGGCCACAACGATTTTCCCGCAGCGTCGAGCAAGGGCGGTGCGGTGCTGCAATCGATCGCGCAGGCGCATCAGGCGACGCCGCGCCAGGTGGCGCTGAGCTTTCTCGCCCGTGCGCCGTCCGTGCTCACGATTCCGAAGGCGTCGAGCGCGGAACATGCGACCGAGAATGCGGCGGCGGGAGATCTCCGGCTCAGCGACCGCGAGATCGCCGCGCTCGACGAGGCTTTTCCGCGCGGGCCAAAGCCGCGTTCGCTGCCGATGCTCTGAATGTGACGTCACCCCATTCAGAAGCGCTCTTTCCGATCCGCTTCACACAATCCCTAACAAATTGTTGCGGCCGCGGCCGCGCGCGGTCTGCGGCAGGCCGTCGCGCGCGCTGACGCATATCGGAGTCCCGTTTTCGGGCATTGTCCTTGCTGCGGAATTGGGGTTTTCTGTCATCAGCAAATCAGCTTTATTTGCCCATCGAGATTGCCGTGACTCCGCCCCCCGCCGCAGCCGCCAGGCTGGACAGCGTTCCGCTTGCATTGCCCGAGAAGACCACTGCCGCGCAAAGGAACGTCGCGCGCAAGACCGCCGCGCGCGCCGATCGTCCGTTCAAGGGCATTGCGCTGATCCTGCTGTCGACCGTGTTCCTCGGCACCTCGGATGTCACCGCGAAATATCTCTCGTCGACGCTGCCCTCGATCGAGATCACCTGGATTCGCTTCGTGGTGTTCGCGCTGATCATGCTGCCTGCGATGCTGCCGGGCTCGCCGCTGTTTGCGATGCAGAGCAACCGTGTCGGTCTGCACGTGCTGCGCGGCTCTGCGCTGCTCGGTTCCTCGCTGCTGTTCATCACCGGGCTGAGCTTCCTGCCGATCGCGGAAGCCTCCGCCACCAGCTTCGTCTCGCCGCTGTTCGTCACCGCGCTGTCGATCGCATTCCTCGGCGAGAAGGTCGGCCTGCGCCGCTGGATCGCGACCGCGGTCGGGCTGGTCGGCGTCTTCATCATCCTGCGGCCGGGCACCGCCGCGTTCCATCCGGCGGCGTTCTTCCCGATCGTCTCCGCGTTCGCCTGGGCCGGCACGCTGATCCTGACGCGCAAGATGAGCGGTAGCGAACGGCCGGTCACCGTGATGGCTTATTCGTCGATAACAGGCGTCATCATCGTCTCGGCGCTGGTGCCGTTCGTCTGGGTCGCGCCGACCTGGCACGACATCATGTTCGGCATCCTGATCGGCGTCGCGTCCACCGCGGGCCAGTGGATCGTGGTGCTGGCGTTCCGCTACGGCGACGCCTCGGTGCTGGCGCCCTTCTCCTACACCCAACTGGTCTGGGTCAGCTTGCTCGGCTTCCTGGTGTTCGGCGAACTGCCCGACGCATGGACCATCCTCGGCGCCGCCTTCATCGTTGCCTCGGGCCTCTACACCGCTCACCGCGAGCGAATCCGCCGCTCGCAATTGCTGGCTGTGGCGAGCGAGCCGTCCCCGAACGCCTGATCCCGCTATCCGGGGGATGACGCAGTCCTGCGCCGGCAAGGGTGTTATGCGCTATTCATGGCGATCCTCCGTGCTATGACTGGAAAAAATCCAGTTGGGAGGCACTATGCGCGCAGCGATCTTCAGGAACGGCGAGATTGTCGTCGACACCATGCCCGAGCCGAAGCCGGGCGCCGGCCAGGTGCTGGTCAAGTCGCTCGCCTGCGGTATCTGCGGCTCCGACC
Organism: Bradyrhizobium semiaridum; assembly: GCF_020329505.1. Lineage (GTDB taxonomy): Bacteria > Pseudomonadota > Alphaproteobacteria > Rhizobiales > Xanthobacteraceae > Bradyrhizobium > Bradyrhizobium semiaridum. Next base: position 386,812 of record NZ_JAGKJJ010000002.1, read on the forward strand.
TGCACGCGCGCAAGCATGCCCACCGTATGGTGGAGCTGAGCAAGTTCCTGCCCGGCCGCCAGCCGATGGACCTCTCGCGCGACGTCGTGTTCGGCCATGAGTTCTGCTGCGAGATCCTCGACTACGGTCCCGACACCACGCGCAAGCTCAAACCCGGTACCAAAGTCTGCTCGCTGCCGGCGCTGCTGACGCCGCAGGGACCGCGAAGCATCGGCTATTCCAACGACAATCCCGGCGCCTATGCCGAGCAGATGCTGCTCTCCGAGCCGCTGCTGCTCGAAGTGCCGAACGGCCTTGCCGCCGAGCACGCCGCGCTCACCGAGCCGCTGGCGGTCGGCGTCCACGCGGTGGCCAAGGCCGACATCCGGGGCGGCGAGGTGCCGCTGGTGATCGGTTGCGGCCCGGTGGGGCTGGCGGTGATCGCGGCGCTGAAGATCAAGGGCCTCGGCCCGATCGTCGCCGCCGACTACTCGCCGGCGCGGCGCCAGCTCGCGGAGAAGATGGGCGCCGATGTCGTGATCGATCCGGCGAAGACCCAGCCCTATGCGAGCTGGGCCGAGCATGCCCAGATGACGGAAGCGGAGAAGGCCGCGCGGCCGCCGATGCAGGCGCTGCTGCCGCCGCTCAAGCCGGCGCTGATCTTCGAATGCGTCGGCGTGCCCGGCGTGTTGCAGCAGGTGTTCGAGGGCGCGCCGCGCGACGCCCGTATTGTCGTGGTCGGTGTCTGCATGGAGACCGATCGTTCCGAGCCGATGCTCGGCATCCTGAAAGAACTCAACGTCCAGTACGTGCTCGGCTACACGCCGGAGGAATTCGCGTATTCGCTGCGCCTGATCGCGGAAGGCCAGGTCGATGCCGCCTCGCTGGTCACCGGCCGCGTCGGCATCGACGGCGTCGCGCAGGCCTTCGCCGATCTCGCCAATCCCGAGGCGCACACCAAGATCCTCGTCGAGCCCTGGCGGTGAGTGATTTCCGCAGCGTGGGTTACGCCTTCGCAAATCCACCCGCGGACCGCCATTGGCGCGCAATTTGCTTTTCGCGATACCGCTCCTATAGTTCTCCTTCTCTCTGAATACGACATCACGCATGCGCGTAACGATCATCACGGGAGGCGGCTCCGGCATTGGCGCCGCGGTTGCGCGCCGGCTCGCCGCGTCGGATCAATGCCTGATGCTGCACGGGCAGGGTGCCGAGGCCGCGGCGCTCGATCGGCTGAATGCGGTTGCGAGCGCGTGCCGCGGCAAGGGCGCCAAAGTGGAGATCTGCACCGGCGATCTCGCCAGGGCCGGCGCCGGCGCCGATCTCGTCAGGGCGGCGCGCGCCGCGTTCGGGCCGATCGACACCATCGTGCATGCCGCGGGTTTTGCCGATCGCCGCGGCTTCGCCAGCCTGCCGCGCGAGGCGCTGGAGCGCGCCTTCGCGGTGATGGCCGCGGCGTTCCACGAGATCGCGGCCGCCGCGCTGGCTGACCTCACGCGCGGCGCGCAGGGCCGCGTGGTCGCGATCTCCAGCTTCGGGCCGCACCGCTTCGTGCCCGGCGCCACCTATCCGGGGTCGGCGGCCGCGAAGGCTGCGCTCGAGGTGCTGGTGAAGTCGCTCGCGATCGAGCTCGCCGCCTCGGGCGCCACCGCCAACGCGGTGATGCCCGGCTACACGCGCAAGGATCCCGGCCTGTTCGGCGCGCTCGATACCGCGACCTGGGAGCGCGTCGCCAAGACCAATCCGATGCAGCGGCTCGCCGAGCCCGACGAGGTCGCCGCCGTCGTCGCTTTCCTGCTGTCGGCGGAAGCCGGCCACGTCACCGGCGCCACGCTGCCGGTCGATGGCGGCCTGACCTTGATGTGACCGGCATGGGCGAGGCTGCAGCGGGACAACAGGCCGATGTCGTGGTGCTCGGCGCCGGCATGGTCGGCGTCTCCGCCGCGCTGGCGGCGCGGGCGCGCGGCCGCTCCGTGATCATCGTCGACCGCCGCGAGCCCGGCAGCGAGACCTCCTATGGCAATGCCGGCATCCTTTCGTCCGGCTCGATCCTGCCGCTCAACACGCCCTCGCTCTGGAAGAACCTGCCGAGATATCTCGGCAACACCCATCCGGCGCTGCGCTGGAATCTGCCGTGGGCGATCGCCAATGCCGGCTGGGTGGTTCGCTTCCTTGCGAGCGCTGTGCCGGCGCAGACGAAGCCGCGCGCGGCGGCGCTCAACGGCCTGATCGGCGCGTCGCTGAAGCTGCATCGCGACTGGATCGTCAAGGCCGGCGCCGGGCATCGCATCCGCGAGACCGGCTGGCTGAAGGCGTGGCGCGGTGACGCCCTCGCGGCGGCCAAGGCCGAGCAGGCCGCGCTCGCCGAATTCGGCATCACAAGCGAGGTGCTCGACCGCCAGGGCATCTCCGCGCTGGAGCCCAACATCATCCCGGCCTACAGCGTCGGCCTGTTGCACACGCAGACGGCATCGGTGGATTCCCCGGGCGCGGTGGTCAAGGCCTATGCGCAGATGTTCGCGGACGGTGGCGGCATTGTGCGGCAGTCCGAGATCCGGCGGATCGAGCCGCAAGGCGACGGCTGGCGCGTGCTGCTCGCCGACGGCACCATCGCCGCGCGCCACGTCGTGGTCGCGCTCGGGCCGTGGTCGGCCGAGCTGCTGCAGCCGCTCGGCTATCGCGTGCCGCTGGCGTTCGAGCGCGGCTATCACCAGCACTTTGCGCCGAACCCGGCGCGCAGATTGCTGCGGCCGATCCATGATTCCAACGGCGGCTTCCTGATGACGCCGATGGAGCAGGGCATCCGCATCACCAGCGGCGTCGAGCTGACTGCGCGTGATGCGCCGTCGAACTTTGCGCAGCTCGAGGCCGTGGTGCCGATGGCGCGCAGCGTGGCCGAGTTCGGCGAAGCGGTCGGTGAGCGCTGGCGCGGCGCGCGGCCGACATTGCCCGACAGCCTGCCGATGATCGGCGCGGCGCCGCGGCATCGCGGTCTCTGGCTTGCCTTCGGCAACCAGCACATCGGCTTCACCACCGGCACTGGAACGGGTGCCGCGATCGCGGCGATGATCGCGGGCGATGCGCCGCCGTTCGATGTCAGCGCGTTCGCGCCGCGCCGGTATATCGCGTGACTCGCGCAAGGCGGCCTGCGATGCTGGGCCGGCGAACGTTCGACAACCGAGGGGCAGGATGAACTACGTCTGGGATTTTGGCATCCTCGCCAAGTACAGCCATCTGTTCTGGCTCGGGCTCGGCTGGACCATCGCCTACACGATCGGCACCATCATCCTCGGCACCCTGATCGGCCTGATCGTCGGCATGCTGCGGCTGCGGCGCATTCCCGTGATCGACTGGCTGCTGATCGCCTATATCGAGACGTTCCGCTGCACCCCGCTCCTGGTGCAGATCATCTGGTTCTACTATGCGTTCCCGGTGGTGATCGGCGTCAACATCCCGGCGCATGTCGCCGCCGTCAGCGTGCTCTCGCTCTATGGCGGCGCGTTCTATGCCGAGATCGTGCGCGGCTCGATCGAGAGCGTGCCGGTCGGGCAGTGGGATGCCGCGAAGGCGCTCGGCTTCCGCGGCTGGCGGCTGATGCGGCTCGTGATCCTGCCGCAGGCGCTGAAGCCGATGATGGCGCCCTATGTCAACCAGTCGGTGACGCAGCTGAAGAACACCTCGCTGGTCTCGATCATCGCGGTGCCGGATCTCGTCTACAACGCGACGCTGATCAACGCGGATACGTACCGGCCGCTCGAGGTCTACACCATCGTCGCGCTGATTTATTTCGCGATCCTGTTCCCGTCGACGTTGGTGGCGCGGCGGCTGGAGCGCGGGCTGACATATGACAAGGTGTGATCTTTCCTCTCCCTCTCCCCGCTCTTCGCGGGGAGAGGGGTGGGGCGAGGGGCCGCTTCCGCGAGTTATGAGCGCCGAGAGACCCGTACCCCCTCACCCGGATTGCATCTGCGATGCAATCCGACCTCTCCCCGCAGGCGGGGAGAGGTGAAGCGGCGACCTCCTCAGCTAGATACTCAACTCCACCGGCACGTCTTCCGGCTTGACGCCGGCAAGGCCTAGGCCCTTGACGAACCATTCGCGCATCTGGCCGATGCCGCGGTTGTAGTCGATCCATACCGAGAGGAAATCGCGCCAGCGCTTGTCCGGCTCGCGCCGCACCGCGGTGCCGCTGGCGATCGTCACCGAGGGCGAGGCCAGGATCTTGTAGGTGCCGAGGTTGGGGTTCTTGGCGATCGCGGTCAGCCCGAGCACCAGCGCGTTGACCACGCAGTCGACGCGGCCGGACGACATTTCCAGCATCACCTCGTCGCGCGACTTCAGCGACTTGATGGTGGCGTTCGGCGCAAAGCGCCGGGCCACCGCCTCGTTGGCCGAGCCGACGTCGACCGCGATCTTGACCTCGGGCTTGTTGATGTCGGCCCAGGTCTTGGCCTCCAGCCCTTTCTTCAGCATGGCGCCGAACGGATGCGGGAACACGAGGCTGGTGAAATCGACCACCAGGGCCCGCTGCGGCGTCGGGTTCAGCGCAAAACCGAGATCGATCTTGTTGGCCTGCAGATCGAGGATCGAGTTGCCGTAGGTCGATTCGACATATTCAAGTTTGACGTCGAGCAGCTTTGCGAGGTCGTTGGCCATCTCGATCGAGAAGCCCGACCAGGTTCCGGAGGCGAGGTCCTTGTTGAAATAGGGCAGTTCGCCCGGCAGCACCGCGATCCGCAGCACCTTGTTGGCGCGGATACGGTCCAGCGTGTTGTCGGCCTGCGCCTGCGCCGCAGCCGGCGTCGTCAGGGCGGCCGCCAGCGCGGCGCCGCTGCCGATACCGAGCGCATAGCGCAGCGCGTCGCGGCGGTCTTCGGAGATCTTGGTGTCGTCGGATTCAGTCACGAGTGGCCTCCCTGCACAGATCGCCGAAGCCTAGCGTCGGTGTCCGGAAGCGGCAATACCACCAACCTGCGCCATTGGTAGGCGAGATGCCTAGCTCTTCACCTCGCCCTGCTCTTGTCTCGCCGAAGGCGGATGCGGGAAGAGGCTCTTCACCTCTCCCCGCCCTTTTGCGGGGAGAGGTCGGATTGCATCGCAAGATGCAATCCGGGTGAGAGGCAGGGCACACTCGTCAACAAGCCGCAAGGTGCTCGCCGGATGGAGGCCCCTCACCCCAACCCTCTCCCCGTAAGAACGGGAGGGGGAGCGCAGTGTGCACGTGGCTGAGCGCGCGCCCCGCTTCAATACCGTGCCGGCACATACATCTCCGGCGGGATCGGGCCGCGGTGATAGTCCGGGTTGCGCACCCGCGGCGGCAGGATCACCGGCTCGTGCTGCACCACCTGGTAGGGGATCTGGCTCAACAGATGCGAGATGCAGTTGAGGCGGGCGCGCTTCTTGTCGACGGCGTCGACGATCCACCACGGCGTATCAGGCAGGTGGGTGCGCTCCAGCATGGTCTCCTTGGCCTTGGTGTAGAGCTCCCAGCGGGTGCGCGCCTCGACGTCCATCGGGCTCAGCTTCCACTGCTTCAGTGGGTCCTGGATCCGCATCGTGAAGCGGAACGCCTGCTCCTCGTCGGTGATCGAGAACCAGTATTTCAGCAGGATGGTGCCGGAGCGGATCAGCATCCGCTCGAACTCCGGCACCGACTTGAAGAACTCCTCATACTGTTCGTCGGTGCAGAACCCCATCACCTTCTCGACACCGGCGCGGTTGTACCAGCTGCGGTCGAACAGCACGATCTCGCCGCCGGCCGGCAGATGCGAGACGTAGCGCTGAAAATACCATTGCGTGCGCTCGCGCTCGTTCGGCGCCGGCAGCGCGGCGATGCGGCAGACGCGGGGGTTAAGCCGCTGGGTGATGCGCTTGATCACCCCGCCCTTGCCGGCGGAATCGCGGCCCTCGAACAGCACCACCACCTTCTTCTTCTCGTGCTGCACCCAGTCCTGCAGCTTGACGAGTTCGCCCTGCAGCCGCAGCAGCTCGCTGAAATAGAACTTGCGGTCGAGCGTCGGCCGGCTGCCTGCTGTGTCGTGCTCGAGCTCGTCGAGCCGCAAATCGTCGAGTTCGAGCTCGAGCTCTTCGTCGAGATTGTCGGCGATCTCCTGCTGGATGCGGGCGCGCAGCGCTTCGTCGGTCAGATCGGCAGTCATGAAGGTCCGTCTTTCAGTGTGTTAGGTGGATCGGACGGGAGCATTGACGGCCCGTGTTACCCCTATGTGACACCGGCATGACGGTGGTTTCACGGTGCCAGCGGGACTGTGCTAACAAGCAACAAATCAAGAGGAGACGCCGATGATTTCGCTTACGCCACAAGACGTCCTGCCGGAGGACGGCACATCCGGAACGCTGGTCGGGCGGGTCTGGCTGCCGCAGGCTGGCGGGCCGGCCGTCGCCGCGATCCGCGCCGACGGCGTGTTCGACGTCACGGCCGCCTTCCCGACGGTCAGCGCGCTCTGCGCGGAGGCTGATCCCGCCGCTGCGCTCGGTGCCACCAAGGGCGAGCGGATCGGCGACCTCGCGGCGATCCTCGCCAACACGCCGCCCGATCGCCGCGACAGCGCAAAGCCGCATCTGCTCGCGCCGGTCGATCTTCAGGTGCTGAAGGCGGCCGGCGTCACTTTCGCGATCTCGATGCTGGAGCGCGTGATCGAGGAGCGGGCGCGCGGCAATCCGTCCTCGGCGGAGGCGATCCGCAAGGAGGTGGTGCGCCTCGTCGGCGACGATCTCTCGAAGCTGAAGCCGGGCTCCGAGCAGGCCATGAAGCTGAAGCAGGTGCTGATCGACCAGAACGCCTGGAGCCAATATCTCGAGGTCGGCATCGGCCCCGATGCCGAGGTGTTCATCCGCCTGTTCGATGCGACGTTCTCGCTCGACGACGTCAGGAAAATGGATGTCGGATTGACGGTGAAGGGCACCGACGGCTTCGTGCTCGAAGGCCATTCCTCGATCAGCAAGATCAGCCGCGATCCGACCGATCTCGTCGCCCAGACCATCGGCCCCGTGCATCAATATCCTGATGGTTTCGCCCTGTTCCTCGGAACGATGTTCGCCCCGGTGAAGGACCGCGACGCCAAGGGCGAGGGCTTCACCCACAAGCGCGACGACATCGTCACCATCGCCGCTCCCCAGCTCGGCAAGCTCGTCAACCGCATGCGGACCAGCGACGAATGCGAGCCGTGGACGTTCGGCGTCGGCGCGCTGATGAAGAACCTCGCGCAGCGGAAGCTGCTGTGACGGCGCGATTCATGTGAGGTGAGCGCGCCGGTCAGGCTCCCTCCCCCTTGCGGGGGAGGGTCGGGGAGAGGGGTAAGCTCCGGGTGCGATGATCGACGTGAGCACCGCCTTCGCAACGTCGGGCGTCTCAACGCGAATTTGAGAGAGCGTGTGGCACCCCTCTCCCGCAAGGGGAGAGGAACCCTGCACCGGTCCATTCTTGCGCGACTAAGTGCATCCTGTCTTCGTCATTCCGGGGCGCGCCTGTTGGCGCGAGCCCGGAATCCATCCATCGGCCGAACGCGCGGCCTGATGGATTCCGGGCTCTCGCTTCGCGCGCCCGGGAATGACGAGGGATTGGAGTTTCGGTGAAATGAATGAGGGTCCCACGTCGATCCGCCATGCGCTGTTATTCGTATTTTCGGAATTCTCTCTTGACGCGCACCCCAACTCAGATGTTCAATGTCGCCGTCTCACCCGATCGAGGGGCGCTGCGCATCGTCATTAGCGTCGTGGAGAGATGCGGTGGACGCCGCGCGTGTCAGTGACGACAGCACGCGAGGCGGACGGCGAAATCGTGCAGGCCGGACGCCCTAGCGGCAGGTGTCCTCTCGCTCGATGCAATTGCGTCTTGCGAGGGCGGTGACAAACAAGCCCAGTCTCGCCGGGGTAAGCACGTATAAGCCGTAACCCATCGCGCAGGGAAAGCCGGGTTGTTTCCGGTTACACCTGTGGTCCTACCCCCGAGCTTTCTACCCATTGCTCGGGGCCCATGGGTGCGATCGGCACCCGGCTTTCCCTGCGCCCTCTGTTCGAAGAAGGGCGAAACGAAATGCAAAGCTCGGACAAAACATGTCGCGAGAATGCGGAAGCATGACTCACCAGCGGCACAACAAACTCGCTGTCGTCCCGGCGAAGGCCGGGACCCATACCCACAAATGCTGATTGTCGTGCGACGCTCGAACGACGAAGCCCATTCACAACATCCGCCGCGGCGTGGGGGTCCCGGCCTCCGCCGGGACGACGCCGAATATGTGGCTCGAGCTACACCCACAACCGTCGTCCTGGCGAAAGCCAGGACCCATTACCCCGACTGCCTGTTGTTGCCGGGCGCTGGGGCCACGATCCCCATCACGATCAGATTCGGTGGCTATGGATCCTGGCTTTCGCCAGGACGACACCGTGGATTTGGCACGCGTCACGTCACCAACGCGTCACGCCTATACCGGCAGCGCGGTCGAATACTTCACCTGGCTCAGCGCAAAGCTCGACTCGATCGAGGCGATGCCGTCGAGCCGGGTCAGCTTGGTCTTCAGGAAGGTTTCATACGATGCGAGGTCGGCGGCGACGACGCGCAGGAGGTAGTCGCGGTTGCCGGTCATCAGGTAGCATTCCAGCACCTCGTCCCATTTGGAGATCGCGCGGGCGAAACGGTTGAGGTCCTCCTCCTTCTGCCGCGCGAGCTTGATCGAGATGAAGACCGAGACATGCAAGCCCAGCGACTTCTGGTCGACGGTCGCGATGTAGCGCGAGATCACGCCGCGCTCCTCGAGCAGCTTGACGCGGCGGTGGCAGGGCGACACCGACAGCCCGACCTTGTCGGCGAGCTCCTGCATGGTCATGCGGCTGTCGGTCTGCAGCAGGCTGAGGATCTTGCGGTCGATGGCATCGAGGGCAGTCATTGGGATGAACTCGCTGGCGGGGCCCGGATCGTGGGAATTTATCCCAATTTTTCCTGTGCTGTCGCGTGGAATTGAGATTTTCGCCGGCCCTCGCGGCAGTAACATCGCCGATATTGCTCCGGAGTTCCGCCATGGGATTAGCGCCTGAACGCCTCGACATGCTGTCCGCTTTGGCTCGCAAGGTGCTGTGGCTGTCGTCATGGACCATCCATCACGCCAACCATGTCAGGCAAAACACCGACGGGCTGAAGGTCGGCGGCCATCAGGCCTCCTCCGCCTCGCTCGCCAACATCATGTCGGCGCTGTATTTCTCCGTGCTGCGTCCGCAGGACCGCGTCGCGGTGAAGCCGCATGCGAGCCCGGTGTTCCACGCCATACAGTACCTGTTCGGCCACCAGACCCGCGACAAGCTGGAGAATTTCCGCGGCTACAAGGGCGCGCAGTCCTATCCGTCGCGCACCAAGGACAGCGACGACGTCGATTTCTCCACCGGCTCGGTCGGCCTCGGCGTCGCGCAGACGCTGTTCGCCTCGCTGGTGCAGGATTACGTCAAGGCGCATGGCTGGATGGCTGACCGGCCCGAGGGCCGCATGATCGCGCTGGTCGGCGATGCCGAGATGGACGAGGGCAATATCTTCGAGGCGCTGCTCGAGGGCTGGAAGCACGCGCTGCGCAACACTTGGTGGGTGGTCGACTACAACAGGCAGTCGCTCGATGCCGTGGTGCGCGAGGGGCTGTGGTCGAAGTTCGAGACCATGTTCCGCAATTTCGGCTGGGACGTGGTGATCGTGAAATACGGCAAGCTGATGCTGGAAGCATTCGCCGAGCCTGGCGGCGAGGCGCTCAAGCGTTGGATCGACAATTGCCCGAACCAGATGTATGCGGCGCTGTGCTTCCAGGGCGGCGCCGCCTTCCGCAAGCATTTGCAGGACGATATCGGCGACCAGGGGCAGGTGTCGGCGCTGATCGATCGCCGCAGCGATGAAGAGCTGCTGGCGCTGATGTCGAACCTCGGCGGCCACGACATGGCGAGCATGATCGAGGCGTTCGAATCGATCGACCACGATCGTCCGGTCTGCTTCATCGCCTACACCATCAAGGGCGTCGGCCTGCCGATGCAGGGCCACAAGGACAACCATGCCGGCCTGATGACGGTCGCGCAGATGGAGAAGTGGCGCGCGGCGCAGAACATCCGCCCGGGCCATGAGTGGGACAGGTTCGAGGGTCTGTCGCAGGACCCGGCGAAGCTCGAAGCGTTCCTGGCTGAAGCGCCGTTCAATCGCGAGGGACGCCGCCGCCTGTCGGCGCCGGTGATCGACGTGCCGGAGCGGCTGACCTTCAAGGCCTCGGCGCAGATGTCGACGCAGCAGGGCTTTGGCCTCGTTCTGCACGAACTGGCCAAGGGCGACAGCGCGCTGGCCTCGCGCATCGTCACTGCGTCGCCCGACGTCACCGTCTCGACCAATCTCGGCGCCTGGGTCAACCGCCGCGGCCTGTTCGCGAAAGCGGAGAACCACGACCTGTTCCGGCAGGAGAAGATCCCGTCAGCCTACACCTGGGAGTATTCGCCGAAGGGCCAGCACATCGAGCTCGGCATCGCCGAGATGAACCTGTTCATCATGCTCTCGGCGCTCGGCCTGTCGCACCAGATCAACGGCGCGCGGCTGTTGCCGGTCGGCACGCTCTACGATCCCTTCATCGAGCGCGGCCTCGATGCGCTGAACTATGCCTGCTACCAGGATGCGCGCTTCATGGTGGCGGCGACGCCGTCAGGCATTTCGCTGGCGCCGGAGGGCGGCGCGCACCAGTCGATCAAGACGCCGCTGATCGGGATGGGGCAGGACGGGCTCGCCTCGTTCGACCCGGCCTTCGTCGATGAACTTGCCGTGATCATGGGCTGGGGTTTCCAGCACATGCAGCGCGACAGCGCGGAGGGCGGCTCGGTCTATCTGCGACTCTCGACCCGCGCGCTGGAACAGCCGCAGCGCATCATGACGCCGGATCTGCAGCGCGACATCACCGACGGCGCGTACTGGATGCGCAAGCCGGGGCCGAACTGCGACCTCGTGATCGCATATACCGGCACCGTCGCGCCGGAGGCGATCGAGGCGGTCGGCCTGATCGGCGAGAGCCACCGCGACGTCGGTCTGCTCGCGGTGACCTCGGCGGACCGGCTCTATGCCGGATGGTCCGCCGCACGGAATTTGCGCCGCGACCGCCGCGGCGTGCAGCATTTGAGTCATATCGAGCAGATGCTGGCGCCGCTCGGCCGCGACTGCGGCATAGTGACCGTGATCGACGGCCACCCGGCCGCGCTCGGCTGGCTCGGCAGCGTGCGCGGCCACCGGGTCGAGGCGCTCGGCGTCGAGCATTTCGGCCAGACCGGCACCATCGGCGACCTCTACCGCCACTACGGCATCGACGCCAATGCGATCATCGATGCGGCGGAAAGCCTCTCGACCGGCGCCCCGGTGCGGCATCGCAAGATGGCGGTGTGATGCGACATCTCACCTTCGTCATTCCGGGCGGAGCGAAGCGACGAGCCCGGAATCCATCGGGCCGCGTAATTGATGGTGAAATGGATTCCGGGCTCGCGCCTTCGCCGCGCCCCGGAATGACGAGGGAGGAAGTCTTGCCACCCGCGCGCTCGCGGTTTTATATCCCGAGGGCGCGCACGAGCCGCGTCCCGCACATGGCGGGTTCAATTCGCCGGGCTTTCGTGCAAGGATGCCTGCCGAACGCTTCCGTTCCGCTTTCCATACGCCCCGCACAAGAGGTTTCCGATGGTCAATCGCATGCAATTCTACATCGATGGCGCCTGGGTCGATCCAGTCGTCAAGAAGTCCACCCCGGTCGTCAATCCGGCGACCGAAGAGGCGATGTATGAGGTTGCGCTCGGCTCGAAGGCCGATCTCGACAAGGCGGTCGCCGCTGCCAAGCGCGCCTTCGAGACCTATTCGCTGACCAGCCGCGAGGAGCGCATCGCGCTGCTCACCAAGGTGATCGAGGTCTACAAGGGCCGCATGAAGGAGATCGGCGCGGCCGTCTCCGACGAGATGGGCGCGCCGCTGCCGATGGCCGAGAAGCTGCAGGCCGGCGCCGGCCTCGGCCATCTCATGAACACCCTCGAAGTGCTCAAGAAGTACGAGTTCGAGGAGACCATGGGCACCGCCGTGATCGTGCGCGAGCCGGTCGGCGTCGTCGGCATGATCACGCCGTGGAACTGGCCGCTCAACCAGATCGCCTGCAAGGTCGCGCCTGCGCTCGCTGCCGGCTGCACCATGATCCTCAAGCCGTCGGAGTTCACTCCCACCTCGGCGCTGATCTTCGCGGAAATCCTCCATGAAGCCGGCGTGCCGAAGGGCGTGTTCAACCTCATCAACGGCCTCGGCCCGGAGGTCGGTGCTGCCATGAGCGAGCACCCGGACATCGACATGATCTCGTTCACCGGCTCGACCCGCGCCGGCGTCGACGTCGCCAAGCGGGCGGCGCCGACCGTCAAGCGCGTCAGCCAGGAACTCGGCGGCAAGTCGCCGAACGTGATCCTCGAAGGCGCCGACCTGACCAAGGCGGTGACCGGCGGCGTGATGCACATGTTCAACAACTCGGGCCAGTCCTGCAACGCGCCGTCGCGCATGATCGTGCCGCTCTCCAGGATGAAGGAAGTGGCCGCGATCGCCAAGGGCGTCGCCGACAAGACCAAGGCCGGCGATCCACGCGCGGCCGACACCACCATCGGCCCGGTGGTCAACCGCGGCCAGTGGGACAAGATCCAGGCGCTGATCCAGAAGGGCATCGACGAGGGCGCAACGCTCGTCGCCGGCGGTCCGGGCCTGCCCGAGGGCGTGAACAAGGGCTTCTATGTCCGTCCGACCATCTTCGCCGACGTCACCAACGACATGACGATCGCCCGCGAGGAAATCTTCGGACCGGTGCTGACCATCATCGGCGCCAAGGACGAAGCCGACGCCGTCAAGATCGCCAACGACACGCCGTTCGGTCTCGCCGGTTATGTCACCGGCGATACCGTGGAGAGCGCGCGCCGCGTCGGCCGCCAGATCCGCGCCGGCAACGTCAACCTGCAGGGCGTGCCGAACGAGCGCACCGCGCCGTTCGGCGGCTACAAGCAGTCCGGCAACGGCCGCGAGTGGGGCCGCTACGGCCTGGAAGAATATCTCGAAGTCAAGGCCATCGCCGGCTTCAACGCCGCGTAAGCCGGGCCACGAGAGACGAGATGCTGGCGCCGGGGCGGATCACCGCCCCGGCGTCAGACGTTCTGGAGAGGGTACTTTTGACGTTTGCGTTGCCGAGGCGACAACTATCCGCCGAGCGCGCCCTGGGTGTTGACGTAGAGCGCATAGATCGACTGGCTCGCCGCCATGAACAGGCGGTTGCGCTTCAGCCCGCCGAAGCAGAGGTTGGCGCAGCGCTCGGGCAGCGCGATGCGGCCGATCATCACACCGTCGGGCGCGAACACGACGACACCGTCGAGTTCGGGATCGCCCATGCCCCAGCCGCACCAGAGATTGCCGTCGATGTCGAGCCGGAAACCGTCCGGGGTGCCGGGGCCGGCATCGACAAACACGCGCTTATTGGACAGCCTGTCGCCGGAAGGCGACACGTCGTAGGCCAGGATCTTGCGGTTGGGCACGCCGCGCGACTCGATGACATAGAGGACCTTTTCATCGGGCGAGAAGGCGAGCCCGTTCGGCCCCAACACGCCCTCGGCGACGATCGTGGCGTTGCCGGTTTCGGGATCGAGCCGATAGACGTTGGCGTCGATCTCGGGCTCCGCCTTGTAGCCCTCGTAATTGCCGAGCAGGCCGAAGGTCGGATCGGTGAACCAGATCGAGCCGTCGGATTTCACCACGACATCGTTCGGCGAGTTCAGCCGCTTGCCGCCATAGGAATCGATCAGCACCGTAATCGATCCGTCATATTCGGTGCGCACCACGCGCCGGCCGCCATGCTCGCAGGTGATCAGCCGGCCCTGGCGGTCGCGCGTGTTGCCATTGGCGAAGTTCGACGGCTTGCGATAGTTGCTGACCGCGCCGGTCTCTTCCTCCCACTTGATGATGCGCTGGTTCGGGATGTCGCTGCACAGCAGATAGCGGCCGTCGCCGAACCACACCGGGCCTTCGGCCCAGCGCAGGCCAGTGGCGATGCGCTCGATCGCGGAGAGTTTCAGCCAGTATTTCTCGAAGCGCGGGTCGAGCGCATGGATCGCGGGATCGGGGTAATAGGTCGCGGGCCGCCAGCCTGCGGAATGGACATCGGACATTTGCTGTTCTCGTTGTTGTGTTTCCTCTGTACCTGGTTTGCTATCATCGTCGGCCTGCAACCGCAATTCGGCAGCAGCACACAGCACATATGAGGGACGGAATGGCACGCATATTGATGACCGGCGCAGCGGGTGGAATCGGAACGAGCCTGCGGAAGCTGCTGCCGCCGATCTATCCGGACCTCTTGCTGAGCGACATCAAGCAGCCTTCCGATCTCGGTGCGGGCGAGACGTTCAAGGCAGCGGATCTCGCCGATCTCGCGCAGGTCGAGGCGATCTGCGAAGGCGTCGACGGCATCCTGCATTTCGGCGGCTATTCGGTCGAGGGATCCTGGGACCAGATCCACCAGGCCAACATCATCGGCTGCTACAATCTGTTCGAGGCGGCGCGCAGGAAAGGCGTCAAGCGCGTGATCTTCGCCTCGTCGAACCATGCGGTGGGCTTCTACCCGCGCCATCACCGCATCGGCACCGACGTGACGCCGCGGCCGGATAGCCGCTACGGCGTCAGCAAAGTGTTCGGCGAGGCGGTCGGCGCGCTCTATGCCGACAAGCACGGCATCAAGGTGACGTGCCTGCGCATCGGCAATTTCGGCGAGGCGCCGCTCGACCACCGCAGGCTGTCGATCTGGCTCAAGCCGGAAGATCTGGTGCAACTCTGCCGGATCGGGCTCGAGCACCCCGACATTCACTTCGAGGTGTTTTACGGCGCCTCCTACAACGAGCGCTCATGGTGGGACAATCACCGCGCCTACGATCTCGGCTATCGCCCGACCGGCAGGGCTGAAGATTTTCGCGAGCACGCGATGGCCGAACAAGCCAAGCTGCCGCCCGATCCGGTCGGCGACTTCTACCAGGGCGGCACGTTCTGCAGCATGGAGTTCGACGGCGACAGGAGCGGGATCATCGACTGGAAGAAGTGATCAGTTGTCGCATTGGGGGAGTTGTTGGACGGAAGCGGCTCGCTGCTGCTGCACGTCCTTCTCCTGGGCCGGCCTTTCGATCACCTTGGGCTCGCTGCCGGGCCCGTCAAAAGCCTCGGCGAAGTGGGTGAGCGGAAATGAGAGGCTGATCGCTTGACCCGTCAGGTTCTTGGCTTCCACCGTGATCGTCTGCGCATGCTTCAGCCGCTCGATCAGCTCGCCGTTTGCCTCGAGCGTGCCGCCGCAACCGAGCGTGTAGCAATGCGGCTTGGCGATCTGGATCGGCTCGTCTTGATCGATCCGCAGGCTGATCGTGCCTTCCAGCATGGTCCGCGTTCCGACATTCGCGCTCAGGATCGCACGCTTGCTGTTCTGTGGCGCAACAGTGATACCGCCGCCAGACGGCGAGCATTGACCGCGCGCGGCGGTGCCGACAAAGCAACTCGCCTGCGTCAGGCAGGTCTTGGTCCAGGGCTCGTAGGTCAGTTGCGTCGCGCGCGGATCGGCGGCCTCGCTGCTGCCGCCGAGCGCGAGTTGCGCGGCGACCGATCCCAACACCAAAGCCACGTAGCGCATCGCCGTCTCCTGAACAATCAGGGCCGCGTATCGCGCGCTATTACGGCTTTTTGTCGTTGGCGATGCGGGCGAGATAATCCGCCTTGCTGTACGCCATGTGATCGACGCAGAGCTGCGCCAGCGCCCAGCTGTCGCGGCCCTTCAGCAGCTCGATCATCAGCTCATGCTGCCGGCGCGACAGCGCGAGGCCCTCGCTGTCGGCGAGATTCTTGGCGCGCATCGGCAGGGTCAGGTTCATGTAGTCCTGCAGCGAGCGGACCAGATAAGGGTTGCCGCAGGCCGCGAACAGCGCGATGTGGAACGCATCGTTGGTCTCGTGAATCCCACGCATGTCCTGCGCTTCGGCCCTGGCGCAGTAATGCCGCTGCAGCTCGTTTAGTTGCTCGATTAGGCTGGCCGGCGCCGGGAGCGGGATCATCAGTGCGGCCTGGCGCGTCAGCATCTCGCGCACCTCGTAGATCTGCCGCACCTCTTCCGCCGAATAGAACCGCACGGTGGCGCCAACGTTCTTCTCACGCAGCACAATGCCCTGGCGCTCCAGCTGGAACAGCGCCTGGCGGACAAAATGCCGGCTCGCGCCGTAGCGCTGCATCAGCGTATCCTCGACCAGCCGCAGACCGGGGGAGAAGCGGCCGAAGATGATGTCCTCCTCCAGCCGGCGGATCACTTCGGCCTGTTCCTCCTCGCGCGAGGGGGTGGGAACCTCTGACGGTGCTGCCTGCGCTTTCATGCTCGTCCGCTTCGGAAAGACGGACGGACGACACCACGGCGCCACAGTCATTGTCAATAATAGCGGTGAATTTGCCGCAGATCAGGCGCCCATCGGCGTGGAATTATCTCATATTGACAATAATTCCCGCGCTCCTTAAGTGCGATCTGATAACCACGGGATACAAGAAAATGGCCGACGGACTGCGCAAGGGACTGACCAGCTATGGTGACGCCGGCTTCTCGCTGTTCCTGCGCAAGGCCTTCATCAAGGCGATGGGCTATTCCGACGATGCGCTCAACCGCCCGATCGTCGGCATCACCAACACCTACAGCGACTACAATCCCTGCCACGGCAACGTCCCGCAGATCATCGAGGCGGTGAAGCGCGGCGTGATGCTGTCGGGCGCGATGCCGTTCGTGTTTCCGACCATCTCGATC
This sequence comes from Bradyrhizobium semiaridum, assembly GCF_020329505.1. Lineage (GTDB taxonomy): Bacteria > Pseudomonadota > Alphaproteobacteria > Rhizobiales > Xanthobacteraceae > Bradyrhizobium > Bradyrhizobium semiaridum. The sequence continues at coordinate 403,623 of NZ_JAGKJJ010000002.1, forward strand.
GCCGAGAGCTTTGCGCATCCGACCTCGATGTATCTGCGCAATCTGATGGCGATGGACACCGAGGAGATGATCCGCGCCCAGCCGATGGATGCGGTGATCGTGATCGGCGGTTGCGACAAGACCCTGCCGGCGCAGATCATGGCGGCCGTCAGCGCCGATCTGCCGACCGTCGTGATTCCGGTCGGGCCGATGGTGGTCGGCCATCACAAGGGCGAGGTGCTCGGCGCCTGCACCGATTGCCGCCGGCTCTGGGGCAAGTATCGGGCCGGAGAGATCGACGACGCCGAGATCGAGGCGGTGAACGGTCGTCTCGCCCCGTCGGTCGGCACCTGCATGGTGATGGGCACGGCCTCGACCATGGCCTGTGTCACCGAGGCGCTCGGCCTGTCGCTGCCGATGAGCGCGACGATCCCGGCGCCGCATGCCGAACGCTTCCGCTCCGCCGAGGCCAGCGGCCGCGTTGCCGCTGAGATGGCGAAGACCAAGGGACCGAAGCCGAGCGAGATTTTGACGCCGTCGTCGTTCCGCAACGCCCAGATCGTGATGCAGGCGATCGGCGGCTCGACCAACGGGCTCATTCACCTCACCGCGATCGCCAACCGCACGCCGCACAAGATCGACCTCCAAGCGTTCGACCGGCTCGGCCGCGAGGTGCCTGTGCTGGTCGACCTCAAGCCGTCGGGTGATCATTACATGGAGCACTTCCATCACGCCGGCGGCCTGCCGAAGCTGATGGCGCAACTCGGCGATCTCCTCGACCTCGATGCCAGAACCATCACTGGGCAGACGTTGCGCGAGGTCGTTGCCGGCGCCGAGGAGGTGCCCGGGCAGGATGCGATCCGCTCCAAGGCGAACCCGATCAAGTCCGAAGGCGCGATGGCCATTCTGCACGGCAACCTCGCGCCGCGCGGCGCCGTGATCAAGCAATCGGCGGCGAGCGAGAGGCTGTTGCAGCATACCGGCCGCGCCGTGGTGTTCGAGTCGGTCGAGGACATGACGCTGCGGGTCGACGATCCCGCGCTCGATGTCACCGCCGACGACGTGCTGGTGCTGCGCAACGCCGGGCCGAAGGGCGCGCCGGGCATGCCCGAGGCGGGCTATCTGCCGATCCCGAAGAAGCTCGCGCGGACCGGCGTCAAGGACATGGTCCGCATCTCGGATGCACGGATGAGCGGCACCGCGTTCGGCACCATCGTGCTGCACATCACCCCGGAGTCCGCCGTCGGCGGTCCGCTGGGTTTGGTGCGGAACGGTGACATGATCCGGCTCGACGTCGCCAAGCGCAGCATCGACCTCCTGGTCGATGAGGCCGAACTGCAGAAGCGCCGCGCCGCGCTGGCGCCGACTGGTACGCCCGACTGGGCCAGGCGCGGCTACGCGCACCTGTTCAACGAGACCATCCTGCAAGCCGACGAAGGCTGCGACTTCGACTTCATGCGCGCCAAGGGTAAATAAGGATGGCGCGGCCAAATTATCGATAATGTCGGTCGCGTAACGCCTGCTTTGGCGTCGCCGTCGACGAATTTCTCCTGTTTTATTGACAATCCCGCAGGACTGGTGGGATGATCGAGCCAATAAACAAAGCAGGGGGAACGTCGCGATGGGCTATCCAGCCAAGATCGTCGGAATCGCCATGACGGCACTGCTATCCGCCGCAGCAGCGCTGCTGGTGCCTGCGGGCGTCGGCGCGCAGGAGGTCAAGCACTTCCGCTTCGCCTACGACCAGCCGCGCAACACCGGTTATTCGATCGCCGGAGACCTGTTCGCCGACAAGCTCAAGGAATTGAGCAAGGGCACCATGATCGTCGATCAGTACCCCGGTGCCCAGCTCGGCCAGGAACCGCAGCTGCTGCAATTGGTGAAGTCAGGCGATATCGAATTTGCCATCATCTCCTCCGCCAACACGGCGACGATCTCGCCGCAGGCCGGCGTGATGTCGCTGCACTTCCTGTTCCGCGACGAGGCGCATGTGATCAAGGCGTTGGCCGATCCGAAAGTGTTCGACGCGATCAGGACCATGATCGATGACACCGCCCAGGGCCTGCATGTGATCGGCACCGGCTCGCAGGGCGTGCGGCATATCTACAGCAAGAAGGAGGTGCACAATGTCGGCGACCTCAAGGGAATGAAGGTCCGCGTGCAGGCGACCGCGACCGAGGACACCATGTTTCCGGCCTACAATGCCCAGACGGTGCACATGCCGTTCGGCAGCGTCTATACCTCGCTGCAAACCGGCGTGGTCGATGCGGCCGAGAACAGCATCAACGTCTACCTCGTCAACAAGCATTACGAGGTGGCGCCGGTGCTCTCGATCACCGAGCACGAGGCCAACAATGCACTGCTGTTCGTCTCCGACAAATTGTGGCAGAGCCTCTCCGCCGAGCAGAAGCGGTGGGTGCAGGCCGCCGCCAACGAGGTCAGCGCCAAGGAACCGGCCAAGGCGTTCGACCTCGAGCACAGCGCGCTGAAGAAGCTGAAGGGCTTCGGCGTCAAAGTGGTCGAGGACGTCGACAAGAAGACCTTCACGGCGATCGCCGATCCCTATCTCGACAAGCTCGCCAAGGACCTCGGCCCGCAGGCCGAGAAGATCAAGAACCTGATCCGCGCGGTCAATTGAAGGCTCGGGACGACGGAGAGCTCGAGCCATGGCCATCGCCGACAAACTGGTGCTGCAACGGCAGCGGCATCTGAAGTGGCGCGCGCTGGACCGGCTTGAGCTCATCCTGATGGTGCTGTGCGGGCTGCTGTGCTTCGGCTTCTCGCTGTCGGTCACCGCTGACATCATCACCCGCACCATCGGCCATCCCTGGCTGTGGCTGCAGGAGGTGACGTCGACGCTGTTCATCTACGCGATCTTCATCGGCTCCGCGGTCGCGACACGCCGCAACGACCACCTCTATCTCACCGCGATCTCGGAGGCGATGCATGGCCGGTCGCGGCTGGTCGTCGAGATCATCATCCGCCTGGTTGTGTTGGGTGTCGCGTTCTGTCTCGTCTGGTACGGCTATCTCAACTATCTCCGCGGCTTCGGCAGCTTCCGGCTGCCATCGGGCACGCCGATCGCATCGCTCTATGCGATCATTCCGCTGTCGGGCATCCTGATCGGCTTGTTCACGATCGAGCAGCTCGTCAATGGCCTTCGCAACGGTTTTGACCACCCGGAACCGCCCGACGAGGATCTTGCGATTTCCGCGATCAACACCGGCACGCAGACCGGAGCGCAGCCATGAGCGCGCCGATCGTGCTGTTGCTGATGTCGGTCAGCTTCCTGTTCTTCGGCTATCTCGGCGTGCCGGTGCCGTTCTCGCTGATGGCCGGCGTGTTCATCGGCGCGCTGCTGTCGGATGTCTCGTTGGCAGCGATCATCCAGAAGATTTTTGACGGCGTCGATTCCGAGGCGCTGCTGGCGATCCCGTTCTTCCTCCTGGTCGGCGAGCTCATGAGCTCGGCCAACGTCGTGGTCCGGATCGCCAACCTGTCGGTGTCGCTGGTCGGTCACATCAGGGGCGGGCTGTCGCAGGTCGTCGTCGTCTTCAGCATGTTCTTCTCGGAAATGTCCGGCTCGACCACCGCCGACGTCGCGGTAATGAGCCGGGCGCTCGGTGGCCCGATGAAGCGGGAGGGCTACGAGCCCGCCTTCATCGCCGCGATCATCGCCTCCGCCTCGACGATCGCCGCGCTGGTGCCGCCGAGCATCACCGCGGTAGTCTACGGCGCGGTCGGCAATGTCTCGATCGCCGGCCTGTTCATGGCCGGCGTAGTGCCGGGGCTGATGATCGGCTTCGGGCTGATGATCTACTGCTACTTCTTCGGTCCCTCCGGCCTGCGCAAGCCGCGCGCGCCGCTGCGCCAGGTCGCCTTTGCCGCCGGCGACGCGGCGCTGCCGATGATGATCCCGGTGATCCTGCTCGGCGGCATCCTGACCGGCTGGTTCACGCCGACCGAGGCCGGCGTGGTCGCGGTGGCCTATATCATCATCGTAGTAATCCCGGCGCTCAACCGCGGGCATCTGAAGAAGATCCCTTACGATTTTTGCCTTGCCGGCCTGATTTTCTCGCTGCCGCTGATCACGATCGGCGCTGCGAACGCATTCGGCTGGATGCTCGCTTACCTGCGCGGGGCGATCTACATCGCCGACTGGATCACCGCGATCGCCGGCAACGATCCGCAACTCATCATGCTGCTGATGGTGCTGCTGTTCACAGTGGTCGGCGATTTCATCGAGCCGGTGCCGACCATCATCATCTTCATGCCGCTGGTGAACGCGCTGACCCAGGCCGGCGACATCAACGGCGTCCATATGGGCGTCGTGCTGATCGCGACGCTCGCCTTCGGCCTGATCACGCCGCCCTACGGGCTGGTGCTGCTGATGGCCTCGAAATTTGTCGGCATCAGTTTTGTGAAGGCGCTGCGCGCGGCGCTGCCGATCTATGTCGTGTTCCTGGTCACGATCTGCTTCACGATCTATTTCCCGAAGGTCGTGCTGTGGCTGCCCAAGCAGGTGATCCCGGAATCGGTCGGCTGCTTCAAGGCGCCCGGCGGCACCGGCTATATCTGTCCGAACTGACTGATTTCTTCGCCGGCCCATGCGTCTCCGGTCCATGCGACGCGCACCGATCGCCGAGCCCGCGAGCCGCAGCGTGGCCGCGCCGGGCGGCCCTGAAATCGGCCTTGCCGGTTCCAGTCAGTGGCGCCGTGGCGGAGACACAGAAAGGAGCGGGACCGCAAGGCCATCAGGAGCTATTTCGACTTGCTGGTGAACTTCTTCACGGCGACGCGGAACTCGTCGGTGTTCATGCAGCCGATGATGGCGTCGCGCTCGGCGTCGAGCTGTGCCTCGATCGGTGTGGTCGGCGCCTGATGGATCAGCGCCTTGGTGGCGGCGAGGCCGGCCGGAGCGTTCTGCGCCAGCCGCAATGCGAACTCTCGCGTCGCCCTCTTGAGCTCGGCCGCAGGCACCACCTTGGCGACGAGGCCCCATTGCTGCGCCTGCTGCGCGGTGAAATTATCCTCGGCGAGGAATATCTGGAGCGCGCGGCGCGGGCCGACGCTGGCGGCGAGACCCACGGTGCCGCCGCCATCCGGCGAGACGCCGATCTTGGCATAGGCGGGCGTGAAGCGGGCGTCCTCGGCGGCGATGCAGAGATCGGCGACGAAGGCGAGCGACAGGCCGGCGCCGGCTGCCGAGCCGTGCACGCTGGCGAGCACCAGCTTGGGCATCCGCCGCAGTGCGGTGATGAAGGCGTGATAGTTCTCGAGCATCTCGCCGACCACGGCTGGGATGTTGTCGGCTTCGGCCGCGGCGCCGATGGTCTGCAGATCGCCGCCGGCGCAGAAGGCGCGGCCTTCGCCTTCGATGACCACCACGCGGACGTCCTTGTTGGCTTCGACCTCGGCGCCGATCTGCCTGAGCTTCTTGGCGATCGACATGTCGATCGCGTTGAAGGCGGCCGGCCGGTTCAGCGTGATGGTCGCGATGGCACCGTCGATCCGGAGCAAAGCGGGATCACTGGCGGGGGTGGTGGCGGGTTCTGGCATATTGAAGACCTTGTTGAAGACCTTGGGGCTGTTTGTTTCCCGGCATTTAAGGCCTTGGCGGCAGGCCTGGCAATCCAGCCTTGCCGCAGGCGGCAGGGGCAGCTCGATTTGGTGGAGACCCCCCTTGCGCCGGCGCGGGCCATCGGGCCAAATGGTGCCCGCCCTCGGGTACGCAGACACGAGCGCTGCGGGGACGGGGCAAGCAAGCTAACATCGACGGAGAGGAACGGCATGGGTCACTCCTGCTCGCTCGGATTTGGGTTGTCGCGATGACGGGTGCGGTCATCATCATCGGCGCGGGACACGCCGGCTTCCAGCTCGCGGCGTCGCTGCGCCAGGCCGGCTTCGCCGAGCGCATCACACTGCTCAATGACGAGGGACATTTGCCGTATCAGCGGCCGCCGCTGTCGAAGGCCTATCTGAAGGGAACCGGCGGACCCGAGACGCTGATGTTCCGGCCCGACAAATTCTACCAGGACAACAAGATCGAGCTGATCACCGACCGTGCCCATGCGGTCGACCGCAGCGCGCGGAAGGTGACGCTGGCCTCCGGCGCCTCGCTCGATTACGGCCATCTGGTGTTCGCGACCGGCGCGCGAAACCGCCTGCTCGATATCCCCAACGCCAAACTCGACGCGGTGCGTTACCTGCGCACGCTCGACGAGAGCCAGACGCTGCGCGACATGATCAAGCCCGGCATGCGCGTCGTCGTGATCGGCGCCGGCTTCATCGGCCTCGAATTCGCCGCCACCGCGCGCGGCAAGGGTCTCGAGGTCGACGTGGTCGAGCTCGCCACGCGGGTGATGGCGCGGGCCGTGACCGCGGAGATCTCCGAGTTTTCACAGTCGCGGCATGCGGCGGCAGGCATTCGCATTCACCTCGGCGTCCAAGTGACGGCGATCGAGGCCAGCGGCGCAAAGGTGACGGGTGTCAGCCTGAGCAACGGCACCCACGTCCCGGCCGATCTCGTCGTGGTCGGTGTTGGCGTGCTGCCGAATGTCGAACTCGCGGCGGAGGCGGGATTGCCGGTGGCGTCCGGCATCATCGTCGACGAGCATCTTGCGACCGCCGATCCCAATGTCTCCGCGATCGGCGATTGCGCGCTCTACACCAGCAAGCGGTTCGGCGGATCGCTGCGGCTGGAATCTGTGCAGAACGCGACCGACCACGCCCGCTGCGTGGCCGCGCGGCTGACCGGCAAGACCGAGGTCTATGACGGGCTGCCGTGGTTCTGGAGCGACCAGGGTCCCGACAAGCTGCAGATGGCCGGCCTCACCACCGGCTACGACCGCGTCGTGGTGCGCGGCGACCGCGCGCAGGGCGCGTTCTCGGCGTTCTGCTATCGCGGCGATAGGCTGCTCGGCATCGAGTCGGTCAACCGCGCCGGCGATCACATGTTCGGCCGGAGGCTGCTCGGCGCCGGCGGCTCGATCACGCCGGAGCAGGCGGCGGATGCCAGCTTTGATCTGAAGAGCGCGCTGACGTAACAATCTCGCCGGGACGACGTGGGGGGAGAAGCGCCTCCACTTCTTCCCGCGTCGGCATCGACGGCGCGGCACCCATTCGCTGCACGCAGATCGAGGCGGCGACGTTGGCGTAGGCGAGCGCATCCCGCAGCGGCTCGCCGCTCGCGAGCTGCGAGGCCAGCGCACCGACGAAGCAATCGCCGGCGCCGGTGGTGTCGACGGCCTTCACCTCACGGCCGGGCACCAGCATCGGCTCACCACCATCGAGCAGCGCCAGCACGCCGCGCTTGCCAAGCGTGACGCAGATGGTCTTGCCTTGCGCCAGGCTCCGCGCCGCCTCGGCAAAGCGCGCCGGCGGGTCGCCGTCGCTGAGCTCGGTTCCGGCGAGGACGCCGAGCTCGGTCTCGTTGAGGATCAGGATGTCGACGAGATCGAGCAGCGCGGAGTCGGCTGTTTTCGCTGGCGCCGGATTGAGGACTGTGGTGGTGCCGGCGGCGCGGGCGCGCTCGAAGAACGCCGCGATCGTCGGCAGCGGGATTTCGAACTGGCTGACCGCGACGTCGCCCTTTGCAAGGACAGGCGCTGCGACGTCATCAGCATCGACCAGCCCGTTGGCGCCCGGCACGACGACGATCGTGTTGTCGGCATTGGCAAGCGTGATGATCGCCGTGCCGGAATGCATGTTGTCGGTGTGCTTGACGAAGCCGAGATCGACGCCTTGTGCGGCAAGGAACGTTCTCAGCTCCTTCGCGAACGCATCGGTGCCGAGCCGGCCGACCAGCGTGGTTGGCACGCCCTGCTTGGCCGAGGCCACCGCCTGGTTGGCCCCTTTGCCGCCGGGAAAGTAGAACACGGCTTCGCCGGCGACGGTCTCGCCAATCCGCGGATGGCGCTCGGCCGTTGCCACCACATCCATGTTGATACTGCCAGCGACGAAGACGCGCCCCATGCCTCACCCGATCAAGCGTCCGCCCGAAACTCCTGCTTGACCGCCGCGATATCGGCCAGCGTCGGCAGGCCGGCCTCGTTGCCGAGCTTCTGGATCTTGAAGGTCGATGCCGCGCGGGCGAACTTGAAATGCTCTTGCCAGCCCTTGCTCGGGTTGGAGAGATAAGAATAGATGTAGGCGCCATGGAAGACATCGCCGGCGCCGTTGGTGTCGATCACGCGCTGGCGCGAGATCGGGAACGCGGGCAGCGTGCGCACCGCGCCAGCCTCGTCATACCAGAGCAGGCCGCGCTCGCCCATGGTGATGCCGCCGACCTTGCAGCCGCGCTCCTTGAGGTAGTCGAGCATCTGCTCCGGCGTCTTGTCCATCTGCTCGCACAGCCGCTCGGCGACGATCGCGACGTCGATATATTGCAGCAGCTCGTGGGTGTTGGTGCGTAGGCCGCCACCGTCGAGCGAGGTCAAAATGCCTTCCTCGCGGCACTGCTTGGCGTAGTGCATCGCGGCGTCCGGCTGATGGCCGTCGATATGCAGGGCGCGGCAGCCCTGCAGGTTGAGCAGCGGAAAGGGGTGGATGTGGTGGTCGTCGCGGCAGCGCACGATCGCGCGCTTGCCGTCCTTGGGCATGATGAAGGACAGCGAGGACGAGTTGACCTTGCGCGGATGCATCGAGATGCCGTAGCGGTCGGCCATGTCCCAGAACATCCGCCCCAGCCAGTCATTGGCCATGGTGGCGATCAGGTCCGGCGCGATGCCGAGCTTGGCGCAGCAAAATGCCGCGGTCACGGCGTTGCCGCCGAACGACACCGCATAGGCGTCGGCGACGTGCTTCTCGTCGCCGACGGGCATATGGTCGGTGATGAAGGTGACGTCGATATAGGTCTGTCCGATGAAGAGAGCCTGCATTCGCTTTCCGTCGTGGCTTGCTGTGGTCCCGGCCGGTGATGCAGACTAGCATCGCTGCTCCGCCGAGTTCGCTGAAATTATTCGCAACCCTGCCTGGATTGCGGCTAGAGTGACGGGTTGACGTGGTCCGCGGGCCGTTCTGGCATCCGGCATAACGGCCGTCCGCTGGAAGCGGTTCCGGGATTGCGCCGTACTTGCAGCGTAGGAGGGCACAATGACGCCAGATTCGGGAGGGTACCAGCCATGATCACCGGTCTCGATCACGTCGTCGTCCTCACCGGCGACATCGCGGCGGCGGCCGCTGCCTATGAGACGCTGTTCGCGCGGGCACCCTCCTGGCGCAACAGCGGCGACGGCGCCGACCGCGTGCTGTTCACGCTCGACAACACCACGCTGGAATTGATGGCGCCACGCGGCGACGACGAGGCCGCGCAGCGCGTCCGCGGTGCGCTGGCGACGCAGGGCGAAGGGCTGGCGAGCCTCTGCTTCCGCACCAGTGATATCACGAGGCTGCACCGCCGCCTCGACCGCTTGACGCTGAGGCCGGAGCCGGTCGTCGAGGTCGAAAGCCGCGATGAGGCCAGCGGCGCGGTGCTGTCGTGGAAGCGCACTCGCGCAGCGACCGAAACGACGCGGGGCGTCCGCATGTTTTTCCTGGAGCGCGACCAGGAACGGCCGCTGTCGGTACGCACCACGCCGGCATCGATCACCGCGATGGACCATGTCGTCGTCTCCACGGCGGACCCGGAACGCTGTGCCGCGCTCTACGGCGCGCGACTCGGGCTCGACATGGCGCTCGACCGCTCGCACCCGGAATGGGGACGGCTGATGTTCTTCCGCTGCGGCGATCTCGTCGTCGAGGTCACGCATCGGCCGGACAAGGCGGAGCCGGGCGCCTCGGATCGGCTGCGCGGTATCTGCTGGCGTGTTTCCGATATCGAGGCCACCCACGCGCGACTGACGGCGGCCGGCGTTGATGTCTCCGACGTCCGCACCGGCCGCAAGCCGGGCACCCGTGTGATGACGGTGCGCAGCGGCACCTGCGGTGTGCCGACGCTGCTGGTGCAGCCGTCGCCAGGCACGGAAGAGTAGCCGCAAGCTCCATTCTCTCGTCATTCCGGGGCGCGCCTCTTGGCGCGAGCCCGGAATCCATTCATCCGCAACGCCTGTGGGTTGATGGATTCCGGGCTCGTGCTGACGCACGCCCCGGAACGACGAGAAAAAAGCGAGGCCATGCCGCAAATGCGAGACCTATTTTGCGCGCGCCCACCATCACAACATTCGTTCGCAAACCGGGCGCATCGTGCTACATTGACCAACCGGCATCACTGAGCAATCGATTTGGCCAAGGCAAAGCGAATCCTGAAATGGCAGCGTGACCCCGCGGGGATGCGGCTGCGCATTCTCGAGGCGGCCAAGCAGGAGTTCGCCGCCTATGGCCTCGCGGGCGCGAGGGTCGACCGCATCGCGGCCGCGGCCGGCGCCAACAAGCGCATGCTGTACTACCACGTCGGCAACAAGGAGGATCTCTATCTCGAGGTGCTGGAAGGCGCCTATGAGAAGATCCGCGCCGAGGAGCGCACGCTGGACCTCGAGCATCTCGATCCACCCGAGGCGATCGGCCGCCTGATCGATTTCACCTGGAACTATTTCCTGCGCAATCCCGAGTTCCTGGCGCTGCTCAATACCGAAAACCTCGCCAAGGCGAAGCATCTTAAGCGCTCGACCAAGGTCAAGTCGATGCACTCGCCGTTTGTCGAGATGATCCGCACCGTGGTGACGCGCGGCGTCGAGAGCGGCGATTTCCGCGTCGCGGTCGATCCGGTGCAGCTCTACATTTCGATCGCGGGCCTGGCGTTCTTCTATCTCTCCAACAGCGCGACGCTGAGCGTGATCTTCGGCCGCGACCTCCTGAAGAAGGAGGCGCGCGACGAGCGGCTGGAGCATATGATCGCGCTGGTGCTGGCCGCGCTGACCGGCAAGTCCACCGCCGCATTCGTCGGCGCGCCCGCGCTGCCGTCGCTCGAACACCGAGTGGTGTGAGGCGGCGATCTCGCGGCGCGTATCACCTGCGTAGCCCGGATGAAGCGCAGCGCAATCCGGGGCCACTCGCTCCGCGGATGGTTTGATCCCGGATTGCGCTGCGCTTTCATCCGGGCTACGGGCCGTCAATCCTGTAATTTCCACCTGACGAAAGTCGCAAATCCCGGCGTGCATTTGCCGCGCGCGAGGGGGCTGGACAGTATTTATCCAACGGGTTAATTTCACCAACGAAGAACCGACAATAGGGAGCGCGACGTGGCGGAGGCGAAGAGCCCTTCAATCGCATCGAAGGTGCTGAACGCGGCGTGGGTGCGCCCGTTGCTGTTTCTGGTCGTCATCGTGGTGGCGTGGGATCTGGCGATCCGCCTGTTCCGCATCCCGGCCTACCAGATCCCGTCGCCCGGCGACGTCGTCGCGGTGCTGTGGACCGACTGGCCGGAGCTGCTGCGACAGTCCTGGCCGACCACCTACGCCACCATCTGCGGCTTCCTGCTCTCGGCACTGTTCGGCATTCCCGTCGCGATGCTGATCGCGGGCTCCAGAACGGTGGAGAGCTACGTCTATCCGCTGCTGGTGTTCTCGCAATCGGTGCCGAAGATCGCGATCGCGCCGCTGTTCGTGGTGTGGTTCGGCTTCGGCATCATCCCGAAGGTGATCTCGGCGTTCCTGCTCGGCTTCTTCCCGGTGGTGGTCTCCGCCGTACAGGGTTTTAAATCGGTCGACCCCGACATGGTCGATCTGGCCCGCGCCATGCAGGGCGGCCGCTTCGCGGTGTTCCGCGCGGTCAACCTGCCGCATGCGATGCCCGCGATCTTCTCCGGCCTGAAAGTCTCGGTGACGCTTGCCGTGGTCGGCGCCGTCGTCGGTGAGTTCGTCGGCTCAAATTCCGGCATCGGCTATGTGATGCAGCGCTCGATCGGCACCTTCGACCTGCCGACGATGTTCGCGGCGCTGGTGATCCTGGCGCTGCTCGGCGTGGTCCTGTTCTGGATCGTCGACCGCATCGAACGGCTGGTGATCCCCTGGCACGTCAGCCAGCGCGACGACATCATCTTCGCTTCGTAGGGTTGAAAAGAAACAGCGTTCGTCATTGCGAGCAAAACGAAGCAATCCACAGTGCCGCAGTTGGAGGAATGGATTGCTTCGCTTCGCTCGCAATGACGGGAAAAAATAACGGGAGGGTTATCTGATGCGATCAATCACTGCTGTCATTGCCGCGCTGGCTTGGACCGTATCGGCCATGGCGCCGGCGGCCGCCGCCGACAAGGTCGTGCTGATGCTGAACTGGTACGTCTATGGCGAGCACGCGCCGTTCTATTACGGCAAGGCCAAGGGCATCTACGCCGCCGAAGGCATCGACCTCGAGATCCAGGAGGGCCGCGGCTCGGCCGCGACCACGCAGGCAGTGGCCGCCAAGACCGCCGATTTCGGCTACGTCGACGTGCCCACCATGATGCGCGCCGCGGTGAAGGGGGCGCCCGTGATCGCGACCGGCGTGCTGCTGCAGACCAGCCCGATGTCGGCGATGGGCTTTGTCGACAAGAACATCAGGAAGCCCGAGGACATCAGGGGCAAGACGGTGGCGATCACGCCGGCTGACTCGATGACGCAGATCTGGCCGCTGTTCCTGAAGAAGACCGGCCTGAAGGAGAGCGACTTCCACACCGTCGCCGGCGACGGCCAGACCAAGCTCAACGCCGTGATCAACGGCCAGGCCGATCTCCTGCTCGGCTACGTCATGGACCAGTCGATGAAGATCAAGGACGCCACCGGCAAGGACGTCTATCCGATCAAGTTCGCAGACTACGGCATCCACATGGTGTCATCAGGCATCATCGCGAACTCCAACTATGTGAAGGCCAATGCCGACCTGGTCCGCCGCTTCATGTCGGCAACGACCAAGGCGGTGGAAGCCGCCGAGAAGGAGCCGAAGGCCGCGGCGCAGTCGATCCTCGACGCCAACCCGAAGGGCGGCAAGATCGATACGCTGACGCAGGGCTTCGAGCTGACGATCCCGCTCTATCGCACGCCCGAGACCAAGGACAAGCGGCCGTTCCAGGTCACCGACGAGAACATGACCGACTCGGTGAACCTGATGGTCGAATATGGCGGCCTCGACGCCAAAGCCAAGGACAATCCGAAGGCGTTCTACACCAACGATTATCTGCCGAAGGGTGGTTCGTGACGCATCAACGGGAGAGGGAGCTGCGATGAACGCTGCTACGAAACCAGCTCACGTCAGCCAACCCGCCGCGCATCTGCGCCTGGTGTCGGACCGCGCCGGCAGCGCCGCGCCGGGCATCACACTGTCCGGCGTGTCGAAGACCTACCGGTCGCGCGACGGCGACGTGCCGTCGCTGCGGCCGCTGGACTTCACCATCAATGACGGCGAGTTCTTCGTCGTGGTCGGCCCGTCCGGCTGCGGCAAGTCCACCCTGCTCAAGATGATCTCGGGCCTGTTGCCGCCGACCACGGGCGAGGTGCTGATCGACGGCGACAAGGTGACCAGGCCGCACGGCAATGTCGGCATCGTGTTCCAGAACGCGCTGCTGCTGCCATGGCGCAACATCCTCTCCAACGTGATGCTGCCGATCGACATGAAGCAGCTGCCGCGGGACAAGTATCTGGCGCGTGCCAAGGAGCTGCTCAAGCTGGTCGGGCTCGAGGGTTTTGAGAAGAAGCTGCCCTGGCAGCTCTCGGGCGGCATGCAGCAACGCGCTTCAATCTGCCGCGCGCTGGTGCACGATCCCAAGATCATGCTGATGGACGAGCCGTTCGGCGCGCTGGATGCCATGACGCGCGAGCGCATGAATGTCGAGCTGATGCGGATCCAGCGCGAGACCGGCAAGACGGTGCTCCTGATCACGCATTCGATTCCGGAAGCCGTGTTCCTCGCCGACCGCGTGCTCGTGATGACCGAGCGGCCCGGTGCGATCGCTGCGATCTACGACGTGCCGCTGCCGCGGCCGCGTTCGCTGGATTCGATGTCGGATCCCGTCTTCACCGAACTGGTGCAGCGGATCCGAAAACACTTCTTCACGCAGGGAACGCTGGACTAGGCCAGAGCTTCGATGCCGCTTCGCCTCGCTGTCAGGGATATCACCTTCTTCGAACGACCGGTGCCGTTTGCCCGTCCGTTCCGCTTTGGCGCCGTCACGATCAGTGCGTCGACGCAGCTGTTCGTGCGGGTCGAGATCGAAGTCGAAGGCAGCGGGCGCGCCGTCGGCGTCACCGCCGAAATGCTGGCGGCGAAATGGTTCGACAAGCGGCCGCATCTGACGCCGGAGCAGACCGTCGACGAGCTCCGCCGGTCGCTCGCCATCGCGCGCGAACTGTATCTTTCGAATCCAGACCTCGATACCGCGTTCGGCCTGCACGCCAGATGCATCGGTGCGCACGTCGCAGCCTGCGCCGCGGAGGATATCCCGCCGCTCGTCGCGGCGCTTGGCCCAGCGGAAATCGACAAGGCTATCCTGGACGCGGCCCTCCGCTCAGCCGGTGTGAGCTTCTTCGACGGCATGGCCGCGAACATCGCAGGTGTCGATGCGCGGCTGTCGCCTGATCTCGACGACATCGCCGTGTCGCGGTTCCTTGCCGCGCGCGAGCCGCTCGGTCGCGTTGCGATCCGGCACACCGTCGGCATGGACGACAGGATCGAGGGTGAAGGCGGTGTCGCCGACCTCCGAGAGAATGCCGGCGCGCGTTATTTCAAGCTCAAGTTGAACGGCGATCCGGCGCATGACGCGGCGCGACTGGCGCGGATCGGCAAGGAGCTCGCGACGCTGGCATACCCGGTCAAGGTCACGCTCGATGCCAATGAGCAGTATGCCGACTTGGCGACGCTGAAGGCATTGGTCGACCAGCTCGATCATGACGCGACGTTGGCGCCGATCGCGGCAAATCTGCTTTACATCGAACAGCCGATGCCTCGCGAGGTTACGAAGGCCTCGCCGCTCGGGGCATTGTCCGCGCGCAGCTTCATCATCGATGAGGCCGACGATTCCTACGACGCATTCCCGGCGGCCCGGGCGCTCGGCTATCGCGGCATCTCCTCGAAATCGTGCAAGGGTATCTACAAGTCGATCATCAACGCCGCGCGCGCCGCGGTGTGGAGCGCAGCGGGCGATTCGTATTTCATCAGCGGCGAGGACCTGACCTGCCAGACCGGGCTTGCCGTGCAGCAGGATCTTGCGCTCGGCGCGCTGATCGGCGTCACCCATGCCGAGCGCAACGGGCACCATTATGTCGACGGTTTTGCCGAGACGCCGGCCGACGAGGCCGATGCCTTCCTTGCCGCGCATCCCGATCTCTACAGGCGCGACGGCGCAAAAGTCCGCCTCGCGATCCATGACGGCGATCTCCTGACCGGATCAATCGCCGCCGCCCCCGGCTTTGCCAGTTCGGTCCATCCGGACTGGTCCGCCATGCAGCCGCTGAAGCGGCCCACCTCACGCCTTTTGCAGGAGCAGACACTATGACCACCAAACGCCTCGGCCTGATCATGAACGGCGTTACCGGCCGGATGGGGCTCAACCAGCATCTGATCCGCTCGATCGTCGCGATCCGCGAGCAGGGCGGCGTACTGCTGTC
The DNA here is from genome assembly GCF_020329505.1 of Bradyrhizobium semiaridum. Taxonomy (GTDB): domain Bacteria; phylum Pseudomonadota; class Alphaproteobacteria; order Rhizobiales; family Xanthobacteraceae; genus Bradyrhizobium; species Bradyrhizobium semiaridum. The sequence continues at coordinate 419,114 of NZ_JAGKJJ010000002.1, forward strand.
GAACGGCGACCGCATCATGCCCGATCCGATCCTGGTCGGCCGCGATGCCGAGAAGGTCGCGGCGCTGGCCAAGCGGTTCAACATCGAACGTCACACCACCGATCTCGACCGCGCGCTGGCGGACAAGGCCGATACCGTGTTCTTCGACGCCGCCACCACGCAGGCGCGGCCGTCGCTGCTCACCAAGGCGATCAACGCCGGCAAGCATGTCTACTGCGAGAAGCCGATCGCGACCAACCTGGAAGAGGCGGTCGCGGTGGTCAAACTCGCCAATGCAAAGGGCCTCAAGCACGGTACGGTCCAGGACAAGCTGTTCCTGCCCGGCCTGAAGAAGCTCGCCTTCTTGCGCGATTCCGGTTTCTTCGGCCGCATGCTCTCGGTCCGCGGCGAGTTCGGCTACTGGGTGTTCGAGGGCGGCTGGCAGGAGGCGCAGCGCCCGTCGTGGAACTACCGCAGCGAGGACGGCGGCGGCATCATCCTCGACATGGTCTGCCACTGGCGCTACGTGCTCGACAATCTCTTTGGCGAGGTCGAGAGCGTGGTGTGCATCGGGACGACCGACATCCCGGAGCGCTATGACGAGAAGGGCAAGAAGTACCAGGCGACGGCAGATGATTCCGCCTATGCGACTTTCAAGCTCAAGGGCGGCGTGATCGCCCACATCAACATGAGCTGGGTGACACGGGTCTATCGCGACGACCTCGTGACTTTCCAGGTCGACGGCACCCACGGTTCCGCGGTCGCGGGCCTCACCGACTGCATGATCCAGGCGCGCCAGGCGACGCCGCGGCCGGTGTGGAACCCGGACGAGAAGCGGTTGCACGATTTCTACGCCGACTGGCAGAAGCTGCCGGAAAACGTCGTCTACGACAATGGCTTCAAGGAGCAGTGGGAAATGTTCATCCGCCACGTCTGTGAGGATGCGCCCTACAAGCACACGCTGCTGGAAGGCGCCAAGGGCGTACAACTCGCCGAGTGTGCGCTGAAGAGCTGGAAGGAGCGGCGCTGGATCGACGTCGCGCCGATCGTGGTCTGAACAAGGGCCGTTGTCATGAACAAGACAGTCCTGCCGATGTCCTCATTGTCCTTGAAGCTGCCGACCGCTGATGGCGGCATCGAGACCTATCGTCTCGCCGCGTCGCGGACCTTTCCGGCGAAGCTCGAGGGCACGCTGAACCGCGTCGCCTTCTCGGCGGCGCATGTGGTCGCCGATCCGCGTGCCGACGTCGACCCGTGGCTGACGGCCGCGATCGACTGGGACCGGACCATTGCGTTCCGCGAGCATGTCTGGGATCTCGGCCTTGGAGTCGCCGAAGCGATGGACACCGCGCAGCGCGGCATGGGGCTGGATTGGACGACCTCGCTGGAATTGATCCAGCGCTCGGTCAGGGCGGCGAAGGCCAGGGGCAACGCACTGGTGTTCTCCGGTGCCGGCACCGATCATCTCGCTGTCGAGAACGCAAAATCGATCGACGACGTGGTCCGCGCCTATGAGGAGCAGATCGCCGCAGTCGAAAAAGCCGGCGGCCGCATCATCCTGATGGCCTCGCGCGCGCTGGCAAAACTCGGCAGCAGCGCCGAGGATTATGCCAGGGTCTATGATCGCGTGCTGTCGCAGGTGCGCGAACCCGTGATCATCCACTGGCTCGGCGACATGTTCGATCCGGCGCTGTCGGGCTATTGGGGCACGGCCGATCTCGACAAGGCGATGGACACGGCGGTCGCAATCATCAACGCCAACGCGGCCAAGGTCGACGGCGTCAAGGTATCGCTGCTCGACAAGCAGCGCGAGATCGACATGCGGCGTCGGTTCGATGCGCGGGTGAAGATGTATACCGGCGACGACTTCAACTATGCCGAATTGATCGCCGGCGACGACAAGGGATTTTCCCACGCGCTGCTCGGCATCTTCGATGCGATCGCGCCTGCCGCGTCCTACGCGCTGTCGCGGCTGGCGGCTGGCGACGAGGCCGGCTTCCACGACGTCTTGGGTCCGACGGTGCCGCTGTCGCGCCACATCTTCAAGGCGCCGACGCGGTTCTACAAGACCGGCATCGTGTTCATGGCCTACCTCAACGGCCACCAGGATCATTTCACGATGGTCGGCGGACAGGAGAGCGCGCGCTCGACGTTGCATCTCGCCGAGCTGTTCCGGCTCGCCGACAAGGCCGGGCTGCTCGCCAATCCGGAACTGGCGACGCGCCGGATGGCGACGATCCTCGCGACGCGCGGCATTGAACCCTGATGCGCGATTTTTCCGGTGACCATCGCTGGCTCTCGCTGAATACGGCGACGGTCCGCAAGCAGGGCGATCTCCTTGCCATCATCGACGCCTGCGCGCGTCACGGCATCCGCGCCATCGATCCCTGGCGCGACCAGGTCGCCGCCGTCGGCCTCGAGCGTGCGGTGCGTGCGGTGAAGGACGCCGGGCTCGATTTGTCGGGCTATTGCCGCGGCGGCATGTTCCCGGCTGATCACGCGCATCGCATGGAGGCGCGCGACGACAACCGCCGCGCGATCGACGAGGCCGCCGCGCTCGGCGCGTCCTGCATCGTGCTGGTGGTCGGCGGCCTGCCGCAATATTCGCGGCCGGGCAGCGCGGCGTCCAAGGACATCGCGGTGGCGCGGAACCAGGTGCATGACGGCATCGCCGAGATGCTGGACTATGCAAAGCAGGCAAAGCTGCCGCTCGCGATCGAGCCGCTGCATCCGGCCTATGCCGCCGATCGCGCCTGCGTCAACACGACGAAACACGCGCTCGACATCTGCGATGCGCTCGATCCCGGCCGCAGCGGTGCGCTCGGCGTCGCGCTCGACGTCTATCACATCTGGTGGGATCCCGAGCTGATGAGCCAGATCGCGCGGGCCGGCAAGGATCGCCTGCTCGCCTTCCATGTCTGCGACTGGCTGGTACCGACCAAGGACATCCTCAACGACCGCGGCATGATGGGCGACGGCGTGATCGACATCAGGTCGGTGCGCGCGGCGGTCGAAGCGCAGGGCTTTGCCGGCTATTCGGAGATCGAGATCTTTTCCAACGACTGGTGGAGCCGGCCGATCGACGAGGTGATGCGGACCTGCATCGAGCGGCACCGCACGGTAGTCTGACCGCCAGGTGGCCTGACTTCCAAATCCCGTTCGGTGGACAAGGCGAGGCGTGCCCGTTATTTCGGGGCGCGGCGGTGCGTACGGAAGGAAAGCCGTCGCACGGCGCCGCCCGGATCGGAGCACGAGATGCGTTTGAGCGATTGCTATAATTTCCATGATTTCCGCGAGCTGGCACGGCGGCGGCTGCCGGGACCGATCTACAATTACATCGACGGCGGCGCGGACGACGAGGCGACGTTGCGGCAGAACACCGCGAGTTTCGAGCGCTGCGATCTGGTGCCCAACGTCCTGCGCGGCGTGGAGAAGGTCGATCTCTCGGTCACCGTGATGGGGCAGAAGCTGGCGACGCCGTTCTACTGCTCGCCGACGGCGTTGCAGCGGCTGTTTCACCATCAGGGCGAACGGGCGGTCGCTGCCGCGGCGGCGAAATTCGGCACGATGTTCGGCGTCTCCTCGCTCGGCACCACCAGCCTTGAGGAATTGCGCAAGGCGCACGACACGCCGCAGGTCTACCAGTTCTACTTTCACCGGGATCGCGGCCTGAACTCGGCGATGATGCAGCGCGCCAAGCAGGCCGGCGTCAACGTGATGATGCTGACCGTCGACAGCATCACCGGCGGCAACCGCGAGCGCGATCTGCGCACCGGGTTTTCGATTCCCTTCCGCCTGACGCTCGGCGGCATGCTGCAATTCGCCATCAAGCCGGCATGGGCGATCAACTACCTGACCCATGAAAGTTTCAAGCTGCCGCAGCTCGACGAGCATGTCGACATGAGCGGCGGCGCGATGTCGATCGGCCGCTATTTCACCGAGATGCTCGATCCCGCGATGACCTGGGACGACGTCGCCGGCATGGTCCGGCAGTGGAACGAGCAGTTCTGCCTGAAGGGCATCATGTCGGTCGAGGATGCCAAACGTGCCGTCGAGATCGGCTGCACCGGCATCATCCTGTCCAACCATGGCGGCCGGCAGCTCGACGGCTCCCGCGCGGCGTTCGATCAACTGGCCGAGATCGTCGATGCGGTCGGCGACCGGATCGACGTGATGATGGACGGCGGCATCAAGCGCGGCAGCCACGTGCTGAAGGCGCTGTCGTTGGGCGCCAAGGCGGTCGGTCTCGGACGCTTCTATCTGTATCCGCTGGCCTCGGCCGGCCAGGCTGGGGTCGAGCGCGCGCTCGGTCTGATGCAGGCGGAACTGGTGCGGGACATGCGGCTGATGGGCTGCTCCTCGATCAGCCAGCTCTCGCGCGCGAACCTACGCTTCAGATAAGGCCTGTCCCATCGTCACGAGAGATCCTGCTTCAGCGCCGCATCGATCCGCTCAACGGCCCAATCGACCTGATCGCCCGTAATCACCAGCGGCGGGGCGATGCGGATGGTGTGCTCGTGGGTATCCTTGGCGAGGATGCCGCGCGCCTGCAGCGCCAGGCAGTAGCGGCGGGCACCACCGGCTTCCGGGTGCAGTTCGATCGCCAGCATCAGCCCGCGCCCGCGTACCTCGCGGATCACGTTGGCGCGGACGTCCTGCAATCCGGCGAGGAAGCGCGCGCCCTGTTGCGCAGCGTTCTCGATCATGCCTTCCTCGATCAGCACGCGCAGCGCCGCCCGCGCCACCGCGCAGGCCAGCGGGTTGCCGCCGAAGGTCGAGCCATGCTGGCCGGGCCGCAACGTGCCGAGCACCTCGTTGTTCGAAAGCACCGCCGAGACCGGATAGAAGCCGCCCGACAGCGCCTTGCCGAGCAGCGTCACGTCAGCCTCGATGCCTTCGTGCTGCTCCGCGAGCAGCTTGCCGGTGCGGCCGAGCCCGGTCTGGATCTCGTCGAGCACGAGCATCACATTGTGCGTGGTGCAAAGCTCGCGCACGCGGGCAAAATAGCCTGGCGCCGGAATGATGACGCCGGCTTCACCCTGGATCGGCTCGACCAGGAAGGCCGCGGTGTTCGGCGTGATCGCCTGCTCGAGCGCTGTGGCATCGCCGAACGGGATGATCTTGAAGCCCGGCGCGAACGGACCGAAATGGTCGCGCGACGCAGGGTCGGTCGAGAAGCCGACGATGCCGAGCGTGCGTCCGTGGAAATTATTGGCGCAGACGATGATTTCGGCCTGCCCGTCCGGCACGCCCTTGACCTCATAGGTCCATTTGCGCACCGACTTGATGGCGCTTTCCACCGCCTCGGCGCCGCTGTTCATCGGCAGCACCTTGTGCGAGCCGGTCAGCTCCGCGAGCTCGCGGTAGAAGGGAGCGAGCTGGTCGTTGTGGAAGGCACGCGAGGTCAGCGTCAGCCGGTGCGCCTGCTCGATCATTGCCGCCAGGATCTTCGGATGACAGTGGCCCTGGCTCACCGCCGAATAGGCGGAGAGACAGTCGAGATACCGCTTGCCGTCGGTGTCCCAAACCCAGACGCCCTCGCCGCGGGATAGCACAACCCCGATCGGCTCATAATTATAGGTGCCGAACTGCGCTTCGGTTGCGAGGAAATCAGTGACCGATGGACTCATCCTGCGTCACTCCCGCGATCGCGCCAGATTACATCAATGCGCGCCTGCAGCTGATTTGGACATCAGTTCCTCCACAGGGAAGTGGGGTCGCCGGCCAATTCGCGGAAATTCTCACGCCTCGCGCCGGCAGGACACGCTGAGGAAGCCGCGGAAGCGCACGCGGCCGCCACGCACCGGCGCGCCGTCCAGCGCGTAGTTCGGGAAGCGGGCAAGGAAGCGCGAGATCGCGATCGCGCCTTCGAGGCGGGCCAGCGCCATCCCGGCGCATTGATGCGCGCCGGTACCGAAGGCGAGGTGGCGGTTCGGCGTGCGCGCGACGTCGAAGGCTTCAGGGTCGGGAAATTGGGCGGGGTCGCGGTTGGCGGCGCCGATGCACAGCGTCACCAGCGTGCCCGCCGGCAACTTGGTGTCGCCGAGCTCGATGTCCTCGACGATCATGCGATTGCCGAGCTGGTTCGAGCTCTCGTAGCGCAGCATCTCTTCGACCGCGGTCCTGATCAGATCGGGCTGCGCGATCAGCCGCGCCTTCTGATCCGGATGTTCGGTCAGCGTCACCAGCCCGTTGCCGATCAGGTTGGTGGTGGTCTCGTGGCCGGCATTGAGCAGGAAGATGCAATTGTGCAGCAGTTCCTTCGCGGTCAGCCGCTCGCCATTGTCCTCGCCCTGGATCAGCCGGGTCAGCACGTCGCGCTCGGGATTGCCGGGCTTGGCGCGGCGGCGCTCGACGAGGGTTTGGAGATAGGCGAGGAAATCCTTCACTGCGTTGTTGCCGCGCTCGAACGCCTCCTTGCCGATCACAGGCTCGAGCGCACCCAAAATCGCCAAGGACCAGTCGCGCAGCGGCTCGCGCTCGTCATGCGGCACGTCGAGCAGATTGCCGATCACCTCGACAGGGATCGCGGAGGCGAAATCGCCGATCAGCTCGAAGCGCTCCTTCGCGGCGATCCGGTCGAGCAGCTGGTCCACCAGCGCGATCAGGTCGCCTTCCATGCCGGCGATCGCCCGGGGCGACAACGCGCCCATGATCAGCCGCCGCACGCGGGTGTGCGCCGGCGGATCGTTGAAGACGAGGCTCGTGGTGTGGTGCTCATACAGCAGCGAGTCGCCGTATTTCGGCAAAAACTCCTTCTTCTTGTCGGAAGAGAACGCCTTGGTGTTCTTGTAGGCGGTGACGAGGTCGTCGTAGCGGGTCAGGAAATAGCAGCCGTTGGGCAGCCGCTTGACCGGCGCGTGCTCGCGCAGCGCCCGATAGGTCGGGTAGGGGTTGGCGTAGAATTCGCCCGTCAGCTTCTCGAGGTCGAAATCGTCAGCCAGGGCGCACGCGTCTCCGTTCATGGCGGATATCCAGCCCTAATTAGTTTCATTTGCAACTATCGTAAGCCGCCCGCGGCTGTCGCGCAACAGGATTTGCGGCCGGCGCGGAACGCGCGCCGCGTCCCATCCGATGCGAGCAAATCGCAGAGCCACATGCGCTATTGCGCTTTGATGAAGCGCGCGCGCCCCTCTACAGTCGCGGCCAAACAGAACCAAGACCGGAAACGCCGATGCATGCCCGTGCCGAAACCGCGGCCTCCTGGCCCGAGGAGATCTTTTCGATATTGCAGCGCTTCGAGGTCCGTCAGGTGCCTTACGTGCCGGACGCCGGACATTCGCAGCTGATCGAGCGCGTCCTCGGCTCCTCGACCATGCGCGGCATCGCGCTGACGACCGAGGAGGAGGGTGTGGCGCTGCTCGCCGGCGCCTGGGCCGGCGGCCAGCGCGGCGTGTTGTTGATGCAATCGAGCGGGGTCGGCAATTGCATCAACATGCTCTCGCTGGTGCAGATCTTCCGCCTGCCGTTCCTGACGCTCGTGACGATGCGCGGCGAGTGGGGCGAGTTCAATCCCTGGCAGGTGCCGATGGGCTCGAACACCCAGGGCATCCTCGAACTGTCCGGCGTCAAGGTGCTGCGCGCCTCGCACCCCGAGGAGGTGCGCGAGGTCGTCGAGGCCGGCGCCGCGCAGGCCTACAACGCCTGCACGCCCACCGCCGTCCTGCTGTCGCAGCGCCTGATCGGGGCAAAGGTCTTCACCAAATGAGCAAAGCCAATCTCCTCGACCGCCGCGCCGTCGTCGCCGCACTGCTCAAGGATCGGGGCGGCGCCATTGCCGTCGGCGGCCTCGGCGCCTCCACCTATGACATCGCCGCGGCCGGCGATCACGACCGCAACTTCTATCTGTGGGGCGGCATGGGCGGCGCCGTGATGATCGGGCTCGGCCTCGCGCTGGCGCAGCCGACGCTGCCGGTGGTGGTCATCACCGGCGACGGCGAGATGCTGATGGGCATCGGAAGCCTCGCCACCGTCGGCCTGCAACAGCCGAAAAACCTCTCGATCATCGTGCTTGATAATGAGGCTTACGGCGAGACCGGCGGCCAGGCCAGCCACACCGGGGCCGGCGTCGACCTCGTCGGCGTTGCCAAAGCGTGCGGAATCGGCGATTGCAGGGCGATCTCGACCATGGCGGAGGTCGAGGGTTTTGCCTCGACTTTACAGGATGTTACGGCAGGCCCGCGGTTCGCCAGTGCGAAGATCGACGACGCCAATCTGGAGCGCGTGCTGTCCAGCCGGGACGGCACCTACATCGTCAATCGGATCAGAGGGTCGCTCGGCCACAGTCCGATATAAAATGACTTTCGCGGTGCAATAGAACCTTGACATTGGGTAAGGTGAGTGATTACTCACGACCCCAAATGTCGAACTTACGCATGACGAGTGATTTGCGGCGTCAGCTGATATTGAGCGCCGCAAAGCGATGCTTCGCCCGCAACGGCTTTGCCGGCACCACGACCAAGAGCGTGGCGGCCGCGGCTGCCATTTCCGAAGGGTTGCTGTTCAAGCACTTCCCCTCGAAGGCCGCGCTTTATGCCGAGATCCTGGCCGAGGAGTGCGAAGCCGATCCCGATCTGGCGCATCTGCTGGGTCAGGAGCCGTCGACCGCGACGCTGGTCGAGCTGGTGCAGGGCATGGTGAGCCACTTCATGCAGCTTCGTGATGCGCCGGACCAGGAAGAGGCGCAGCGGATGCGGCTGATGGTGACCAGCCATCTCGACGACGGCGAGTTCGCGCGGCTGCTTTACGACAAAGTCGGCAAGCTGATCGGCCCGACCTTCGCCGCTTCGCTCGAGCGCGCAATCTCCGCGGGTGAAGCGACCAGGATCGGCGACGAGCCGCTCAACCTGTTCTGGTTTGCGCATCATACCGTGCTGATGGGCGCGCTGACGCAGCTTCCTGCGACACCATGTCTCCCCTACGGCGATGCCGCTGCAGCCGAGCGGCAGCTTTGCCAATTCATTCTCCGCGGCATCGGACTTACCGAAGCCGCAATCTCAACTCATTTGAGCCGCGAGCCGTCACCGAGTGCGGGACAGTCGGTAACTGCAGAAAGTGCATGACATGAACATTCAGTCCGAAAGCCACATCTCGGGGCAACCGATCAAGGAAAAGCCGGCCAAGCGCCCGGTCCGCATGGTGCGCTGGTTCGTCATCGTTGGCTTGCTGCTGGCCGTGCTGGTCGGCGGGCTGGTCGGCTTCAACGCCTTCCGCAGCCACATGATCGCGCAGTTCTTCGCCAACAACAAGCCGCCGCCGTCAAACGTCTCCGCGGTCGAGGCGAAGTCCGAGGTGATTCCGAACCTGCTCACCGCGGTCGGCGATCTCGTCGCGGTGCATCAGGTCAACGTCACTTCCGACGTGTCCGGCCGCATCACCGATATCCTGTTCACGGCCGGCAGCCATGTGAAGGCGGGCACGCCGCTGGTGCAGTTGTTCGATGCACCCGAGCAGGGCGACCTCGCCAATTACAAGGCGCAGGCCACCGTTGCCGAACTGCAGCTCGATCGTGCCAAGCAGCTCGCCTCGCGCCAGTTCGGACCGCAGTCCACCGTCGATCAGGCGCAGGCGACCTACGACCAGGCCAAGGCAGGCATCGCCAAGACCGAGGCGCTGATCTCGCAGAAGCTGGTGCGCGCGCCGTTCGAGGGTGACCTCGGCGTTCGCATGGTCGAGGTCGGCCAGTACTTGAACGCCGGCACACAGATCGTGACGTTGACCGACTTGTCGGTGCTGTATGCCAACCTGACCGTCACCGAAAAGCAGAGCTCGCAGATCAAGGTCGGTCAGACCGTGCGGGTTGTGGTCGACGCCTATCCGGGCCGCACCTTCGAGGGCAAGATCACGACGATCGAGCCGCAGATCTCGACCGACACCCGCAACATCCGTGTGCAGGCCACGATCCAGAACCCGGATCGCATCCTCAAGCCCGGCATGTTCGCGACCACCACGATCGTGCTGCCGGAGAAGCCCGCCGTCGTCACCGTTCCGGAGACGGCGGTCGACTACACGCTGTATGGCGACTCGGTGTTCCTGATCAACGAGAAGAAGAGCGACGACGGCAAGATCACGCTGACCGCCGACCGTACCTTCGTGAAGACCGGCAATCGCGTCGAGGGCCGTGTCGAGATCCTCAAGGGCCTGAAGCCCGGCGACAAGGTCGTTGCGGTCGGCCAGATCAAGCTGCAATCGGGCATGCCGGTTGCGATCTCGACCGATCCGCCGCCGCCGGTGCCGGCCGAGCCGCCGCGCTACTGATGCGATCATCATTATCAGGAGGGCCCAGCGGGGCCCTCCGCCACGCGCTGCCGAATTCGGCGCACAACAAGAATAGAGTTGGCGATGGCCTTCACTGATATTTTCATCAAGCGACCGGTGCTGTCGGTCGTGGTCAGCCTGCTGATCCTCTTGATCGGCTTGCGCGCGGCGATGGTGCTGCCGATCCGGCAATATCCGAACCTGTCGAACACCGTGGTGACGATCACGACGTCCTATCCCGGTGCGTCGCCGGAGCTGATCAACGGCTTCATCACCACGCCGATCGAGCAGGCCGTCGCCTCAGCGGAAGGCGTCGACTACATGACGTCGAACTCGGTGCTCGGCACCTCGACGATCCAGGTCTACATCAAGCTCAATCACGATCCGAACCAGGCGCTGACCGAGGTGCTGGCCAAGGTCAACTCGGTCAAATACCTGATCCCGAAGGAAGCCTTCGACCCCGTGGTGACCAAGGCGACCGGCGACACCATCGCGGTGATGTATCTCGGATTCTCCAGCGAAGAGCTGACCGGATCGGCGATCTCGGACTATCTGACCCGCGTCGTGCAGCCGGTACTCTCGACGGTCGACGGCGTCGCCTCCGCCGACATCCTGGGCGGCCAGACCTTTGCGATGCGCGTCTGGCTCGACCCGACCCGGATGGCCGGACGCGGCGTGTCGCCGAACGACGTCGCCGCCGCGATCGCCGCCAACAACTTCCAGGCCGCCGCCGGCCAGACCAAGGGCTTCTTCATCGTTTCCAACGTGTCGGCCAATACCGACCTTCAGAACATCGATCAGTTCAAGCGGATGATCGTGAAGTCGAAGGACGGCGGCTTCGTGCGCATCGAGGACATCGCGACGGTGGAGCTCGCGGCGCAGAGCACCGATGCCAGCGTCGCCTTCAACGGCGAGCACGCGATCTTCATCGGCATCAAGGCGACGCCGCAGGGCAACCCGCTGAGCCTGGTGAAGGGCGTGCGCGCGCTGTTCCCCGATCTCGAGCGCAACCTGCCGCCGTCGATGAAGATGAAAGTGGCCTACGATTCCACCAAATTCATCCAGTCGTCGATCGACGAGGTCGAGAAGACGCTCGGTGAAGCGGTGCTGATCGTCGTCGTCGTGATCTTCCTGTTCCTCGCCTCGCTCCGCTCGGTGGTCATTCCGGTCGTCACCATTCCGCTGTCGCTGGTCGGCGTCTGCATCCTGATGGCGGCGGCCGGCTTCAGCTTCAACCTCCTGACGCTGCTGGCGATGGTGCTGGCGATCGGCCTCGTGGTCGACGACGCCATCGTGGTGGTGGAGAACATCCACCGCCATCTCGAGGAGGGCATGCCACCGGTACAGGCGTCGCTGAAGGGCGCCCGCGAAATCGTCGGCCCGGTCATCTCGATGACCATCACGCTGGCGGCGGTGTACGCGCCGATCGGCTTCCTCGGCGGCGTCACCGGCGCGCTGTTCCGCGAATTCGCCTTCACGCTGGCCGGTTCGGTCATCGTCTCGGGCGTGGTCGCCCTGACGCTGTCGCCGATGATGTGCTCGGTGTTCCTCAAGAGCGCCGAAGAGGGCCGTTTCGCCAGGCTGGTCAACCGCGTGTTCGGTTCGATCACCCGCGGCTATGGCCGCATGCTCGATCGCTCGCTGGACTACCGGCCGATCACGGCCCTGTTCGCCCTGACCATCCTCGGTCTGGTCGGTTTCCTCTTCATGCACACCCAGAGTGAACTGGCGCCGCAGGAAGACCAGGGTATCGTGTTCGCGGTGACCAAGGCGCCGAAATACGCCAACATCGACTACATCGATTTCTACGGCGACAAGATGGACAAGGAGTTCCAGAAGTTTCCGGAGACCGATCTGCGTTTCGTCCTGAACGGCATCACCGGTCCGCAGGGCGGCTTCGCCGGCATGCTGCTCAAGCCGTGGGATGAGCGCAAGCGCAGCGCGCAGACGCTGCAGCCGCTGGTGCAGAACGAGCTGTCGAAGATCGAGGGCATCAGCGCGTTCGCGTTCAGCTTGCCGCCGCTGCCGGGCGGTCCGGGCGGTCTGCCGGTCCAGATGGTGATCAGCTCGACGTCCGGCTTCCAGCAGGTCTTCGACCAGATGAACAAGCTGAAGGACGCCGCGCGCAAGAGCGGCCTGTTCATCGTCACCGACAGCGACCTCGACTTCAACCAGCCGGTCGTCCGGGTGAAGGTCGACCGCTCCAAGGCGAGCGATCTCGGCATCACCATGCAGTCGATCGGCAACGCGCTGGCGACGCTGCTCGGCGGCAACTACGTCAACCGCTTCAACCTCGAGGGTCGCTCCTATCAGGTGATCCCGCAGGTGCCGCGCGCCGCGCGCCTCGCACCGGAATCGTTCGACAATTACTATGTTCCGACCGCGACCGGGCAGCTGGTGCGGCTCTCGACCGTCGTCACGGTCGAGACCGGCGTCGATCCGAACGCGCTGACGCACTATAACCAGCTCAACTCCGCCACCTTCCAGGCGGTGCCGATGCCGGGCGTCTCGATGGGACAGGCGGTGGATTTCCTGCAGGGCGAGGCAAAGAAGCTGCCGTCCGGCTTCAGCTACGACTTCCTGGCCGACTCCCGGCAATACGTCCGTGAAGGCAGCCAGCTGATGGTCACCTTCGCGTTCGCGATCATCATCATCTTCCTGGTGCTGGCGGCGCAGTTCGAGAGCCTGCGCGACCCGTTCGTGATCATGATCAGCGTGCCGATGGCGATCGTCGGCGCCTTGATCCCGCTGTTCTTCGGCGTCGCCACCATGAACATCTACACCCAGGTGGGGCTGTTGACGCTGGTCGGGCTGATCACCAAGCACGGCATCTTGATGGTGGAGTTCGCCAACGAGCTCCAGCTCAACGAAAAGCTCGACCGCCGCTCGGCGATCGAGATGGCGGCCCGGATCCGGCTGCGTCCGATCCTGATGACGACGGCGGCGATGGTCACCGGCCTGCTGCCGCTGCTGACCGCCTCGGGCGCCGGCGCGGCCAGCCGCTTCTCGATCGGCCTCGTCGTCGTGGCCGGCATGACGATCGGCACGCTGTTCACGCTGTTCGTGCTGCCGATGGTCTACACGGTGATCGCGACCGACCACGAGGCGGCGTCCCGTTCGGACCGGGCCAAGCAGATCGCCGATTTCGATCTCGGCGGCGGTCATCCGGGTGCACTGAAACCGACCTGAGGCTCCAGACTCATGCGTACAGGAAAGGCGGCAACTGGCGAGAGCCACTGCCGCCTTTTCTTTTGGCCGTGATATCCTTCGACGCGCGGACCGGGCAGGAAGCCCGCCTGACAAGATCTGGAGGAAACAGACATGGTGAGCGACTTCGTGGCAGGCAATTACCGTTTCATCCCTGCCGTGTTCCAGTATTCGAGCGGTGCGCAGGCGAGTGCGGGCTACGAGATCGAGCGGGTGCGGTTCGACCGGCTGCTACCGCTCGCCGAAGGCTTTGCGCGGATCGCGGCCTACATCCAGAGCACGGGCCGGCCGCTGACCTCGTTCTGCGCCTGCGAGCTGCGGTCACCCGCCGCCTTCACGGAGGAGGGGTTTCGCGCCTTCAACCAGCATTACGTCAAGACGCTCGCTGAATGGGGCCTCTATGACGGCAGCACCAATCCGGTGGCGCGCAGCAATGTCTGCCCGGAAATCGACCCGCCGTCCGAGCCGTCGTTCTACGCGTTCTCGTTCACGCGGCCGAGCAGCGGCGCGTCGCCATCCTTCGTGATCGCAGGCGGCGCCGAGGCGCGCGGCGGCGCCGGCAGCTATCCCGAGCGCATCGTGCGCTATCGCGACCTCAGCCCGGACGCATGGCGGGAGAAGGTCCGCTTCACCACCGGCGAGATGGAGCGCCGCCTTGCGGAGTTCGGCTTCGGCTGGACGGAGACCACCAACGTGCAGGCCTACACCGTCCACGACGTCCATCCCGTGATCGTCGACGAACTGGTCCGCCGCGGCGCCACGCGCTCCGGCTTGACCTGGCACTTCTGCCGCCCGCCGGTGGTCGATCTCGAATACGAGATGGATTGCCGCCGCGTGCTGCGCGAGGTGGTGATTTAGCGTCGTAAGAATCCTCCGCATCATTGTGAGGATCGTAGCGGCGACGGTGGGCCGCCCAAATCCAACCCCGTCATCCTGAGGCGCGAGCCCTTGCGAGCCTCGAAGGATGCACGGCCCGGCTGGTGGCCGATTCATCCTTCGAGGCTCGCCCAGCAGCGCAATTGCGCTGCAGGGCTCGCACCTCAGGATGACGGGGAAGAGGTGGTCGGCGTCGCTGATGGCCTACCGCGCCTTCGGGTCCAGCGCATCGCGCAGGCCGTCGCCGACCAGGTTGAACGACAGCACAACCAGGAAGATCGCCAGCCCAGGCCAGATCGCCATCCAGGGCGCATTGGTGAGGAAGCGCTGCGCGGCGTTGAGCATGCTGCCCCAGGACGGCGCCGGCGGCTGCTGGCCGAGGCCGAGGAAGGACAGCGCGGCCTCGGCGATGATCGCGGCCGCGATCGACAGCGTCGCCTGCACCAGCAGCGCCGGCAGGATGTTCGGCAGGATGTGCACCAGCGCGATCCGCCAGCGCGGATTGCCCATGGCGCGCGCCGCCTCGATGTAATCCTCGACCTTGACGCTCAGCACCTGACCGCGGGTCAGGCGAATGAAGATCGGGGTTGCCGAGATGCCGATCGCGATCATCGCATTGCCGAGGCTCGGGCCGAGGAAGGCGGCGAGCGCGATCGCCAGGATCAGGAATGGGCAGGCCAGCATCGCATCGGTGATGCGGCTGATCAGCGCGTCGATGAAGCCGCCGCGGTAGCCGGCGACGAGCCCGAGCGGGACGCCGATCGCCAGCGCGATACTGACGGAGGTCAGACCGGCGAGCAGCGAGGCGCGGGCGCCGAACACCACGCGGGCGAGCACGTCGCGGCCGAGCTCGTCGGTGCCGAACCAGTGCTGCGCCGACGGCGCTTTCCGCACCAGCGACCAGCTGGCAGCGGTCGGATCGTAGGGCACGATCCACGGCGCGAACACCGCCATAACGATGAAGACCGAGATCACGGAGAGGCCGAGGACTGCGCCCTTGCGCCGGATCAGCCGCCGCCCGGCGCGCCGCGCCGGGCTGTCGAGCGTTTCGGAGGCGGCGAGGGTGGGGAGCGGGCCGAGCGCGGCGTCGGTCATCGGCTCAGCTCCTCAGCCGCGGATTGACGAGGATATAGGCGAGATCGGCGATCAGATTGAGCGTGATGTAGATCGTCGCGGTCGTCAGCACGACACCCTGCACCACGGCATAGTCGCGGTTGAACACGGCGTCGACGATCAGCTTGCCAAATCCCGGGATCGAGAAGATCTGTTCGGTCAAGACCGCGCCCGACAGCAGCGTGCCGAGCTCGAGCGCGCCGAGCGTGATGATCGGCGTCAGCGCGTTGCGCATCGCGTGCTTGAGGATCACCGAACGTTCGGACAGGCCCTTGGCGCGCGCGGTGCGGACATAGTCACTCTCCAGCACCTGCAGCATGGCGCTTCTGGTGTGCCGCATCAGGATCGCGGCAATCGCGTTGCCGAGCACGAAGGCAGGCATGATCGAGGCGGCGAGGCTGGCGCGCCAGTTCTCGCTGAGCGGCACGTAGCCCGAGGCTGGCAGCCAGCCGAGCTGGACGGAAAACAGGAAGATCAGCATGATGCCGAGCCAGAAATTCGGCGTCGAGATGCCCCACAGCGCGAACAAATTGGCGCCGTAGTCCCAGGCCGTGCCCTTCTTCACCGCGGAGATGATGCCGGCAGGAATGCCGATCAGGAAAGCGATCACGATCGCCATGCCGGCGATCTGCATCGTGACCGGCAGCTTCTGCGCGATCAGTGCCAGCACCGGCATCTTGTTGCGCAAGGACTCGCCGAGGTCACCCGACAGCACGCCCTTGACCCAATAGACATATTGCACCGCGACCGGCTGATCGAGATGGTACAGCTTGCGGATCTGCTCGATGACGGCAGGGTCGCGTTCCTCGCCGGCCATCACCAGCGCCGGATCGCCCGGCAGCAGGTGCTGCAGCGAGAAGATCAGCACCGACACGAAGAACAGCGTTGGGATGATCTGCAGCAGCCGCCTGGCGAGGAAATTCAGCATTGTGAGCTCCGCGCCGCCATCGCCCTAGCCATCATTTCAGCTTTAGCCCGACCACCCGCACCAGGCCGTCCGGCATCTGCCGGTAGCCTTCGAGCTTGCTGGTGTGCGCAATCAAGAGCTTCCGGTGATAGAGGTAGATGATTGGCTCGTCGTTGAGCAGGATCCTGGTCAGCTTCTCGTAGATCGCCTTGCGCTCGGAGGGATCAGCGGTGAGACGTCCATCTTCCATCAGCTTGTCGGCTTCCGGATTTGAATAGCCGCCGTCGTTCTGCGGCGCCTTGCTGTGCATGAAGATGTAGGAATTGCCGTCGGGATCGATCCGGCCGCTCCAGTTGATCTCGAATACCTGGAATTCACCGGCCTGCGCCTGCTTGAAGGTGGTCGCGAACTCGACCACGCGGATCTTGATGTCGAAGCCCGCTTCGGCCGCCATCGACTGGACGACCTGGGCGACCGCCTCATATTCCGGTCCCTTCGGCACCATGTAGTCGACCGTGACCGGCAGCGGGACGCCGGCTTCCTTCAGGAGCGCCTTGGCTCTTGCGACATCGGCGCCGCGAACCGGGAACGACTTCTGGTAATAGGGATGGGTCGGGCTGACCCACTGATTGCCCGGCGTGAACTCGCCGTTGAAGACCACCTGGTTGAGCGCCTCGCGATCGATCGCCAGGTCCAGCGCCTGGCGCACTTTTACCGACTGGCTGAGCGGTCCCTTGTTCTTGTCGTTGGCGATGTTGATGGTGAGGCCGAGATAGCCGAGGTCGGGCGCCGTCGACAGCACGAGCTTCGGATCGGCCTTGACGTCCTTGATGTCGGTTGCCAGCACGCGCTCGATCAGGTCGAGCGCGCCGGACTTCAGATTGGCAAGCCGCACGGTGGCGTCCACGATCGGCAGGTAGACGATCCGATCGATGAACACATTGTCCTTGTTCCAGTAGCCGGCGAATTTCTCGAACACCATGCGGTCCTGCTGCACGCGTTCGACGAACTTGTAGGGCCCGGCGCAGACCGGATGCAGGCCGAACTTGTCGCCTGCGGCCTTTGCGGCCTTCGGCGACACCATCATCCCGGACCGGTCGGTGAGCTGGGCGATCAGCGGCGAGTAGGGCGTCTTGAGCACCAGCTTGATGGTGAGGGGATCGACGACCTCGACATGGTCGACGCTGGCGAGCTCCGACTTGCGGAAGGAGGTCGGCAGCGTCATGTGCCGCTCCAGCGAGAACTTTGCCGCCTCGGCGTCGAACGGCTCGCCGTCGTGGAATTTGACGCCAGGGCGGAGCTTGATCGTCATCTCCTTGCCGTCGGCCGACGTCTCGTACGACAGCGCGAGCTGCGGCACGATGTTGAGCTTCTCGTCGATGTCGAACAGCTTGTCGCAGAATGCGGAAAACACGATGCGGCCGACATAGGTGCGCGCGATCGTGGGGTCGAGGATGTCGGGGTCCTCGGCGAGCCCGATGCGCAGGGTGGTTTCGGCACGCGCGGCTGTTCCGCACCACGCCACAAGGGCCGCCACCAGGACCGCCAAGCGCCAGATTCTCATCGCCAACCCCTCTTTATTCGCTACGCTCTTGTCTCGTTACCAACCCCGGTCCGCCCCACAGCTTCCACTGCGTTGAACGCCGCGACCAGTTTTTCCAATGTCGGGGTGAAGCCGCCATCGGACGGCACGATCGCGTCCGCCGGCGGCAGCTCCGCCACGCGATGGCAGGCCGTCGCATGTCCGATGCCATCGTCGCTGAGCTGAGGCATCTCGCTGCGGCAGCGCTCGATCGCATACGGGCAGCGCGTGTGGAATCGGCAGCCATCGGGCGGATTGAGCGCGCTCGGCATTTCCCCCTGCAGCACAATGCGGCTGCGTTTTGCCTTCGGCTTGGGCACCGGGATCGCCGACAACAGCGCGCGGCTATAGGGATGACGCGGCGCCGCGAACAGCGCCTCGGCGTCGGCAGCCTCGACGATGTTGCCGAGGTTCATCACGGCGACGCGATCGGCGATGTGTTTGACCACCGCGAGGTCGTGCGAGACGAAGATGTAGGCGAGTTTCAACCGATCCTGCAGATCGCGCAGCAGATTGAGGATCTGCGATCGAATCGAGACATCGAGCGCGGATACCGGCTCGTCGCAGATGATCAGCTTCGGCTCGACCGCGAGTGCACGCGCGATCGCGATGCGCTGGCGCTGGCCGCCGGAGAATTCGTGCGGATAGCGGCGCGCGAAGCGCGGCTCGAGCCCGACCAGGCGGAGCAGCTCCTCGACGCGTTCGCGGCGGCGCGCAGGCGGTACAAGATTGTGCAGTGCCAGCGGCTCGGTGAGGATCTGGCTCACCGTCATCCGCGGATTGAGCGAGGCATAGGGGTCCTGGAAGATCAGCTGTGCGTCGCGGCGAAACGCGCGCAGCTGTTCGGCATTGAGCGCGCCGAGATCGCGGCCTTCGAAACGGACGGCGCCGGCGTCCGGCTCGATCAGCCGCAACACGAGGCGGCTGACCGTGGATTTGCCGCAGCCGGATTCGCCGACCAGCGCCAGCGTCTTGCCGGCCTCGACGGTAAAGCTGACGCCATCGACCGCCTTGACATGGGCGGTCGCGCGGCCGAACAGCGATCGTTCGGCAACGAAATGCTTCACCAGCCCTTCGACCTCGAGCAGCGCCGTCATGACACCAGCCGTTCCAGCGGCGCCCTGATGCAGCGCGAGGCGTGGGTCGCGCTCAGCATCGCGAGCGGCGGCGCCGCTTTGGCGCAGTCGCCCGCGACGAACGGGCAGCGCGCAGCGAAGCGGCAGCCGGCGGGCGGGTTCGCCATGTTCGGCACCATGCCCTCGATGGTGGCGAGATGGCTGGTACGGCGATCGAGCCGCGGGATCGAGCCGAGCAGTCCGACCGTATAGGGATGCTGCGGATTGGCGAACAATTCGTCGACCGGCGCGCGCTCGACGATCTCCCCGGCGTACATCACCGCGACCTCGTCGCAGACTTCGGCGACGACGCCGAGGTCGTGGGTGATCAGGATGATCGCCGCGCCGCTCGCCGCCTTCAATTCGCGCATCAGATCGAGGATCTGCGCCTGCAGGGTGACGTCGAGCGCGGTGGTCGGCTCGTCGGCGATCAACAGCTGCGGATCGCAGGCCAGCGCCATCGCGATCATCACGCGCTGGCGCATGCCGCCCGAGAGTTTGTGGGGAAACTCGTCGATGCGCTTGTCGGGCGAGGGGATATGGACGCGCCGCAGCAGTTCGATGGCGCGATCGCGTGCCTGGCGCCGGGAGCCGCCGCGATGGCGCAGGATCGTCTCGATGATCTGGTCGCCGATCGTGAAGCTCGGGTTCAGCGAGGTCATCGGCTCCTGAAAGATCATGGCGAGGCGATTGCCGCGCAGGTCGCGCAGCGTCTCGTCCGGAACCTGGAGCAGATCGAAGCCGTCGAAGCGGATCGTGCCGGAGACCGTGGCAGATTGCTTCGGCAGCAGTCCCATGATGGCAAGCGATGTCACGCTCTTGCCGCAGCCGGACTCGCCGACGAGGCCGAGCGTCGCGCCATTGGCGACGGAAAGGTCGACACTGTCGACGGCATGTGTGGTGCGGCCATCGTCACCCTGGAAGGAAACACGCAGGCCTTCGATCTCGATCAACGGTCGTATCGTCATTGCCGGCTCGCCGTTGCAAGTTTGATGCCGGTCTCGATCGTGGCGCGATCGGTGGTGCCGGCCGGCTTGTCCCGGGTCGGCAGGAATTTTCGGAAGTGCACCCAGTGCTCGCGGCTGACGGCCTCCAGCCGTTCCAGTTCACGCAGGGGATCGGAATGATCGTCGACCCGCAGGTCGAGGTCAGGCCATTCCTCCGTACCGTGGATCAGCAGCGCCGCCGACCGCTTGCCGCGCTTGTCGCCACCGGCCGCTTCACCGGCGAACATCGCCTTGATCAGCCGCTGCGCGAAAGGAAGCTTGTCGTTGGCGGCATAGACGCGGGCGGTTTCACCGAGCACCGCCGGTCCCGCCAGCATATTGCCGGCGATCGAGAAGCCGTCGCCCGCGATATGGCCGAACCAGTCGACGCAGTCCTTGCCGGAATGCGCGCCGATGCGGCCGCTGGCGTCCATGGCGTGCACCTGTCGGGTCTCACGGCCGCTATCGGCCGCAAGCAGCACGGCGATGGCATCGTGTGGACTCGCACCGCCGCGCAGCAGGCGCAGGCCGTCGACGCCGAAATACGGATTGACCAGCGCCTGCGTCGCGATCGCGCCGACGCCAGGTGCGATGTGCGGCACCAGCGCGCCGACCGCGAAGAACCGCGTCGCAACGGCAATGCCGAGCTGGCCGGTAGCGCTGTCGCGGGCGATGATCGACCAGGTCATGCAAACCTTCGTCTCTAGCGGCCTGCGGCGTAGCCTTGCATGCCGCGCGGGTTGGCCGCGGCGCGGCGACGCGGGCCGACCTTCGAGGCTGCGGTCAGGCGGCCCTCCGACCAGTCGGGACCGATCTCCACCACATGGCCGCGGCGCTTCAACTCGTCGATCGTCGATTTCGGCACGCGACTTTCCAGCACCAGCACGCCGGGCCGCGCGGTGCGCGGCCAGAACGAGATCGGGAAATGCTCGGAGTGCCAGGCCGGCGCGTCGATCGCCTCCTGCAGGTTCATCTTGGCATGGACGTGGCGCAGGAAGAATTGCGTGATCCACTGGTCCTGCTGGTCGCCGCCGGGCGAACCCCATGATAGATACGGCTCGCCATCGCGCAGCGCCATGGTCGGCGACAGCGTGGTGCGCGGGCGCTTGCCCGGCGCGAGCGCGGCCGGATGGTTCTCCTCCAGCCAGAACATCTGGGCACGGCTGCCGAGGCAGAAACCGAGTTCTGGAATGACCGGCGATGATTGCAGCCAGCCGCCGGACGGCGTCGCCGAAATCATGTTGCCGTCCCGGTCGATGATGTCGAAATGCACGGTGTCGCCGCGCACCTCGCCGAACCGGCCGACGGTGGGCTCGCCGGCGCCCATGGCGCCGACCGCCTCGCGATGTCCTTCGGCGCGGCGCAGTTTGACGACAGCCCCAAAACCTTCGACTGAGCCTGGGACGAAGTCGAGCAACGCCTTGTCCTTCGAGACCAGCTTGCGCCGCTCGTCGTTATAGGCGTCCGACAGCAGCGTCTCGATCGGGACGTCGGTGAATTTCGGATCGCCGTAGAACGTCTCGCGATCGGCGTAGGCGAGCTTGGCGCATTCGATCTGTAAATGGATGAAGTCGGGCCCTGTGGGATCGAGTCCATCGAGCTGAAAACCCTTCAGCAGCGCGAGTTGCTGCAACATCACCGGGCCCTGGCTCCAGACACCTGCCTTCTGCACGGTGTAGCGGCCGTAGTCGTAGGTCAGCGGCGCCTCGATGGTCGGCTCCCATCGCGCCATGTCGTCGGCCGACAGCACGCCGCGATGCGGCGAGCCCGAGACGTCCATCACCTCCTGGGTGCGGCAGAACTTGTCGATGGCTTCGGCGACAAAACCCTTCGACCAGGCCTGGCGCGCGCGCTCGATCTGCGCGATGCGGTCGCCGCCGGCGCTCTCGGCTTCCTGCAGGATGCGTGTGTACGTCTCCGCCAGCCGCTTGTTGGTGAAGATGGTGCCGGGTCTCGGCACCTCGGCATTCGGCAGGTAGACGTCGGCTGACGTCGTCCAGTATTTCCGGAACAATTGCTCGACGGTCTGGATCGTCGCCGAGGCGCGCTCGACCAGCGGATGGCCGTCGCGGGCATAGGCGATCGCGGGCTCCAGCACATCGCGCAGCTTCAACGTGCCGTAGTCGCGCAGCAGCAGCATCCAGGATTCGAACGTGCCGGGCACGCAGGCCGCGAGCAGGCCGGTGCCGGGCACCATGTCGAGGCCTTCGCTGCGATAATGCGCGATCGTCGCTTTCGCTGGTGCCGGGCCCTGGCCGCAGATCACCTCGGTCTTGCCGCGCCTGACGTCGTGCACGATAACCGGAACGTCGCCGCCCGGGCCGTTCAGATGCGGCTCGACCACCTGCAGCGTGAAGGCGGTCGCGACGCCGGCGTCAGAGGCATTGCCGCCCTTCTCCAGCGTCGCCATGCCGACTGCGGTGGCGATCCAGTGCGTCGAGGTGACGACGCCGAACGTGCCCTCGATTTCGGGGCGAGTTGTGAACGGATCGGGGTTGATGTTGCTCATGTGGCTTCACCATTTCTTCTTATTGGCGGCGCGCGCACTTGATCACAGGCGGGCTGGGATGCCAACTACCTGGTAGACATGACGCGTCGCATCCGCGTGATCACGCCGGAACGGCGGCGGCGGGATCGTTGACCGCGTGGCAGGCGACGCCCTCGATCAGGTCCGGCGCCTTCTGCCGGCACAGGTCGAAGGCGAGGGGACAGCGCGGGTTGAAGGAACAGCCCGGTGGCGGATTGATCGGGTTCGGGATTTCGCCCTTGACCGGAATGCGTTGCCGGCCGGACATCGCCAGATCCGGAACCGCGCCGAGCAGCATCTTGGTGTAGGGCATCCGCGGGTTTTCGAACAGTTTCCGGCCCTCGGCGATCTCGACAATGCGGCCGAGATACATCACGCCGATCCGGCTCGCCATGTGGCGGACGACTGCCAGATTGTGGCTGATGAACAGATAAGTCAGGCCGAACTTGTCCTGCAAATCGCGCATCAGATTGAGGATCTGCGCCTGCACCGAGACGTCGAGCGCCGAGGTCGGCTCGTCGCAGACGATGAACTCGGCTTCGGACGCCAGCGCGCGGGCGATCGCGATGCGCTGGCGCTGGCCGCCGGAAAACTCGTGCGGGAATTTCAAGCCGTCGTCGGGGTGCAGGCCGACCAGCGAGAGCAGTTCGCCGACGCGGGCCTTGATGTCGCGCTCGCCCAGAATCAGGTCGAAGGCGCGGATCGGCTCGGCCACGATGGCATCGACCCGGAAGCGTGGATTGAGGCTCGCATAGGGGTCTTGGAAGATCATCTGGATGCGCCGGCGCAGGCGGCGGCGTGCCTGGGCCTGCCGCGGATCGGTCATCGAGACGCCGTCGATCACGACTTCGCCCGAAGTCGGCGGCAACAGGCCGACCACCATGCGCGCGACCGTGGTCTTGCCCGAGCCGGACTCGCCGACCAGCGCAAAGGTCTCGCCGCGCTTGATGTCGAACGTGACGCCGTCGACGGCTTTCAGGTATTCGAGATGGCCGCCCTCGAGCATGCGGTTGAGCCACGGCTTGGAGACGTCGAAGACGCGGCGCAGGTTTTTGACGTCGATCAGCGTCGCGCTCATGCCGCCGTCTCCTTCACCGGATCGAACAGATGGCAGGCGACGGCTTGCGTGCCCTGCCGGATCGGCTCGGGACGATCGACGCGGCAGCGGTCGAACACGAACGCGCAACGCGGATTGAACGGGCAGCCCGGCGGGATCGCCGACAGCCGCGGCATCGAGCCGGGGATCTGCACCAGGCGCTTGTCCTCGCCGGCGAGCGTCGGGATCGCACCCATCAGGCCCTTGGCGTAGGGATGCAGCGGATTGCGAACCACCTCCTGCACCGGGCCGATCTCGGCGATGCGGCCGGAATACATCACTGCGACGCGGTCGCAGGTTTCCGCAATCACGCCCATGTCGTGGGTCACCAGCATCACCGCGGTGCCATGGTCGCGGCCGAGCCGCTTGATCAGCGCGATGATCTGCGCCTGTACCGAGACGTCGAGCGCGGTGGTCGGCTCGTCGGCGATGATCAGCTCGGGCTCGGCGCAGATCGCGAGCGCAATGACGACGCGCTGGCGCATGCCGCCGGAGAATTCGTGCGGATAGCCGTCGATGCGCTTCTCCGGCGCGGGAATGCCGACCTCGGCGAGCAAGTCGATGGCGCGTTTGCGCGCGGCGGTTTCCGTGAGGTTGGTGTGGGTGCGGATGGTTTCGACGATCTGGTCGCCGATCCGGTACAGCGGATTGAGGCTGGTCAGCGGATCCTGGAAGATCATGCCGATCCGTTTGCCGCGGATGCGCCGGATCTGCTCGGGCGGCAGGTGATCGATCCGCGTGCCCGACAGCTCGATCTCGCCGGCCGAGATGCGGCCGGGCGGGTCGATCAGCCCGATTACGGCGAGCCCGGTCACCGATTTTCCGGCGCCGGATTCGCCGACCACGCCGAGCACCTCGCCTCGCGCGATGTCGAACGACACGCCGTTGATCGCGCGCAAGGTGGCGCGGCGGGTGACGAATTCCACTTCGAGGTTGCGGACGGAGAGGACGGGCTGGGTCATCGGAGCTTCGGATTGAGGGCGTCGCGCAGCCAGTCGCCGAGCAGGTTGATCGACAGGATCAGGCCTGCCAGTGCGATGCCCGGGAAGGCGACGATCCACCATTCGCCGGCGAACAGATAATTGTTGCCGATCCGGATCAAGGTGCCGAGCGAGGGCATGGTGTCGGGCATGCCGGCGCCAAGGAACGACAGCGTCGCCTCGGTGATGATCGCAAGCGCGAGGTTAATGGTAGCGATGACCAGGATCGGGCCCATCGTGTTCGGCAGCACGTGCCGCAGCATGATCTTCGGCGCCGGCAGGCCGATCAGCTGCGCCGCGGCGACATAGTCCTTGTTCTTCTCGACCATGACCGAGCCGCGCACGGTGCGGGCATATTGCACCCAGAAACTGAGGCCGATTGCGATCACGAGCACGCCGAGCGTGCTGGTCTCGTCGAGCTTGTTGCCGAGCAGCGATTTGGCGACGCCATTGATCAGGAGCGCGATCAGGATCGCCGGAAAGGTGAGCTGCACGTCGGCGATCCGCATGATGACGCCGTCGACCGCGCCGCCGAAATAGCCGGCGATCAGCCCGAGTCCGATGCCGAGCGCGCCGGCGAAGACCACGCCGGCAAGGCCGACGGCGAGCGAGATGCGCAGGCCGTAGAGGATCGCCGAGAACACGTCGCGGCCCTGCTCGTCGGTGCCGAGCAGGAACGGGCTCTGGCCGTCGGCGGTCCACAGCGGCGAGATCCGCGAGTTCAAGAGCTGCAGCTGCGCCGGATCGAACGGGTTCTGCACTGCGAGCCAGGAGGCGAAGATCGCCAGCAGGAAGAACAGCGCCGTGATCACGGCGGCGACCACGGTCAGCTTTGAGCGGCGGAACGAATAGAAGATGTCGCTGTCGAGCGCGCGCCTGAACCAGCCGGCGCCAACCCGCGCGCCCTGCGCACTGTCCTGGTTGCGATGGGGAACGACGGCGTCGGACATCGATCAAGCCCTCACGACGCGCGGCCGACGGTCGAGCGCAGGCGCGGATCGACCACGGTGTAGAGGATGTCGACCACCAGGTTGATGGTGACGAAGATCAGCGAGACCATCAACAGGTAGGCGGCCATAATCGGGATATCGACGTTTTGCACGGCCTGCACGAACAGAAGCCCCATGCCCGGCCATTGGAACACGGTTTCGGTGATGATCGAGAAAGCAATAACCGAGCCAAACTGCAGGCCGGCCACGGTGATCACGGGAACCAGTGTGTTCTTCAGCGCATGGCCGAAATGGATCGCGCGCGTGGTCAGGCCGCGGGCGCGGGCGAAGCGGATGTAGTCGGTGCGCAGCACCTCGAGCATTTCGGCGCGCACCAGCCGCATGATCAGGGTCATCTGGAACAGCCCGAGCGTGATCGCCGGCATGATCAGCGCCTTCAACCCTGAGACGGTCAGGAGCCCGGTGGTCCACCAGCCGAGCTTCACCACCTCGCCGCGGCCGAAGGAGGGCAGCCAGCCCAGCGTTACCGCGAACAGATAGATTAGCAGGATGCCGATCAGGAAGGTCGGCAGCGAGATGCCGATCAGCGATACCGCCTGGAATAATTTGGCCAGCACGGTGTCGCGGCGCAGCGCCGAATAGACCCCCATCAGGATGCCGGCCACCATCGCGAACAGCGTCGCGCAGATCGCAAGCTCCAGCGTCGCCGGCAGGCGCTCCATCAGCAGCGAGGAGACCGGCAGGCGGAACTGGTAGGAGACGCCGAACTTGAACTGGACGGCATCGATGAAGTAGCGGGCGAACTGCACCAGCACGGGATCGTCGAGGCCGAGCGACTGCCGGATCGAGGCGCGTTCCGCTGCCGAGGTGTCGATCGAGACGATCTGGTTCACCGGATCGCCGGCAAAGCGGAACATCGAGAACGCGATGACGCCGACAGCGAGCATCACGCCGATCGCCTGTAACATGCGACGAAGAGTGAAAGCGAGCATCTCTACCTTTCACTGCTTTTCAGACTTGGACCGGCGCCGGCGCGGCATTGCGCGGCCGGAAAACGAGAGGTCCCGGAAGCAGCCGCTTCCGGGACCGAATTCGCTGGGGTCACTCATTCACCCTGTTTGGTGGCCCAGTAGAGCAGAACCTGGTTGTCCGCGCGCTGGACCAGCTTGACCTTGTTCGATACGCCCCATGCCAGCGACTGCTGGTGCAGCGGCACGTATCCGAAGTCCTTGATGACGATCTCGTAGGCCTGCTTGATCAGCTGGTCGCGCTTGGCCGTGTCGCTTTCCACCAGCACCTTGTCGGTGAGCGCGTCGACCTCCTTGTTGCAATAGCCGCCGAGATTGGCCTCGCCTCGGGTCGCATCCTTCGGATCGTCGCGGCAGCCGAGGATGTCGTGCAGCACGTTGTGCGAGTCCGAGGTCGCCGGGGTCCAGCCCAGCATGAACATCGAGGTCTGATAGCCGCCGGGCTTCAGCACCTTGGCGAAGAACTGCGCCTTCGGCTGCGCCAGCAGGTTCACCTTGATGCCGATGCGGGCGAGCATGCCGACCACCGCCTGGCAGATCGCCGCGTCGTTGACGTAGCGGTCGTTCGGGCAATCCATCGTGACTTCGAAGCCGTTCGGATAGCCGGCGTCGGTGAGCAGCTTCTTGGCGCCGTCGGGATCGAGCTTCGGCCGGGTGAACTCCTTCGACAGCGGATAGAGCTGCGGCGCGATCATCAAGGTCGAGGGCGTCGACATGCCGCGCATGACGCGGCTCTTGATCAGCTCGACGTCGATCGATTTGTAGATCGCCTCGCGGACGCGGATGTCCTTGAACGGGTTCTTGCCCTTGACGTTGGAGAACAGGAGCTCGTCGCGCGACTCGTCCATGCCGACGAAGATGGTGCGGATCTCGGGCCCGGTCAGCACGGTGGCGTTGCCGCTGGAATTGACGCGCTGGATGTCCTGGATCGGAACCGGCTCGATCACGTCGACCTCGCCCGAGAGCAGCGCGGCGACGCGGGTCGCGTCGGAGCCGATCGGGGTGAAGATGATCTCCTTGAGATTGTGCTCCGGCTTCTTCCAATAGCCCGGAAACGCCTTGAACACGGTCTTCACACCGGGCTGGTGGCTCTCGATTGTGAACGGACCGGTGCCGTTCTCGTGCAGCGCCGCGAAGCTCGGCGTGGTCGCGGAGGCCGGCGTCGGTGCGACGGAGTTGTTTTCCTCGCACCACTTCTTGTCCATGATGTACCAGCTATCCCACTGCGAGATCAGTATGGGATTGGGCGAGTCCAGCGTCACGTCGACGGTGTAGTCGTCGACCTTGGTGAACTTGGCGTCACCAGGCACGTTGCTGAGGAAGTTGGAGCCCTTGGCGCGGACGCGCTCGGCGGAGAACAGCACGTCGTCGGCGGTGAAGGGATCGCCGTTATGGAATTTCACGCCCTTGCGCAGATGGAAGCGCCATTTGGTCGGGCTCACGGTTTCCCAGCTTTCGGCCAGCGCCGGGATGATCTTGAGGTCCTTGTCGCGCGCGATCAGGCCTTCATAGACATGGCCGTGATGGGCGATCGTGGTGGATTCCTTCAGCGTATAGGGATCCAGCGATTTGAGTTCGCCCTGGTTGGCATAGCGCAAGGTCTGGGCGGATGCCGGCAGCGTCCAGGCAAGAAGGGCGACCGCTGTCGCAGCAAATAGATTCCGACGTCCCGACATGTGATCTTCGTCCCCCGTTTTTGTTGGCCGGGCGCGCGTTCCGGCAGATTTTACCGGCCATGTTGCCAGAGTTTGCTCGCCGCGCAAGCGCGATTTCCCAAGGGTCAATCGGCGGCGTGGTTGCGGTTTCTCCGACCGGGGGGGCAGGATAGGCGGGCGGCCCCAGCAGGCGACATTCAACTTTCGAGGGTTTCCGCCGTGATGAGGGAGTTGGCGGCGGCAGCGCCTCGTTTGCCATTCCGGGCGATTTGCCGCGGCAGGGTTTGGCTGACATAACGGATGATTGAGGCCGGCCCGGCGATGGGGCAGGTTGGATCGCTTGCATGATTCACCCTGTCGTGGCGATACTGACGCGAGCCAGGCGCGTTTGAGGAGGCGGTTATGAAGGTCAATGTCGAAATAGATTGCACGCCCCTCGAAGCGCGGCAGTTCTTCGGACTGCCGGACGTGGCGCCGATGCAGGCCGCCGTGATGGACAAGCTGCAGCAGCAGATGACCTCGAACATCGAGAAGATCTCGCCGGAATCGCTGATGCAGAGCTGGTTCACCTTCGATCCCAAGATCGCCGAGCGCTTCCAGGACATGTTCGTGACGATGGCCGGCCTCGGCGGCATGGGCAAGAAGGACAAGAGGTAGCGAAATCATGGACAGGAGCGCCGAGGTGACCGAACGCCGGTTGCGCCCGCCAAGCCTGTTCCTGATGCTGGCCGAGGCGCGCGGCGTGCTCGAGCTCAATTCGAGCCTGCTGCTGTCGCCGCTCCTGATGCAGGCGCCGAAGGGGGACGGCCATCCGGTGCTGACGCTGCCCGGCTTCCTTGCCAGCGATCTCTCGATGGCGCCGATGCGGCGCTATCTGAAGGAGCTCGGCTACGACGCCTATGCCTGGAACATGGGCCGCAATTTCGGCGGCATCGGCTCCAGGCGCGGCGCGCTGCGCGACCTGCTGAAGCGAATTCACGAGGCGACCGGGCGCAAGGTCTCGATCATCGGCTGGAGCCTCGGCGGCGTCTATGCGCGCGATCTCGCCTTGCAGATGCCGGAGCTGGTGCGCCAGATCATCACGCTGGGCAGCCCGTTCGCCGACGACATCCGCGCCACCAATGCGACGCGGCTGTACGAGATCCTGTCCGGCGAAGGCGTGGACGACATCCCGGAGGTGCGCGCGGCGATCGCCGGCGACATGCCGGTGCCGACCACCTCGATCTATTCCCGCACCGACGGCATCGTGAACTGGCGTACCTCGCGCCTGCGGCCCTCGGCGACCGCGGAGAACATCGAGGTGCATCTCGCCAGCCATATCGGCCTCGGCGTCAATCCGGCGGCGCTGTGGGCGATCGCCGACCGGCTGGCGCAGCCGGAGGGCCAATTCCGGCATTTTGCTCGTTCGGGGCCGTTTGCCATTGCCTATGGGCCTGCGGAACAGGCACTATCCTGATCGAATGACGAGAAGCGCCGTCAAGGCGCCCGTTTGAGTTTGCTCTCGGGAGGGAATCATGAGCGACGCCAAGAAGCTGTCCTCGCTGGACGCATCGTTCCTCTATCTGGAAACGCCTGAGATGCCGATGCATGTCGGCAGCATGGCGATCTTCCGCCTGCCCGAAGGCTACAAGGGCGACTTCTTCGAGGAGTTCAAGGCGATGATCGCCTCGCGGCTGCACATCGCGCCGATCCTCAAGGCGCGCCTGCAGAAGGCGCCGCTCGACATCGACCATCCGTCCTGGGTCGAGGACGACCAGTTCGACATCGACCGCCACATTTTCCGCGCCAGCCTGCCGGCGCCGCGCGACCGCGCGACGCTGGAGCGCATCGTCGGCTGGATGCACGCCAAGCTGCTCAACCGCGCCCGCCCGCTGTGGGAGTTCTACGTCTTCGAAAGCATGAAGGACAACGAGATCGGGCTGTATTCCAAGATGCACCACGCCTGCATCGACGGCGGCGCCGGCGCGGCGCTGACCAGCATGATCTACGACCTGACGCCGGTGCCGCGCGTGGTCGAGCCGCCGAGTGCGAAGAAGGTCGCGCAGGAGCCGCGCGACATCGCGGCCAACCTGATCGATGCCTATCAGCAGCTCTGGACCCAGCCGTTCGAGGCGGCAGCCGCCGCGCAGAAGAGCCTGGAGCTGCCGCGCTCGGGCAAGAGCGATCTCGGCTCGATCCTGTTCGACAACGCCATGTTCCAGATCGAGAACGCGGTGAAGTTCGCCGGCAGCATGCCGACCGTGATGAAAAGCCTGTCCGACGTCGTCGCCAAGGTCGCCGATCCGCGCTCGCGCGAGAGCCTGCAGGCGATGTCCTCGCCGCCGACCATCCTCAACAAGGCGATCTCCTCGGAGCGCAGCTTTGCCGGTACCTCGATCTCGCTGTCGCGCGCCAAGGCGCTGGCGAAGGCCTCCGGCGGCAAGCTCAACGACGTCGTGCTGGCGCTCGCCTCCGGTGTGGTGCGGCGCTATCTGCTCAGCCAGGGTGCGCTGCCGAACAAGTCGCTGACCGCGGGCGTGCCGATCTCGCTGCGCGAGGAGGGCAATGCCGACGCGAACAACCAGGTGTTCGGCATGATCTGCTCGATCGCGACCGACGTCGAAGATCCCAAGAAGCGGCTCGAGACCATTATCGCGCAGTCGACCAAATCCAAGGAGATGTCGCATCCGCTGCGCGCTTTGGTGCCGCAGGTCTCCAACATCTCGCTGCTCGGCGCGCCGATCCTGGTGCAGATCCTGGCGCTGCTGTACAGCCGCTCCGACCTCTCCAACGTGCTGCCGCCGGCCACCAACATCACGGTGTCGAATGTGCCCGGGCCGCGGCAGACGCTTTATGCGGCGGGCGCCGAGCTGCTGCACATCTTCCCGGTCTCGATCTCGACCCACGGCGTTGCGCTGAACATCACCGTGCAGAGCTACCGCGACCAGCTCGATTTCGGCTTCATCGTCGGCGCCAACATCATCCCGCATGTGCAGGTGATGTGCGACATGCTGCCGCTCGAGTTCGATGCGCTGGAGGCGGCGTTCGCGCCTCCGCCGGCCGAAGTCAAGGGCGCGGCCGAATAGGATCCATGTCATGATTGAAATGCCGCCGCTGCAATTCGCCGAGACCAACGGCATCCGCATGGGCTTCTACGAAGCCGGGCCCAAGACCGACACGCCGCCCGTGGTGCTGTGCCACGGCTGGCCGGAGCTGGCGTTTTCCTGGCGCCACCAGATCAAGGCGCTGGGTGATGCCGGCATCCGCGTCATCGCGCCGGATCAGCGCGGCTATGGCGCGACCGACCGGCCGGAGCCGGTCGAGGCCTACGACATGGAGCATCTGACCGCCGATCTCGTCGGGCTGCTCGATCATCTCAAGGTCGAGAAGGCGATCTTCGTCGGCCACGACTGGGGCGGCTTCGTGGTCTGGCAGATGCCGCTGCGGCATCCTCAGCGGGTCGCCGGCGTCGTCGGCGTCAACACGCCGCATTGGGACCGGTCGCCGATGGACCCGATCGCGCTGTTCCGCCAGCGCTTCGGCGAGCACATGTACATCGTCCAGTTCCAGGACCCGGCGCGCGAGCCGGACCGCATCTTCGGTAGCCGGGTCGAGCAGACCTTCGATGCCTTCATGCGCAAGCCAGTGGCGCGGCCGCCCGGCACGCCAGAGGAGCAGCCGATCGCCGGCGTCGGCGCCTCGGCCCGCCTCAACCTGGCATTTCCGCAGATGATCGCGAATTACGACGCCAAACACGATCCGCGTAAACCGATCCTGTCTGCCGACGAGAAGAAGGTGTTTGTCGACACTTTTACGAAGACCGGCTTCACCGGCGGCATCAACTGGTATCGCAATTTCACCCGCAACTGGGAGCGCTCGTCTGGCCTCGACCATCATGTGAAGGTGCCGTCGCTGATGATCATGGCCGAGAACGACGCGGTGCTGCCGCCCTCGGCCGCCGACGGCATGGAGAAGCTGGTGCCTGACCTCGAGAAGTATCTGGTCAAGGACAGCGGCCATTGGACGCAGCAGGAAAAGCCCGACGAGGTCAGCGCCAAACTGATCGAGTGGCGTAAAAAGCGGTTTGGGTGACGATAATGGTTCGTCATTCCGGGGCGCGCGAGCCCGGAATCCGTAGCCACGATCGCGAGTATGGATTCCGGGCCTGCGCCTGCCGGCGCATCCCGGAATGACGGGTGAGTTTGAGGTGACACAGGGGGCAATCTCGACATGGCGTCCGGCAACCGACTGAGTCCGATCCCGCAGCCGCCGACGAAGCCGGTGGTCGGCAACATGCTGTCGCTGGATTCGACGGCGCCGGTGCAGGATCTGGTGCGGCTCTCCAAGGAGCTCGGGCCGATCTTCTGGCTCGACATGATGGGCGCGCCGCTTGTCATCGTGTCCGGCCACGACCTGGTCGACGAGCTCTCCGACGAGAAGCGGTTCGACAAGGCGGTGCGCGGCTCGCTGCGCCGGGTCCGCGCGGTCGGCGGCGACGGCCTGTTCACCGCCGACACCAAGGAGCCGAACTGGAGCAAGGCGCACAACATCCTGATGCAGCCGTTCGGCAACCGCGCCATGCAGTCCTACCACCCGAGCATGGTCGATATCGCCGAGCAGCTGGTCAAAAAATGGGAGCGGCTTAACGCCGACGAGGAAATCGACGTCGTCCACGACATGACGGCGCTGACGCTGGACACCATCGGCCTGTGCGGCTTCGACTACCGCTTCAACTCGTTCTATCGCCGCGACTACCATCCCTTCGTGGAATCGCTGGTGCGCTCGCTCGAAACCATCATGATGACCCGCGGCCTGCCGCTCGAACGGCTGTGGATGCAGAAGCGGCGCAAGACGCTGGCCGAAGACGTCGCCTTCATGAACAAGATGGTCGACGAGATCATCGCCGAGCGCCGCGGCAGCACCGATGCCACCTCCGACAAGAAGGACATGCTGGCCGCGATGATGACCGGCGTCGACCGCGCCACCGGCGAGCAGCTCGACGACGTCAACATCCGCTACCAGATCAACACCTTTTTGATTGCCGGCCATGAGACCACCTCAGGCCTGTTGTCGTGCACGATCTACGCGCTGCTGAAGCATCCCGAGATCCTGAAGAAGTGCTACGAGGAGGTCGATCGCGTCCTCGGCCCCGACGTCGATGCGAAGCCGACCTATCAGCAGGTCACGCAGCTCACCTACATCACGCAATGTCTGAAGGAGGCGCTGCGGCTGTGGCCGCCGGCGCCGGCCTACGGCATCGCGCCGCTGGCCGACGAGACCATCGGCGGCGGCAAATACAAGCTGAAGAAGAACACCTTCGTCACCATCCTGGTGATGGCGCTGCACCGTGATCCCAGCGTCTGGGGTCCGAACCCCGACGTGTTCGATCCGGAGAATTTCAGCCGCGAGGCCGAGGCGAAGCGCCCGATCAACGCCTGGAAGCCGTTCGGCAACGGCCAGCGCGCCTGCATCGGCCGCGGCTTTGCGATGCATGAGGCGGCGCTGGCGATCGGCATGATCCTGCAGCGCTTCAAGCTGATCGATGTGCATCGCTACCAGATGCATCTGAAGGAGACGCTGACGATCAAGCCCGACGGCTTCAAGATCAAGGTGCGGCCGCGCGAAGACCGCGACCGCGGCGCGTTCGCCGGCACGGCAGGCGCGGCTGCGGCCGCGCCGAAGGCGCCGCGTGCGCCGACCACGCGCCCCGGCCACAACACGCCGATGTTGGTGCTGTACGGCTCCAACCTCGGCTCCGCCGAGGAGCTCGCCACCCGCATGGCCGATCTCTCCGAGATCAACGGTTTTGCCACCCGCCTCGGCCCGCTCGATGACTATGTCGGCAAGCTGCCGGAGGAGGGCGGCGTCCTCATTATCTGCGCCTCCTACAATGGCGCGGCGCCCGATAACGCCACGCAATTCGTCAAATGGCTCGGCAGCGATCTGCCGAAGGATGCGTTTTCCAAGGTGCGCTACGCGGTGTTCGGCTGCGGCAACAGCGATTGGGCGGCGACCTATCAATCGGTGCCGCGCTTCATCGACGAGCAACTGACGAAGCACGGCGCCCGCGCGGTGTATCCGCGCGGCGAAGGCGATGCGCGCAGCGACCTCGACGGCCAGTTCCAGAAATGGTTTCCGGAGGCCGCCAAGGTCGCGACCAAGGAATTCGGCATCGACTGGAATTTCACCCGCACCGCCGAGGACGAGCCGCTCTATGCGATCGAGCCGGTGGCGCAGGGCGCGGTCAACACCATCGTCACGCAGGGCGGCGCGGTGCCGATGAAGGTGCTGGTCAACAGCGAGCTGCAGACCAGGGACGGCGCCCATCCGTCGGATCGCTCGACCCGGCACATCGTGGTCGAGCTGCCGGCCAGCCTGACATACCGCGTCGGCGACCATCTCAGCGTGGTGCCGCGCAACGACCCGACATTGGTCGATTCGGTCGCGCGCCGCTTCGGCTTCCTGCCGGCGGATCAAATCCGCCTGCAAGTCTCGGAAGGCCGCCGCGCACAATTGCCGGTCGGCAATGCGGTGTCGGTCGGCCGGCTGCTCACCGAATTCGTCGAACTGCAGCAGATCGCGACCCGCAAGCAGATCCAGATCATGGCCGAGCACACCCGCTGCCCGGTGACCAAGCCGAAGCTGATGGCCTATGTCGGCGAGGACGACGCATCGGCCGAGCGCTACCGCGCCGAGGTGCTGGCCAAGCGCAAATCGGTGTTCGATCTGCTCGAGGA
Organism: Bradyrhizobium semiaridum; assembly: GCF_020329505.1. GTDB lineage: Bacteria > Pseudomonadota > Alphaproteobacteria > Rhizobiales > Xanthobacteraceae > Bradyrhizobium > Bradyrhizobium semiaridum. The sequence goes on from NZ_JAGKJJ010000002.1 coordinate 454,088, forward strand.
GTACCCGGCCTGCGAGCTACCGTTCCACATCTACCTCGAAATGCTGTCGCTGCTGGCGCCGCGCTACTACTCGATCTCGTCCTCGCCCGCGGGCGAGGCGCAGCGCTGCAGCATCACCGTCGGCGTGGTGGAGGCGCCGGCAAGTTCTGGCCGCGGCATCTACAAGGGGGTCTGCTCGAACTACCTGGCGCGCCGCCGCGCCAGCGACACCATCCATGCCACGGTGAAGGAGACCAAGGCGGGCTTTCGCCTGCCCGATGACAACGCCGTGCCTGTCATCATGATCGGGCCGGGCACCGGCCTCGCGCCGTTCCGCGGCTTCCTGCAGGAACGCGCCGCCCGCAAGGCAAAGGGCGCAACGCTCGGGCCCGCGATGCTGTTCTTCGGCTGCCGCCACCCGGAGCAGGATTTCATCTACGCCGACGAGCTGAAGGCGTTCGCGGCCGACGGCATCTGCGAGCTCTACACCGCCTTCTCGCGCGCCGACGGGCCGAAGACCTATGTGCAGCACCTCGTCGCCGCGCAGAAGGACCGGGTGTGGGACCTGATCCAGCGCGGCGCGATCATCTATGTCTGCGGCGACGGCAGCAGGATGGAGCCCGACGTCAAGGCGACGCTGGTCTCGCTCTATCGCGAGCGCACCGGCACGGATGCCGGCGCCGCATCGCGCTGGATCGATGAGATGGGCGCGACGAACCGCTACGTGCTCGACGTCTGGGCCGGTGGTTAAGCGGACCTCGTAGCCCGGATTGCGCTGCGCTCCATCCGGGCTACGGGATCGATCTTGTGCGGCCGATCTCTCTCCACGCGTCGTCCCGGCCTTCGCCGGGACGACCGGGGGGCCACCCGCCTCAGAACATCGCGGCTTGCCTCGAACCACCGTGCTACAAGCCAAAGCATGATTCCCTGGGAAAAAATCGACACCGCACGCATCCCCGGCAGCGCGGACGAGCTGCGCCTGATGCGGCGCGGCCACGAATTCTCCATCAAGCTCGGGACCAACGAGCTGATGAACAGCCGCCTCTCCGGATCGGAGGCCGCGCTGGCGACGCTCGCCGCCAAGCGGATCGAGAAGGTCGCGAGGCCCCATGTGCTGATCGGCGGCCTCGGCATGGGCTTCACCTTGCGTGCCGCGCTCGCGGTGCTCGGCCGCAAGGCAACCATCGTGGTGGCCGAACTGGTGCCGCAGGTGATCGCCTGGGCGCGCGGCCCGATGGCGGAGATCTTCGGTGACAGCCTCGACGATCCGCGCGTCGAGATCCGCGAGGTCGACGTGGCGCGGCTGATCGAGCGGCACAAGCTCGGCTTCGATGCGATCCTGCTCGATGTCGACAACGGGCCGGAAGGTCTGACCCGTAAAGCCAACGACGCCCTCTACGACGTCTCCGGGCTGCGGACGGCGCAAGCCGCGCTGCGACCCGGCGGCGTGCTTGCGGTGTGGTCGTCGGGACCGAATCCGAAGTTCACGAAATCGCTGCGTCAGGCCGGCTTTGCCGTCAACGAGGTCGCCGTCCGCGCCACGGGGCGCGGCGGCGGCGCACGCCACGTGATCTGGATCGCGACCAACGAGCCTATGCCGCCTTCGCCGCCGCCTGATGCGCGTGCGCGTCGATCGCGTCGATGATCTGCGGCCACATCGGGATCGGCAGCGCGTGGCCCATCCGTTCGATCATCATGAGCCTGGCGCCCGGGATCGAGGCCGCGGTGTCGCGGCCGCCTTCGGGATGCACCAGCGGATCGACGGTGCCGTGAATCACCAGGGTCGGCGCCTTGACGCTGCGCAGCCGCTCCTTGCGGCTGCCGGAGGCGAGGATGGCGCGCATCTGGCGGCCGACGCCGGCTGGATTGAGCCCGCGCTCGAAGGTGCGCACCGCGAGCGCGCGGTCGCGGGCCTCGTCCTCGGGGAATGAGCCGGCGCGCAGGAATTTCCAGGTCTGCGCGAAGCGCTGGATGTATTCTTCCTTGCTCTTCGGCGGCGGCGCCATCAATAGCGCCATGGCGGCGCGGGATGGCCCCGGCAGTTTGGGATTGCCGGTGGTCGACATGATCGAGGTCAGCGAGCGCACCGCCTGCGGATACGAGATCGCGATCTCCTGCGCGATCATGCCGCCCATGGAGGCGCCGACCACGTGCGCCGACTGGATGCCGAGCGCCTTCATCAGGCCGATCGTGTCCTGCGCCATGTCCGACAGCTTGTAGGGCGCGGCGAGCGGAATCCTGAGGAAGCGCAGCTTGAGCAGTTCGAGCGGCCGCAGCGGGCCGCCGCCGCTCAGCCGGCCCGACTTGCCGATGTCGCGGTTGTCGAACCGGATCACGCGAAAGCCGCGCGCGGCGAGCTGCTCGCAGAACTCGTCGTCCCACAGCACCATCTGCGCGCCGAGGCCCATGATCAGCAGCAGCGGCTCGGCATTCGCATCGCCGAAGATCTCGTAGCAGATGTCGATGCCGTTGGCCTTGACGATCTGCGGCGGCTGATGGGCGAGCGTGGTCACGGGCATCCCCTGTCGGTGGCGCGGTCAGCAACCTCTATGCCACGGTTTGACGCAGCGCAGAAGGGCTTCCGCCGCCGTCGTTCGTGCCGCAGTTGACCGATCCGCGGCAACGGTGTCGTATGGTGCAACAAGCGAAAGCGCGGCAAGCGCTCGAAATTGGTGTGGAGGAGCGCCGCATGGCCGACAAGGGCAACGACCCTGCCGTGATCTGGCAGACGATGATTGGCGAGATGGAGAAGGGGTTCAACTCCTTCGGCAACCAGTTGATGAGCTCGCCGGAATTTTCCAAGGTGATGAACCAGGCTGGCGGCGTCGCGGCCGGCGCGCAGAAGCAGCTCGGCGAGCTGATGGAGAAGTATCTGCTTGCCATGAACCTGCCGAGCCGCGCCCAGCTGGTCGGCATGGCCGAGCGCCTGCAGTCGATGGAGAATCAGCTCAACGAGATCAAGACGCTGCTGCAGCAGGTGCACCATAACTCGCTGGCGCCCTCGGACGGCTACGGCGCGACGCCGCGGCCGCCGCGCACCAGGCAGCCGCCGCCCGAGGGAGAGCGCAAATGAACGCTTCCACCGGATTTGACCTCGCCTCGATCTCCGAACGGGTGCAGTCCGAGGTGCAGCGCGCGATCCAGCGCAGCATCAAGGGCGTCGAGTATTTCTCGACCTCGGGTCCCTCGCTCGGCTCGACGCCGAAGGACGTGCTGCATTCGCGCGGCACCATGAACCTCTATCACTACCGGGCGCAGGCCAGCGAGGTCTATCGCGTGCCGGTGCTGATCGTGATGGCGACCACCAACCGCGGCTACATCCTCGACCTGGTGCCGGGGCAGAGCTTCGTCGAATTCCTGCTCAAGCGCGGCTACGACGTCTATATGCTGGACTGGACCGCGCCGAAGCCGGAGGAGAAGTCGCTGCGCATGGAGGACTACGTCCTCGACTTCATCCCCGACGCGGTCCGCCGTGTGCAGCAGGATTCCGGCGAGACGGACGTCTCGGTGATCGGCTACTGCTTCGGCGGCGTGCTGTCGCTGCTGTACGGCTCGATCCACAGCGACGGACCGATGAAGAATTTGATCTGCTTCACCACGCCGATCGACTTTCGCGAGATGAAGCTGTTCTCGAATTTCGCGGACCGCCGCTATTTCGATGTCGACCGCCTGATCGACAGCACCGGCAACATGCCGCCCGAACTGATCCTGCAATCGTTCGACATGCTGCGGCCGGCCTCGCGCATCACCGGCCAGATCCAGCTCTGGGAGAACATCTGGAACGACGAGTTCGTGAAATCCTACCGGATGTTCGACCGTTGGGCGACCGACACGCTGCCGCTGACCGGCGAGTATTTCCGCGCCATCACCAAGGATCTGATGTGGGACAACAAGCTCTACAACGACACCATGACGGTCGGCGGCCGCGCGGCCAAGCTTGCCGACATCAAGGTGCCGCTGCTGCACGCCGTCGCCGAGCACGATCACATCGTGCCCTATGACGCGGCAAAGCACCTGGTCACCAAGATCGGCTCCACCGACAAGGAGGAGGTGATGCTGAAAGGCGGTCACGTCTCGCTGGTCGCCGGCGCCAACGCAATCAAGCGGCTATGGCCGAAACTGGACTCCTGGCTGGGCAAAAGATCGACCTGAGAGAGATCGACATGACCGAACAACGTTCCTATCCGCGCCGCGTCAAGACCGAGGCGGGCGACATCGAGTTTCGCCTGATGACGCGGGCCGACGAGGCCGCCGTGCTGGCCTTCGCGCAGCACCTGCCGACGCATGATTTGCTGTTCCTGCCGCGCAACATCAGCCAGCCAAAGGTGCTGTCGGCCTGGGTCAACGAGATCGAGCGCGGTGACATCACGAGCCTGCTCGCGGTCAAGGACGGCAAGGTGGTCGGCTGCGGCACCTTGGTACGCGACCCGCATTCGTGGTCGCCGCATGTCGGCGAAATCCGGATGGTGGTGTCGCTCGACATGCGCGGGCAGGGCGTCGGCCGGGCGCTGTCGCAGGAGACCTTTGCGATCGCGCTCGCGGCCGGACTGGAGAAGTTCTCGGTGCAGATGACCGTCGACCAGCGTGCGGCGATCGCGCTGTTCGAAAGCCTCGGCTTCAAGGCCGAGGCCCTGCTGCGCGATCACGTCCGCGACGTCGAGGGCAAGACCCATGACATCGTCGTGCTCGGGCATAATGTGGCGCAGGTCCGGTCCCAGATGGAGGCCTACGGGGTGCCGGGAGCCGTACAGAAGTAAAATAATACCGTATATTGCTGAAGTCGCGGGCAGATTGCGATGCAACATATATGTTGCAATGCACCATGAATTGTGACACAACACTCCTGCCCCGGGCCAATCCGGACGGGGTGAGCCATAGCTCAAACCTGAGGATGGAGAGACCCGCAATGACCATCGAAACCAACTCCGTGCTGAACAGCGTCAAGGAAGCCTTCGCGCCCGTCACCGAGGCGTTCACCAAGCTCCAGAACCTGGAAGTTCCGGAAGCCGCCCGCGAGTTCGTGAAGAAGCAGGCCGAGGTCGCCAAGACCCGCGCTGCCGATGCCTATGCCGGCTCCGAGAAGGTGACCAACGTGATCGAGTCCGCCGTTGCCGGTTCGGTGACCGAGGCCGCCAAGATCAGCCGCAATATCCAGCAGGCGATGTACCAGGACGCCGAGGCGTTCTTTGCCGGCATCGACAAGCTCGCATCGGCAAAGTCGCTGAGCGAAGCCGCCCAGATCCAGTCGGACCTGGTCCGTGCGCGTGGCGAACTGTTCGTCTCGCGGGCGAAGGCCACGACCGAGTATCTCGGCAAGCTCGTCACCGACGGCGCCAAGACCGCGCAGGACAACTTTGCCAAGGTCTACGGCAAGACCGCCTGATCGAGCTGCACCACTGCCCCTTTTGAAGGCCCGCTTAGGCGGGCCTTCTTTTTGTCCGGTGCTCCTTATACATCGCTCATGCCTGCCTCGCGTCATTGCGAGGAGCGAAACGACGAAGCAATCCATGTCTCCGCAAGCGGTGAAATGGATTGCTTCGTTTCGCTCGCAATGACGGCTAGCATTGGGCCAGCGCGAACCACGTCCAGCATCATGACCCTGCCCGCCGCCCTCATCGCAACGCCCGTCGACGCCGAACGCGCGGCCGAACTGCGGCGGGTCAAGTGGCTGGCGACCGGCGTGCTGGCGGCGACCTTCGTCGTTTTCATCACCTCGAAGGCGCTGCTGCCGGTGCATCCGGCCTTCGGCTTCGTCGCGGCCTTTGCCGAGGCCGCGACGATCGGCGGGCTCGCCGACTGGTATGCGGTGGTCGCCCTGTTCCGGCGGCCGCTGGGGCTGCCGATCCCACACACCGCGATCATCCAGGGCAATCAGCAGCGCATCGCCGAGAAGCTCGGCGAGTTCATCGAGAACAATTTTCTGGAATCCGGGCCGGTCGAGGCCAAGCTGCGCGAGATCGATTTCGGCAGCTTCATCGCCGACTGGCTGCGTGACCGCAAGCGCAGCGAGGATCTCGCCCGCTTCGTGCTGCGGATGCTGCCCGAGGCGCTGTCGGCGACCGAGAGCTCCGGACTGATGCAGTTCATCAGCCGCCGCGTCACGACGCAGATTCTCTCGATCGATCTCGCGCCGCTCGTCGCCGGTGCGCTGCGCGGCTTCGTGCAGGAGGGCAAGCATGCCGGCCTGCTCGACGATATCCTGCGCGTGCTGCACCAGACGCTGACGCAGCAGGAAACCATGGCCGTGATCCGCGAGAAGGTCCGCGCCGAGATGCCGACGCTGCTGCGGCTCTATCGCGCCGACAAGTTCGTGGTGAACCGCATCATCGCTTCCGCGACGAAATTCTTTGAGGAGGTGCGTGACGATCCGCAGCATCCGTTCCGCGGCGAATTCGATCGCATGCTGCTGTCGTTCGTCGACCGGCTCGGCAGCGACAAGGCGTTTGCCGATCGGATCGACGGCCTCAAGCGCGACCTGCTGGCGCGGCCGGAGCTTGCCAATCTCGGGCGCACCATCTGGGCCAACGTCAAGGACTTCTTGGAGCGCAGCGCCTCCGGCGAGTCGCAGGTGTTGCAGCATCAGCTGGCACGGATGTTCGCCGAAGCCGGCGACGCGCTCGACGGCGATGCCGATCTGCGCAGCGAGATCAACCAGGGACTGGTCGCGATCCTGCGCACGGTGGTGGCGGAGCAGAAGAGCGGCGTCTCCAGCTTCATCGCCGACCAGATGAAGAGCTGGGACATGGAGCAGCTGCTGCAGCTGATCGAGGTCAATGTCGGCAAGGACCTGCAATACATTCGCTTCAACGGCTCGCTGATCGGCGGGCTTGCGGGGTTGGCGCTTTACACGCTGGAATATGCGCTCCGGCTGCTGTGACCGATTGGGCACGGATCTCACTTAAGTTGTGGCAAGTGTGACGCGGGCCGCTTGCACGAAAGAAATCGGTTCCCTAGCTTTTCAAGGCACATTGTTGCGTTGCGGAACGATTCCGCCGGGTTTGCGTCAATCCTGTTGACCATCCTGTCAATCCATTTGCCGGCGCCGGGACGCGCTGGAAGAGGAGCTGAAATGTCGGTTGCCGCGCAGACGCTACGCCCGCCGTCGAGGACGCTGATGCTCCTGGAAGGCCGCGCCATTCATGAGCTCGGGGCCTTCCTCGGTGCCTTGCCGCTGCTCAGCCTCGCGCCGCGCGGCGACGGCCATCCGGTGCTGGTGCTGCCCGGGCTGATCGCCTCCGACATGTCGACCCGGCCGCTGCGCGACTTCCTCAGGAGCAAGGGTTATGCGGTCAGCGGCTGGCGCCAGGGTCGCAATCTCGGGCTGCGTGCCGGCGTGCAGGACGGCATGGTCGAGCTGCTGTGCGAGATGAATGGGGCCAGCGGCCGCAAGGTTTCGCTGGTCGGCTGGAGCCTTGGCGGTCTCTACGCGCGCCAGCTCGCCAAGATGATGCCGGAGCGCGTGCGCCAGGTGATCACGCTCGGCAGCCCGTTCGCCGCCGGTCCGAAGGCGACCAATGCCTGGCGCGTCTACGAGATGGCCAGCGGTCGCCGCGCCGATGAAGAGGATGCCCGGTTCGGCGGCTCGCTCGCGAGTGCGCCGCCGGTACCGACCACCGCGATCTTCAGCCGCACCGACGGCATCTGCGCCTGGCAGGGCTGCCGCGAGCAGGCCTCGTCGATGGCGGAAAGCATCGAGGTCGAGAGCAGCCATTGCGGCATGGGCCACCATCCCGCGGTGGTCTACGCCATCGCCGACCGCCTCGCGCAGAAGGAAGGCCAATGGTCGCCGTTCGATCGCGGCGGCTGGCGCAGCATGGTTTATCCGGATCCGAACAGGTAAGGCGCGCTTTTCACCTCGACCGCTTGCGGGGAGAGGTCGGATCGCATCGCAGATGCGATCCGGGTGAGGGGGAGTCTCCACGAGACCGTCTCTTACCGTCCTTGCGGAGACTCCCCCTCATCCCGGACCTTCTCCCGCAAGCGGGGAGAAGGAGAAGAGGCACCGCCTCCGCATTGTCGTTCCCTGGCAAAACGCGCTATGCGTTGAGCATGCCGCAGCCGCTTGCCCGCATCGTCGACCAGCTCAAGCGCGAGCCGTCGCGCACCGGCTCGATCATCATCACCGTATTCGGCGACGCCATCGTGCCGCGCGGCGGCTCGGTGTGGCTCGGCACGCTATTGGAGTTCTTCAAATCGCTCGACATCGACGGCAATGTGGTGCGCACCGCGATGTCGCGGCTTGCCGCCGACGGCTGGCTCGAGCGCAGCAAGGTCGGCCGCAACAGCTTCTATCGGCTGAACAAGAAAGGCCGGCAGACCTTCGATACCGCGACCAGGCACATCTACGATCCGCCGCCGTCGGACTGGACCGGCCGCTTCGAGCTGCTGTTGATCGGCAATGCCGAGGACCGCGATGCTGCGCGCGAGGCGCTCAAGAATGCCGGCTTCGGCAGTCCGCTGCCCGGGGTCTGGATCGCGCCATCGGGCGCGCCGATCCCCGACGAGGCGTCGCGAGCGATCCGCCTCGAAGTCTCCGCGGAGGACGACAGCGGGCGCCGGCTGCTGAGCGAGAGCTGGCCGCTCGATCGCACCGCGGATGCCTATCTGAAATTCATGAAGACGTTCGAGCCGCTGCACGGCTGGATCGTCAGAGGGGAGATGCTGACCGATGCCGACGCCTTCACCGCACGAGTGCTGCTGATCCATCACTACCGCCGCGTCGTGCTGCGCGATCCGCTGCTGCCGGCGCCCCTGCTGCCGAAGGACTGGCCGGGCAGGGCCGCGCGACAGCTCTGCGGCGAGATCTATCGCGGGCTGCTTTCGCCGTCGGAACAATGGCTTGACGAACACGCAACCAACGAGGACGGCCCGCTGCCGAAGCCCAATGGGGCGGTGGCGCACCGTTTCGAAGGCGTTTGAATATGTTACAAAAGTAGCTTGCGATACGCAAATTATGTTATATATTGCTACCTAACAACACAGGCGGGAGGTCGGCCATGTACACCCAGGCGCTCAACAGTTCCGACGGTGACGATCGCGGCATCGAGGACGCCGCCCTTGCTGCGCAGTTCCAGGCCCGCATCGATGCCGACGAGCGAATCGAGCCGAACGACTGGATGCCCGCGGCCTACCGCAAGACGCTGACCCGGCAGATCTCCCAGCACGCCCATTCCGAAATCGTCGGCATGCTGCCCGAGGGCAACTGGATCACCCGCGCTCCGTCGCTGCGCCGCAAGGCCGCGCTGCTCGCCAAGGTGCAGGATGAATGCGGCCACGGGCTCTATCTCTACGCCGCCGCCGAGACGCTCGGCACCTCGCGTGAAGAGCTCGTCGACGCGATGCTTGCCGGCAAGGCGAAGTATTCCTCGATCTTCAACTATCCGACGCTGACCTGGGCCGACATCGGCACCATCGGCTGGCTGGTCGACGGCGCCGCGATCATGAACCAGATCCCGCTGTGCCGCTGCTCCTACGGCCCCTATGCGCGCGCGATGATCCGCGTCTGCAAGGAGGAGTCATTCCATCAGCGCCAGGGTTTCGAGATCATGGTGACGCTGTGCCGCGGCACCGCCGAGCAGAAGGCGATGGCGCAGAACGCGCTCGATCGCTGGTGGTGGCCGGTGCTGATGATGTTCGGCCCGCCGGACCAGGCGAGCCAGCACAGCGACACCTCGACCAAATGGAAGATCAAGCGCTTCTCCAATGACGAGCTGCGCCAGAAATTCGTCGACGCCACGGTGCCGCAGGCCGAATTCCTCGGGCTGACCATTCCCGATCCCGGCATGAAGCAGAACGCGAACGGCAACTGGGAATACAGCGCGATCGACTGGAACGAGTTCAAGCAGGTGCTCGCCGGCAACGGCCCCTGCAACCGCGATCGCATCGCCGCGCGCCGCAAGGCGCATGAGGAGGGTGCCTGGGTGCGCGAGGCCGCCGCGGCCTATGCCGAGAAGCGCAAGGGCCGCCGGCTCGCGCAAGCCGCCGAATAGAGGACGCCGCCATGGCCACGCCGAACACACCGCTCTGGGAAGTCTTCATCCGCAGCCGCAACGGGCTTGCGCACAAGCATGTCGGCTCGCTGCACGCGGCCGACGCCACGCTGGCCTTGCAGGCCGCACGCGACATCTATACCCGCCGCGGCGAGGGCCTCTCGATCTGGGTGGTGCCGTCGAACGCGATCACCGCGTCCGATCCGTCCGAGAAGGGCATGATGTTCGAGCCGGCGGAATCCAAGATCTACCGGCACCCGACGTTCTACGACGTGCCCGACGAAGTCGGGCATATGTGACACCGCTTTTCGCCGCGTCATTGCGAGCGAAGCGCTCGCAATGACGACAACAGCGAGTTGATCAAATGGCAGCCGCCAACATCGAAGTCTCCGAAACGCCGCTGGTGCTGTACGCGCTGCGCCGCGCCGACGATGCGCTGATCCTCGGCCATCGCTTGTCCGAATGGTGCGGCCATGCGCCCGCGCTGGAGGAAGACATGGCGCTCGCCAATATGGGCCTTGATCTGCTCGGGCAGGCGCGCGAGCTCTACAGCTACGCGGCCAAGGTCGAGGGCAAGGACAACGACGAGGACAAGTTCGCCTATCTGCGCGACGTCCGCCAGTATCGCAATCTGCTGCTGGTCGAGCAGCCGAACGGCGATTTCGCCCGCACCATGGTGCGGCAATTCTTCTACGCGGCGTTCGCCGATCTGTACTGGCGCGCGATGATGGCCTCAACGGATCCGACGCTGGCCGCGATCGCGGCGAAGTCGGAGAAGGAGAGCGCCTATCATTTGCGGCATTCCTCGGAATGGATCGTCCGCCTCGGCGACGGTACCGAGGAGAGCCACCGCCGCGCGCAGGACGCGGTCGACCATCTCTGGGCCTATACCGGCGAGATGTTCGCGGTCGACGACAGCGAGCGCGGCCTGATCGATGCCAGCATTGCGATCGACCCCGCGGCATTGCAGCCGCGCTGGCTGAAGACGGTTTCAGGCGTGATCAACGAGGCGACGCTGTCGCTGCCGTCCAACAACTGGATGCAAAAGGGCGGCCGCAGCGGCAGCCACAGCGAGCATCTCGGCCATCTCCTCAGCGAATTGCAGTCGCTGCAACGCACTTTCCCGGGGGCGACGTGGTGATCGCCGTGCTCAGCGACGCCGATCTTCGCAGGCGCGCCTGGAGCGCGGCCGCACAGGTTGTCGATCCCGAGATTCCGGTGCTGACCATCGCCGATCTCGGCGTGCTCCGGGATGTCGAAGTCCGCGACGGCCATGTCGAGGTCGCGATCACGCCGACCTATTCCGGCTGTCCGGCGATGAACATGATCGCGCTCGAGATCGAACTGGCGCTGGAGCGGGAGGGCATTCACGGTCCAACAGTCCGCACCGTGCTGTCGCCGGCCTGGACCACCGACTGGATGAGCGAGGACGGCCGCCGCAAGCTCCGGGAATACGGCATCGCGCCGCCGCTGCCGGGCTCCTCGCGCCGCGCGCTGTTCGGTGAGCAGCAGGTCGCGTGTCCGCAATGCGGCTCCTTCGAGACCGAGCTGCTGTCCGAATTCGGCTCGACCTCCTGCAAGGCGCTGTGGCGCTGCAAGAGCTGCCGTGAACCTTTCGATTACTTCAAGTGTCATTGACCATGTCGACCCCGCGCTTTCACCGTCTGGCCGTCAACGATCTGCGCCGCGAGGCGTCGGACGCGATCTCCATGACCTTCGCGATCCCCGCCGATCTGCAAGCCGACTACAGCTTCACGCCAGGCCAGTACCTGACGCTGCGTACCACCTTGAACGGCGAGGAGGTCCGCCGTTCCTATTCGATCTGCTCCGGCCCCGACGACGGCGAGCTGCGCATCGCGGTGAAGAAGGTCGACGGCGGCGCCTTCTCGAGCTGGGCCGCGGAGGACTTGAAGGCTGGCGACGAGCTCGACGTGATGACGCCGACCGGCCGCTTCGGCGTCGCGCATGCGCCGGGCGAGGCGCGGACCTATGTCGGCTTCGCGGCCGGCAGCGGCATCACGCCGATCCTCTCGATCATCAAGGGCGTGCTGGCGCGCGAGCCGGACAGCCGCTTCTTCCTGTTCTACGGCAACCGCTCGACTGAAGGCATGATGTTCCGTGAGGCGCTGGAAGAACTGAAGGACCGCTTCATGCAGCGGCTCTCGATCTTCCATGTGATCTCGGGCGAGGAGCAGGACATCCCGATCCTGCACGGCCGGCTCGACGGCGACAAGGTGCGAGTGCTGCTGCGCTCGCTGGTGCCGGCCGAGACCGTCGACCATGTCTTCGTCTGCGGCCCGGCCGGGATGAGCGAGACCATCGAGGCGACCTGCCGCGAGATCGGCATCGCCGACGAGCGGATCCATGTCGAGCGCTTCGTCTCGGAATTCGGCGGCAAGCCGCGGCCGAAGGTCGTCATTCCCGCCGGCGCGCCGCCGAAGGCGGTGGCAGGCCTGATCATCGACGGCAAGCGCCGCGAGGTGCCGGTTGCCGACGGCGAGTCGATCCTCGACGCCGCGCTGCGTGCCGGCATGGATCTGCCATTCGCCTGCAAGGGCGGCATGTGCTCGACTTGCCGCGCCAAGCTGGTCGAGGGAAAGGCGCCGATGGACCTGAACTATTCGCTGGAGCCGTGGGAGCTGAAGGCGGGGTTCATCCTCACCTGTCAGGCCAAGCCGTGCTCCGAGAAGGTCGTGGTCGATTACGATCATGTCTAGTTGTCATTCCGGAGCATCGCGAAGCGATGAGCCCGGAATCCATAACCATCAGCGTGAGTATGAATTCCCGGAATGACGAAGGGAGCGTTGACACCTTTGGTGTGGCGCTCAAGATGCTTAGAACGAGGCCCGTCGCAACGGGCCCACTGACAGGGAGTTCGATGTGAACGTGAAGGCCACGTTATCGCCCGAGGACGTCGCCCGCGCCTGCGCGGATGCGATGTGGAAAGAGGACGACGCCAGCAAGGGCCTCGGCATGGAGCTGGTCGAGATCAGGCCGGGGCAAGCGGTGATGGCGATGATCGTGCAGCCGCACATGGTCAACGGCCAGCGCATCTGCCATGGCGGCTATATCTTCACGCTGGCGGATTCCGCGTTCGCCTTTGCCTGCAACAGCCACAATGAGCGCGCGGTGGCGGCGCAGGGCAACATCACCTTCATCCGGCCGGGCAAGCTCGGCGATCGGCTGGTCGCGAGCGCGCGCGAGATCTCGCGCAGCGGCCGCTCGGGGATCTACGACGTGCGCGTCACCGCCGGCGAGGCCGTGATCGCCGAATTCCGCGGCCATTCGCGCGTGATTGCAGGCAGCTGGCTGCCCGACATCGATATCAAGGCATGAGCGATTTCGAGGGGAATGTGATGGCAACGGCAAAGCTGAAGGTCAAGGACAGTGGCTATCGCGCCGATCTCGACGCCGCCGAGCGCGCCTCGCGCGACGAGATCATGGCGTTGCAGACGAAGCGGCTCGCCTGGTCGCTCAAGCACGCCTACGACAATGTCGCACATTACAAGAAGAGGTTTGACGCTGCCGGCGTGCACCCATCCGATTTCAAGCAGCTCTCCGACCTCTCCAAATTCCCCTTCACGGTGAAGACCGACCTGCGCGACAACTATCCCTTCAACATGTTCGCCGTGCCGCGCGAACAACTGGTGCGGGTCCACGCTTCATCGGGTACGACCGGCAAGCCGATCGTCGTCGGCTACACCAAGGCCGATATCGACACCTGGGCGGACGTGATGGCGCGCTCGATCCGCGCCGCCGGCGGCCGCACCGGCATGCTGATGCATAACGCCTATGGCTACGGCCTGTTCACCGGCGGTCTCGGCGCGCATTACGGCGCTGAGCGGCTCGGCTGCACGGTCATCCCGATCTCCGGCGGCATGACCGAGCGGCAGGTGCAGCTGATCAACGACTTCAAGCCCGACATCATCACGGTGACGCCGAGCTACATGCTGGCAATCCTCGACGAGTTCAAGCGGCAGGGGCTCGATCCCCGCAAATCGTCGCTGAAGTTCGGCATCTTCGGCGCCGAGCCCTGGACCAACGCGATGCGCGCCGAGATCGAGCAGGCATTCGACATGGACGCCACCGACATCTACGGCCTCTCGGAGGTGATCGGCCCCGGCGTCGCCCAAGAGTGCGTGGAGACCAAGGACGGCCTGCACATCTGGGAGGACCACTTCTATCCCGAGGTGATCGATCCGCAGACCGGACAAGGGCTGCCGGATGGCGAGAAGGGCGAGCTGGTGTTCACCTCGCTGACCAAGGAAGGCTTTCCGATCATCCGCTATCGCACCCGCGATCTGACGCGGCTGCTGCCGGGCACGGCCCGGCCCGGCATGCGGCGGATGGAGAAGGTCACCGGCCGCTCCGACGACATGATCATCCTGCGCGGCGTCAACGTGTTCCCGACCCAGATCGAGGAAGCCTTGCTGGCGACCGACTGGTGCGGCGGCCATTTCATCATCGAACTCACGCGTGAGGGCCGCATGGACGAGATGACCGTGCTCGCCGAAGCCCGTCCCGAGAGCTGGGACGGCAGCGGGCTGGTCGCGCACGCCGAGAAGGTCGCCACCTTCATCAAGAACACCATTGGTGTCTCGACCCGCATCCGCGTCGTCGCGCCGGAGACGCTGGAACGCTCTCTCGGCAAGGCGAAACGGGTTTACGACAAGCGGCCGAAAGAATAGCCTTTCGCCCGCATCAAGAGGGCGCAGGCTTCAATGGCTGACAGCAGTGAGACGACCGCCGCGGAGATCGTCGCCGCGATCCGCGACAGGAAGGTGACGGCGGTCAGCGTCGTCGAGGCCGCGCTCGATCGCGCCGAACGGCTGAAGCACCTCAACGCATTCATCCTCATCGATCGCGACGGCGCGCTGGCAGCGGCGCGCGCGGTCGATGCCGGCACGCGGACCGGCGCACTCGCCGGCCTGCCGATCGTCGTCAAGGACAACATCAACACGTCAGAGCTCCCGACATCGGGCGGCACGCCGGCGCTGCAACATGCGCGGCCCGCGCGCAATGCGCCGTCGCTGCAAAAGCTGCTCGATGCCGGCGCCGTTGTCATCGGCAAGACCAATCTGCACGAGCTCGCCTTTGGCATCACCAGCACCAACCTCGCGCCGTTCGCCGGGCCGGTGCGCAATCCCTACAACACCAGCCGGATTCCCGGCGGCTCGTCCGGCGGGACTTCGGCCGCGGTCGCGGCGCGCATCGTCACCTGTGGGCTCGGATCCGACACCGGTGGTTCGACCCGCGTGCCGGCGGCGCTGACCGGCACCGTTGGCCTGCGGCCATCCGTCGGCAATGGCGGCGCCGAGCGGCGCTATCACGACGATAATCAGGTGGTTCCGATCAGTCATACCCGCGACACCATCGGCCCGATGGGCCGCACGGTCGCGGATGTCGCGCTGCTCGATGCCGTGATCACCGGCACGCCGCTCGCCACAGCCATTCCGTTGCGCGGCGTGCGCCTCGGTATTCCCGCCAGCTTGTGGAGCGGGCTCGACCGCGATGTCGAGGCGGTGGCCCGCGCGGCATGCGCGAAGCTTGCCGCGGCAGGGGCGGTGCTGGTCGATGTCGATATGCCCGACCTGTTCGAGCAGAACGGCAAGGTGTCGTTCGTGGTCGCGCTGCATGAGCCGATCGCCGATATTCCGGCCTATCTTGCGGCGTCCGGGATCGAAGGGATCACGCTCGCCGATATCGCGGCCGGCGTCGCCAGCCCCGATGTCGTCGGCGCGTTCGGCGCCATCACCGCGGATGCATTCGGCGGTGCCTATGACGATGCGATCCGGGTGCAGCGGCCGGCCCTGCAGGCGATCTATGCCGCCTATCTCAGGGACAACAAGCTGGATGCGATCCTGTTTCCGACCACGATCGCGCCGGCACCCGCGATCGACGAGATCAACGGCTCCGGCGAGATGTCGGTCAATGGTGGCGAGCCGGTGCCGACCTTCGGCACCATGATCCGCAACACCGATCCCGGCAGCAATGCCGGGCTTCCCGGCCTGTCACTCTATGCCGGCATGACGCCTGCTGGCCTGCCGGTCGGGCTCGAGATCGACGGTCCCGTCGGCAGCGACGCCAGGCTGCTCGGGCTCGGCCTGTCGATCGAGGCGATGCTGGGCACGGCGCCGCCGCCGAAGCTCTGAGTCCATCCGGCGGTCGGCGTTCCATCGACAAGCGCCGCAACAAGCCCCTTGAATTGAGCGGTCAGTCGATTAGTCATGGCCTCGGCCCGCTTGCGGCACGATCCGCGGCGGCTTCGCGTCGCGACGAAACCACCAACACTGGAATGCTCATGCCGCCGGCTCAGCCAACAGATCGCCATCAAGCCGAAGCGCGTTGCGTGCGCCTGTTGGCGAAGGCCGAGAATGTCGCGGCGGTCGCGCCCGTGATCGAGACGCATGTGCTGGCGCGCGGCGCGAGCGACCTGTTGATCGAGGTCAAGGCCGCCGCCGTCAATCCGTCGGACGTGAAGGCGGCGACCGGCTTGATGCCCTATGCCGTGTTCCCGCGCACCTCCGGCCGTGACTACGCAGGGGTCGTGATCGACGGCCCTGCGGGCTGGGTTGGACGCGAGGTGTTCGGTTCGTCCGGTGATCTCGGCATCCGGCGCGACGGCACCCATGCCTCGCACCTCGTGGTCGAGCGCGAGGCCGTGGTGGAGAAGCCGGCCAGCATCTCCTGGGAGGAAGCCGCCGGGATCGGCGTGCCCTTCGTCACCGCGATGGAAGGCCTGCGCCGGGCCGGGCTGCCGAAGCCCAGCGAGACCGTGCTGGTGACGGGCGTCAACGGCAAGGTGGGCCAGGCCACGGCGCAGATCGCGAGCTGGCACGGGGCGCGCGTGATTGGCGTCGCGCGCAAGCGCGAGCCGTACGAGGGCCACAGCAATTCGCCGGTCGAGATGATCGATGCCTCTGCCACCGATGTCGCGGCGCGGGTGCGCGAGCTGACCGGCGGCAAGGGCGCCGACATCGTCTACAACACGGTCGGCGATCCCTATTTCGACGCCGCGCACAAATCGCTGGCGCTGCGCGGCCGCCAGATCCTGATCGCGGCGGTCGACCGCATCGTGCAGTTCAACATCTTCGAGTTCTATCGGGGACAGCACGTTGCCCGCATGCGGAGGCAATGGATTGCTTCGTCGCGTTGCTCCTCGCAATGACGGGATAGATAGATAGCTATGGACTCCCTTACTATTGTCACCCTCGCAGCCCTGATCATCGGCCTGATCTACGGCGCGATCGGCCTGCTCAGCGGCTTCTGCATGATGAGCAGTCTGCGCGGCTGGTGGGCCGAGGGCGACCGTCGGCTTGTGCGCACCTATGCGCTCGCGATGGGCGTTGCGATCGCGGCCTCGCAGCTGCTCGCGGCTGCTGGCCTCGTTGATCTCTCCAAGTCGATCTATCTGCAGCCGTCATTCTCCGCGCCGGTGATGTTCCTCGGCGGACTGCTGTTCGGCTACGGCATGGTGCTGTCGAACGGCTGCGGCTCGCGGGCGCTGGTGCTGCTCGGCCGCGGCAATCTGCGCTCCTTCGTGGTCGTGATCGTGCTCGGCATCTTTGCCGAGATGACGCTGAAGGGCCTGATCGCGCCGGGGCGGATCGCGATGGCGCAGGCCTCGCAGGCGACGCTCGGCGCCAATTCGCTGCCGGCCCTGCTGGCGAATGCCGGCCTCGGTGCGGTGCCCGCACGGATGATTGCGGCGTCGCTGCTCGCGGCGGTCCTGATTATCTTCGCGTTCGCCCACGCGCCATTTCGGAAATCGCCTGGACAGGTCGCGGCCGGCCTGATCGTCGGCCTGCTGGTGGCGGCGGGCTGGTACGCGACCGGCTATCTCGGCGCCGATGATTTCAATCCGGTGCCGGTGACCTCGCTGACCTTCATCGCGCCGATCGCCGACGCGCTGCAATATGTGATGCTGTCGACCGGCTCGACGCTCAATTTCGGCATCGTCACCGTGTTCGGCGTGTTCGCCGGCAGCCTGGTCACGGCGCTGGCCACCGGACGTTTCCAGCTCGAAGGCTACAGGTCGCCGCAGCACATGCTGCGCTCGGCCGGCGGCGCTGCGCTGATGGGCGCGGGCGGCGTAATGGCGTTCGGCTGCTCGGTCGGGCAGGGGCTGACGGGATTGTCGACGCTGTCGCTGTCGTCCTTTATCGCAATCGCCGGCATCGTGCTCGGCACCGGCGCCGGCCTGCGCGGCGCCTTGCGCGTCAGGCCGCTGGCGTCGGCCTGAAATCACGCCCCCGACGGTGCATCCGCGAGCGAACTCAGCGCGATCCCGCCGACGATCAGCGCCGCGGCAATTGCCAGCGAGAGGTCGATCGGCTCCCCGAGCAGCAGCGCCGCGCAGAGAATGCCGACGATCGGAGTCCCCGTCGTGCCGAGCGAGGTCGTCAGCGCCGGCAGGCTCTTGTTGACCATCGACATCGCCCAATAGGCCAGCGCGGTGCCGATGAAGCCGGAATAGAGGAACAGCAGCGCGAGGTGCGGCGACCACGTCACGTCGGGCACGCCTTCGGTGGCCAGTGCCATCGTCGTCAGCACCAGGGTTGCGACCAGCACCTGCCACAGCAAGAGTTGCAGCGGTGTCGCGATCCAGCGGTGCGAGCGGATATAGATGATGTTGGCGGCCCAGCAGATCGCCGCGAGGATGATCATGCCGGCGCCGGCGATGACGTGCAGATTGCTCCAGTCCAGCGACGCCGGGTTGAGGATCACGCAGAGGCCGGCGATCCCTGACGCCACGCCGACCAGCTTCAGCGTGCCGAGCCGTTCGGTCCGCGCCGCGCCGGCGGCGAGCGCGACCCATAGCGGCGTGGTGTAGCCGAGCACGATGCCCTTGCTGGCCGGCAGATAGCGCAGGCCGGCGGCGACCAGCGTCGAGAAGAACGTCATATGCAGCAGCGCCACGCTGAGCACGACGGGGACATCGGCTAGGCGCGGAATAATCAAATTGCCGCTGACGCGCAGGATCACCAGCAGGGCAACCAGCGCAACCCAGCTGCGGATCGACGCCGTCCACAGCGGCGGCACCGCCTGCACCAGTGACTTCGTCACCGACCAGTTGATGCCCCAGGCCAGCACCACGACGATGAAGAGGGCGGCGGCCCTGGCCGGCGACAATGAGTGATTCACGGCAGCTTCCTTGCGGGCGGCATCGCTTATGAATAGGATCGCGCTGGCTCTCTCCAAAGGGCCAGATATTACAGAACAAGTGAGCCAGATTGATCCTCGCCGAACTGCTCGTGCTGAAGCGCTCGAATTCCGCGGGCCTGGTCGCGCAAATGACCCAACAGCTCCGCGCGCTGATCGCGGACGGCCGGATCAGGAGCGGCGCCGTGCTGCCATCGAGCCGCCAGCTCGCCGCCGAGCTTGGTGTGGCGCGCAACACGGTCACGCATGCCTATGAGCAGCTCGCGGCGGAAGGTTATCTGCGCGTCGCCGCGCGGCGGCGGCCGGTGGTGACCGACAATATCGAGGAGCGGTTCGTCAGGCCTGCGCCGGCGCCGAGACGCGACGGCGGGCGCAAGCCGCTGTTGTCGCCCTGGGCCCTGGGGCTCGCCGGCTCCGACTGGCCGCTGTCATATCAGGCCGACTTCCGGCCGCTTCGTCCGGGACTTGCCGACGTGCGTGAGTTTCCACACCAGATCTGGGCGCGCTGCCTGCGCCGCGCTGCGCTGCGCCGTCGCTTCAACGAACAGACCGTGATCAACCGGCCGAGCCTGCGCGCGGCATTGCGCGATTATCTCAAGGTCAACAGGGGCGTGCACGCGGAGGCCGATCAGATCCTGATCGTGCCGACCGCGCAGGCGGCGCTGACCCTGATCGCCGCCACGGCCGTGGTGCCGGGTGATGCAGTCTGGACCGAGGATCCCGGATATCCCGGCGCGGCCGCGGCGTTCCGCGCAGCCGGGGCCGAAATCGTCGGCATCAGGCTGGACCGATGGGGCATGACGCATACGGCCGGGAACCGGACGCCAAAACTGATCTTCGCGACGCCGTCGCACCAGCATCCGACCGGCCGGCTGATGCCGGTCGCGCGCCGCACCGAGCTGTTGGCGGCCGCCGAGCCGGGCAAGACCTGGATCGTCGAGGACGATTACGACGGCGAGTTTCACTATGACAGCCGGCCGATGCCGGCGCTGCAGGGGCTCGATCGCGAGGGACGCGTGCTCTATATCGGCACGTTTGCAAAGGCCACGACCGCGGACATCCGCATCGGCTATCTGGTGGTGCCGCCGCAGCTGGCGCCGACGATGGAAATCGCGCAGCGGCATCTCGGGCTGATCGCATCGGTCCATGTCCAGGAGGCGCTGGCTGATTTCATGGCCGACGGGCATTTCCTGGCGCATGTCCGGCGCATGCGGCGGATCTACCGGTGGCGCCGCGACCATCTCGCCGCGGTGCTGGCGCGGCAGCTCGGCGAGGTGCTGACGGCCGAGGTGCCGCCCGGCGGGATGCAACTGGTAGCGCGTTTGAAGAATGGCGGCGGCGCCGACAAGGATATCGCGGCGCGGCTCGCCGCTGCCGGCGTCGCGGTGCGCGCGCTGTCGAGCCTCGCGCTGGACCGTCCGCGCGACTTCGGCCTGCTGCTCGGTTTTGCCGCCTGGCGCGAGAACGAGATCGGCGCCGCAGTGCGCACCATGGCGAACTGCCTGACGGGGAAGCGCGCGGCGCGAGGGTGATACCTTGACTTGTCCCTCAGTCCGAGAGGCTCGCCTAGAGCAGGATGAAATTGTGTTGAATCGGTTGGACCGCGGGTTCGCTCCACCTCTCCCCGACGGGGAGAGATCGATTTGCGCCAGCAAATCGGGTGAGGGGCTGCAGCTCCAACGTGAGACCGTAACCCCTCACCCGGCGCTGCGCGCCGACCTCTCCCAAGGGAGAGGTGAACCCTCCGCTGCCGCTCCAACGCAACCTAATCTCATCATGCTTTGCGCTGCCGTCATTGCGAAGAGCGAAAGCGACGAAACAATCCATCGCTCCGCCTATGCGGCTCCATGGACTGCTTCCACCTTCGCCTGCATTACTCCGCGGCCTTGGTGACGATCCGGATCTCGGACGTCAGTGTCTTGTGCACCGGGCACTTGTCGGCGATCTCCATCAGCCGCTTGCGCTGGTCGGCGTCGAGCTCGCCATCGATCCGGATGACGCGGTCGATCTGGTCGAGCATGCCCTCGCGCGTCTCGCACTCCTCGCAATCCCTGGCGTAGATCTTACTGTGCGTCAGCGTGACGGTGACGCGATCGAGCGGCAGCGACTTGCGGTCGGCATACATGCGCATCGTCATCGAGGTGCAGGCGCCGAGCCCGGCAAGGACGAAGTCGTAGGGCCCGGGGCCGCTATCCTGGCCGCCGACAGCGGCGGGCTCGTCGGCCAGCAGCCGGTGCGGGCCGGTCGTGACCGTCTGCTGGAACTTGCTGGCGCGGGTCTCCTGCACCACGACGCTGCGCGGCGCACTGCCGGTGTCGGGCGCCGGCTGCGGTGCAAGCGCGATGTAGCGTTCGGCCCAGGCGCCGATCACGCCGGCGACATAGGCGGCGTCCTGCTTGCCGCTCAGGAGATGGTCGGCGCCCGCCAGCGAGACGAAGCTCTTGGGATGCCTGGCCGCGATGAAGATGTTGGTGGCATTGTCGATGCCGACGGTGTCGTCGGTCGGCGAGTGCATGATCAGCAGCGCCTTGCGCAGGCTCTTCACCTTCGCCATCAGGTTCTGCTCGGCGACGTCGTCGAGGAATTCGCGCTTGATGCGGAAGGGACGGCCGGCAAGCGACACCGCGCCTTCACCCTGCGCGCGGATGTCCTCGATCTGGTCCTTGAAGAAATGCGTGACATGGCCGGGGTCGGAGGGCGCCGCGATGGTCGCGACCGCTTTCGCCTCGGGAATCTGCCCGGCGGCCGCGAGGATCGCGGCGCCGCCGAGGCTGTGGCCGATCAGGATCGTCGGCGCCTGCCGGGTCTCACGCAGATGATCGGCGGCCCGGACGAGATCGGCGACGTTCGAGGAGAAGGTCGAATTGGCGAAATCGCCCTCGCTGGAGCCGAGGCCGGTGAAGTCGAATCGCAAGGTGGCGATGCCCTTGGCCGCCAGCGCGACCGCGATGCGCTTTGCCGCCAGCACGTCCTTGCCGCAGGTGAAGCAGTGCGCGAACAGCGCGTAGGCCTTGATCGGCCCGTCGGGCGTATCGAGCGCGGCGGCGAGCTGATGGCCGCCCACACCGGTGAATTGAAAGCGCTCGTGCGGCATCGTCTGGCTCCGGAGGTCTGCACTCATAGGCAGAGGTGAACAAGGTCAGTCGCCAGAATAGCGCTGTTCGGCCCAGGGATCACCGCGATTGTGATAGCCGCGCACCTCCCAGAACCCCGGCACATCCTCACTCACGAATTCGATGCGCTGCAGCCATTTGGCGCTCTTCCAGAAATACAGATGCGGCACCACCAGCCGCACCGGGCCGCCATGCTCGTGCTCGAGCGGCTTGCACGACCAGCTGTGGGCGAGCAGCGCGTCCTCGGCGGCGAAATCCTCGAGCGGCAGGTTTGTCGTATAGCCGTCATAGGAATGCAGCACGACGAAGCGCGCCTCGTCGCGCGGCTGGCAGGCGGCGAGCAGGTCGCGCGTCGCGAGCCCCTCCCACTGGTTGTCGTAACGCGACCAGGTGGTGACGCAGTGAATGTCGGAGACGAACTGGGTCTGCGGCTGCGCCTTGAACTCGGCAAAGGTCCAGAAGATCGGATGCTCGACCGCGCCATGGACATCGAGCCGCCAGCGCTGCTCGGAGACATTGGGCAGCATCCCGAGGTCGAGCACCGGCCAGTCCCGCGTCAGGTGCTGGCCCGGCGGCAAGCGCTGTTCTTCGGGCCGGGTGATCTTGCCGGTGAGGAACTTGCCCTCGCGCGCCCAGCGTTGCTTGCTGCGCGTCAGCTTGCTGTCGTCGGGCGGCATACTGTCGTCGGTCATCGGCCGTCACTCGTGGCGATGCATCGCGGATTCATGCTTGGTGTCGCGCATGGTCGCATAGATCAGCAGCGACAGAAAGATCATGCCGCTGAGATAGTAGTAGAAGTATTGCTCGTTGCCGGCGCTCTTGAAGGCGAGCGCGACCGCGGGCGCGGTGCCGCCGAAGATCGACACCGTGATCGCATAGGGTAGGCCGACGCCGAGCGCGCGGACATTGGTCGGAAACAGCTCGGCCTTCACGATCGCGTTGATCGAGGTGTAGCCGGCAACGAAGATCCAGGCGCCGCAGATCAGGAGGAACGCCGTGAACGGCGACTTGGTCTCCTTCAGGGCGGTCAGGATCGGGACCGTCGCGAGCGTGCCGACGATGCCGAAGAAGATCAGCAGCGGCTTGCGGCCGATCCGGTCGGACAGTCCGCCATAGATCGGCTGCAGGATGGTCGCGAAGATCAGCGAGCCGAAGATCACGAAGGTGGTCTGGTCCTCGGTCAGGCCGACCGACAGCTTCACGAAGGTCTGCATGTAGGTGGTGAAGGTGTAGAACGCCGCGGTGCCGCCGGCGGTGAGGCCGACCACCAGCAGCAGTTCGCGCGGATAGTTCAACAGGCCGATGATCGAGCCGGTCGGTTTTGACACCTTCTTGGCTTCGACAAAGGCCTCGGTCTCGTGCAGGCCGCGCCGCATGACCGCCGCGACGATCGCGAGCAGCGCGCCGATCACGAACGGAATTCGCCAGCCCCAGGCTTTCAGCTCCTCGGGCGTCAAGAACACCTTCTGCAGCAACAGCAGCACGATGATCGCGGTGAGTTGGCCGCCGATCAGGGTGACGTATTGGAAGCTGGAGTAAAAGCCGCGATGCTTGGGATCGGCGACCTCGCTGAGATAGGTGGCGCTGGCGCCATATTCGCCCCCTAAGCTGAGGCCCTCGATGATGCGGGCCAGCGCCAGGATCGCCGGAGCGGCAATGCCGATGGTCTCGTAGGTCGGCGTCACCGCGATGATCAGCGAGCCGAAGCACATGCAGACCACCGACAGCGTCAGCGACAGCCGGCGGCCGTAGCGGTCGGCGATGAAGCCGAACAGCCAGCCGCCGAGCGGGCGCATCAGGAACGTCGCCGCGAACAGCACTGCGGCGTTGAGCTGCTGCACCACCGGGTCGCTGTGCGGAAAGAATGCCGGCGCGAAATACAGCGCAAACGCCGTATAGGCGTAGAAATCATACCACTCGACGAGATTGCCGACCGACCCGATGAAGATCGCCTTCACGCGCCGCTCGACGTCGTGGATGTCGAGATGATCGCTCGCGGGCTGAGCGGTTTGATCGGTCATATAGCCTTTGCTCCCGGACTCGTCGGTTCGATTCCGGGGCAAGCTACCTCATTTGTGTGGTGCGATGTAACTGCTCTTCCGCCCGGCTCAGGAACCCTTGCCAAACAGAACCGGCAGTTGACGCGGACCGCGCACCGTGCCTTCGGACCAGGTCACCTTGCCGGCCGGATCGAGGCGGAAATCCGGGATCCGCTTCAGCCATTCCTCGATCGCCACCGTCATCTCCATCCGCGCCAGATTGGAACCGACGCAACGGTGGATGCCGAGGCCGAAGGCGGCGTGGCGGTTCTCCTTGCGGTCGATCACCACCTTGTCGGCATCGGGGAACATCGCGGGGT
The DNA here is from genome assembly GCF_020329505.1 of Bradyrhizobium semiaridum. GTDB lineage: Bacteria > Pseudomonadota > Alphaproteobacteria > Rhizobiales > Xanthobacteraceae > Bradyrhizobium > Bradyrhizobium semiaridum. The sequence continues at coordinate 478,690 of NZ_JAGKJJ010000002.1, forward strand.
CGCGGTTCGCCGCCGGAAACGACAGCAGCACCATGTTGCCCGACTTCACCGGGCAGCCGGAGATCGTGGTGTCCTTCATCACCTCGCGCGCCATCGTCACCGGCGAATAGGCGCGCAGGAACTCCTCGATCGCGGTCGGCATCAGTTCGGGCTCGGCGACCAGCCGCTCGCGGTCGGCGGGTGTCTTTGCGAGGTGCCAGAGCGAGGAGCCGATCGCGCTCCAGGTGGTGTCGATGCCGGCGATCAGGAGCAGCCGCAGCGAGCCGAGCACGTGCTCGTCGGAGAGCGGCTGGCCGTCCGGCCCCTTCGCGCGCATCAGCTGCGAGATCAGATCGTCGCCCGGCTCGAGCTTGCGCTGCTCGAGATGGGCCATGAAGTAGCCGGTCATCTCGCGCACGCCGCTCATTAGCTCGTTGTCGTCCTTGATGCCGAGCTCGAGGATCTGGTGGATCCACTTGATGAAGAGGTCGCCGTCCTTCTCAGGAATCCCGAGCATGTGCGCGATCGCGCGCACCGGGACGTGCTTGGTGTAGCGCGCGGCGGCGTCGCAGCCGCCATCCTTGATGAACGCGTCGATCAGCTCGTTGCAGATCGCGCGCACCCGCGGCTCCAGCCGCTTCATCGCGTCCGGCGTGAACGGCGGCAGCAGCACCTGCTTGGCGGGCTTGTGCTCCGGCGGATCCGACGTGATCGGCGGCGCACGCGCGGTGATCTCGGGACGGACGTCGCGCACGATCACCCTGCGCGAGGAGAAGTGCTCGGTGTCGTAAGCGATCTCCTTCACCGCCTGGTAGGTGGTCGGCATGTAGCAGCCGAGAAAGCGCTCGGTGTGCACCACCGGCGAGGCCGTACGCAGCATCTCCCAGATCGGGAACGGATCTTCGGTCCAGGCCGGATCGGTGTGGTCGAAATCGTTGACCCAGTCGGTGACCGGGGGATGTTCGGGCAGATAGCTTGCGGACGGGGAATCGGACATCAGCGCGTTTCCTTCTCGTTCGATCAAATGCGGGCCGGCGGCACGGCTGGCGCTACTCCTCGGTGACCTCGATCGCGATTTCCGGGCAGTTGGTCTGCGCGAGCCACGCCTTGTCCTCGAGGCCCTCAGGCACCACGCCGTCGCCGGCTTCATGGGCGTTGCCGTACTCGTCGAGCTCGAACAGTTCGGGGGCGAGTGATTTGCAGCGGGCGTGACCCTGGCATTTGTCCTGGTCGACGCGGATTCTGAGCTTGGACATGCAAGCACTCTCCCTCAGGGCTCGCGCGCAACGGGGCGCGCCGGGTTTCCTCTTTTTTTCCCTTTGCAAGTTTACCTTGCTTGGACGGGCGGCTCCTTAACCGGATCGCCAAGTTATAGTATATTACATTATCGTCGGGCTTGCGCGTCAAGCGAAAATTCAGTGATGTCAAACTGCAATGGGACAAATCGTTCGTAAGCCGTTCAAGACCTACCACCATGGCGACCTGCGCGAGGCGCTGATCCAGGCTGCCCTGCGCGAGGTCGAGCTCGGCGGGCCCGAAGCGATCAGCATCAAGGCGCTGGCCAAGCAGCTCGGCGTCTCGCAACCAGCGCCATACCGGCATTTCGCCGACCGCGACGCGCTGCTGCAGGCGGTGACGGCGGAGGCGTTCCGGCAGTTCAACGTCATCATGCGCGAGGCGATCGAGGCGTCGGAGGAGGGTTCGAAGCTGTCGCGCTTCGCCCAGGCCGCGCTGGCGTTCGGCCTGCAGCGCCACGGCATCTACCGGCTGATGTTCGCCTCGCGAACCATGGCCTGCGCGCCGGAGGGGAGCGAATTGCACACCGCGGCGATGGACACGCTGGCGCTGCTGATCGAATCGTTCGAGGCGCCGGCGGTCGGGCTGTTGCGCGAGCGTCAGGCGCTGAAGATCTGGGCCGGGCTGCATGGCATCGTGATGCTCGCCGAGCAGGGCCTGCTCACCGGCGAGAGCGCCAAGATCAGCCGCGAGGAGCTGCTGGACGAGATCGTCGAGCAGACCAAGCAGGCACTCACCATCGCGCTGAAGGCGGCGGGAGAGCAGGCGTAAGTCGCTCGTCTCGCGACTGACCGCAATGACGCGGTGGAGAGTGAGGCTCTATCTCGGCGGCCTCGGATCGAGTCGAACTTTTTGCCGTCGCATTCGGCGACGTAGCGGTTCTCGACCGGGAACGGCGGCACGATCGTCGCCGGCGCCAGCAGCAGATCGTATGTGTCGAAGAATTCGAGCGTGCGCGCGGCCAGCGCTACGCGCTGTGCCTCGGCGCGCTCGAGCTGCTCGACCGTGAGCTTGAGGCCTTCCTCGATATTCCAGATCACCTCGGGCTTCAGCAAGTTGCGCTTGGTGCGCAGCAGCTGGGCCTTGCTGATCGCGAAATCGAAGGCGCGCAGCACATGGAAGCATTCATGGGCCTCGCGCAGGTCAGGATGCGCTTCCTGGACGATCGCGCCTAGCTCGGCAAAGCGCTCGGCCGCCTTGCGGGTCACCACCTTGACCTCGGGATCGACAGGCGTGATGCCGAGATCGGGCGAATAGGCGATCCGCTTCGGCTTGCTGCCCGAGCGCGCGGCCGACAGGAACGACGTCGCGGGCGAAGGCAGCGACAGCGGATCGCCGGGATGCTCGCCGCTCATCGCGTCGAGCAGCAGCGCGAGATCCTCGACATTGCGCGCCATCGGGCCCTGGACGCCGAGATTGCGATCGACCGCGGCGGAGACCGTATGCGCAACGCGGCCGATGCTGGGCCGCAGGCCGACGATGCCGCAGAAGCTCGCCGGATTGCGCAAACTGCCGCCCATGTCGGAACCATGCGCCAGCCAGGCCGTGCCGGTCGCCAGCGCCACTGCCGCGCCGCCGGAGGAGCCGGCAGCCGAGCGCGACGTATCCCAGGGATTGCGGGTGAAGCCGAACACCTCGTTGAAGGTGTTGGCGCCGGCGCCGAATTCCGGCGTGTTCGACTTGGCGTAGATCACGCCGCCATTTTCTTCGAGGCGCTCGACCAGGATGTCTGACTTCGCGGGGACGTTGTCCTTGTAGATCGGCGAGCCTTGCGTCGTCAGCACGCCGGCGACATTGGTGAGATCCTTGATCGGCACCGGCAGGCCGGCGAGCAGGCCGCGCTCGGCAGCCGGCTTTTGCATCAGGGCCTTGGCATGGCTGCGGGCGCGGTCGAAGCAAAGCGTGGGCAGGGCATTGACCTTGCCGTCGACTTCCGCAATGCGCTTTTCCAGCACATCGAGCAGGTCAAGCGGCGTGACGTCGCCGGCCTTCAATTTGTCGACGACGGCGCATGCCGTTTCCCGTACCAAGCCTTGATCAGCCATGCGCCGTTGCTCCTGTTGGTTTTGCTTGCAAGTGCTGTAGAACATTTTCCGCCGTCGTGGCAATGCGACGAAAACCGAGAGAGACGCTGATCAGGCAGTCGTTTGAAAGGACGAGCGTCTGAAGCTGCGAATCGTAGCCCGGATGAAGCGAAGCGCAATCCGGGATTCTTGCACGTGGTGAGGCGAACCCCGGATTTCGCTGCGCTTCATCCGGGCTACGAAGCTCAGGCGAAAATACATCCCGTCCGTCATTGCGAGCGAAGGGAAGCAATCCATCTTCCCGCATGCGCGGTGGGATGGATTGCTGCGCTCGGCTCGCAATGCCGGGGAGAGAGTGGGGACCTAACCCCACCCCGCGCTGATGCCGCCGTCCACCGTGTAGATCACGCCCGACGTATACCCGGCGCGGTCCGACGCCAGGAATGCCATCAGGTCGCCGATCTCGCGTGCATGGGCGGGGCGGCCGAGCGGCAGGCTCTTCTGGAATTCCTTGTAGCGGTTCTCGTCGCCGAACTGATGCTTGGCGCGGGTCTTCAGCAGCGTGACGTGGCGGTCGGTGCCGACCGGGCCGGGATTGATGCCGACGACGCGGATGTTGTCGGCGAGGCTCTTGCCGCCGAGCGCGCGGGTGAAGGCCATCAGCGCCGCATTGCCGGCGCTGCCGCAGATGTAATTGGCGTCGAACTTCTCGCCGGCCGCGCCGATGTCGTTGACGATCACGCCGCCGCCGCGCGCCTTCATCTGGGCGTAGATCTGCCGGGTCAGGTTGATATAGCCGAACACCTTCAGCTCCCAGGCATGGCGCCAGGTCGCCTCGTCGATCTTGTCGATCGAGCCGCCGGGGATGTCGCCGGCGTTGTTGACGAGGATGTCGATGTCGGCGGCCTCCTTCGCCAGCCGGGCGAGATCGTCGGATTTGCGCAGATCGACCACGCTGGTCGCGGCATCGACCTGGTGTGCGGAACGCAGCCGTTCGGCGAGCGCCTTGAGCTGTTCGCCGTTGCGCGCGGCGAGCAGCAGGTGGGCGCCTTCCTCGGCAAAGGCCTCGGCGGCGGCCGCGCCAATGCCCTTGGAGGCGCCGGTAATCAGGACACGCTTGCCGCGCAGATGCAGATCCATGGGATGTCTCGCTTGGTATGAGGAGCGGATATCGGCGAATTTGGTGGGGCAGGGTCGCGCTGCGGTCAACACTGCACTGCAGCGTTGCGCCGGCGCGAAGTTTGGTCCATTGCAGGGCGATCAGGATAGGCGGCTTGGCCGGCCGGGCAAATCACAAGGGTGTTCTCGATGGTTAGCGCGAAGAAGCAGTATCGGATTGCGGTCATTCCCGGCGACGGCATCGGCAAGGAAGTGATGCCGGAAGGGCTGCGGGTGATCGAGGCGGCGGCCAGGAAGCACGGCGTGTCCGTGCAGTTCGATCATTTCGACTTCGCCTCCTACGACTACTACGAGAAGCACGGCGAGATGATGCCGGAGGACTGGAAGGCACAGATCGGCAAGCACGACGCGATCTATTTCGGCGCGGTCGGCTGGCCGGCGAAGATTCCGGATCACATCTCGCTGTGGGGCTCGCTGATCAAGTTCCGTCGCGAGTTCGACCAGTACGTCAATCTGCGGCCGGTGCGGCTGATGCCCGGCGTGCCGTCGCCGCTGGCGAACCGCAAGCCCGGCGACATCGATTTCTGGGTGGTGCGCGAGAACACCGAGGGCGAGTATTCCTCGGTCGGCGGCCGCATGTTCCCGGACACCGACCGCGAGTTCGTGACGCAGCAGACGGTGATGACGCGCATCGGCGTCGACCGCATCCTGAAATTCGCCTTCGACCTCGCGCAGTCGCGGCCGAAGAAGCATCTGACCTCGGCGACCAAGTCGAACGGCATCTCCATCACCATGCCCTATTGGGACGAGCGCGTCGAGGCGATGGCGAAGAAGTATCCCGGCGTGAAGTGGGACAAGTACCACATCGACATCCTGACTGCGAATTTCGTGCTGCATCCGGACTGGTTCGACGTCGTGGTCGGCTCCAACCTGTTCGGCGACATCCTCTCCGATCTCGGCCCGGCCTGCACCGGCACGATCGGCATCGCGCCATCGGGCAACATCAATCCGGAAGGCAACTTCCCGAGCGTGTTCGAGCCGGTGCACGGCTCGGCGCCCGATATCGCCGGCCAGGGCATCGCCAATCCGATCGGCATGATCTGGTCCGGCGCGATGATGCTCGAGCATCTCGGCGAGAAGCAGGCTGCGGACGCCATCGTCGGCGCGATCGAGCGTACGCTCGGCGAACGCACGCTGCGCACCCGCGACCTCGGCGGCAACGCCGACACGACGGCGTGCGGCAAGGCCGTCGCGGAAATGGTGGATTGATCCGTCTTACCCTCTCCACTTGTGGGAGAGGGTGGCTTCGATGCGGGAAGCATCGAAGCCGGGTGAGGGGTTTCTCTCCGCGGATGCAGACCCCTCATCCGGCTCGCATCGATCCGAGCCACCTTCTCCACAAGGGGAGAAGGGAAGAGGCCATCCCAACGCATCACGGCTGCTTCACCGCGATGAACGAGGCGACATAGCCTGCGGGTGCGGAGCCGTGCGGCTTGGCGCGGATGACCGATCCGACCAGCGCCGGCACCTGGTTGATGCCGTTGGGCCACTGATGCGCGAGCTGGGCGTTGTAGTCGTATTCCCAGCCTTCGGTTCCGAGATTGGTCCGGCCGGTGCCGACGATCTGGACCGCGAGCGGCGTCGTTGCGGTGGCGAGCTGGATGGTGCCCTTCAATGCGAGCCCGCCGCTGCCCCAATCGATCATGCCGCTGAGCTCCGTCCCCGATATCTCGAATGTGAACTCGGCCTCGGCGAAGATCAGCCGCAGCGCCTTCTCGGCGTCGTCGCCGACCGGGGCGGGATCGTTGTGAAAGCTGCGATAGGTCCACTTGCCGCTGATATCGGTCATCGCGATCTCCTCTGTTCACGGTCGTTGCGAATTCACTACCTGAGCGGGCATTGCGTTGCCGGCGTCATCTGATCCACCTGAACAGCACCGGCACGACCGCCTGGCCGGGCAGGATGCGCCACGTCCACCGCGGTGGCCGCGGCGGCGCGAGGCGCTCAAGCTGCAAGGCAACGGACAGCGCGAACATCAGGGGGAGATGGAATGCCGGCGCCGTCAGCGGCAGCAGCATCGCCGGCGCGCAGATCGCCGTGCACAACAGGCCGTGCGTCAGCCCGAACCGGATGCAGTCGCGATCGGCGGCAGCTCCGAAGGCGGAGAGGTTCGGCACGCGATGGCAGCGGTTGAGCATGCCCTGGCGCAGCGGCGCCGCCTGCCACAGCACCGCGATCGCGACCGCGATCACGAATGCCGGCAGCGCCGTGGCTTGGGCCAGCACCGTCATGGCGTTCGGCACGGCCAGCAGGATCGGGCCGACCGCGATCCAGACCAGGAGATAGGCCGCCGCGAACAGGCCGGCCGAACGGCCACGCCGCTGCACCAGACTGCGCAGCCGCAATTGCGAGATCGGCTGCGCCAGCTGCGGCGCAGTCATCGCTGCGACCATCAGGATCCAGAACAGGGCTGCCAGCATCGCGGTCGCACTGAGGCCATAGATCGTCGAGAACGCGGCGCCGGCGGTCACGAGGGTCGGCGACGGCGAGCAGAGTGCAACTGACGGCAATCCTTCGCTGCCGGCGGCGAGCAGCAGCCAGCAGCACAGGCTGGCAAATAGCAGCACCGGTGACGCCTGTCGGAGCGGCGTGGGCAACGGCACATGCGGCGACATGGCGTCACCGGCTCTGGCGGTAGACTCTCAGGCGGCCGACGTCGATCTTGCTGCCCGCCGAGATCGGCGTCTGCGGAACGAACTTGACGTCGACCGCCTGCGCATTCAGTTGGCCGCTGAGATGCATGGCATCGACGATATCGGTGATGTCGAGCGTCTGCGTCAGCCCGGCGCCGGCATGCGGGCCGCCGGCCTGGCTTGCCGCCCGCGCGCCGAACAGCGACAGCACGCCGGCATGGTTTTCCGGATGCTGCGCCGGGTTGGCGTCCTTCGGAAGGTTCACATAGACGTCGAACATTCCGGCGTCGGTGGTGCTGGTGACGTTCTCCAGCACCAAATAGACGCGATCCGGTGCCGGCGCCGCGCTGGCCGGAGCCAATGACCTTATGGAGGACAGCTTTGCCGAAAGCTTGCCAGTGGCGGCGCTGTCGAGCTGGACGCGTGCGTCGGTGGGCGTGGCGGCCAGCCGGATCGCGGCGCTGCTTTCGCCGACGAGTTCAGTGCTCTTCTGCGCGGCCATGGTCATCGCTCCCGCGAGATTGTTCGCGTCCGTCGGTGCGACGCCCAGTCTGCCGAGGCGCGCCGCAAGAACCTGCTGCTGACCGGGGACCGAAATGTCCTGGTACTCATAATTGAGCTCGGGTGCTTTGGTATTCAAGACTTTCGCGGCCGTTGTCGTGAACGTCGTGCCGTCCGGGCGCGGCATCACGAACTGGCCTGCCGGCTCGTTCAGCCAGTCGGTGTCGGTCGGATTCTTGTAGGCATCCGCCGGGTCGGAGGGATGCCGGCGCACTGTCAGCCAGGATTCCCAGAGCCGATCGATGTTGGAATGATGCAGCCAGAAGATCGGATCGATGCCGGCGGTTTCGAACATCGCCATCAGCCCGTTGTTCTTGGCGATGTCTGGGTCGGTGCCTTCCTTGGTGCCGCCGACCAGGACGTGGACGGGACCATGTGGCCGCTGCTCCAGAAGCCCGGCGCCGCTGCCGCCGTGACTGAAGGCCGTGCGGGTGCCGCCGAACGAGGTCGGCAGGTCCTGCGGCTCGTTGAAGAATTCCGGCTCCTGCCAGAGCGGGGAGACCGGAATGTCGGACGCGCGGATGCTGATCACGCCGTTGCCGCGGCGGCCGTAGCGCTCCTTGACCCAGAGCGGATTCTTGCTGCCGTCGTCGAGCAGTTCCGGCGCGAAGGCGGTGGGGAATTTCAGCGTATCGGGCTTCGTCGGATCGTAGTTCCAGTAGGGCAGCGCCCAGTCGGCCGGGCCGCCCTTCTTCACGATCACATCAAGCAAAATGGCTTCGAATGCCGCGAGATAGGCGCGGTGCCACGGCAGGAAATACCAGGAGCCGTGCTGGCACTGATTCCAGAACCCCAGGGCGTCGGGATCGAACGGCAGCGTCACGCTGGCGTCGAGATAGCCGAGATCGATCCAGAGCTGCCGGTCGATGCCATGCATCGCCGCAAGCGACCACCAGCTCGTGATGTCGGTGATCGATCTGGTCTGCAATTCCCTGATGGCTTCGCCGTACCAGAACAGCGTCTTGTCACCTGCCGGCAATTGCCAGACGTCCTTGCGCACGCGAGCCATCGGAGGCCTCCCGAAATGAGCGCAGCTATCGAAATGAAGGTATCAAACTTAAAGTAAACTAATGTGACATCGCACAATCAATGATAGTACAGACGAGCGCGCGCGTAAATGGCTTTGGCGCGCGCTGTTGCCGCACCATGCCTGGAACCTTTCGCAGAGGTGAGAGGAGGCGAAGCTTATCCCTTCACGATCCGCCGGCAGTGCTCCCAGGCGGCATGAATCAAATTTTCGCTCGCCTCGGGGGTGCGGAAGGCGGAATGCGCCGACAGCGTCACGTTCGGGATCCTGGTCAGCGGATGATCCTTCGGCAGCGGCTCGACGTTGAAGACGTCGAGGCCGGCGTGGCGGATATGGCCGGAGTTGAGCGCGTCGATCATGGCCTGCTCGTCGACGATCGCCGCGCGCGCGGTGTTGACGAGGATCACGCCCGGCTTCATCTGCGCGATCTTCTCGCGCGTGATCATGCCGCGGGTCTCGTCGTTGAGCAGCAGATGGATCGAGACCACGTCGCTCCTGCCCAGCACGGCGTCGAGGTCGACGAACTCGACGCCCGCAAAACTCTTCGGCGAGCGGTTCCAGGCGATCACCTTCATGCCGCTGCCGAGCGCGATGCGCGCGACCTCGGCAGCGATGCCGCCGAAGCCGACCAGGCCGAGCGTCTTGCCGGTGAGCTGCATGCCGTCCTCGCGCAGCCAGTTGCCGGCGCGCATCTCGCGGTCCATCTGCGCGATCACCCGCGCCGACGACCACATCAGCGCGATCGCGGATTCCGCCACGGCGGTGTCGCCATAGCCCTTGATCAGGTGCACGGAGATGCCGAGCTCGGCGAGCTCCTCGGGGTTCATGTAGCTGCGCGCGCCGGTGCCGAGAAACACGACGTGCTTCAGTCCGGAGCACTGTTTTGCAATTGCGGTCGGCAGGGCGGTGTGGTCGACCACCGCGATCTCGGCGCCGTCGAGCACCGCCGGATAGTCCTCGGGCTTGATGTCCGGATTGCGGTTGATCCGCATCGTGGGATCGCCGGGCTTCTCCAGGCGCTCCGCGATGACCGCAAGCGATTCATTGGCGTCGACGAACACAGCGCGCACGAGAACCTCCATTAAAGGGAGAGCATGATCCGAAGAGCGGAGACGATCAGGATGCGACGCCGGCGAGCGCCAGCACCGTGTGCATCAGGACGTTGGCGCCGGCGGCGCAGTCCGCCTGCGTGGCATCCTCCAGCTCGTTGTGGCTGATGCCGTCCTTGCAGGGCACGAACACCATTGCCGCCGGCATCACGGTGTTGAGATTGCAGGCGTCATGGCCGGCGCCGGAGGTGATGCGGCGGTGCGAATAGCCGAGCTGTGTCGCCGCGTTCTCGACCGCATCGACCAGTTTTGGATCGAAATGCGTTGGCGCCTTGCGCCACACCAGCTCGAGCTGAACCTCGACCTTGCGCCGCGCCGCGATCTCGGCGCACGCCGCGCGCAGGTCGCGGTCGAGCGCATCCATGATGGCGGCGTCGGCGCTGCGGCAATCCACCGTGAAGGCGATCTCGCCGGGAATCACGTTGCGCGACGGCGCCGCGATCACGGCCTCGCCGATGGTGCCGACCGCATTCGGGCCGTGCTTCCTGGCGATGCTCTCCATCGCCAGCACGATTTCCGACAGCGTGGCCAGCGCGTCGCGCCGCAGCGGCATCGGGGTCGAGCCGGCATGGCTCTCGAAGCCGATGATCTTGCCGTCGTACCACAAGACGCCCTGGCCGGAGTCGACCACGCCGATGGTCTTGCCTTCGGCCTCCAGGATCGGCCCCTGCTCGATATGCAGCTCGACGAAGCTGGTGAACTTCTGGCGGCCGACCGGCGCGTCGCCGCGATAGCCGATCGTATCAAGCGCCTGCGCCACCGTGACGCCCTCGGCGTCCTTGCGCGACAAGATGTCGTCGGTGGTGAAGTCGCCGACATAGGCGGCGGAGGCCATCATCGCCGGCGCGAAGCGCGAGCCTTCCTCGTTGGTCCAGTTGCAGATGCAGATCGGCAGCTCGGTCTCGATGCCGGCATCGTTCAGGGTCCGCACCATCTCCAGCGCGGCAAGCGTGCCGAGCACGCCGTCATACTTGCCGCCGGTCGGCTGGGTGTCGAGATGCGAGCCGACGCCGATCGGCGGCTTCGACATGTCGCGCCCTTTGCGCAAGCCGAACATCGACCCGAGCGCATCGACCTGCACCTCGAGACCGGCCTCTTCGCAAGCCTTGCGGAACCAGTCGCGCACCTGCTTGTCCTCGGCGCTCAGCGTCAGCCGCCGCACGCCGCCCTTGGGTGTCGCGCCGAACTGCGCGGTTTCGTGGATGGTGCCCCAGAGGCGGGCGGAATCGATCTGCAGGTTGGTGGCGGCTCGGCTCATTGCGGCTCTTCCCGTTACGCGACCACATTTTCATGACGCGCCGCTGTCGCGCCGTCAACCGTCACGCTCTCCTGCGCGATCTGGCGCGCGAGATTGGCGACGCGCTCGATCGCGACCGCGTCGGGGGAGGCGAGCCAGCTTGCGGTGAAGGTGAGGGGCGGCAGCTTGAGGTCGGTGTCGAGCAGTTGCAGGCGTCCGTCGGCGAGCTCGTTCTCGACGATCGCCGACGGGATCACGGCGATGCCGAGCCCTTCATTGGCCATGTGGATCACGGTCGCCAGCGAGGTCGAGGCATGCAGCCGGATCGGCGGCAGGTCAGGCTGATTGAACAGCGCGCGCACGGTCTCGTAAGGCTGGGTCTTGCGCGGGAAGGTGATGATCGGAAACCGCGCCAGATCCTGCCGCGCCACCGGGCCGTCGCCAAGCCCGAGCGCGGGGCTGGCCAGAAAGCCGATCGGATAATCGCAGAGCACGCGGTTGTGCGCACCGGAAACCGAGACCGGGCCGAGCACGAAGGCAAGCTCGATCTCCTGCGCCAGCAGCCGCGCGGTCAGGTTCGGCGTGATGTCGACCTCGATCTCCAGCGACAGATTCGGATAGACTTCGTTGACGCTTTTCACGAGACGCGGCAGCCAGGTGTGCACGATCGTCTCCGCGACGCCGAGCCGCAGCGCGCCGCGCATCGCCGAGCGGTCGCCGACCTCGGCCATCATCTCCGAGCGCAATCCGATCAGTTTTTCGGCATAGGTCATCATCAGCCGGCCGCTCGGCGTGGGCGACGCCACGCGATGGTCGCGGTTGAGCAGCTTGACACCCATCTCGCGCTCGAGCTGGGCGATGCGCTGCGAGATCGCCGGCTGGGTGGTGTTGAGCCGCGCCGCGGCGCCGCGGAAGCTGCCGAGCTTGACGACCCACAGGAACGTTTCAATCGAACGGAAGTCCGTCATTGGAAGCATTTTCCGATCGATAAATCTGATTTATCGATTTTGATTAGAAAGGACGATTAGACATTATATCACGCGTGGTGTTGGTTTGTCCTTGTCGAGATTATGGGCAGGAGCCACCCATGACTGTTTTTGCGGCAATGCAGCAAGGGGACCCGGTGCCGGCGAGTGCCGAAGCGCGCCGCGCCTTCCGTAACGGCGTGGCCTCGACCACCGCCGGCGTCGCCAACGGCTTCGTGCAGGGCAATCTCGCGATCCTGCCGGAAAAGCTCGCCGGCGCTTTCCACCGCTTCTGCCAGCTCAATCCGAAACCGTGCCCGATCATCGGCATGTCCGATGTCGGTGATCCCAGCATCCCGTCGCTCGGCCTCGATCTCGACATCCGCACCGACGTGCCGCGCTACCGCGTGTGGCGCGACGGCGAGGTGGCGGACGAGCCGACCGACATCATGAAGTACTGGCGCGACGATCTCGTCACCTTCGTGCTCGGCTGCTCCTACTCGTTCGAAGAGGCGCTGCTCGACGACGGGCTGCCGATCCGTCACATCGAACGCAATCTGCGTGTGCCAATGTACCGCACCAACATCGCGTGCAGCCCATCCGGGCCGTTCGCCGGTCCCATGGTGGTGTCGATGCGTCCCTTCAAGCCGGCGGATGCGATCCGTGCGGTGCAGATCACCTCGCGCTTCCCGTCGGTGCACGGCGCGCCGGTGCATCTCGGCCATCCGCATTCGATCGGGATCAAGGACATCGCCAAGCCGGACTATGGCGATCCGGTGCCGGTCGCCGATGACGAGATCCCGGTGTTCTGGGCCTGCGGGGTGACGCCGCAATCGGTGATCGCAAGCGCGAAGCTGCCGTTCGCGATCACGCATTCGCCGGGCCTGATGCTCGTCACCGATCTCAAGAACAAGGCGCTCGCTGTGCTCTGAATAGGCAATTCGTGCAATTCATTCGGGCTTTACTGCGCGCTACAAGCGTTTCATCGATAAAAACAAACTGACCAAGGGGAATTTCGCATGACGATCTCTCGCCGCAACGTGTTGCTGGGTGCCACGGCCGCCGCCGCGCTCGGTCCGATGGCCGCACGCGCGCAGACCAGTGAAGTGGCCATCGGCGTGATCTATCCACTGTCCGGCGCCAGCGCCCAGATCGGCGTCGACGCGCAGCGTGCGTTCGAGACCGCGGCCGACATCATCAACAAGAACTACGATTTCGCATTGCCGCTCGCCAAGGGCGAGGGCCTGCCCGGCCTCGGCGGCGCCAAGATCAAGCTGGTGTTCGCCGACCACCAGGCCGATCCGCAGAAGGGCCGCGCCGAAGCCGAGCGCCTGATCACCCAGGACAAGGTCTGCGCCGTGATCGGCACCTATCAGAGCGCGGTCGCCGTCACCGTCAGCCAGATCTGCGAGCGCTACGGCGTGCCGTTCCTCTCGGCCGACAATTCCTCGCCGAGCCTGCATCGCCGCGGCCTGAAATTCTATTTCCGCGCCTCGCCGCATGACGAGATGTTCTCGACCGCGATGTTCGACTTCTTCGATGCGATGAAGAAGAAGGGTCAGAAGATCGAGACGCTGGCGCTGTTCCACGAGGACACCATCTTCGGCACCGATTCGGCGAATGCGCAGACCAAGCTCGCTGGCGAGCGCGGCTACAAGATCGTGGCCGACATCAAGTATCGCGCCAACTCGCCGTCGCTCACCGCCGAGGTGCAGCAGCTCAAGGCCGCCAATGCCGACGTCTTGATGCCGTCGAGCTACACCACCGACGCGATCCTCTTGGTCAAGACCATGGCCGAGCTCGGCTACAAGCCGAAGAACATCATGGCGCAGGATGCCGGCTTCTCGGAGAAGGCGACTTATGATGCGGTCGGCGACAAGCTCGAGGGCGTGATCTCGCGCGGCAGTTTCTCGCTCGACCTCGCGCAGAAGCGTCCGATGGTCGGTCTGATCAACGAAATGTACCGCGCCAAGTCCGGCAAGGACTTCAACGACTATTCGTCGCGCCAGTTCATGGGCCTGATCGTGATGGCCGACGCCATCAACCGCGCCAAGTCGACCGAGGGCGACAAGATCCGCGAGGCGCTGGTCGCGACCGACATGCCGGGCGATGCGACCATCATGCCCTGGAAGCGCGTCAAATTCGACGAGATGGGGCAGAACAACTTCGCCGATCCGGTGCTGCTGCAATACGCCGCGAAGAACTTCGTGACGATTTTCCCGGAACAGGCCGCCGTCTCCGAGGCGATCTGGCCGATGAACAAGTAATCGGTCGGACGCTCAGAGGGGCATACGGCGGTGACAGCCGAAGACATCATTCAGAGTCTCGCATGTTCCGTCATTGCGAGCGAAGCGAAGCAATCCACCTTTCCATGCAAAGGAAGAATGGATTGCTTCGTCGCTTCGCTCCTCGCAATGCCGGGGGATAGCGACAACGGTCGAGACATGGAGCGTCAACGGTGACAGCCGAGACCATTATTCAAAGTCTGGCGAGTGGCCTCTTGATGGGGCTGCTCTACGGACTGATCGCTGCCGGGCTCGCCTTGATCTTCGGCCTGATGGACGTCGTGAACTTCGCCCACGGCGAGTTCCTGATGATCGCGATGTATGTGACCTTCTTCCTGTTCGCGTTCTTCGCGATCGACCCCTTGCTGTCGGCGCCCTTGGTCGCCGCGGCACTGTTCGTGTTCGGGGCGGTCGTTTACCTATTGATCGTCCGCTTCGCCATGCGCGCCAAGGCCAATGCCGGCATGGTGCAGATCTTCTCGACCTTCGGCCTCGCCATCGTGATGCGCGGCCTCGCGCAGTACTTCTTCACGCCCGACTACCGCAGCATCCCGCAGTCCTGGCTCGGCGGGAAGACGGTGTCGATCGCCGGCATCTATCTGCCGGAGCCGCAGCTGATCGGCGCCATGCTGTCGATCGCGGCCTTCGTCGCGCTCTACTTCTTCATCAACCGCACCGATTTCGGCCGTGCGCTGGAGGCGACGCGCGAGGACGCCGGCGCGGTGGCGCTGGTCGGCATCGACAAGAACCGGGTGTTCGCGCTCGGCTGGGGCCTTGGTGCGGCGCTGGTCGGGCTCGCCGGCGCCATCATGGCGATCTTCTTCTACATCTATCCCGATGTCGGCGCGTCGTTTGCGCTGATCGCCTACGTCACCGTGGCGCTCGGCGGCTTCGGTAGCGTGTTCGGGGCCTTTGCCGGCGGCATCATCGTCGGCCTCGTCGAGGCGACCACCGCGCTGATCCTGCCGCCGTCGCTGAAATCGGTCGGCATCTACGCCGTCTATTTGCTGGTCGTCTTCATCCGCCCCCGCGGCCTGTTCGGATCGATGTGATGGATACCCACTTCGCCCAACGCCGCAGGCGTGACCTGATCGTCGCTCTTTGCCTTGCCGCGCTCGCCGCGCTGGCGCCGCTGTTCGTCAAGGACGTCTACGTCCAGAACATCATGGTGCTGACCCTGATGTACGCGGCGCTGTCGCAGAGCTGGAACATACTATCAGGCTATTGCGGCCAGATCTCGCTCGGCCACGCGCTCTACTTCGGGCTCGGCGCCTACACGACGGCGCTGCTGTTCACCAAATTCGGCGTGCTGCCGTGGTTCGGCATGCTGGCGGGCGGGGCGATCTCCGCGCTGATCGCGATGGCGCTCGGCTATCCCTGCTTCCGCCTGCGCGGCCATTACTTCGTGATCGCGACCATCGTGATCGCCGAGATCGCGTTGCTGCTGATCCAGAACTGGGACTGGGCCGGCGCCGCGCTCGGCATCGACATCCCCATGCGCGGCGACAGCTGGCTGAAATTCCAGTTCACGCGCTCCAAGCTGCCGTATTTCTATTTCGCGCTGGCGCTGGCCTGCATCGCCTGGTTCGTCACCTGGTGGCTGGAGGATTCCAAATGGGGCTACTGGTGGCGAGCGGTGAAGGACAATCCCGACGCGGCCGAAAGCCTCGGCGTCGTCGTGTTCAATTCCAAGATGGGCGCGGCCGCGGTCTCGGCCTTCCTGGTTGCGGTCGGCGGCAGCTTCTATGCGCAGTTCGTCTCCTATATCGACCCCGAAAGCGTGATGGGCTTCCAGTTCTCGCTGCTGATGGCATTGCCCGCGGTGCTGGGCGGCATCGGCACGCTGTGGGGCCCGGTGCTCGGCGCCGTGATCCTGATCCCGCTCACCGAGCTGACGCGTTCGTTCGTCGGCGGCTCCGGCCGCGGCGTCGACCTGATCGTCTACGGCGCGCTGATCGTCGCGATCTCGCTGGCGCTGCCGCGCGGTCTGGTCAGCGTGTTCTCGCTGCGCAAGGGGGCCGCGCGATGACGGCTCTTTTGGAAACCCGCGGCGTCTGGCAGCGCTTCGGCGGCCTCGTCGCCAACAGCGACGTCTCGATCTCGGTCGGGCGCGGCGAGATCGTCGGCCTGATCGGCCCGAACGGCGCCGGCAAGTCGACGCTGTTCAACCTGATCGCGGGCGTGCTGCCGCCGACTCAAGGGTCGATCATCTTCGACGGCGAGGATGTCACAAGGCTGCCGGCGGCCGAGCGCTGCCAGCGCGGCGTCGGACGCACCTTCCAGGTGGTCAAGAGCTTCGAGACCATGACCGTGATCGACAACGTCATCGTCGGCGCCTTGATCCGCAACACCAAGATGCGCATCGCGCGGCAGAAGGCCTACGAGGTGCTGGAGTTCTGCGGTCTCGCCGCGCGCGCCGAGGTGCTTGCCAGCGACCTCGTGCCGTCCGAGAAGCGCCGGCTCGAGGTCGCCCGCGCGCTCGCCACCGAACCGAAACTGTTGTTGCTGGACGAAGTCCTCACCGGCCTGACGCCGGTCGAGGCGCAGACCGGCGTCGAGCTGGTGCGCAAGGTGCGCGCCACCGGCGTCACCGTGCTGATGGTCGAGCACGTCATGGAGATCGTGATGCCGCTGGTCGATCGCGCCATCGTGCTTAATCTCGGCAAGGTGCTGGTCGAAGGCAAGCCCGCCGAGGTCGTCCGCAACCCGGAAGTCATCACCGCCTATCTCGGGGATCGTCATGCTGTCGGTGCGTGAAGTCACCACCGCCTATCAGGGCCTGGTTGCGATCTCCTCGGTGTCGATCGACGTCAGCAAGGGCGAGATCGTCTGCGTCGCCGGCGCCAACGGCGCGGGCAAGTCGACGCTGCTCAAATCGATCGCCGGCGCCGAGCGGCCGCGCTCGGGCACCGTCACCTTCGACGGCAAGCGCATCGACGGCCAGCCGCAGCATGTCATCACCGCGGGCGGCATCGCCTACGTGCCGGAGAACCGCCGGCTGTTTCCGCGGCTTTCGGTGCGCGACAACCTCCGCCTCGGCAGCTATCTCTACCGCCGCGAGGCCAGCCGCGACGAGCCGCTCGACCTCGTCTTCCAGCTGTTCCCGCGGCTCAACGAGCGGCTCGACCAGCGCGCCGAGACGCTGTCGGGCGGCGAGCAGCAGATGCTGGCGATCGGCCGCGCCTTGATGACCCGGCCGCGTCTGTTGATGCTAGACGAGCCGTCGCAGGGCATCATGCCGAAACTGGTCGACGAGATCTTCCAGGCGGTGAAGCGCATCCGCGACGCCGGCATGACCGTGCTGATCGTCGAGCAGCGCATGGCCGAGTGCCTCGAGATCGCCGACCGCGCCTACATCCTGCAGACCGGCCGCGTGCTGATGCAGGGGACCGCGGCCGAGATCAGCGGCAATCCGGACGTGCGCAAGGCGTATCTGGGGCTGTAGCCGGGCAAGCGCCTGCACACACTCCTCCGGCATCCTGAGAGGGTGCGAGGTTTTGTCCCACCCACCGTCGTCATCGCAAGTGTGTGGCCACCTCGTCACTTCTTTTCCTGGCTCTCCGGCTTGATCTCCTCGACCTTGGCGGCGAGATCCGGCACGCGGCTGACGCGGTAGGTCGCGTTGCTGCAGGTCAGCGTCCAGGCCTCGTTGTCCGGCTTGGAGAGCTTGTCGTTCCGTTCGGCCTTGAGCGGCTTGTCGCAGGCATAGCCCTGGGCACGAAGCTGGATCGCGAGCAGGTCCTGCAAAGACTGCTCGGCCCGTGCGACCGATCCGGCCAGGCCGCCGACGAGAACCACGAATGCCAATCCCGTGAACCGCATCATGACTGTCCTCCGCATGGCTATTGTCTGCTCTAGCTAGCGAGTGTGATCCGGCAGTACGAGCCCGAACGTCTTGGTCAGGTCAGCCACCTGTTCGGGCGACAGGTATCGCGGGTTGAGGCCGCGCAGCAGCAGATAGAGCTTTGCGGTCTCCTCCAGTTCCTCGGTCGCGAACACCGCCGCTTCCAGCGTGTCGCCGGAGACCACGGGTCCGTGATTGGCGAGCAGCACCGATGAATATTTCCCGGCCAGTCCCTTGATCGCATCCGCCACCGCAGGATCGCCGGGACGATAATAGGGCACCAGCGCGGTCGGTGCGCATTTCATCACGTAATAGGCCGTCAGCGGCGGCAGCGCGGCGCGCGGATCGATCTCGGGCAGCATCGAGAGCGCGACCGAATGGGTCGAGTGCAGGTGCACGACGGCGCGGGCAGCGCTGCGTGTCTGGTACAGCGCGGTGTGCAGCGGTACTTCCTTGGTCGGGGCATCGCCGGAGACGAGCCGGCCGCTGGCGTCGAGCCGCGACAGCTTGCCGGGATCGAGGAAACCGAGCGAGGCATTGGTCGGCGTCACCAGCCAGCCGCCGTCATCGAGCCGGACGCTGATATTGCCCGAGGAGCCCGGCGTCAGCCCGCGCTCGAACAGCGAGCGGCCGAAGCGGCAGATGTCCTCACGAAGCTTTGTTTCGCTCATCTGGTCTCGCTCGTGACGCTATCCGTTTTGCGCGTTGTCTCATGCTTTGGCAGCGCGGCCAAGCCGTGATAGGCAAGCATCAAACCAGCTAAAAAGCGAGGGATCGCCGCATGTCCAGTTCCGCCAAACCGCGCGTTGCCGTCGTCGGGCTCGGCTCGATGGGATACGGCATGGCGACCTCGCTGAAGCGTGCCGGCTTCGACGTCACCGGCTGCGACGTGTCGGCCGATGCGGTCGCCCGCTTCGTCGCCGACGGCGGCAAGGGCGCCAAGACGCCGGCCGAGGCGGCCAAGGATGTCGGCATCGTCGTCAGCGTCGTCGTCAATGCCGCGCAGACCGAGGCCATCCTGTTCGGCAAGGACGGCGTCGCCGAGACGCTGGCCGCGGACGCGGTGTTCATCTCGTCCGCGACCATGGACCCCGAGATCGCGCGGCGTCTGGCAAAACAGCTCGAGGCGACCGGCCGGCATTATCTCGACGCCCCGATTTCCGGCGGTGCGCAACGCGCGGCGCAGGGCGAGCTCACCATCCTCGCCTCCGGCAGCGCAGCGGCCTTTGCAAGAGCGCGGCCGGCGCTGGATGCGATGGCGGCAAAGCTCTACGAGCTCGGCGATGCCGCGGGGCAGGGAGCCGCCTTCAAGATGATCAACCAGCTGCTCGCCGGCGTGCATATCGCCGCCGCCTCGGAGGCGATTGCCTTCGCCGCCAAGCAGGGCCTCGACATCAGGAAGGTCTATGAGGTGATCACAGCCTCCGCCGGTAATTCCTGGATGTTCGAGAACCGCATCCCGCATGTGCTCGACGGCGACTACGCGCCGCGCAGCGCGGTCGAGATCTTTGTGAAGGACCTCGGCATCATCCAGGACATGGCGCGTAGCGCCCGCTTCCCGGTGCCGGTCTCGGCCGCCGCGCTGCAGATGTTTTTGATGACGTCCGCCGCCGGCATGGGCCGCGACGACGATGCCTCGGTGGCCCGGATGTACGCGCAGGTCACCGGCACCAAGCTTCCCGGCGAGAAGAAATAAGAGGATCATATGCCCCGCTTTGCCGCCAACCTCACCATGATGTTCAACGAGGTGCCGTTCCTCGACCGCTTCGAGGCCGCCGCCAAGGCCGGCTTCACCGCGGTGGAATTCCTGTTCCCCTACGATCATCCGGCCGAGGAGGTCGGCAAGCGGCTGAAAAGTGCCGGGCTGACGCAGGCGCTGTTCAACCTGCCGCCGGGCGACTGGAACGCCGGCGAGAAGGGCTTTGCCGCGCTGCCCGATCGCTTCGCCGATCTGCAGGCGAGCCTGACGACCGCGCTGCCCTATGCGCAGGCGACCGGCGTCAAGCGGGTGCATCTGATGGCCGGGATTGCCGACCGCAGCGATGCCAGGGCGGTCGCGGCGTTCCGCAAGTCGGTCGCATATGCCGCCGAGTTCTTCGGGCCGCACGGCCTCGACGTCGTGATCGAGCCGATCAACCCGCGCAACGTGCCCGGCTACTTCCTCAACGACTTCATCTTCGCCCGCGACCTGATCGACGAGCTGAAGATTGCGAACTTGAAACTGCAGTTCGACATCTATCACTGCCAGATCATCCACGGCGACGTCACCATGCGGCTGCGCGAGATGATGCCGATCATCGGCCACATCCAGATCGCCTCGATCCCCTCGCGCAACGAGCCCGACGGCGAGGAGCTGAACTATCCGTTCCTGTTCGATGAGCTCGACCGGCTCGGCTATGGCGGCTTCGTCGGCTGCGAATACAATCCGCGCGGCAAGACCACGGACGGTCTTGCCTGGTTCAAGCGCTATGCCGGAGTGAAGCCGTGATGTCAGCGAAACTGTCCCTGGGCTGCATCGCCGACGACTATACCGGCGCCTCCGACCTCGCCAATACGCTGACCCGCGCCGGCCTGCGCACCGTGCAGACCATCGGCGTGCCCGCCGACGATCTCGCGCTGCCCGAGGTCGACGCCGTCGTCGTCTCTTTGAAGAGCCGCTCGATCGAGGCAGGGCTCGCAGTGACGCGCTCGCGCGACGCCGACAAATGGCTGCGCGGCCGCGGCGCGCGACATGTCCTGTTCAAGATCTGCTCGACCTTCGATTCCACCGACAAAGGCAATATCGGCCCGGTGATGGACGCGCTGCGCGCCGATTCCGGCGACAGCATCGTGCTGGTGACACCGGCGTTCCCGGAGAACGGCCGCACCGTCTACCAGGGCAATCTGTTCGTCGGCTCCGTGCCGCTGAACGAGAGCCCGCTGAAGGACCATCCGCTCAATCCGATGCATGATTCCAATCTGGTCCGCGTGCTGGCGCGCCAGAGCAAGACCAAGGTGGGGCTGGTCGATCTCGCGACGCTCAGCCGCGGCGCGGATGCGGTCCGGGCGAGGCTCAAGGATCTCGCCGCCAAGGGCATCGGCGCGGCTGTCGTCGACGCGGTGTTCGACCGCGACCTCGAGACCATCGGCCAGGTCGCGCTGGATCACCGTGTGTCGGTCGGCGCCTCCGGCATCGGGCTCGGCCTCGCGCGCGCGCTGGTCGCCGCCGGCAGCACCAAACCGGATACCCTCGATGCAATGGCCGCGGTCGGCGGACCGGCCGCGTGCCTCGCCGGCAGCTGTTCGCAGGCTACCCTGCAGCAGATCGCCAATGCCGAGAAGGTCATGCCGGTCCTGCACCTCGATCCCGAGCGGGTCGTGGCCGGCAAGGACGAGGCGCAGCGCGCGCTCGCCTGGGCCAGGGATCGGATCGGCGACGGTCCAATCCTGATCGCGAGCAGCTCGACGCCGGACGAGGTCGCAGCTCTGCAATCCCGGCATGGCCGCGATGCAGCCGGACATGCCATCGAGCAGTCGATGGCCGACATCGCGGAAGGCCTGGTGCGGGCAGGCGTGCGCAGGCTGGTGGTCGCCGGTGGTGAAACGTCAGGCGCCGTGGTCGATCGGCTCGGCATTCCCGGCTTCCTTGTCGGCGCGGAAATCGCGGCCGGCGTGCCGGTTCTGCGCGCCGTCGGCGCCAAGGACGGCGAGATGCTGCTTGCCCTGAAATCGGGCAATTTCGGCGGCCCGGAATTTTTCTCCGACGCGCTCGCCTTGATGCGCTGACGCGTTCGTTGCGCCGCGGGGCGCAGCGACGGCGAACGCCTCCGTAGTTGAACGGGGAAACAAATTAACCGTACCGAAGGGGGCGCGCTGGCTTTGATGCTGCAGCGCACGAAGCGCT
This sequence comes from Bradyrhizobium semiaridum, assembly GCF_020329505.1. Taxonomy (GTDB): domain Bacteria; phylum Pseudomonadota; class Alphaproteobacteria; order Rhizobiales; family Xanthobacteraceae; genus Bradyrhizobium; species Bradyrhizobium semiaridum. Next base: position 500,712 of record NZ_JAGKJJ010000002.1, read on the forward strand.
GCCAATCCGATTCGCGTGGGCCTCGTCAGCCCGACATCATGGAAGTCACATGCTCGCCAAATTCTCGATCCGCGCCAAGATCATTGCCGTGGTTGCGCTGCTGCTTGTCGCGATGACGGGCATGGGCCTGCTTGCCGTCAAGAACATGCGGGCGATCAATGCCAGCACGGTCGACATCACGACCAGCTGGCTGCCGAGCGTGCGCGCGCTCGGCGATCTGCGCGCCGGCGTCATCACCTACCGCAACGTGATCCGCGAACACATGCTGGTCGAGACGCTGGAGGAGAAGTTGGCGCAGGAGAAGACCCTTGCGATGGTGGTCGAAGCCAACACCAAGATCCGCGCCGCCTATGAACCGATGATCACGTCGCCTGAGGAGCGCGCGCTCTACAATCAATGGGTCGATGCCTGGACCCGTTACAAGAAGGGCACCGAACAGGTGATGGAGCTGTCGCGCAAGGAAGCCGGCAAGATCCCGCATGAAGCCCATGAGCTGAATGCCAAGACGGTGAACAAGATCGGGCTCGACGCGGACGAGATCCTGCGCAAGGACATCGAGCTCAACAAGGCCGGCGCCGACAAGGCCGGTCAGGATGCTGCGGACAATTATTCCTCCGCCGTCATGATGCTTACCGCGATCCTCGGTATCGCGGTGATCGTCGGTGCCGGCATCAGCTTCTATCTGGTCCGCGACGTCTCCGCCGGCATCGCCTCGATCGTGATGCCGATGCAGGCGCTGGGCCGCGGCGATCTCGCGGCGGTGGTGCCGCACCAGGGAGAGAAGACCGAGATCGGCGCCATGGCCGATACGCTTCAGGTGTTCAAGGAGGCGCTGATCGCCAAGAAGGCCGCCGACGAGGCGGCGGCCGCCGATGCCGAGGCCAAGATCGAGCGTGGCCGCCGGGTCGACGCCATCACCCGCAATTTCGAGCACATGATCGGCGAGATCGTGCAGACCGTATCGTCGGCCTCGACGCAGCTCGAGGCCGCGGCCGGCACTTTGTCGTCGACCGCGCGGCGGTCGCAGGAGCTGACCACCTCGGTCTCCGCCGCCTCGGAGGAGGCGTCGACGAACGTCCAGTCGGTGGCTTCGGCGACCGAGGAGCTGTCGTCGTCGGTGACCGAGATTAGCCGGCAGGTGCAGGAATCGGCGCGGATGGCGAGCGATGCCGTCGGCCAGGCTCGCACCACCAACGATCGGGTCAGCGAGCTGTCGAAGGCTGCCGCGCGCATCGGCGACGTCGTCGAGTTGATTAATACCATCGCCGGCCAGACCAACCTGCTCGCGCTCAACGCCACTATCGAGGCGGCGCGCGCCGGGGAGGCCGGCCGCGGCTTTGCGGTGGTCGCGTCGGAAGTGAAGGCGCTCGCCGAGCAGACCGCGAAGGCGACCGGCGAGATCGGCCAGCAGATTGCCGGCATCCAGGCCGCGACGCAGGAATCGGTCGGCGCGATCAAGGAGATTTCCTCGACAATCGAACGGCTGTCGGAGATCTCCTCGACCATCGCCGCCGCGGTCGAAGAGCAGGGCGCGGCGACGCAGGAGATTTCTCGCAACGTGCAGCAGGCCGCGCAGGGCACCCAGCAGGTCTCGGCCAATATCGTCGACGTGCAGCACGGTGCGACCGAGACCGGCTCGGCCTCGAGCCAGGTGCTCTCGGCGGCGCAGTCGCTCTCCGGCGACAGCAACCGCCTCAAGCTCGAGGTCGGCAAGTTCCTCGACGCGGTGCGTGCGGCCTGAGCCGGCGACCCCGGCCGGTCGTTGCGCGGGCAACCGGCCCGCTCGCGCGGCAACCTGCATCGGCTCTCCACGCAGACCTGCATTGCGCCAGTCGATGCAGGCAACGAATGTCGCGAATCCGTGGGTTCTGAGAGCAGGGAGTGTCTCGGCTCCGGGGCTCCCCGGGGCCGCATGAATCGGCCGAATGCCGGCGGCCTCACGGACTATGCCAAGGAAGTGAAGGCCATTGGGCCTGCGTGGGTTGGCGTTTTGCGCTGCATCAGGTAAATCGGCGCTGAGCGGATCGGCCTTTTGGAACGCCGATTGCTTTGCCTGGGCAGGCTTATTTCGGGAACGCCGCTTTTATGATCGCATTGGTCCGTATCGCGCTGAGCCGGCCATATACTTTCGTCGTGCTCGCGCTGCTCCTCCTGATTATCGGACCCTTGGCGGCGCTGCGCACGCCGACCGACATCTTTCCCGATATCCGCATCCCCGTGATCGGCGTGGTCTGGCAGTACACGGGCCTGCCGCCGGACCAGATGAGCGGGCGTATCACGACGCCGTTCCAGCGCGCGCTGACCACGACGGTCAACGACATCGAGCACATCGTCGCCAATTCCTATAACGGCGTCGGCATCATCAAGATCTTCTTCCAGCCCGGCGTCGACATCCGCACCGCCAACGCGCAGGTCACCGCGATCTCGCAGACCCTGCTCAAGCAGATGCCGCCCGGCGCCACGCCGCCGCTGATCCTGAATTACAGCGCGTCCACCGTGCCGATCATCCAGGTCGCTTTGTCCGGCGACGGGCTGACCGAGCAGAACCTCGCCGATATCGGCATCAACCAGCTGCGCACGCCGCTGGTCACGGTGCCCGGCGCCGCGATCCCCTATCCATTCGGCGGCAAGCAGCGCCAGGTCCAGATCGACCTCAACCCGACCTCGTTGCAGGCGCGCGGCCTGTCCGGGCAGGACGTCGCCAATGCGCTCGCCGCGCAGAACCTGATCACGCCGGTCGGCACCCAGAAGATCGGCAGTTTCGAATACACCATCAACCTCAACAACTCGCCGCTGCGGCTCGAGGAACTCGGCGACCTGCCGATCAAACAGGTCAACGGCGCGATGGTCTATGTGCGCGACGTCGCCAGCGTGCGCGACGGCAACCCGCCGCAGACCAACATCGTCCATGTCGACGGCAACCGCTCGGTGCTGATGATGGTGCTGAAGGCTGGCGCCACCTCGACGCTCGATATCATCTCCGGCATCAAGCAGAAGGTGGTCGAGGTCAAGGACCAGATGCCGGACGCGCTGAAGATCGGCTTCATCGGCGACCAGTCGGTGTTCGTCCGCGGCGCGATCACCGGCGTCGCCTTCGAGGGCGTGATCGCCGCGCTGCTCACCAGCGTGATGATCCTGCTGTTCCTCGGCAGCTGGCGCTCGACCGTGATCATCGCGGTGTCGATCCCGCTGTCGGTGCTCGGCGCCATCATCATGCTGTCGCTGATCGGCGAGACGCTGAACATCATGACGCTCGGCGGCCTCGCGCTCGCGGTCGGTATCCTGGTCGACGACGCCACGGTGACGATCGAGAACATCAACTACCATCTGGAGCAGGGCAAGCCGGTCGAGCAGTCGATCCTGGACGGCGCCAACCAGATCGTGACGCCGGCCTTCGTTTCGCTGCTCTGCATCTGCATCGTGTTCGTGCCGATGTTCTTCCTCACCGGCGTCGCGCGCTTCCTGTTCGTGCCGATGGCCGAAGCGGTGATGTTCGCGATGATCTGGTCGTTCATCCTGTCGCGCACCCTCGTGCCGACGATGGCGAATTACTTGTTGCAGCCGCATGTGCACCACGAGGGCGCACCGCCGAAGTCGCGCAACCCATTGGTCTGGTTCCAGCGCGGCTTCGAGGCGCGGTTCGAGCGCATCCGCGGCGGCTATCGCGGCCTGCTGGCGCTGGCGCTCGGTCACCGCGCGGTGTTCGTCAGCTGCTTCCTGGCGGTCGTTGCCGCCTCGTTCTTGCTGGTGCCGTTCCTCGGCCGCAATTTCTTCCCATCGGTCGACGCCGGCAACATCCTGATCCATGTCCGCACCCAGGTCGGCACCCGCGTCGAGGAGACCGCCAACCAGCTCGCCGACGTCCAGAAGGCGATCCGCAAGCTGATCCCGGGCGAGATCGAGACCATGACCGACAACATCGGCATGCCGATCTCCGGCATCAACATGACCTACAACAACACCGGCGTGATCGGCCCGCAGGACGGCGACATCCAGATCCGCCTGAAGGAAGACCACAAGCCGACCGAAGAGCATGTGCGCACGCTGCGTGAGCAGCTGCCGAGGCTGTTCCCGGGGGTCAGCTTCGCGTTCCTGCCGGCCGACATCGTCAGCCAGATCCTCAATTTCGGCGCGCCGGCGCCGATCGATTTGCAGATCCGCGGCGCCAATCTCGAGGCCAACTTCGCCTATGCCAACAAGCTGCTGGCCAAGATCAAGCGCATCCCCGGCATCGCCGACGCGCGCATCCAGCAGTCGCCGAACAACCCGACCTTCAACATCGATGTCGACCGGACCCGCGCGCAATATGTCGGGCTAACCGAGCGCGACGTCACCAATTCGTTGGTGGTCAACCTCGCCGGCTCTTCGCAGGTCGCGCCGACCTACTATCTCAATCCCGACAACGGCGTGTCCTATTCGATCGTGATGCAGACGCCGCAATACCAGATCGACTCGCTGAGCGCGCTGCAGACCCTGCCGATCACCGCGACCGGCAACACCCAGGCGCCGATCCTCGGCGGCATCGCCGACATCAAGCGCTCGACCTCGAGCGCGGTGGTGTCGCAATACGACATCCAGTCGCTGGTGCAGATCTACGCCACGACCCAAGGCCGCGACCTCGGCGGCGTCGCCACCGACGTGCGCAAGCTGATCGCGGATACCGCCAAGGAGGTGCCGAAGGGTTCTTCGGTGGTGCTGCTCGGCCAGGTGCAGACCATGAACTCGGCCTTCACCGGCCTGCTGTTCGGCCTGCTCGGCGCCGTCGTTCTGATCTACTTCCTGATCGTGGTGAACTTCCAGTCCTGGTCGGACCCGTTCGTGATCATCACCGCATTGCCGGCCGCGCTCGCCGGCATCGTCTGGATGCTGTTCACGACGGAAACCACGCTGTCGGTGCCGGCGTTGACCGGCGCGATCATGTGCATGGGCGTCGCGACCGCCAACAGCGTGCTGGTGATCAGCTTCGCCCGCGAGCGCTATGAGGAGCTCGGCGATCCCGTCGCGGCGGCGTTGGAGGCCGGTTTCGTCCGGTTCCGTCCGGTGCTGATGACCGCGCTCGCCATGATCATCGGCATGGCGCCGATGGCGCTGGGGCTGGGTGAGGGCGGCGAACAGAACGCGCCGCTCGGCCGCGCCGTGATCGGCGGCCTGATCTTCGCCACCTTCGCGACCCTGATGTTTGTTCCCGTGGTATTCAGTATGGTACACAAGAAACAAGGCGCCAAAGCCGCCGCCTCATCGGAGATTCCGCATGCCGCCCACTGAGCAGCGCCCCCCGGTTTCGCGCCGGAAATTGGGCATCTTCGGCGTGGTGGCTTTGATCGGCGCAGGCTTGATCGTCGGCACGGGCATCCGCGCCCGCGAAGAGCAAGGCACCAGGCTGAAGGAATGGACCGACGACCAGGCCATTCCGAGCGTCGCCGTGGCGCTGCCGAGCGCCCGGGCGCTCAGCCCGACCATCGACCTGCCGGGCCGCCTCGAGGCCTACTCCCGCGCCCCGATCTTCGCCCGGGTGTCCGGCTACCTGAAGACGTGGGACGTCGATATCGGCGCCCGGGTCAAGGCCGGCCAGGTGATCGCCGAGATCGAGGCACCTGACCTCGATCAGCAGTTGCTGCAGGCACGCGCCGATCTCGCCAGCGCCCAGGCCAGCGCAAAACTCTCTGAAGCGACGCTGAACCGGCGCAAGACGTTGGTGGCCTCGAACTTCGTCTCGGCGCAGGAAATCGACGAGCGCACCGCCGACCTCTCCAACAAGAACGGCGCGGTCAAGGCCGGCCAGGCCAATGTCGAGCGTCTCGAAGCGCTCGCCGGCTACAAGAAGATCACGGCGCCGTTCGACGGCGTGGTGACCTCGCGCGACACCGACGTCGGCGCGCTGATCAATGCCGGCGGCACCGCGGGACCGGCGATGTTCACGATCTCAGACATCAAGAAGCTGCGCGTCTATGTCAACGTGCCGCAGAACTACGTGCCGGCGATCAAGATCGGGGCCAAGGCCACGCTGGCGCTGCCGGACTACCCGAACCGCACGTTCGAGGCGACGGTGGAAGCCTCCTCGCAGGCGGTCGACGTTTCCTCGGGCACCACGCGGATGCAACTCGGGCTCGACAACTCCTCCGGCGAGCTGATGCCGGGCAGCTATGCCAGCGTGAAGCTGAATTTGCAGCGCGACTCGACGCCGCTCAGCATTCCCGCCAGCGCGCTGATCTTCAACAGCAACGGCCTGCGCGTCGCCACCGTGACGCCCGACGACAAGGTGCTGTTCAAGACGGTGAAGATCAGCCGCGATCTCGGCAAGGACATCGAGCTCGCCTCCGGCCTGTCCGCCGACGACCGCATCATCACCGCCCCGCCGGACGGCCGGCCGTCCGGCGGGGCGGTGATGATGCGGTCGTCGGCGGACAGGCCGGAGGCGAGC
>NZ_JAGKJJ010000011.1 GCF_020329505.1 Bradyrhizobium semiaridum
CAGCCCGCGGCAACGAGCTCGGCATCGGCGCCATCGGTCACCTGCGCGAGCAGGTTCGCGACCTCGGCGAGGTGGTTGATATAGGGCTCGTTACCCCGCCCCTTGCGCGCCATGCCGTTATGGCGGCGCGCAGCGAACTCGGCAGCTTCGGAGATCAGACGGATCGCGGGGAGCATGGCTACGGCGCTCCCGTTTGAGCGGGCGCACTATCGGCGCGCGATGAGATGACTTCCGCCGGAGCCCGGGGCTTACCCCTCTCCCCAACCCTCCCCCGCAAGGGGGGAGGGAGCCTGACCAGCGTGCTCACCTCAGCTCGCGTTACCATTACTTTCTGTACCATCAGCGTTCCTCCGCTCTATCGGACCCTGAGGTAAGGGACGCACCAGCGGAAGGGTTCCCTCCCCCCTTGCGGGGGAGGGTTAGGGAGAGGGGTGCCGCTTGCTGCGCTGCTTCCGCGATGCTCAGAGCAACACCTTCCAAATTCTTCGTCACGTCGTCATTGGTGAACCTCAGCACGCGATACCCGCGCGATGCCAACCACGCATCCCGCCGCTCGTCGCGGCGAATACGTTCTTCGAAATCATGGCTCTCGCCATCGACCTCGACAATCAGCTTGCACGAATGCGCGACGAAATCCGCGATATAGTTGCCGATCGGCGCCTGGCGGCGAAAATTGAGGCCGGCGAGTCGATCAGCCTTGAGATGGCGCCACAGCAAAGTCTCCGCACGCGTCATGGTGCGGCGGAGCTGCCTGGCGCGATCGCGCTGCGTATCGCTCACCTGAGTGTGCGGCATACCCCTCTCCCCATCGCAAATGTGAGGGACGCACCAGCGGAAGGGTTCCCTCCCCCCTTGCGGGGGAGGGTTAGGGAGAGGGGTGCCGCTTGCTCTGGTTGGTAAACTGAGGCGAGAAGCACGCTTGCATCGTTCGCGCCGCCGAGTTGGATTGCGCGCGCACGCAACGTCTCATCGGTCGGCGCCCGGGGCTTACCCCTCTCCCCAACCCTCCCCCGCAAGGGGGGAGGGAGCCTGACCAGCGTGCTCATCTCACGTTGCGTTACAACTACTTTCCGTACCATCAGCGTTCCTCCGCTCTATCGGACTCTGAGGTAAGGGACGCGCCGGCGGAAGGGTTCCCTCCCCCCTTGCGGGGAGGGAGCCCTGCCAAAGTACTCACCTCACAAGCCATCACAGCGACCCCGCGCGAATCACAGCTTCCCCTTCACCTCGGCGCGGAAACCGTGGATCACGCGCTTGCCCGCCAGCGCGACGAGCTGGACGTCGCGGGTCTGGCCGGGTTCGAAGCGGACGGCGGTGCCCGCGGCGATGTCGAGGCGCATGCCGCGGGCTTTCTTGCGGTCGAATTTCAGCGCCGGATTGGTTTCGAAGAAATGATAGTGCGAGCCGACCTGGATCGGGCGGTCGCCGGTGTTGGCGACCGAGAGCGTCACGGTCTTGCCGCCGGCATTGAGCTCGATCTCGCCGTCCTTGATGAAGAGTTCGCCGGGGATCATGTCGGGCTCCTATCGGATCGGCTCGTGCACGGTGACGAGCTTGGTGCCATCAGGGAATGTCGCCTCGACCTGGATGTCGTGGATCATCTCCGGGATGCCATCCATCACCTGCGCGCGGGTCAAGACCTTGGCGCCCGCCTGCATCAGATCGGCGACGGTACGGCCGTCGCGCGCGCCCTCGACGATGAAATCGGTGATCAGCGCGATCGCCTCGGGGTGGTTCAGCTTGACGCCGCGCTCGAGCCGGCGGCGCGCCACCATCGCCGCCATCGACACCAGCAGCTTGTCCTTTTCGCGGGGAGACAAATTCATGCGAGCACTCTGATCGTCTTGACAAGGATTGATTGAGCCACAGCCACCTAGCTCAGCCAGAGTCTTGGCAGCGGCACCGCGGAGGCGCGGCCGAGCACCGTCATCATGTCGGCGCGCAGCCTCGCCGCATCTTGGGCACAGAAGCGCGCCATTGCAAAGCCATTCCAGGCGGAGAGGCCGACCTCGCCGCCGAAACTGTCCGAGGCCTCGCGGATGCGCTCGACCAGCGCCTCGTCGCCGGGCACGATCAGCGTGGTGCCGATCGCGGTGGCGCCGGCCGCGACCGCGCGCCTTGCGAGCTTCTCGCCGATCTCGCTATCGAGGCGGACGGTCTCGGCGAACACCAGCCGGCTGCCGCGGCGCAGCCGCCAGCGGTCGACGAACTCGCCGTGGCGCATGGTCTCGCCCATCGCGGCGCGGCCGAACACCACGATCTCGCAGAGCAGCAGCGATGCGCGCTCCGCAAGGTCGATGTCGAAGCTGCGGTGGATCCGCGCACGGTCGAACAGGATGGTCTCCTGCGGCAGCCAGCCGAGATGCGCGCCAGCCGCGACCTTGAGCGCGATGTTAAGTCCGGCCGCCGCGGCAGGGGCGCGATAGACCTTTTCGGCAGCCGCAGTGGTCAATGTCAGGCGGCAGCCCTCGCCGGCCGCAATCGCGATGTCGAACCGATCGCCGCCGGCAATGCCGCCGGCAGTATTGACGAACATCGCCGACAGGCCGTCGTCTTCCGGCGATGGAAAGCGGACGCGCAGCGAACCGGATTCGTGAAGATCGCCGCGGCGGGTGACGCCGTCGGCGAGATGCACGCCGAACCGCACCGCGCCCTGAGCGCGGTTCGCCGCAAACGTCGCCGCCGTCGCGCTTGCGATCCCGCTCCGCATGTCCCCAGACGCTCCCTCACCCACGCCGCAGAGCGACGATACTCTTACAGCGCCATCTGGCGGCTGATCTCGGCGGAATCGAGGTTTGCGCGGTCGCTGGTATATTTCACCGCACCCCGGTCCATCACGGCAAAACTGTCGCCGAGTTCGCAGGCAAAGTCGAGATATTGTTCGACCAGCACGATCGCGATGTTGCCGAGGTTGCGCAGGTAGGAGATGGCGCGGCCGATGTCCTTGATGATCGAGGGCTGGATGCCCTCGGTCGGCTCGTCGAGCAGCAACAGTTTTGGCCGCATCACCAGCGCGCGGCCGATCGCAAGCTGCTGTTGCTGGCCGCCGGAGAGATCGCCGCCGCGGCGGCCGAGCATGGTCTCCAGCACCGGAAACAGCGAGAACACGTCGTCGGGGATGTTGCGGTCCTCGCGCTTCAGCGGGCCGAAGCCGGTCTTCAGATTTTCCTCCACGGTCAGCAACGGGAAGATCTCGCGGCCCTGCGGCACGAAGCCGATGCCGCGCCGCGCCCGCTCATAGGGCTTCAGCGCCGTGATGTCCTTGCCGTCGAAATTGATCGCGCCCGAGGCGATCGGGTATTGCCCGACCATCGCGCGCAGCAGCGAGGTCTTGCCGACGCCGTTGCGGCCGAGCACGCAGGTGACCTTGCCGGGCTCGGCCGCCAGCGAGACGCCGCGCAGCGCCTGCGCAGCGCCGTAGAACAGATTGATGTCTTTCACTTCGAGCATCGGAAACACCTTTGCGGGCGAATAGCGAATGGCGAGTAGCGAATAGGGGAAACAGTCAATCTATTCGCTACTCCCTATTCGCCATTCGCTACCTACCCAGATACACTTCGACCACGCGCTCGTTCGACGACACCTGGTCGATCGAGCCTTCGGCGAGCACTGAGCCCTCATGCAGGCAAGTCACCTTGACGCCGAGCTCGCGGACGAAGGTCATGTCGTGCTCGACCACCATGATAGTGTGGTTCTTGTTGATCTGCTTGAGCAGCTCGGCGGTCAGATGGGTCTCGACGTCGGTCATCCCGGCGACGGGCTCGTCGACCAGCAGCACCTTCGGATCCTGCGCCAGCAGCATGCCGATCTCGAGCCACTGCTTCTGACCGTGGCTGAGACTGCCGGCGAGGCGGTTGCGGGCGTCGGTCAGGCGGATGGTCTCCAGCACCTTGTCGATCCGCTCGGACTCGCCCTTGCTGCCGCGCCAGAACAGCGTGCCGCGCACAGAATGATCGACATTGAGCGCAAGCAAGAGATTGTCCTGCACGGTCTGGCTCTCGAACACGGTCGGCTTCTGGAATTTGCGGCCGATGCCGAGCTCGGCGATGCGGGTCTCGTCCAGCCGGGTCAGGTCGACGCTGCCGTCGAACAGCACCGTGCCCTCGTCCGGCTTGGTCTTGCCGGTGATGATGTCCATCATCGTGGTCTTGCCGGCGCCGTTCGGGCCGATGATGGCGCGCATCTCGCCGGGCTCCAGTGCCAGCGACAAATTGTTGATGGCGTGGAAGCCGTCGAACGAGACGTGCACGCCGTCGAGATAGAGCATGGCCGAGGTGGCGCGGGTATCCATGACGTTCATCTGCCTACTCCGCCGGGTTCGGTGCACCGATGCCGTCTTCGCGCGCGGCGCTTTCCTCGTCGGCCGCAATGCCGGCGCTGCGCCGAGCTTTCCACGGCTCCCACCACGCGTTGAAGGTGCCGACGATGCCCTTGGGCAGCAGCAGCGTCACCAGGATGAACAGCGCGCCCAGCATGAACAGCCAGTACGGCGCCAGCGGCCCCGAGGTGAAGAAGGTCTTGGCGTAATTGACGACGACGGCGCCAAGCGCCGCGCCGACCAGCGTGCCGCGGCCGCCGACCGCGACCCAGATCACCGCCTCGATCGAATTGGCCGGCGCGAACTCGCTCGGATTGATGATGCCGACCTGCGGCACGTAGAGCGCGCCGGCGACGCCGGCCATGCAGGCCGACAGCGTGAACACGAACAGCTTGTAGGTTTCGACCCGGTAGCCGAGGAAGCGTGTGCGGCTTTCGGCGTCGCGGATCGCGATCAGCACCTTGCCGAGCTTGGAGGTCACCACGGCCCGGCAGATCAGGAAGGCGATCACGAGCGCGAGGCAGCTGAGCAGGAACAGCGCGCAGCGCGTGCCATCGGCCTGCACGTTGAAGCCGAGGATGTCCTTGAAGTCGGTCAGGCCATTGTTGCCGCCGAAGCCGAAATCATTGCGGAAGAAGCCGAGCAAGAGCGCATAAGTCATCGCCTGCGTGATGATCGACAGATAGACGCCGGTGACGCGCGAACGGAAGGCGAGCCAGCCGAAGCAGAACGCAAGCAGCCCCGGCACCAGCAGCACCATCAGCGCGGCAAACCAGAACTTGTCGAAGCCGTACCAGTACCAGGGCAGCTTGTCCCAGTTCAGGAACACCATGAAGTCGGGCAACACGGGATTGCCGTAGACGCCGCGGCTGCCGATCTGGCGCATCAGATACATGCCCATGGCGTAGCCGCCGAGTGCGAAGAACGCGCCGTGACCGAGCGAGAGGATGCCGCAATAACCCCAGATCAAGTCGATCGAGAGCGCCAGGATGGCGTAGCAGACATATTTGCCCCACAGCGCCACCAGATAGGTCGGCACCTGGAACATCGAGCCCTGCGGCATCAAGAGGTTCGAGAGCGGGATCAGCACGCCCAGTCCGGCGACGATCAGGATGAAGGTCGTCGCGGCGCGATCCAGCGAACGGGTGAGGATATGCGGGGTCATCGGCGCGCTCCCTTGCCTCTCCCGCTTGCGGGGGAGCGCCGGCCGCCATAGGCGGCCGTTCTTGGAGAACGCCGAAGCGAAGCTTCAGCTACGGCGCGCGTCAGCGCCTGGCGGGTGGGGGTTCCTCCACATCGGGAGTGCACGAGGTGGAGAGACCCCCACCCCAACCCTCCCCCGCAAGCGGGAGAGGGAGTGGCAGCGCAGTTCGGGGCAATCAATGGTCGCTGAAGCCAGGTCATGCTTCCACCGTCCGTCCCTTGAGCGCGAACAGGCCGCGCGGCCGCTTCTGGATGAACAGGATGATCAAGACCAGGATCGCGATCTTGCCGAGCACCGCGCCCGCCACCGGCTCCAGGAACTTGTTGGCGATGCCGAGCGTGAAGGCGCCGACCAGGGTGCCCCAGAGATTGCCGACGCCGCCGAACACCACGACCATGAAGCTGTCGATGATGTAGCTCTGGCCGAGATTGGGACTGACATTGTCGATCTGCGACAGCGCCACGCCGGCGATGCCGGCGATCCCGGAGCCGAGACCGAAGGTCAGCGCATCGACGCGCGAGGTGGCGATGCCCATCGAGGCTGCCATGCGGCGGTTCTGCGTCACCGCGCGCATTTCGAGGCCGAGCGCGGTGTAGCGCAGCATCGCCAGCAGGATCGCGAATACGGCGAGGGTGAAGCAGAGGATCCAGAGCCGGTTATAGGTGATGGTGATCTGGCCGAGATCGAAGGCGCCGCTCATCCAGGAGGGATTGCCGACCTCGCGGTTGGTCGGGCCGAAGGCGGTGCGCACCGCCTGCTGCAGCACCAGCGACAGGCCCCAGGTCGCGAGCAGCGTCTCCAGCGGACGGCCGTAAAGGAAGCGGATGATGCTGCGCTCGATCAGCACGCCGATCGCGCCGGCGACCAGGAAGGCCAGCGGCACCGCGATCAGCAGCGAATAGTCGAACAGCGCGGGGTAGCGGGTGCGGATCACCTCCTGCACCACGAAGGTGGTGTAGGCGCCCAGCATCACCATCTCGCCATGCGCCATGTTGATGACGCCCATCACGCCGAAGGTGATGGCGAGGCCGATCGCGGCGAGCAGCAGCACCGAGCCGAGCGACAGGCCGTACCAGGCATTCTGCACCATTGACCACATCGCCAGATTGCTCTGGATCGAGGCGACCGCGCTCGCGGCCGCCTTGGCGACCAGCGGCGGCTGGTCGCCGCCGAGCCCGGTGAGCAGCGCCAGCGCCTCCTGGTCGCCGCGCGCCTTGACCACCGAGACGGCGTCGAGCTTGTCGCTGTCCGAGGCGTCGGACTTGAACAGGATGATGGCGGCGCGCGCCTCGGCGAACGCCTGCTTGATCGCCTTGCTGCTCTCCTTGGCGAGCGCGCTCTCCACGGTCGGCAGCAGATTCTCCTCGTGGCTCTTGAACACCGATTGCGCGGCGGCAAGGCGTTTGGCCGGATCGGGCGACAGCAGCGTCAGGCCGCCGAGCGCAGCCTCCACGGTGCGGCGCAGGCGGTTGTTGAGCCGCACGGCGGCGGCACCGTCGGGCAGCTTGTCGACCGCGGCGCCGCTGGCGGCGTCGACGATCTTGCCGTCGGTTCTTGTGATGAAGACCTTCTTGCTGCCGGGATCGGCGGACAGCCGGCCATCTTGCAGCGCGCTGATGATGGGCGAGGCAAGCGGATTGCCTGACGATGCGACCTCGCCGACCGCAGCCTCCGTGTCGGAGAACTCGTCATTGGCGAATTTTGCCACGGAGTCCTCGAACGGGCCGGCCAGCGCCGGCAGGGCAAAGCAACTCAGCAGCAAGATCGACAGAAGCAGCGCACGAGCGCGATCAATACAATAGACAAACACCTGAAAACCCCGGCAGGAGTGTGGGGAGAAGGCGGCGAGCGGTGCCGCCTTCTCCGGTGTTGGAAGGTTGTGTTGTGTCGTGGATCGAGTCAGCAGCGCCCGATCAGGAGCCCTGACCGCCGCACTTGTTGGTCTTGACGTTATAGTTGCCGCACTTCTTCTCGACCCAGTCGCCGATCAGGTCCTTGGAGCCATCGAGCTCCTTCGACCAGGCATCGCCGGCAACGAGGCCCGGGGTCTTCCAGACCACGTCGAACTGGCCGTTGCCCTTGATCTCGCCGATGAACACCGGCTTGGTGATGTGGTGGTTCGGCAGCATCTTCGAGATCCCGCCGGTCAGGTTCGGCGCCTCGGTGCCGGGAAGCGCGTCGATCACCTTGTCCGGATCGGTCGACTTCACCTTCTCGACCGCCTTCACCCACATGTTGAAGCCGATCACGTGCGCTTCCATCGGATCGTTGGTGACGCGCTTCGGGTTCTTGGTGTAGGCCTGCCACTCCTTGATGAACTTCTCGTTCTCCGGCGTCTTGATCGACTGGAAGTAATTCCAAGCGGCGAGATGGCCGAGCAGCGGCTTGGTGTCGATGCCGGCGAGCTCTTCTTCGCCGACCGAGAACGCGACCACCGGAATGTCGGTCGCCTTGATGCCCTGGTTGCCGAGCTCCTTGTAGAAGGGAACGTTGGCGTCGCCGTTGATGGTGGAGACCACGGCGGTCTTCTTGCCGGCCGAGCCGAACTTCTTGATGTCGGCCACGATGGTCTGCCAGTCGGAGTGGCCGAACGGCGTGTAGTTGATCATGATGTCGTCCTGGGCGACGCCCTTGGACTTCAGATAGGCTTCCAGGATCTTGTTGGTGGTGCGCGGATAGACATAATCGGTGCCGGCCAGCACCCAGCGCTTCACCTTCTCTTCCTTCATCAAATAGTCGACGGCGGGGATCGCCTGCTGGTTCGGCGCGGCGCCGGTGTAGAACACGTTGCGCTCGGACTCCTCGCCCTCATACTGGACGGGGTAGAACAGGATGTTGTTCAGCTCCTTGAACACCGGGAGCACGGACTTGCGCGACACCGAGGTCCAGCAGCCGAACACGACCGCGACCTTGTCCTTGGTGATCAGCTCACGCGCCTTCTCGGCGAACAGCGGCCAGTTCGAGGCGGGGTCGACCACGACGGCCTCGAGCTTCTTGCCGAGCACGCCGCCCTTCTTGTTCTGCTCGTCGATCAGGAAAAGGATGGTGTCCTTCAGGGTGGTTTCGCTGATGGCCATGGTGCCGGAAAGCGAATGCAGGACGCCCACCTTGATGGTGTCGTCGGCCGCTTGCGCGGGCGAGAGCGGCGAGGACGCTGCCAGGCCCATAACCAGGCCGGCGGCCGCCGCGAGGGCGCGGCGACGGGTCATCGTCGCTATATCGTGAGTAAGCTGAGTAAGCATGAAATGTCATCTCCCTGACGCAGGCGTGAACGCTCGCGAAACGGCCGTCTGGCCGCCTGCGGTTAAGAGAATCGCAAGAACTGTGCCACGCCTCGCGGGTGCGTTAAGTCAATGAACCGGCTAGGTAATTTCGCGCACTCCGGGTAAATACGGAGCTGACTGCTCAATCCTTGGGCCATCAAAATGGATGTCGAAAAGGCAGACTGACTATAGAATAGGCAGATTTGGTGCTTTGGCTAAATTTCCGGCATCCGATTGTGACGGTGTGCGCGATCATTGGTCGACCAGCTTTCGCCGCCGGCGGCGCCGGGAACACCTTGAAAGCGCCGCGTTCCTGCGCCATATCGGTGTCGTTGCCCGCGTGAATCGCGGTGCACCACGCGAGCTGCGTGTTCCAAGCCGTCTCAACGGCTTCTGGCTCGCCTTTCAGCTAACCCCAGCTTGATGCCCCAGACACGCGGGTGTCCCGACGCCCTCGTGCGATCCTGGCCATATCCGGCCGGGACGACGACTGCTTTACGGAAAGAACCACCTTTTGACCTCCTTTCAGGATTTCGGCCTGGCCGATCCCATCGCCCGCGCGCTTCGAGAAGAGAATTATCTCACGCCGACCCCGATCCAGGCCCAGACCATCCCGCTCGCGCTCACCGGGCGCGACGTGGTCGGCATCGCCCAGACCGGCACCGGCAAGACCGCGTCCTTCGCGCTGCCGATCCTGCACCGGCTGCTCGAGAACCGCGTCCGTCCGCAGCCGAAGAGCTGCCGCGTGCTGGTGCTCTCCCCCACCCGCGAGCTGTCCGGGCAGATCCTCGACAGCTTCAACACCTATGGCCGCCACATCCGCCTGTCCTCGGCGCTCGCGATCGGCGGCGTACCGATGGGCCGCCAGGTCCGCGCCGTGATGCAAGGCGTCGAAGTTTTGGTGGCCACCCCCGGCCGCCTGCTCGATCTCGTGCAGAGCAACGGGCTCAAGCTCAACCAGGTCGAGTTCCTGGTGCTCGATGAGGCCGACCGCATGCTGGACATGGGCTTCATCAACGACATCCGGAAAATCGTCGCCAAGCTGCCGATCCGGCGGCAGACGCTGTTTTTCTCGGCCACCATGCCCAAGGACATCGCCGAGCTCGCCGAGGCGATGCTGCGCGACCCGGCCCGCGTCGCGGTGACGCCGGTGTCCTCGACCGCCGACAGGATCGCCCAGCGCGCGATCCAGGTCGATTTCGCGGCAAAGCCGGCGGTGCTGGCCGAGCTTCTGAAGCAGGAGCCGGTCAATCGCGCCCTGGTCTTCACCCGCACCAAGCACGGCGCCGACAAGGTCGTGAAGACGCTGGCGAAGGCCGGCATCGAGGCCAATGCGATCCACGGCAACAAGTCGCAGAATCACCGCGAGCGCACGCTGGCGGCGTTCCGCTCCGGCGAGATCCGCACGCTGGTGGCAACCGACATCGCCGCCCGCGGCATCGACGTCGACGGCATCAGCCATGTGGTGAATTTCGACCTGCCCAACGTGCCCGAAACCTACGTGCACCGCATCGGCCGCACCGCGCGCGCCGGTGCCGAAGGGGTCGCGATCTCGCTGGTCGCGGGCGCCGAGGAGATCGGCTATCTGCGCGATATCGAGCGGCTGATCCGGATCACGGTGCCGCGGGAAGACCGCCGCACGGCCGGCAGCCGCGACGCCGCGGCGCCGGCCCAGGCGCCCCAGCCGCACCGGGGCGGCCGTTCCGCGCCGCGAGCCCACAATGTCCGTGGGAACGAGGCCGTTCAGAGCGCAAAAGGGCCTCGCCGCCGCCGCCGTCGAGGTGGTAATACTGGCGCGCCGCAGACGAACCGGGGCGAGTCGCCGCGTCCGTCGCAGGCCGGCAACAGCGAAGGCATCCAGGGCGTCGCCTTCTTGCATCGCGAGAGCCGGCCGAAACCGCAACACAACCGCAACAACCGACCGAAGCACTAGCCGTCGCTCGATCTGGAGAACCATATGGCTAAGGAAGAGCTGATCCAGTTCGAAGGACTGGTGACCGAAATCCTCCCCGACGCTCGTTACCGGGTGCAACTCGATGCCGGACACGAGATCGTCGCCTACACCGCCGGCAAGATGAAGAAGAACCGGATCAAGACGCTGGCCGGCGACCGCGTCACGATCGAAATGTCGCCCTACGACCTCGAAAAGGGCCGGCTGATCTTCCGCCACAAGGACGAGCGGCCGAGCACGCCCGGCGGTCCGCCGCGGGGCGGACCGCAGCGCGGCGGCCAGTTCCGCCGCCGCTAACGCGGGACGTTGCAACTGCTGCGCGCATGACGGCTCGATGTCATGCATGATAATGGCCGGCGTCCGCGCCGGCCAAAAAATCGCGCACGTCAGGATTGTTTTGAGGCCTTCTATCGAATAATATCCTACCCATCGATTTTCGGCCGGACGACATTAGCTAATACCGGTACAGCCGGTTCAGACGCTGACGACCCTTCCAAAAATTCGATCTCACCACCCCGCCCACCAGCGGGTCTTGAACTTGTATATCTGAGAAGGGACTACCCACGTGAGCATGGGAACCGTGAAGTGGTTTAACGCAACCAAGGGCTACGGCTTCATCCAGCCGGATGAAGGCGGCAACGACGTGTTCGTGCACATCAGCGCCGTCGAGCGCGCCGGTCTTGGCACCCTGCGTGAAGGCCAGAAGATCTCCTACGAGATCGTGGCTGACCGCCGCTCGGGCAAATCCTCGGCCGACAATCTCCGCGCCGCTGGATAAGCCGATTTCCTGCCGGGCGTGAGCCCCGGGAAATTGCCTTAGGCAACGTCAACGCAATGATGGCCGCTCCTTCGGGGGCGGCCATTCTTGTTTGGATGTTCGGATCGTGCCGTCAGGGATCGCGAATGAAGCCCCAGCGCCGTCACGTCGTCGGACAGGGCGTAATGGTTCCCGAGGCCGGCGTCGGATAGATCACGCATTGCGATTGCCGCGGGCGGGTGTAGGCGACGTCGCTGAGGTTGATGCCGGTCTTGCCCATCACATAGCCGACCGCCGGCTTGTAGGTGTAGCTGACCTCGCTGAAGATCAGAAAGGTGTTCGGGATCAGCAGCGCCGACGGAATGACGCTGGTGACGTCCTGCCCGCTGGCGCGCGTCGACGTCGTCAGCGTCGCCGTCGTGGAGCCGCTGGCAATCGTCGCGGCCTTGCTCCACTTCACCTTAGCGACCTTCGTCGCGTCGACAAAGACCTCCGACAGCTGGGCTTTGGTCGGCGTCGCATCGTAGGGCATCATGATGCCGATGCTGGCGCTGAAGAAGCTGGTGAGATCGCTGTCCGCCACCGATTGCGACTGCGAGGCGAGGTCGGACAGCGTGCGCGCCATCAGCGTCACCTTGCGGTCGACCGCGATGCCCGACGAGAACTCGACGGTGCCGAAGAACAGCACCAGCATCACCGGCAGGATCATGGCGAATTCGACGGCGGCAAGGCCCCGGCGATCGCTCTTGAACGTGATGAGGGCGCGCAGAAACGCGGGCAGCATTTTCGTGAACTCGCTCATGAGCATGTCGTACCGGACGCGCCGGAGGGTTCGTTTTTGAATGCCGCGCTCGCGGTCAGCAGCCGCTTGCCGTTGGGAAGGTTGGCGACGTTGAAGCCGAGATTGGTGACGAACAGCGGCCATTGATAGAACAGCCGCACCACGACGACGTCACCTTGACTGCCCGGACACCATTTCACCTGGCTGGGATCGAGTATGGGCACGATGTTGACGGCGCTGAAGCCGTTGTTGGGATAGCTGCGTACGTCGACATAGATTCCGTTGGTACAGTCGAACAGGGCGCTGATCTTGTTGCAGACATAGTCCTTGAACTGTCCCTGGGTGTAGGCCGCGTTCTGCGCCTGGCCGGTCATGATCATGCGCGCGGAGTCCTGCGTCACGGTCTCGAGCACCTGGCCGGCGAAGAACACCATCGCGATCTCGATGATCGCGAACAGCAGCGCGAAGAACAGCGGCGCCACGAGCGCGAATTCGACCACGGCCGAACCGCGGCGGTTACGGCGAAAGCGGCGCAGGAGGTGGAAGAAGGAACGGGCGGGCAACGGCATTAACGACCCCGGAACTGCATGGCGGCAACAACTACCGAAAACTCATTGTTGAAGTGTTTCGCCGGATCGAGACAGAATGACCCGATCCGTTAGGCCGGTGTTAACCATGCAGTGTGGATCGCGCTGCGATCGGCCCATGCGCCTTGCGGCGCCGGGACGGCAGCGCGTCAGTTGGTGGGCTTACCCGCGGCGGCGCCCGAGCCGGAGGCTTGGCTGCTCAGCGAGCCCGCCTGGTCCATCGTCGCCTTGAAGTAGGTCTCGCCGTCGCCGAGGGTGACGCGGCGCTGGCAGACCGGCATGCAGCTGTAGGTCTCGCGGTCGACGCCGCGATAGACCGTGACGAGCTGGTCGGTCGGACCCTCAACCTGGATCTGGCGATCGACCAGCACCTGTCCGGTGCGGTCGAGTGCGATGAAATTGGTTGCTCCATAGCCCTTGCCGGTGACCACGACGACGCCGCCATTCTGCAGCGTGACGTCGGCGATCAGGGGATTGCCGACCACGATCGTGGCAATGCCTGATGGCAGCTTGACGAGCTTGGCCTGGTCGACATTGACCGCGATCCGGTCGGGATCGGGCGCAGCCATCGAGACGGCGGGCCAAAGCAGCATGGCTGCGGCCGCGAAGATGAATCCAACGCGCGTGACGGCGCGAATACGCTGGGACTGAAACGACATACTCTACCCCGGGACGTTGACAAGCCGGCAAAAGCGATACGCAGCGGACCGGCGCCCGACAGCGGCGAATCTGACGGGAATTCATTTAAGAAGAGCAAAAATCGGCCCGCGAATTGCGCGGATGGACCAACTTGCCCGGCGCTCACGCGAGCTGCCGGGCAGCCTCACCGCTCGGCAATCGCCGGACTGAGCCGCAGCGGCGGCTCCGCGGTTGCGTGCTGGCGGCGCAGCACGACCACGATCAGCGCCATCGTCAGCAGCGGCGCGAACCTGCTCGCGGCGATCAGTGCCGGCGGGCTGATCGTCGGCACCAGCCACAGCATCAGCGCGAATGTCCAGCGCCATGACGGCGGGGATTGCGCCGCCGTCAGCCAATAGGCCGCGGCCACCACCAACAGCGCCTGGTCGTAGGGCCCGGAATGCGGCGCGGCGAGCACCGTGGCGGCGAGGAAGACCACCAGCTTCTCCCGCGTGCCGAGCCGCGAGCGAAACGCGACGATGACGGAGCCGGCGGCGAACAGGATGGCGGCCAGTTGCAGCGCCGAGGCCAGCCGCTGCGGCGCGCCGAGCAGCACCGTGCAGGTATAGACGCTGTTGCCCCACATCCGGCCGTACTCGATCCACTTGGCATCGGGGCTGATCAGGTTCTGGACGATGACGGGTAACCAGCGCAGCCAGAGGTCCCAGCCGAAGATCAATCCGCTCGCTGCCGCCAGCGCCAGCGCCGAGAGGCCGGACGCCCACAGCGTACGCCATTGCCCCGCCGCGACCAGGGCCAGCGGCACCAGAATGCAGAATTGCGGCTTGAACGTCAGCAGCCCGAGGACCAATCCGCCCAGCGTCGGCCGGCTGTCGAGCAGCCGCAATCCGCCGACGATCAGCGCGGCCACCAGGAACACGAGCTGGCCGTCGATCACGTTGATGACGGAGCCCGGACACAGCAGCACGATCGCGAGCACGACGCCGTAGGCCGCCCAGCCATCACCCCTCGACCGCAAGGCGAGCGCCAGAAGGCCTGCGCTGACGAGCTGGAATGCGACATAGGCGCCAAAGAAGCCCAGCGGCGCGAACGGCAGCAGCAGCACCAGGAAGCTCGGCGGATAGGCCCAGGGCCGAAACGCCAGCGGCTGCGACAGCCAATCGGCAAAGGACCCGTTGAGGAATGCAGTGAAGCGGTCGCCGTCGAACAGCAGCGCCTCGTGGCCATCGAGCACCGCGCGGATCGCGCCGTAGAACACCATCCAGTCGGTGCCGAGCGTGTTGTGGTCGAACCCGATCGTGCCGGGATGGTGGATGGTCGTGACCAGAAGCGCCACCGCGTAGAACGAAGTGACCACGCCGGCGATGAACACGACCATCGGCGGCCGCAGGACCGGCGCACTGATCGGCGGCGAGGCAGGAGGGTTGTTCATCGCACGATCCATCACGTGGTGGTGACAACGGCTTTCGGCCCGCGGCCCGCCGCGGCAAGCGCATGGCCCAGCCGAATGAAGTGGCGCTCGATCCTCGGTTCGATCAGATAGACGCTGAATGCCAGCGACGCCGCCGACGCCAGCAGGAACAGCGGCATCGTATCCAGCGTAACGGCGGAGACGATCGCCGACACGACCGCGAAGTGGATCAGGTAGATGGCGTAGGAGTGCCGGCCCAGCAGCGCCATCCACGACAGCGAGACATTCGAGAGCAGGACCACGAACGCGATCGCGGCCAGCACGAGCAGCTCCGCGCCCCATGTCGAGACCAGCGCCGCGCCGGCCAGCAGCAGCGCTCCAACAACCGGCCTGCCTTTCAGCTCGACGACATCATACATCAGGATGCCGAATGCGAAGCAGATGATCTGGCGCGGCAGCCATGAGGTCGAGATGCCGTCGGCGAGGTAGGCGTGGCTGCCCGGCAGCGACGCCGCCAGCCACGGCGTCACGTAGTGATCGGCGGCGAGCTGGCCGGCGACCGCGACCAAAGCGAGCAGCGCGTAGCACTGTATCGGGCCATTGGGCCGCCGAAACAGATAGAGCAACAGCGGAAACACGAGATAGAACTGCATCTCGACCGCGATGCTCCAGCCACCCGGCACGACCGAATTGTAGGCGGTGACGCTGGTCCAGTGCAGGAACAGGAAGGTGAGCAGCACGTCCGAAGCGCTGACGCCGTCAGGCGCGAAGTTCCTGATCCCCTGGCCCCTCGTCAGCAGCAGATAGAAGACGATGGCGATCCAGAACAGCGGCACGATCCTGAACACGCGCCGGATATAGAACGAACGGGCCGCGGCGAGATCGACCGTGCGGCCGAAGGTCAGCATCATGGTGTAGCCGCTGACCATGAAGAACAGCGGCACACCGAGCTCGCCGCAGCGCTGCGCGAACCAGGCGAGCGCGGGGCTGGCGGTCCTGGCCTCCTCCTGGCAATGCACCAGGACGACCATCAGGATGGCCATGCCGCGCAACAGATCGAGCGAGGCATTGCGCCGCGTCGCTGCGCCGCCGGTCGCATCGACGCTCATTTCAGAACACCGGGATTGGCAAGCTCGCTGCCGGTGCGGACATGCACCACGGCGTCGCCGTCGGCGTAGATGCGCCGCCAGCCACCGAGGCGATCGAGCACCTGCACGGCAGGCGTCGCCGGCTCGAGCATCACCGCGTCGATGTCATAGGTCTTGAGCAGGCCGAGGAAACCGTCGACGTCCTTGAGCTGGAGCGCGCGGTAATAGTTCATCTCGAACTTCTCGCCGTAGAGCTCGGCGCGGCCGTCGACGAACACCGGCACCTGCCGCCAGATCAAATAACCGCCGAACGGCAGGTCGTTGAGCACGCGCTTGACGCCGTGCGCCTTGAGGGCGTCCACCGCCGCCACGGGCGACTGGGCCGCCGGCGGCGCGATGTCCTGGCGTGCCGCAACGGCAACGGTCGAGGCGCAGAGCCCGGCAACCAGCAGCGCCATGGGCACGGCCTGCAATCGCACGGCGGCGGCGCCGCGCCAACCGAACTGGGCTGCCATCGGCGTGAGCACGACGAGCGGCAACAGCAGCGCGAAGACCTCGATGTTCCTGGTGTGCGACAGCACCATGTGGAGCAGCCCCAGCACCAGCGCGATCCGCGGCGGCGGCAGCCGGACGCCGCAATAGAGCGCGCCGCCGATCAGGCCGAGCAGCGCCAGCTCGAGCGGCCCGATGCGGCCGAAATCGGCCGGCATCCACTCCGCGATCAGACGCAGCAGCTCGCCGAGGCTGAGGATCTTCAGCGACGCCAGGATCGAGCCCCAGCCGTAGGGCGTCACGCAGCAGGCAACCAGCGCGCCGATCCCGAACGCGGTCCAGCGCAGCGCCAGCGGCAGCCGCTGCTCCGGGGCGGCATTCCAGAGCGCATCGAGCGCGAAGGCGCCGAGCAGCACCAGGCCGAACAGGAATCCGCCGTGCAGATTAGCCCACAGCGCAATCAGCGGCAGCAGCCAGAACGAGGGCGCCTCGCGCCGCTCGCTGGCGCTCATCAGGCTGTACGTCCACAGGATCATGACCGGCAGCACCAGCACATGCGGACGGGCGAGCAGATGCCCGCAGGCCAGCATCAGCGCCACCAGCGCGACGAGGCTGGCATGAAGCGCCGGCATGCGGCGGCTGAGGATATCGGTGAGCAGCGCGACGGCGGCGGCGATGCAGGCCGCGGCCAGCGCCGCCGGACCGGCCCATCCGGCCAGATCATAGGCCTTGGCAAACAGAACCTGCGACAGCCAGGACGACGACAGCCAGGGCTCGCCGGCCTTGGTGAAGGAATAGATGTCGACGGTCGGCAGCGCGCGGTGGTCGAGGATCCAGCGCCCCACCGCGATCTGCCAGTAGCTGTCGGAATCGGCCAGCAGCCTGACGCCGACGATCAGGAGCGCCGCATAGACGCCGCACGCCATCCAGCACCAGGCCGGCACCGCGCTGAATAGGGATGCCCTCTGCTGCGGGATGGTTGCGGTTTCAGAGCCCATGGCGACAAACGCCGATCAGCGCGTCATTGGCGGAACGGATAGGCCAGCTGTCCCGGCAGCTCCGAGGGAATTGCCTTGTCGTCCGCGCCATAGGTCTCCGGCAGCACGTTGTCAGGCATCCGGAACGTTCCGAACAGGATATCCCAGAGCGGGAACGTGCCCGCGAAATTGGTGTCGCCGCCCTCCTCGGCCGCGGTGTGATGCCAGCGATGGAAGACGGGCGTCGCGATCACGTATTTGAATGGCCCGAGCGTCCAGTTGAGGTTGGCGTGCACGAACGCCGAATGGAACGTGGTGAACGGGCCGACCCACAGCATGATGTTCGGCGAGATGCCGGCCATCAGCAGGATGACATCGACCGAGATGGTGCCGATCAGCAGGTTGACGGGATGGAAGCGCGCTGCCGAGATCCACTCGAGATCTTCGGATGAATGATGAATGGCGTGATACTTCCAGAACCCGCCGCCATGAAACATCCGATGCAGCCAATAGAGCATGAAGTCGGAGGCGACGAGAAAGATGATCGCCTGCAGCCACAGCGGCAGCTCCGACAGCGGACCGTGGCCGTTGTCGTAGAACGCGACGAGCTCGTCGGCGCCGTGCACGTTGAACACCGCGGCCGCGCCGACCACCAGCAGCCCGATGCGAAACACGCGGGCGAACACCGGCACGAAGAACCAGTAGCAGATGTCGGTGACGAGCTCGCGCTTGCGCCACCACGGCTTGCCGGGATTGCAGGCCCAGAAATGCGTGAGCACCGTGAAGACGACTGCCAGCATGAGCGTGATCGGCAGCACCTTCACCATGGTCTGGCCGATCATCTCGAGGATTTCAAACGGCAGCGTGGACATAGACCGGCCTCATTCGACGGGAAGTCTCATGGGTATAACTCCGCGCTTAAGGAGCTGTGAATCACGGCCGCCGCCAAGGGCTGCAAGCGGCAGCAGAAACAATGCGCAATTTTAGCAGGCCGCTTAATGCCAAATTTACTGTGCGCAACAACAGCCTGTTCCCGCCGAGTTTACTCGATCAAATTAACTGCAACGAAATCGTCGAACCGTAGCTTGCGGCAATGGTCACGGTGCTGAGAACGCCGGGCAGACCTAATCGAGTTCGACCAGCCACGTGCACACAGGAGCTATTTATGAAGAACCTCGTCTCGCGCTTTTTGAAGGATGAATCGGGCGCGACCGCGATCGAGTACGGCCTGATTGCTGCCGGCATTGCCATCGCGATCATCGCTGCGGTCAACGGCGTCGGCACCCAGCTGTCCACCAAGTTCAACACGATCTCGTCCTCGCTGAAGTAAGCCGGTTCCGGCACTTCGTGCTCAAAGGTCCCGGTATTCCCGGGACCTTTGCTATTGGCGGGACAGTCGTCCGCCGCCCCGGATTCGCGGGCGATCGTTTCCCGATTGTTCACCATTGGCCGCTAGCGTCGGTCCTCGACCTCAGCTCCCGGCTTGACGGCGTACACCCATGATTCTCGACCTCGCACGCTTGATGCTGTTTCCGGCCCTGATGGCCTTCGCCGCGGCGAGCGATCTGTTGACCATGACGATCCCGAACCGGGTCTCGCTGGCGCTGCTGGCCGGCTTCCTGATCATGGCGCCGCTGACCGGGATGGGCCTGCACGAGATGCTCAATCATGCCGGCGCCGGCGCGCTGGTCCTGGTGGTGGCGTTCGGCATGTTCGCCATGGGCTGGCTCGGCGGCGGCGACGCCAAGGTCGCGGCGGCCGCCGGCCTGTGGTTCGGGTTCGAGCATCTGCTGGCCTATCTGGTATTCGCCTCGCTGTTCGGCGGCGCGCTGACCGTGCTGCTGCTGCAGCTCAGGCAGTATCCGCTGCCGTATCCGCTGACGTCGCAGGCCTGGCTGATGCGCCTGCACGACAAGCAGACCGGGGTGCCGTACGGCGTCGCGCTCGCGCTCGGCGCCCTCGTGGTCTATCCGGAGACCGACTGGATCAAGGCGATCGATATCGCGCGCTTCGCGATCAGTTGAATCTGGGGCTGAAGCCGGCCGGACAGCAGGTAACCCCCTGTTAAGGCGATTTAGATACGCCTCATTAACCATGCTTTGACGAATAGCTGGTCAACTCCCATCACGGCGGCGGCAGCGTCGCGGCGTCATGTGGAAAGTGAAGCGTAATGAATACGGCCCGCATTCTGGTCCTCGCTATCGCAGGCTGCGCCGGCCTCGCCGCGCTCTATCTGGCGAGTGGAAACGACGAAAAGCCGGCGCCCGCTCCGGCGGTCGTGCAGCTGCCGACGGTCGACATCCTGGTCGCAAAATCCGACATCGGGCTCGGCCAGTCGCTGAAGCCTGAAGACCTGCAGTGGCAAACCTGGCCGGCCGCGACCGCCAGCACGAGCTTCCTGCGCAGAGACACCAACGCCGAAGCCATCAGGGACGTTACCGGCTCGATCGCTCGCGCGCCTTTCATCCAGGGCGAGCCAATCCGCGAGCAAAAGCTGGTCAAATCCGATGGCAGCGGCTTCATGGCCGCGATCCTGCCGAGCGGCATGCGCGCGGTGTCGACCGAGATTTCGCCCGAGACCGGCGCCGGCGGCTTCATCCTGCCGAACGACCGGGTCGACGTGCTGCTGTCGAAGCGGGAGAAGAATCCGGACCGCAGCGGCGCCGATATCGTCAATTCCGAGGTCATCCTGACCAATGTCCGCGTGCTCGCGATCGACCAGGCGCCGAAGGAGAAGGACGGCGCCAACGCGCTGGTCGGCAAGACGGTCACGCTGGAGCTGAAGCCCGAGCAGACCGAAACGCTGGCGCGCGCGCGCCAGAGCGGCGTGCTGTCGTTGGCACTGCGCAGCATCGCCGACGTCAACGCGCCCGAGGTCAGGACCGAGGACAATCACAGCAAGCGCGGCGAGACGGTGAACGTCATTCGCTACGGCGTTGCCAGCCAGGCAACCATGCAGAAGTGACGATGAGGGCAGACCAGATGAAGTGCGGGGCAACTCACCGGACGATGCGGACCCTCCTGGTCCGCGCCCTGTCGTTTTCGGCCGTCGCGGCGCTCACGCTCAACCCGGCGCTGACGCCGGTGGTGGCCAGCGACTACCGCGCCGCCGCGCCCGCGGCGGCCGACGGCAGCCAGATGAACGCCCGCTTCCTGGCGCTCGGCATCGGCAAGTCGGTGGTGATCGACCTGCCGCGCGACATCAAGGACGTGCTGGTCGCCGATCCCAAGATCGCCAACGCCGTGGTGCGCTCGGCGCAGCGCGCCTACATCATCGGCGCCGCCGTCGGCCAGACCAACATCGTGTTCTTCGACGCCAGCGGTCAGCAGATCGCGGCCTATGACATCGCCGTCAAGCGCGACCTCAACGGCGTGCGCCAGGCGCTGCGCCAGTCGCTGCCGAATTCCGACATCACGATCGAGGGCGTCGGCGACGGCGTGATGCTGACCGGATCCGCGGCGAGCCCGATCGAGGCGCAGCAGGCCGGCGAGATCGCGGCACGGCTCGCAGGCGGCGCCGATAAGGTGGTGAACTCGATCGTGGTTCGCGGCCGCGACCAGGTGATGCTGAAGGTCACCGTCGCCGAGGTCGCGCGCAGCCTGATCAAGCAGCTCGGCATCGATCTCACCGCTAACCTCAACTACGGCACCGCCGTGGTCAAATTCACCAATGCCAATCCGTTCACGGCCTATGGCCGCAGCCTGACCGGCAACACGCTAGGCGCCTCGTTCGGACCGACCGGAAACCCGTCGGTGTCGGCGACGCTGCGCGCGATGGAAAGCGCCGGCGTGGTCCGCACCCTGGCCGAACCGAACCTGACCGCGATCTCGGGCGAATCCGCCACCTTCATCGCCGGCGGCGAGTTTCCGGTCCCTGCCGGCTACTCCTGCGATCCGACCACGCATGTCTGTACCACGCAGATCAGCTTCAAGAAGTTCGGCATCTCGCTGAACTTCACGCCGGTCGTGCTGACGGAGGGACGGATCAGCCTGCGGGTGATGACCGAGGTCTCCGAGCTCTCCAACGACAATTCGATCACGCTGTCGCAGGCGGTGACCGCGACGACGGTCAACTCGGTGACGGTGCCCTCGATCAAGACCCGCCGCGCCGAGACCACGCTGGAGATTCCCTCGGGCGGCGCCATGGCGATGGCCGGCCTGATCCAGGAGCAGACCAAGCAGGCGATCAACGGCTTCCCCGGGCTGATGCAGCTGCCGATCCTCGGCACGCTGTTCCGCAGCCGCGACTACGTCAACAGCCAGACCGAGCTGATGGTGCTGGTGACGCCCTATGTGGTCCGCGCGGTGGCGCAGAAGGACCTCTCGCGTCCGGATGACGGCTTCGCCAACGCGGCCGATCCGCAGGCCGACCTGCTCGGCAGCATCAATCGCGTCTACGGCGTGCCTGGCCGAACCGAGCCGGCGCGGAATTACCGCGGCACCTACGGCTTTATTACGGACTGAGGCGGGACGATGAGACAGATGACATCCACGACTTCAGCCGAACGCAGGCACCCGCTCGGTCTCGCCGCCGCGCTGCTCGGCCTCGCCGTGACGCTCGGCGCCTGCCAGCACGCCGCCGACAACAGCCTTGCCTATATCGACGCACCGGCCGACTACCGCCAGCGCCATCCGATCGCGGTGACCGAGGCCGATCGTTCGATCGTGGTCTTCGTCGGCCGCAGCCGCGGCGGCCTGACCGCCGAGCAGCGCGCCGAGGTGATGGGGATGGCGCGGGACTGGATGCGCGAGGGTACCGGTGCCGTCACCGTCGACGTCCCCGTCAACACCGCGAACGCCCGCGCCGCCCAGGAATCGCTGCGCGAGATCCAGGCCTCCTTCACCGCCGCGGGCGTGCCGCCGCGCGGGATCATCGTTCGCAATTATCATCCCGAGGACCCGCGCCAGATGCCGGCGATCCGGGTCAACTATCCGAAGATGACGGCAGTCGCCGGGCCGTGCGGCATCTGGCCGGAGGACCTTGGCCCGTCGATCCACAACAAGTCCTACGGACAGAACAATTCCTACTACAATTTCGGCTGCGCCAGTCAGCGCAACCTCGCCGCGATGGTCGCGGATCCGACTGATATCGTGCAGCCGCGCGCGGAGACCCCGGCCTATACGTCGCGCCGCAACATCGCCTTCGACAAGTACCGCAAGGGCACCACCACCGCCACGACCTATCCCGAGGCCGACAAGGCCAAGCTCAGCGACAC
Organism: Bradyrhizobium semiaridum; assembly: GCF_020329505.1. Classification (GTDB taxonomy): domain Bacteria; phylum Pseudomonadota; class Alphaproteobacteria; order Rhizobiales; family Xanthobacteraceae; genus Bradyrhizobium; species Bradyrhizobium semiaridum. Next base: position 22,685 of record NZ_JAGKJJ010000011.1, read on the forward strand.
CGGCAAATGATCACCTACGCGCGACAAAACTCCGAAGAGCAAACGGACGTCACGCTGCCGGCCGCGGAGGATCACATCGCGCCGGCGCCGAGGGTTTCCGTTCAGGCATTCTGCGAGACGGTCGAGACCGCTGCCGCGGTGCAGTCGGCCGGCGAGGATCGCCGGCTTGCCAAGGCCCATCTCAAGATCCAGATGGGCGGCCTGCCGGCCGCGGTCGAGGCCTATCGTTCGGCGCCGACGCCCAACGTCATCATCCTCGAGACCGAGGGTCGCAACGACGTGCTGACCGGGCTCGATCAGCTCGCCACGGTGTGCGATGCCGGCACCCGTGTGATCGTGATCGGCAAGGTCAACGACGTCACGCTGTACCGCGAGCTGGTGCGCCGCGGCGTCAGCGATTACGTGATCGCGCCGGCGCAGGCGATCGACGTGGTGCGCGCGGTCTGCAGCCTGTTCTCGGCGCCGGAAGCCAAGGCTGTCGGCCGCATCATCGCCGTCGTCGGCGCCAAGGGCGGCGTCGGCGCTTCGACCGTCGCCCACAACGTCGCCTGGGCGATTGCCCGCGATCTCGCGCTGGATTCGGTGGTCGCCGACCTCGACCTCGCATTCGGCACCGCCGGCCTCAACTACAACCAGGACCCGGTGCAGGGCATCGCCGACGCGGTGTTCTCGCCCGATCGCGTCGATACCGCCTTCATCGACCGCCTGCTGTCGAAATGCACCGACCATCTCAGCCTGCTGGCTGCGCCGGCAACGCTCGACAAGGTCTACGATTTCGGTACCGAAGCATTCGATGCGATCTTCGATACGCTGCGCACCACGATGCCCTGCATCGTGCTCGACGTGCCGCACCAATGGTCCGGCTGGACCAAGCGGGCGCTGATCGCGGCCGACGACATCCTGATCGTGGCGGCGCCCGATCTTGCCAATCTGCGCAACGCCAAGAACATGTTCGATCTGTTGAAGGCGTCCCGGCCCAACGACCGCGCGCCGCTGTACTGCCTGAACCAGGTCGGCGTGCCGAAACGCCCGGAGATCGCAGCCGGCGAATTCGCCAAGGCGATCGAAAGCGATCCGATCGCCACGATTCCGTTCGATCCGCAGATCTTCGGTTCAGCCGCCAACAACGGCCAGATGATCGCGGAGATCTCGGCCAATCACCGCGCGGTCGAGATGTTCCTGCAAATGGCGCAGCGGCTGACCGGCCGCGCCGAGACCAAGAAGCCGAAAGGATCGTTCCTGTCGCCCCTGCTCGAAAAGCTGCGGGCGAAGTAACGGCCCGCATGGAGTTACGTCGTGTTTGGTAAGCGTAGCGGAAACGATGTGGACGTGCGGGCACCCAAGCCCGCATATCAGGCGCCGGAACCTGCCGGAGCGCCAACTCTGGCGCGCGAGTCCGCAGCGCCCGTGACGTCGTCTCCGCCGCTCGCGCCCGCCAAGCCGCCGCCTCCGCCCGTCGTCGAAGCCCGCCGCTCGGACAATTACTACCAGGTCAAGGCGACCATCTTCGGCGCCCTGATCGAGGCGATCGACCTCGCCCAGCTTGCCAAGCTGGACAGCGAATCGGCGCGCGAGGAAATCCGCGACATCGTCAATGAGATCATCGCGATCAAGAACATCGTGATGTCGATCGCCGAGCAGGAGGAGCTGCTCGACGACATCTGCAACGACGTGCTCGGTTACGGCCCGCTGGAGCCGCTGCTGTCGCGCGACGACATCGCCGACATCATGGTCAACGGCGCCGGCACCGTGTTCATCGAAGTCGCCGGCAAGATCCAGCGCACCGGCATCCGCTTCCGCGACAACCAGCAGCTGCTCAACATCTGCCAGCGCATCGTCAGCCAGGTCGGCCGGCGCGTCGACGAATCCTCGCCGATCTGCGACGCCCGCCTCGCCGACGGCTCCCGCGTCAACGCGATCGTGCCACCGCTGGCGATCGACGGCCCCGCGCTCACCATCCGCAAATTCAAGAAGGACAAGCTGACGCTGGATCAGCTGGTCAAGTTCGGCGCGATCACGCCGGAAGGCGCCACCATCCTGCAGATTATCGGCCGCGTCCGCTGCAACGTCTTGATCTCCGGCGGTACCGGTTCGGGCAAGACCACGCTGCTGAACTGCCTCACCAACTACATCGAGCACGACGAGCGCATCATCACCTGCGAGGACGCCGCCGAGCTGCAACTGCAGCAACCGCATGTGGTGCGGCTGGAAACCCGTCCCCCGAACATCGAGGGCGAAGGCCAGGTGACGATGCGCGAACTGGTGCGCAACTGCCTGCGCATGCGTCCCGAGCGCATTATCGTCGGCGAAGTCCGCGGACCCGAGGCGTTCGACCTGCTGCAGGCGATGAACACCGGCCACGACGGCTCGATGGGCACGCTGCACGCCAACAACCCGCGCGAGGCGCTGTCGCGCTGCGAATCGATGATCACGATGGGCGGCTTCGCGCTGCCCTCGCGCACCATCCGCGAGATGATGTGCGCCTCGATCGACGTCATCATCCAGGCTGCGCGCCTGCGCGACGGTTCGCGCCGCATCACGCACATCACCGAGGTGATGGGCATGGAAGGCGACACCATCATCACCCAGGACGTCTTCGTCTACGATATCGTCGGCGAGGACGCCAACGGCAAGATCATCGGCAAGCATCGCTCGACCGGCATCGGCCGGCCGCGATTCTGGGAGCGCGCACGCTATTTCGGTGAAGAGAAGCGACTTGCGGCGGCAATCGACGCCTCCGAAGCCCCGCCGCCGGCCTAAGGGGAGCACGCAATGCAGATGCAAACCCTCGCTTTGGCCTTCCTCGCCGCCACCACCGTGGGCGGCCTCGCCTGGGTGTTCCTGTATCCCTATCTCTCCGGCGAGAAGAAGGCGGCCTCGCGCCGCGCCTCGGTCACGCGCAGCGAGCCCGCGGCGACGCGCGGCGCCGACCGCACGCAGCGTTCGCGCCGCGAGCAGGTCGAAGGATCGTTGAAGGAGCTCGAGGCGCGCAGCCGGCAGGACAAGAAGATCCCGCTCAGCCTGCGCATCTCGCAGGCCGGGCTGGACTGGTCCGAGCAGAAATTCTGGATCATCTCCGGCGTGCTTGGCCTAGTCGGCTTCGGCGCCGCGTTCATGGCCGGCGGCGGTCTGCTCGGCGCAGCCGGTATCGGCTTCGCGATGGGCCTCGGCGCACCGCGCTGGCTGCTCAGCTTCAAGAAGAAGCGGCGGGAAAAGGCCTTCCTGAAGGCGCTGCCCGACGCCGTCGACGTGATCGTGCGCGGCATCAAGGCCGGCCTGCCGCTGTTCGAATCGATCAAGGTGGTCGTCAACGACTCGCCGGAACCGCTGCGCAGCGAGTTCCGCCAGATCATCGAGACCCAGGCGATCGGCATGCCGCTCGGCGAGGCCTGCTCGCGGCTTTACGAGCGCATGCCGCTGCCGGAGGCGAACTTCTTCGGCATCGTGATCGCGATCCAGCAGAAGTCCGGCGGCAACCTGTCGGAAGCGCTCGGCAACCTGTCCAAGGTGCTGCGCGACCGCAAGAAGATGGCCGAGAAGATCCAGGCGATGTCGATGGAAGCCAAGGCCTCCGCCGGCATCATCGGCTCGCTGCCGCCGATCGTCATGCTGCTCGTGTTCATCACGACACCCGACTACATCGCGCTGTTGTGGACGAACTCGATGGGTCAGCTGATGCTGGTCTGCTGCCTCGTCTGGATGTCGATCGGCGTCATGGTGATGAAGAAGATGATCAATTTCGATTTCTGATGGTGCAGCATGATTGATTTCCTCGCCAGCAAGCTCCACGACGCCCGGTTCATGACCATGCTGCTTGCCTTCTTCGCGGCAAGCGCGACGGTCTATACGCTGGTGATGCCGCTGTTCGCCGGCAACGACCTCAACAAGCGCATGAAAGCCGTTGCCAGCGAGCGCGAACGCATCCGCCAGCGCGAGCGCGACCGGCTCGCCAAGGCGGAGAAGGTCACGCTGCGGCAGACCCCGAAGCAGGTCGTCTCCAAGGTGGTGGACGATCTCAACCTCACCAAATGGCTTGCCCAGGAGTCAGCGCTCGAGAAGCTGGTCATGGCCGGCTATCGCGGCCATGCCCCCTACGTCACCTTCCTGTTCGCACGCGCGATCGCACCGATCGTGATGCTGCTGCTGGCCGCCGTCTATACTTTCCTGATCGCGGGCACGCACTGGTCGCTGACGCTCAAGATCGGCATCTGCATCGCGGCGGCCTATGCCGGCCTGCAGGCGCCGATGCTGTTCCTGAAGAACGCCATCGCCAAGCGGCAACTCTCGATCAAGCGCGCCTTTCCGGATTCGCTCGACCTGCTGCTGATCTGCATCGAGTCCGGCATGTCGGTCGAGGTCGCCTTCCGCAAGGTGGCGAACGAGATCGCCGGCCAGTCGCTGGCGCTGTCGGAGGAGTTCGCGCTCACCACCGCGGAGCTGTCCTATTTGCAGGACCGCAAGGCAGCCTATGAGAACCTCGCCCGCCGCACCGGGCTCGACGGCGTCAAGTCGGTGTGCATGGCGCTGCAGCAGTCCGAACGCTACGGCACGCCGCTCGGCCAGAGCCTGCGCGTGATGGCGCAGGAAAACCGCGACATGCGGATGAACGAAGCCGAGAAGAAGGCGGCCTCGCTGCCGCCCAAGCTGACCGTGCCGATGATCCTGTTCTTCCTGCCCTGCCTGTTCATCGTGATCCTCGGGCCGTCCTACATCAAGATCGCCAACATGCACTGAGTTCGTCGCAACCGTCTCCTACCCCTGAACGGGGGCCGGCCGCGGGGGGCACGGCCAAAACAGCGAAAACAACCCCATGCAAAGGAGGCTGCACGGCCTCCTCAGGGTGACGGTGATAGATATTGTGGCAAGCGGCCTCCCCACACCGTCGTCCTGGCGAAAGCCAGGACCCATAACCACCGAATTCGATTGAGAGCGGTATAGTGGCCCAGCGTCGCGCAACAACAAGCGGTTGGTAATGGGTCCTGGCTTTCGCCAGGACGACGTAAGCTAATTGTCGCCGCTCTCTAATCGTCCTTGGCGACCACCGGCGCGGCGCGCGAGGCCGTCTTCGGGCCGTCCTTGCGGCTCAGCATGTCGCGCAGATAGGCGACGTTGGCGGCGGCCTCTTCCGGCGGCAGGTCGGCCTTGACGATGCCTTCGGCCTCCGCGAAACGGCCCTGCAGCCCGACCACGAGCGCGAGGTTCTGCCGGATGCGGGTATCGGCGCGGGCGCTGGCATAGGCGCGGCGCAACGTCTCCTCCGCCTTCGGCAGTTCCTTGGTCAGCATGTAGGACAGGCCGAGATTGGACAGTACCGACGGCTCGTCCGGGGCGAGCCGCAGCGCACTCGCATAATAGCCGCGCGCCTCCTCGTTGCGGCCCATCCGGTCGAGCGTGGTGCCTTGCACCGACAGGATCCGCCAATCCGGATTGTCGGGACTGTGGGCGCGGCCCAGCACGTCGAAGGCGGCCTGCGAATTGCCGTTGTCGGCGAGCGCGCGGCCATAGGCGGCGAGCAGCGGCCGGTTGCCCGGGTTGGCGATGGTGGCCTGCTCCAGCACGGCGCAGGCCTGCGCGCGCTGGCCGGCAGCGCGCAATGCCTGGCCATAGGCCAGTGCGGCGTCGACATTCTTGGGATTCTTGCGGTAGCGTTCGCCATAGACTTCGAGGGCGCGCTGCGGATCGTTGGGGACCGGGTCGCTGTTCCGAGCGACCAGCGAACCCGTCACATCGGACATGGTCTGGCAGCCGCCGAGGCTTGCACCCAGCAGTGTCACGAAGGCCGCGGAAGCGAGATGCCGGGCAATGGACCGGGCCAGGTTGGACTGTCGACGCATGGCACTTTGACTCATGAAATCGGGCGAATGGATCGAGCCGAACGCGCCAGCAATAGACTGTTAACCCTAACGTCCGGTTAATCGGCGACGGTCATGCCTTGTAGCCGGATATCCCGCGCGCCAGCGGACGCGCTACCAACGGCAACGAAAGGCGTGTAGTAGCGAGGTAAAGGCCAGAACAGCCGAGAGTCGCATGCCATCGATCTTCGAAACCGCTCCAAGTTCCGCCGCCATTCCCATCACCTTCGTCACCAAGGCGACGTGGGATGCGATCCGAAGCGCATTGCCCGTGCCGGCGCGGCAATTCGCCGAGGCCAACGGCTTCGCCGCCAAGCCCGGCAAACACCTGGCCTTGCCGGCCGCCGACGGCAGCATCGCGCAGGTCTTGTTCGGCCTCGAGGACGCAGGCCACAAGGCGCTCGATCCGTTCCGGCCCGGCGCGCTGCCCAGCCTGCTGCCGCCGGGCGTCTATCGCTTCGCCAACGCGCCGCACGACGCGAGGCTCGCCGCGCTGGCGTTCGCGCTCGGCTGCTACCGTTTCGGCCGCTATCGCAAGAACGAGGCACCCGAGGTTCGCCTGGTGCCGCCGGATGGTGTCGATGCCGCCGACGTCACGCGGATGGCGGAAGCTGCGGCGCTGGCGCGCGACCTCATCAACACGCCGTCCAACGACATGGGACCCGCCGAACTCGCGGACGCCGCGCGCGAGCTCGCGGCGCGGTTCGGCGCCCGGTTCGACTGCATCACCGGCGATGCGCTCGAACAGGGCTTCCCGCTAATCCATGCCGTCGGCATGGCCTCGACGCGCGCACCGCGGCTGATCGACCTGACCTGGGGCGATCCCGCTCACCCGAAGGTGACGCTGGTCGGCAAAGGCGTCTGCTTCGACACCGGCGGGCTCGACCTCAAGCCGTCGAGCGGCATGCTGATCATGAAGAAGGACATGGGCGGCGCCGCCAACGTGCTGGCGCTGGCGCAGATGGTGATGGATGCGAAGCTCAAGGTCCGGCTGCGCGTGCTGATCCCGGCAGTCGAGAATGCGGTGGGCGGCAATGCGTTCCGTCCGCTCGACATCTTCCGCTCGCGCAAGGGCATCACCGTCGAGATCGGCAACACCGACGCCGAGGGCCGGCTGGTGCTGGCCGACGCACTGGCGCTGGCCGACGAGGAGAGGCCCGAGCTGCTGGTCGATCTCGGCACGCTGACCGGCGCGGCGCGCGTGGCGCTGGGGCCTGACCTGCCGCCGTACTACACCAATGACGAAACGCTGGCCGCCGATGTCGCCGCCCACGCCAAGGGCGAGAACGATCCGTTGTGGCGGATGCCGCTGTGGCCGGCCTACGATGCCTGGCTCGACTCCAAGACCGCCGACATCAACAACGCGCCGTCGGGCGGGTTCGCCGGCTCGATCACCTGCGCGCTGTTCCTGCAGCGCTTCGTCGAGCATGCCGGACAGTGGCTGCATGTCGACATCTACGGCTGGACGCCGTCGGCAAAACCCGGCCGCCCCGAAGGCGGCGAGTGCCAGGCCGCGCGTGCGATCTACAAACTGCTGAGCCAGCGCTATGCATGATCCCCGCCTGACCCCTGTCCGCGCCGACCTCGCCGCCAAGTATCTCGAGGGCAAGGTCAAGGCGGCGCGCTTCGTCGAGGGCGAGGACTACGAGATCTCCGAGGCGATCGCGCCGCTGCGCCGCGCACCGGCGGCCGATGCCGAGCAGATGACGCAGGCGCTGAAGGGCGAGCGCGTCACGATCTACGACCGCAACGGCGAAGGCTGGGCGTGGGGCCAATTGGCCGACGATGGCTATGTCGGCTGGATTCCCCACGCGGCGTTGATGAAGCCCGGCGCGGCGCCGACGCACAAGGTGACGGCGCTGCGCACGCTGGCGTTTCCGGGACCGTCGATCAAGCTGCCGCCGGTCGAGGCGCCGGTGATGGGAACGAAGCTGACCGTGATCCGCGAGGACGGCGCCTTCGCGGTGACCCGCGAGGGCTGGCACCTGCCGCGCCACCACCTCGCCGCGCTCGATGCGATGCAGCCGGACTTCGTCGCGATCGCCGAGCGCTTCGCCGGCACGCCCTATCTGTGGGGCGGCAAGTCGAGCCTCGGCATCGACTGCTCCGGCCTCGTCCAGGTCGCGCTGACCGCCGCCGGCACCGGCTGCCCGCGCGACAGCGACATGCAGCAGGACGGGCTCGGCCGACAATTGACCGGCGCGGAAGCAAAGCACCTGCAACGCGGCGACCTGATCTTCTGGAAAGGGCATGTCGCGATCGTGCGCGATGGCACCACGATGGTGCACGCCAATGCGCATCACATGGCGACCGTAGTGGAGAACACGCAGGCCGCGATCGCGCGAATCAAGGCTGCCGGCAGCGAGATAACCGCGATCAAGCGGCTATAGCCCCATCCGTCATTCCGGGGCGCGCGAAGCGAGAGCCCGGAATCCGTTGGGCCGCATAGTCCGTGGATAAATGGATTCCGGGCTCGCGCTTCGCGCGTCCCGGAATGACGGCGGGGGTTACGTCGCCACCACGCCTTCACCGTCCGTCTCCAGCCGGAACGCGGCGGCGAACAAAGCGCGGGTGTAGTCGCTCTTCGGATTCTTGAACAATTCGGAGGCCGGCCCCTCTTCCTCGACCTTGCCGGATTTCATCACGATCAGGTGGCTCGCCAGCGAAGCTACCACGCGCAGATCGTGCGAGATGAACATGTAGGTGAGATCGCGCTTGCGCTGCAAATCGCGCAGCAGGTCGACCATCTGGGCCTGGAACAGCATGTCGAGCGCGCTGGTCGGCTCGTCCAGCACGACGAAGTTCGGCTCCAGCACCACCGCGCGCGCGATCGAGATGCGCTGGCGCTGGCCGCCGGAGAATTCGTGCGGGTAGCGGAAGCGCGAGTTCGGATCGAGGCCGACGTCATTCAGTGCCTTGACGACGCGCGCCTCGCGCTGCTCGCGCGACAGCTGCGGCTGATGTACCTCGAGTCCTTCGGCGATGATGTCCTCGACCGATAGACGCGGGCTGAGCGAGCCGAACGGGTCCTGGAACACGATCTGCATGTCGCGGCGGATCGGCCGCATCTGCTTGAAGCGCAGGCCCTGGATGTCCTTGCCGAGGAACACGATCGGGCCGTCGGAGGAGATCAGCCGCAGCAGCGCCAGCCCGAGCGTGGTCTTGCCGGAGCCGGACTCGCCGACGACGCCGAGCGTCTCGCCCTTGCGCACGGCGAGGCTGACGCCGTCGACCGCCTTGATGTGGCCGACGGTCGAGCGCAGCAGCCCGCGCTTGATCGGAAACCACACCTTGAGATTGTCGGCCGACATCACCACCGGCGCGGCGGGTTGCGGCGGCGCCGGATCGGGCTTCGGCTCCGCTGCAAGCAGGGCCTTGGTGTAGGCGTGCTGGGGCGCGGTGAAGACCTGCTCGACCGGCCCCTGCTCGACGATCTTGCCGTTGTTCATCACACAGACGGTGTCGGCGATGCGGCGAACGATGCCGAGGTCGTGGGTGATGAACAACAGGCTCATGCCGAGCCGCGCCCGGATCTCGGCGAGCAGCGCCAGGATCTGCGCCTGCACGGTGACATCGAGCGCGGTGGTCGGCTCGTCGGCGATCAAGAGGTCGGGCTCGTTGGCGAGCGCCATCGCGATCATCACGCGCTGACGCTGGCCGCCGGACAATTGGTGCGGATAGCTCTGCAGCCGCGTCTCGGGCTCGGGGATGCCGACCTGGCGCAGCAGTTCCAGGGTCCGGGCCCGCGCCGCGCTGCCACCGATGCCCCGATGCAGCGACAGGATCTCGCCGATCTGGGTCTCGATGGTGTGCAGCGGATTGAGCGAGGTCATCGGCTCCTGGAAGATGATCGAGATGTCGTTGCCGCGGACCTCGCGCATTTCCTGGTCGGATGCGGTGAGCAGGTCGCGGCCGCGGAAGCGGATCGCACCCGACGGATGCGACGCAGCGGGATAGGGCAACAGCTTCAGCACCGACAGCGCGCTGACCGATTTCCCCGAGCCGGACTCGCCGACCAGCGCGACGCATTCGCCGCGCTTGATCGAGAACGAGATGCGGTCGACCGCGAGCGAGCGGCCGAACGCGACCGAGAGCTCGCGGATGTCGAGCAAGGGCTGGTTGATGGTATCCATGCGTCAGCCCTTCGGATCAGCCTTTGGAGAACGTCTTGCGCGGATCGAAGGCGTCGCGCGCCGCCTCGCCGATGAAGATCAGCAGCGACAGCATGATCGCCACCGAGAAGAAGCCGGTGAGGCCGAGCCACGGCGCTTGCACATTGGCCTTGCCCTGCGACAGCAATTCGCCGAGCGACGGCGAGCCAGGCGGCAGGCCGAAGCCGAGGAAGTCCAGCGCCGTCAGCGTCATCACCGAGGACGACACGATGAACGGCAGGAACGTCATGGTCGCCACCATCGCGTTCGGCAACAGATGGCGGCGCATGATCACGACATTGGAGACGCCGAGCGAGCGCGCCGCCTGGATGTATTCGAAATTGCGCCCGCGCAGGAATTCGGCGCGCACCAGGCCGACCAGCGAGACCCAGGAGAACAGCAGGAGGATGCCGAGCAGGATGAAGAACCCCGGCGGCAGCACCGCCGAAATGATAAGCAGCAGATAGAGCGAGGGGATCGCGGTCCAGATCTCGATCAGGCGCTGGAAGATGAGATCGGTCCAGCCGCCGAAATAGCCCTGGATGCCGCCGGCGGCGATGCCGATGATCGAGGACAGGATGGTCAAGGTCAGGCCGAACAGCACCGAGATGCGGAAGCCGTAGATCAGCCGCGCGACGACGTCGCGGCCCTGATCGTCGGTGCCGAGCCAGTTGTATTCAAGGTCGCGGCAGCCGGTCAGGCCCTTGCGCTGCACCACGTCCTTGCACTGCGCCTCGGTCAGGAGCCAGGTCGGCTTCGAAGGCACCGGTGTCGGCGGATCGAGGTTGCGGGTGTCGTAGGAGTAGCGGATCGGCGGCCAGATCATGCTGCCACCCTTGGCCGCGATCTGCTTCTGCAGATACGGATCTCGATAGTCGGCCGCGGTCTCGAAGTCGCCGCCGAAGGTGGTCTCGGCATAGCTGAACAGCACCGGCCAGTAGAGCCGGCCGTCATATTTGACCAGCAGCGGCTTGTCATTGGCGATGAAGTTGGCGAACAGCGATACCACGAACAGGACGAGGAATATCCAGAACGACCAGTAACCGCGCCGGTTGGCCTTGAAATTCTGCCAGCGCCGCTTGTTGAGCGGCGACGGTGAGAAGCCGTGGCGCGTGGCGGGCACCGCCTCGCCGAGCGGCGATTGCGTCGTGGTTTCGACCGGCTGGGGCGCGAGCAGCGTCATCAGACCTCACGCGCTTCGAAATCGATCCGTGGATCGATCCACATATAGGCGAGATCGGAGAGCAGATTGACCACCAGACCGACCAGCGAGAAGATGAACAGCGTGCCGAACACCACCGGATAATCGCGGTTCAGCACGCTCTCGAAGCCGAGCAGGCCCAGCCCGTCGAGCGAGAAGATGGTCTCGATCAGCAGCGAACCGGAGAAGAAGGCGTGGATAAATGCGCCCGGGAAACCCGCGATCACGATCAGCATGGCATTACGAAAGATGTGGCCGTACAGCACCTGGCGCTCGCTGCAACCCTTGGCGCGCGCCGTCATGACATATTGCTTGCGGATCTCGTCGAGGAACGAGTTCTTGGTCAGCAGCGTCATGGTGGCGAAGGCGCCGAGCGCCATCGAGATCAGCGGCAGCGTGAGGTGCCAGAAATAATCGATGATCTTCCAGTACCAGGGGAATTGCGACCAGCCGTCCGAGGTCAGGCCGCGCAGCGGGAAGATGTTGAAGAAGGAGCCGCCGGCGAACAGGATGATCAGGAGGATCGCGAACAGGAAGCCCGGGATCGCAAAGCCGATGATGATCACGGCCGAGGTCCAGGTATCGAACCGCGAACCGTCCTGCACCGCCTTGCGGATGCCGAGCGGGATCGAGATCAGATAGGTCAACAGCGTCATCCAGATGCCGAGCGACATCGAGACCGGCAGCTTCTCCTTGATCAGCTGGATCACGCTGACGCTGCGGAAATAGCTGTTGCCGAAATCGAAGCGGGCGAAATTCCACACCATCAGCGCGAACCGCTCCGGCGCCGGCTTGTCGAAGCCGAACTGCGCCTCGAGCTTCTTGATGAAATCAGGGTCGAGCCCCTGCGCGCCGCGGTACTTCGAATTGACCGAGCCGGACGCGTTGGCGCCCTGGCCGCGCTGCGCGCCGAAATCGCCGCCACCACCCGAGACGCGCGAGGTGCCGCCGGTGTCGGCGCCGTTGATCTGCGCGATGACGCGCTCCACCGGCCCGCCAGGCGCGAACTGCACGACCACGAAGGAGACGAACAGGATGCCGAGCAGCGTCGGCAGCATCAAGAGAATGCGGCGGGCGATATAGGCGCTCATGAGCTACTTCGCCTGCTCGAGCTTGGCGGCCTTGGCCGCGTCATACCACCAGTTCTCCGGCGCGCCGACACCCGACGCATATTTGGCCGGCTTCGGTGGGTGATCGAACTGATCCCAATAGGCGACCGGATGCGTGTTGCGGTACCATTGCGGCACCCAATAGCGGCCGGCGCGGAAGACGCGGTCGAAGGCACGGCAGGCGATGGTCAATTCGTGGCGATTGTTCGCGCCGATGATCTTCTCGATCAGCGCGTCGATCGCCGGATTGGCGATGCCCGCGAGATTGTAGGAGCCCTTGGTCGTCGCGGCATGCGAGGAGAAGAACGGCCGCATGCTATCGCCTGGAGTCGCCGACGAGCTGAAGCGCTGCATGGTTATGTCGAAATCGAAGTCTTCGACACGGGCGCGATACTGCACTGCGTCCACCAGGCGGAAGGTCGCGGCGATGCCGAGCGTGCCGAGATTCTTGATGTAGGGGCCGTGATGCGGCTGCAAGGAGGGCTCATCCACGAGAAACTCGATGGTGAAGGCTTCGCCGTTCGGCAGCATCCGCTTGCCGTCCTTGATTGTACAACCGGCGTCGTTGAGCAGTTGCGCGGCCTTGCGCAGCTGCGCGCGATCCTGTCCCGAACCGTCGGACACCGGCGGCACGAAGGGCAGGCCGAACACCTCGTCCGGCACCTGGCCGCGGAACGGCTCGAGCAGCGCCAATTCCTCCGGCGGCGGCAGCCCGTTCGCCACCATGTCCGAATTCTGGAACGGCGAGACTGTGCGCGCGTAGGCGTCGTACATGATGGTCTTGTTGGTCCACTCGAAGTCGAAGGCGTAGATCAGCGCCTCGCGCACCCGCGGATCCTTGAACTTGTCGCGGCGGGTGTTGATGAACCAGCCCTGCGCGCCGGACGGCGTCTCGTCGGGCAGCGTCTCGCGCTTGACGCGGCCATCCTTCACCGCGGGGAAATCGTAGCGTGTCGCCCAGACCCGGGCGGTGAACTCCTCGCGGAACAAATAGCTCTTCGACGTAAAACCCTCGAACGCCACATCACGGTCGCGATAGTATTCGTAACGCACGGTGTCGAAATTGTAGCTGCCGCGATTGACCGGCAGGTCGGCGCCCCACCAATCCTTGACCCGCTGATATTCGACGTAGCGGTTGATCTCGAACCTGCCGACCTTGTAAGGCCCCGAGCCGAGCGGCGTATCGAGCGTCGATTCGTCGAACGGGCGCGTCGCGTAATAGGCCTTCGAGAAGATCGGCAGGCTCGCGACATAGAGCGGCACATCGCGGGCACGACCCGCCGCGAAGGTCACGACCACGGTCGCATCGTCGAGCGCCTCCGCCTTCACGAAGTCGCGCAGCTGCACCTGGATCAGCGGGTGCCCTTTGTCCTTCAGCGTATTGAGCGAGAAGGCGACGTCCTGCGCGGTCAGCTTCGAGCCGTCGTGGAAACGCGCCTCGGGGCGCATCGTGAAGCGATACGTCAGCTTGTCCGGCGAGACCTGCACCGATTTCGCGGCGAAGCCATACATCGCGTCAGGCTCGTCATTGGCGCGCGACATCAGCGAGGCGAAGGTCATGTCGATGCCCTGTGCGCCCTCGCCCTTCAGGATGTACGAATTGAAAGAGTTGAAGGTGTAGTAGGACTGGTTGTAGGCGCGCACCCACGGGATCACCGAGAACGTGCCGCCCTTCGGCGCCTTCGGATTGACGTAGTCGAACTGCTGGAAATCCGCTGGGTATTTCAGGTCGTCGAACACCGACATGCCGTGCATCTCGGTTCCGTTGTCGGCCGCAGCCGGCGCCACACGAAATCCTGCAGCACTCAACGCACCGATGCCGAGACCGAGTGCGTGCCGACGGGAGAATAGCGCCATGCGCGGATCCTTGATCTATGAACGCTTGAGCTTGGCCGCCTTGTCGGCGTCGTACCACCAGAGGTTTGGGAAACCCGAAACACCATATTTCGGCAACGGGTCGGGACGGCTGAAACGATCCCAATAGACGTAACGCTGCTTGTCGTAATTGAAGTGGGGAACGCAATAGAAGTTCCAGAGCAGCACCCGATCCATCGCCTTGGCGGCGGCGATCTGCTCGGCGCGGCTCTTGGCGAAGATGATGCGCTCGATGAGGGCATCGACGGCCGGATTCTTGATGCCGGGAAGATTGTTCGAACCGGGACGATCGGCCGCCTGTGAGCCGAAATTGTCGCGCTGCTCGTTGCCGGGCGAGAGCGACTGCCCCCACACCTGCGTGGTCATCTCGAAATCGAAGTCGCGGATCCGGTTCTGGTACTGCACGGTGTCGACGGCGCGCAGATTGACGGTGATGCCGAGGCGCTCGAGGCTCGGCTTGTAGAACAGTGCGATCCGTTCCATGCCGGGATCGGCGCTGGCGCCGAGCAGCTCCACGGTGAACGGCTGGCCGGACGGATCGACCAGCTTGCGGTCGCGGACCTCGAAGCCGGCTTCCTTCAGCAGCCGGGTTGCCTCGCGTAAATTGGCGCGCACATTCTCCGGGGTGCCGCCGACCGGATCCTTGTAGGGCGTGGTGAAAACCTCGGGCGGGACCTTGTCGCGCACCGTCGTGAGGATCTCGAGCTCCAATCCTTCCGGCAATCCGGTCGCCATCAGGTCTGGGATGCCGTCGAAATAGCTGGAGTCGCGATGATAGTCGCCATTCGACAGCGTGCGGTTCATCTCCTCGAAATCGAACGCGTAGTTGAAGGCACGGCGCAGCCTGGGGTCGGCAAACTTCGGACGACGGAGATTGAACACCCAGCCCTGCATCCGTCCGACATTGCGAACGGGGAACAATTCCTTGATCAGCCGCCCCTCACGAACCGACGCAACGTCGTAGGAGGCGGACCACTCCTTGGCGCTGCGCTCGCCGTACCAGTCGAACTGGTCGGCCTTGAGCGCCTCGCGTCCGACGGTGTCGTCACGGAAGTACTCGTAGCGCAACTCGTCGAAATTGTTCTGGCCGACCGCGATCGGATTGTCCTTGCCCCAATAGTCCTTGACCCGTTCAAGCACCAGCGATCGTCCGGCGACGAACTCCTTGATCTTGTAGGGACCCGAGCCGAGCGGCGGCTCCAGCGTGCTCGCGGTGACGTCGCGTTTCCTGCCCTGCGCGTCGGTGCCCTCCCACCAATGCCTGGGCAGGACAATGAGCTGGCCGGTGATCATCGGCAATTCGCGATTGCCTGGGCTGTCGAAGGTGAACTTGATGTCGCGCTCGCCGATCTTCTCGGCCTTCTCGATATGGCGGTAATAGCTACTGAACATCGGGCTGTTGCCCTTCAGCGCCTCGAACGAGAAGATCACGTCCTCGGGCGTGATGGGCTTGCCGTCGTGCCAGCGTGCATTGGGGCGCAAGCGGTAAACGACGTAGGAGAAATCGTCGGGAAACGCCGCGGCTTCGGCGAGCTCGCCGTAATACGTATCGGGCTCGTCGAGCGAGGCTTCCATGAGGGATTCGTAGATGCGGCTGACGCCGGTCGCGACCGTGCCCTTCAGGCCGGCCACGACGATGTTGAAGCTGTCATAGGTGCCGAGCTGGAACAGCCGCACCACGCCGCCCTTCGGCGCGGCTGGATTGACGTAGTCGTAATTCTTGAAATCGGCGGGATATTTGGCCTCACCGTAGGTCGAGACGGCATGCCGCCATTTCAGCCCGTCCGGGGCGGCGTCGGCGAGCGCCGGTGTGATCGCGGAGAGTCCGGAGTTGAGTCCGAGCGCCGGCGCCATTGCGGCGAGCGCGCTGCCTTGAAGGAGGTGTCGTCGGGTGATCGCCAAAATCGCTCTTCCTGTTCGCGGCCCCCGCCTACATGGGACCCAGTATAAGGCAACGGTTCGACAGATTACGTTGCTTTTTCCTCATGATGATCGCCGGGGAACCATTCCGGTGCGGCGAAACGTCCCGATAACAAGCCTGCGATACGGATTCCGCATGCGAAAACGGCCAGGCAATGCCTGGCCGTTTGATCCCTGGCGGAGCCGCACGAAGCAATCGTTACTTTGAGGCGGTCGGCAGCGGAGCCGGATGTTCCGAGTTGGAATTCAGATAGGCGATGATATCGGCGCGCTCGCTGTCCTTCGGCACGCCGGCGAAGCCCATCGCGGTGCCCGGGATGAACGCCTTCGGATTGGTCAGGAACTTGTTGAGGTCGTCGAAGGTCCATTCGCCGCCCTTGGCCTTCATGGCCGCCGAGAAGTTGAAGCCGCGGCCCTCGCCCTTCTTCTCGCCGACGACGCCGAACAGGTTCGGGCCGACGCGGTTCGGGCCGCCCTTCTCGAAGGTGTGGCAGGCGCCGCACTTCTTGGCGGCGGCGGCACCCTTCTCGACCGAGGCGGTCTGCAGCAGTTTCTCGATTGGCTCGGACTGCGCCGCGGCCGCGCCGCCAGCACCGTGGGTCTCCTCCTTCACGGCGATCTCGAAGCCCGGCTTCTCCGGAGCCTTGGCCGAAATGATCGACCCGGCGGCAAAGCTCATCACCAGGACAAAAATGCAGGTGCCGAGAACCGCACCGAGAATCTTGTTGAGTTCGAAGGAGTCCATTTCGGGTCAGGCTCCGGGCCTTGAATGTCGACTTCAGGCCGGGAAACGGCCGGGGGGAAGACCTGGGAATCGGCCTTTTGTCCGCCCCCCAAGCAGGGTTGAGATATCGGTTTGCCCGCGCTCTGGCAACCCGTATAAACGCGCCGGATTCCACCCCCTCCCCATCAATTCCGCAGGCCGGACGGGCCTGGAGGCGAATGACCGATCTGCGCACCTTGGTGCTGATTCCGGCCCGCATGGCCGCGACCCGACTGCCCGGCAAGCCGCTGCTCGACATCGCCGGCCAGCCGATGATCGTCCATGTGCTGCGGCGGGCCGAGGAGGCCGGCATCGGCCGGGTTGCGGTCGCCACCGACACGCCCGAGATCGCGGCCGCGGTGAAGGCCGCCGGCGGCGAGGTGGTGATGACCCGCGCCGACCACCCGTCCGGCTCGGACCGCATCCACGAGGCGATGACGATCCTGGACCCTGACGGTGCTGCCGAGATCGTGGTCAATCTGCAGGGCGATTTCCCGACCATCACGCCCGAGACCATCCGCAGCGTGATGCCGGCGCTGAGCGACCCCGCCGTCGATATCTCGACGCTGGCCTCGCAAATCCATACCGAGGACGAGGACCTCGCCCCCAGCGTGGTCAAGGCGGTCGGCTCGCCGATCGGGCCGAACCGGCTCCGCGCGCTGTATTTCACCCGCGCCACCGCGCCCTATGGCGAGGGGCCGCGCTACCACCATATCGGCCTTTACGCCTACCGCCGCGGCGCGCTGGAGCGGTTCGTGGCGCTGCCGCCCTCGCCGCTGGAGCAGCAGGAGAAGCTGGAGCAGCTCCGCGCGCTGGAGGCCGGGATGCGGATCGACGTCACCATCGTCGACACCGTCCCGCGCGGCGTCGATACCCCGGCGGACCTCGAAACCGCGCGCAGGATACTTTCCAAGACCTGAGCTGGTGCTAAAAGGCCCGCAGGACAGAACCCATGACTCAGAAGCTGAAAATCGCGTTCCAGGGCGAACCTGGCGCCAATTCCCATATCGCGATCGCCGAGGCCTATCCCGACGCCGAGCCGATGCCCTGTGCGACCTTCGAGGACGCGCTGGCCGCGATCTCCTCGGGTGAGGCCGACCTCGGCATGATCCCGATCGAGAATTCGGTCGCCGGCCGCGTCGCGGACATCCATCACCTGCTGCCGGCCTCCGGCCTCTACATCGTCGGCGAATGGTTCTTGCCGGTCCGCCACCAGCTGATGGCGGTCAAGGGCACCAAGCTTGCCGACATCAAGAGCGTCGAGAGCCATGTCCACGCGCTCGGCCAGTGCCGCCGCGTGATCCGCAAGCTCGGCATCAAGCCGATCGTCGCCGCCGACACCGCCGGCAGCGCCCGCGACATCTCCGAGCGCAAGGACAAGAGCGTCGCGGCGATCGCCTCCCGCCTTGCCGCCGAGATCTACGGCCTCGACATCCTCGCCGAGGACATCGAGGACGAAGCCCACAACACCACGCGCTTCGTGCTGCTGGCGCGCGAGGCCAAATGGGCCGCGCAGGGCTCGGGGCCGCTGGTCACGACGTTCGTCTTCCGGGTGCGCAATCTGCCCGCCGCGCTGTACAAGGCGCTGGGCGGCTTTGCCACCAACGGCGTCAACATGACCAAGCTCGAGAGCTACATGGTCGACGGCAATTTCTTCGCCACGCAATTCTATGCCGACGTCGACGGCCACCCTGACGACCGCGGGCTCGCATTTGCGCTGGAGGAACTAAAATTCTTCTCGCGCGAATTCCGCATCGTCGGCGTCTATCCCGGCCATCCGTTCCGCGCGACTTTCAGCGAAACGCGGGATTAGCCGAAGCTGCCTCCAGCGTCGTCCCGGCGAAGGCCGGGACCCATCACCACAAATGCAGCTTGCTGCACGACTCCGGAACGACGAGTCCCTTTCTCAACAATCGCCGCGGCGTATGGGTCCCGGCCTCCGCCGAGACGACGACCATTATGCGGCCGCCCTCTTGTTCAGCCCAAACGCCTCGGCCAGCAGGCTGTACGACTTCTTCCTTGCCGCGTGATCATACACCGCGGTGATCACCATCAGCTCGTCCGCCTTCGTCGCTGAAATCAGCGGCTGCAGCCTTGCCAGCACCGTCGATGGGCTGCCGACGAAGAAGCGGGCGCGGTTGCGGGCGATCGCGGCGCGCTCGGCGTCGCTGTAGGGATAGGCCATCGCCTCCTCGACGCTGGGCAGCGGCAGATACTGGCCGCGGTCGCGGCGCAGGCGGTTGAGGTCCATCGACATCGCGAGCTGCTCGGCCTCGGCATCGGTCTCCGCCGCGACGGCCGCGACCGCCAGGATCGCCTACGGCGCGCTGCGCCAGCCCGACGGCGTGAAATGCGCGCGATAATTAGTCATCGCCGCGACCGCATCATGGGTCGCGAAATGATGCGCGAAGGCAAAGCCCATCCCGACCTGCGCGGCAAGCTCGGCGGAGTAGTCGCTCGAGCCGAGCAGCCAGATCGGCGGCAGCGGCGAATCGTCCGGCATCGCCACCACCTTGTTGTAGGGATGGCCCGGCGGGAAATCGCGCGTCTCCCACAAGGTCAGCTCACGCAGCCGCTCGAGGAAATCATCGCCCTCGCGCTTGTCGAGCCGGCTGCGCAGCGCGTAGGCGGTGGCACCATCGGTGCCGGGCGCGCGGCCGAGCCCGAGATCGATGCGGCCGGGAAACAGCGCCTCCAGCATCTTGAAGCGCTCGGCGACGACCAGCGGCGCGTGGTTGGGCAGCATCACGCCGCCGGAGCCGACCCGGATGTGCTGCGTCACCGCCGCGATCTGCCCAATCATCAAATCGGGCGCTGGGCTCGCGACGGAAGCGAGGTTGTGGTGTTCGGCGAGCCAGTACCTGACATAGCCGAGGCCATCGACATGGCGCGCCAGATCGATGCTGTTGCGCAGCGCGGCGGCAGGCCTGGTGCCTGTGGTGACGACGGAGAGGTCGAGGACGGACAACGGGATCATGGCCGCAACCTAGTGTGACCTCGCGAGCCGACAAAGACGCGGGCCGCGCAGGTCAGGCCCGCGCCGGAAGGCTGCCGCCGGGCCATCGCAGCTGCCAACTACCTTGGGACGAAATACGACACTTCATCGAAGCTTCAATACTGCCCACACTATTTTGAGCGACTTGAACGAAGTCGCAAATGTGGTATATTATTCATATAATTCAATAGTTTGTATGTTTTTTTAGCGGATCCAATTGGGTTGCCCACCAGCTCCTTTCAAGGAGCAATATGCGGATATAATTTCCACACAGTGGGCAAATTCCCATCTCCGATGGGCTGTCTGATTGGGCCGGTTTGGCCTATCTTGGAGCACTCATACACCGGCCAGCTGTTGCGGAGCCCTTGCGTATCATGACCGAGACCTTCTCTCCCGTGCCGAGCGGGCAGCGCGCGCCAAAGACTCCGAAAATCTCCTTCGAGTTCTTCCCGCCGAAGACCGAGGAGATGGAGCGCAGCCTGTGGGAGACGATCAACCGCCTGGCGCCGCTGACGCCGAACTTCGTATCGGTGACCTATGGCGCCGGCGGCTCGACCCGCGAGCGCACCCATTCGACCATCGCCCGCATCCTCAAGGAGACCGACCTGCTGCCGGCAGCGCATCTGACCTGCGTCGGCGCCAGCCGCGGCGAGATCGACGAGATCGTCGACCGCTACCACGAGGTCGGCGTCCGCCACATCGTGGCATTGCGCGGCGATCCGCCCGGCGGCATCGGCACGCCCTATTTCACCCATCCGGACGGCTACCAGAGCTCGGCCGAGCTCGTCGCCGGAATCAAGAAACGCCATCCGGATATCGAGATCTCGGTCTCCGCCTATCCGGAGAAGCATCCGGAAGCCGCAAGCTTCGATGCCGATATCGACACGCTGAAGGCCAAGGTCGACGCCGGCGCGGCGCGCGCGATCACCCAGGTGTTCTTCGACAACGATCTCTACCATCGCTATCTCGACCGGGTGCGCGCGCGCGGCATCGATATTCCGATCGTGCCGGGCATCATGCCGATGCACAATTTCAAGCAGGCCCGCAATTTCGTGACCCGCGCCGGCACCAGCGTGCCGGACTGGCTCGCCGAGAAATTCGACGGCCTCGACAACGACGCCGAGACCCGCAAGCTGGTGGCGGCCACCGTCGCCGCCGGCCAAGTGCAGAAGCTGTTCAAGCACGGCGTCGACACCTTCCACTTCTACACCATGAACCGCGCGGACCTCGTGTTCGCGATCAGCCATCTGCTCGGCATCCGGCCGAATGGCGCCCAGAAAGCTGCCTGAACCATGACTGTGCCTGTTTCTCCCAAGCGTAACGCTTTGCTCGCGGCCGCCCGCGAACGCATCCTGGTGCTCGACGGCGCCATGGGCACGATGATCCAGGGCCTGCAATACGACGAGGCCGCGTTCCGCGGCGCGCGCTTTGCCGACTTCCACCGCGACATCAAGGGCAATAACGACGTCCTGATCCTGACCCAGCCCGACGCGATCACGGATATCCACGCCGCTTATCTGCGCGCCGGCGCCGACATCGTCGCCACCAATACCTTCTCGTCGACCTCGATCGCGCAGGCCGACTACGACATGTCGGACCTCGCCTATGAGCTGAACCTGCAGGGCGCCCGGCTCGCCCGCGCCGCGGCCGAGCGCGTCTCGGCCGAGGACGGCAAGGAGCGCTTCGTTGCCGGCGCGCTCGGCCCGACCAACCGTACCGCGTCGATCTCGCCCGACGTGTCCAATCCCGGCTATCGCGCCGTGACTTTCGACGATCTGCGCAAGGCATATGGCGAGCAGGCGAAGGGTTTGCTCGACGGCGGCGCCGACCTGCTGCTGGTCGAGACCATCTTCGACACACTGAACGCCAAGGCCGCGCTGTATGCGATCGCCGAGATCATCGAGGAGCGCGGCATCGACGTGCCCGTGATGATCTCCGGCACGATCACCGACAAGTCCGGCCGCCTGCTCTCCGGGCAGTTGCCGGAAGCGTTCTGGCATTCGGTGCGGCACGCGCGGCCGATCACGATCGGCTTCAACTGCGCGCTCGGCGCCGAGGACCTGCGCGCCCACATCGCCGATATCGGCCGCGTCGCCGACACGCTGGTCTGTGCGTACCCGAACGCCGGCCTGCCCAACGAGTTCGGCCAGTATGACGAGACGCCCGAGTACATGGCGCGGCTGATCGGCGAGTTCGCCGCCGCCGGCCTCGTCAACATCGTCGGCGGCTGCTGCGGCACCACGCCGGACCATATCGCCGCGATCGCCAAAGCCGTCGCCCCGCACAAGCCGCGCGTCGTGCCCGAGATCGCGCCAAAGCTCAAGCTGTCCGGCCTCGAGCCGTTCACGCTGACGGACGCGATCCCGTTCGTGAATGTCGGCGAGCGCACCAACGTCACCGGATCGGCGCGCTTCCGCAAGCTGATCACCGCGGGTGACTACACCGCGGCGCTGCAAGTCGCGCGCGATCAAGTCGAGAACGGCGCCCAGGTCATCGACGTCAACATGGATGAGGGCCTGCTCGATTCCGAAGCCGCGATGGTGACGTTCCTCAACCTCGTCGCCGCCGAGCCCGACATCGCCCGCGTGCCCGTGATGGTCGATTCGTCGAAATTCCATGTCATCGAGGCCGGCCTGAAATGCCTCCAGGGCAAGCCGATCGTGAACTCGATCTCGCTGAAGGAAGGCGAGGAGAAGTTCATCCACGAGGCGACGGTTGCGAAACGCCACGGCGCCGCCGTGGTCGTGATGGCGTTCGACGAGACCGGCCAGGCCGACACATTCGCCCGCAAGACCGAGATCAGCAAGCGCGCCTACGACATCCTGGTCAATCGGCTCGGCTTCCCGCCCGAGGACATCATCTTCGATCCGAACATCTTTGCGATCGCGACCGGCCTCGAGGAGCACAACAATTACGGCGTCGACTTCATCGAGGCGACGCGCTGGATCCGTCAGAACCTGCCCGGCGCCCACGTCTCCGGCGGCGTCTCCAACCTGTCGTTCTCGTTCCGCGGCAACGAGCCGGTGCGCGAGGCGATGCACTCGGTGTTCCTGTATCACGCCATCAAGGCCGGCATGGACATGGGCATCGTCAATGCCGGGCAGATGATCGTCTATGACGACATCGACCCTGAGCTGCGCCAGGTTTGCGAGGACGTGATCCTGAACCGCGATCCCGGCGCCTCGGAACGGCTGCTGGCGCTGGCGGAGAAATTCCGCGGCAAGGAGAAGCAGGCGAAGGAGGCCGATCTCGCCTGGCGCGAATGGCCGGTCGAGAAGCGGCTGAGCCATGCGCTGGTGCACGGCATCACCGAATTCATCGAGGAGGACACCGAGGCCGCCCGCCAGAACGCCGCGCGTCCGCTCGACGTCATCGAGGGTCCACTGATGGCCGGCATGAACGTGGTCGGCGATCTCTTCGGCGACGGCAAGATGTTCCTGCCGCAGGTTGTGAAGTCCGCCCGCGTGATGAAGCAGGCGGTCGCCTATCTGATGCCGTTCATGGAGGAGGAGAAGGCGCGCAACCTCGCCAATGGTGTGGCCGGCGGCCGCAACGCCGCGGGCAAGATCGTGCTCGCGACCGTGAAGGGCGACGTCCACGACATCGGCAAGAACATCGTCGGCATCGTGCTCCAGTGCAACAATTTCGAGGTCATCGATCTCGGCGTCATGGTGCCCGCCACCAAGATCATCGAGACCGCCAAGGCCGAAGGCGCCGACATCATCGGCCTGTCCGGCCTGATCACGCCGTCGCTCGACGAGATGAGCTTCCTGGCCGGCGAGCTCGAGCGTCAGGGCATGAACGTGCCGCTCTTGATCGGCGGTGCCACCACGAGCCGGGTGCACACTGCGGTGAAGATCGACCCGAACTACAGGAGCGGGCCGGTCGTGCATGTCAACGATGCCAGCCGCGCGGTCGGTGTCGCCTCCTCGCTGCTGTCGGCCGAGAAGAAGCAGGCCTATGCCGCCGAGGTGCGCGCCGAATACGCCAAGATCTCCGCGGCGCATTTCCGCGCCCAGGCCGACAAGAAGCGGCTGAAGCTCGCCGAGGCCCGCGCCAACAAGGTCGCGATCGACTTTGCCAAGGCGCCGCCGAAGCAGCCGACGTTCTTCGGGCTGAAGAGCTTTGACGCCTACGATCTTGCCGAGCTCGCCGATTACATCGACTGGACGCCGTTCTTCCAGACCTGGGAGCTGACGGGACGTTTTCCGGCGATCCTCGACGATCCCAAGGTCGGCGAAGTCGCGCGCTCGCTCTATGACGATGCGCGCAAGATGCTCGATACCATCATCAGGGAGCAGTGGTTCACCGCTCGCGCCACGATCGGCTTCTGGCCGGCGAACGCCGTCGGCGACGACGTCGAGGTCTATGCCGACGAGACGCGCCGGCAGAAGATCGCGACCTTCCATACCCTGCGCCAGCAGCTCGAGAAGCGCGAGGGCCGCTTCAACGCCGCGCTGTCCGATTTCATCGCGCCGAAGGAGAGCGGCGTGCCCGACTATATCGGCGGCTTCGTCGTCACCGCCGGGATCGGCGAGGATGCGGTCGCCGACCGCTTCAAGAACGCCAATGACGACTACTCTTCGATCCTGTGCAAGGCACTGGCGGACCGCCTCGCCGAGGCCTTTGCCGAGCGCATGCACCAGCGCGTGCGCAAGGAGTTCTGGGGCTATGCGCCGGACGAGACGTTCACGTCGGACGAACTGATCCTCGAGAAGTATGACGGCATCCGGCCGGCGCCGGGCTATCCGGCACAGCCCGACCACACCGAGAAGCAGACGCTGTTCGCGGTGCTCGACGCCGAGAACACTGCCGGCGTCAAGCTCACCGAGAGCTTTGCGATGTGGCCGGGCTCCTCGGTCTCGGGACTCTACTTCAGCCATCCCGAAAGCTTCTATTTCGGCGTCGGCAAGATCGAGCGCGACCAGGTCGAGGACTATGCCGCGCGCAAGGCGATGAGCGTCACCGAGGTCGAGCGCTGGCTGGCGCCGGTGCTGAACTACATCCCCGCGCAGGACGGCGCGAAGGAGATCGCGCCAGCCGCAACCCCCGCCAACGACGCCGCGGACCTTGCCTCGCATCCGAAGGGCTGCACCTGCGCCGTGCACCTCGCCTGGCGCAAGAAGGCGATCGGCGCGGGGTAGCTCTCTTCGCCTCCCCCCGCTCTTCGCCGGGAGAGGCCGAAGCCGCAGGCTTCGGGTGAGGCGTGGTGCCGCAACAACGGTCTCTCCTTGAGGATGAGGATTTTCGAATCCGAGAGCGCTATAGTGCGGCACCATCGCGCCATGCCCCTCACCCGGATCGCATCTGCGATGCGATCCGACCTCTCCCCGCAGGAGCGCGGGGAGAGGTGAAGAACGGAACTCTCCCATGCAATTCTTCTCCTTCTGGCGATCGCTGGCGAGCTTTCGGGTGCGGATCGCGCTCAACCTGAAGCAGGTGCCGGCCGAGGTGAGCTTCGTCGACCTCGACGCCGACGCGCATCGCACCGACGCTTACCGCAAGCTCAATCCGCAGATGGCGCTGCCGGCGCTGGTGACCGACGACGGCACGGTGCTGTTCCAGTCGCTCGCGATCATCGACTATCTCGACGAGACCTATCCCGATCCGCCGCTGCTGCCGGCCGATGCGCTCGGCCGCGCCCGGGTGCGCGGACTGGCGCTGATGGTCGCCTGCGAGGGCCATCCGCTGCTGACGCCGCGGGTGCGGCGCTATCTCGACCGCGAACTGGATTTGCGCGACAGCCAGCAGAGCGCCTGGCGCCGACACTGGACGGTCGAGACCTTGGCCGCGCTCGAAGGCCACCTCGCCGGGCACAAGGCGACCGGCCAATTCTGTCACGGCGATGCGCCCGGGCTCGCCGACATCTGCCTGGTCGGCCACGTCACCGCGGCGGTCAATCAGCAGATCAACCTGTCGCCCTGGCCGACGGTGAAGCGCATCCACGAAACTGCAATGGCGCTGCCGGCATTCGCGAAGGCACATCCGTCGGTGCAACCCGACACACCGGAAACGATGCGGGCGAAGTAGGTGCGGTGCAGCTGAGGCCGGCGCGCTGGTCAGGCTCCCTCCCCCCTTGCGGGGAGGGTTGGGGAGAGGAGTGCTACCGGGCGAGATCATCGAGAGAAGCGGCGACGCTGCAATTCAAGCGCGTGGAAGAAGGTGGAGAGAGTGCCCGTGTGGTACCCCTCTCCCTAACCCTCCCCCGCAAGGGGGGAGGGAACCCCTCCGTTGGAGGCTCCTTACCGCAGCACGAGCGCTCGAGCTTAACTGTGCCTAGCTCAACACCATCCTCATAACACCTGATGCACGTCGATCACCACGCGGTCGGCGTGGCGGGCTGCGGAGGCGATGAAGATGTGCTGCATCAGCCAGCGGTAGTTTTCGGCGCCGGTCTCGAATTTCGGCACGGTACGGAAATAGATCAGCTTCGGATCGACCGGCTCGCCGCGCTTCAGCTTCTGCAACAGGTCGACCGGCCCGAAGCGGATGCCGCGGTTCTCGACGTACACCACGGCGCCGTCGTCGGTCTCGAAGGCGTATTTCGCTTCCAGCTCGATCAGCTCGTTGGGGCGGATGATCTGGAAATCGGCGCCGAACGGCAGCACCTTGCCGTTGATGCCCTCGCCCCTTACCTCGCCGCCGATGATCGGGATGATCCGGCGGACGCCGGTGCCGATGTCGCCGGCGGAGGTCACCTCGGCGATGCGGGCGGTGATGGTGAAGACGTACTTCGTCTGAATCTCCGGAGCCATTGGGTTAGCCTATCATCCTTTGCGGCAGCCAGGTCGCGAGCAGCGGGAACAGGATCAGGATCACCAGCCGCACCAGGTCGGTAATCACGAACGGCAGCACGCCGACGAAGATCGTCGACATGTTGACGTCCTTGATCACGCTCTTGATCACGAACACGTTCATGCCGACCGGCGGATGGATCAGGCCGAGCTCGACGGTCATGACGATGATGATGCCGAACCAGATCGGATCGAAGCCGAGCGCGGTGACGACAGGGAACACGATCGGTACCGTGAGGATGACCATCGCCATCGCGTCCATCAGGCAGCCGAGCACCAGATACATCAGGAGGATCAGCGCCAGCACGCCATAGGGGCCGATGCCGAGCCCGGTGAGAAACGCCGTGACGTTCTGCGGCGTCTGGGTGATGGTGAGGAAATAGCCGAAGCAAAGCGCACCGATCAGCACGGTGAACACCGCGGCCGCGGTGCGGGTCGCCTGCAGCAGCGATTGCAGGATGCCGTCGCGGCTGAGTTTGCCGCGGAGGATGCCGATGATGAAGGCGCCGACCGCGCCGACCGCGCCGGCCTCGGTCGGGATGAAGAAGCCGCCATAGAGGCCGCCGATCACGAACAAGAACAGCAGCAGCGGCGACCACACGTCGCGCAGCGCGACCAGCCGCTCACCCCACGACGCCTTCACGCCGGCCGGCAGGAAGCCCGGCCGCACGATGCCGATGATGCCGATCGTGATCATGTGCATGAGGATCGCGAGCAGGCCCGGCACCACGCCGGCGATGAACAGTTTTCCGATGTCCTGCTGGGTGATGATGCCGTAGACCGCGAGCACGGTGGACGGCGGCAGCATCGCGCCCAGCGTGCCGCCGACCGCGATCACGCCGGTCGCAAACGACTGCGGATAGCCGAAGCGACGCATCTCCGGATAGGCGACGGCCGAGAAGGTCGCGGCGGTCGCGACCGAGGAGCCGGAGATCGCGGCGAAGCCGCCGCAGGCGCCGATGGTGGCGATGCCGAGTCCGCCCTTCCAGTGGCCGACGAAGGTGTTGGCGGCGCGGAACAGCTCGCGGCTGATGCCCGAGACGGAGACGAAGGCGCCCATCAGCAGGAACATCGGGATCACGCCGAAGGAATAATCCGTCACCGTTCGCATCGTGGTCTGGCCGACCAGCTTCAGCGCCGGCGCGAAGCCGGTGAGATAGCCGAAGCCGGTGATGCCGACGAGGCCCATTGCCATGCCGACGGGCACGCGCAGCAGCATCAGCACGAACAGGCTGACAAAGCCGATGACGGCAACGGTCTCGGGACTCAGGTCAAGACTCATGGCCGTCTACTCCGCGGTCTTGATCTTGGCGTCGTGAATATCTTCCGGATGGAAGATCAGGCGCCAGGTGCGGATCGCGATCAGCAGTACCGCGGAAACGTCGCCGAGCCACGACACCAGGAAGAACGGCCAGATCGGCACGCCGAGATCCATGGTGACGATGTGGCCGTTCTTGGTGTCGATCACCTTGTCGATCAGCGTGTAGGTCTGCACCGTCACCACGAACAGCAGCACCAGCGTGGCGAAGATATCGATCCAGCGCTGGTAGCGCGGCCTGACATTGGCCCAGACCAGGTCGACGGTGATGTGGGTGCCGCGATAGCTGGTCGCCGCGATACCCCAGAAGATCAGGATGCCGAGCAGGAATTGGCCGAAATTGTAGTAGTCAGGGATCGTCACCGCGAAGAACTTCCGCATGAACACCGCGAGAAAGGTGTTGAGCGCGACCACGCCGACGAAGAACGCCGCGACCCATTCGATGGAGTCGATGAAGCGGTCCATGAAATTCTTGCGCGCCGGCCCGGGTGGGCCGGTGATGACGCCGTCTTGGGAGACTTCGGCAGATTGTGTCATGCGTTGCTTCGACAAGCTCCCCCTCCCCGCCTGCGGGGAGAGGGTTGGGGTGAGGGACTATCCGCGAAACTGGGGCGAGTGGAGCAACCTGTACCCCCTCATCCGGATCGCCCGACGGGCGATCCGACCTCTCCCCGCGAGCGGGGAGAGGTGAAGGGACGGCGACGTTAAATCCCCGCCTCGAACTTCTTCAGCGTGGCCTGCAAATCGGCGTCGATCTTGGCGGCGTCGCCGCCGGCCTTCTTCACCGCCTCGGCCCAACTGTCGCGCAGCGGCTTCACGGCCTTCTTCCATTCGGTGAGCTGGTCAGCCGTGAGCTGATAGACCTCGTGGCCTTCCAGCGCCTTCATCTTGGTGCGGCCGTTGGCTTCGAAATCGGTCCAGGGATCGGTGACCTTGGACGCCCATTCCGGCGAACAGTGCGCGTCGATCACCTTCTTCTGGGCGTCCGACATCGAGTTATATTTGGCGAGGTTCATGTTGTAGGTGAACACCGTCGAGTACAGCGGCACGTCCATGTGGTACTTCACCACCTTGTCGATGCCGAACAGGAAGATCGAGCCCCAGGGGAAGGTGATCTCGTCGGCGACGCCGCGCTCGATCGCATCACGCGATTCCGGCGCCGAGGCCTGCACATTGGTGCCGCCGAACATCTTCACCATCTCGCCGATCGTGCTCTGCGCCGGGCGCACCTTGACGCCGTTGAGGTCGTTCGGCAGCACGATCTTCTTCTTGCCGTGCAGCGCGCCGGGATCATGGATGAAGGCGAAGCACAGCTTGGTGTCCTTCATCTCGGTCGGCGCATATTTGTGGTACCACTCGTTCAGCGCCAGCGTGCCCTTCTTGCCGTCGGAGAAGGTGAACGGCAGTTGGCCGGCGGCCGCGATCGGGAAGCGGCCGGGCTGATAGCCGGGATTGACATAGGTGACGTCGGCGATGCCGTCGCGCGCCATGTCGTAATGGTCGAACGCCTTGCCGAGCTGTTCGGAGGGGAACACGGTGACCTTGATGGTGCCGCCCGAGGCCTTCTCGATGTCTTCGGCCCAGGCCTTGGTCGCCGGCACCAAAGGATGCGCCGGCGGCACCCACAGCGACACCTTGAGATTGACGGTCTTGTCCTGCGCCAGAGCAGGCGTGACGACAGGCCCGACTGCCGCGGCCACGAGCAGCGCCAACAACGATTTCCTCATCGCATCTCCTCCCTCTCCATGATCGCGGGCTTCGTGCCCGCTTAGTTAGTTAACATGTTATATAATTTGCCCGCCCGATCAAGCCGGAATGCGCGCCGCGGACGCCACGTCGCACCCCGTCCTGGCCGTTGCATCGCCTTGCATCCCCTCGCATCTCGCATTGCGGGACAGGAATTTCCCGATGCAAAGATGCTTTGCCAGAACCGTTATATGATATAATTGCCATGGCAAGTTTCACGGCGGCAGCGGCGCGGGCGCCTCGCAGCAGCCTATCGCATCGGGAGGAGCAGGTATTGCGGACAAAAGTAGCAATCATCGGCGCAGGTCCGTCCGGACTGTTGCTTGGGCAACTACTTCATAAATTCGGCGTCGACAACATCATTCTGGAGCGCCAGACGCCGGAATATGTGCTGGCGCGGATCCGCGCCGGCCTGCTCGAGGAGGGTACGGTGTCGCTGCTCGATGCGGTCGGCGCCGGCGCCCGGCTGCATGAAGAGGGCCTGGTCCATCACGGCGTCGAGTTGGCGTTCGGCGGCGCCCGGCATCGCATCGACATGCATGCGGCGACCGGCAAGACCGTGACGATCTACGGCCAGACCGAGGTGACGCTCGACCTGATGAACGCGCGCAAGGCCGCCGGGCTGACCTCGGTCTACTCGGCAAGCGACGTCAAGCCGCATGATTTCGACACCGACCATCCGCGCGTGACCTATGTCAAGGACGGCGTCACGCACGAGATCGCCTGCGATTTCATCGCCGGCTGCGACGGCTTTCACGGCGTCAGCCGCGCCAGCGTGCCGGCCTCCGCGATCACGAGCTATGAACGGGTCTATCCGTTCGGCTGGCTCGGTATCCTCTCGGAGACGCCGCCAGTCTCGCCCGAGCTGATCTACAACAACCACGAGCGCGGCTTTGCGCTCTGCACCATGCGCTCGACCCACCGCAGCCGCTATTACGTGCAGTGCCCGCTCGACGATCATGTCGACCAGTGGTCGGACGCGCGGTTCTGGGACGAATTGAAGCGCCGGCTCGACCAGAAGGCCGCCGACGAGCTCATCACCGGCCCCTCGATCGAGAAAAGCATCGCCCCGCTGCGCAGCTTCGTCGCCGAACCGATGCGGTTCGGCAGAATGTTTTTGGCCGGCGACGCCTCGCACATCGTGCCGCCGACCGGCGCCAAGGGATTGAACCTCGCCGCCAGCGACGTGCACTACCTCTCGCAGGCGCTGCGCGAATATTACGACGAGAAATCCTCCGCCGGCATCGACGGCTACTCGGCCCGCGCGCTGGCGCGGGTCTGGAAGGCAGTGCGGTTCTCGTGGTGGATGACCTCGATGCTGCACAAATTCCCCGACGAGGGCGATTTCGCCGCGCGCATCCAGATCGCCGAGCTGGACTATCTGGTGAGTTCGAAGGCGGCATCGACCTCGCTGTCGGAGAATTACGTCGGGCTGCCGTTCTAGCGCTGCGGCGATGCCCCGCCCGTCATCCTGGCGACGGGTTGAGCAGCGCTGCAACATAACCGGTGTCGTCCTGCGAAAGCAGTGACCCATACCACCAAGGGTCATGGTTACGCCGCGCTGGGGCCACAACGTTCTCAACAACCCGACCCTGTGGCTATGGGTTCCTGCTTTCGCAGGGACGACACCGAATGTTTGGTGCCACTCGCGAGTGACGGGGATAGCGCTTTCAAACACCTCAGCGAATCACGTTTAAAACTTTGTAGGCGGTGAAATCGTCATCGACATCGCGTTCAATGGCGGCAACGCAACGCCACACGCGAGCCTCACATGACCACCGATGCATCCGTCGCCGCCGACGTTCCTGACGGCTTCGAACCGCATTTCCGCAAGAGTCCGCTCACCGAACCCTGGGAGCCGCTTTACGCCAAGAAGACCGACAAGGCCGTGATTATCGGGCTGCGGCTGGCGCGGCCGCACACCAACGGCCGTGGGCTGATCCATGGCGGGCTGATCGCCGCGCTCGCCGACAACGCAATGGGCTACAGCTGCGCGCAGGCAACCGGCTGGAAGACCACATTCGTGACCATCTCGCTGTCGGCCGATTTCGTCGGCACCGCCGATATCGGGCAATGGCTTGCGATCGAGAGCGACGTGATCAAGACCGGCAGCACGATCTGCTTCGCCCAGTGCCTGATCAAGGCCGACGACGTCACCATCGCGCGCGCCAGCGGCACCTTCCGCGTGGTGCCGAAGAAGGAACCTGTCGGCTAGCCGAAATGCCAGTCGGTGATCTCGGTGACGAGATCGATGAAGGTGCGCACCTTGGCGGAGAGCAGCCGCGTCGTCGGATAGACGACATGGATCGGCACCGCCGGCTGCTCGAATTCCGCGAGCACGATCTTCAGCCGCCCGGCCTTCAGCGATTCGGCGGCCTGATAGGCCATCACCCGCGTCAGTCCGCCGTCCTGCTCGGCATACTGGATGGCGGCATCCGAGCTGTTGCTGGTGAAGCGCGGCGAAGGGCCGACGCGGACCTCGCGCCCGTCCTCGACGAAGCGCCAATCCGGCTCCGCGGTCATGGCGCCGAACTGGATCGTGTCGTGGGCCAAGAGGTCGGCGGGCCGCTTCGGCTCCCCGCGGCGCTTCAGGTAGCCGGCCGACGCCACCACGATCCGGCGCATCTGGCCGACATGGCGCGCCACCAGCGTCGAATCCGGCAGATGGCCGATGCGGACCGCGAGGTCGACGCCGTCCTCGACGAGATTGATCCGGCGATCCGACAGGCGCAGGTCGACGCCGACATCCGGATAGCGCTTCAGGTAGGCGGTCACGACCGGGCTGACATGCAGCCGGCCGAAGCCGAACGGCGCCGAGATCACCAGCCGGCCCTCGGGCCGGGTGCGCTCGCCCTCGATGGCGTCCTCGGCCTCCTCGACATCGGCGAGGATCCGGCGCGCCCTCTCGAGGTAGCGCGAGCCGGCGTCGGTCAGCGTCACCTGGCGGGTGGTCCGCTGCAGCAGCCGCGCGCCGAGCCGCTCCTCCAGCGCCGCGATCAGCCGCGTGACGGCTGACGGTGAAAGGCCGAGCTTGCGTGCCGCGGGGGCGAAGCCCCGCAAATCGGCCACGGCGACGAAGGCCTGCATGGCGTCGAGACGATCCATTGCGTCATTGCATAATCGGCAACAGTGAAGTGTCAATCACCCAGATTGATTACAATCCGGAAACGTCCATTTTATGGAGCGAAGGACGGCCGTGGTGGCGCCCGTGACGGGAGGCTCAGATGTCAGACGTTCATGCCATTTCCAGCGATGTCGCGTTCAGCCCGGCCGTGAAGGCGATCCAGACCCGCAAAGGCTCGCGCGACGGCTATGCCGAGATGGAGGCGCACGGCGGCTTCCGCACCGCGATCGACGAGAACCTTGCTGCCTTCCTCGCCAGCGCCAACAGCTTCTATCTCGCCACGGCCTCCGCCGACGGCCAGCCCTACATCCAGCACCGTGGCGGGCCGGCGGGCTTCATCAAGATCCTAGACAAGTCGACGATCGCGTTCGCCGACTATGCCGGCAACCGGCAGTTCATCACGCAAGGCAATCTGTCGGAGAACCCGAAGGCCTACATCTTCGTCATGGATTACGCACACCGCCGCCGCGTCAAGCTGTGGGGCGAGGCGCGCGTGGTGGAGGATGATCTGGCGCTGACACGCTCCCTGATGCCGCAGGGTTATCGCGCGCGGCCCGAGCAGGCGATCCTGTTCAAGGTCGAGGCGTGGGACACCAACTGCCCGCAGCACATTCCGCAGAAGTTCGACGCCGCCGATGTCGCCGCGGCGCTAGCGACGCGCGATGCGCGCATCGCCGAACTCGAGGCCGAGTTGGCCGCATTGAAGGGCCAGTCCGCCCCCGCTTCGGCGGGTTAAGCCGCTTGCTGCTGCAACGGTGCCCAAGCGAACTCCGGATAATATTGCAGCATCATCCGGTCGACATAGGCGGTGAGATTGTCGAACTTCTCGACCCGCGCGCGCAGCGGCGAATCGAAGAACGGGGTGAGGATTCCCGCGAGCGCGCCGAACGCGGTGGCGTCGGTGCCGCATGGCGTCTTTCCCATCAGATAGGGCTTGTCGCCGAGCTGTACCGACAGCGCGAACAGCGATCGCATCGCAAGGTCGACGTCCTCATCGGGCGCGTGACGGCCGAGACCGCTCAGCAGATAATTCTCGGCGACGCGGAACTGGGCATCCTCGCGCATCTTGTCGCGCATGTGATCGGGCGCGCCATCGAAGAAATGCGCCGGGCCCTTGGCGAAATTGGTGTCGTCGACCCAGCGAGCGCCGACCAGCGCCCAGTAGACGTGATGCTCGATCATGCGCTCGAAGGCCCAGGCCTGCGCGCGTGCCTGCAAGCTCAGCGGCGCGTCGAAATCGAAACCGTATTTGCCCTCGATATGGGCGCGGATGAAGGTCGAATCGGCGATCGTCTCGCCGTCATCCGAGATGAACGGCAGCTGGCCCTTCGGAGAGGCCGGCGGCATCGCCTTCTCCTTGCGATAATCGAGCCCGGCCATCTTGAGCTGGACTTCCGTCTTGGTCACGAAGGGGCTGATCTCGGGCAGGCCGAACCCCGTGCCGAAGCCAAAAAGCGTAATCATATGAAGCTCCTGATTGCCTGGTCGTGAATCGAGACTAGCCGCCCCCTGCTGCCACCATGGTGTCAGCAGCAGTGGCATTCACTGTCGAAGCTGCGGGCGGGAGCGAGGCGGCGAACCGCCTCGCCGACCCGCTTGACCAGCCTCGCCCGCCCGTACGACCACGCCGCGGCGATCGACTGTGCGAGCAGCGCAACCAGGGCCCAGCGCATGTCGCCGGAGGTGGAGTAGACCGTGATAATCTGTTCCAGAGCAAAACCCCGCGCCTGCCCGAAACCGAGTTCATCAAGATTCGTCATGGACAAATTCCCTTCAGTTGAGGTGTTGTCCTGGTATAGCCCCCGCCTGCTGCCAACATGCTGTCAGCAGCAAACGCCGCGGGGTCCGAAAAAGCCCGCGGGCCGCCAGATCGGGCGACCTGCCGAGTGAGCGATTCAAGAGACGTAAGAGAATTCAAATGAGACGCGCCGACCGGCTGTTTCAGATCATCCAGGTGCTCCGCCGCACCCGAAAACCCCTCACTGCGGATGCCATTGCCGCCGAGCTCGAGACCTCGAAGCGCACGATCTATCGCGACATCGCGAGCCTGATCGAGCAGCGGGTGCCGATCCGCGGCGAGGCCGGCATGGGCTACATCCTGGAAAAAGGATTTGACTTGCCGCCGCTGATGCTGACGCCTGACGAGATCGAGGCCTGCGTGCTCGGCGCGCAATGGGTGGTGGGCCATGCCGACCCGGCGCTGGCGCGCGCGGCGGAAGATTTGATGGCCAAGATCGCCGAGACAGTGCCGGACCGGCTGCGGCCGTTCGTGCTGGAGCCGGCGAGCCGCGCCCGCTCTGCCTGGAATCGTGAGCCCGACCGCATCGACATGGTGAAGACGCGCAGCCAGATCCACGAGGGCAAGAAGATCACGCTGAACTATCGCGACGAGCACGGCCGCGATTCCGAGCGCACGATCTGGCCGATCGCGGTTGGCTATCACGAGGCGGTGCGCCTGATCGCGGCCTGGTGCGAACTGCGCAAGGATTTCCGCAGCTTCCGCACCGACCGCGTGGTCACCGCGACCTATCACGACGAGAAATATCCTGAACGGCGCGACCTGCTGAGAGCGCGCTGGCGGCGCAGCCTCGTCTGGGAAGCGCCGAAGGTGACGTGATGGCAGGAAGCGAGATCGCCGCGGTAGACCAGAGCCCGTGCCAGTGCTGCGGCGCCTGCTGCAGCTATTCGGAAAACTGGCCGCGCTTCACCATCGAAGACGACGACCAACTCGATTTGATCCCAGCCGAGTTCGTCAACCCTCGGCAATCCGGGATGCGCTGCGACGGCGACCGCTGCGCGGCGCTGTCAGGCAAGGTCGGTGAAGCGACGCGCTGCGAAATCTATGCGGTGCGGCCAGAGGTCTGCCGCACCTGCATGCCGGGCGATGCGGAGTGCGCGATAGCCAGGCGGCGGCATGGGCTGCCGGTGATTCAACCGCAAGCGGGCTGATCGGGCTAGACCGTCACCTTCTCTTCGACATCCTCGTCGTCGAACTCATCGATGATCGGCGCGAAGGTCGCGAGCGGCTTGGTCGACAGCGTGATCGGCTTGCGGCCGCCATGCGAGGCGGACACCGTGCGGGCCGGCTCACGCGACAATGCGTAGAGCGTCGAGCCGACGCGGCCGCCGAAATTGATCAGCTCGCGCTCGGTGCAGCTCGACGCGATCGCAAGTGCGAGCGCGTGCAGGTGGCTGCGCTTGTAGCAGAACAGCGCCAGCCGCGCCCGGTCGTCCGGCGCGACATTCGCAACCAGCAGCGACAGGCCATTCGGATTGGCGCGGTACATCTGGCCGAGCAGATCGTCGGCAACCGGACAGGCATCGTTCTCGAAGGCGTCGCGGCTTGAAAACATTTGCAAATCCCCCTCGATCCGGAAGATGCAGCGCAAT
The DNA here is from genome assembly GCF_020329505.1 of Bradyrhizobium semiaridum. GTDB lineage: Bacteria > Pseudomonadota > Alphaproteobacteria > Rhizobiales > Xanthobacteraceae > Bradyrhizobium > Bradyrhizobium semiaridum. The sequence goes on from NZ_JAGKJJ010000011.1 coordinate 58,923, forward strand.
TCCATAACGAAAGGTTAACCACGGCCTCCAGTCGATCCCGGAGGCTCTTGCCCGTTGCGCGCGAATCACATCCGTGCGGCAGACGGTCAGTGATCGGCATGTCAGGTTATGAGAGCGGATGACGCACTTTCCCGACCGTCATTGCGAGCAGCGAAGCGACGACTTGTCCGCCGAAGCCTTGGCGAAGCCGGAAGCAATCCATCCATCCGAATATGCGGACAGATGGATTGCTTCGCGGAGGCCTGTCATCGGGCGGCGCTTTGCGCCGACGCGTTGGCTTGCAATGACGGGTGGAGATAGTTCGGCCCTTCAGTAGGGGCGCGTCCGCAAACGCTCAGTTCGCGGCCATGTAGATCGACAGCGCGAAGCCGGTGAGGTGGTGCAGCGCCTGGTCGATCCCGATCAGGGTCCAGAACCAGGGATGGCCGGCCTCCAGCGTGATGCCGAAATGCGAGGCGCAGATGCCCTTGGCGCGGTCGACGATGATGTGGATGACGAAGTCGACGACGGCGACGTACCAGAACCGCGGCGCCACCAACAGGATCAGCACCAGCGAGACGGCGAGATGGACGAGGCAGTGCGCGAGCAGCGGCAGCGCCCAGCCCTTCTTCTGGTCCTTGCCGATCGCCATCCAGGCGTTCTGCAGCATGAAGTCGGCGATGATGTGCTTCGTCGTGAGAAGCAGCATCCATCCCACCAGGGCACCAACCGACACCGACGATGACAGGGAGGGAAACAACAAGCTGACGCCCTTCGCTGGGATGAATGTGGTCGCAGATAATCCGGGTCAGGCCGTCGTCAGCACGATGTCGCACGCCAAAGCTTGTCTCATTTATGACATCTCCGGCGGCCGAATGCACCTGTAGCCGTTGCGATAAGCATACGTGTCCCCACCGCGATAGTGGCGAACGTCATGCGGCATCGCAGCGCAGGCCGCCGCCGGTTAAGGTTACGGCCGGCGGCGGTTTGCATTCCGGCGAGGGAGGTATATCGTCCTGAAAGCCGCGAAATTTTCGTTCTTTTATAGTGATTTACGAATGCTCCGGGCAGCGCCGCGCCGGTTCGGCTGTGGCATACGGGATTCCCGGACGGGTGACGAGCCATGAGTGCTGAAGCCCCCACGCCTCCGCCGGCCTCGCCGCCGGCGCGTGCGACGGTCGCCAAGAGCAACCGCGCGCAGATCATCCTCTTCACGCTGCTGACGCTGCTGCTGACCGCCGCCACCGTGTGGGGCGGCCGGACCTGGCTGCGCAATTCGGAGACGCTGGTGTTCGCGGTCGGCGACCCCAAAGGCCCGGAGGCGAAGTTCGCCGCCAGGCTCGAGACCGTGCTCAAGACCAATTCCTCGCGGCTGCGGCTCAAGATCGCCGCCAACCCCGACAACACGAGGGCACTGGCCCAGTTCGAGCGCCGCGCCGCCGAGCTCGCGATCCTGCGCACCGACGCCAAGGTGCCGCCGCGCGCCCGCGCGCTTGCAATCCTCGAGCATGATCTGGTGCTGGTGCTGAGCCCCGGCGGCAAGAAGATAAAGTCGCTCACCGAGCTGAAGAAAAAGAAGATCGCGGTGATCGGCGACGGCGACAACAGCGTCGCCTTCGTGCGCAGTGCGCTGGAGATGTCGGAGAGTCCGGACGCGGCGCAGCGGGTGCAGCCCGCGCCGCCGAACACGCCGTTCGACAGGCTGTTCGCATCAGGCTTCGGCGCCGTGATCGCGATCGAGCACGCCTCCAGGATCGTCAAGGACAAGACCTACGAGCAGTATGCGCGGCGCAGCGGCGGCTTCACGCTGAGCGCGATCGATGCGGCCAAGGCGCTGGCCCGCAAATATCCGGCGATCTCGGAGGAGACCGTCTCGACCGGCATGCTGTCGTCCTCGCCGGCGATTCCCGATGACGATGTCGACACCATCGGGCTGCAATGGCTGCTGGTGGCGCAATCGCGGATGCCGGCCACCACGGCGAGCGAGCTCGCCCGCATCATCTACGAGAACAAGGCCGAACTTGCGCTGAACGACGGCTTCGCCTCCAAGATCGAGCCGGCGGAGACCGACAAGGACGCCTTCATCATCGCCCATCCCGGCGCCGCCGAATACATCAACGACGACACCAAGTCGTTCATGGATCGCTACAGCGACATGATGTATCTCGGCGCCGCCGCGCTCAGCATCATCGGCTCGATCTTCGCCGCGATCTACACCAAGATCACCCGGGTCGCGCCGAAGCGGGCGAGCGAGCTCGCCGGCGCGATCCTCGGCATCGGCGAGCGGGTCGAGCACGCCACCTGCGCCGAACATCTCGACGAGTTGCAGGACGAGCTCGAGGCGATTCTGCGCCGCGCCGTGGTCGGCCTGCGCGACGGCAGCGTTTCCAGTGACGGGCTCGATACGTTCAAGCTCGGCTACGAGCTGGTCCGCGACGAGATCGCGCTGCGCCGCGACCATCTCAAGCGCCATCCGCCGGCGCAGGACGACAATGTCGTGGTGGTGAAGGCCGCGAGCGGGTGAGCGACGACGCGGCTGTGGTGGCCGCGCGACCGTCCCGCCACTTTCATCGCTGTCGTCCCTGCGAAAGCAGGGACGACAGTGAATTTGCGGTGCGACCGGTGCGCCACATCGCGCAGCGTCATCCCGCCAGCCCCGCCAACACTCCAGCAATCGCGCTGAAGGCGACCACGACGAGCGGTGGCGCGCGCCAGATCGTGAGCAGGACAAACCCAACCAGCGCGATGGCGAAGTCGCGTGGGCCGAGCACCGTGCTGGTCCACACCGGATGATACAGCGCCGCGCCGAGGATACCGACGACCGCCGCGTTGACGCCGCGCATCATCGCCTGCGCACCGGCCCGCTTGCGGAACGTGTCCCAGAACGGCAGCGCGGCCAGCAGGATCAGGATGCCGGGCAGGAAGATGCCGACGAGGCCGACGATCGCGCCAGCCATGCCATGCGGCGCGATTTTCACCACCGTGCCGAGATAGGCCGCGAAGGTGAAGAGCGGACCGGGCACGGCCTGCGCGGCGCCATAGCCGCTAAGAAACGCATCGTCGGTGACCCAGCCCGGAGCGACCACCGCCTCGCGCAGCAGCGGCAGCACGACATGGCCGCCGCCGAACACCAGCGCGCCGGAGCGATAGAAAGCCTCGAACAGCGCAATGCCGGAATCCGGCGCGAGCCGCGCCAGAACCGGAAGGCCAATCAGCAGCAACGAAAACGCTGCCAGCGCCGACAGCCCGGCGATTCGCGACACCGGCATCGCGAGATGGCCACCCGCATGGGCCTCACCGTTGCGGCACAGCGCAAGCCCCGCGATGCCACCGAGCAGAATGGCGCCAATCTGCGCGATCGACGAGGTACTGAACAGGATCAGCAGCGCCGCGACGACGGCGATCGAGGCGCGCGTGCGGTCCGGGCACAACGTGCGCGCCATGCCCCACACCGCCTGCGCGACGATCGCAACCGCGACGAGCTTGAGCCCGTGCACCAGACCCGTTCCGATCGGGCCGCCGAGGACGCCGGCGCCATAGGCGAACAGCACCAGCACGATGGCCGATGGCAGCGTGAAGCCGGTCCACGCCGCCAGCGCGCCGCCATAGCCGGCGCGCATCAGGCCGAGCGAGAAGCCGACCTGGCTGCTGGCCGGGCCGGGCAGGAATTGGCAAAGCGCCACAAGGTCGGCATAGGCCTGCTCGTCGAGCCATTTGCGGCGCTCGACGAACTCATGCCGGAAGTATCCGATATGGGCGATCGGCCCGCCGAACGAGGTGAGCCCCAGTTTCAGGAACGCCGCGAAAACCTCGGCCGCCGTACCCTCCGGTCGCTTGTCAGCCGTCATGGTGTTGCCGTTGAGATGTCCTGCGAACACTGGTCTCGGCATCTATCATATCGCAGAAGATATGAAACCGCTTCGACGCGCTCCGAAACCGAATTGATCATCGATCCATATTTCAATAATCGTTGGGACCATCGGCCGACCTAGGCCCGGCGCATCGCCACGCGACGACAGAGCGCATAACACGCGGGGTCGGACGGGATTTCACGCCCGTCCGCCGGGCGCTACGATGGCAATGAGGTCCGGGAAGGAAGCAACATGCGAAAACTCTTCATTGCCCTGGTGGGCATGCTGGCCTGGTGCTCGGCCGCAAGCGCGCAGGAGCGAACGATCACGGTCGCTTCGACGACGTCGACGGAGCAGTCCGGGTTGTTCGGCCATCTGCTGCCGCAGTTCACCAAGGCGACAGGCATCGGCGTCAAGGTCGTCGCCGTCGGCACCGGCCAGGCCCTCGATATCGGGCGGCGCGGCGATGCCGATGTGGTGTTCGTGCACGACAAGCCGGCCGAGGACAGGTTCATGTCCGAGGGGCAAGGCGTGAAGCGCTTCGACGTCATGTACAACGATTTCGTGATCGTCGGACCGAAGGCCGATCCGGCGCACATCGCCGGCGGCAAGGATGTCACCGACGCGCTGCGCAAGATCGCCGCGGCCCAAGCACCCTTCATCTCGCGCGGCGACCGCTCCGGAACGCACCAGGCCGAGTTGCGTCTCTGGCAGGATGCGGGCATCGACCTGTCGGCTGCGAAGGGCGACTGGTATCGCGAGATCGGCCAGGGCATGGGGCCGGCGCTCAACATGGCCTCATCGACCAACGCCTATGTGCTGTCCGATCGCGGCACCTGGCTGTCGTTCAAGAACCGCGGCGATCTCGCGATTCTGACCGAAGGCGACAAGCGGCTGTTCAACCAGTATGGCGTGATGCTGGTCAATCCGGCGAAGCATCCGACGGTCAAGGTCCAGGACGGCCAGGCCTTCATCGATTGGCTGATCTCCGCGGCGGGGCAACAGGCCATTGCGGGCTACAAGGTCGGCGGTGAGCAGCTATTTTTCCCCAACGCGGCCCACGAGCAGAAACGCGACGGTTGAAACCGCGACGCTCAGCGCCAGCAGGATCAGTCCGAGCCCGAGCGCCAGCGGCAGATCGCCCTTGCTGGTCTCGAGCGCAATCGCTGTCGTCATGGTCCGCGTGTAGCCGCTGATATTGCCGCCGACGACGATGATGGCGCCGACCTCGGCGATGGCACGGCCAAAGGCGGCGAGGAAGGCGGTCAGTAGCGAGGCTCGCCCCAGCGCGAACAGCAGCGCGATGCTGCGCGGGACCGACAGGCCGTCGGTCCGTGCGAGATCGCCATACTCCGTCCACAGCAGCGACGATGGCCGATGCACCAGTGCGACCACGATCGGCGTCGCGAGCAGCGTCTGGGCCATCACCATCGCGGTCGGCGTGAACAGCAAGCCGGCCGACCCGAACAGCCCGGACCGCGACAGCATGAGATAGAGCGCAAGTCCGACCACGACGGGAGGAAGGCCGAGCAGCGCGTTGGTCAGCACGATGATGACGTGGCGGCCGCGAAACCGGGCGATGGCGAGCCAAGCGCCGATCGGTGCGCCGATCAGCAAGGCAAGAATGCTCGCCGTCAGGCTGACGCGCAGCGACAGCGCGACGATGCCGAGCAGCTCTGAATCGGCCCGGCCGATCAGCGACAGCGCCGCCCCGGCGGATCGTACGAAGTCGTTCATCCCCCGCAGATGGCTCTGGCGGCGAGGGGGATGAGGCCGTAGATGCGCTTCATTTGGACCGGGACCTGCGGGGTTTGGCGGGCAGCAGCGGCCAGGCGAGCAGGTCGCGCGGCCGGTTGCGGAACCATAGCGTAGATCAGGTGTGGAAGGTCAAGGCACCCGGCTGCCGGCCAGACGCCGCACGGCCCCCTGCGGCGGCCTTCAGCCGCATCCGGCCGCGGCGTCGACGGTCCTGGCGTCGAGCTGCCGCCCCTCGTGATCCATGTGCAGATAGTTCGGGTTGAACAGCCCTGCCCGCATCAGGCGGTCGAGATCGGGGACGGCAAGGGTCCTGCCCTTGAGCACGATGAGCCCAGCAGCACGCAGCTCCTGCAACGTGCGATTGAGGTGGACCTTGGACAGGCCGGTGGCGTCGGCGAGATCGGCCTGGGTCAGCGGAAACTCGCAGCTGTTGCCGCTGGTCAGCCCGGCGAGCCGCAGGCGGAGCCAGATCTCGCAGAGCAGGTGCGCTGTGCGCTCCAGCGCCGTGCGCTGGCCGAGATTCATCGTCCACTCGCGCTGGATAGCGGCGTTGACCAGAGTGTCCCACCACAGCGCGGTGGCGATGCGCGAGTGATTTGCGGCGACCTCCTCGAAGAAATCCCGGGAGAGATCGGCAGTCGAAACCGCCGTGATGGTGCCGATCGAGTGATCCATTTCGCGCAGGATGAAGACGTTGCTGTCGCAGATGTCGCCGGGCAGGAAGAACGACACCACCTGCCGGCGGCCGTCCTCGAGCTGCTTGTAGCGGCAGGCCCAGCCAGACAGAATCAGGTGCACGTCCGTCGGCTTCTCGCCTTCGCGCACGATATCAACCCGCGGACCAAAGCGGCGGACGCGCTCGGATGAGGCTCGATTGAGGATGGCATGATCGGCGGCCGACAGCCGGACGAATTGCTCCAATTTCCGAACCAGCGATGCCAACGACATGGTCTCCCGGCATGTACATCGGGTCACCATCGGGCCGGTTTCAATAACGTATGTTACATTGCACAGATATCGGCGGGTGTTCACAAGTGTACACACGCCGACCAAATCGGATGGATCGATACCATCGCCGCGCAACGTCGTGTGTTAGGTTCAGACGAACGGCACGCCGTAATAGTCGTTGACCGCGCGCGTGGTGCCGATGTCGGCCCAATTCCAGTCCCGCTCATTGCCATATCTCGGCGCGCCGCGCAGCTGGTCCTCGGTCACGCCAGTCACGTAACCGCCGAGCCGCGTGTCGTATTTCAGCGACTGCCAGGGCAGCGGATAGTGGTCATTACCGAGGCCGAGAAAGCCGCCGAAGCCGAGCACGGCGTAGGACACGCGCCCGCTCTTCTTGTCGATCATCACGCGCTCGATCGAACCGATCTTCTGCTCGCCCGCGCCATAGACAGCGGTGCCTTCGACCTTGTCGCTGCCGATGAGATTGCCGATTTCCCGCTCGTCGCCGTTCATGCACGCCTCCGTTCAGCCACTCACACCGGCAACAGCCGATGCAGGTCTTCGTTCCTGCGGCATTTGGCTCGTTCAGCCGGTCGGGGCTTCGGCCTCGTCGTCGGGCGCCATGCCCGAACCCGGCGTCTTGTCGCCATCGCTCAGCTTCGGATCGCGCGTCGCCTCGCGCGAGGGTGACGTTCCGGGACCGGTCTTCTGAGCGGTCTGCGCTCGCTTTTTGTCGACAGGCTGCTCCTGCCCCTTCTCGTCCCTGACGATGCCCTGGTTGGAGTGTTTCATTGGAAGCTCCTCGAAACCATGATCCCCAAGGTCATGCGGGCCCCGGCGCCGAAAACGCGCCGAGGCCCGTCACCGGAGTGGTCCACTGCTCTCGGGGAGCAAAGCAGCGAACGCAACTGGCCTACGCATAGCGATGGAGATCGTTCCAGCATTTCGGCATCCGAATTTCGATGCGGTGAATGTCATGGGTTAACGACGCACACTGTGGAACTTGCCTAGAATTTTGCGTTCCAAGCTGGAGGCTGAATGACCAAGAAGAAGCGCAACAGGACACGGCCCGCCGGATCGTTCGAAGATCGCCTGCAGAAATTCGCCGAAAATGCCCGCGTTGCAGCACGCGGCATGCCGCCGGGACGGGAACGCGAAGCCTTGATGAAGAAGGCCAGGCAGACCGAGGCGGTGATGGAGGTCAGCGAATGGCTGGTGCCGCGCAAGTAACGCACGCGAATGGGCATACAGAGGGAGAAGCTGCGATGATCGAGGAAAGGTTCGACTCGCGTACGCTTGCCATCATGAACATGGCGCTCGACCGGGTTTGCCGGGCAACGCCGCATGGCGAGGAACATGCCACCCGCCGACGCGTTGCCCGGTACATCATCAAATGCGCCAAGAGCGGCCGGACGACACTCACCGAACTGACCGACGCCGGGTACCAAGCGCTGGCCAAGGTCCCCGCCGCGGCAGGATAACCACCGCACCCCGCGCCTGCCGCTCTCGGCCATCAGCAGAGGCGGCAACCCATGCGCATTGCAATCAGCATCGGCCTGCTGGTCCTTTTGATCGCCGTCGGAGCCTATGTCTATCAGGGCCTGACCGTGCCCGACGCACCGGTACCGACCTCTGGCCTCATCCTGTTCATGATCGGCATCGCGCTGATGGTCGTCGTCGGCGTCGGCCTCATGGGATTGCTGTTCTACTCGAGCCGCCATGGCTACGACGAACCGCCGCATATCGAGCGGTAGATGCTGCCAGGCGAATCTATTCGACTTTAATTCAGCGCGCCGGCGTAACCGGCACCCGGGCGCGAATCTCCGCGATCTTGCGCTTCAGTGCGGCCTGGCGCGGATCGGGCATGGCGGCAGCGCGCGCCTCGGCGATGGCGCCGGCGAGATCAGGCAGCGCCAGCACGCCGTCGAAGGTCGGCTTGGCCAGCCCGTCGATGATCGCGTGCCAGTCCGCAATGCCCTGGCGGTACGGCTCGCCGTAGCCACGGATCATGGTCGCGGTGTGGATGACCGCCGAGGCCGCGGCCGGCTGCTTGGTCAGGCTGCGATCGATCATGTGCAGCCAGCGCTCGACCCAGACGCGCTCCTTGGCATAGCGGTTCGAGAACAGCCGCCAGCGCTTCAGCCCCGCCTCGATCCGCAGGCGACGCACGCTGAACCGGCTGTTGGCGGAAAAGCGGATCGACACCCGGCGCCGCCGCCAGCCGAACCAATCGAGCAGGCCGAGAATCGGATCGGCGATCACGGCCGGCAGGGCGTCGATCAGCTCGTCGAGGCGGAATTGCTTGACATCGTCGGCGGAGCGCGCCGCAAGACCAGTCGCGCTGACCTCAGCGAGCTTGACCTGCGCCAGGCGGATCGGATCCTCATAGGCCATGCGCTCGGCCATCAGCCGCGCGATGTCGGCCAGCATGGCATCGTCGACGCCGCGGCGGCCGACGAAGCGCCTCAGCCGGTCGACATAGAGCTGGGCGTACTTCGTGCTCTGATATTCGATCATCAGATGGATCGCATCGCGGACCGCGGGTCCGAGATGCGCCGGGCAGGCGTCAGGCAGCACCGGCGGCCCCTCGTCCTCGTCGCCGATGATGTCGGCGAACAGGTAACGAAGCGAACCCAGAAGGCCATCGTCGTCCGGCACTGCGGTCTCTCCAGAACTCGTCATGGCCGGCTCATGCGGGCTTCGGCTCCGCGGCGACCGGCGGCGCCGTATGCTGCGCCAGCCGCTGCTCCAGTGTCGAGATGTTCTCGAACAGGCGGGCGCTGGCGAGCCGCAGGAAGTAGAACCCGAACGCCGGATTCTGCACATAGAGCTGCTCGACCTGGTCGTAGGTCACCGACAGCACGGTGCCGGACTCGATGCATTCCAGCGTCTGGGTCCGCGTATTCGTTGGCGACAGCATGCCGAATTCGCCAACGAGGGCGCCGACCGGCAGCTCGATGCCCGATTCGACCAGGCGGTAGCGGCCGCTGACGATGTAGAACATGCTGTCGGCCTTCTCGTCCTTGTAGAACAGCACATCGCCCGCGTTGTATTTCTGCTCCGTCGTGAACGGCCGGAGCCAGTCCATCGACAGGTCGCTGTTGACCGATTTCTTCACGCTGCGGACCAGCTGCAGCATCTGGTGCAGGCGGTAGGTGTTCACAGGCAGCAGCACAGCATGCAGGATAAGCACCGCGTAATTATGTGTCGGGATCGCGGTCGCGATCAGGATGATGTTGGTCAGGATGGCGAAGACGCGCAGCGGGATCATGGTGCGCATCGACAGCGTGGCGACCACGAAGATCGATGCGAAGAGGCTGCCGGCCGCTCCGGCGTGCTGCGCGAGGTGTGAGGTATCCATCGGAAACCAACCAATTCTCGAGAACTGAAACAGTCGCTCATTAGTCGCTGCAGTGCGGCCGAGGTCGCATCGGAGCACCGCATCCCCGATATACGGAGAAAAAGCGACGATTTGTCCGGATTCTCACACTTGTGAGGGGCAAAATCGAGCCAGGATGGCTCAGCCATTCGTCCAACCGATGGCGCCTGCCCGCCAGTGCGCGCCCGCGTTGACGGCTCCGGCCAAGGCAGGCAGGTTGGGTCGGCATACAGGTTATCGGCAACGCCTCAGCGTCTCGCAGAGCGGTTCAGGCATTCTTCGGCAGGCAATGTCCAAGCGGCTCGTCATTCCGGCTTTGGAGCGTTTCGTTTCGGCCACCGCCGGCCGCAACATGACCACGGCGGCTTACTTCGCGGTCGTGCTCGGCGTCGCCACGATGGCGCTGTTGACGATCGCGCCAGCCTACGACGCAGCGGCGCGCTGGGTCGACGCGCTGCTGTGGGGCTGCCTGATCTATTTCGTATTCGAATGGCTGGTGCGCCTCCGCCACATGGGGCGGCAGGGCAAGTTCTGGTTCTACGCGCTGTCCAGCGCCGGGGTGGTGGATGCGATCGGCGCGCTGGCGGTGCCGGTCGCCCTCCTCTGCGGCATCGAGCCGAAGACGGCGTGGCTGCTCGGCGTGCTCTGGGTGCTCAAGGTGGTGCCGGGAATTCCCGGCCTGCGCCAGCTGCGGCGCGTGCTGGTGGTGGAATCCGGCCCGCTGGTCAGCGTGCTCGTGATCTTCCTGATGGTCGTGTTCCTGGCCTCGGTCGCGGAATATTACCTGGAGCGCGACGTGCAGCCGCAGACCTTCGGCAGCGTGCCGGCGGCGCTATGGTGGGCGGTGGTGACGCTGACCACCACCGGCTATGGCGACGTGGTGCCGATCACCCCGCTCGGCCGGGTGGTGGCGGCGATGGTGATGATCTCGGGCCTCGGCGTGTTCGGGCTGTGGACCGGCATCCTGGCCACCGGCTTTGCCGCCGAGACCCGGCGCGACAATTTCCTGAGGACCTGGGAAACCGTCAGCAAGGTGCCATTCTTCGCCCATCTCGGCCCGGCCGCGATCGCCGACGTCACCCAGATGCTGCGCACCATGGACCTGCCGCCGCGCACCATGATCATCCGCAAGGACACCAACGGCGACTGCATGTATTTCGTCGCCGCCGGCGAGGTCGAGGTCGACCTGCCCGGCCGCAAGGTGCCGCTCGGCGAAGGCTCGTTCTTCGGCGAGATGGCGCTGCTCGGCAACACCAAGCGCGGCGCCAGCGTCTCGACCACCAAGGTGACGCGGCTGCTGGTGCTTGACCTCGTCGATTTCCGCCTGTTGATGGCACGGCATCCCGAGCTCGCCGAGACCATCGACGCCGAGGCGAGGCGGCGCGAACGCGAGAATCAGTGAAGGAGACCAAGATGGCCGATGCGGCCGACACCGCCAGCGGACCCGTGCTCGAAATTGATGGCGCCCGCGCCACCATCCGCCTCAACCGGCCCAAGCACCTCAACCGCCTGCAGGCCGAGGATCTCGGCGAGCTGGTGCAGCTGTTCGAGCGGATCGAGGCCGATCCGGCGATCCGCGTGCTGGTGCTGACCGGCACCGGCCGCGCGTTCTCGGCCGGCTACGACCTCAACTCGGTGGCTGAGCGCGCGGTGAGCGCGAACGAGCAGGAGAGCGCAGGCTCGGCGTTCGAGGTCGTGGTCAACCGGCTCGAGAATTTGTCCGTACCGACGATCTGCCGGCTCAATGGCGGCGTCTATGGCGGCTCGACCGATCTCGCGCTGGCCTGCGATTTCCGCATCGGGGTCGACACGTCAGAGATGTTCATGCCAGCGGCCCGGCTCGGGCTGCATTACTACCGCAGCGGCATCCAGCGCTACGTGACGCGGCTCGGCGTCGACAATGCCAAAATGCTGTTCCTGACCGCACAGAAGATCTCGGCGCCGGAGATGCTGCGGATCGGCTATCTCACCGCGATGGTGCCGCTGGAACTGCTCGACGAGGAGGTCGACAAGCTGGCCGCGATCCTGGCCGGCAATGCGCCGAAGGCAATGGCCGGGATGAAGCGCGCCATCAACGAATTCGCCCGCGGCGAACTCGACGAAGCCGCCGCCGACGCCCGCCACCGCGAGAGCATGCGCGGCGACGAGATCAAGGAAGGCATCAAGGCATTCGCGGAGAAGCGCGCGCCGCGGTTTTAACTGGGCGTACAAGCGCCACTCGCTATCCCCGTCATCCCCGCGCAAATGCTTCGCCGTGCGAGTCTCTTCGGCGAGCCCCGAAGGATGAAGCGGCCCGGCTGGTGGCCGTGCATCCTTCGAGGCTCGCAAGCGCTCGCACCTCAGGATGACGGGATTGAGCGTGTCTTCCCGTCATTGCGAGCGAAGCAGTCCACCGCGCCGCACGCGCAATGGCATGGCCTCCGCCCACATCGTTCTAGGCTGTCTGCGGCGTCCAATCAGCCCAGACGAGGAAGATCTCAATCATTTCGCCAAGATTCATTGGCCCGCCGAACGCCTCGAAGATTTCATGGTTCCTGCGAGCGACGATCCAATCCCGGCCCGACCTTTCTATCGAACCTCTTGGAATAACTTCTCTTGAATGACCGTTCCTCTTAGGTCGATCTTCAACGACCATCCTGGATTGTCCAGCGTGTCAATCTTGACACCACGGTCCTCGTGCCACTCATTCGTGCATTGGCGCGCATACCATGCACAAAGACTTGAAATGACATCCATCAATTCTGAATCCCCTCACCCCCGCTTGCTGCGCATCGCACGGACCTGCGTCAACTCCGGGTCCGCGGCCAGCGCCTGATAGCGCTGGCTGCCGACGGCGTAGATTGCGATGCGGCCATCGGCATCAGCATGGATGCCCCAGCCGAAACGCTTGCCGAGCGGGGAAGCGCGCATGCAGGCCTGGCCGCGCGAAAAGAACGCCTCGCGGGCCTGGTTGCGTTCCTTCTTGCCTGCCTTCGCATCAAGCGCGCGGCCCGGCGCCGACGTGGCGAACACCACGTCGTCGGAGGTGTATTTGTACGGCGCGCCCGCGATCATCGCATATTGCAGCGTGGCGACGGTCGGCTGCCCGCCACGCGGCTGCGGTTGCTCGCCGCCGCGCGCCGGACAATCCTCTGCGACGCGGATGAAGGTGTTGACGACGTTGGTCGTATGCAGCGCCTTGGCCATCGCAGCGTCGTATCACACGCCCGCCGCGGCCGCATGCCGGGCCGCCATCTCGGCGTCTTCGGCCGTGACCCGCTGATACGCCGGGCGCGATGTGATCCGCTCGGCATAGCGGACGAAGACATCCTTCTTCGGCACGATGCCGAACGTCATGGTCCAGTTGAACGCGATGCCCCAGAGGATATCGGCCGCCGTGATCTTGTCGCCCAACAGATACGGACCCTTCGCAAGCTGCGCTTCGAGCGCGCCCAGCATGGTGTCGTAGTCGGCATAGGGCGACTGCGTGATCGGCGCCGGCTCGCGCTTCATGAAGTGGTCGATCACCGCCGGCTCGAACGAGGAGCCGTAATAGGCGATCCAGCGCAGATACGGGCCGCGGCGCGGATCATCGAGTGCGGGCGTCAGGCCGGCCTGCGGGAACAGGTCGGAAAGGTAGATGTAGATCGCGACCTGCTCGGTCACCAGCGCATCGCCATGGCGGATCGCCGGCACCTTGCCGAGGGGATTGACGGCGAGATAGGCGTCCTTGCGCTGCTCGCCGGCCTTCATGTTGAGGACGTGCAGATCATACGGCGCGCCGAGTTCCTCCAGCAGCACGCGGGTGCCGGTGGCGCGGCTCTGCGGCGAGTAATACAGCGTGATGCGGTCGGTCGTGGTCATGGCAGGTCTCCTTGCGCCGTTCGGGGGTGACGCCCCTTTATGCCCGACTATACCTGACATCCTGTGTCAGGTATGATTGCAGATGCGCGCGAGCCGGCTGTTTTCCATCCTCACCACCTTGCAGGCGCGGGGGCTGGTCACTGCGCCCGAGCTCGCCGAGGCCTGCGAAGTCTCGGTGCGCACGATCTATCGCGATATCGACGCGCTCGCCGCCGCCGGGGTTCCGGTCTACGCCGACCGCGGCGCCGAGGGCGGCTACCGCCTGCTCGACGGCTACCGGGTGCGGCTGAACGGCCTGTCGCAGGGCGAGGCCGAGGCGCTGTTCATGGCAGGCCTGCCGGGCCCCGCCGCCGCGCTTGGCCTCGACGCCGCGATGATGGCGGCCCAGACCAAGCTGATGGCGGCGCTGCCGGAGAGTTTGCGGCCCAATGCCAACCGGATGCAGCAGCGCTTCCATCTCGACGCGCCCGGCTGGTTCGGCGCGTCCGAGGAGCCGAAGCATCTGCGCGCCATCGCCGCCGCTGTGTTGCGCGACGGCCTGATCGAAATCCGCTACCGGAGCTGGAAGGCCGAAAAGCGGCGGCGCGTGGCGCCGCTCGGCCTCGTGCTGAAGGGCGGCAACTGGTATCTCGCCGGCCTCGTCGACGGCAGCGTCCGCACCTATCGCGTCGCGCGCGTGCTGGATTGCACCGCGCTGGACGAGGCATTCGCACGGCCGGCGGATTTCGACCTCGCCACCTATTGGCGCGCCTCGATCGAGCGGCTGGAAGCCGAGCTGCACCCGAACGAGGCCACCGTGCGGCTGTCGCCGTTCGGGCTGAAACTGTTCGACGTGCTGGCGCATCCTTACGTGCGGGCGCGGATGCAGCTTGCCGAGACAGCCGATGCCGACGGCTGGCGGATCGCCACCATGCCGGTCGGCAAGACAGTGTGGCACGCCGCGACCGAGTTGCTGCGGCTCGGTGCCGAGGCCGAGGTGCTGGCGCCGGCGGAACTGCGCGAGAAGATGACGGAGATGACCGGCGCGATGGCTGCGCGTTATGCCGATGCACAACAGCGGCAGGTGCCGAAAGCGCGGAGAGCGTGAAGGTTCTTCACCGTCCCCTGGAGGGGCGCGCGCGGGAGCATTGGGGTGGGGGTCTCTCCACGAATCATACTGCGGAAATAGCCCCCACGCGGATCGCATCCGCGATGCGATCCGGCCTCCCCCGCAAGCGGGAGAGGCGAAGCGAGCCAGCGGCTCATCCAGCGCCCTTCATATGCGATTGCCCTGCCTTCCAGGGGAGGATGGGCAGAGCGCGTGGGTTCCCAGCTATTCGTCGACGAACGTCACCGCGTCAGCCACGCTCGCGCGCGAGGTGCGGTAGCTGTTCACCTTGTGCGCATGGTCGGCATAGCCGAACGAAATGCCGCAGACAACGCGGCGGTCGTCGGGCAGGTTGAAGTGGCGGCGGATCAGGCCGGAGTGGCGGGCGATCGCGGCCTGCGGAATGGTGCCGAGCCCGAGCGCCTGCGCCGCCAGCATGAAGTTCGAGACATAGCCGCCACAATCGATCGCGCCGTAGATGCCGAGCGGCTCGCTGCTGTGGATCACCGCGACATGCGGCGCGCCGAAGAAATTGTAGTTCTCCAGCGCCTGCTTTGCATAGGCGGCCTTGTCCCCCCGCGCGATGCCGAGCGTGTTGTAGAGCTGAAAGCCGCTTTCGCGGCGGCGCTCCAGATAGACGCCGACATATTCGCGCGGCGGCGCGAAGTCGTAGTCCTCGCCGAGGCCGCGCGACGCCTCGGCATAAATCGCCTTGCGGAAGCGCTCCTTGGCCTCGCCGGAGACGATCAGCACCTGCCAGGGCTGGCTGTTGCACCAGGACGCGGTGCGCTGCGCCGTGGCGAGCACATGCTCGATGGTTTCGCGCGGCACCTCGCGGGGCTGGAACGCGCGCACCGAGTAGCGCTCGTTGAGCAACTCTTCGAGCGTGCCGATGCGGTCTTCGGTGGAATAGCGCGGGTTCGGTGTCTTGGCGTCCATCGTCGAACTCACTTTCGTGCCACGGACACGGCGCGGCACGAAGTGATGCGCCGCAGAGCCGGGGCCCAGGGAGGGTTAACTCCCGGCTCAGCGAAGCAGCGCTGCGTGCTGCATCGCGTCCGGGACATGAGAGATCAGCGTCCCTTGGTCGGGATCTTGTTGTACGGCACGTCCTTGTCGACACGGATGTCGCCGGGCAACCCGAGCACGCGCTCGGCGATGATGTTGCGCAAAATCTCGTCGGTGCCGCCGGCGATGCGCATCGAAGGCGACGACAGCAGCATCTGCTGGAACTGGCCATGCACCAGCTCCTCGCTGTCGCCGGTGAGCGCGCCCGCGGCGCCCTGCAGATCCATCGCGTAGGTCGCGATGTCCTGCAGCATCATTCCAGAGACCAGCTTGCCGATGGAGTTTTCCGGTCCGGGACGCTCGCCCTTCGACAGCGCCGAGATGGCGCGGTAGCTGGTGTATTTCAGCCCGCTCGATTTCACCGCCCAGCTGGCGAGCTTGGAGCGCACCGCCGGATCGTCGATCGCAAGGCCATCTTCCAGCATCAGATTGGAGCAGAACTCGAACATCTCGGGGACGCCGGTCGCAAGCCGCGCGCCGATCGACATGCGCTCGTTCATCAGCGTCGTCAGCGACACGTTCCAGCCCTCCCCGACGGCGCCCAGCCGCTGGCTGTCCGGGATCACGACGTCGGTGAAATAGACCTCGTTGAACTCCTGCATGCCGTTAGCCTGCTTGATCGGCCGCACCTCGACGCCGGGGCTCTTCATGTCGAGGAAGAACATGGTGAGGCCCTTGTGCTTGGGCACGTTCGGATCGGTGCGCGCGATCAGCAGGCCGTAGTCGGAGTAGTGCGCGCCGGAGGTCCAGATCTTCTGGCCGTTGACGACCCAGTTGTCGCCCTTCTTCTCGGCGCGGGTGCGCAGGCCGGCGACGTCGGAGCCGGCCGACGGCTCGGAGAACAGCTGGCACCAGATCTCCTCGCCCGAGGCGAGCTTCGGCAGATAGCGGCGCTTGGCGTCCTCAGAGCCCCAGGCCATCACGGTCGGGCCGCACATGCCCTCGCCGATCTGGAACGGTTGCGTGAGCTTGCCGTAGACGCCCTCTTCCTGCTGCCAGATCACGCGCTCGATCGGAGTGGCGCCGCGGCCGCCATATTCCTTCGGCCAGTGCAGGCAGGCCCAACCGCTCTCGGCCTTCTTCTTCTGCCAGGCCTTGCCGACCTCGACCATGTCGTGCTTGGCGAGCTTGATGCGGCCGAGCGAGGATTTTGACAGTTCGGCCTCGAACTCCTTCGGCGCGTTGGCCTCGACCCACTTGCGGGCGAGGCTACGAAATTCGGCTTCCTGCGGCGTGTCGTCGAAATTCATGGCGAACCTCTCTGTTGTTCTTCCGGGCTCACGCGCGGCCCTTGGTCGGGATCTTGTTGAACGGCACGTCCTTGTCGACCCTGATGTCGCCCGGCAGACCCAGCACGCGCTCGGCGATGATGTTGCGCATGATCTCGTCGGTGCCACCTTCGACGCGGGTGCCCGGCGCACGCAGCAGCATCGCCTGGAACTTGCCGGCGACCTCGGCATCATCGGGACCGTTCAGCGCGCCGGCGGCGCCCTGCAAATCGAGCGCGTAGGACGCAACGTCCTGGATCATCGATCCGGCGACCAGCTTGCCGATCGAATTCTCCGGTCCCGGGCGCTCGCCCTTCGACAGCGCCGAGATCGCGCGCATGCTGGTGTATTTCAGCCCGCTCGCCTTCACCGCCCAGTTCGCCAGCTTCGAGCGCACCGCGCGGTTCTCGATCGCCGGGCCATCCTCCAGCATCAGGCTGCTGCAGAAATCGAACAACTCGGGAAAACCGGTCGCGACGCCGGCGCCGATCGACATGCGCTCGTTCATCAGCGTGGTCAGCGACACGTTCCAGCCGTCGTTGACGTTGCCGAGCCGCTGCGAGTCCGGAATGCGGACGTCGGTGAAATAGACCTCGTTGAAGTCGGAGGCACCGCTGGCTTGCTTGATCGGCCGCACCTCGACGCCCGGGCTCTTCATGTCCAGGAAGAACATGGTGAGCCCCTTGTGCTTCGGCACGGTCGGATCGGTGCGGGTCAGCAGGATGCCGTAGTCGGAATAATGCGCGCCCGAGGTCCAGATCTTCTGGCCGTTGATCACCCATTCGTCGCCGTGCTTCTCGGCGCGGGTGCGCAGGCCTGCGACGTCGGAGCCGCCGGCCGGCTCGGAAAACAGCTGGCACCAGATCTTTTCGCCGGAGGCGAGCGGCGGCAGATAGCTGCGCTTCTGCTCCTCGCCGGCGAACGCCATCATGGTCGGGCCGCACATGCCGTGGCCGATGATGAACATCGCGCTGAGGCGGCCGAACGGGCCCTCCTCCTGCTGCCAGATCACCCGCTCGATCGGCGAAGCGCCGCGGCCGCCATACTCCTTGGGCCAGTGCAGACAGGCCCAGCCGGCGTCAGCCTTCTTCTTCTGCCAGGCCTTTGCGACCTCGAGGATGTTGGCGCCCTTGAGCTGGACGCGGCCGAGCGAGGCCTTGCGCAGCTCCTCCTCGTATTGCTTCGGCGCATTCGCCGCGATCCAGGCCTTCGCCTCGGCGCGGAATGCGGCCTCTTGCGGGCTGTCGTCGAAATTCATGACGCGTTTCCTCGCTTACGCCGCGTTCTTCTTGCGCATGCGATCGATCAGCGCGTCTTCCCAATAGGACAGGCTGCCGAGCCCGACTGCGACCGCGTTGGCGCGGCGGTAGTACATGTGGCAGTCGAACTCCCACGTAAAACCCATGCCGCCATGGACCTGGATGTTGTTCTTGGCGCAGTGCTGGAACGCCTGCGTCGCGCTGATCCGCGCGGCGGCGGCAGCTTCCGGCAGCTCGCCGGCGTTGGTCGAGAGCGCCCAGGCGCCGTAGTAGCAATTGGAGCGCGCCAGCGTCGCCGAGACATACATGTCGGCGAGCATGTGCTTGACCGCCTGGAACGAGCCGATCGGACGGCCAAAGGCGATGCGGTCGAGCGCGTAGTCGCGGCCCATCTCCAGCGCGCGGTCGGCGCCGCCGACCTGCTCGAACGCCATCAGCACCGCGGCGCGATCCAGCACCTGGGTGATCACGCTCCAGCCTTCGCCGGCCGCACCGAGCGGCTCGGCCTTGGCGTCCTTGAAGCTGATCTCGGCTTGGCCGCGGGTCGGATCGATATTGGTCAGCGGCTTGACCTCGACGCCGCCGGCCTTGAGGTCGACGATGAACAGCGAGATATCGGACTCGCGCCCGCTATTGCCGGTGCGTGCGGCCACCACGGCGAAGTCCGCGATCGCGCCGTCGGCGACCGGCTTCTTGACGCCGTTCAGCATGCCGCCATTGGCCGACACGTTGATCGCCTTCGGCGAGGGATTGCCCTTGCCCTCGAACAGCGCCAGCGTGCCGATCGCGTCGCCGGAGGCGATCTTCGGCAGCCACTTCTGCTTCTGCGCCTCGCTGCCCGCGATCAGGATCGCTTCGGCGGCGAGGTAGACGGTGGACGAGAACGGCACCGGCGCCAGCGCGCGGCCCATTTCCTCCGCAATCACGCAGAGCTCGAGATGACCTGCGCCCGCACCGCCGAACGCCTCGGGGATCGCAACGCCGAGAAAGCCCATCTCGGCAAGGCCCTTCCACAGCGCCTTGTCGTAGGGCGCCTTGCCGTCGAGCACCTCGCGCACCGCCTTCGGCGGGCATTGCTCGGCGAGGAATTTCCGCGCCTCGTCGCGCATCTGCTTCTGTTCGTCGGAGAAATCGAAGTTCATGGCGCTACCTTTTTGTCATGAGTTGTTCGCCGTCATTCCGGGGCGCGCGAAGCGCGAGCCCGGAATCCATTGCGCCGCAGATGATGCGGCCTGATGGATTCCGGGCCTGCGCCTGCGGCGCATCCCGGAATGACGAATGGAGAGAGCGGGGATCGCATCACAGCACGATCACCTCGTCGCACGGCGTATCGGCGTAGAGCTTCTCGACCAGCGCGGCACGACGCTCGAGGCCGGCGCGCTGGTTGATGTAGGCCTTGTCGGTGAGCTCGTTGCCGTCGATCGACGGCGGCTCGGCCATCAGCATGGCGCGCGCGATCCGCATGCTGCTGCCGGTCGCGGACGCATTGTGGGCCTGCAGCCCCTTCCTGAGGCAGGCCACCACGTCGGGATGCGCGATCACGTCCTGATAGGTCGCCTCGGCATTGCCGACGAGCTGGCGGCAGGCATGCAGGTTCGGCCAGCATAACAGGCCGATGAACGGACGGTCCTGGCCCGCGACCAGCGCGTCATGCACGACCGGCGTTGCCGCTGCGATCGCATCGGTGCGCAGCGAGCCGACGTGAACGAAGGTGCCGGTGGTCAGCTTGAAATCCTCCACCACGCGGCCGGCGAAGATGATGCCCTTGAGCGGATCCTCGGGATCGACGAACATGCCGGCATCGCCGATGCAGTAGAAGCCCTCCTCGTCGAACATCTTCGCGGTGAGCTCGGGCTGGCCGAAATAACCGGGTGTGACGTTGACGCCGCGCAGCCGCAATTCGTATTTCGAACCGCACGGCACCATCTTCAGCTCGACGCCGGGGAACGGCAGGCCGATCAGACCGACGCGGTCGGTGTCCCAATAGGTGCCGGTCGAGGTCGGCGCGGTCTCGGTCGAACCCCAGCCGGTATAGAACACGATGCGCTCACCGGTCGTCTTCACCGCCAGCGCCTGCATGCGGTCATAGAGATCGTCGGGCAGCCGCGCGCCGCCATAGGCCATGATCGAGAGGTTCTTGAAGAAGCTCCGGCAGAGCCCCTCGTCCTTCTCCATCGCCGCCGCCAGCGCGGCATAGCCGGCCGGCACGTTGGCGTAATAGGTCGGCGATACCTCGCGCAAATTCCGGATCGTCTCCTCGAACTGGCCCGGCATCGGCCGGCCGTCGTCGATGTAGAGCGTGCCGCCGTCGACCAGCACCGGATTGAACGCGGCGTTGCCACCCATGGTGTGATTCCACGGCATCCAGTCCAGCACGGTCGAGAGCGGGCCACCCGGCTCGCGCGGGCGCACCTGCATCATCATCGCCGCATTGGCGCACATCATCTCCTGGGTGTTGATGACGGCCTTCGGCATGCCGGTCGAGCCCGAGGTAAACAGCAGCTTGCCGATGGTCTTCGGCGTGATCTTGGCGATCGACTGCTCGACCGCTGAAGTCACCGGCGTCGCCGCGAGATCGGCGAAGGCTGTGCTCTTGATGCCCTCGCAGGGACGCAGCACGTGAATGACCGTGATACCGGTGAGGTCGAGCGCTTGCAGCGCCTTCTCGAAGGTCGGGCCGTCCTGCACCATCACGACGGCAGGCTTGATCAGGTTGAACAAGTATTTGAGCTTGAGGTGATCCTGGCTCATCAGCGAATAGGCCGGCGACACCGGTGCGGCCGGCAGCCGCGCCTGCATCGCCGCCTGCGTCATCAGCGCATGCTCGATGGAATTGCCCGAGAGGATCGCGACGGGGCGGCCCTCATCGAGACCGAGATCGAGCAGGCCCTGCGTCAGCGCATCGACGGTGCGCTTGGCCTCACCGTAGGACACCTTGCGCCATTGCCGCTCAGGGCCGCCGCGCTGCGCCAGCCAGATCCGCTCTGGCGCCTCGCGCGCCCATTTGGCGAGCGAGGCCGGAATATGCGTCGCATAGGCCTGCAGCGGAATCCGCGACGTCAGAACGACGGTGCCGTCATCGCGCCGCTCGACCGCGATGTCGCGCGCCAGCCAATTCACCTTGCGAAAGGCCGGCTTGGTCAGCATTGCCGCGTCACCATCCATTTTGCGTCTCCCGGAATTTGCTTGTCCTTTGCGGATCTTTTGTCAGCGCCTGATATAGACAGGCTTTCGTTTCTCGAGAAAGGCCTTGATGCCCTCCTGGAAATCTTCCGAGCGGCTGCAGAGCACCTGGTTGCGATCCTCCATCGCGATCACCGCCTCGATCGAGCCGGCATCGACGCTCATGTTGATGCATTCCTTCGATAGGCGGAGGCCGACCGGCGAGGCCGTCATCATCGCGTCGACGTAAGGATTGGCCGCGGCGTCGAGATCGGCGGCCTCGACCACTTCCGAGACGAGGCCGACGGCGAGCGCGCGATCGGCGTTGATGAAGCGGCCGGTGAGGATCAGCTCCGAGGCGACGGAGACGCCGACGAGGCGCGGCAGGAAATAGCTGGTGCCGATGTCGCAGCCGCCGAGCCCGAGTTTGATGAAGGCGCAATTCATCCGCGCGCCTTTCGCTGCGATCCTGATATCGGCGGCAAGCGCCAGCGCAAAACCGCCACCGGCGGCCGCGCCCTGCACCAGCGCGATGATCGGCTGCGGACAGCGCCGCATCAGCATCACGATGTCGGCGATGCGGCGCTGCGAGTCGAGAGATTCAGTGACACCAGGCGGCTCGGCCTGGCCACCGCGGCGGGCCATTGCATGCTTGAGATCGAGCCCGGCGCAGAAGTTCGCACCGGCGCCCTTCAGCACCACGACGCGGGTGTCGCGATTGCGCTGCAGGCCCTGAAAGTAGGTGTTGAGAGCATCGATCAGCGACGGATCGAGTGCGTTGAGACTTTCCGGGCGATTGAGCGTAACCCAATCGACCCCGTCGTGATGTTTGATCAGCAGCGGTTGAGACACGCGTCACTCTCCTGCATCTGCGGATGCGGTGCCCGTTACTGCGCCCTCTCCCCTTGTGGGAGAGGGCATGTGCAGCGTCTTCGCTTGGGTGAGGGATCTGTCTCCGCGGAGAGATACTCCTCATCCGGCGCGCGCCACCTTCTCCCACGGGGGAGAAGGGAAGTGCAGCGGAGCTTGCGGCTAGCGCGGAGCCATGCGGATGGCGCCGTCGAGACGGATGGTCTCGCCGTTGAGCATCGGGTTCTCGACGATGTGCACCGCGAGCGCGCCGTACTCGCTGGCATCGCCGAGGCGGGCCGGATGCGGCACCTGGGCGCCGAGGCTCTTGCGGGCTTCCTCGTTGAGGCCCATCAGCAGCGGCGTCAGGAACAGGCCCGGCGCGATGGTGTTGACGCGGATCTTCAGGCTGGCAAGGTCGCGCGCGGCCGGCAGCGTGAGGCCGACGACGCCGCCCTTCGACGCCGAATAAGCGATCTGGCCGATCTGGCCTTCATAGGCCGCGACCGAGGCGGTGTTGATCGCAACGCCACGCTCCTCGCCGATGGTCTCGATGGTGGCCAGCCGCTCCGCGAACAGGCGTAGCACGTTGAACGTGCCGATCAGATTGACGTTGATGATGCGGACGAACTTCTCCAGCGGATAGACGCCGTCCTTGCCGACGACGCGTTGCGAGCCGCCGATGCCGGCGCAATTCATCAGCACGCGCGCGACGCCATGCGCCGCTTCGGCCTTGGCGATCGCCGCCTTGATCTGCTCCTCGCTGGTCACGTCGGCATGCAGGGCAACGCCCTTCACTTCCGCGGCGACCTTCTCGGCGTTTTCCTTGTTCTGGTCGATCACGCCGATCTTGGCGCCTTTCGCAGCCATGGCGCGGGCGGTCGCGGCGCCGAGGCCCGAGCCACCGCCGGTGATGAGAACGGCAACGTCTTTCAACTGCATCTTGATAGCCTTTCCTTGGGGTCGTTTTCTTTCATTGGCGAAAGGCGAATAGGGAGTAGCGAATAGGGCAGAAGACTATTCGCTATCGCTACTCACCATCCGCTCCTTCTCGCTCAGTATTCCACCAAACATCATCGCCTCCATATGCTTGATGTAATCGCGGCAGACCTCGTCGGTGACCGGGCCGACGCCGACCGCGCGCGACATCGCGTGGCGGCCGAAGAACAGATGATCGCAGGCGCCGATCAGGCTGGTGTAGAACAGCACCGGATCGATCTTGCGGAATTCGCCGGCCTTGATGCCCTCGGCCAGCAGGCGACGATGAAAGTCGAGCAGCGGCGCGACGAAGAATTTCGACACCTCGTCCGCGGCCTCCGGCGAGCTCTCGTGCAGCAGATAATGGATCAGCCGGT
Organism: Bradyrhizobium semiaridum; assembly: GCF_020329505.1. GTDB lineage: Bacteria > Pseudomonadota > Alphaproteobacteria > Rhizobiales > Xanthobacteraceae > Bradyrhizobium > Bradyrhizobium semiaridum. The sequence goes on from NZ_JAGKJJ010000011.1 coordinate 82,729, forward strand.
TCATGTAGGGGAACTGGTGATAGGCGCGGATGATGCCGCCGATATGGTGCCGCAGCTTGGCGCTCGGCGTGATCGGCTGCGCCAGCAGGTATTCCAGTTGCGACATCTCGGTCGCGGCGTCGCGCGCCAATAGCGCCAGCAACAGCCCGTCCTTATTGCCGAAATGATATTTCACCAGCGCGGCGTTGACGCCCGACTTCTGCGCGATGTCCGACAGCGACACCTCGATCGAGGCACGCTCGATCATCAGCTCGCTGGCCGCCACCAGGAGCTTGTCGGCGGTGGCGTTTTTGCTCGGGGCAAGTCTCGTCGGTACGCTGGTATTCAACTGCGCTCTGGTCCCAAAGCTTGGGGCGGGTCGAGGGCGCACATAAGCCCATGGCGGGGCTGCACTCAAGAGTTAATTGATTGATTGACTAAATGCGGAGCCGTCCCTTAAATCCGGCCCATCTTTGCAAGACCCAATCCAGAACATCAGGGAGATCAGACATGGCCGAGGCATATATCGTCGCCGCCGCTCGCACCGCCGGTGGCCGCAAGGGAGGGCGTCTTGCCGGCTGGCATCCGGCCGATCTCGCCGCGACCGTGCTCGACGCGCTGGTCGAGCGCTCGGGCGCCGACCCCGCACAGATCGAGGACGTGATCATGGGCTGCGTGATGCAGGCCGGCGAGCAGTCCAACAACATCGCGCGCAACGCGGTGATGGCCTCGAAGCTGCCGGAGAGCGTGCCCGCGACCTCGATCGACCGCCAGTGCGGCTCCTCGCAGCAGGCGCTGCACTTCGCGGCGCAGGCCGTGATGAGCGGCACCATGGACTGCGTGATCGCCGCCGGCGTGGAATCGATGACCCGCGTGCCGATGGGCCTCGCCTCCTCGCTGCCCGCCAAGAACGGTTTCGGCCACTACAAGAGCCCGGGCATCGAGGCGAAATATCCCAACATCGTCTTCAGCCAGTTCACCGGCGCCGAGATGATGGCCGAGAAGTACGGCCTGTCGAAGGATGAGCTCGACGAATACTCCTACAACAGCCATCAGCGCGCGATCGCGGCCACGCAAGCGGGCCACTTCAAGGACGAGATCGTGCCGGTGCAAATCACCCGCGCCGACGGCTCGACCGACACCCATCATATCGACGAAGGCATCCGCTTCGACGTCAGCCTCGACGGCATCAAGGGCGTCAAGCTGATCGCCGAGAACGGCAAGCTGACCGCGGCCAGCGCCAGCCAGATCTGCGACGGCGCCTCCGGCGTGATGGTGGTCAATGAGAAGGGCCTCAAGGCGCTCGGCGTCAAGCCGATGGCGCGCATCCACCATTTGACCATAATCGGCGGCGACCCCGTGATCATGCTGGAAGCCCCGCTTCCCGCCACCGAGCGCGCGCTGAAGAAGGCCGGCATGAAGATCGACGACATCGACCTGTTCGAGGTCAACGAAGCCTTCGCCTCGGTGCCGACCGCGTGGCTGAAGACCACCGGCGCCGATCCGGCGCGTCTGAACGTCAACGGCGGCGCGATCGCGCTCGGCCATCCGCTCGGCGGCAGCGGCACCAAGCTGATGACGACGCTGCTGCACGCCCTCAAGCAGCGCAACAAGCGCTACGGCCTGCAGACGATGTGCGAAGGAGGCGGCATGGCGAACGTGACGATCGTCGAGCGGCTGTGACGTCCCGCGAATAGCGAATAGCGAATAGAGGAAGCAACAAGGAGCCGCGAACAGCGAGTAGTGGATGGCGAATAGAGGAGCACGGAAGATGTCCCTATTCGCCATTCGCTACTCGCTATTCGCGTGCGGAGAGCCCGATGACCCATCCTTCCATCCATGCCCGCACCACGCCGGACAAGATCGCCTACCAGATGGCGGGCACCGGCAAGGCCATCACCTATCGTGAGCTTGACGAGCTCTCGAACCAGGGCGCGCATCTGTTCCGCTCGCTCGGCCTGAAGGCCGGCGACCACATCGCGCTGCTGATGGAAAACCGGCTCGCCTTCATGGAGATCTGCTGGGCGGCGCAGCGCTCGGGGCTGTACTACACCGCGATCAGCCGCTACCTGACTGAGGACGAGATCGCCTACATCATCAAGGACTGCGGCGCGAAGGTGTTCATCACCACGCCGCACTGCGCCGACAAGGTGAAGGGCCTGATCAAGGGCGAGCCCGGCGAACCCCTGTTCTACATGATGGACGAGCCCGCGCCCGGCTTCCGCTCCTACGACAAGGAAGCCGGCGCGCAGCCGACGACGCCGATCGCCGACGAGGTCGCCGGCTACGACATGCTCTACTCCTCCGGCACCACCGGCCGGCCAAAGGGGATCAAGAAGCAGTTCGAGGGCAACCGGATCGACGTGCCGAACCCGTTCCTGCGCGTGCTCACCGCCGACATGTGCGGCATGGATGCCGACACGGTCTATCTGTCACCGGCGCCGCTCTATCACGCGGCTCCCTTACGCTTCAACATGATGGCGACGGTGCTCGGCGGCACTTCGATCATCATGGAGCATTTCGACGCCGAGGAGTTCCTCAAGCAGGTTGAGCAGCGCAAGGTGACGCATTCGCAGCTGGTGCCGACCATGTTCGTGCGCATGCTGAAGCTGCCCGACGAGGTGCGCGGCCGCTACGACGTCTCCTCGCTGAAGGGCGCAATCCACGCCGCGGCGCCCTGCCCGGTCGACGTCAAGGCCAAGATGATCGACTGGTGGGGACCGATCCTGATCGAGTATTACGCCGGCTCCGAGGGCAACGGCGTCACGGTCTCGACCTCGCAGCAATGGCTCACGCATCGCGGCACGGTCGGCCGCGCCGTGGTCGGCAAGGTCAAGATTCTCGACGAGAACGACGAGGAGACGCCGGTCGGCCAGATCGGCCAGGTCTATTTCGCGGACGCCCCTGCGTTCAGCTATCACAACGATCCCGAGAAGACGAAGAAGGCCTATAACGCCAGGGGCTGGTCGACGCTCGGCGACGTCGGTTACCTGGATGAGGAAGGCTTCCTCTACCTCACCGACCGCAAGAGCTACATGATCATCTCCGGCGGCGTGAACATCTATCCGCAGGAGACCGAGGACGTGCTGATCACGCATCCCGCGGTCTCCGACGTCGCGGTGTTCGGCGTACCGAACGAGGAGATGGGCGAAGAGGTCAAGGCGGTGGTGCAGCCGCACGACATGACCAGAGCCGGCAAGGAGCTCGAGGCCGAGCTGATCGCGTTCTGCAGACAACATCTGTCGCCGATCAAATGCCCAAAGAGCATCGACTTCGAGGCCGAGCTGCCGCGGACGCCGACCGGCAAGCTGGTGAAGCGCCATTTGCGCGAGCGGTATTGGCCGAAGCCGGCGGTGAAGGCGTAATCTCGTAGGGTGGACACGCTACGCTTTGCCCGACTTACAGATTGCAAGCGTTACTGATACCAGCCCCACGCCCAGAGCGACGGCGCCGGCCGGCGCTGGGCCTTCAGCGCGGCGACTTCATCCACCGACCGCAGATAGGGGCCATAGAGTGCCGGCGGATAGACGTCGTCCCAGAACACGTATCCCGTCCTGTAGGCGGGTGCTGCCCCCGCGCGATGCGCGCGAGGGACCGCCAGTTCTGCCGCCGAGGCCGCATCGGCCGCAACTGAGACGCCGGACGTGCACAGCAGGACGCTCAGGATCAATGCTCGGGCGCGCATGCGGGGATATCCTTCTCGATCGCCATGGTGAACTCTAACCTCGACTGGTCGCCAACGGTTCCCGTCGTCGGGCAACTCTCGCCGGCAAAGGCGGCTAGAGCGAGGCGACAGGCTCGCACAGGGCCGACGACGCCGCGCGCAGATGCAGCTGTCCCCGCTGGCCGGAGGTCGTCGTGGTCCATTGCGCATCGATGCGCTGAAGATCGTCCGACAGCGTGCCGCGATGGCTGCCGCCGGTCTCGAACGTGCTGTTGCCCTCCGGTGCCTGCTCGAGGATCTCGACCGTGAGATCGGACAGCCGCACGAACATCTGCACCTTGATCTTGGTCACGCGGCGGCCGACCTCATACGAGCCGCAGCCGAGCGCCTCCACATTCCGTCCGTTCAGCGCGCGGATCTTGTCGAAGGTGATCACGACGTTCTGCACGGTCGTGTCGCCATCCCACCGAAATTCGCCGATATAGGCGCGCGGCAACTTGCCGGTGAGCTGCTTCATGTCGGTCGCTTGGGCGGCCGACCCGAGCAGCAGCATTGCCGCCGCGATCATGACCGCAAGACGGGACATCCAGCCTGGCAATTTCGCGATCCCTGTGCAGCGCATGCGGCAATGCATCCCATGAACAAAGTTGCTATCGTTCGACCTCGAACGCTCTCCGGTTTGTCCGTCGCGACAAGGCCCGCATCGGTTCATCGGGTGACGGCCGGCGCGCCATCGAACGCACTGCACCCGTGGTGATGTTGAACCAGGTGATTTGTCCAATGCAAACGCTCCCCGACGTTCCGCTCCCCTCCACCATCCGCTCGCGCTATGTCGACGGGATCAACGGCCTTCGCATGCACGTGCTGGAGGCCGGCTTCGAGACGCCGGGGCGGCCCTGCCTGTTGCTGCTGCACGGATTTCCCGAGCTGGCGTTCTCCTGGCGCAAGGTCATGCCGGCGCTGGCCGCTGCCGGCTATCACGTGATCGCGCCGGACCAGCGCGGCTATGGCCGCACCACCGGCTGGAGCGCCGACTATGACGGCGATCTCACGCCGTTCCGCCTGCCCAACATGGTGCGCGATGCGCTCGGGCTGGTGGCGGCGTTCGGCTACCGGCATGTCGATGGGGTGATCGGGCATGATGCCGGCTCGTCGGTCGCGGCGTGGTGCGCGACAATCCGGCCCGACGTGTTCCGCGCCGTCGTGATGATGAGCGCGCCGTTCGCGGGACCGCCATCGCTGCCGTTCAACACCGCGAATGAACGGGCGAAGCCCACAACCGAAGATCCCGTGCACCGCGAGCTGGCGGCGCTGCCGCGGCCGCGCAAGCATTACCAATGGTACTATTCGACGCGACCGGCCAATGCCGACATGCATCGCGCGCCGCAGGGCGTGCACGATTTCTTGCGCGCCTACTACCATCACAAGAGCGCGGACTGGAAAGACAACAAGCCGTATCCGCTCCAATCATGGTCGGCCGGCGAGCTGGCCAAGCTGCCGACCTACTACATCATGGATCTCGCCAAGGACATGGCGGCGACCGTCGCCGAAGAGATGCCCTCGCGCGAGGCGATCGCCGCCAACACATGGCTGCCGGAGCATGAGCTTTCCTATTACAGCGCCGAGTACGGGCGCACGGGTTTCCAGGGCGGGCTGCAATGGTATCGCTGCGGCACGTCCGGCATTTTCACGCCGGAATTGCAGACCTGGGGCGGCCGCACCATCGACCAGCCCTCCGCCTTCATCTCCGGCAAGCAGGATTGGGGCACCTACCAGCGGCCCGGCGTGTTCGAGGCGATGCAGGGCAAGGCCTGCACGAAAATGATCGGCTGCCATCTGATCGAGAGTGCCGGCCATTGGGTGCAGCAGGAGCAGCCCGCCGAGGTCAGCCGCCTCCTGCTCGAATTCCTGCGTGAAGCGCAGGCGAATTGACCCGGCCAGCGCCTGCGCTATAGTTTAGAATTATTCTAAACTATGGAGACAGGCGCCGCCGTGAAGAATTTCGCCGATCTAACCGAGCGCGAGGTGCTGGCGGTCGCGATCGCCTCCGAGGAGGAGGATAGCCGCATCTACATGAGCTTCGCTGAGGATCTCACGGAGCGCTATCCCGATACCGCAAAGATCTTCGAGGAGATGGCCGAGGAGGAGCGTGGCCACCGCCACCGGCTGCTCGAGCTCTACGAGCAGCGCTTCGGCCCCAATCTGCCGCCGATCCGGCGCGAGGACGTCAAGGGCTTTCTTCGCCGCCGCCCGATCTGGCTGACCAAGAACCTGCCGCTCGACACCATCCGCAAGGAAGTCGAGACCATGGAGCTGGAAGCCGAGCGCTTCTACGCCAAGGCCGCCGAGAAGGCCGAGGACGTCGGCGTACGCCGGCTGCTGGGCGACCTCGCCGAGGAGGAGAAGCATCACGAGAACCTCGCGGTGAAATTGACCGACGAGATCCTCCAGCCCAACGTCCGCGCCGAGGAAGACCGCACGCGGCGGCGAATGTTCGTCCTGCAATATGTGCAGCCGGGCCTTGCGGGATTGATGGACGGCTCGGTCTCGACCCTGGCGCCGCTGTTCGCTGCGGCCTTCGCCACGCATAACAACTGGCAGACCTTCGTGGTCGGGCTCGCCGCCTCGATCGGCGCCGGCATCAGCATGGGCTTTGCGGAAGCTTTGTCCGACGACGGCTCGCTGACCGGTCGCGGCTCGCCCTGGCTTCGCGGCCTGACCTGCGGACTGATGACGACGCTCGGCGGTTTGGGCCATACCCTTCCCTATCTCGTGCCGGATGCATGGCCGAACGCGTTCTGGATCGCGACCGCGATCGCCGGCATTGTGGTGTTCTTCGAATTGTGGGCGATCGCCTTCATCCGCGCCCGCTACATGGACACGCCGTTCCTGCAGGCGGTGTTCCAGATCGTGCTCGGCGGCGCGATCGTGCTCGCAGTGGGAATTTTGATCGGCGCGGCGTAGAAGTCGACACTTCTCCCTCTCCCCGTTCTTACGGGAGAGGGTCGGGGTGAGGGGCTTTTTCAACCAGCGCAATACGCGGTGAGTCCCCCTCACCCGGATCACATTCCGCTTCGCTCCATGTGATCCGGCCTCTCCCCGCAAGCGGGCGAGGTGAACGCGCTCCTGATCGCACAAATCAATTCCGGTCAAACGCAGCTTCCGCGTTGCGGCTACACCCACGACGGCCCCAGCGCTTGCGGGCCGTGGACAAACTGCGCATCATCGATGCCAACAACAAACCGGGAGCACGCCGTGGCCAAATCGCAATGGAGTTTCAAGACCGCCGTCGAACTGTCGGCGGCGCTGCGCAACAAGCAGGTTTCGGCGGTCGAACTCGCGGAGGATGCGATCGGCCGCATCGAGCGGCACGACGGCAAGGTCAACGCGATCTGTGTACGCGATTTCGAGCGCGGCCTCACTGCTGCCCGCGCCGCCGATGCCGCGATCGCGCGCGGCGAGCACAGGCCGCTGCTCGGCATCCCCATGACGGTGAAGGAGTCCTACAACGTCGCGGAGCTGCCGACGACCTGGGGTTTCCTGCCGCACAAGGATTTTGTGCCGTCCGAGGACGCGCTGCCGATCACGCGGGTGAAGGACGCCGGCGGCGTGATTCTCGGCAAGACCAACGTGCCAGTCGGCCTCGCGGACTGGCAGAGCTACAACGAGATCTACGGCACCACCAACAATCCCTACGATCTCGGCCGTACGCCGGGCGGCTCCTCCGGCGGTTCGTCGGCGGCGCTGGCCGCGGGCTATGGCGCGCTGTCGCTTGGCTCCGATATCGGCGGCTCGCTGCGCGTGCCGGCGTTTCACTGCGGCATCTATGCGCACAAGCCGACCTTCAACCTGCTCGCCTCGCGCGGCCACACCGCGCCGCCGCTGGCGCCGCTGACCTATGAGCGCGACCTCGCGGTGATCGGCCCGATGGCGCGCGGCGCGGCCGACCTCTCGCTCCTGCTCGACGTGATGGCCGGTCCCGATCCGCTGGAGGCGGGCATAGCCTACAAGCTCGACCTGCCGGCGGCGCGGCACGCGAGCCTGAAGGATTTCCGCATCCTCGTCATCGACACCGATCCCGTGCTGCCGACCGACAAGGCGGTTCGCGGCAGCATCGACAAGCTTGCCAGCAACCTCGACAAGGCCGGCGCCAAGGTCTCGCGGTCCAGCCCGCTGCTGCCGGACTTCGCGGCGTCGTCGCGGCTCTATATGCGGATGCTGCTGTCGTTCCTCGGCGCGACCTTTCCGCCCGAAATCTATTCCGGCGCCTGCGCAGCGGCGGCCGCACTGCCGGCCAGCGATACCAGCCTGCAGGCCGAGCGGCTGCGCGGCATCGCGCTTAGCCATCGCGACTGGGTGCACGCGACGGGCGCTCGCGCCCGGCTGCGCGCAGAGTGGCGCGAGCTGTTCAAGGCGTTCGACGCGGTGATCTGCCCGATCATGCCGACGCCGGCCTATCCGCACGATCATGCGCCCGACCAGGAGCAGCGCCGCGTCCTGATCGACGGCGAACCGCGCGTCTACACCGACCAGCTCGCTTGGCCCGGCATCGCCACCCTGCCCGGCCTGCCATCCACCGCGATTCCGACCGGCTTTGCACCCGACGGACTGCCGGTCGGCGTGCAGATCGTCGGTCCCTGGCTCGAGGACCGCACGCCGCTCAAGCTCGCCGAGCTGATCGAGCGCGAGTTCGGCGGCTTCGTGCCGCCGACGATGTTTGATGATTGAGTGAGGGCATTACCGTCATTGCGAGCGAAGCGAAGCAATCCATATATCCACTTGCGCGGAGGCATGGACTGCTTCGTCGCTTTGCTCCTCGCAATGACGAGGGTGAGATGGGAGGAAGAATGAGCAGCGATCTCGAGGAACTGGCAAAACTCAACAAGGACTACGTCGATTCCGTGCAGAACTGCGACGTCAAGCGTTTCGACGAAATCCTGGCGCAGGACTTCTATTGCAGCAATCCCGACAAGAGCCTGGTCGACCGCGCCGGGTTCCTGAAGCAGACCGCGATCCCGGTGAAGATCAAGGGCCTCAAGGCCGAGGACGTCAAGATCCGCATCCTCGGCGACTTCGCCATCATCCATGCCCGCACCAGCTACACCAACGCGGACGGCGAGCCCGCGCACGGCCGCTACACCGATTGCTGGTCGAGGCAGAACGGCAAGTGGCTGGCGGTGTCGGCGCACGTGTCGCGGTGACTTCACCTCTCCCCGCTCTTCGCGGGGAGAGGTGAAGCCGGAGCGAAGCGCAGGCGGCCGAGGGGCAAGGCATACTGGACGCGGCGATCGCAACAATCTGCGAATCCGGAGTCGGAAAGGCTTTCGACGTTGTCAGAGTCGTGTCCGGCCCCTCACCCGGATCGCATCTTGCGATGCGATCCGACCTCTCCCCGCAAAGGGCGGGGAGAGGTCGAAGAAGATCAGCTGTCAAACATGATTACGCTGCGCAGCGTCTTGCCGGCCTTCATATTGGCAAAACCTTCGTTGATCTCTGACAGCTTCAGCTTGGCCGAGATCCAGTCCTCCAGATGCAGCTTGCCGCGCATGTAAAAGTCGACGAGGCGCGGCATGTCGACCCGGAAGTGGTTGGAGCCCATCGACGAGCCCTGGATGCGGCGCTCGCGCAGGAAGTCGAACCCGTGCAGCTCGATCTTCTGGCCGAACGGGATCATGCCGACGATGGTCGCGGTGCCGCCGGGCGCCAGCATGCCGAACGCCTGTTCGGCGGTGTCCTTGCGGCCGAGCACCTCGAAGGAATGCTGCACACCGCCGCCGGTCAGCTCGCGCACCTGCTGCACGACGTCGCCGCGGGCAGGATCGACGATGTCGGTGGCGCCGAGTTTCGTCGCCAGCTGCAGCTTGGCCGGGTTGGTGTCGATCGCGATGATGCGGCCGGCGCCGGCGATCTGCGCGCCGTTGATCGCGGCCATGCCCACGCCGCCGCAGCCGATCACTGCCACGGTCTCGCCGGCGGTCACCTTCGCGGTGTTGACCACGGCGCCATAGCCGGTGATGACGCCGCAGCCGATCAGCGCGGCGAGATCGAGCGGCATCTCCTTCTTGATCTTCACGATGGCGTTCTCGTGCACCAGCATCTGCTCGGCGAACGACGACAGGTTGAGGAACTGGTTGAGCTTCTCCGGCCTGTTCCAAGACAACCGGTTGGAGGCGCCGGGCAGCATCTTCACCGTGGTGTCCGTGCACAGCACGGTGCGGCCGGTGGTGCAATTGTCGCAGGTGCCGCAGAACACTGACAGGCACGTCACGACGTGATCGCCGGGCTTCACATAGTTGACGTCGGAGCCGACCTTCTCGACGACGCCGGCCGATTCATGGCCGAGCACCGCGGGCAGCGGATGCGGATACAGGCCTTCCATGAAGTGCAGGTCGGAATGGCAGAGGCCCGCGACCGCGGTGCGGATCAGGACCTCGCGCGGCCCCGGATTGGGCAGGCTGACATCCTCGATCACCAGCGGCTTGTTGACTTCATGCAGGACGGCGGCCTTCATCGGGTTTCCTCATGTTTATTGTTTTGCACGCTCTCCACCTCTCCCGTAGGGAGAGGTGGAGCGCATCGAAGATGCGATCCGGGTGAGGGGCTCAGGTCTCTCGATAGAGCGTGCCCCCTCACGCGGATCGCTGGCGCGATCCGACCGCTCCAATGGAGAGGTAAGAATGCGCAAGCAGCACGAATGAGCCTACGCTGCGACGAGCAATTCGCCAACCTCGGCCATGCCGATGGCGCGATCGCCCAGCAGGTGCTCGGTCATCGTGCGCTGAAGGGTATTTTCCGTGAGCCGGAACGGATCGCCCGGCGTCACGCGGTGGTCGATCACCATCCGCGACAGCAGCAGCCGGCGCGCATCGCCGCGCATCTCGTGGATGCGGCCGCCTTCCCAGGCCAGCGCCACCGCGCTGGCGACATGATAGAGCAGGCTGGTGGCGCGGCGCGCATCGCCCTCATTGTCGATGCGGCCGGCGACTTCGCGCGCAAAACCGACCGCGCGGTCGCTGAGATCGCGCAGGCGATTGCGCCAGGCCTGCGGCACATTCGGGCTGTCGTCGAGCCGCGCATGCAGGTCGGCAGCGAGCGCAGTGTCGGCGCCATGGCGGCCGACCGCGCGCTTCAGCGCGTCGATCGCCACGATGTTGCCGGTGCCTTCCCAGATCGAGCCGAGATGCGCGTCGCGCAACAGGCGCGGCGTGACGAATTCCTCGATGTAGCCGATGCCGCCGCGCATCTCCATCGCATCGCCGCAGACCTTGCGGGCATCGCGGGTGGCGCGGAATTTCAGGGTCGGGGTCAGGATGCGGAGCAGCGCGGCTGCATCCTGGCTACCGGCCTCGGCGCGGTCGAGCGCGTCGGCTGTAAGAAAACTCATCGACAGCGCCTGCTCGGTCGGCAGCAGGATCTTCATCAATTGGCGCCGCGCCAGCGGCAGGTCGATAATGCGCTGGCCGAACACGACGCGGTTTCGCGCGACCGTGATCGCATCGTGCCAGGCGCGGCGCATCAGCGCGGTGGACTTCACGCCGTTGCTGAGCCGTGAGGAGTTCACCATCTCGGCCATTTGCACAAAGCCGCGGTCGAGCTTGCCGACCGCATAGGCGATCGCGCCGTCGAACTTGATCTCGCCCGAGGCCATCGAGCGGGTGCCGAGCTTGTCCTTCAGCCGCACGATCCGGTAATGGTTCTGCGATCCGTCGTCGAGGAAACGCGGCATCAGGAACAGGCCGACGCCGCGCGTGCCCGGCCCCGCGCCCTCGGGCCGCGCCAGCAGCATCACCACCTTGGCATCGGCGTTCGAGCAGAACCATTTCTCGCCATAGAGCCGCCAGTGGTCGCCCTCCTGCACCGCGCGCGTCGTCAGCGTGCCGACATCGGACCCGCCTTCCTTCTCGGTCATGAACTGGCCGCCCTGAGTCAGCTTGCTCATGTCGATCTGGGTCAGGCCGTCGAGATATTTCGCCTTCAAAGCTTCGCTGCCGAAATTCGCCAGCAGCTTGGCGCAACCGTCGGTGACGTTGATCGGGCAGCCCATACCGAATTCGGTCTGGTTGAACAGGAACGTGAAGGCATGTTTTGCGACCACGGGATATTTGTCGGGCCAGCCCATGATACCCTTGCGGAGCGACAGCGCGTGAATGCCGAACTCGCCGAACGCGATCTTCTCGATCTCCCGATAGGCCGGGTGATATTCGATGTGCTGGACGTCGCGGCCGAACTTGTCGCGCGCATGCAGCACCGGCGTGTGGCGGTCGGCGAGCCGCGCGCATTCGTCGAGATAGCCGCCGGCGAGGCCTCCGAGGCGGTCGAGATGCGGCTCGATATGGCGGAACAGGGCGTCGGGCAGGTGCAGCTTGAGCAAATCCGTCAGCGCCGGATCGGCCCGATAGAAGTTCATTCCCGTCGTGTCGGGGGCCAACAATCCCGGCTGGCTGGCCGAAGATGGAAAATCTTGCTTGAGCGGCTGCATTGAATTCCCGGCTGCGTTCCTCATGTCTTCAGGCAAGACTATCCTCCCCCGGCAGCGCAAAGGAAAGCCCAATGGACATCCCAAAATACAAGATCGCCCTGATCGTCGGCGCCGGCGAAGGCCTCAGCGCCTCGCTGGCGCGGCTATTTTCGCGGGAGGGAATTCGCGTGGCGCTGGCCGCGCGCAGCATCGAGAAGCTCGGCGCGCTCTGCACCGAGACCGGTGCGCGCGCCTATGCCTGCGATGCCACCAAGGCCGAAGACGTCGAGCGGCTGTTCGGCCTCGTCGAGCGTGAGATCGGAACGCCCGATCTCGTGGTCTACAACGCCAGCGGCCGCTCGCGTGGACCGTTCGTCGAGCTGGTGCCATCGGAGGTCGAGCGCGCGATCGCGGTGTCGGCGTTCGGCGGCTTCCTGGTGGCGCAGGAGGCGGCCAAGCGCATGGTGCCGAACAAGAAGGGCGCGATCCTGTTTACCGGTGCGTCCGCCAGCGTCAAAGGCTATGCGCAATCGGCGCCCTTCGCGATGGGCAAGTTCGCGTTGCGCGGGCTTGCGCAGAGCATGGCGCGCGAATTGTCACCGCAGGGCATTCATGTCGCGCATTTCGTGATCGACGGCGGCATCCGCAGCGCCGCGCGCACCGAGCCCGCCGACCGTCCGGACTCGATGCTCGATCCCGACGCGATCGCGCTGAGCTACTGGAACGTGCTGCAGCAGCCGCGCAGCGCCTGGACCTGGGAGCTGGAACTGCGGCCCTGGGTGGAGAAGTTTTGAGATGACGAGGATCATCCATAAAGCGTAGGTTTACGCGGAAGGAGACCACGTTCGTCATTGCAATGAGGGCAGGAATTGACCCCGGGAGGAAACATGACCAGCGAAATCAAGATCGAGACAGGCACCGACGAACTGCTCTGCGTGATCCGCGACCGCGTTGCGATCATCACGCTGAACCGGCCCGACGCCCGCAACTCGCTGTCGGATACGCTGACGCCGGCGCTGCGCACGATGATCCGGACCTGCGGCGAGAATCCGGAGGTCGGCGTGCTGCTGCTCACCGGCGCCGGCAAGGCGTTCTGCGCCGGCGGCAACGTCAAGGGCATGGGCGCGCACCGCGACCCGAAGAAGCTGGAGATGTCCTACGAGGACAAGGTCGCCGATTTGCAGGAGCGCCAGCGCCTGCTCACCGGCGCGCTCGCCTCGGTGCGCAAGCCGACCATCGCCGCACTGCCCGGCCCTGCGGTCGGCGCCGGGCTCGCGATCGCGATGGCCTGCGACATCCGGATCGCGGCGCAATCCGCCTTCGTCTCGACCGGCTATTTGCGCGTGGCGCTCAGCGGCGATTACGGGATCGCCTGGCTCTTGACGCGCTTGGTCGGCACTTCGCGCGCCCGCGAATTGATGTTCACCTCGGAGAAGGTCGATGCTGCGAGGTGCGAGCAGATCGGCCTCGTCAACCGCGTGGTGCCGGACGAGGCGCTGCAGAACGAGGCGTTTGCGTTGGCGAAATCGATCGCCGAAGGTCCGACGCTAGCGCTGCGCTACATGAAGGACAATCTCGACGAAGCCCTGCAGTTCGACTTCGCCACCGCGCGCGACCACGAGGCCGAACGGCTGGTCCGGCTGACCACGACCGCCGATCACAAGGAAGCGGTGCAAGCGTTCATCGACAAGCGCAAGCCGGTGTTTCGGGGCAGTTGAGCCTCCGCACATACAATCGTCATTGCCGAGCTTGACCGGCAATCCATCGCAAAGGAATTCTTGCCCGATGAATGCGCGGGTCGAGCCCGGGCATGACGTTCTGTAGATGGGCAACGGGCCGAAGTTTAGGCCAAAAGAAAAGAGCCCGGTTCTGGAGGGGCCAGAACCGGGCTTAGTTTGTCAAACCGCAAGCGAGGACATCGCGGCAGTGCGGGAGATGGCGGCGAGCCGCCAGCTGGCACAGGGAATGTCTTGCGGTTCGACGTGGATCTGTTTCTCGAAACGCACCAGCTTCCAATCGCCGGGGCTGTTCGTGAAGGCGTAGTCGGACTTGCGGGCGAGGCCGATCATCGTCGCGTTGGAACGCAACGTGTCGCCGAAGATGCGCTCGGCTCCAAAGGACGCCGCACGGCATTCGAGGTTCTTCAACAGCGCCTTGCCGATGCCAAAGCCCTGCCACCGGTCGGAAATCGACAGGCCGAACTCGACGCTCGACGTATCGGCCTGGAAGGCATAGCGGGCTTCGCCGACGATGGTCTCGAAGCCGTCGACCATGATCGTCGCGACCACCGTGAACCGGTCAGCCTCGCCGACATGGATGAAGCGCTCGAGCTCCGACTTCGGCAGCTCGCTCAGCGCGCCCAGGAAGCGGTTGTAACGGGACCCAGCGGAGAGCGAGCGGATGTAGTTCTGCAGTTCCTCGCGGTCGCGCGGCTCGACAAAGCGCACCTTGATCTCGCTGCCGTCCTTGGCGCGCAGCACGTCAGAATATTGCTTGAGATCGTCGAGATGCAGCGCAGCCATGACCCGCTCCTCGGGGGGAAGTATTGGCCGGCGCCCCTCTCCGGAGGCGGCGCCGGCAGTCGCGGCCTGTCAGGCCCGCCAGAACGGCTTTTCGGTTTCGAAAGCCACGTCGCTCCGGGACACGCCGATGTCGTGCAGATCACGATCCGACCACTGCGACAGCTCGCGGCGGCGCTCGTACCGCTGCCACCAGACGTGAAGGGTCTCGCCGACCTGGTTCAGCAATCCAGGGGCATGATGATTTGTCATCGATTCATGGGTGAAAATGGACATTTACGGCTCCTATCGGTAACCTGTTGTCGCTAATATCTGCCCGGCTAGAGCTTTCTACAAACGACACTTTGTACCGTTTCGCATGAATTAAAGTCATGAATTGGGAGCCCTCCGGAGATGACCGGCCGACTGCCATCGCTGAATGGATTGCGGGCCTTCGAGGCCGCCGCGCGGCACATGAGTTTTACGCTGGCGGCGTCCGAACTGAACGTGACGCAGACCGCGATCAGCCATCAGATCCGCCGGCTCGAGGAGGAGCTCGGCGTGCGCCTATTCGTTCGCCAGAACCGCTCGCTGAGCCTGACCCCGGAAGCCGCCGAATACCTCCCCGGTGTGCGCGCCGCCTTCAACGACTTGCGGTTGGCGACCGACCGCCTGCTGCGCCGGGACGACGATCACGTGCTGACCGTTTCCACGCTGGCCTCACTCGCCGCCAAATGGCTGCTGCCGCGGCTCTCGGCGTTCCAGGAGGCGCATCCCGGCATAGACGTTCGCATCACCACCTCGACCAATCTGGTCGACTTCCAGCGCGACAAGGTCGATGCGGCGATCCGCTACGGCCGCGGCCAGTGGGCCGGGCTGCGTGCGGACTGGCTGATGGCGGACGAGTTGTTCCCGGTGTGCAGCCCGTCGCTGCTGCAGGGAGCCAAGCCACTGAATGCTCCCGAAGACCTCAGGGATCATACGCTGCTGCACACCAGCAACGCCAACAGCGACGACTGGCGGCTGTGGCTGACCGCAGCGGGGCTGCCGGCCGACATTTCGAGGCAACCGGGCGTGACGTTCGACCTGCTGTTCGTGACCATCCAGGCCGCCATTGACGGGATCGGGATCGCGATGGGCCGTACCTCCTATGTGCGGGACGACATCACCAAGGGCCGCCTCGTGGTTCCCTTCAAGATCGCACTACCCGCAGATGCCGGCTTCTACCTAGTGTCTCCCCAGGGGCGGGCAGATTCCCACAAGCTGGCCGCATTCCGGAGCTGGCTCCGCGCCTCGGCCCATGCGCCGTCCTGACCCGGCGCGCACGCGGCCGGCGGAGATTCCCCCAGCCATCCCTTTTTCCGATGGCATCTGCCCGGTTTCGGGGTTGGTGGCGCCGGGCAGGCGTGCCAAATTGTCGCAGAAGGCAGGGGTAACTGCCTTGGCTGGCGAAACTATCTGCGCCGGCCTTTTGCGCTCCGGGGAGGAAGGGACGTTATGCCGCAGCCGAGTTCATCGCCAACACCGCAAATCAAGTCCCGCCTCGGCGCCATCCTGCGCGCGACCAGCGGCAATTTCCTCGAGCAATTCGACTTCTTCCTGTTCGGCTTCTATGCGCCGCTGATCGCCAAGGCGTTCTTCCCGTCGGAGAACGAGACCGCGGCATTGCTCAACGCGTTCGGCGTATTCTGGCTTGGCGCCCTGATGCGCCCGGTCGGCGCCATCGTGCTCGGCGCCTACATCGACAAGATCGGTCGCCGCAAGGGCCTGATCGTGACACTGGCCATCATGGCGGTCGGCACCGTCGTGATCGCGATCTGTCCCACCTATGCGACGATCGGCATTGCCGCCCCGATCATCGTGCTGCTGGCCCGCCTGCTGCAAGGCTTCTCGGCCGGCGTCGAGCTCGGCGGCGTCTCGGTCTATCTCGCCGAGATCGCCACACCGGGCAATCGCGGCTTCTACACCTCGTTCCAGTCGGCGAGCCAGCAGGTCGCGATCTTCGTGGCCTCGATCCTCGGCTATGTCCTCAGCGGGAGCATGCCGGCCGCCACCGTGACCGCCTGGGGCTGGCGCATCCCGTTCTTCGTCGGGTGCCTGATCATCCCGGTGATCTTCTTCCTGCGCCGGACGCTGGAGGAGACGCCGGAATTCCTCGCGATGAAGAAGCATCCGACCACGCTCGAGGTATTTGCCTCGGCGCGCGAGAACTGGCGCATCGTCGTGCTCGGCATGATGATCGCGGTGCTGACCACCACCACGTTCTACTTCGTCACCGTCTACACCCCGACCTTCGGCAAGACCGTCCTGAAGCTGTCGACGCAGGACGCGCTGCTGGTGACGCTGCTGGTCGCGGTGACCAACTTCATCTGGAATCCGGTCGGCGGTGCGCTCTCCGACCGGCTCGGCCGCAAGCCGGTGCTGCTGGCGATCGCGGGCCTGTCCTTCGTCACCGCCTATCCGGCGCTGCACTGGCTCGTTACCAATCCGACCTTCGGCAAGATGTTGGCCGTCGAGATGATGTTCTCGTTCTATTTCGGCGTCTACAGCGGCACCATGCTTGGCTCGCTGGTCGAGATCGTGCCGGCGCATGTCCGGACCACCTGCTTCTCGCTGGCCTTTGCGCTCGCCGCCGGACTGTTCGGCACATTCACGCCGTTCGCGTCGACCTGGCTGATCGACCATACCGGCGACAAGGCCTCGCCCGGCTATTGGCTGATGTGCGCCGCGGTGCTCGGCATCGTCGCCGCGCTGATCGTCTATCGCGGCGGGCAGACCGTCGAACAGCGCGAGACCGTTGCCGCGTGACGTTGCGCATGCAATCGGGGCAGGCCGACCGCCTGCCCCGGCATGTTGCTTTCCATGCCAACAACGATAACAAGAGCGCATGGTTGATCTGACGCGCAGGTTCGACGTGCTGGTGATCGGGGGCGGCAATGCCGCCCTTTGCGCTGCGATCAGCGCGCGGCGCGCCGGCGCATCGGTGCTGGTGCTGGAAGGCGCGCCCAAGTTCTACCGCGGCGGCAACACCCGCCACACGCGCAACATGCGCTGCGCCCACGATGCGGCGACCGAGATCCTCACCGGCCCCTACACCGAGGAGGAATTCTGGAACGATCTGTTGCTGGTGACCGGCGGCCAGACCGACGAGGAACTGGCCCGCTTCATGATCCACGAGTCCAAGGACATCCTGAACTGGATCGTCGAACAGGGCGTGCGCTGGCAGCCTTCGCTCGGCGGCACGCTCAGCCTCGGCCGCACCAACTCGTTCTTTCTCGGCGGCGGCCGCGCGATGCTGAACGCGCTGTATCGCACCGCCGAGGAGCTCGGCGTCGACATCCTCTACGATGCCGAGGTGATCGACCTCAACATCGAGGACGGCATGTTCCTCTCGGCGCAGCTGAAGCAGCCGGTCGGCGGCAAGACCGAGGTGCGCGCCTCGACGCTGGTCGCGGCCGCGGGCGGCTTCGAGGCCAACATCGAATGGCTGAAGCAATATTGGGGCGAAGCCGCCGACAATTTCCTGATCCGCGGTACGCCCTTTAACCGGGGCGCCATCCTGAAGATGCTGCTGGCCAAGGGCGTGCAGGAGATCGGCGATCCCACGCAATGCCATGCGGTGGCCATCGACGCCCGGGCGCCGAAATTCGACGGCGGCATCATCACCCGCCACGACTCGGTCGTATTCGGCATTGTCGTCAACAGGCATGCCGAGCGGTTCTACGACGAGGGCGAGGATATCTGGCCGAAGCGCTACGCGATCTGGGGCCGCCTAGTCGCAGCGCAGCCGGACCAGATCGCCTACATCATCTTCGATTCCACCGTCGTCACCAGCTTCATGCCGACGCTGTTTCCGCCGATCGCCGGCGCGACCATCGCCGAGTTGGCCGGCAAGCTCGAGCTCGATCCGGCCGCGCTGGAAAAGACCATCACCGAATTCAACGCCGCGGTGCAGCCGGGCACCTTCGACCACACCATCCTCGACGACTGCCGGACCGAAGGCATCAGTCCGCCGAAGACGCATTGGGCGCGCAGGATCGAGACGCCGCCCTATCTCGCCTATCCGGTACGGCCCGGCATCACCTTCACCTATCTCGGCGCCCGCGTGAACAAGCAGGCGCGGATGCTGATGCAGGACGGCAAGCCCTCCGCCAACATGTTCGCCGCCGGCGAGATCATGGCCGGCAACGTGCTGGGCAAGGGCTACGCGGCCGGCATGGGCATGACCATCGGCAGCGTGTTCGGCCGCGTGGCAGGACGGGAAGCGGCAAAGAATGCACGGAACTAGAATCCTCGACGAGGCCGACCGTCTGATGACGGTGTGCAACTCCTGCCGCTATTGCGAAGGCTTGTGCGCGGTGTTTCCGGCGATGGAGATGCGCCGCGCCTTCTCCGACGGCGACCTCAACTATCTCGCCAATCTCTGCCATTCCTGCGGCGCCTGCTACACCGACTGCCAGTTTTCGCCGCCGCATGAGTTCAACGTCAATGTGCCGAAGACGCTCGCGGTGGCGCGTGCCGAATCCTACGCGGCCTATACCTGGCCGAGGACCTTCTCGGGCGCGTTCGCGCGCAACGGCCTCGTCATCAGCCTGGTCGCGGCGCTCAGCGTCGCCGGCTTCATCTTTGGCTTCGCCGCGATCAACGACCGTGGCGTGCTCACCGGCATCCACACCGGCGCAGGTGCGTTCTACAAATTGATGCCGCACAATGCGATGGCACTGCTGTTCAGCGCCGCGTTGCTTTACGCCATCCTCGCCCTGGTGATGGGCGTGCGTGCGTTCTGGCGCGATATCGGCGAGCCGGTCGGGATGAGGATGGATGCGAAGGCGCTGCTGCGGGCAATCCGGGACGCCGGCGAGCTGCGTTATCTCGACGGCGGCGGCGTCGGCTGCTTCAATGAGGACGACCGCCCGACCGACCGCCGCAAGCTGTATCACCACTTCACCTTCTACGGCTTCTCACTGTGCTTCGCTGCAACCTGGGTGGGCACGCTGTATCATTACCTACTGGCGCGCGAGGCACCCTATGCGTGGTGGGATTTGCCGGTCGTGCTCGGCACGCTTGGCGGCATCGGCCTCGTGATCGGCCCGGTCGGGCTGCTGACGGCGAAATGGACGCGCGCCCGCGTGCTGGTCGACGAGCAGCGTATGGGCATGGACACCGCTTTCATTTTGATGTTGTTCCTCACCAGCGTGACCGGCCTCGCGCTCCTGCTATGGCGCGAGACCGCTGCGATGGGCCCGCTGCTGGCGTTGCATCTCGGCGTGGTGTTCGCGCTGTTCATCACGATGCCCTACGGAAAATTCGTCCACGGCATCTACCGCTTCGTCGCGCTGGTGCGCTACGCGCGGGAACGGCAGATGATGCTGGGTGATTAGTTATCGGTCGTCATTCCGGGGCGATGCGGAGCATCGAGCCCGCAATCCATTGAGCCCCAGAGCAAAGTGTTGGAATGGATTCCGGGCTCGCCGCTTCGCGGCGCCCCGGAATGACGGCGGCGGTTAGAGGTCGACCACCACGTAATCGCTCTCCACCGCGACCTTGAGGGTCTCGGCCACATACGGGCCCTTCACCAGATTAGTGCCGGGCTCGACATTGACTGGATAGGCGCGGACGCGGAAGCGGCGGGGATCGCAATAGGACTGGCCGGTGCGGATGTCGAACTCCCAGCCGTGCCAAGGGCAGCGGATGATCTCGCCGAGTTTTGTGTACTCGATCTCGCCCGGGTCGGAGGACGAAGCGAGCCCGATCAGCGGACCCTCGCACAATGCCGCGCCCTGATGCGGGCAGCGGTTCAGCAGGCCGAAGAACTCGCCCTTGACGTTGAAGACTGCAATCGGCCGTCCGTCGATCTCGAGGAATTTTCGCGAGCCCGGCGGCAGTTCGTCGACGGGAGCGATGACGTGACGCGCCATTTATGAGATGCCGTACAGCTGTTTCGCATTGTCGAGATAGAACGCCTGGCGGTTGGCGTCGCTGACGCCGGCCGGCAGCACGCGCGACGGCTCGTCATAATCCCAATGCGGGTAGTCGGTGGCGAACAACAGCTTGTCCCAGCCGATCCATTCGATGACCTGGAACAGATGATCGCGGCTCTCCGGGTCCTCCATCGGCTGCGTGGTCCACCAGATGTGGTCGCGGATGTATTCCGACGGCTTGCGCTTGAGGTGCGGCACCTCGCCATGCAGCTTCGAAAACACCTTGTCGAGCCGCCAGGCCAGCGACGGCGCCCAGCCGAAGCCGGCCTCCACCATCACCATCTTCAGCTTCGGAAAGCGCTCGAACACGCCTTCGAGCACGAGGCTGGCCAGCGCGGTCTGCTGGCACTGCGAGTGGCCGACCATCTCCTCGATGTAGTAGCTCGGCCAGCCCGACGCGGTGATCGGGTTGCCGCCGAAGCCGAAGGCATGCACGCCGATCGGCAGGCCGGCCTCCTGCGCCGCCTCATAGATCGGCCAGTAGCGGCGCTGGCCGAGCGGCTCGACATTGCGGCTCAGCAGCAGCACCTGGACGAAGTTCTTGTCGCCGGCGCGCTTGCGGATTTCGGCGGCGGCCGACACGCCGTCCTCATTGGCGACGACGACGGACCCCTTCAGTCTAGCATCCTTGCTGGTCCACTTCTCGATCTGCCAATCGTTGATCGCCGCGCAGATCGCCGCGGCAAGGTCCTGGTTGCGGATGCCTTGCCCGGTGTTGAGCGGATTGAGCACGCCAAGCGCGACATTGTTGGGATCGAGGTGCTGCTTCTGCATGAAGGACAGCGAGGAGCCCTGCGGCCCGCCTTCCGGCGGATAGGCATCGCGGCGGGAGGCATTGGGCTGCGCCTTCGGATAGGGCGGGCCTTCCATCATGCCCTGATAGGCATGGACACCGAAGGTCTCGATATGGCCGTGCCAGCGTTTTGCCAGATAGGGATGCAATTCATCTTTCGTTGCGCGGGCCGGATGGATGTCGCAATCCGCAATCGCGGACTTGATGCCCGTCGATGAAGCGGCTTGCGGGCGTTCGCGAAGCTGGACGTTCATGGCGTCATCTCCTTCACTGTCAAGCGCGGATAGGTCGCATGCGGATTGTCGATCATGATCTTGCGGACGAGATCGGGCGACAATCCCTTCGGCAGCACCTCGTCACCATCGAACTGCCAGTGCGGATAGTCGGTCGAGAATAGGATCAATTCGTCCGACTGCATATGGTCGAACAGGCGGTTCAGCGTGTCGGATTCCGGCGGCGCGTCGACCGGCTGCAGCGAGAAGCGGATGTTGCTGCGCACAATCTCCAGCGGCGCGCGGTCGACCCAAGGCGTTTCCATCCGCACGCCGCGCCAGAACTTGTGCAGCCGCCACAGGAACGGCGGCAGCCAAGTGAAGCCGCTCTCCAGCATCACCATTTTCAGGTTCGGATGCCGCGCGAACACGCCCTCGACGATCAGGCTGGTAAGCTGGGTCTGGAACGCCTGCGCCTGCGCAACATAGTCCTCGATGTGATAGGAGCCCCAGCCGACCGAGGTCGGCGGATTGTGATAGGCGCTGCCGGCGTGGATGCCGATCGGCAGGCCGAAACGTTCGGCGGCAGCATAGATCGGCCAGTAGTGGCGCTTGCCGAGCGGCATGTCGCCCATCACCAGCATCAGGACCTGCACGAAGCGCTTGTCGGCGGCGCAGCGCTCGATCTCGGCGACCGCCTTCTCGATGCTCTGCACGGGGATCACGATCGAGCCGCGCAGGCGCTCGTCCTTGTCCAGCCATTCCTTCGCCAGCCAGTCGTTCAGCGCGCGGCAGAAGGCATTCGCCATGTCCTCGGAGAACACCATCTGCACGCCGTAGAGCGGATTGCAGATGCCATACGCGGTGCCGAACCTGTCGAGGGCCTGGCGCTGCAGATCGGCGATGTCGGAACCAGGCTTGCCTTTAACGGGCCTCCAGTCGGGACGCGAGGAGATCGGCGAATTGACCGGATAGGATTGCGAGATCAGATCGGTCATGCCGCGCGTCGTCACCTGGTCGCGCCAGTAGTCGTTCATGTAGGGCAGCAGACTGGTGAGATGAGGCACGGCGGGATGCAGGTCGCAATCCACGCCGCCGGCAATCGGCGACGTCATGGTGTTTCCTCTTCGACACGCATTCGCGCCAGATCACGCGGCGCGCCGCTTCGTTGTTGAATCTCATTCAAGCAGGCCCTCAGCCGGCCCGCAACTCGGCAGCGGTCCGTGTGGTGTGCTAGGACAGCAGAACGCCCCAAGGAATTTTCATGGCAAACAACAAGAAAGGCCACCGATGAACGCGCTCACCTCCATCGCCCAACAGGCTGCCGCGAAGCTGATCGCGAACAAGCAGACCATCGCCGTCGCGGAATCCTCGACCGGCGGCCTGATCTCCGCATCGCTGCTCGCTGTGCCCGGCGCATCGGCCTACTTCCTCGGCGGCGGCGTGATCTACACCCGCGACGCGCGGCGCGCGCTGATGGATATTCCAGATGACGCAATGAAGGGCATCCGCTCGGCATCCGAGCCCTACGCGCAGCTGCTGGCGCGTCAGATCCGCGGACGCCTCTCGACCGATTGGGGCCTGTCGGAAACCGGCGCCAGCGGACCGACCGGCAATCGCTACGGCGACGCCGCCGGCCACAGCTGCATGGCGGTCGCCGGCCCGCAGCACGAGGTGATCACGCTGGAAACCGGCAGCAATGACCGCGCAGCGAACATGCAGGCGTTTGCAACGGCGGCGCTGGAATTGCTGCTGAAGAACCTGGCGCGGTAGTTCCACGGCGTCGTCCCGGCGAAGGCCGGGACCCATAACCACAGGCTTCAATCGTTGAAGTGGGCTGTGGCGCCAGCGTCGCGCAATAATGACCCTCGGTGGTAATGGGTCCCGGCCTTCGCCGGGACGTCGCTGGAGGGAGATCTCGCCAGCTTCACTTCTCGCGGAAGGAGCGCATGAACTGGTCGCTGAGCGGCTTCATCAGGTAGGACATCATGGTGCGGTCGCCGGTCTGGACGAAGGCTTCCACGGGCATGCCCGGGATGATCTTCACCTCGCTGCCGAGCCGCGCGACCTCTTCGGGCGGCATCGAGACGCGGATAGTGTAGTAGCTCTGCCCGGTGCGCTGGTCGGTGGTGACGTCGGCGGAAACGCGGGTGACGATGCCGTTCAGCTCCGGCGTGGTGCGCTGGTTGAATGCGGAGAGCCGCAGCACGGTCTTCTGCCCGACCTGCAGCTTGTCGATGTCCGCCGGATTGACCTTGGCCTCGACCGAGAGATCGTCGGCCTTCGGCACGATCATCATGATGGCATCGCCGGCGGTGATGACGCCGCCGACCGTGTGCACGGTCGATTGCAGCACCACGCCATCCTGCGGCGCGCGGATGTCGATGCGGCGGAGCTGGTCCTCGGCGGTGACCTTACGCTCGACGAACTCGCCGATCTTGTCGTTGGTCTCGCGCAGATCCTTCGACACCTCGGAGAGCATGTCCTTGTCGACCTGGATGATCTGCAACTCGGTCTCGGTGATCTTGCCCTTGGCCTGCGCGCGCGAGGCGATGTACTGCGCGCGTTCGCCCGACAGCCGCGCGGCGTCGCGCTCCAGCGTGGTCAGGCGGGTGATCTGCACCAGATGCTGCTCATAGAGCTGGCGAACGCCGACCAGCTCGGTTTTCACCAGCTCGATCTCCTTGTCCTTGGCCTTTTCCTGCGCCTGCAGTCCCGAGATTTCCTCGTTGAGCTGGGTAACGCGCTCGCGCAGCTGCGCCTTCTGGCCGGTGCGGCCGTTGACGCGAACCTCGAACAGCTTGGCTTCGTTGGTCATGATGTCCCGGACATCGGGATCGTTGGCCTGATCGGTCAACTGCCTCGGAAACGCGATCGTGTCGCGGCCCTGCTGCTCGGCCTCAAGCCGGGCCTGGCGCGCATAGAGGCCGTTCAGCGTCTTGACCACGATCGCCAGGCTCGCCTTCACGACGGTCTCGTCGAGCCGCACCACGATATCGCCCGCCTTGACCACGTCACCGTCGCGCACCCGGACCTCGCCGACCACGCCGCCGGTCGGATGCTGCACCTTCTTGACGTTGGAATCGACCACCACCGAGCCCGGCGCGATCAGCGCGCCCGAAATCGGCACCGTAGCGGCCCAGCCGCCGACGCCGCCGCCGAGGACCAGGACCACGGCAAGACCGACAATCAGATGCTTTCGGATCGAGTAATGCGCATCGCGCGGCTGATCGGTCATGACTTGGCTGCCCCGGCATCGGCGACGATCTTGATCGGTGTAGGCGTCGGCGGCGCAACCCGCTGCAGCACCTGCGCGAGCACGGTCTCCTTCGGCCCGAAAGTCTGCATGCGGCCGTCCTTCAGCACCAGCAGCTGATCGACACCCTCGATGCCGATCGGCCGGTGCGCGACCACGATGACGATGGCGCCGCGCTCGCGGGCGCTGCGCACCGCGCGGGTCAGCGCCTCATCGCCCTCGCTGTCGAGGTTGGAGTTCGGCTCGTCCAGCACGATCAGGAACGGATTGCCGTAGAGCGCGCGGGCCAGCGCGACGCGCTGTGCCTGGCCGGCGGAAAGCGCGGTGCCCTGCTCGCCGACCTGGGTGTCGTAGCCCTCGCGCATCTTGATGATCATCTCGTGCACCCCGGCTTCCTTGGCCGCGGCGATGATGGCGTCGGACTTTGCCTCGGGATCGAAGCGGGATATGTTCTGCGCGACGGTGCCGCCGAACAATTCGACGTCCTGCGGCAGGTAGCCGATATAGCGCCCGAGCACGTCCGACGACCACTGGTCGAGCGCCGCGCCGTCGAGCCGCACCTTGCCGCGAACCGGATTCCAGACACCGACCAGCGCCCGGATCAGCGACGACTTGCCGGATCCGCTCGGGCCAATCACGCCGACGCCGGTGCCGGCTTCGACCGCGAAGGTGACGTCCTGCACGATGATGCGCTGGTCGCCCGGCGCGACCATCGTCACGGCCTCGACCGACAGTTTCTTCTCCGGCGCCTGCAACAGCGTCTGCGCGGCGCGGGCCGGCATCTGCTGCAGCAGGCGGTTGAGGCGCGCCCAGCTCTGCCGTGCCGCAACGAACCCCTTCCAATGCGCGATCGCCAGATCAACCGGCGCCAGCGCCCGTGCGCTCAAGATCGAGCCGGCGATGATGATGCCGCCGGTCGCCTCCTGGTTGATCACGAGCCATGCGCCGACCGCCAGCACGGCGGACTGCAGCATCATGCGCAGCACCTTGGCGACGGCGCCGAGGCCGCCGCTGACGTCGCTCGCGTGCTGGTTGCCGGCGAGATATTCCTCGTTGGCATCATTCCAGCGCTTGTTCATGCGCCCGGCCATGCCCATCGCCACCAGCACCTCGGCATTGCGGCGGCTGGAAGCGGCCAGATCGTTGCGCCGCGCCGCGAGCGTCATCGCTTCCTTGGCCGGCGAGCGCGACATGTATTCGGTGATCAGCGTCAGCGTGATCAGAATGATGGCGCCGACCAGCGCGGTGACGCCGAGCAGCCAATGGAACGCGAAGCAGATCGCCATGTAGAACGGCAGCCAGGGCAGGTCGAAGAACGCGCCGGGGCCCATGCTGCCGAGGAACGAGCGCACATTGTCGAGGTCGCGCAGCGGCTGCAGGCCCTCGCTGCGGTTGCCGGCCATCAGCGGCAGGCGGACGATGGTGTCGAACACCCGCGCATTGAGCGCTTCGTCGAGCGAGGTTCCGATGCGGCCGAGGATTCGTCCGCGCAGCAGGTCGAGGAAGCCCTGCGCGATGTAGAGACCGGCGGCGATGACGACGAGGCCGACCAGGGTCGGGACGCTGCGACTCGGCAGCACCCGGTCATAGACCTGCAGCATGAACATCGAACCTGTCAGGTACAACAGGTTGATCATGCAACTCATGAGACCGACGCCAATGAAAGCACTGCGGCATGCACGCAACGCGTCACTCAGTTCGGAACGCCGGACAACGGGTGCGGCTGCCATTAAATTTCTCTGCAAAAGGGCTTACGTAATGCCCTGGTTGTAGCGGGGTTTGTGGCCATCGTCCATTTAAGTCGCGTTAACCCGGAGAAGGTTTGCGCTCTCTTTTCGTGATGGCACAGAGAGTTGACGGAATAATAATGGCCAGTTTGCCGCCGAACCGGGCCGTGAAGCGGGCAATGTTCGGGAAGGCGGCGCGCGATGGACATTATTATCGCCGAACTCGCGCCGCAACCATCCGGGAAACCCCGGATTCGACGCAACATCTAGGCGCCTGGAACTCTAAAGCCGCGCGTCACGCAGGTTCCGGCCCCTTCAGGGAACTACAACCACAGGTTGGGCAAGGATGCAGCGGGCAGTATGGCCCGGCGCGATCGGCACATTGGGCGGCAGCTCCTCACTGCAGCGGGGCTGGGCAAGGCCACAGCGCGGCGCAAATGAACAGCTGGCCGGGGCGTGGGCGAGCGAAGGGGGCGTGCCCGGAATCGTCTCCAGCCGCTGGCCACGCTTGGCGCCATGAACGGTCGAGGCCAGCAGGCCCCTGGCATAGGGATGAACCGGCGTTCGCACGATGTCGCGCAGGGCCCCCTGCTCCACGATCTGCCCCGCATACATCACCGCGACCCGGTCGCAGATCTCGATGGCGACGCCGATGTCATGGGTCACGAAGATGACGGACATGCCGAACTCGCGCTGCAGCTCGCGTAGCAGCAGTAGGATCTGGATCTGCACCGTGGCGTCGAGCGCGGTGGTCGGCTCGTCCGCCAGCAGGATCTTGGGCTTGCAGGCCAGCGCCAGCGCGATCATGGCGCGCTGGCGCATGCCGCCGGACATCTCGTGCGGATAGGAATCGAGCCGACGTTTGGCAGACGGGATTCGAACCACCTCGAGCATCTCGAGCGCGCGGGCGGTGGCCTCGCGCTCGCTCTTGCCCTCGTGGCGCATCACGGTTTCCGCGATCTGCCGGCCGATGGTGTAGACCGGGTCGAGCGCCAGCGCCGGCTCCTGGAAGATCATCGAGACGGTCTGGCCGCGAAACGCGGACAGCGCCTCATCATCCATTGCCAACACCTCCTGGCCCAGCACCTTGACGCTGCCGGAGATCTGCGTCCGCTTCTTCGGCAGCAGCCGCATCAGGGCCCGCAGCGTCACGCTCTTGCCGGAACCGGACTCGCCGAGCAGCCCCAACACCTCGCCCTCGCCGAGCGACAGGCTGAGATCGTTCACGGCATGGACCGTGCGATCGCCGGTGAAGCGGATGTTGAGGTTGTTGATCTCGACGAGGTTGGTCATGCGAGCTTTGGCAACCTGGCGTGGAAGTCGGTCGCGCGCTGGAAGGCGGCACCGATCCGCAGCAGCACGGCCTCCTCAAAGGAGCGGCCGATCAGCTGCATGCCGACCGGCAGGCCCGCCTTGGTGAAGCCCGATGGGATCGAGAGCGACGGCAGGCCGAGGTAGTTCACTGGCCGAGTAAACCGGGTCAGCCGCTGGATCACCGCCTCAGCGCCCGGACCATTGCCGACATCGCTCTCGGCGATGGTCGGCGCCGGGACCGGAGCCGACGGGGCAATCACGGCATCGACACCGCCCACCGCCGCGTTGTGCGCGGCGAGCGCCGGGCCGCGCCAGCGCATCGCCTCGAGATAGGTGACCGCCGGGATGGCGAGCCCGTTCTGCAGCCGCATCAGCACCTGCGCGCCGTAATCCTGCGGACGCTCGATCATCCAGCGCTTGTGGAAGGCGGCGGCTTCGACCGCGAGCACCAGTTGCGACGCGGAGCTGAGCTGGCGCTGATCCGGCAGCTCGACCTTGACAATCTCGGCGCCCTCCTTCTTCAACGTCGCAACGGTCTCGTCGAGGCAGCGCGCGACCTCGGGATCGAGATCGTCGACGTAGAACGCGGTTGGCACGCCGATCTTGAGACCGTTCAGCGATTCCCTAGTCGCGGCCATGTAGTCCGGCACCGGCAGCGTGGAGGCTGTCGGGTCTTCCGGATCCGCACCGGCCATCAGACCGAGCAGCAGCGCGCAATCCTCGGCGGTCTGCGCCAGCGGGCCGACGGTGTCGAGCGATTGCGACAGCGGCATCGCGCCGGCGCGGCTGACGCGGCCGACCGTCGTCTTCAGCCCGGTGACGCCGCAGAAATGCGCGGGCATCCGCACCGACCCGCCAGTGTCTGAGCCGAGCGCCGCAAAGGTCAGGCGTGCAGCGACCGCCGAGCCCGAGCCTGATGACGAGCCGCCGGTGATGTGATCGGTGTTCCAGGGATTGCGCACCGCGCCGTAGTGCACGTTGTGGCCGGTCGGCCCATAGGCGAACTCGACCATCTGCAGCGAACCGAGCCGGACCTGTCCGGCATCCTTGAGCCGCTGCAGCGCAGTTGACGTGGTCTTCGGCACGAAGTCGCGGCGGATCAGCGAGCCGCAGGTCACGACCTTGCCGGCGTCGTAATACATGTCCTTGTGCGCCATCGGCACACCGTGGAGCACGCCACGGCTGTTTCCCTTGGCGAATTCGGCATCGGCCTCGCTGGCGGCGGCGAGCGCCTGTTCGGACTCGATTGCCATATAGGCGTTGAGCCGCGGCTGCCACTGCGCAACGCGATGCAGCACGGCACGCGTCACCTCATGCGAGGAGACTTTCTTCTCGGCAATCGCCTTTGCGACCGCGGTCAGCGTCATCAAAGCAGGTTCGGTGCTCATTTCGACACCTTTGCGATCTGCGCCAGCACAAAGCTCGCGGGTTCGAGGTCGAACGGCAGCGTACCGGAGATCGGCGCGAACCCGTCGAATGCCGGCCCGATCGAATTGGCGATGCGGTTGGCGACCTCGTCATCGGCGGGCACGTCGGCGACGTGCGCGATCACCTTGACGTCCTTGGGCGTGGGTCTGGTCATGCCGCGTTTTCTCCTTTTGCTTCTGCCGGCGCGCGGCTGTGCCCCGAGCCTGGAATGGCCATGTAGCACGCCGCCTGATGGCCCATAGTATCGAGATCGCCGAGCTTTGGCGTGTCGTTTGCGCAGAGCGGCTCCGCGAACGGACAACGGGTGTGAAACCGGCAGCCGGAGGGCGGATCGATCGGATTGGGCGGATCGCCCGAGATCGGCGGCACCTCGGTGCGGCTGTCAGGATCGGATGACGGCATCGCCGCCAGCAGCGCGCGGGTATAGGGATGCGCCGGCGCGTCCCAGACCGCATCGACCGGCCCGAGCTCGACGACCTCGCCGAGATACATCACCAGCACGCGGTCGGAGATGTAGCGGACGACGTTGAGATCGTGGCTGATGAAGAGATAGGTCAGTCCGAACTCGCGCTTGAGATCGGCGAGCAAATTGAGCACCTGCGCCTCGACCGATTTGTCGAGCGCGGAGACCGCTTCGTCGAGGATCACCAGCCGCGGCGACAGCGCCAGCGCGCGGGCGATGTTGACGCGCTGGCGCTGGCCGCCGGAAATCTCGTGGGGATAGCGATTGGCGAAGGTTTCCGGCCGGAGGCCCACCTTGCCGAGCAGCTCGCGCGCCAGCGAGCGCGCGGCAGCGTCGGCCATGCCATGGACCTTGGGCCCGAACGCGATGGATTCTTCGATGGTCAGGCGGGGATTGAGCGAGGCATAGCTGTCCTGGAACACCATCTGCATGCCGCGCCTGAGCTCGCGCAGCGAGAGCGACGGGCCGACCTGCATGCCGTCATAGATGATGTCGCCGGCATCGCGCGCCATCAGATGCATCAACAGCCGCGCGGTGGTCGATTTGCCGCAGCCGGATTCGCCGACGATGCCGACGGTCTCACCCTTCATCACCGCGAACGAGACGTCATCGACGGCACGCACCGTCTTGCGCGGACTGAACAGCCCGCCGCGGACCGGGAAATGTTTCGTGAGTCCCCTGACCTGCAACAGCGGCTGCGCCGCTCCGCCGATGTCGGCGACCGGCTCCAGCATGTCGGCTGCGAGATTGGCGTCGCTCATAACTAGTTCCTGATGTCCATGGCGCTGCGCATGCCGTCGCTCAAGAGGTTGAAGCAAATTGAGACCGCAAAGATCATCGCGCCCGGCAGCGCGGCTACCCACGGGTTGACGTAGATCGCGGTGCGCAGCGTGTTCAGCATCAAGCCCCATTCCGGCTCCGGCGGCTTGGTGCCGAGGCCAAGAAAGGACAGACCGGCGGCCAGGATCATGGAGACCGAGATCAGACCGGTGGCGTAGACGAAGATCGGGCCGAGCACATTGCCGAGCATGTGTACGCGCATGATGGTGAAGGGACCGGCGCCGGAGGCGCGCGCCGCCTCGACGAAATCCATGTTGCGCACGCCCGTCGTCACGCTCTCGGCGACGCGGGTGATCTGCGGCACGAACACAATGGTCAGCGACACGATCGAGTTGACGATGCCGGCGCCCAGCGCGCCGGAGATCGCGATCGCCAGCAGCACCGAGGGGAAGGCGTAGAACACGTCGACCGTGCGCATGATCGCGGTGTTGAGCTTGCCGCCGACATAGCCGGCGACAAGGCCGAGCGAGGTGCCGATCACGAAGGCGAGGATGACGGGCAGGATGCCAACGATCAGCGACAGCCGGCCGCCATAAATCAGCCGCGCCAGCATGTCGCGGCCAAGCTCGTCGGTGCCGAGCGGATAGCCCGGCGCGCCGATATGGCGGAGGCGGCGGATCATCGAGCCCTGATAGGGATCGGCAAGGTGCAGCCACGGCGCCAGCAGCGCCGAGGCGAAGATCAGCACCAGGATGAAGGCACAAGCCATGCTGACCTTGTCGCGCGTGATGCGGCGCGCGACGGTGGACCAGTAGCCGCGCGCTTTCGTCGTCGGTGCGGCCTGCAAGGCAGCGTCTGTCATGATACTCATTGGTCAGCTCCGCTTGATGCGCGGATCGATCGCGGCCTGCGCGATATCGACCAGGAGGTTGAGCAGCACGAAGAACAGCGCCAGAACCAGGATCGTACCCTGCAGCAGCGGCAGATCGCGCTGGAAGATCGCCGAATTGAGCAGCAGGCCCGAGCCGGGCCACGAGAACACCGTCTCGATCAGGATCGAGCCGCCGAGCATGTATCCCAACTGCAGTCCCATCACCGCGAGCGCGGTCGGCGCGGCATTCTTGACGACGTGGCGGAACACCTCGGTCTCGCGCAGGCCCTTCGCGCGCAGCGCCTCGACAAAATCCTGGCTCAGGATATCGCCGGTCAACGCACGGACGGTGCGGGTGACGATGCCCATCGGGATCACCGACGTGGTGATCGCCGGCAGCACCAGATAGCGCAGATGCTCCCAGTCCCACGCCCAGGCGCCGGAGCCGCCGGGCCCGGCGCCGACCGCGGGCAGCCAGTTGAGCTGCACCGAGAAGATGATGACCAGCACCATGCCGAGCCAGTAATGCGGCAGCGAGACGCCGGCGATGGCAACCGATGTCGCGACCTTATCGACCCAGGTGTCACGGAAATAGCCGGCGATCAGGCCGAACAGCAGGCCGAGCGTGAAGCCGATCATTGCCGCCGCAACGGCCAGCATCACGGTGTTGCCGACCGCGCGCATCACCTCGGAGAGCACCGGACGCCCGGTCGCAATCGAACTGCCGAGGTCGCCGTGCAGCGCGCGCCACAGCCACAGTCCGAACTGCACCGGCAGCGGGCGATCGAAGCCGTAGGCCGTGCGCAGCTGCGCGGCAAGTTCCTGCGAGGCGTCGGCCGGCAGCACCGCGACCAAGGGATCGCCGGGCGTGATGTGCACCAGGAGGAAGCACACCAGCGCCACGCTGAGCACGATCGGAATGACGTAGACGATCCGTCTGGCAGTGTAGGCGAACACGTTGCACTCTTTCTTCCTTCTCCCCTTGTGGGAGAAGGTGGCGCGCTTTAGCGCGCCGGATGAGGGTATCTATCCGCGGATGCAATTCACATCGTCGGTGCGAGGGGCATCCGCGGAGACAACCCCTCACTCGGCTTCGCTTCGCGAAGCCACCCTCTCCCACAAGGGGAGAGGGTGCACCGGTCACCTGGCTAGCTTCTCACGGTGCGACCGTGACCGGCGAGAAGTCGACGAACCAGCTCTTCGGCTGCACGAAGCCCTTGATCTTCGGGCTCATCGCGCGCGGGGCGACATCGTGGGCGACGTAGAGGAACGCCGCGTCGTCGACCGAGGCCGCATGCAGTTCGGCGAGCGCCGCGTCGCGGGCCGCCGGCTCGAAGGTCTGGCGCGCTTTCTTCACCAACTCGTCGAATTTCGGGTTGTTGTTGAAGCCCCAATTGTTGGAGACCGGCGGCGCCATGCCCGACTGCAGGAAGCGCACCAGCGCGAAGAATGGATCCATCGCCGCATAGGTGACGTTGATCGCGTTCGAGCCGTTGGCCGTCGGGTCCTTGGCGCCGCGCCGCCAGTTGGTGAACAGCGTATTCCACTCGATAACGTCGAGCTGCACATCGAAGTAGCACTCGGCCAAAGCCTGTTGCAGGTACTCGTTCATCGGCAGTGGCAGCATCTGGCCGGAACCCGACGCCGAGGTCTGGATCTTGACCATCAGCTTCTTGCTCGGACCGAAGCCCGCCTCCTGCATCAGCTTCTGCGCGGCCGGCTTGTCATACTTGATCTGGAAAGTCGGGCTGCCGCGCCAGGGATGACCGGGCTCGAACGTGCCGGTCGCCGGCACCATCAGCCCCGCGAGCAGTCCATCGCGCAGGCCTTCGCGATCGATGCAGAGATTGGCCGCCTTGCGGACGCGGATGTCATTCCACGGCGAGCCCTCGACGCGGGAGAACTGCCAGGGCCAGACATGCGGCTCCTCGTTCGAATACAGCACGAAGCCGCGCTGTTTGATCTCGGGCAGCGCGTCCGGCGCCGGCGCCTCGACCCAGTTGACCTGCCCCGACAGCAGTGCCGCGGTGCGCGCGTTGGCTTCCGGCATCGGCAGCAGCACCATCTTGTCGGTCTTCGGCACCCGCGCCTTGTCCCAGTACTTGTCGTTCTTCACCAGCTCAAGCCGCTCGCGCGGGGTGAAGCTCGACATCTTCCAGGGGCCGGTGCCCGAAGCGTCCTTGGCGAACGCGGCCCAGGCGGCCTGCGACTTCGCCTTGGCATCGGCGCCCTCGGCCTTGTCGTAGAATTGCTGCCACTTGGCCGGGCTCGCCATGAACAGATTGGTGAGGTTGATCGGCAGGAAGCTGTCCGGCTCCTTGGTGGTCAGCTCGACCGTCATGTCGTCGATCTTGCGCGCTGAGACCAATGTCGGCATGCGCGAGGCGGTGACGCCGACCTGGCTCGGATCGAACTGCGGCGCATCCTGCTTCAGCACCTTCTCGACGTTCCAGACCACGGCGTCGGCGTTGAACGGCGAGCCGTCATGAAAGGTGACGCCGGAGCGCAGCTTGAACACCCATTTGGTTTTGTCGGCGTCGTCGACCTTCCACTCAGTGGCGAGGCCCGGGATCATCGCGCTGGCCTTGTCGGCTGACGAGAGGTCCCACATCGTCAGCGCGTCGTACATCGTGAGGCCGGTGAAACGGTTGCCTTCAAAGCCCTGGTCTGGCTGGCCGAGCGTGCGCGGAATGTCTGCAGCCGTCATGCCAATACGCAGCACGGTCTCGGCGCTGGCGATCGCCGGCATTGCCGTGGCCAGCGCAAACGCCAGCATCATCGCTGTCGCATTGGTCTTCCTGTTACGCATCTGAGCAACCCCTTCTTGTGACCCGGTTTGGGCGATTGTTCTGGTGACTATTTCTTGGGCAAGCGTATGCAATGCGTGTGCCAAGGGGAATAGTTAGTCACCAAATAACCGCAGGGCGCGTCAATTCTTCCCACCTTGCGCCTGAGCGGCACGAAGATGCCTATTCTGGCATCATGCTTGCAAGCTTGGCTCCGACTTCCCAGCAACGGAGCTTTTGTATGCGTGCGCGCAATTCGATCCTGATGGCGGCGGTCGCGCTTGCCCTCACAGCAGGCTGGCCGGCGAAGCAAGCACGAGCTGAATCCATTGTGCGCTACGGCATCTCGATGGCTGACATCCCGCTGACGACGGGTCAGCCCGATCGCGGCGCCGGCGCCTATCAGTTCACCGCCTACACGATCTACGATCCGCTGGTCGCCTGGGAGATGGACGTCGCCGACCGCCCGGGCAAACTGGTGCCGGGACTCGCGACCGAGTGGAAAGTCGACGACAACGACAAGACCAAATGGCGCTTCAGCCTGCGCAAAGGCGTGAAGTTCCACGACGGCAGCGACTTCAATGCCGATGCCGTGATCTGGAATCTCGATAAGGTGCTCAACGACAAGGCACCGCAATTCGACAAGCGGCAGAGCGCGCAGGTCAAGACCCGCCTGCCCTCGGTCGCGAGCTACGCCAAGATCGATGACTTCACCATCGAGATCACCACCAAGACCGTCGACTCCTTCTTCCTGTACCAGATGCTCTGGTTCCTGGTCTCGAGCCCCGCGCAATATGAAAAGCTCGGCAAGGACTGGGACAAGTTCGCGAGCCAGCCCTCCGGCACCGGCCCGTTCAAGCTGACAAAACTGGTGCCGCGCGAGCTCGCCGAATTGACAAGGAATCCGGACTATTGGGACCAGAAGCGGCTCGCGAAGGTCGACAAGATGATCCTGATCCCAATGCCGGAAGCGCTGACCCGCACCAATGCGCTGCTCGCCGGGCAGGTCGACCTGATCGAGACGCCAGCGCCCGACGCCGTGCCGCAGCTCAAGGCGGCCGGCATGAAGATCGTCGACAACGTGACGCCGCATGTCTGGAATTATCACTTGAGCGTGCTGCCCGGCTCGCCCTGGACCGACATCCGCCTGCGCAAGGCGCTCAACCTCGCCATCGATCGCGACGCGGTGGTCGGCCTGATGAATGGGCTGGCAAAGCCCGCCAAGGGCCAGGTCGATCCGTCGAGCCCGTGGTTCGGCAAGCCCACCTTTGAATTGAAATACGACGTCGCGGCGGCCAGGAAGCTGGTCGAGGAGGCCGGCTATTCAAAGGAGAAGCCGCTGAAGGCGACCTTCATCATCGCCCAGGGCGGCACCGGGCAGATGCTGTCGCTGCCGATGAACGAGTTCTTGCAGCAGAGCTTCAAGGAGATCGGCATCGACATCGACTTCAAGGTGGTCGAGCTCGAGACCTTGTACACGCATTGGCGCAAGGGCGCGGCGGACGAGATGAACGCCGGCATCACCGCCAACAACATCGCCTATGTCACGTCGGACCCGCTCTACGCCATTGTGCGCTTCTTTCATTCCGGCCAGGTCGCGCCGGTCGGCGTCAACTGGGGCGGCTACAAGAACCCGAAAGTCGACGCGCTGATCGACGAGGCCAAGCAGACCTTCGACACCGCCAAGCAGGATGCGCTGCTGGCGCAGGCGCACGCGCTGATCGTCGACGACGCCGCGCTGGTCTGGGTGGTGCACGATACCAACCCGCATGCGCTGTCGCCGAAGGTGAAGACCTTCGTGCAGGCGCAGCACTGGTTCCAGGATCTGACGCAGATCGGGTTGCAGTAGACCAATCGTCATTGCCGGGCTTGACCCGGCAATCCATCCCTCGGCAAAATTTCTTCTCGCGATGGATGCGCGGGTCAAGCCCGCGCATGACCGAGCGCGTCACTTCGTCAGCAGCGCGAATGCGCCGTTCCAATCGTCCGGCGGCGGCTGTTGCTGGAACGCCCGGATGCGGGCTTCGTAAAGATTGTAGAGATATTGCAGCGCCTGCGCCTCGTCGGTCTTGCGGCCGCGCTCGATCGCGGCGAGTGCGCCGTGCCAATCGCGGCTGCGGTAGCAGGCCAGCATTTCGATGGTCAGGTTGCGCAGCCGCTGGAAGCGGCCCGAATTGGCGACGTCCTCGCGGCCGGCGATCGCGTAGATCACCTCGGGCTCCTTCTTGCCCTTGACCATGATGAAGTCGAGCTCGAGGATCGCGAACCTGTCCTTCACCGCCAGCGCGGTGGTCGAGCCCACGATGATCGGGAAGCCGTATTCCTTGGACTGCCCCTCGAGCCGCGAAGCCAGGTTGACGCTGTCGCCGAACACCGAATAGTCGAAGCGCACGTCGGAGCCCATGTTGCCGACGACGCAGGTGCCGGTGTTGAGACCGACGCCGATATTGAGTGGCACGTAGACGTGGCCGCCCTCCCTCGCCTCCTCCTCGCGCTCGCGGTTGAGCGTATCGACCCGCTCTAGCATGTCGAGCGCGGCCTCGCAGGCGTTGATATGATGCTCCTTGTCGTCGAGCGGTGCATTCCAGAACGCCATGATGGCGTCGCCCATATATTTGTCGATCGTGCCCTTGCGGGCGAGGATCGCGTTAGAAAGCGGCGTCAGGAAACGGTTCATCAGCGCGGTGAGACCCTGCGGGTCACTCTTGTAGGTCTCCGAGATCGAGGTG
Source organism: Bradyrhizobium semiaridum (assembly GCF_020329505.1). Lineage (GTDB taxonomy): Bacteria > Pseudomonadota > Alphaproteobacteria > Rhizobiales > Xanthobacteraceae > Bradyrhizobium > Bradyrhizobium semiaridum. Next base: position 119,668 of record NZ_JAGKJJ010000011.1, read on the forward strand.
AAGCCGCGCATGTCAGAGAACATGATGGTCATCTCGCGCTCCTCGCCGCCGAGCACGAGCCGCTCCGGCGCTTGCGCCAGCTGCTCGACTAGCGCCGGCGACATGTAGCGCACGAATTGCGTGCGGATCTGCCGTCGCTGCTGCTGCTCGCGCACGAAGCTCGCGAAGATCAGCGTGAGGTAGATCGCCGTCGTCGAGAACAGCGGATAGGTGAAATCGATCAGCAGCCGGTAGTTGATGTAGAAGAACCAGGACGTGCCGACCAGGACCGACGCGAACAGGCCGCCGACGAACACCAGCGTCACCGCGCCGAATCGCGGTGCGAACGCGATCACCAGCAGCCCCATGACGATCGCACCGATGAACTCCAGCGCGATGCCGTAGCCCGGCTGCTGCACCACGGCGCCGGTCAGCGCGCTCTCCAGCAACTGGGCGTGGATCTCCACGCCGGGCATATTGGATGACGCGGGCGTGGCCTTGATGTCGTTCAATCCGACCGCCGAGGTCCCGATCAGCACAAGCTTGCCGGCAATCTTGTCGGCCGGCACCTTGCCGTCGAGCACATCGGCGGCGGACACATAGATCGACGGATCCTGGCTCGCGAAATGCACCCAGAGCTGCCCGTTGCGATCGGTCGGGATCTCCAGCCCCCGCAGCGCGATGCTCTTGACCCCGACCTCGTCCGTCTTGATCAGCACCGTCGGCGTGGTGGTGACGACCCGCAGGATCTCGAGGCTGAGCGATGGCATCAGCTTGCCCTGCGCCACCATCACCATCGGCACCCGCCGGATGATGCCGTCGCGCTCGGTCTTGATCGTGAACAGGCCGCGCCCCGCCGCGGCACGCTCCAGCACGGGCACATTCCGCAGCAAGCCGGCAAACTCGTACAGGAACGGCTCGGCTGCACTGGCGGCGGCGCCTGGACCCGATGCAAGCGTCCCGAATCCCGTCGTCGGCAGGGTTTCGTCGAGTTCCGACCAGGCTTGCGCAAGCCCCGTCTCGCCCAGCACGACGCGCGAGCGGCGGATCGCATCGGATAAAATCTGATCGTTGCTCGGCAGCTCGCGCAGCCGCGTCCGGGTGACCTCGTCGATGAAGCGCATCTGTCCCGCGACCTTGTCCGGGTTGAGGCGGTCCGGCTCCGAGAACACCACGTCGAAGCCGATCGCAACCGCGCCGAGGCTGGTCAGATTGATGATGATGTCGGCGATGGTGGTCCGCGGCCACGGCCACTGGCCGAGCTTGGCGAGACTCTTCTCGTCGATATCGACGATGGTGACCGGACGGATCGTCTTCTTGCGGGGATCGATGCGCTGGTAGGCGTCGAAAACGCGGACGCGCAATTCTTCGACCGGCGCACCAGAATAGGCCCGGCTCTCCGGGCAGCCGTCATGTATGGCCGCCACTATTCACCATCGGGGCCGCTTCGTCTATGAAATGACGCCAACCCTGGATCACGGGCACCGATGTCCACCCCCCTGAGCGGAACGCTCCCGCAGCCTGCAGGTCGCTATGACGGCGTCCGCGCGCTGCTGCGGGCCGGCAAGAACGACCAAGCGATCGTGCAATTGTGCGCGATGACCGTCAGCCGCCCCGACGATCTGGTCGCAAAGGAATTGCTGTTCGATGCGTTCTTCCAGAAGCGCGACTGGCTTCCGGCGCTGGCCCTCGCCGAGGAGCTGAGCCGGCGCCAGCCCGACAATGCACGGCTGGAAAAGGCACGGATCGCCACCCTGACCAACCTGAAGCGCTATGACGAGACGATCGTGCAGGCGCTGCGCTACCTGGAGCGGCACGGCGACGATCTCACGGTCCTGGACACGTTGAAGGTCGCCAGCTTCTATCTCGGCAAGATCGACGACGCGATCCGTTATGGGCAGCACACCCTCGACCTGCGGGATGCCGAGGCCTGCCGCAATCCGCCTCCGTTCGCGTTGCAGGAGCCGCAGGGCCCGCCGTCGGGTGCGAACGTCATCTCGTTTTCGCTGTGGGGAGCTGCGCCGTTCTACGCCTACGGCGCCATGATCAACCTTGTGCTCAGCCGCACGGTCTATCCGGGCTGGACCTGCCGGTTCTATGTCGACGGCACCGTGCCGCCGGCCTGCGTCGCATTCCTGCGGGACAACGGCGGAGACATCCGCAACATCGAGGACGAGTATCCTCGCGTCGGGCTGTTCCAGCGCTTTCTGGTCATGAACGATCCGGCCGTCGGGCGCTTTCTCGTGCGCGACTGCGATGCGCGGTTGTCCACGGCGGAAGCCGACCTGGTCCAGCAATGGATCGAAAGCGATTATCCGTTTCACGTCGTGCGCGACCACGTCATGCACAACGAACTGATGATCGGGTGCACCTGGGCCGGCCGCACCGATTGCGGGCTCGACATCGTCGCGCTGATGCGACGCTACTTCCACGCCGGCCCGACCGCGAAGTATGGCCACGACCAGCGCATGCTCGGCCTGATGCTGTGGCCGCTGATCCGCAGCCGCTGCCTCGTCCACGACAGACATTACCGGCTAGAGGGCGTGCACACGCGGCCGCTTGCCGAGCGCAAGGGGCACTTCGGCGCCGGCCATCAAAACCTCGCCGCGGTGCTCGCCGAGGTCGACCGGCTTGGCATCCCTCGGCTGCCCTGACATCAGGTAATCACGCCGGGATGCAGAATGAAGTCGTTGGCGTGCAGGCTGCTGCGACTGACGTTCGAGAGCCGGATCGAGTCGCCGATGTCGAGATGGATCAGCGTGTCGTTGCCGACCTGCTCGACCGCGGTGTTGTCGCTGATCCACGCATTGAAGGACTCGGTATCGCCCGACGTGAACGGCATGCTGTCGAGCAGATCGATCTTGTCCTGACCGGGCGTGAAGTCGGTGATGGTGTCGCTGCCGGTGCCGGCCCTGAACACGAACTGGTCTGCGCCCGCGCCGCCCGTCAGCGTATCGCTGTAGCCGGTCGCGATGATGACGTCCTTGCCGCCGGTGCCTTGCAGCGAAACGTTACCCTCGCCCGCCACGTTGAAGATCAGGTTGACGATGTCGGTGGCGCCGAGGCCGTCCTTGACGGTTAGCGTAATCTTGTCGCTGAGTGGCACGTCCGGACCCGGTGCGTAGGTCAGGCCGCTATTCAGCGTCCCGCTGATGTCGTCCACCGAGCCTGTCTCATTCGAGGGCGTCACGAAGCCGGCGGTGGATTCCGCGTCGAATGTAAAGAATTCGGTGGACCCTGCATCAGGGTCGGAAACCGACAATCCGCCGATCGTAATCGTCTGGCCTTCCTCGAATATCTGCAGATTGTTGGTCACGATCAGCGGCGCCTGGTCGACATCGACCGTCGCATACAGGGTGCCGCTATCGTGGCCATTGTGATCGATGCCGTCGCCGTCGTTGAGCGTGAACTCCACGGTGCGCTGGCCGCCGACAGGATTGCCGTCGATGCTCTGGAAATGGATCGCCTGGATCAGATGCGCGATGGCGTCGCTGGTGGCCTTGTCGTTCAAGTCGATCGCCGGATCGACGCTGTCACTCAGCGTCCCGATCGCGACCGCGGGGGCCGATCCGTCACCATCGGCGTCGAACATCACCGTGGTTCCGGACACCGAGATGAAGTCGTCCGCCGTGATGGTCAGCAGATCGCCGTCGTGCCTGCCATCCGTAATGGTCGCCGTCAACGATCCGCCGTCAAAGTCGCTGCTGTCGATGTCGCTGACCGAGACGGTGTCAACGATAGCAACCGCGTCCCCGTGCGGCACATAGGTCAGCAGGAGATCGTTGGCGGTCACGACAGGTGCGTCGTTGGTGCCGTTGACCTCGATCGTGATGGCCTGTGTCGTGCCGTCGGCGGTCGTCACCGTGAGTGTGTCGTATGCGATCTGGCCCGCGGCCAGCTGGTCCACCCGATCGTGGACGAGGGCATAAGTCCAATGGCCGCTGTCGGGATCGAAGGTGAAGTCGCCATAGAAGCCGGTCAGCGCCGACTGATCCACCGGCAGGAAATAGTCCTGGTTGGGGTCGACGTCCTGTACGCTCAAGGTGCCGCTGTCAACGTCGTTCGCGATGGTTTGACCACTGGGGATCACGACGTGATCGTCTTCGTAGACGACGCCGGAGATATCGCCGGTGATCGTCGCCGGGTGATTGCCGTCGACATCGACCGATGCCGTGAAGGAGCTTGAATCGTTGGCGGCGCCGCTGCCGTCACGCAGCGTGAACGTCACTGTGCGTGTGCCGCCCTCCGCCGCCGTATCGGCGTTCTCGAATTCGATCGCTTGCGCGAGCGCCGCGACCGCCGCTGGATCGGCGTTGGCATTGAAGTCGACCGTCAGGTTGTCGAGACCGCTAGTCATCGTTCCGATCAGGACGGCACCCTCGCCGCCGACTCCGTCGGCATCGAACAGGACGTTGTTGTCGGCGTCGAGGAAGATGTGGTCGTTGCCGACGATTGTCAGCGTGTCGCCCGCGTGGCCGCCGCTGGTCACCGCCACCGTCAGCGACCCGCCGTCGAAGACGACGTTGTCGACATCCTGGGCCGCGACGCCGTCAACGAGCGCAACGGCACTGCTCCCCGGCATATAGGTGACCGCCAGATCGTTCCCGGTGAAGATCGGCGCATCGTTGATGCCCTCGACCTTGACGACGAGATGTCCATAGGTCCCGAGCGCGCCGTCGAAGGCCTGATAGGTGAACTGCTCCACCCCGTTGACGCCGCCGGGCAGGGCCGCGACCGCGGCAGCCTGCGCAGCCGTGACGCCGAGCGTATAAGTGTAGGTGCCGGTCAACGGGTCGACGACAAGCTCGCCATAGATCCCCTCGACCGTGAACTGACCGGACGTCGCGACCTCGTTGCCGACACCGCTGATCGAAAGCGCATTGTGCTCGGCATCGCTGTCATTGGCGAGCAGGCTGCCCGCGGCACTGCCGGTGTTGCCGGGGATCGAGACGACGTCATCTGTTGTGACCGGAGCGTCGTTGACGCCGGTCACGTTGATCGTCAGCGTCGCAGTCCCGTGTGCGCCATGCGCATCGATGGTCTCGACGGTGAACGTATCGGCATAATTGCCCGCGGTGAGCGCATCGATCGCCGCGGCGTCCGGAACATAGGTGTAGCTGCCGTCGGCATTTACGGTGAGCGAGCCGTAGAGACCGGTGACGGCGGTATTGACCGGATGGTCACCTGCATCGAGTGCCGCGTAGGTCAGCGTCGCGGTCTCGCCGTCATCGACGTCGTGCCCCTGGAGCAGGCCGGTGATGGAGCCGAAGCTGTCTTTTGCCGCCGTATCTGTGAGCGAGCCGGCATTGACGTCCGCAAGGGTCGGCGCGTCGTTCGAGCCGTTGATCGTGATCGTGATCGGCTCGGTGGTCACCGCGCCATGGTTGTCGGCAAGCTGGACCGTATAGGTCAGCGTCAATGTCTCACCGACGGCGAGGTAATCGAAATTGTGGTCGGCGGCCGTGAAGGTCCAGGCCCGCGAACCGGTGACGCCACCGGTCGAATCCGTCAGCGTCCCGAGCGACAACCAGCTCAGCACCGTTGCGTGGTCGGCGAGACCTGCGGTCGCGCCCTGCTCGGTCACACCGGTGATGGTCAGGCTGTGCGTGTCGCTGCGGTCGGCGTCGGCGAACGTCACAATGCCCGATGCCGTGTCGGGCTGCGCGGAACCGGTGGTGCCGTCAATCTCGGTGATCGCCGCGGTCTGCGGCGCCGAGGTGATGACCGGCTTGTCGTTGGTGCCGGTGACCGTGATGGTGACGGGCACGGTCACTACGCCGCCCTGCTGATCGTCGATCTGGATCTGATAGGTCAGCGTCAGCTTCTCGCCGGCGGCGAGATAGTCGAAATTCCGGTCGGCGGCCGTGAAGGTCCAGTCGCGCGATCCCGTCACGCCGCCGGTCGAATCGGTCAGCGTGCCCAGCGACAGCCAGCTCAGCACCGTCGCTTGGTCGGCGAGGCCCGAGGTGACGCCCGATCCGGTCACGGAGGCGATCGTGACGCGGTGGGTGTCGCTGAGGTCGAGATCGACGAAGCTCACCGTGCCGGATGCGGCATCGAGCTGCTGCGAGCCGGTCGCCCCGGCAGCTTCGGTGATCGCGGCCCTCTGCGCCGGCGAGGTGACCACCGGCGTGTCATTGGTGCCGGTGACCGTGATGGTAACGGGCAGCGTGACCAGACCGCCCTGATGATCGTCGATCTCGACGGTGTAAGTCAGCGTCAGCGTCTCGCCGGCGGCGAGATAGTCGAAATTCCGGTCGGTGGCCGCGAACGTCCAGTTGCGCGATCCTGTCACGCCATCGGTCGAATCGGTCAACGTCCCCAACGACAGCCAGTTAAGCACCGTCGCATGGTCGGCAAGGCCCGAGGTGACGCCGGACGCCGCGACGCCGATGATGGTCACCGTGTGGGTATCGGTCAGATCTGCATCGGTGAAGGTGAGCGTGCCGCTCACCCTGTCCGGCACGGCCGAATGCATCGCGTCGGGAATCTCAGTAATCGCAGCCGTCTGCGCTGCCGACGTCACCACCGGCGTATCGTCGGTGCCGGTGATCGTGATGGTGAAATCCTTGAATGTGGTCTCGTTGCTCGGCGCGAAATTGTTGTCGACGCGCGCCGTATAGGTCAGCACCAAGGTTTCGCCGGCGGCCAGGAAATCAAAGGCGCCGTCGGCAAGGCTGTAGGTCCAGGTCGCGGAGCCGACATTGGTGTTGTCGGGCGCGTGCACGAGAAGCAGCGGAGCCTCGACGGCCTTGATCGCGGCAATCTGCGCCGCCGTCAGCGACGAGGTGACGTCATTGCTCGCTGCATCATGGTAGGTGAAGTCGGCAAACGTCACCGTGGCGCTTGGCCTATCGCCCTCGTTGACGTCCAGCCATTTGATCTGGTTCACGACCGTGTCGAGCAGCCCGCTGTGGGTCACACCGGCCCGCTCGGTGAAGCTCTCGTTGAACGTCGCGACCGCCGGCGGTCCGGGGATGTGGTCGGCCAGACTGCCCCCGGCGTGGCCACCGTGGTCCGATCCGTCGGGAAGGATGCGCAGCAGCAGAGTTTGCGTGACGACGTCGCCGCTGGCCAGCTTGAAGGTGGTCGTGATCGGGACGACGCTGTCGGTGAAATTCGTCGTGAGCTTGGTGTTGGGATTGTTGTTGTCGGTGAACTTCAGCGCGAAGACGTCGGAGATCAGCTTCTGCGCGTCGGCCGACAGGTTTGCCGACGAGATGAAGCTGACGCTGCCCTGACCGTTGACGACGGTCTGGGTGCCGGCCCGATCGACGGTCGCGATCGGATTGAGCGTCGTCTTGTCGAACAGGATGTAGGAGCCGGTGGTGCCGTCGGGCTCGACCAGCACCTGGAATTTGGCCGGCGGCACGCCGCCGGTGCCCTGCACGTCGAAGTCGATTTCGACCAGCACCGCGGTGCCGCGAATGCCCATGGTCGCGACCGGGGTATCGACCTTCATGTCGCCATGCTTGGCGGTCGCGCCGGCGACGAAAGAGATAGTACCCTGAACGAGGCTGAGCAGCGCCGAATTGCTCGACCCGTTCGGGTCGTAGACCATCTCGTTCAGCACCATCTTCGCATTCGGTCCGAGACCGAACACGGTGCCGTCGATGAAAGTGATGCCGAGCGTCGAATCGGAGCCGGACTGGACGACGTCGCCCTTGTTGACGTTGTCGCCCTGGTTGAGGACGATCGCGACGCCGTTGCGGATCGCCGTGGCGTTGCCGATCAGCTTGGTGACGTGACCGATGACCTTGGCCGAATCGGGAGCGCCGCCGGCCTGGGCATATTGGGTGTATCCGGTGAGCGCGTTGACGAGGTCGCCGGTGAGATGCGCGCCGTCGGGCGATGCCAGCGCCGCGCGCTTCTCGCCCTTGAAGTAGTCGTGCAGCACCAGTTCGCGGTCGTCCTTCGACAGCACGAGGTCGAGGCCGGCGCGCTTGAAATCCGCGGTGAAGAGGAATTTACCGTCCTCGACGACGATCGCGCCCGGCGGTGCGTGCGCAGAAACGCTGTCGACATGGACGGACCCATGCGAGTGAGCATCCAGCTTCGGTAAAAAGCCGTCGAATTTCTCGACAAAGTTCACCGGGGGGTCACCGCAATGAGGTTAATATTACGAAGAATATGCAAAGAACTAAGCTTGCATATCATCGGACAGCACCTGACGAAACTGTCCTGTGCTTGTCCCGCCAGCCGCCCGGCGGCTGACCATAACGAATCGATCGCCGGCCTCTCGACCCGATTCCAAGTATTCCGGATTTATTGTTAGGTATCGTAGGGCGGGATTCGAACCTGAATTCGTATTCATCCACGTATTCGTGGTATTGGCTGGCATTTCTCTTCTGTACCTCTATTCCATCCGGGATTCCGTGCGGGACTTGAACCCATTTTTGCGGCTAAAGCTGTGAATTGGTTTACAAATCGTGGAATTTTCGCGCCGGCCGCCCATTAACCAGAAAGTCAGCATAAGGCGTCGCGAGTCGGCAAAAGGTTCGGCGAAACCTGTTCACAAAACCGGTAAAGTTTTCGGGACTCGCACGAGGCGACCTTTAGGGTCTTTGCGGCTCTCCCTACATGTTTAAACGGATTCGAAGCGCCGTCTGCCACGCTGACGGAAAGGAAACGATCTGGTCGCGTGCGCGGTAACATCATCCGCCGATGCCCGGACGGGGGTGTCAGATGGGAATCGCTTGTTACTCGCGTGCGCTGCGCGCCGTCGTGCTGGCTTGCGGCCTCGCTTTGATCGCGCCGCTCGGCCAACTCAGCGCAGCCTCGCTGCTCTCGCCCGGCCCGGCCGAACTAATGAAGAAGTCGGGCGAACCCTTCGGGCAGCCGACCAGCCTGCTCGCGGAAGGCGGGCTGCGCGACAAATGGCTCGGCCTGCAACACCATCTCACCGACGATCTGGTGCAGCTTGCGATCTGCGAAGGCAACCGTGCCGGCTGCGGATCGCCCGAGGCGCTGCGCTTCCTCGCGATCGTCGATGCCGGACGGGCGCGCAGCGGCCGTGCCCGGCTCGGCGAGATCAACCGCGCCATCAACCTTGCGATTCGCCCCGGCACCGATCTCGCGCAATACGGCGAGATCGATGTCTGGAGTTCGCCGCTCGCGACCTTCGGCCGAGGTGCCGGCGACTGCGAGGACTACGCGATCGCGAAATTCGTGGCCCTGCGGATGGCCGGCGTCGCGGCGGAGGATCTGCGCATCGTCGTGATGCACGATTTGCTCGGCGGTGAGGATCATGCCGTCGTCGCAGCGCGGCTCGACGGCCACTGGCTGACGCTCGACAACCGCCGCATGGCGATGATCGAGGACACCTCGATCAGGAGCTTTCGCCCCAGCTTCGTCATCGATCAGCGCGGCGTCAGCAAATATGTCGATGCGCTGCCCGTTACCGAGGTTGCATTGCGGCCGGCGACGCGGGTGAATTGACCGATCGACACTCTATTCCGTCATTGCGAGGAACGAAGCGACTAAGCAATCCACTGATCCGCATGTGGCGGCGTGGATTGCTTCGCGGAGCGTGTCATCGGGCGCGCATTCGCGCGACCCGTTGGCTCATAACGACGTCCGGAAGAGATCTCCTCAGAACATCAGATTGTCCTTCACCAGAACCCAGCGGCCGCCCTTGACCTGCTGCACCTGGGTGATGGTGTTGGCGAGGTGGTCGGTCTTGGAGAACTTGGTTGGCGGCGAGTTGAAGATGTCGAGGAACTTATCACCTGATTCCAGCGCGTCGAGCATCTTCTGTCCGGTGAGGTCCTTGCCCGCCTTTTGAGCGTAGAAAGCGAAGGTCATCACCGCGTTGTAGCCGATGATCGCCTGGGTATTGGCGTCGGCGTTGAACATCTTCTTGTAGTTGATGAGCCAGTCCTTCACCTTGCCCTTGGCCGTATCCTCATAGGGAATCTCGAACCCCGACGCGGCATAGAGCCCTTCGACCGCCTCCTTGCCGAGCGCCGGCACTTCGAGCACGTTGGTCGGCGTGGCGCCGAGGAAAGTGACATCCCAACCGAGCTTCTTGGCTTCGCCCATCGCGCCGATGGTCTCGCGGATCACGGTGCCGAGCACGACGAGGTCGCAGCCGTCGGCCTTCATCTTGGCGACCTGGGCCGAGAAGTCCGAGGCGCCGCGCTTGTAGCTGGTGACCGAGGCCGGCTGCAGCTTCATCGTTGTGAGCTGCTGGGTGAAGCCATCGAGCACATTCTTCCCGTACTCGTCGTCCTGATGCATGATGCAGGGCTTCTTGAAGTTCTTCCACTCCACCATGTATTTCAGCGCGGCACGCGTGCTCTCGACATAGGGCAGCAGGTTGTTGAACTTCAGCCGCTCCTGCGGCTTGCTCGGATCGAACTTGAAGGTGAACTCCGCAGCGGTGAGCGGGAACAGTTGCAAGACGCCGGCATCGAACAGCACATCCTGCGCGGCGAGCACGGTCGGCGAGCCCATCGCGCCGATCATCGCGAAGATCTTGTCGCGCTCGACCATTTTCTGCGACGCCAGCACGGCCTTCTTCGGATCGTAGCCGTTGTCTTCGAGGATCAGCTTGATCTTGCGGCCGTTGATGCCGCCCGCGGCATTGATCTCCTCGACTGCCATCTTCATGCCGTTGGACACCGGAACGCCCCAGACCTTGATCGGGCCGGAGAGGTCCTGATGCGTGCCGATCACGATCTCGGTCGGCGAGATCCCCTCGTTGGTCACCTTGGTCTGGGCCGCGGCGGGCAGGCAGGTCAGCGCCAGAGCGCTCACCGCAAGGCCCAGCGCTTTCAGCGATTTCGACATTGCAGTCTCCTCCTTCAATGGCCCCTTGTTGAGCGAAGGGTCGGGCCTGCTCAGGCCTTCGCCGTTTCGGTTTGCCGCCTCCTCGACGCGGCCGCTCTAGGCGACTGCGCGTTCGCCATACATGGCGTCGATCTCGGCGGCGTAGCGCTTGTTCACGAAGCTGCGCTTCAGCTTCATGGTCGGCGTCAGCTCCTCGTCCTCGGGCGTGAGCTGGCGCTCGATCAGATAGAACTTCTTGATGGTCTCGACCCGCGCGAACTTGGCGTTGACCGCCTCGATCTCGCGCTGGATCAGATCCTGGACCTCGCGGGCGCGGCACAGGCTGGCGTAATTGGTGAATGGGATGTCGTGATCCTGCGCGAATTTCTCGACATTCTCCTGATCGATCATGATCAGGCAGGTGAGGTACGGCCGCTTGTCGCCGATCACCACCGCATCCGAGACGTAAGGTGAGAATTTGAGCTGGTTCTCGATCTCCGACGGCGTGATGTTCTTGCCGCCCGAGGTGATGATGATGTCCTTCATCCGGTCGGTGATCTTGACATAGCCTTCATTATCGATCGTACCGACGTCGCCGGTGTGCAGCCAGCCCTTGGCGTCGATCGTCTCGGCGGTCTTCTCCGGCTGGTTGAGATAGCCCATGAACAGGAAGTCGCCCTTGATCAGGATCTCGCCCTTCGGGCAGATCATCACCTCGCCCCAGGGGGCGGCCTTGCCGACCGAGCCGAGCTTTATGCGCTCCGTCGGCATGATGGTGGCGACGCCGCAATTCTCGGTCTGGCCGTAGACTTCGCGCATGTCGATGCCGAGCGCGAGATACCAGCGGATCAGGTCCGGCGAGATCGGCGCCGCGCCGGTGAAAGCGATCCGGCAGCGGTCGAGCCCGAGCATGCGGCGGATGTTGCGGAACACCAGCCAGTAGGCGGCTCGGTTGGCGAGCCGCAGCGACAGCGGTGGCGTCTGGCCTTCGAGCCGGCACTCGGTCATGCGGTTGCCGATCGCGAGCGCGCGGGCATACATCCAGTTCTGGAACGGGGTCGCGTCCTTCAGCGCGATGGTGATGCCGGAATAGAATTTTTCCCAGATCCGCGGCACCGCGAGGAACGCGGTCGGCTGCACCTCGCGCAGATTGTCCGGCACGGTTTCGGGGCTCTCGGCGAAATTCATCACCGAGCCGAGCGCGACCGAGATGTAGTAGCCGCCGACCCGCTCGGCGACGTGGCACAGCGGCAGGAACACCAGCCGCTCCTCGCTGTCGGTCGAGGGGAACAGATCGTTGGCATGGCGCATCTGGTGCGTCACGCTGCGATTGGCGTGCATCGCACCCTTGGGCGGGCCCGTGGTACCCGACGTATAGACCAGGATCGCGAGGTCGGATGCGGTGCGGCTGCCGATCATCTCGTCCCACAGCGCCGCGTTACCCTGCGCGTGGTTGCGGCCGAGCGCCGTGAACTCGGCGAGCGACAGCACCATCGGATCGGAGAAGCCGCTGAGGCCCTCCATGTCGAACACGACGATCTTCTCCAGTGTCGGGCAGCGCGCCCGGCAGGCCAGCACCTTGTCGAGTTGCTCCTCGTCTTCGACGAAAATGACCTTGGTACGGGAGTCATTGACGAGGTATTCGACCTGCGCCGCCGAGTCGGTCGGGTAGATGCCCGACGACACGCCCCCGGCGCACAGGATGCCCATGTCGGCATGGACCCATTCCGGCACCGCGTTGGCGATGATCGAGGCGACATCGCCGGGGCGGAAGCCGATCGCATGCAGGCCGTAGGCGATGTCCTTTGAAATCTGCAGCCATTCGCGCCAACTGGTCGGCTGCCAGATGCCGAACTTCTTCTCGCGGATCGCGGGCTTGTCGCCACGCGTCTCCACCGCGCGCAGAAAACTCCTTGCGATCGTGTCGGCGACCGTCAGCACCGCCGGTCCGGCCATGCGCGTTCCCTCCTCTGTCGCCCGCCGCGCGCGCCGGTCTTGGTGCCGGTCTTGTTCGCTCAGCAGGCCTGAAATCTAGCTCCAAGTCCCTCGCGACGCCAAATCTACCTTAGTCGTCCCTGGCGCTATCCCGGATCACCAGGCCGGCCTAGCGCCAGGTCTTCTTCTTCTTCCAGCGCCGCTCGCCCCGCGCGCCTTGCTCCTTGGCGCCGAGATAGAACTCCTGGATGTCGGGCGAATGCATCAGCCGCTCGCAGGTGTCATTCATGACGACGCGGCCGATCTCCAGCACATAGCCGTAATGCGCCGTCTCCAGCGCGATCTTGGCATTCTGCTCGACCAGCAGGATCGACATGCCCTGCTCCTCATTGACGCGGCGGATGATGGTGAAGATCTCCTTCACCAGGATCGGCGAGAGGCCCAGCGACGGCTCGTCGAGCAGCAGCAGCGTCGGACGGTTCATCAGCGCCCGCCCGATCGCGAGCATCTGCTGCTCGCCGCCCGAAAGCTGCCCGGCGGGCTGGCCCAACCGCTCCTTCAACCGTGGAAAATAGCCGTAGACACGCTCCAGGTCCTGCGCCACGCCGTCGCGGTCCTTGCGCGGATAAGCGCCCATCATCAGGTTCTCGCGCACCGACAGAAACGGAAACACCTCCCTCCCCTCCGGCACGTGGCTGAGGCCGAGTCGCACGATCTTGTCGGCCTCCATGCGCTGGATCGGCTTGCCGAGGAATTCGATCGATCCCTTCTGCGGATCGAGGATGCCGGAGATCGTCTTCAGCACCGTGGTCTTGCCGGCGCCGTTGGCCCCGAGCAGCGTCACGATCCGGCCGCGCGGCACCTCGAGGCTGATGCCGCGGATGGCCATGATCGGCCCGTAATAGCTCTCGATATTGCTGAGCTTGAGGATGATGTCCGGCGTGCTCATGGCATCATCCTCATGCACCAAGATACGCCGCGACGACATCGGGATGATGCTGCACCTCCGACGGCGAGCCCATCGCCAGCACGCGGCCGTAGTTCAGCGCGATGACGCGGTCGGAGACCCGGTTGACCAGCGTCATGTCGTGCTCGACCATCAGCACGGTAATGCCGAGCTCGCTCTTCATGTCTCGGATCCAGAACGACATGTCGTCGGTCTCCTCGACATTGAGCCCCGAGGACGGCTCGTCGAGCAGGATCAGCTTCGGCTCCGAGCACAGTGCGCGCGCCAGCTCGATCACCTTGCGCACGCCGTAGGGCAGGCCGGAGATCAGCTTGTCGCGATAGGGCTCGAGATCGAGGAATTCGATCACCTGCTCGACGCGGCGGCGATGCAGCTTCTCGCTGGCGCGCACGCTCGGCATGAACAGCAGTTCCTGCCAGAGCCGGGTGGTGGAATGGCGATGGCGGCCGACCAGCAGGTTGCTCAGCACAGTCGCATTCTCGAACAGCTCGATGTTCTGGAAGGTGCGGGCAATGCCGAGCTTGGCGATGTCGTAAGGCGGCTGCTGCGTGATGTCCTGATCCTCGAAGAAGATCTTGCCCGAGGTCGGCGGATAGATCCGCGAGATCAGATTGAAGATCGAGCTCTTGCCGGCGCCGTTGGGCCCGATGATCGAGAGGATCTCGCCCTTCTCGACCGCGAAGCTGACGGCGTCGACAGCCTTCAGGCCGCCGAAATGCAGCGAGAGATTCTCGGCGCGGAAATAGCTCATCTGTTCCGCTCCGATTTCACATAGATCTTCTGCCGCTTGAAGGTCGCGCGCTTGTAGAGCGGAAACAGTTGGAAGAAGAGCTTGATCTTGAGCCAGCGGCCATACAGCCCCAGAGGCTCAAACAGCACGAACACCACGATGATGATGCCGTAGATCGCCCCCTTCAGCCCGTTGGCGGAGGCAAACGCGGCGACGGCATCCTGGATATGGGCGGCGCGCTCGGTGCCGGCGCCGAATGTCGCGGCGACGCCGGCGATCACGCCGGGCATGTCGTCCTTCAGATAGGTCAGGAACGGATCGATCATGACCAGGAAGATCGCGCCCAGCACCGCGCCGTGCAGGCTGAAGGTGCCCCCGATCAGGATCATGATGATGAACTCGATCGAAAGCTGCAACGTGAACATCTCGGGCGAGATGAAGGAAAGCTTGTGCGCAAACAGCACCCCGGCAAAACCGGTGATCGCCGCCGAGATCGCGAACGACTTGACCTTGTAGAGCGCGACATTGATGCCCATGCTGCGTGCCGCTGTCTCGCTGTCGCGGATCGCGACGAACGCTCGCCCGGTCGGCGAGCGCAGCAGATTGAGCGTGCCGACGATGGTCAGCACCAGCACCGCGAGGCAGAGATAGTAGAACACCGGGCCGTCGCGCGACATCGAGGTGCCGAGCAGCTGGATGGTCTTGACCCGCATGCCTTCATTGCCGTGGGTCACGCTTTCCCAGCGCGCCAGGATCTCCTCGACGATGAAGGCGAAAGAGATCGTCGCGATCACGAGATAGATGCCCTGCAGCCGCAGCGCCGGGAAGCCAACCAGCGCGCCGACCACGCCGGTGAGCAGCCCCGCCGCGAGGAAATAGACCGGGAACGGCACGTTGTGTTGCTGCAAATAGGCCGCGGTGTAGGCGCCGATCGCCAGGAACGCGGCGTGGCCAAGCGAGGCCTGTCCGGTGAAGCCGGTCAGGATCATCAAGCCGACGCCGACAGTCGCGTAGATGCAGACGAAGACCAGCTGGCTCATCAGATAGCTGGAGAGCACATACGGCGCGAGCAGCAGCGCGGCGAGCAGCAGGCCGTAGGTGTAGATGTAGCCGGAATGCGGAAACAGCCTGATGTCGTCTTCGTAGTCGGTCTTGAAGAGAAACCGCATCAGCTCAGACCTTCTTGCGCACGTGCAGGCCGAACAGCCCCTCGGGCTTCAGCAGCAGCACCGCGAGCAGCACGATGTAGGGCGCGACATCCTTCCAGCCCTGCGGCAGATAGAAGCCGGCCATGCTCTCGATCACGCCGATCAGGACGCCGCCGACCACGGCGCCGGGAATCGAACCGAAGCCGCCGAGCACCGCGGCAGGAAACGCCTTCAGCCCCAACACCAGGCCGACATTGGAATGGATGAAGGTGATCGGCGCCAGCAGCACGCCGGCGCAGGTCGCCACCGCCGCCGAGATCGCCCACACGATCGAGACCACGCGCTTGACCGGAATGCCCATGTAATAGGCAGCCAGCATGTTCTCGGAACTTGCCCGCATCGCGGTGCCGAGCGTGGTGCGGTTGAAGAACAAATAGAGCAGCGCACAGAGGATGATGGTGGCGGCGATCACCGAGAGCTTGTCATAGGCCAGCACCAGGCTGCCGATCCGCAGCACGCCCTGGCTGAATGGGGTCTCGATCTTGAAATCGTCGGTGCCCCAGATCATGCCGGAGATCGAGCGCAGGAAATAGCCGAGGCCGATCGTCGCCATGATGATGGAGAATTGCGGATAGCCGAGGATCGGCCGCACCACGAGCCGCTCGGCCAGCATGCCGAACAGCGCCATGCAGATCACGGCGCCGGCAAAGCCGATCCAGTAATTCAGCCCGAGCAGGCCGATGAAGGTGAAGGCAAAGAAGCCGCCGAGCATCATCAAATCGCCCTGCGCGAAATTGACGACCTCGGTTGCCTTGTAGACCAGCACAAAGCCGAGCGCGATCAGGCCGTAAACGCAGCCGAGCGCAATGCCGCTGACGAGCTGCTGAACGAAGTCCAGCATCCTTTTCCCTCCCCGATGCCCGGCGATTCTTTTCGATCGCCTGGTGCATCCGCCTTCGCGCCCTTGTGTCGCAAGCGCTGAAAGCCGCCTATGTCCGTTCCGGATTGAGCCAAAAGGCCCGATCCGTGTCAACAAAGCGCTGGCCCCGCCAACATCATTACATTTGCGGAGAATTGCCGCAGCACGGACTATTACGGATATCGCCTCCGATTTGCCTGGCGCGATTCACCGCACCGAAACGGTTTTGCCACAGGGTGCACAACCGAAGAGCGCAGCACCGGACCGCCGCCTGTCATGACATCAGAGCCATCCGCACTCGCCGTGCGAGGGTTAACCAAGCGTTTTGACCGCCCGGCGGTCGATGCGCTCGATCTCACCGTGCGTATCGGCGAATTCTACGCGCTGCTCGGCCCGAACGGCGCCGGCAAGACCACGACGCTGCGCATGGTGGCGGGGCTGCTCAAGCCCGACGCCGGCTCGGTGTCGATCCTCGGCATCGATGCGCTGGACGATCCGGTCGCAGCCAAGCAGATCACGGCCTGGGTCTCGGACGAGCCGATGATCTACGACAAGCTGACGCCGCTGGAATACCTCGAATTCGTCGCCGGCCTGTGGGGCGTCGATCCCAGCCAGTCGGAGATGACGGCGCGCGACCTGCTGGTGTCGCTCGGACTCGAACGGCATCTCAATGAACGCTGCGAGGGGTTTTCGAAGGGCATGCGCCAGAAGGTGGCGCTCGCCGGCGCGCTGGTGCACGACCCGCGCCTGATCATTCTCGATGAACCGCTGACCGGGCTCGACGCGCTGTCGGCGCGTCATGTCAAGGGATTGTTGCAGGAGCGCGTGCGCGCCGGCTGCACCGTGATCATGACCACTCATATTCTCGAGGTCGCCGAGCGGATGGCCGACCGGATCGGCGTCATCGCGGCCGGCCGCCTGATCGCCGAAGGCACGCTGGCCGAGCTGCGCCAGCAGAACGGACGCAACGACACCAGCCTGGAAGATATGTTCATCGCGCTGGTCGATACCGAAGCGGCCGCCGCGTGAACTCCGCCGCCCATCTCGCCTGGTTCGCCCGCCACGAAATTCGCCTCGCCTGGCGCGAATGGCTGGCGATGATGACCGGCGGCCGGCGCCGGCGCAATCGCGCGGTGATCGGCCTCGTGATCTTCGCCGTGGTGCTCCACCTGCCGGCCTATGCCGTGATTGGACGCTTTGCCGGCCTGCAATTCCCGCTCGATCCGTCGTCGCTGCTCGTGCTGAGCGCGACGATCTTCCTGTCATGGGCGCTGTTGCTGTCACAGGCCATCGAATCCGTGACACGGGTGTTCTATGCACGCGCCGATCTCGACCTGATCATGTCGTCGCCGGTTCAGCTCACCAACATCTTCTCGATCCGCATTGCCGCCATCGCGCTGACCGTGACCTGCATGGCATTGCTGTTTTCGGCGCCGTTCATCGACGTGCTGGCATTTCTCGGCGGCGCGCACTGGCTCGCCGGATTCGGCCTGGTCATCGCGCTCGGCCTGTCGGCGGCGGCCGCCGCGATCACGGTGACCGTCTGGCTGTTCCGCCTGATCGGACCGAGCCGGACGCGGCTGGTGGCGCAGATCGTCTCCGCGGTCATCGGCGCGGGTTTCGTCATCGCATTGCAGGTCGTTGCTGTGCTGTCCTACGGGACGCTGTCGCGCTTTGCCGTTCTGACCACCGACACCGCGGCACGAATCGCGCCCGATCCCGACAGCTTCGTCTGGTGGCCGGCGCGCGCGGCGCTCGGCAACCTCGACATCATGATGCTGCTGATCGCCGCCGCGCTGGTGCTGCTCGGCCTCGTCATGGCGGTGTTCGCGCCGCGCTTTGCCGACACGGTGGTCAGCGTCGCAGCCAATCCGGCGGTGGCCGCGCGCGGGCGCAGCCGCGCATTCCGCGGCGGCTCACGGCCGCAGGCGCTGCGCTGGAAGGAATTTCTGCTGCTGCGCCGCGATCCGTGGCTGCTGTCGCAGAGCCTGATGCAGATGCTCTATCTGGTGCCGCCGGCGCTGATGCTGTGGCGCAGCTTCTCCGATTCCTCGACCGCGATCGTGCTGATCACGCCCGTCGTCGTGATGGCCGCGGGGCAGCTCGCCGGCGGACTGGCCTGGCTGACAATCTCGGGCGAGGACGCCGCCGATCTGGTGGCGACAGCACCGCTGCCGCCGTCGCGGGTAATCCGGGCCAAGATCGAGGTGGTGCTGATCGCAATCACCGTGATCTTCGCACCGATGATCGCAGCATTGGCGTTCGCCTCGCCGGTGCAGGCCGCCGTCACCGCAATCGCGGTGATGGTCGTGACCACATCCGCCGCCGCGATCCAGCTCTGGTTCCGCGCGCAGGCGAGGCGCAGCCAATTCCGCCGGCGCCAGACCTCATCGCGCATCGCGACCTTCGCGGAAGCGTTCTGCTCGATCGGCTGGGCCGCGACCGCTGCGCTGGCGCTGACGATCCCGATTGCGGCCGCCGTCAGCGGCATTCTGACGCTGATGGTGCTCGTCGCAGCCTGGAAGATCAGCCCGCGGCGCGGCTGACGGCGCAGCGCCGGAAAATATTCACTATCCCATTGAACCCGATACGGATTTCCACCGACTGGGATAGCAGAGACGAATCCGGCGGTGTCATCGAATCGTTCGAGTGCGATCGTTATCTTGCTGGAATTCTGACCCGACACCATTTCTTGCCCGAGGTTCCTGCCAGGGGCGAAACACAGGAGAGGAAGCGGATGAGCGAGACCATCAATGTCCCGGCGGTGATGGTGGATGCGTCCGCAGTCGCGCGTATCAGGTCCGAGATCGACATCGCCGACCGGTCACGCATTGTCACTTTCGGCGATCGCGCGCAGCGCTCGGTCGTCGAGTTCGCCGACCGCATCCTGGCGCAGACCCAGAACCGCGAGCTGGGCCCGACCGGCAAGCTGCTGTCGGACATCCTCGCCAAGGCACGCAGCCTCGATCCGGCCTCGCTCAAGGACGGCAACTTCCTCACCCGGCTGTTCTCGTCGATGGAAGCGCGGCTGCGACGCTTCACCGAGCAGTTCGGCGACGTCGCCTCGCAGATCGATCGCGTCTGCGTCGAGCTTGATCGCAACAAGGAAACGCTGCGCCGCGACATCGCGGTGCTGGACGAACTGCATGAGCAGACCAAGGAGTCGCTGGTCGATCTCGATTCGCACATCGCGGCCGGCAAGGCCTTCGTGGAGGACTTTCGCCGCGGCAAGCTGCTCGAGCTGGAGCAAGCCGCGAAGGGAGCGGCCGGCGGCAGCGACGCGCTGTTGGCGGCGCAGACCTTCCAGGATGCGGCCCAGGCGCTCGACCGGCTCGAAAAGCGCATCTTCTATTTGCAGCAGGCGCGCCAGATCGGCATCCAGCAACTGCCGCAGATCCGCATCGTGCAGTCCGGCGACGAGACGCTGATCGAGAACTTGCAGGCCACCACCGAGCTGACCATTCCGGTCTGGAAGCAGAAGATGATTCTGCTGCTCGGCCTCAGCAGGCAGAAATCGGCGCTCGACCTGCAGAAGACGGTCACCGATGCGACCAACGAGATGATGCGGCAGGCGTCCGAGATGATGAAGACGCAGGCGATCGAGATCGAGAAGCAGTCGCAGCGCGGCATTGTCGACATTGAGACGCTGGAGAAGACCAACCGCGATCTGCTCGATACGATCACGGGCGTCTTCAATGTCCAGGAGCAGGGCCGCAAGAAGCGCGCCGAGATCGAGCAGCGCATGGCGCAGCTGACTGACGAGCTGAAATCGGCGTTGTCCAAGTCACCCACATGAACCTCGCCACCACACGGCATGCCGCGATGATGTTCGCGGCCGGCCTGTTGCTCGCGCTCGGAATCGGCGCCTGCTCGGCGCCGGGGCCGCAATTCACCATCCTGTCCGGTTCGGAGAACGAGGTACTGGCGCCGATGGTGCAGGAGTTCTGCGAACAGCGCCGTGCGACCTGCACGGTGCGCTACCAGGGCTCGCTCGACATCGCGCTGGCGCTCAAGCCGGGCAACGATCCCGATGCCGACGCCGTGTGGCCCGCGGCGTCGATCTGGATCGACATGTTCGACACCGCAAGGCGCGTCAAGTCGGTGAAGTCGGTTGCCCAGATGCCGGTCATCCTCGGCGTCAGGCGCTCGAAGGCGCAGGCGCTGGGCTGGGTCGGCGCCGAGGTGACGACCAGGGACATCCTCTCCGCCGTCGAAAGCGGCAAGCTGAAATTCCTGATGACGTCGGCGACGCAATCGAACTCCGGTGCCGCCGCCTATCTCGCCATGCTGGCGGCCGGAATCGGCAAGCCCGACCTGATCGAGGCCGGCGATCTCGACAAGACCGAAGTGTTAGCCACCGTGCGCGGCCTCCTGCGCGGAGTCGAACGCTCGTCCGGCTCCAGCGGCTGGCTCGCCGATCTCTACCGCGACGGCCAGCGCACCGGCGCCAAGTATGACGCCATGTGGAACTACGAGGCCGTCATCAAGGAGACCAACGACAAGCTGATCGCCGACCGCCAGGAACCGCTTTATGCCGTCTACCCCGAGGACGGCGTGTCGGTCGGCGATTCCCCGCTCGGCTTTGTCGATCGCGGACGCGGCAAGGAAGTCGAGGCGTTCTTCAACGATTTGCAGGCGTTCCTGCTCAAGAACGAGACCCAGGCCCGGATCGCCGCGACCGGACGCCGGGTCGAGCTCGGCCGCGCCGCTCCGCTCAAGGCCGACACCGCCACCAATCTCGACCCCGGCCGTCCGCTGACCGTGGTGCGGCCGCCGGAACCCGCCGTGATCCAGAAGGCGCTCGCGCTGTACCAGGAGGCGCTGCGGCGGCCGTCGCTGACCGCGCTGTGCCTCGACGTGTCAGGCAGCATGCAGGGCCATGGCGAAACGCAACTGCTCGACGCGATGCGGTTCCTGTTCACGCCGGCACGCACCCGCGAGGTGCTGGTGCAATGGTCGAAGGACGATCAGATCATCGTGCTGCCGTTCAGCGACCACGTGCTGTGGGCCGCGGCCGCCGGCGGCGACGATGCCGCCCAGGCCGGTCTGCTGGACAAGGCGCTGCAGCTGCGCGCCAATGGCGGCACCGATTTCTACACCTGCGCGGCACGAGCGCTCGACGCCATGAAGCCGTTTCTCGACCGTGGACAACATCTGCCCGCCATTGTCATTATGACCGATGGCAAGAGCCAGGGCGTGATGACGACGTTCGAGCTGCCGTGGCGGGAGGACGGGCACCGTGTGCCGGTGTTCGGCGTCACCTTCGGTGACAGCGCCGACCGCAGCCAGCTCGACAAGCTGGCGGCGCTCACCGGCGGCCGGGTGTTCGACGGCACCAAGAGCCTGACCCAGGCGTTTCGTGCCGTGCGGGGATACAACTGAATGCCATCGGCACGGTCAGGAATGAACTGGATCGCCGGCGGCGCCGGCGCGGCCGTGCTGTTGCCGCTGCTCGCGATCGGCGTCGGCATGCCGTTCTGGGCCGCCGCGCTGATCAGCGTCGTCGCCGGCGGCGGCGTGGTGGCCCTGCTCGCGCCACGCAAGATGTTCGAGGGGCTGGATGCGAGCGGCGCGGCGCGCGGCAAGATCGAGTTCGCCCGCGAACTCTTGACCGATGCCGAACCGCTGGCGATCCGGCTCGAGGTCGCGGTCAGCACGATCCGCACCAAAAAGGTCGCCGAGCGCGTCCGCCATCTGGCGAAGACCTCGCGCGAGATCTTTGCCGGCGTCGAGGAAGAGCCGTTGCGGATCGATCGCGTGCGCCGCTTCCTGACTTACTATCTGCCGCGCGCCGCCGATCTCGCCGAAGCCTATGCCGTGCTCGAGAAGAGCGGCAGCCGCGACCCGGCACGGCTGGTCACGACCAGCGACCTGATCGACCGCCTGGATACCGCCTTCACCCATTACGCCGCGAACCTGCAGGAAGCCGATCTCGACAATCTCGACGTCGAGCTCAAGCTGCTGAAGAGCTCGCTCGACGAGGACCTCGGGCCGGCGGCGCTGCCGGCCCCGTCGGATCCGGACAAGAGGAGAGCCTGATGGCCATTTCCCGTCGGGCGTTCGGTCTCGGCCTGCTCGCCGCCAGCGCCGCCGGCACCGGCGGCTATGTCTATCTGCGGCAGCATCCGGAGATCGCCGGCCGGTTCGGCGAGCCGAAGCGGCTGTTCGGCTTCTCCGGCGGCGAGAAGGAAGGCTTTCTCGCCAATGCCCGCGTCCGCAGCGTGCTGGAGCGTCGGTTCGGTCTGATCCTCGATGCGCGGCGCGCTGGTTCGGTCGAGATGGTGCGCGAACGCACGCTGCTCGACCAGAAGCCGCAATTCCTGTGGCCATCCTCGTCCGTGCTGGTCGACGTCGCGCGCTCGTCCGGCGTCAGAATCTCGCGCGACCAGGTGATCTTCAACTCGCCGATCGTGCTGTATTCCTGGGACCGTATCGCCGACGGTCTGGTCAAGGGCGGCTTCGCCGAGCCGGCCGGCGGCCCGCGCTACACCGTCGACCTTCTGAAGGTGCTCAAAGCGATCATCGCCGGCGAGACATGGGAGGCGATGGGCGTCGCCGGCCTGTTCGGCCGTGCCCGCGTTGTGTCGACCGATCCCAACAGGTCGAACTCCGGCTTCATGTTCGCAGGGCTGGCCGCGAGCCTGCTCAGCGGCGACGTCATTGCGCTGGATTCGCTCGGCAAGATCGACGGCGACGTCGCCACCGTGTTCCGCCGCATGGGCTACAAGCCGCCGTCATCAGGCAAGCTGTTCGACGACTATGTCGCGGGCGGCGCCGGCGCCCAGCCGCTGATCGTCGGCTACGAGAACCAGCTGATCGAGTGGGTGCTGCAAGACGCCGAGCGCTGGAAGCGGGTCGAGGCCAACGCACCGTCCAAGCCGGTGATCCTGTATCCGAAACCGACCGCCTTCTCGGCCCATCCGCTGATCAGCATCGACCGCGCCGCCGACGAACTGATCGATGCGCTGGTCAGCGAAAGCCTGCTCGAACTCGCCTGGGAGGAGCACGGTTTTCGCGGACCGCTCGGCACCATCGGCAAGGCGCGCAACGCGCTGCTGCAATCGCGGCTGATTGAACGCATCGACGCCGTGCTGCCGATCCCCGACGCGCCGGTCATGCTGGCGTTGCTCGACCGGCTCTCGACCGCGTAGGCTGCGGCACCCGTCACGCGTTGATCAGCTCCATCACCGCCGCGGCGAACGCCCCCGGCTCTTCCTGCGGCAGATTGTGGCCGGCGCGCGGGATCACGCGATGTACCCGGCGTCCGCTGAACTTTGCGGCGCTGGCGCTGCCGTCGGTCACGACCGCAACGCCGTCGCCGGCACCATCCAGCGTGATGGCGGGAACGGTGATGACCGGCAACGCGGCAAGCCGGCGCTGCAGCTCGGCATAGCGCGGGTCGCCGTCGGCAAGACCGTAGCGGTGCCGGTAACTGTGGATCACGACGTCGACATAGTCGGGATTGTCGAAGGCGACCGCCGTCCGTTCGAAGCAGGCGTCGTCAAACTGCCAGTTCGGCGACCATTGCGACCACAGGATTCTCGCGATGCCGCGCCGGTTGGCAGCAAGACCGGCGCGACCGCGCTCGATCTGGAAGTAATATTGATACCAGAGCGGGACTTCGCGCTCCGGTCGCGCCGGCACCATCGCATTGGCGATGTCCTGGATCAGATAGCTGTTGACGCTGACGAGCCCGATGCAGCGCTCCGGCCACAGCGCGGCGCCGACGCAGGCCGCACGGCCGCCCCAGTCATAGCCGGCGAACACCGCACGCTGGATCTGGAGCGCATCCATCAGCGCCATCATGTCGGCGCCGATCGCCGCCTGCTCGCCCGAGCGCGGCGTCTCCGCATCACGAAACACCGTCGGCCCGTAGCCGCGCAGATACGGCACGACGACCCGGCAGCCCTGCGCCGCCAGCATCGGCGCGACATCGACATAAGAATGGATGTCGTAGGGAAAGCCGTGCATCAGCATCACGGCCGGGCCGTCGGCGGGGCCGGCCTCGTAGTAGGCGATGTTGAGCACGCCGGCATCGACGTGGCGCAGCGGCTCCAGCCGCTTGGTCGAGGGCGCGCGTGGCGCGGAAGCAGTGTCGATCACAGCAGACTCCTGATCGTGTCGTTTGCGGCATGGTAGCCTGTTCGGCCGGACGGATCGCGTGCAGTCCGCGCGATGGAGCGATGCGCCCGCGTCATCATGACGGCACGGCAATTCGGCGCTAGTCTGGCGGCCGCGCGGATGTCCCCGAAGACGGAACATGTCATGCTGAGATTGCTCGCCGTGCTCGTCCTGCTGGTCACGTTCACCGGCAATACCTGGGCGCAGGACGCCCAGCGCAGCGAATGCCTGGCGATGGCGGGCGCTCCGCCGCGCGCCATCCCCGTCAACTACCGGCGCGTCGCGGCAAAGGCCGACGAGGTCGCCATCACCTATGCCGGCCACTCGACCTACTACATCGACACGCCCGGCGGCATCCGCATCGCGACCGACTACAACGGCGTCTACCGCACCGGACGGTTGCCCGACGTCGCCACCATGAACCGCGCGCACGAGACCCACTACACGCTGTTTCCGGATCCGAAAATTCCCCACGTCATGCACGGCTGGGGTGAGAAGGGGCAACCCGCGCACTACGCGATGCGGATCGGCGACGTCTATATCCGCAACGTCACCACCGACATCCGCCGCTATTGGGGCGAGGATTCCGGCGGCGCGATGATCAAGGACGGCAATTCGATCTTCATCTTCGAGGTCGCCGGGCTCTGCATCGGCCATCTCGGCCATCTGCATCACAAGCTCGATGACAGCCATTTCGCCGCGATCGGCCGGCTCGACATCGTGATGGTGCCGATCGACGGCACCTATACGATGTCGCTCGACGGCGTCTCCGAGATCACGAAGCGGCTGCGCGCGGCGGTGGTGCTGCCGATGCACCGCTTCGCGACCCCGCTCGAGGAGTTCATGCGCCTGATCGGCCAGCAGTTCGAGATCGACCGCCGCGGCGGCGAGCGCACCTTGCGGATGTCGCGTGACACACTGCCGACGACACCGACGGTGATTATCCTCGACGGCGTTTGATGTCTCTCTTCAACAACAAGCAAAAACGGGAGTGAAATCGATGGCCAGCACCTTACCCGCCTCCGCCAGCGGACTTTATGCCAATCCGCGTGAGGACTGGCTCGCGCAGTATACCGAGGAGGTGATCGATCCCGCCCGGCCGATCGTCGATCCGCATCATCATCTCTGGGACCGCGGTGGGCTGCGCTATCTGATCGAGGACATGCGCGACGACATCGCCTCCGGCCACAACATCGTCGCCACCGTCTATGTCGATTGCCGCTCGATGTACCGCGCCGACGGCCCGGAGGCCTTCAAGCCGGTCGGCGAGGTTGAGTTCGCCAATGGCGTTGCCGCGATGTCGGCCAGCGGCGGCTACGGCAAGGCAAAAATCTGCGCCGGCATCGTCAGCCACGTCAATCTTCTGATCGGCGATCAGGCCAAGGCCGTGCTGGAGGCGGAGATCGCGGCGGGCAACGGCCGGTTCCGCGGCATCCGCCACTCGTCGGCCTGGGACGAAGACCCTCACGTCGCCCACATGTATGCGAACCGGCCGAAGGGCATCCTGCTCGATCCGACCTTCCGCAAGGGCTTTGCCTGCCTTGCCCCGCTCGGCCTCAGCTTCGACGCCTGGCTGTTCCACCCGCAGATCGGCGAGCTCACCGACCTCGCCCGTGCCTTTCCCGACACCAGGATCGTACTCGACCATTGCGGCGGCCCGGTCGGCACCGGCCGCTTCGCCGGCAAGCGCGCCGAGGTGTTTCCGGTCTGGAAGGCATCCATCCAGGAGATCGCCAAATGCCAAAACGTCGTCGTCAAGCTCGGCGGGCTGGCGATGTGCCTGCTCGGCTACGATTTCCATCTCCGCCCCAAGCCGCCGTCGTCGGAGGAACTCGCGGCCGCCTGGCGGCCTTATATCGAGACCTGCATCGAGGCGTTCGGCCCGAGCCGTTGCATGTTCGAGAGCAACTTCCCACCTGACAAGGGTCAGTGCAGCTATCAGGTGATCTTCAACGCCTTCAAACGGCTAGCTTCACAATATAGCGAAGTCGAGAAGACGGCCCTGTTCTTGCAGACGGCAAAGGATGTTTATCGGCTCGATATCGGATAAGCTTGGCAGCCATGGATGACGGCATCACCATCCGGCCGCTCCGGGAGACCGATGCGGAAGCGGTTGTTGCGCTCTATACAAGGGCGGCCGCGGTGGAACCGCGGCTCGGCCCGGTCACGCTGCCGCAATGGGATCAATTCCTGAAGCTGCCGCAGAACCGCGGCGGCCGCGATTTTCGTGTCGCCGGGCGGGGCGGCCGCCTGGTCGGGCTCGCGGAGTCGTCGCTGCGCCATCACGGCGCGCACCAGTCCCGCTTCCTCAAGATCGTCGTGGCGCCAGAGGCGCGGCGCCGCCACGTCGGCCTGGCGCTGCTCGACGACGTGCTGGCGATCGACGCCGAGGCTGACCTCACCGTGCAGACGCAAGTCAGCCCCGACTGGCCGGCCGGCATGGCCTTCGTCACCGTGTTCGGCTTCGTTCATGTCGGATCGGAAATCGGCATGAAGTGCGTGGAACCGCTGCAGCCAGCTCGCACGCTGGCCGCCGCGCGCGCCTCGATCGAGCAGGTCGGCGACGTGACCACCTGTGCCGCCGAGGTCGCGCGCATCCATAACGCTGCCTATGCCTCGGACGCCGCATTCCGCCTGTACTCACCGGAGGAGATGGCGCAGCTTCTGACCGAGAGCGAAGTCTGGATCGCATCCGAGGACGGGCAGGTGTCCGGCTTCTGCCTGACCGAGCCGGAGCAGAACTCGATGTGGATCGAGTCGATGGCCGTCGATCCGGCGCGGCAGGGACGCGGGCTCGGCCAGCTCCTGCTCTATCGCGTGCTGACCGCGCACGACGTCTCAGTTGAGCACCCGTGCTGGCTCAATGTCTCGAGCCGCAACGCCGCCGCGCTGAAGATCTATCGCCGTCTCGGCTTCCGCCCGCAGCACGAAACCTGCCGCTTCAGCGCCACGCGAGCCGAGCTGATCGCCGCACGCGAGGGGCGATTTCAATAGAGCAGAATGAGTTAACTATAACCGGAGCGACGAACTCCGATCACCTCGCCCCGCGTGCGGGGAGAGGTCGGAACGCATCGTTAGACCGGGTGAGGGGGAACCTCCGCGAATCCAGCTGTCACCGTGTTTGCGCAGACGACCCCTGACCCCACCCCTCTCCCCGTAAGAACGGGGCGAGGGAGCGCCCTGCCGTCGCGCCGCAAGTTGACCTGATCTCTAGCCGAGCCCTTACGCCCACTCGCCCTTACGGAACACGGGCACGCTGCGGCCGTCGGCGTGGATGCCGTCGATATCGGTATGGGCGGAGCCGATCATCCAGTCGATATGGATCAGGCTCTTGTTGCCACCCTGCTCGGCGATCTGCTGCGGTGTCAGTTTGTCGCCGCCAACGAAACATTTCGAATAGCACTGGCCGAGCGCGATGTGCGAGGCGGCATTCTCGTCGAACAACGTGTTGAAGAACAGCAGCCCGCTCTTGGAGATCGGCGAGGAGTGCGGCACCAGCGCAACCTCGCCGAGCCGGCGCGCGCCCTCGTCGGTATCGAGCACCTTCTTCAGGACTTCCTCGCCACGCGAGGCCTTGGCCTCGACGATGCGGCCTTCCTCGAACTTGACCGAAATGTTGTCGATCAGCGTGCCCTGATAGGACAGCGGTTTCGAGCTGACGACATGGCCGCTGACGCGCCGGCAATGCGGCGTGGTGAAGACCTCCTCGGTCGGGATGTTGGCATTGCAGACGATGCCGTTCTTGGCAGTCGAGGCGCCGCCTTCCCATTCATGTCCGTCGGCGAGCCCAACCGTCAGGTCCATGCCGGGGCCGGAATATTTCAGCGCATGGAAGCGCTGGCCGTTCAGCCACTCGGTGCGCTCGCGCAGTTTCGCATTGTGCTTCTCCCAGGCGGCGACGGCGCCGTCTTGGTCGACCCGCGACGCCGAGAAGATCGCGTCGGCGAGTTTTGCGACCGCGACGTTCTCAGCATCATCAGGAAAAACCTGCCTGGCCCAGGATGCGCTGGGATAGGCGATGATGTTCCAGTTGGTGTCGAAATTGACGATCTTCTCCAGCGCCGGCTGGTAGGCGATCGAATTGGCCTTGCTGGCGCGCGCCACCTTGGTCGGGTCCTCGCCCGACAGCAGCATCGGATTGTCGCCGACGATCGCCAGCCGCGCGGTGTTGGCGCCGAACGCCTTCGCCATGCCCTCATAGAGCCAGCTCGCGGCTCGATCGAAGCTCGCGTCGTTCGCATAGCGGTAGCGCGCCAGCGTGATCTCCTCATCCGATAAGAACGGAGTCACGAGACCCGCACCGGCCTTGTAGGCATGCTCGGCGATCCGCCGCACCAGCGGCATCGCGACCGCGGGCGCGGTCAGCAGCAGATCCTGCCCCGGCTGGAGCTGCAGCCCGACCTTGACCGCGACTTCGGCGAGCCGGTCGAGCTTTACGGGATCGATCGAGGCGGAAAGATTGCGCTGATGTGCAGTCATGAAGCATCCGGTGTCGATTGGGGAATTGACCGATTCGTAGTCCAATTCGAGCCGGGTTCGCAAGGTTCCCGCCTCGATCACCGATCACGCGACGGCGACCGAACGCACAATTTACCGCTTCACTGATCCCAGCACGCGATCGACCATGTCAGGCGCGAGCCCGAGATAGTTTTTCGGCGCCGCGAGGCGGTCGATGGTCGCGCGATCGATCCGGCTCGCCACGCGTTGATCCGCCGCCAAGGCCTCGGCCAGGGTCAGCCCCCTCTCGTTGGCGAGGCGGCAGGCGTCGTAGACCACGTCGTGTGCCTCCTGCCGGCCGAGATCTGGCGCCAACCCCATCATCACGGCTTCGGCTACGATCAGCCCGCGGCTGATGTCGAGATTGTCGGCCATCCGCTTCTCGTCGACGATCAGGCCGCCGAGCGCGAACTTCGCCTGATGCAGTGCACCCGCGGTGAGCACGAAGCTTTCCGGGATCGCCATCCACTCGGCGTGCCACGGCCCGGTGGCGCGCTCGAAATCCTGCACCATCGCGTCCAGCATCAGGCCGGCATGCTGACGCACGGCCTTCGAGGCCGCCAGCATCAATTCCGACGAGATCGGGTTGCGCTTTTGCGGCATGGTCGAGGACGCGCCGCGCCCCTTCACGAACGGCTCATAGACCTCGGCGAATTCGGTCGATGCCATGATCATGATGTCGAGCGCGATCTTGCCGAGCGTCCCGGTGACCAGCGCCAGGAAGTTGACCGCTTCCGCGAGGCCGTCGCGCGCGACATGCCAGGTCGAGACGGGCACGCCGAGGCCGAGCGCTTCGCACAGCGCCTGCTGCACCTCGAATCCCTTGTCGCCGAGCGAGGCAAGCGTGCCGGCGGCACCGGCAAACTGGCCGATCAGCACGCGTGGCTTCAGCTCCGCCAGCCGCGCCGCGTGGCGATCGAACGCAGCCAGCCAGATCGCGGTCTTGTAGCCGAAGGTGACCGGCAGTGCCTGTTGCAGATGGGTGCGGCCGGCCATCGGCGTGTCGCGATAGCGCTTCGACAGATCAACGAGGATGCCACGCAGCGCGGCGATGTCGTCCTCGACGATCTTCAAGCCGTCGCGCAGTTGCAGCACCACCGCGGTGTCCATGATGTCCTGCGTGGTGGCGCCCCAATGCACGTAGCGGCCGGCCTCGCCGCATTGCTTCACCATCTGATGCACCAGCGGCAGGATCGGATAGCCGACGACATCGGTCTCCTGGCGCAGCAGATCGAAATCGAACGCCGCGACGTCGGTACGCTTTGCGATCTCCGCGGCCGCCTCGGCCGGGATCACGCCGCAACGCGCTTCCGCCTTGGCCAGCGCGACCTCGACCTCGGCATAGCGCGATATCAGCCGCAGGTCGGAAAACACCTCGCGCATCTCGCTCGTGCCAAAGGCATCGCGGAACAGCACGGAATCGAGCACGGTGGTCGAGGTCGAAAACGCGGGCATGGGCATATCCTGTGGCCGATCGCAGTTCGGCCAGTCCCTAACACGACCCGCGCGGAGCCCCTACCCCTCTGCTGGCAACTCGCCGAACACCTCGGCTGCGATCGTGCTGGTCTCGATCGCGGCGGGAACGCCGCAATACATCGCGACCAGCAGCAGCACGTCCTGCACCTGCGCCGCGGTACAGCCATTGGCCCGCGCGCCCTTGGCGTGGACACGGAATTCGGCGGCCTTGCCGCTCGCCGCGGTAATGCCGAGCATGACCAGGCTGCGGATCTGGTCGGACAGGCCGCTGCGCTCCCAGACGTCGCCATAGACATAGGCGTTGATGACGTTCTGCAGCGGCGCGCCGAAATCGCCGGCGGCCGCCATCCGCTTGGCAACATCGGCTTCGCCGAACATCTTCCTGCGCCGGCGCAGCCCGCGGGCGTGCAGATCGCTGACGTCCACCATCGTCGTCTGGCTCCCTGTTTCGAACATATATACGGATAATTATGACAGGCCTCAACCCATCCGGCAGCGCAGAGCTTGCGCTGCGACGGTATTTGTCCGTATAAATTTATCAAAACAATGGGAGGGGATCGGGATGAAGTCGCGCCTGGGCTTGCTTGTCGTCCTGCTCCTTTCCGGGTTCGCGGCACCGCCGGCGCCCGCCGCGGACGGATTCCCGCAGCGGCCGATGAAGATCATCGTGCCGTTCCCGGCCGGCGCCGGTCCCGACAATGTCGCGCGGCTGATCGGCCAACACCTGCAAGACGCCTTCGGCCAGACCGTGCTGATCGAGAACCGCGCCGGCGCGCTGGGCAGCATCGGCGCGCTGGAGGTCGCGCGCAGCGCCCCGGACGGCTACACGCTGCTGATGGGTACCAACACCACCCATGCCAGCAACGTGGCGAGCTTCAAGAGCCTGTCCTATGATCCGGTGAAGGATTTCGCGCCGGTCATCCGCACCACGACGACGGCGATGGTGCTGCTGATCAGCCCCAAGTCTCCGGCCAAGGACCTCGCGCAATTCCTCGACTATGCCAAGACGCATCCGAACTTGACCGCGGGCTATGGCTCGGGTGCTTCGCAGATCTCGGTCGCGCAGTTGCAGTCGCGCGGCGGCCTGTCGCTGGTCGCAGCCTCCTATCGCGGCGTTCCGCAGGCAATGACCGACGTGATGGCCGGCGTCATCGATCTGACCTTCGGTGACTTCTCGGTCGCGATCCCGCAGATGCAAGGCGGCACCCTGCGCGGCATCGGCGTGACCTCGGCGTCGCGCAACGAGCTTACCCCCGGCCTGCCGCCGCTCGCCGACGTGATGCCGGGCTTCGAGGCCACGATCTGGTACGGGCTGTTCGCCCCGGCCGGCACGCCGGCGCCGGTCGTGGATCGCATCTATGCCGAATGCGCGAAATTCCTGGCGATGCCGGAGACGAGGAAGAAGCTTGCCGATGTCGGCGTGATCGTCTCGCCGCTGGCGCCGGCGGAGT
This sequence comes from Bradyrhizobium semiaridum, assembly GCF_020329505.1. Lineage (GTDB taxonomy): Bacteria > Pseudomonadota > Alphaproteobacteria > Rhizobiales > Xanthobacteraceae > Bradyrhizobium > Bradyrhizobium semiaridum. The sequence goes on from NZ_JAGKJJ010000011.1 coordinate 151,661, forward strand.
TCGGTGCTTTCGTCAAGGGCGAGGTCGTGCGCTGGTCGGCCGAAATGAAGGCGGCCGGAATCCAGCCGCAATAGACGGAAGCGGCAAGGTCGTGCCATGAACAGCAACGCACCGGTCGGGGTCATCGGGCTTGGGCTGATGGGATCAGCCCTCGCCGCCCGCCTGATCGATGCCGGCGTCGGAGTGATCGGCTTCGACGTTGATGCAGCCAAATCGAGTGGGTTGAGAGCCAGCGGTGCCGAATTCGCCGCTTTCGCGGCTGATGTCGCGGAGCGCTGCCGGACCATCGTTATCGCGGTGTATGACGCCGCACAGGCCAAGAGCCTGCTGCCCGACCTCGCCAACGCAAAACTGCCGCCGCTGGTGATCTGCACCACCACCTGCACACCGGGGGAAATCGCCGTCATCGCCGAATTCGCGGCGCGCTCGCATCTCGGCTTCATCGAGGCGCCGATCTCGGGCACCAGCGCCGAGGTCCGCGCCGGCACCGCCACCGTGCTGGTCGCGGGCAACGCCGAGGCGATCGATGCAGCTACAGCGACGCTCGACATCATCTGCCCGCAGCGGATCAATGTCGGCGCGATCGGCAATGCCAGTCGCACCAAGCTCGCCATCAACCTGATCCTGCAATCCAACCGCGCAGCGCTCGCCGAGGGCATCGCCTTCGCCGAATGCCTCGGCCTCGACGGCGCCAGCTTCCTTGCGACCGTGCGCCAGTCGGCGGCCTATTCCAAAGTGATGGACAGCAAGGGCGAGAAGATGCTGGCGCGGGATTTCTCGCCGCAATCGCACATCGCGCAGACGCTGAAGGATGCCGAACTGATCCTGTGCGAGGCCGACAGGCACGGCCAGCCCTTGCCGATGACGACCGCACAGGCCAGCCTGCTGCGCACGGCGATCGCATTGCAAGGCCCGGACAGTGATAGCGCCGCGGTGATCGAGGCGATTCGCACCAGGCGTGGCCACGGCGGAGGACCGACATGATCAATTGTGCGATTGCAGGCCTCGGACGATGGGGGCGAGCGCTGGTCGAAGCCGCGCGAAGCGAACCGCGACTGCGGATCGTCAGCGCGGTGGAGCCCGACGCTGGCCACGCCGAGAGCTTTTGCGCGATGCATGGCCTCACGCTCACGAGCATGGACGCCGTGCTGGCCGATCCTGCCGTCGATGCCGTGCTGCTGGCGACGCCGCATTCGCTGCACAAGCGCCAGGTGATCGCAGCCGCCGCGGCGGGCAAGCAGGTGTTTTGCGAGAAGCCCCTCGCCCTGAAGCGCGACGACGCGGCTGAGATGTTCGCCGCCTGCCGCAGCGCCGGCGTGGTGCTCGCGGTCGGGCATAATCGCCGGTTCTGGCCGTCGATGCAGGCGCTGCGGACGATCGTCACCAATGGCGAGCTCGGCACCGTGCTGCATATCGAGGGGCACAACAGCAATGAGAACTCGCAAGCCATCACGCAGGGCTGGCGGCTGTCATCAGAGGAATCGCCGGGCGGTGGGCTGACCGGCGCCGGGCTGCACGTGCTCGACGGCTTTGTCAGCCTGCTCGGACCGGTCCGTCAGGTCTATGCCCGGTTGAGTGCGCGCGAGGCTGGTCCGCCGCCACTCGACACTGCAACCCTGGCGATTGAATTTGTGAATGGCGTCAGCGGCACTCTTGCGACGATCCGCGCAACGCCGTTCTATTGGCGCGTGCATGTCTTCGGGACGAAGGGATCAGCCGAGGTGCTGGGCGAGGTGACGATGGTGCTGCGAAAATCCGGCGAGGCGCCCGCGACAATGCATTATTCTGTGGTCGACACGCTCGCCGCGGAACTCGCTGCCTTTGCCGATGCGGCTTTGGGCATCAAGGCTTTCCCGGTGCCGGAAGCCGATGTGCTGGCGACGCTCAGCGCCTTCGAGGCCGCGTTGCAGTCGATGCAAACCGGGCACCCGGTCAGCTGCCACGTGGCATACCAGTAAGCCGCGATGTCCGAGAAACCCGGCAAGGCGAGATCGTCCCGCTACCGCGACATCGCCACCGGGCTGCAAAAGGATATCCGGCTCGGCACCTACGCGGTGGGCAACCTGCTGCCGACCGAGACCGAGCTGATGGCAAGCTATCAGGCAAGCCGCCAGACCGTGCGCGAGGCGCTGCGCATCCTGATCGAGCAGGGCCTGATCGTGCGCCGTGCCGGCCTCGGCTCGGTGGTGATCGCCTCCGAACCGCCGGTGCTGTTCACCCACAGCGTCAAATCGCTGGGGGAATGGCTGCGCTATTCCAACGAAACCTATCGCGACGTCGTCAGCAGCGGCGACATCGTCGCCGACCGCAAACTCGCCGCGCTGCTGAAATGCGAGCCCGGCAAGAGCTGGTTCCTGATCGAGGCGGTGCGCCGCTCGGACCAGTTCGCGGCTCCGCTCGGCTGGGCCGAAATCTATGTGCTGCGCAAATTCGCCGACGTCGTGAAGCGCAGCGACCACGGCCGCACGCCGGTGCACGAGCAGATCGCCAAGACCTACGGTCAGGTCACCGAGCACGCGCAGATGGAGATCTTCGTGCGCGGCATGCCGGCGCCGATTGCCAAATCGCTCGGCGTCAAGACCGGCTCACCGGCGCTCACCGTGGTGCGCCGCTACTATGGAGTGCGCGAGGAGTTGTTCGAGGTGACCATCACCACGCATCCCGAAGGGCGCTATACCTATACGATGGACATGCAACGCTCGCCGCGGCCGGCGCTGTAATCCGGAAAACGTGAGGCGGCGATCGCGAATCGCCCGTGCGACATCGTCGCCGAGGTCAGGTTAGCGGATACCGGCGTGATGCTGCCGCACCGAGGTGTGCGCCATCTGCGGCGATCCGACCGCACCCCAGATCGCAACCGCGATCAGGACGGCCGCCCACATATACGGCATGGCACTCGGCTGTTTCATCGGCAACGTTACCCCCACAGGACGATCAGGCATTTCCCGGACGATCCGTCCTCGCCAGGAATTTCCTAAGCCTAGAGCGTGTCCGTTTCAGGACGCCTTCATCGAAATCCAAAAATGATTTCGCGGCAATTCGAAATAGGTCTGATGAAGAAGCTCCGTCTGCATTTTCGGCGAATGCGACGGATTTGGTCGATGCGGCAAGCTCCACCGGAGAATGCTTTGCTCAATTTCGAGTCAGCGGCATGGGAGATATTCCAAAAGACCGACCCTAAATACTTTTTGATTGCTGGTTTGAAACCAGCCGTGCGAAGACTCCGCGTGACAGTACGATGACAAGGGTTCCCCTGTGACCACTCGCCCCGCAAGCCGCCATGGCGCCCAGCGCGCCCGCTCCAAGGAACTGCAGGAGGAGGTTGCGCGGTCGCTGGAACGGGAGCTCAAGCTGCTGGCCGAAGACCGCCAGGAGCGCGCCCGCATGCTCGGCCTCGACATCGGCACGGCGGCCGCCAAGGTCGCGGGTCAGGCGTGACCTAAGTCACGCGCCCCAGCCTGCTGCCGAATCACCAGCCCTCCGGCGAATCGCACGACTGTCTCTCCGACGGATGCACCTGCATGAAATCAGGTGCGTCGCCGCCATGAAGCGGGGCTGTCGCGCGGACCAAAGCACCGGACTGCCGCAGGCCCGAAGGGCCGCGCCGTGCTGCGCGACTTCCGGCCAATCGCGAAATATCTGTGAGTGTCACGCGGTCCGAAACGAATGACCCGCCCAGGGGGATCGCCGGGCGGGTCGGGAACGGCACGGGGTGGATGAGGACCCGTGCCGAGCGCGGGATCCACAGCCTGGAGCCTTCAGCTCCAGATTCTCGTTTGACGCGTTTTCTTCACGCGAACCAGCGCCCACTTCGCTTGAAAACGCTATGAAGAAATTCGCCGATCAGTAGTAGCAGGTGCGCACGCGGCCAATGTAGTTGCCGTAGGCGTCGTACTGCCGCACGAAGCCGCAGCGGCGATAGCCGCTATAGGCGCCGTAGCCGTTGTAGTAGTAGCCGTCGCTGGCCGCGATCGCGCCGCCGACGATGGCGGCACCGACCAGCCCCGCACCGACGCCATAACCCCAGCCGAGCGGCTTGGCTTCGGCCTGCGAGGTGGTGGACGCGATGCTGCCGGTCACGGCGAGCGTAGCGAGAGCGAGGGCGGCGAACTTGGTCTTGATCGACATTGGATACTCCATCCTGTCTGGGCGCGGCGCCGGTGTGGTCCGCAACGCCCGTTGGACGGAGCCGCACAGGTTCCGGTTCGAAAGGACCGCTGGAAATATGGCTTCGTGAATTGTTTCGTCGCGGCTGCGCCGGCGAAACAAAGCCGCTTTACCGGCCGTGCAGCGATTTTTCGACGTCGAACCGGTCGACGTCCGCGAGCAATTCGCAGAACGCGCGCGCGCCGTGATCGAGCAGCTTCTCGCCCTTCGCGGCGGTCGCCTTGGTCGCGTCGCCGACCGCGCCGCTCGGATGCAGATCCTGCGCCTGCCAGGCGAACGGCGCCGGCCGCTGCGTCGACAGATGGCGGTGCTGCTGCTCGATCGCGATGCTCGCCGGCGTGAAGTTCGCGATCGCATCCTTGCGCACGGCTTGCGGATACTTCGCCAGCATGATCGAGGTCTCGACCGCGCCGCCATGGATGCCGTGGCGCAGTTCGTCGGCATCGAACAAACCGTCCGGCGCGCCGAACCGCGACCAGCTCGTGGTCACCACCAGCATGCCGTGCTGAGCGCGCAGATCCTGCGCGACCAGCGACATCGCGGCGGAATTGCCGCCATGGCTCGTCACCATCACGAGCTTCTTCACGCCGGTGCACGCGACGCTTGCGCCGATCGCCATCCAGCCCTTCAGCGCCACCTCGGTCGGCAAGGTCAGCGTGCCCGGAAAATCGATGTGCTCGGTCGAGATGCCGACCGCTTGCAGCGGCAGGAACGTCGCCGGGATCGCTGCCGGCAGCAACTCGCGCACCCGTGCAAGGTAGGCCTCGCCGATCATGACGTCGGTTCCGACAGGCAGATGCGGCCCATGCTGCTCGGTCGCGGCCAGCGGCAGCACCGCGATCCAGCGCGCCGGCGCGCTCTGGGCGATCTCGGGCCAGCGGATGGCGGTCCAGTCACGGGGCGGAAGCTGAGCGGTCATCAGGACAGGCGTTTCAATGGATGAATTTGCAGGGTAGTTTGTTCATCATTTGCGGGGACGTTCCGCGCTCCTCCGGGGCGTTCCCGCGTCCCCTCCGGGCGCGGTCCACGTCCTCTGCCTTCCCATCATGGGCCAGAATGATCGACGGAGTCCAACCATGAAGCCGGCCTTTTTGTCGCCAGCGTTAACCACTGGCCTGTTTGCCGCCGCCGTTACGGCGCTGGCGGTCCTCACTCCCGCGAACGCGCAGACCCTGGACAAGGTCTCCTTCGGCACCAACTGGGTGGCCGAGGGCGAGCATGGCGGCTTCTTCCAGGCGGTCGCCGACGGCACCTACCAGAAATACGGCCTCGACGTCACCATCGTGCCCGGCGGCCCCAACGCGAACAACCGCTCGCTGCTGATCGCGGGCAAGCTCGACTTCTTCATGAGCGCGAACTCGCTGCAGACCTTCGATGCCGTCACCAACAAGGTGCCGCTGGTCGCGGTCGCCGCCATGTTCCAGAAGGACCCGCAGGTCTTTCTCACCCATCCCGAGATCAAGGTCAGCAAGATCGAAGATCTGAAGCCGCTGACGCTTTTGATCTCCAAGGAAGGCATCACCAGCTATTTCCAGTGGCTGAAATCCGAATACGGCTTCAGCGAGAGCAAGGTGAAGCCCTACACTTTTAACCCGCAGCCCTTCATCGTCGACAAGCAGACCGCGATGCAGGGCTACGTCACCTCGGAGCCGTTCGCGGTCGAGAAGGCCGCAAACTTCAAGCCGAACGTGCTGCTGCTCGCCGATTACGGCTTCAACACCTATTCGACCCTGATCGAGACCCGCCGCGACATCGTCGACAAGAAGCCCGACCTCGTGCAGCGCTTCGTCGATGCCTCAGTGGTCGGCTGGTATCACTACATCTACGGCGACAACTCGGCCGGCAATGCCATGATCAAGAAGCTCAACCCGGAGATGACCGACGAGCTGCTCGCCTATTGCGTCGCCAAGATGCGCGAGCACGGCATCGTCGATTCCGGCGATACCGTCAAGAACGGCATCGGAGCCATGACCGACGAGCGGATGGCCAGCTTCTTCGACAAGATGGTGCGCGCCGGCGTCGTCAAGAGCACCATCGACTATCGCCAGGGCTACACGCTGCGCTTCGTCAACAAGGCAGTCGGCGTCGAGCTGCGGCCGAAGAACTGACGGCCGGGCCCGTGGCGTCGGATACCAAGGCGGCCGCCGTGCGCCTGCGCGGCGTCACGAAAATCTATGACACCGGCGTCGCGGCGCTCGGGCCGCTCGACCTCGACGTCATCAGCGGCGAATTCGTCTCACTGCTCGGGCCGTCCGGCTGCGGCAAGTCCACCGCGCTGAGGCTGATCGCCGGGCTGTCGGCGCCGAGCGCCGGCACGGTCGAACTCGCGCACCGCGGCGCGCTACGGCCCGGCAGTCACAGGATCGGCTTCGTGTTCCAGGAGCCGACCCTGATGCCGTGGGCCACCGTGCGCGACAATGTCCGCCTGCCGTTCCGCCTCGCGCACGCACCGGCTGCCGATGCCGACGTGCGCATCGATCAGGCGCTCGATCAGGTAGGACTCGCTGAGTTCGCCGACGCCTATCCGCGCGAATTGTCCGGCGGCATGAAGATGCGGGTGTCGCTGGCGCGCGCGCTGGTCACCGATCCCGATATTCTCCTGATGGACGAGCCGTTCGCCGCGCTCGACGAGATCACGCGCTTCCGTCTCAACAATGATCTGCTGACGCTGTGGCGCAGCCTGCACAAGACAGTCATCTTCGTGACACACTCGGTGTTCGAGTCGGTCTATCTCTCGCAGCGCGTGATCGTGATGACGGCGCGGCCCGGCCGCATCGGCGCCGAGTTTCGCATCACGTCGCCGGAGCCGCGCGGCGAGGCGTTTCGCACCTCGGCCGAATACGCCGCCTTCTGCCGCGAGGTCTCGAGCGCGCTGGCGCCGTCTTATGCAGGGCAGCCGGGCGCATGACATCGCCACGCGACATCATCCGCTTCCTGCTGCCCGTCGTGGTGCTCGCCGCCGGCCTCCTGCTGTGGGAAGCCATCGTCCGCGCCTATGACATCCAGCCCTATGTGCTGCCGAGCCCGCTGCTGGTGCTGCAGACCCTGGTCGGCGACTGGGACGTACTGTCGCAATCGCTCGGCGTCACGCTGCTCACCACGCTGGAAGGCTTTGTCGCGGCCGCGGTCGGCGGCATCGCGCTGGCGCTGCTGTTCAACCAGTCGAAATGGCTGGAATACTCGCTGTTCCCCTATGCCGTGGTCCTGCAGGTCACGCCCGTCATCGCGATCGCGCCGCTGCTGCTGATCTATCTGCAGCAGCAGACCGCCGTGATCGTCTGCGCCTGGATCGTCGCCTTCTTCCCGGTGCTCTCGAACACCACGCTCGGCCTCAACTCGGTCGATCGTAACCTGTCCGGATTGTTTCAACTTTATGGCGCTTCACGGCTGCAGACACTGCTGTTCCTGAAACTGCCGGGTGCCCTGCCCTATATCCTCGGCGGCCTGCGCATCGCCGGCGGATTGTCGTTGATCGGCGCCGTGGTCGCCGAGATCGCGGCGGGCAGCGCCGGCGCCGGCTCGGGGCTCGCGTTCCGGATCGCCGAATCCGGCTACCGGCTGAACATTCCCCGCATGTTCGCCGCGCTTTTGCTGCTATCGCTGGCCGGGATTGTCATCTATGGGCTGCTGGCGCTAGTTTCGCACCTGTTGTTGCGGCGCTGGCACGAGAGTGCGCTAGGAAAGGAAAGCTGATGGCCTCGATTTCTTCCGACAAGATCGATCTGTTGATTTACGGACCGATCCGGCCGATCCTCGAGAACGGCTTTTCCGATCAATATGTGCTGCACAAGGCCGAGAGCCGCGGCGACCTCGAGCGGCTGACGCCGGACACGCTGGCCAAGATCCGCGCCATCGCCGTCACCTATCACACCATGGCGACCGACAAGACCGCGCTGGCGATGTTTCCCAAGCTCGAGATCGTCGGCAGCTTCGGCGTCGGCTACGACCACGTCGATTCCCACTACGCGCGCGATCACAACATCGTGGTCACCAACACACCTGATGTGCTGACCGAGGAGGTCGCCGACGTCGCGATGGGCCTCCTGATCGCGACGCTGCGCGAGTTCGTCAAAGCCGACCGTTACGTGCGCTCCGGCCTGTGGCAGACGCAAAACTATCCGCTCAGCGTCGGCTCGCTGCGCGACCGCAAAATCGGCATCGTCGGCATGGGCCGGATCGGCCAGGCGATCGGCCGCCGGCTCGAGGCCTCGCTGGTGCCGGTGTCCTATCACTCGCGCAATCCCGCCGCCGACGTCTCCTACAAGCACTATCCCGATTTGATCGAGATGGCGAAGGCGGTCGACACCTTGATCGTCATCGTGCCGGGCGGCGCCTCGACCGCGAAGATGATCAATGCCGACGTGCTGAAGGCGCTCGGCCCGCGCGGCGTCGTGATCAACGTCGCGCGCGGCTCCGTCGTCGACGAGCCGGCGCTGGTCGCGGCGCTGAAGTCCGGCACCATCCTCGCCGCCGGCCTCGACGTGTTCGCGGCCGAGCCGAACGTGCCGGACGAATTGAAGGCGATGCAGAACGTCGTGCTGCTGCCGCATATCGGCTCGGCCTCGGTGGTGACGCGCAACGCGATGGACCAGCTCGTGGTCGACAACATCAAGGCATGGTTCGCCGGCAAGCCGCCGCTGACGCCGGTCGCCGAAACCCCGGTGAAGGGACGCTGATGCCGCTGTCCCGCTTCAGCGCCGCGCTCGCTCTGCTGCTCGCCGCATCCGGCGGCGCAGCGGCGCAGGACGCCTCGACGCTGAAGAAGGACATGATCGGCCAGTGGGAGCTTGCCACCACCGACCGCAGCAAGACCTGCGTCGTGACATTGAAGGGCGACGCGGCGCCGCAGGGCTTCAAGCTCGAGCTCGAGCCGGCCTGCGCCGCCGCACTGCCATTCAGCAAGGACATCGCCAGCTGGAGCATCAAGGGTCTCGGCGACATCGTCCGGCTGCAGAGTCCGACCGGCGAAGCGGTGATTGACTTCACCGAAGTCGAGACCGGCATCTTCGAGGGGCTGCGCACCAACGAAGGCGTCTACATCCTGCAAAACCTCGCCGCCGCTCGCTCGCTTGCAAAATCGATGGACCAGATGATCGGCGATTGGTCGATGGTCCGCGGCAACGGCCAGGCGATCTGCACGTTGGTGCTGACCAACACCGATGCCGGCAACGACAATTTCCAGGTGTTCGTGAAGGGCAAATGCGACCCCGCGGTCACCGCCTTCAATCCGAGCCTGTGGCGGCTCGACCACGGCCAGATGCTCTTGATGTCGGCCAAGGGCGAGACCTGGCAGTTCGAGGCCGACGACAACGCCCAATGGCGCCGCGTCCCCGACAGCGCCGCCCCGCTGATCATGCTGCGCGAGCAGTAGGGGACGGGCGACGAGCTCGGCGCCTCCGCGCTTTGGACTCAAAGCGCGGTTAGGCTCGATGGACGATCATCGAACCGGGAGCTGCAATCATGACCAAGCCATCGGTGCTGGCGATCGGCCTTGACCCGGCCTGCGTCGACCTCTCCGTCCTGCCCCAATTCACGCCGGAACTGGTCCGCAGCTATATCGACGCGCAACTCGAAGGCCTGCGCACGCTGGGCTATGACGTCGAGAGCTGCCTGATCGACCTCGGCGACACCGCCGAGCCGGTCGCGACGGCGGCACTGCGGGCAAAGCGCTATGATTGCGTCGTGATCGGCGCCGGACTGCGCGAACCGCCGGAGCGGTGCTGTTCGAGACCATCCTCAACCTCGTACACCGCCTCGCCCCCGATGCCCCGATCTGCTTCAACACCAGCCCGGCCGACACCGCCGCCG